>NZ_AJHJ01000027.1 GCF_000257645.1 Serratia sp. M24T3
GTAATGAGGAGCATACGTGGGTATGTGACGAGATTGCGCGAAGGCGGCCAACGCAGCAGCAGTGTAAAAGCATCGTTTCTAGCACCAAGATTTGCCTGGCGGCAGTAGCGCGGTGGTCCCACCTGACCCCATGCCGAACTCAGAAGTGAAACGCCGTAGCGCCGATGGTAGTGTGGGGTCTCCCCATGCGAGAGTAGGGAACTGCCAGGCATCAAATTAGAAAGTGTACTGTGTAGTAGTAGAGCAGTTGCCTGCTCGAGAAGAGAGTAGGACTAAAAGCAACGCTTTTAGCACGTTGCTTGCAACGGCCCGAAGGGTGTATGACGGAGTCATGCATAAACTGCCAGGCATCAAATTAGTCTTCAATTCCCCTGACAAGGAATATTAACGAAGACAAACTGATAACAGACCGATTGTCTGTTGTGAGTGAAAGAACCGGTGGAGCGGTAGTTCAGTTGGTTAGAATACCTGCCTGTCACGCAGGGGGTCGCGGGTTCGAGCCCCGTCCGTTCCGCCACTAATTGCATAACCCTGAGTCGAAAGGCTCAGGGTTTTTTGCATTCTAAATCTGAAAAATACGCGCGTTCATCCCCATTTCTTCCTCTTTCGATAAGATTTTTGACGTTTTAATAAAATTTAAACTTAAAAACTTTATCCCTTAAGCCAATTTTATAAACATAATTAAAACATAATTCTTTAATTTTAATTACTTGAGAAATTAATCAAAAATTATACTTATTTTTAAGTTTATAGTTTATTAAATAATAGAGTATTGATATTTTCTTACCAAGATCCTGTTAAGATCATATTTAATAAATCTCGGGTTAGGATTATTCGCAATTACGAGTGCAAGCAGATAAGAAATCTAATACAGTCTGAAGTTAGACACTTAAGATTCCAAAGCCTGAGGTCACATGAATTACTCATTATCGGTACTTGACTGGCAGGCAATTGCACCGGGAGTCAGCACTTCAGAAGCCTGGCTGCGGTGGGCATTTTTACCAGAAAAGAGTAGATTCTGTGGCGAAATAGAAAAGAGCCAGCGTATCCCAATGATGTCTTCGCGCAGAATGAGCCTGGTTAGCCGCCTGGCGGTAGACACCTCATTAGCATTGCTGGAAAGGCATCAAATAGACAGGGCCGTGTTTACCAGTCGTCACGGCGAGCTTGAAAGAACCTATAAAATTCTTCAGACGCTAGCCCAGGAACAACAGGTTTCACCCACAGATTTTTCTATGTCAGTCCACAATACCGCTGCCGGTTGGGTGACTATTACTGCTAAAAATACCTTGCCGGTCACCTCATTAGCTGCCGGAAAAGACAGTTTCCAGCAGGGTATGATTGAAGCGCGGGCCATGCTATCTGTAAAAGAGGTAAATAAAGTCCTATTAGTGGATTTCGATGGCATCGTTCCCAAACCTTATGATTATATGAGCAGTACTAGCTATTCGCCTTACTGTATTGCGCTGGTATTGTCTCTGGGCGAGCAATTTAGTTGCCAGCGTATCGCTGAAACTCAGGTTGATGATTTGCCGCAGAGCTTAAGTTTTATAAGACATTACCTGCAAAACGACAGCGCATTTTGCATTAGTGCGGGATCCGGTCAGTGGCTGTGGAACCGCAAGGATTAAATACCGGAAAAAATGACATGAAACGAGCCAGCCTGATAAACCGCCTGTGGCGCTGGTTAGCAACCGGGATATTTTTTGTATTTTTCGGAATTGGCGGATTAGTCCTTTCTATCATCTGGTTTACCCTGTTGCGGTTGTTTATAAAAGATCCACAAAAGCTTAATTTGATGACTTTAAACAGTATAAAAAAGAGTTTTCAGCTGCTTCTTAACTCACTACGTCTAGCCGGTGTAATGAATTATCGTATTGTCGGCGCAGATCTTTTTAAGCAAGATAAAGGTTGTCTGATAGTCGCTAACCATCCTAGCCTGCTGGATTATGTTTTACTGGCATCCTGCATGCCGCGTTGTGACTGTATCGTCAAACAGGCGTTGCTGAGAAATCCTTTTGTCAGTGGCGTCATTAAGTCAGCCGGGTATCTGATTAACTCAGGATCTGAAGACTTGCTGAATGCCTGTAAGGAGAGACTGCAAGCAGGTGGTACGATTCTTATTTTTCCAGAAGGGACACGAACAATTCCTGGAGAAGCGCCTGTTTTACAACGAGGTGCAGCCAATATTGCGCTTAGGGCTGGATGTGAGATTCGTATAGTTTCTATTTCCTGTGAACCACCCATGCTAACCAAACGGGGCCGATGGTACAATGTTCCGCCGGTTAAACCCCAGTTTGTAATTACAGTTAAAAGCAAAGTAATACCCCAGGATTTTATACAAGCCCGTGACGC
Source organism: Serratia sp. M24T3 (assembly GCF_000257645.1). Lineage (GTDB taxonomy): Bacteria > Pseudomonadota > Gammaproteobacteria > Enterobacterales > Enterobacteriaceae > Rouxiella. The sequence goes on from NZ_AJHJ01000027.1 coordinate 2,356, forward strand.
TTCGTTGGCTTTGGCAGCAAGACGATTGACTCAACATCTGCGTTCTGAGTTAGTGTTGAAAAATAACGAGAAATAAGCAATGGATCCACTAAGTAACGAAATCAAAATTCTGATCATCGATACCCTCAATCTTGAAGGGATGACGCCGGAAGAAATAGACACTGAAGCGGCGCTATTTGGCGATGGTTTAGGTCTGGATTCCATTGATGCTCTGGAATTAGGCCTTGCACTGAAAAATAAATATGGCGTTGTACTTTCGGCCGAAAGCGAAGAGATGCGCCAGCATTTTTATTCGGTTGCGACGCTCGCACGCTTTATCAATCAAAAATTAAAATAGTATTTAAACGAAACAAAATTTCCTGAGAAGGTTGTATGCAGAAGCCAGAAATTTATCAACAAATTAGCGAACTTTTAGTCAAGTTATTCGAGCTTGATGCTGATGACATCACGCCAGAATCGCGACTGTATGAAGACCTCGATTTAGACAGTATCGATGCTGTCGATTTGGTGGTGCACCTGCAAAAAATCACCGGCAAGAAAATCAAGCCTGAAATCTTTAAATCTGTGAAAACAGTTCAAGATGTCGTTGACGCCATTGACGTACTGATCAAAACCGAACAACAGTAATCAGACAATGACTGAAGGTCGTTTAACTCCAAGTTCTCGCCTGTCAGCCTGTTTGCAAGTGATAACGGTAACCGTGGTCATTGCTTATCCGCTCGTGGTTTGGCTGGGTTTGAAAACTTGGGGGGAGAGCGTTCTTGCGCCAGTTCTAGTAATGATATTTATTCTCCGCTTGCTGACTTTTCGCGGGAAACTAACCCAGTTGACCACTTTGGGAAGGACAGTAGCGATTACGGGCATTGCGCTTGGATCTGCCAGTTGGCTGCTGCATGAAACGCAAATGCTGCTCTATTATCCGGTAGTGGTGAATGCCCTGTTGCTATTGTTATTTGGTTATTCGCTTTTTGTTTCGCCCCCAATCGTGGAGCGACTGGCCAGACTCTCTCAGCCTGATTTGCCGCCCCGAGGTGTTAAATATACGAGGCGAGTGACGCAAGTCTGGTGTGCTTTTTTCATCATTAATGGTTCCATAGCACTCTTTACCTGCCTTTTCGGGGATATAGCGGTTTGGACCTTATATAATGGCGGTATCAGCTATCTGCTGATCGGTTTATTAATGGGTATTGAATGGACAGTCAGAAGATGGATCCAGCGTGTTTAATACTGCCGATGGAACAATGGCTGACTTCAATAGCCGATACCGACTCGCTAGTTGCCTGGAGTCGTACACAGCGCTGGCAGCAAAGTGACTTTCGTTTTGACGTGAGTCAGTTGGTTCAGCGCCTAAAGAACCTGCCACATAAACGCTGGGCACTGTGTTTTGATAACAGTTACCACTTTGCCGTGGCGATGCTGGCGACCCTTTATTGTGGCAAAATACCTGTGCTGCCGGGGCATCAGCGCCAATCGCTTTTGGAAGAGCAGCTGTCCGAGTTCGACGCACTGCTGACAGACTGTTCGCTAAGCCTGCCGTGCCCAACGTTGTTGCTCCCGATTACTTTTTCGGATGAAAATTCGTTTACTGAAAACGACAGTCTCATTCCATTGCCTGAATTTCCTGCTACGGCTTCGGTGGTGCTGTTTACCTCTGGCTCGACCGGCAAACCGCAAAAAATCACGAAAACGATAACCAGTTTGCAAACTGAAAGCCGCTGGCTTGCCCAGCGCTGGGGCCTGAGTCTGCGTAAGGGACGTTTGGCTGCAACCGTCTCGTCTCAGCATATGTATGGTCTCACTTTTCGTTTTATGCTGCCGTTAAGTCTGAGAGTGCCTTTTTTCGCAGAAAATCTGGAGGTCCACGAGCAGTTGATTGCCATGGCACAGCAGTTCCCTTTAACTGTCATCAGTAGTCCGGCCTTTTTACAACGACTTGACCCTCATCTCGAAAGGGTAAAATGCCAGCAGGTATTCTCAGCGGGAGGCCCTCTTTCTGTCGAAACCGCAGCGCACGTACAGAAGCTTTGCGGTACCTGTCCAGTTGATATTTACGGCACTAGTGAAACAGGGATTCTTGCCAGTCGGCAGCAACGGTTATCTGAAACTCCGTGGAAATTATTCGATGGCGTCGAGCTGTTATTCGAAAATAATAGTCCTACTCGTGCAGTCTCGGAATTAATCCCACAGCCAGAAGGCATTCCGTTAAGTGATAATTTACGAATAGCTGATAATAACCGACAGTTTCATTTGCTGGGTCGGCAGGATCGCATCGTCAAGATTGCCGAACAGCGACTCTCCCTTGATGAGATAGAGCAGCGATTATGTCAGCTTCCTACAGTAGCAAAGGCTTGTGTGCTGCAAATTGAGAAGAAAGGTCGGTCTTATGTTGCTGCCGTGATAGTGCTAAGCGCTTCAGGGGCTGAACTGCTAGGCAAAGAGTCGCAGGCTGCATTAACTCAGGGATTACGCCAATCTCTGCGAGGCTGGCTTGCTCCTGTTGCAATACCGCGATTTTGGCGTGTGATTCAATTTATCCCCATGAATTTACAAGGTAAAATAATTTACTCCGAACTGCGGGAACTGTTCTTATGATGCTCCCAGTGGTATTGAGTAAACACTGTCTTGACCATAGCCTGATGCTTGAACTGCAGCTGCCTGCCGATCTTTTCTGGTTTAAAGGACATTTTCCCGGACAACCCATTTTACCCGGAGTCAGTCAGCTCAACTGGGTGATGCATTTCGCCCGCCAGGATCTTGGCGTAATCAATAATTTTGCCGGATTTGACGTGATCAAGTTTCAGCGGCCGTTGTTGCCAGAGCAGAAAGTAACGCTATCGATAGAATGGCTTCAGGATAAAAATAAACTGATTTTCAGTTTCGATAGCGGTGAGCGGCAGGCCAGCAGCGGGAAGATTAACCTATGCCCCTGAAAGCGCCATTCCGCCCGTGTATTCTCATTCCTTGCTTTAACCACGGCGGCACGATGTCTGCGGTGTTAGCAAAAATTGAGCCTTTTAATTTGCCCTGTATCGTGGTCGACGATGGTAGCGACAGTAAAACGGCAACAGAACTCGACCGCCTGACCGCACAGTATCCATGGGTAACTCTACTGAGGATGGCGCAAAATCGTGGCAAAGGGGCGGCGGTAATGAGGGGCATCAGCGAAGCCGCCAGGATGGGCTTTAGTCATGCCTTGCAGGTAGATGCTGACGGTCAGCATCAGCTGAGCGATATCCCCAAACTTCTTAAACAGGCCGAGGAATTCCCCGAGTTTCTGATTTCTGGCAAGCCGCTTTATGATGACTCGGTGCCAAAATCACGTCTGTATGGGCGCTATGTCACTCATTTTTGGGTTTGGATCGAAACTCTATCGTTTTCGTTGCAAGACAGTATGTGCGGATTTCGCGTTTATCCTCTGCAACCGGCGCTGGCCCTGATGCAGCAGCACACAATTGGCGAGCGAATGGATTTCGATACCGAAATTATGGTGCGATTGTATTGGCAAGGCACGCGCAGCCGCTTTATTCCCACTCAAGTGATTTATCCACCTGACGGCCTGTCGCATTTTGATGCGCTAAAAGACAATCTGCGCATTTCATGGATGCATACCCGGCTCTTTTTAGGCATGTTGCCACGGATCCCCAAACTACTGCGATTGCGCAACAGCGCCAGCCGCGATCCTCACTGGTCTAAAACCCAGGAGCGTAAAGGGCTGTGGGGTATTCGCCTGATGATGAACGTTTATCGCGTGCTGGGACGGCAGAGCTTTCAACTGCTGCTTTATCCAGTCATTGGCTATTTTTGGCTGTCCGGATCACGTCAGCGCCGTGCATCTAAAGATTACCTGCGGCGTTTATCTGATTTCGCTGCGACTCGCGGTGTCACGTTACCTTATCGATTAAGCAGTTTTCGGCATTTTATGCGTTTCGGCGAGGCGATGCTCAGTAAGCTGGCGACTTGGCGGGGTGACACGCTGCTCGGGCGCGATGCGATACTGGTCGATAATGGACGCTGTGAGGCGCAAATCGCGACCGGAAAAGGCACGCTGATTATTGCTTCCCATCTGGGTGATATTGAATCCTGCCGCGCGCTTGGCGAGTTGGACCAGAATGTGAAAGTGAATGCGCTCGTGTTTACTCAACACGCTGAAAGATTCAATCAGGTGATGAAAGAAATCAATCCGCAGGCTAACGTCAATCTTATCCAAGTGGCGAATATGGGGCCAGAAACCGCCATTCTGTTGCGTGAAAGATTAGACCGCGGTGAATGGGTGGCAATTGTCGGCGATCGTACGTCGGCGGGAGGTTATCAGCGTAGCGGGCAACAGCGGCTGATTTTTTCCGATTTTCTTGGCTCTCCGGCGGCGTTTCCGCAAGGGCCTTTCATTCTGGCGGCAGCCTTGCGCGTGCCGGTATTTTTGATGTTTGGCATCATGCAGCAGAAAAAATTGAATATCTATTTTGAACCCTTTGCCGATCCGCTGCTGATCCCACGCGCGGCGCGGCAACAAAGTTTACAGGGTATTATCGACAGCTATGCCCGTCGCCTCGAGCATTACATCCTGCTCGCACCTCATGACTGGTTCAATTTTTACGATTTTTGGCAGCATCCCGAAGATGTGCCCGTTGATAGAGAGTCTGATTGAAATGGCCGAGAAAAAAGATCTGCGTTTATCCGCTCCTCGTTTCACTACACGCGTTGAGATAACCATCCCTTTTCACGATGTTGACCCCATGGGCGTCGTTTGGCACGGCAATTATTTTCGCTATTTCGAGGTTGCTCGCGAGGCGCTGCTTAAGCAGTTTGCTTACGGCTATCGCGAGATGGAAGCCTCAGGCTATGTCTGGCCGATTGTCGATACGCGCGTGAAGTACAGCGGGCCGGTCACCTTTGAGCAGCAGATTATTGTGCAGGCGGAAGTGACAGAGTTCGAAAACCGTTTGCGAATTGACTATCAGATTTTCGATTTACAAACCGGCAAACGCACCACCAGCGGCTACACGCTGCAAGTTGCAGTTCACATCGAAAGCAAAGAGATGTGTTTTGTTTCGCCGCCAGTTTTATTCGATAAAATGGGGATCAGTCAGTGATGCGTTTTCTATTAATAATTATCGCTTTAGTTAGCTTAAGCGCACAGGCCGTGACTCTCGACCAGCTTCAGCAGCGCTTTAGTCAACAACCGGTGCTGCGCGCTGAATTTAGCCAGCAGCGCAGCGTCAGCGGAATGGATCAGAAGCTCAATTCAAGCGGAAATTTGCTGATTTCACGCAGCGATGGTCTCTGGTGGCAGCAACAAAAACCCTTTCCGCTGAGCCTGTTACTGACAGACAGTAAAATGGTGCAAACTATGGCTGGTCAGGCGCCGCAGGTAGTGACAGCGCAAAATAACCCGCAAATGTTCCAGTTTAACTCGCTGCTAACGGCGCTTTTTCATGCCGATCATCGGGCGTTAGAGCAAAACTTTACCCTGAATTTCAGCGATCTTGGGCAGGGCAACTGGAGGCTGGTGCTTGAACCTAAAACCTCACCTTTAAACCGTCTATTCAAAACGATCACTTTAGAGGGCCAAAATTATCTGAATAATATCGATATCAATGACATGCAGGGCGACAGCACGAAAATTCGCTTCTTTAATCAAAGTACCGAGCCTAAGACTTTAACTGATGCCGAGAAGCAGCATTTTTCTTCCTGAACGCCATCGTCAGCTGGCTATCGGCTGGCTGCTAATCTGTTTGGCGCTGATTGCCGCGCTGTTTTGGCTGATACCGCGCAGTCAGGTCAACAGCAGCGTGCTGGCACTATTGCCCAAACAGCAACTGGCCGATGTGCCAGCAGATCTTTCTGCGGCCTTTAGTCAGCGGCTCGACCGCCAGCTGATGTGGTTGGTCAACCCGCCTGAAAATGAGCAGCGAGATGAAGCGCTGAACTGGTGGTTGAGTCACCTGCGCCAGCTGCCTGCGCTGCAACAGGTCGAAGGCCCGATGGATGACGCCCACCAACAGCAGTGGGGGCAGTTCTTTTATCAGCATCGAAATGCAATGCTCGATGATGCCACGCGCGCACGATTAATCAGCGGCGCCAGCACTCAGTCTCAGTGGATAATGGGCCAGGTATACTCTGCGTTTGCTGGCGTTAGTGGCAAGGAGTTGGCTAACGATCCGCTGTTATTGGTGCGAGCGTCGCAGATGGCACAGCAGCAAAACAGCGCTGGCATGGCGTTGGATAACGGCTGGTTAGTGGCCAAAGACAGTAAAGGGCAAAGTTGGTACTTACTTCACGCCGAGCTTCGCGCATCGTCCTACGATTTAACCAGCAGCAAGCAGATTGTTGACCAGCTCGAAGAATTGAAAAAACAGTTTCAGATTAAGTGGCCGGGGGCTGAAGTGCTGGAGCGTGGGACGGTTTTCTACAGCAATTATGCCAGCCAACAGGCAGAACATGATATTTCAACGCTGGGGCTGGCCTCGGTGATTGGCGTTTTTGCTCTGATTTTATTGATGTTCCGCTCTGTAGTGCCGATGTTTTTGAGCCTGTTATCGATTGGCATTGGTGCTTTGGCTGGCACGGTAAGCACGCTGTTGGCATTTGGCGAAATCCACGTCATGACGCTGGTGCTCAGTACCAGCATTGTCGGCATTTCCGCTGATTACACGCTGTATTTTCTGACCGAGCGGCGAGTGCATGGCGCACAGTCCACGCCGTTGGAAAGCCTGAAAAAACTGTTTCCGGCGCTGTCGATGGCGATGCTGACAACGGTAGTCGCTTATCTGATGCTGCTGATTGCGCCTTTCCCCGGCATGCAGCAGTTGGCAGTGTTTGCCGCCGCAGGTTTGAGCGCGGCCTGTATTACCGTGATCTGCTGGTATCCGTATCTCTCCAGGCATCTACCGGTCGGCCCAACGCCGGGTATATCGTTGATTCTTGGCTGGTTGCACGCCTGGCGTAATCAGAAGGCGTTGCGAATCGGGCTGCCGCTCGCGGTACTGGTGTTGGCGGTAATTGGCTGGTCGCAACTTCACGCCAACGATGATATCGGGCAACTGCAAGCGTTGCCTGCCAAGTTGCTCAAGCAAGAGCAACAAATCGCCGCGCTGACCGGGCAGTCCAACGACCAGAAATGGTTGGTGGTTTACGGCTCAAGCGCAGAGCTGACTTTGCAGCGTGTAGAAGCATTGCAGCCTAAATTAATCATCGCCCAAAAGCAGGGGCTGGTGGCAGGTTATCGTCTGCTAGGGTTGCCGTCGATGCAGCGACAAAAAGCCGATCTGGCTCTGATAACCGAGCGAGCCCCGCAGGTCGCTGCCGAGCTGCAAAAGGCGGGGATCAGCGTAAAGACTGCCGATATTGCAGCGCAATGGGTCTCTCCCGGTCAATGGCAGCAAAGTGTGGTGAGTCAAGGCTGGCGACTATTGTGGCTATCTTTGCCAAACGGGCGCAGCGCAGCGCTGGTGCCGGTCAACGGTGTTACCGACAGCGCCGCCATGCAATCATTGGCGCAATCGCTGCCTGGTGTCGGCTGGATCGATCGTAAAACCGAATTTAGCGACCTGTTCGCGCAATACCGCGTGATGCTTTCCTGGCTATTAGCATTGGCCGCCGGTGTTATCGCTGCGATTTACCTGTGGCGCTTTCGTTGGCCGCACGGGCTGATTTGTTGTATTCCAACGCTATTATCGCTGGCAATGGGTGTCGCGGCGCTGGGTCTGAGCGGGCACAGTTTAAATCTGTTCTCGCTGCTGGCCCTGATTCTGGTATTGGGAATTGGCATCAATTACACCCTGTTCTTTACCAATCCACGGGGAACGCCGACAACCTCGATGTTTGCGATTTTTATGGCAGTAGTCACCACCCAGCTAACTTTCGGCATGTTGGTGTTCAGCTCAACGCAGGCGATTAGCAGTTTTGGTATTGTGCTCAGCAGCGGCATATTTACCGCTTTTCTACTTTCCCCGCTGACCTTGCCGGTGAAAAAACGAGGAATAAAAAAATGATTAAAGGCAGGTTGCTGTTTTTGATAATCACTCTGCTACTCGCAGGATGCGCCACGCCTTCTCAACCTGATATGCGCCCGGAGGCTTGGCTAAAGCCTGGCGTGCGGGTGTTGCTGCCAGCGCCACAGCTTAATGAAAAGCTCGAACAGCAACAGCTGTTGACTGCCACCGTCGACGGGAAACAGCAATCGATGCTGGTGTTGCTGGCAGCCGACGGACAAACTCTGCAGCTGGCGGGGCTTTCGCCGGTAGGGATCCGCCTGTTTAAAGTGCTCTACGATCAAAACGGCATTCACACCGAGCAGGCGATTAAGATTGCGCAACTGCCGCCTGCCAATCAGGTACTGGCAGATATCATGCTGAGCTACTGGCCGATAAACCGTTGGCAACCTTTGCTGCCGGTGGGCTGGAAGCTAGTAGATACAGTCGCCCAGCGCACGCTGTATGACGATAAAGGGCAGATTATTATGCAAATTGATTACCTCGCGCAAAAGAGTAGTCGGCAGCCGGTGGCCATTACCCAACATGTGTTCCATTACCACATTGCGATTCAAAACGTCGGGGGTGATGCATGATTTATTTCTCCGCTGTCGGCATGGTCAATGCTTTGGGATCACAGCTTGACGAGATCGCTGCAAACCTTGTCGCCCGGCAATCTCCGGGTATGCAGCAGCAAGATCAATGGCTAACCAGCAAAAAAAACATTTGGCTTGGGCTAGTATCAGGCGCGTTGCCGGAAGTGCCACAAGCTCTTGCGTGTCATCGCAGTCGCAATAATCAGCTGCTAATGGCCGCGCTGCAACAGATACGCCCACAGGTTGAGAGGGCGATCGAAAAATACGGCAAAGATCGCGTTGCGGTAGTCCTTGGCACCAGCACCTCTGGCATTTCCGAGGGTGAAGATGCGGTGAAATTTAGCCAGCCAGAGGGCGTTTTCCCACACGAATTTTACTATCAGCAGCAGGAACTGGGCGACCCCTCGCAGTTTCTGAGCAAGCTGCTGGATCTTGGCGGCGTGGCCTATACGCTGTCTACCGCCTGCTCATCGAGTGCGCGAGCAATCATCAGCGGTCAGCGTTTAATCGAATCTGGATTGGCTGACGTTGCGCTGGTGGGTGGCGCGGATAGCCTGTGTCGCATGCCAATCAACGGCTTTAACAGCCTCGAAGCATTGTCTGAGGGCCGCTGCACGCCGTTTGCTGCCGACCGGGACGGCATCAATATTGGTGAAGCCGCGGCGCTTATTCTGCTGACCCGGGAACCTGGTGCGGTGGCGTTACTGGGCGTAGGCGAATCTTCTGATGCCTGGCATATGTCGGCCCCGCATCCGCAGGGAGAAGGCGCGGAACAGGCGATGCGCATGGCATTGGAACAAGCTGACCTGAGTTCACAGGATGTTGGCTATATTAATCTCCACGGTACCGCGACCGAGCAAAACGATCGGGTAGAGGCGCAGGTGATTCAGCGACTATTTGCAGGCGCTACGCCCTGTAGTTCGACTAAACATCTCACCGGACATACTCTGGGAGCCGCCGGAGCGACAGAGGCTGCTTTGGGATGGCTTATCCTGGAGCGTGATTTGCCGTTGCCGCCACAGGATTTTTCCATGGCTGAGCTGGATACCAGTTTGGGAGCGTTTGGCCTGCTTTTACAGCCACAGCGGCTGAAAAAACCGGTAATCCTCTCCAATTCTTTCGCTTTTGGTGGTAATAACGCCAGCATTCTGTTGGGTAAACCGTGATGACTTTTCTGGCCGCAGAACATTATTTACCGCATGAAGCACCGATGGTGATGCTGGAAAATGTCCTCGATGTCGGCAAAGACTCCGCCTGTTGCGAGGTAAAAGTCAGCGCCGATAGTTTGTTGGCATCATTTCTTGACCAGCATGGTCAGCTGCCTGTGTGGTTTGCGATTGAATTGATGGCGCAGACGGTAGGCGTGTGGAATGGATGGCATGCCCAGCAAGAGGGGGGTGAGCCGCAGCTTGGCATGCTTTTAGGCGGACGCGGCATGAAATGCAGTATTGCGGCATTTCCAGCGGGCAGCTTGTTGGTCATTCACGTCAGCCAGCTGTTAAAGGACGACAAGCTCGCGTGCTTTGAATGCACCATTGCATCCAGAGATAGCCAAACTCAGGTGGATACGCAGCTGGTGCAGGCCAGGCTGAACACTTATCAGCCTGAAGCTGAAGAAGCAAAAAGATTATTACAGGGGACAGCCACATGACGCGTTCAGTATTGGTTACCGGTGCCAGCAAGGGCATTGGTCAGGCGATTGCTATTCAACTGGCAAAAGACGGCTTCACCCTGGTGGTGCATTATCATCGCGATTTTGCTGGCGCAGAGCATACTGCCGAACAGATCCGCCAGGCGGGCGGCAGCGCTAGAACGATCGCTTTCGATATCAGCGATCGTTCGCAGTGTCGGGTAGCGATTGAAGCCGATATCGCCGCGCACGGTGCTTACTACGGGGTGGTAAATAATGCCGGTATCACTCGCGATGGTGCATTCCCCGCACTCACCGATGAAGATTGGGATGGCGTGATTCATACCAATCTCGATGGCTTCTATAATGTCCTGCATCCTTGTGTCATGCCGATGATTGGCCTGCGACAGGGGGGAAGAATTATTGCGCTTTCCTCCGTTTCGGGCATTACCGGTAATCGCGGGCAGGTCAATTACAGCGCCGCCAAGGCAGGCATTATTGGCGCCTGCAAAGCGCTATCGCTGGAACTGGCCAAGCGCAAGATTACCGTGAACTGTATCGCCCCTGGCCTGATTGATACTGGAATGCTCGACATGCAGCCGCAGGCCGTAGAGGCCGCCATGAATATCATCCCGTTGAAACGCATGGGATCTGCAGAGGAAGTCGCCGGTTTGGCCAGCTATTTGATGTCAGACATCGCGGGCTATGTTACCCGACAGGTGATTTCGATTAACGGCGGTATGGTATGAGTATTCAACGAGTTGTCGTCACCGGAATGAAAGGAATTACCGCCTTCGGCAATAGCTGGGAGTCAATCTCCGCACGCCTGCTCGAAGGCCGAAATGCGGTGCGCCATATGGATGAGTGGTTGATCTACAAGGGCTTAAATACTCATATCGCCGCGCCCATCGACGATTTTACTCTGCCGGAACACTACACCCGTAAACGCATCCGCTCGATGGGCCGCGTATCGCTGCTCTCCACGCGTTCTACTGAATTGGCGCTGGAACAGGCGGGTCTGATTGGTAACCCTATACTGACTGGCGGAGAAACGGGAATTGCTTTCGGCTCCTCCACCGGTAGCACTAAACCGGTCAGCGAATTTGCTACCATGCTGACTGAACAGCATACCAATAACATCACCGGCACTACTTACGTGCAGATGATGTCACACACTACGGCGGTAAATACCGGGCTATTTTTTGGCTTGAAGGGGCGGGTTATCCCGACTTCCAGCGCCTGCACCTCGGGCAGTCAGGCCATCGGTTATGCCTATGAGGCTATCCGTCACGGTTATCAGAAGGTGATGATTGCCGGTGGTGCAGAAGAACTTTGCCCTTCAGAGGCGGCAGTATTTGATACTTTGTTCGCCACTAGCCAGCAAAACGATACACCCAGTCTTTCACCGCGTCCTTTCGATATAAAACGCGACGGATTGGTGATTGGCGAAGGGGCCGGCACGCTGATTCTTGAGTCACTGGAACACGCTCAAGCGCGCGGAGCAAAAATTTACGCCGAAATTGTCGGCTTTGCCACTAACTGCGATGCAGCGCATATCACTCAGCCGCAGCAGGAAACCATGCAAATCTGTATTGCCAAAGCAATTAATCAGGCCGGGATCTCGCCTGCAGCAATCGGTTATGTCAATGCCCACGGTACTGCGACCGACCGCGGTGATATTGCCGAAAGTAACGCGACGGCGGCAGTTTTTGGCAGCACGACACCGATATCCTCATTGAAAAGTTACTTTGGTCATACTTTGGGTGCCTGTGGTGCGTTGGAGGCCTGGATGTCGATTGAGATGATGAACGAGGGGCAATTTTTCCCAACGCTTAATTTGACCGAGCCGGATCCTTTATGCGGCGATCTGGACTATATCATCGGCGAAAATCGTCAAATTGATACGGAATTTATCCAGTCAAATAACTTTGCCTTTGGCGGCATCAATACTTCGCTTATATTCCGTCGTTGGCCATAACGATGAAAACTACACTGGCAACCGGTTTGGTTAGCGAACTTTGTTTTTCACCGCGTTTACCCTCTGCCATATTGGCCGCCGCCAAGAGCTTTAGCCCACAGCGCGCAGCAACTTTTTTGGCAGGCAGGGCGCTGCTCGCCGAGCTGATGTTTACCCTTTTCAACCAGTCAACGCTGGCTGAAATTGTTATCCAGCCCGGTGGCAAACCCGTTTTTGCCGATCCAGCACAGCCTGAGTTCAGCTTGAGCCACAGTGGCAATCGGCTACTGGTGGCGATCTCAAAGCATGGGGCTGTAGGTTGCGACATCGAGGTTCATCGTGATAGGCCTAACATGCTGCGCTTGGCTCAAGCAGTTTTTAGCGTGGAAGAACAAAGTTGGATAAGCCATCAGCCCCAGCCCAAGGAGGCATTCTGGCAGCTCTGGTGCCTGCGTGAAGCCGCATTAAAACAGCAGGGATCGGGAATTTGGGCCATGGCTGAGTTGAGTATTAACCCGCAACTGCAGACTTTCTCTTCTTCAGCAACGGGTAGGCTGTTCCATGGTTTACAGGATGGGAATTCTCTGGCTCTCGCTTTGCCTGGCGATGTCAAAGAAATTGAGTGCTTGCATTATGATCCCCTGGTAACGCGTTTAGTGGCCGTTCCAGATATCGATTGGCTGTGCTATCAGCACAAAGAGTAGTTGCCAGACTGTTGCATATTAATCAAAAGTATTATGCGATTAGGGCTATTTTTATCCATTAACTCCCCGTTCATACTCTCGCCATATTGACCCTTTCACGGGGTCACAGATTATTGACAACAACATTGAGAGAGTAAAAATGAACATACCTGCCTTTGGTCTGGGGACTTTCCGTTTACAAGATAAAATTGTCAAAGATTCCGTAACTACGGCTTTGGAACTGGGTTATCGCGCTATCGACACTGCACAAATTTATGACAACGAAGCCGCAGTGGGTGAGGCGATTAGTGAAAGTGGGGTTCCTCGTGAAGAAATCTTTATTACCACCAAGATTTGGATTGAAAACCTAACCGCCGATGCGCTGATTGACAGCCTCAAAATCAGCCTGGGCAAGCTGAAAACCAATTATGTTGACCTGACGCTGATTCACTGGCCATCGCCGAACAAGGCGGTCAGCGTGGCAGAAACCATGCAGGCGCTAGTCAAGGCAAAGGCGCTGGGGCTGACTCGCCAGATTGGCATCTCCAACTTTACCGTGGCGCTAATGCAGGAAGCTATCGACACGGTAGGCGCGGCAGAAATTGCCACCAACCAAATAGAACTATCGCCGTTCCTGCAGAATAATAAAGTGGTTGAATTCGCGACTCAACACGGCATCGCCATTACTTCTTACATGACCCTGGCCTACGGAGAGGCGTTAAAAGAGGCAACTATCATTCAAATCGCAGAGCGTCGTAACGCCACGCCTGCTCAGGTGGTACTGGCCTGGGCGTTGCAACTGGGGTATGCGGTTATCCCTTCATCGACCAAGCGTGCCAATCTGCAAAGTAATCTTTTGGCACAGGAACTGACGTTGACTGCTGAAGATTTGGCGCAGATTGCCTTACTGGAGCGCGACGGGCGTTTAGTCAGTCCGCAAGGGTTAGCGCCAGATTGGGACTGATTTTTTCCTGATTTATTTCTGAGTTTATACGGTCCATCACGCTAAAGCCCTGATCCAGGTTTGGGCTTTTTCATGAAATCGGCAGTATCAAGAGAAAGCCTGTTTAACTCAGCTTTTCACTCAGGAAATCAATAAAGCAGCGAATCCGCGTGCTTACTGACTGATCGCTGTAATACACCGCATGCAGCGGCATAGCTATTCGCATCAGGTCAGGTACCAGCAGCTCGACTAAATCGCCGTTCACGACATCCTTGTGAGTCATAAAATCAGACAAACAGGAGATACCATTCCCTGCCAGGCATAGCTGGCGCAACGTTTCGCCGCTGCCAGCGCTGATAAACGGCGTAATAGTCAGTTGTTGACCGTCGGAACACAGCAGCGGCCATTTATTTAATGCCATAACTTCGTTGAATCCCAAACAACGGTGGTTAGCCAAATCATCCACACTTTTTGGCGTTCCCCATTTTTGCAGATAGACAGGAGATGCGAGTACGCTGCGGTAGCTCAGCATCAGTTTACGAGCACGCAGGCTTGAGTCTTCCAGTTCACCGACGCGAATTGCGACATCAACTTTCTGGTCAATCAGATTGATATTGCTCTCGGAAGAATAGAGCGACAGGGTCATTTTGGGATAACGTTCAAGGAATTCTGCTACCAGCGGTGAAAGCACATGCAGGATAACCGGGGTTGCGGCATCAATGCGCAACAAACCCTGCGGATCATTACGATGCTCCAGCAGATCGTTTTCCGCCGCCGACATTTCCTGCAGGATTTTTTGTACTCGCGTGAAGTAACGTTCGCCTTCATGGGTCAGGCTAATTTGCCGGGTTGTGCGGTTAAGCAACTGGATGCCAAGCTTCTGTTCCAGCCTTTTAATGGTTCGGCTAACGACTGAATTGTCTTGTTCAAGCTGCTCGGCCGCACGGCTGAAACTGCCACTTTCCACCACAGTCACAAACACCATCAGCTCTTCTGAGCTTGCTTTCATTGTTGCTTCTCCAGCATGAGTAATTATCAACTATGGCTGTTTTTATCATTTAATCACAAGTTTTCCCAATTCTTATGCTCTGAGTAAAACCTGATAATTGTCTGAATACTGTCCGCATTACTCATATCAGTGCTGATGAGTCGTCGGATAAATCGGTTTTTTACCTACAGGATGTATACCAATGTAAACAAATTGGGTCTTACCCAACGGCGGCGTATACTGAGAAATACCGCTGAAGGGAAATTTTCCGCACAGCAGATTCACGATATTGATATCGCCAGCGTTCGTTTTCAAAAAACAACGCTGGGTAGAATGGGTTAACAGTGTGCCGAAAAAAACGTATGCAATGAGGTATGTTGCAGGTCAACCGGTCGAGCAAATATTCCCTGGTGTGCTCGCACATCTGGGACCGGATCTGCCGCCGGGAGCTGCACTGCCCAATTCGAACATCTTGCGGATTATGGTCTGGAATATCTTTAAGCAGCAGCGCGCTGACTGGCTATCCGTATTGCAGAGCTTTGGTAAAGATGCGCAGCTAGTGCTGTTGCAGGAGGCGCAAACCACTCCGGCGCTAATCCATTTTGCCACGTCACATTACCTTGCTGCCGATCAGGTACCGGCTTTTGACTTGCCTCAACACCCTTCCGGGGTTATGACGCTTGCCGCCGCGCATCCGGTCTATTGCTGCCCACTGCGGGAACGTGAACCTCTGTTACGCCTGGCAAAATCAGCGCTGGTCACGGTTTATCCGCTGGTGGATGGGCGTTTGTTAATGGTGGTCAATATTCATGCGGTAAATTTCAGTATTGGTGTAGACGTTTACAGTAAGCAGCTGGACCCGATTGGCGAGCAAATTGCCAATCACAAAGGCCCGGTAGTGATGGCGGGTGACTTTAACGCCTGGAGCCGCCAACGTATTAATGCGCTATTCGGCTTCGCCAATAATGTCAATTTGCAGGAGGTTCGCTTCCCGGCCGATCTGCGTCGTACCGCTTTTGGCCGACCGCTGGATTTCATCTTTTATCGTGGTTTAAGTGTCACCAGCGCGCAGGTGCTTGAAACTCGTGCCTCAGATCACAATCCACTGCTGGTCGAGTTTCTGGCGCAGAGCCCGCCGCCGGGAATCGAGCTATAAAAATGCCCCGCTCAGCGGATGCTGGACCGGGGCATGGGGTAGCAATGCTATTTAATCTAAATTTTAGGCAGCCTCATCAACCGGCTTCATTGCCTTGGACTTTTTATTCTGCTGACGAGGATAAAAACGCCCCTCTTTCAGAGAAGTTTCAATCTCCTCCAATGAGCGCCCTTTGGTTTCTGGCACCATAAAGAAGATAAACAGGAAACCTAACAGGTTAAGCAGGGCGTAAAACCACATCGCACCGCCAATTCCCAATACGCTAACCAATGACAGCGCAGTCGCGGTCAGCAGCAAGTTTGAACCCCACAAGGTTGCAGCATGCAGGCTGGTGGCTTTCTCTCTTATACCCATCGGATACACTTCTGAACCCAGTAACCAACCGATTACCTGAATCCCGCCGGAATTAAACACCATAAAGGCAAACAGGCAAGTCACGATTAACCAGCCGTATTGCTGACCATGGCTGTCGAGCATAAACATCAGGCCCAGCAGGAACAGGCTGATGATCGCGCCTGGCATCATCCACAGCGTCAATGCACGGCGGCCAACATGGTCAACCACCAACTTGCCGATTATTGTCAGCACCAGATAGATCACAGCCACGCCCAGCGCGGAGTGCAATGCCGCTGCACGGCTAAATCCGGCATCGGTCAGGAAGGTCGGGGTATAGTAAATCATCATCTCGATGCCCGAAAGCTGGGTAAAGGCGGCAACTCCAAGACCAGCAAACAGGGCAGGGCGCATCCAGGGTTGTTTTAAATCTTTCCAGCCTGCGACACTTTTACGCTCGACTTTATCGTGCACTTTTTGAATATTTCGCAGTTCATGGCGAACCTCGCGGTCAGTCTCACGCACCATATTCAGCGCAATACGCGCCTCTTTGGTTCGTTTTTGACCCACTAACCAGCGCGGACTCTCGGGCATAGGCAGCATGCCGAAAAGCAGGATCAGCGCCGGAATGGCAGCAACCGAGAACATCGTGCGCCAAGTCCAGATATCCTGCATAAACGCGCCAACCAGGCCAGCGGTCAGGATGCCGATACCGATAGAAATATTGAAAAAGGTCACCAGTCGACCACGTTTTGCCGGCGGTGCCAGCTCAGCGATATATACTGGAACAATTTGCGAAGCTCCACCAACGGCAAAGCCAAGCACGATACGCGCCATACCGAGCCAGAAAGCGGTGGGAGAAAGACCTGAGCCGATAACGCCAACGGCAAAAATACCTGCGACAGTCATTACGGTATAGCGGCGACCAATTACGCTGGACAGTTTACCGCAGCATAAAGCGCCAATAACCGCACCAACAAGAATGGCGCTGGTGACCATTTCCTGCGCGTGACTTGTGAGGGAGAAGTCGTGGGTTATTTGCAGCAGTGCGCCTGAAATAATCCCTGTGTCGTACCCATATAAAAAACCAGCGATGGCAGCGATGCCTGTGGCGGTAAGGAGAAACGCATCTGCGCTAAGAAAATTGTTGGATTCACTATTTTCAACCTGGGCAGGAACGTTATTTTCGCCCCCCTGCGTCTCCGAGAGTGGTTCAATCTTTTCTAGATTAATCTGCGTCATAAGTACCTTATTTTCTAGTTTTATATCAGTGGTTCAAATACATCCTTGCGAAAGAGTATGAGGGGAAAAATAGGTGGCCAATCAAGGTGGTAGCAGGTGAGAAATATAGGCCGGCAATACTGTCTACCCCCTCTCCATTAAGTGTTTTATCTGGTCGGGTCTGTTTCTCACTGTTAATTAGATATAGCAGCTTAGATTCCTAATGTCATATTTTTGTGACTCTAATCACAGAATTTCGAGGGATAAAGAGCATATGGCCTATGAGTTTTACTTTTTGGAAAATAATATTCTGCAACGCGAGGTGGCGTGGGGGAGATATTTTCAAGGCTAAAATTATGGCGGCGGTAAATATTATTTTATGAAGGAGGGTATTATTTTAATAGTAGCGGCCAGTGTGGAGTTATCTTATTTAAAGGGTCGGTTTTCGCACTGATTCAACTCGTTTCTTTAGCAGATTTAAACTTGGAAGGGGATTATTTCTTAACTTGTGAGTGTTATGAAAATTCGTTGAATTTCAGGTAATAAAAAAGCACCCGAAGGTGCTTTTACTAACGATCACAGCGAGTATTTCACAGTAATATCAGCTGTCAGGACTCTGCTTGCCGCTGACATAGAGTGTCAGCTTCTCGCCCGGCTGGAGGTTGTCCAGACCCGTGTTCCAGCGCATCACATCTTTGATGTTCACGCCGTTGCGCTTGGCAATGCTCGATAACGAGTCACCTTTGCGCACCTGATAAGTAATACTGTCGCTGCTGCCACTAACGCCGCTGTCTGCCACTTGCAGGGTTTGCCCAACTTTTAGCACGCTCGCCGAGCGTAAATTGTTCCAACGCTGTAAGTCACTGGACTTCACATTCAGTTTGGCTGCAATTCCTGTCAGGCTGTCGCCGGAGCGGACCTTATAAGAAGCTGCGCCAGACGTGCTGTTGCTCGCCAGTTTTGTTTCCTGCACCGCACTGATGTCTCCATCAGCCAGAGAGTCTTTAAACTGATCTGCATGCGCTTTTGGCAACACAATGTAATGAGGGCCGTTAGGGGCCGTTACATTACGCTTGTAACCGGTATTATACGATTTCAGCTTAGTCAGTGACATGCCCGCCATCTCAGCCGCCTGAGTTAACTGCATCTGCTGGCCCACTTCAACACGCGCCAATGCGCGGTCTTCGTCAGGTTTCGGTAAGCTAACACCGTATTTTTTACTATGCTTAAGAATATCGCTAAGTGCCAACATCTTCGGTACATAAATCGACGTCTCCCGAGGAAGCGCCAATGACCAGAAATCTGTCGGTCGACCTTTCGCTTTATTCTGTTTTATCGCTTGCATCACGCGACCTTCACCGCTGTTGTAGGCTGCAACGGTCAGTAACCAGTCACCGCCGAACATTTTGTTCAGGCTTTGCATCATATCAAGCGCAGCAGTTGTCGATGCCACAACATCGCGGCGACCGTCATACCACTGGTTTTGTTTCAAACCATAGTTTCGACCCGTGCTTGGCACAATCTGCCATAACCCAGCGGCGTTGGCTGCTGAAGTTGCTTTGGGGTCAAAAGCGCTCTCCACTATGGGTAGCAGTACTAGTTCCATCGGCATATTACGTTTCTTAATCTGCTCGGTGATCCAGTACATGTACGGCTCTGCCCGTAATGTTACATCGTGGAGATAGCTCTTATTTTTTAAATATTTTAATTTTTGCTCACGGATCCGGGAATTATCCGGAACCTTCATCTTCAGCTCGTCGCCAATGAAGTTCCACAGATTCTTTTGCGCATTGGGGTCACTAGTGCCCAACCAATGCGCCGATGTCGACTGCCCATCGTCTGCGTACTCTCCTGCTTCACTTTGACTTGCCGAAGACAAACTCTGTGCATGCTGTTCGGGTACCTTGACGTCCTGCCTGGACGCCTGGCAACCCACTAGCAACACTGAGGCGAAGATAATCGCTTTAGCCTTCATGTGTGTGTCATAGTTGCTTAAAAGACGAGCAATACTACTTTGCCCTGTCAAAAAAGACAACTAAAAGGTTCAGAAGGTATCTTTGAGATGCCTCAAATGAGCAAAAACCTGCCAGTCAGATGTAATGCTTCCGTTAAGGTTTAAATTGTTTTGTAAATCAGAGTCATGGCATCGTAAGAATAGGTTGATTTTGCGTTCCAAACCTAGGGTTGTAGGCAGAGATGATTGTCCGTTTTTACGCTTATCCAGCACAGATTGTTCATGTACCAAAATATCAGAATCATCTGGGAGAATTGAGCGTGCAAACTTAAGATTTGAGACTGTATATTCGTGCGCGCAACAGACAAGCGTATCGTCAGGAAGTTCAGCTAAGCGTTGAAACGATTGGTACATTTGCTCGGGCGTCCCTTCGAACAATCTTCCGCATCCGCCCGAAAACATCGTATCGCCGCAGAAAAGGTAAGGCGCGCTATAGTATGAAATGTGACCTAATGTGTGCCCTGGCGTAGCAAAAATTGCCCAGTTTACCCCTCCAATTTCGACCCGATCGCCATTTTTAAGAATTATCTTAGCGCCCTTGCTCGAAGTTTCTTCTGGGCCGTATACTTTTACAGCAGGGAACTGTTTGATAATTGAGCTAACGCCGTCGACGTGGTCACCGTGATGGTGAGTCAACATGATAGCGGAAGGGGTCAGATTGCGTTCGGCCAACGTTTTGAGCACGGGTGCTGCTTCGCCGGGATCAACGATCACACAATGACCTTTTTGGTCATCCAGCAGCCAAATGTAATTGTCCTGTAACGCCGGAATACTGATAAGATTCATGACATACTCCTTAAGCAATTGCCTGAAAGTTGAACACAAAATATGAAGTCAGCCCAAATTCATAAAAAGCTGGTGGTGCCTTCATCGTGGAATGATATTCCTCGTGGTGATTACTACCGTGCCGCGCTTGAACAGCAACTGCAACCCTGGTGGAGCAAGTTGTACGGCTTTCATTTGCTTAAAATCGGAAATTTAAGTGTTGAAATCAACAGCGAAGACTGCCCGATCTCGCATCAGGTCAACGTTGCCCCAGAGGGCGAAAGCCTGCATGTGCAGGGCGATCCGTACTATTTGCCTTTTGAGCAAAAATCGGTAGACGCCTGCCTGCTGTGCCACACGCTAAATTATGCCACCGACCCACACCGCATTCTGCGCGAAGTCGACAGAGTGCTGATTGACGATGGTTGGCTGGTGTTGAGTGGCTTTGCCCCATTCAGTTTACTGGGAATGGGCAAATGCGTGCCTTTTTTCCGCAAGCGACAGCCATTTAATAGCCGCATGTTCACTCAGACACGCTTAATCGACTGGCTAAGCCTGCTCAACTATGAGGTGATGTTTAAATCTCGTTTTCAAGTGTTGCCATGGCATCGGCAGGGGGGACGTTTGCTTAGCGCGCATCTTCCTGCGCTCGGCTGTATGACGGTGATCGTCGCGAGAAAACGCACGTTGCCGCTGCTACCGACGGCCAAGAAAATGCCTGCTCGTCGTCAGTCGATTGCCCAGCCGGTGGGAGCCAACAAAAGCTATCGTAAAAAGCATGAGGATTAGGTTAAATTTTTATAAATTAAGGTGTTATAGAATAATGAAGGTTTAGGCTTTGTTGTGAAGCTGCACACACAACATCAGGCGCGTGTGCAGAGGTCAAGGCGTTATTTTTCAGGCTGATAGCCGACATCTTCCAGCGTAGGATTACCGGCAGCAACGCGCGCCAGCTCGTCACAGCGCTCATTCTCCGGATGCCCGGCATGGCCTTTGACCCACATCCAGTTCAGAGTGTGGGTTTGAATGGCGGCATCCAGACGTTTCCACAAATCGACATTTTTAACCGGTTTTTTATCTGCCGTTTTCCAACCGCGTTTCTTCCAGTTATGGATCCACAAAGTAATGCCCTGTCGAACATACTGACTGTCGGTGCTCAGCGTCACGTCGCACGGCGTGGTTAATGCCTCCAGCGAGACAATCGCCGCCATCAGCTCCATGCGATTATTCGTGGTCAGACGATAACCGGCACTAAAGGGTTTTTCGTGTTCTTTGTAGCGCAATATTGCGCCGTAACCACCGGGTCCCGGATTGCCGAGGCAAGATCCGTCGGTGAAAATTTCTACCTGTTTGCGCATCTCTGGTAGACTCTTCCATCAGAATGTAAAAGCCAAGTCTGACATAAACGAGCGCTATGAGCACTGCAATATGCTAACTACCCCTACAAGACAGATTGTTCTCGATACCGAAACCACCGGTATGAATAAGCTGGGTGTCCACTATGAAGGGCACCGGATCATCGAAATCGGTGCCGTTGAGGTAATCAACCGGCGTTTGACCGGTCGCAATTTCCATATGTACCTCAAGCCGGATCGCCTGGTCGACCCAGAGGCGTTTGGCATTCACGGTATCAGCGACGAATTTCTTGCCGACAAACCGACCTTCGCCGAAATTGCCGATGAGTTCCTTGAATATATTCGCGGTGGCGAGCTGGTCATCCACAATGCCAACTTTGATATTGGCTTTATGGACTACGAATTCGGCATGCTGGGACGCAACATTCCCAAAACCGAAACCTTCTGCAAGATAACCGACAGCCTGTTTATGGCGCGCAAGCTGTTTCCCGGCAAGCGCAACAGCCTCGATGCGCTCAGTGACCGTTATCTAATCGACAACAGCAAGCGAACCCTGCACGGCGCATTGCTTGACTCCGAAATCCTCGCCGAAGTCTATCTGATGATGACCGGTGGGCAGACGCTAATGAAGTTCTCCCACGAGGGCGAGCAGAATACCGGTGCCGATGGTCTTGATATTCAACCCATTATGCGTCCGGCATCGGGTTTACGGGTGCTGCTGGCCAGCGACGAAGAATTGGTCGCGCATGAATCGCGTCTCGATTTGGTGCAGAAGAAAGGCGGCAGCTGTTTATGGCGTCCTGCGCCACCGGCAACTGAATAAAACTAATGGCTTTTTGGCGGTTAAATCACCGTGATGACGAAATACTAGGCGAATGAATTTTTTTGGCAGAAAAAGCATTGACGGAATCACTGACCAACCGTAATATTCGCCTCGTTCCAGTGACATGGAGCGGCAGTAGCAGTAAGAAAGTGGAGCGGTAGTTCAGTTGGTTAGAATACCTGCCTGTCACGCAGGGGGTCGCGGGTTCGAGCCCCGTCCGTTCCGCCACATTCAGAAGCCCTGATTCAGCAATGAATCAGGGCTTCGCTGTTTCTAGACCAGCCTAAACTATTCTTTGCCCAGTTCGGCTTTTACATAACCCATTGAAGTACTGGCCGCGCGATCGTGACGGGCAATAAAGCGATAGAAACCGCCCGACAAGAATGCCCCGATAAACCAGCTAAAGTTCGCCACCTGATGCAGGCTCGGTGTAAAGCTAATGACCAGCCCAATCAATACCGCCGGGATAAGTGAACCGATTGCTTTCGGGTTGAAGCCATTGCGATACCAGTAACGACCAGCAGGCGTGGCGTTGAACAGCGCATCAACGTCAAGATGACCGCGTTTGATTAAGTAGTAATCTGCCAGCAAAATCCCAAACAGTGGACCGATAAAGGCGCCCAGCACGTCCAGCGTGTAGTGGATCAGCTCTGGTGATTGGAACAGGTTCCACGGAGTCAGCAATACAGAGCCGACAGCGGCAATCATCCCGCCGGTGCGGAAACTGATTTTCTGCGGTGAACAGTTGGAGAAATCGAACGCGGGTGACACGAAGTTGGCAACAATATTAATGCCGATAGTGGCAATAATCATAGTCAGCAGGCCGAGTGCGACAGCAACGCTGTTACCCACGCGGCTGACAGTTTCAATCGGGTCGGTGATCATGGTGCCAAACAGCGATTGAGTTCCCGAAACAATCACTACAGTGACGATTGAAAACAGCAGGAAGTTAAACGGCAGGCCCCAGCGGTTACCACGGCGAATTTCGCTCATGTTTTTACCGTAACGCGAGAAGTCACCAAAGTTGAGCAGCGGACCTGAGAAGTAAGAAACCACCAGCGCAGTCGCGGTGATCATCTCCCAGGTTTGCTGTCCAACGCTCAGTGATTTACTGGCCAGGGTAAAGGAGATATTGCTCAGACCGGTTTTGTACACAATCCAACCTGCCAGCATCAGCATCACCACATAAACTGCTGGACCGGCGACGTCGATAAAGCGCTTGATGGCGCTCATGCCATGCCAGAAAACCATCGCCTGCAGCACCCACATCACGCCAAAACAAATCCAGCCCAATGCAGAAAGGCCTAGCCAATGCGGTACAGTCAGCGGATTAAGCGCCGGGAAGAATTTCAGTAGTACCAGCATCAGCGCGCTTGCTGCCAGATAAGTTTGGATACCGTACCAGGCAAAAGCGATCAGCCCACGAATCACCGCCGGAATATTGGCCCCGAACACGCCAAACGCCTGACGACAAATAACCGCGTAGGGAACGCCCGCTTGCTGGCTTGGTCTGGCCACCAGGTTGGCGCACAGCTGCACGATGCAAATCCCGCACAGCAGACAAATCAGCACCTGCCAGCTTGCCAGCCCGAGAGTAAAGAAGCTTGCGGCAACCACGTATCCGCCCATGCTGTGTACGTCTGACATCCAAAATGAAAATATGTTGTACCAGCTCCAATTCTGATCGCGAGTTGGCGCCAGATCGTCGTTGCATAGCCTTGGGCTATAGTGCGGTTTGATGATACCAGCACTTAATTCCGGGGCTGCCGCAGAGGTGTTTCCCTTGTTTGGCATAAATCGTGCTCCTGTCATAACAACATTTGAAAGAAGAGAGGCCGGTGTCCGGCAATCCAAAAAATTAACCATTCAAATGTTCATTGCAGGAATTAGGCCAAATCTCATTTTTTGTATACAAAAAAAGAATTTCATGTATACGATAAGTTATATGTTCGGTATACGGAGTAGTGACGATGACCAGCTGGAATGGCCTGAATACGGCTTACTTTACTGAGGATAAGGACGACCACATTTACAACGCATTGGTAAAATCGATCGTTGAACATAAACTTTTACCAGGCAACAAACTGCCTGAAGAAGCGTTGGCTGAAGCGTTTTCCGTGAGTCGTACCGGGATCCGTCGCGTGCTACAACGCCTTGCCGCAGTGCAGCTGGTGACACTTTTGCCCAAACGTGGTGCGCACGTCACGGTTCCTGATGCAGAAGAATCACGCAGCGTCTTTACTACACGCAAGATTTTAGAGTGCGCCAACATGAGCGAAGTTGTGGCGCACTGCCAGTCAACACATCTGGCGGCCATGAAGAAGATCGTGAGTGAAGAGAAGAAAGCCCACGAAGATCGCGACGGTACAGCGGCGATCCGCCTTTCGGCCGCTTTTCATGTGCAGTTACAGGCGATTTCGGGCAATAAAGTGTTAACCGAGACTGTTTCCCAGCTGACGTTGCGATCCTCGCTGGCGATCGCCGCCTGGGGCGCTCCGTGGCAGCAGGGATGTCGTTGCCACGATCACGACGATCTTTTAGATCTGCTTAAAAAACGTGATGCTCCGGCGCTCGC
This sequence comes from Serratia sp. M24T3, assembly GCF_000257645.1. Lineage (GTDB taxonomy): Bacteria > Pseudomonadota > Gammaproteobacteria > Enterobacterales > Enterobacteriaceae > Rouxiella. The sequence continues at coordinate 27,365 of NZ_AJHJ01000027.1, forward strand.
GGATAAAATGGCCCGCCATTTTGACAATATCGTTGCCAGCCTGCGTTTTGAAAACAACGAAGGCCCGACACCCGACTTTACGCAGATGTTTTCCAGCATTGCGATGCCGCAGACCCACGATAAGGAAGCGCAGTAATGGCCGAATCCTCCCCCCGTTCGCTGTGTATACAATTAATCAATCCCAATACCAGTATGGGTATGACCGAAGTGATGGCTGCAACCGCGCGTCAGGTTGCTGCGCCGGGAACTGAAATCCTCGCTGTATGCCCAGAAGAGGGCGCGCCCTCGATTGAGGGGCATTTTGATGAGGCAATTGCAGCGATTGGCGTTTTACAGCAGGTAAAGGCAGGACGCGAAGCGGGCGTTGACGGGCACATCATTGCCTGTTTTGGCGATCCTGGATTGCTCGCCGCGCGTGAAATTGCCCGAGCACCGGTGGTGGGCATTGCCGAAGCTGCGATGCACATGGCGACACTCGTGGCGACGCGTTTTTCTGTGGTTACAACTTTGCCACGCACTCTGGTGATTGCCCGTCATCTTTTGCATCAATACGGTTTTGAGCGTCACTGTGCAGCCCTTCATGCGATTGATCTTCCAGTATTATCTTTGGATGATGGCAGCGGAATCGCACAGCAGAAAGTCCGTGAACAATGTATTAAAGCTAAACAACATGACGGCAGCGGAGCAATTGTTCTTGGCTGCGGTGGCATGGCCGATTTGGCGCAAGAGCTGACCCTGGAACTGGGTATTCCGGTGATCGACGGCGTGAGTGCCGCGGTGCGCCTGATTGAATCCCTGCATGCTCTGCGTCTGACCACCAGTAAATTTGGTGACCTCGATTATCCGATTTCCAAACCCCTTTCCGGGCGCTTTAAAGATCTGAATAACTGATTGGCAGGCCCTATAAAGCCATTTAAGACCCTAATAACTGGCAACAAGCAGAGAATCTTATGTCTGATATTGATTACAGTTTCATCCAGGATTACCCGCGCGATTTGATTGGCTATGCTGGCCGTCCTCCTCACGCTCAATGGCCGAACGATGCGCGCATTGCCGTGCAGTTTGTGCTTAATTATGAAGAGGGTGGCGAAAATAATGTTCTGCACGGCGATGCCGGTTCCGAGCAGTTTCTTTCCGATATTATTGGTGCCGCGAGTTTCCCGGACCGCCATATGTCGATGGATTCTTTGTATGAATACGGTTCTCGTGCTGGTTTCTGGCGTATCCATCAAGAGTTTCAAAAACGAGGTCTGCCGTTAACGGTGTTTGGCGTGGCGATGGCGCTGGCGCGTAATCCTGAAGTGGTAGAAGCGATTAAGCAGGCGGATTACGACGTAGTGAGCCACGGCTGGCGCTGGATTCACTATCAAGATATGAGCGAGCAGCAAGAAGTCGAGCATATGCAGAAAGCCGTGGCAATTCTGGGCGATCTGTTTGGCAAAAAACCGCTGGGCTGGTACACCGGTCGCGATAGTCCAAACACTCGCAAGCTGGTGGCCGAGCACGGTAGTTTTCAGTATGACAGCGATTATTATGGCGATGATCTGCCGTTCTGGACGCCGGTAAAGCTGGATTCCGGCGAAATCCGCCAGCACCTTGTTATCCCTTATACTCTTGAAACCAACGACATGCGCTTCGCCTCGCCGCAGGGTTTCAATACCGGTGAGCAGTTTTATACTTATCTGAAAGACAGTTTTGACGTGCTTTACGCCGAAGGGGAAACCTCGCCAAAAATGATGTCAATCGGCATGCATTGCCGCATTTTGGGCCGACCGGGGCGTTTTCGCGCCTTGCAGCGTTTCCTGGATTACGTTGAATCACATGACCGCGTGTGGGTCTGTAAACGTCAGGAAATCGCCGATCACTGGGTTAAGCATCATCCGGCGAAGTAAATCATCCCGATCCTCCAAAGCTAAACACGCTCTGCTTATTTTTATAGCCTTTTCAATGAAGGACTGAATAGGCAGAGCCGTCGGCCTCGCTTTTGCCTTTCGATTTAATACTAGATTTAACCCGAATTGCCTGTAATCTAACGAACTCATGTACTAGTTATGGAGATCGTTAAGTGGAGTTTTCGTCAATTCAGGATGTCAGAAATCAGATCGACCAACTTGATAATGAACTGGTCAGACTGATCGCCCAGCGCGGAAAATGTGTCAAGGCCTCTGCGGCGTTTAAAACCGACCACACTGACGTGCGCGCGCCCGATCGCGTTCAGCAGGTGCTCGATAAAGTGTGTATCAAAGCCGCCGATGAAGGATTGCCCGAAGAAATTATTGAGAAAGTTTACCGCACAATGATCGGCGCATTTATTGATTATGAGCTCGAACAGCATCAGAAGCTGAGGCGAGAGCAAGCCTGATGCTTTGCAGGCCGAGTCTTTATAAGCTCTCGGCCTGCAATCAGTTTACCCTACCGTGACTTTGCCATTCACTTCGGCCTGAGCCGCCTGAGTGGAAATGTGCTGCTGCTCTTCGCGATATTTCTGTTTGTCCCATACGCGGAAGAACGGGTAGTAAATTACCATCGAGATAGCCAAATTCACCACCTGAATAACCGTGCCGGAAATATGCCCGCCGGTTGCCAGATAGCCGCTGATGAAAATCGGTGTAGTAAACGGTAAAGCAATGCCCACTGGCGGCGTGACCAGGCCGGTCGCCATCGCGGTGTAGGTGACGATTACCAGCACCACCGGCGTAAGGATAAACGGCAGGAAGAAATACGGGTTCATTACCAGCGGAATACCAAACACCATCGGTTCACTGATATTAAACAGGCAGCCCGGTGCAGCGATGCGCCCCAGCTGTTTCATCTGCGCACTGCGACTGCGGATCAGCATAAAGATCACTAATCCCAACAGTGCCCCGGTTCCTCCCGGCGCTATCCATAAATCATAAAATTGCTGGGTAATAATGTGCGGAATCGGCTGGTTATTTTGAAACGCAGTCAGGTTCTCGGACATATTCGACAGCCAAATCGGCTGGATAAATACCAGCACGATGGCATCGCCGTGCAACCCCAGCGTCCATAGCAGCCCGATGAGAACTACCGAGAAAATCATGCCCGGCAGAGTGCCGCCAATGTGATGCATCGGAATGCCGATAATCGTGGCGATCATGGTATTAATATCGCCGAACGGCGTGGCCTCGACAATCAGCCTCAGCGCCAGCACTACCGCTAATACGCAAAAGCCCGGCACCAGACTGAGAAACGATTTTGCCACCGCAGGCGGAACACCCTCGGGCATAGTGATCACCAGGTCACGATTGTGTACAAAACGGTAGATCTCGGTGGAAAGCAGCGCAATGAGAATTGCCACAAACAGGCCCTGACTGCCGATAAAATTCATGGGCAGAACGCCTTTCACCATCATCGCTTCTGCGCCAACCACTGGAGCAAATAAAGTATGCTGTGGAATGGTCAGCAGAAAGGCCACCAGGGATACAGCGCCCGTACTTAATGGGTCCAGCCCGCGATACTTTTCTGCCAGCCGATAGGCAATACCGAAGCTGGAGATAATTGCCATAATATCGTAGGTGGCTTTAACAGGATAAAGCAGCTTATCGCGCCATGCTGCCCCGAATAAATCCCCCATGAAATTGGCATAGCTAGGGAAGGGGAGATAGGCAAAAATAAGAAAGAACGATCCAATCAGCATAAACGGCATGTTAAGAATAATACCATCGCGAACGGATAATATATGTTTCTGCCCGGCTATTTTTAATGCAGCCGGTAATACGTAACGCTCTATTAGTGTATTTATATTAGCCATAGTCCCCCCTTTCTTTTATCTTTATATTTCAATCCGCAGATTGGTAGGTTTCTTGTCTTCAACTCAGCTAATGAGTAGAGTCAGCCGTTGAGTAGCCATGGAGTTACCGCCTTTCTGCGAATCGAAATATTTTGGTAAAAGTATTAATTAAACTGCGGTAAGTAACGACGATTAAGTGTGAGTACTTCTTCAAGCATTTCTTCTGCAATATTGGCATTGCCAATTAATGGATTAGTAACCAGTGCCAATATTGCACTTTTCCTGCAGCCTTTTACGGCGGCTTCAATAGTCAGGCGTTCAAAATCCTTTATCTGCTGAGTTAGTCCATTCATAGCCAACGGCAGAGGACCAAATGACAAAGGGTGAGCGCCCTGTGCATCAATAACACAGTTAGTTTCAACAACCGCATCAAAAGGAAGTCCTGCAATTGCCCCCTTATTTTGCGTATTGACCACTAACACTTTACCGGAATTACCGTGAATGGCGCGGATCAGTTCGACGGCTACTTCGGAATAAAAAGCCCCACCGCGAAAATTAAGCTGTTCGGGTTTTTCAGCCAAATTGGGATCGGCATATAGTTTAAACAGCTCGGCTTCCACCTTCATCACCTGCTCGGCGCGAGTGCCGCGCTCGGCTGCCACTGTAAACTCCTCGGCCAGCATCGCCTCGGTCTGATAAAAATAGCGATGATATGGGCAAGGGATTGCGCCCAGCGCGCGCAGGAAAGCCGGTGGCCAGGGAGTATCTTTAATGTTGTTCATAGTTAGCGTTTCACCGTTGCACAGTCGCTCAATCACCGACTCGGTGACATCTTCTCCGCGCAAAGTCACCTGATGCACCCACACCATATGGTTGAGTCCGGCAAAACGTAGCTCGACATCTTCATAAGCCGCCTTGAGCATATTGGCGACCATGTGATGCATGTTCACTGGCACGTTACAAAGCCCGATGATTTTAGCCTTGCTATGGCGGCTAACGGCTTCGGTAACAATGCCCGCAGGGTTGGTAAAGTTTATAATCCAGGCATTTGGCGCAAACTTTTCCACCGCGTCGGCGATATCCAGCATCACCGGTATAGTGCGCAGCGCCTTGGCAAAGCCGCCGACGCCGGTGGTTTCCTGACCCAACATGTTGAATTTAAGACCTAGCCGTTCATCCGCTGCGCGGGCGGCGAGCTGTCCGACGCGCAGTTGAGTCAAAACAAAGCTGGCACCGCTTATCGCCTCCTCCAGTGAAAAATGCACTGTAACTTTGACTTGCTCAAGCCCGTTGCGAGTAAACATTCGCCGTGTCAGGTCGGCAATAATTTGCACCTTTTCTCGTCCGGCTTCTACGTCAACCAGTGCGAGTTCGCTTAAGCCGATTTCACCGTGATGCTGAATAAGTCCATCGACAAGTTCGGGCGTATAGCTGCTGCCACCGCCGATAACGGTTATCTTGGTCATCTCAATTTCCTTGTGGGTTACGGCGATACAGTTCAATCATATCGCTGGCGAGTTCCTGAATAAGCATGGCGTTCATCAAGTGATCCTGCGCATGAACCAGAATCAGACTCACGGGGATTTTCCCTGTTCCTTCATCCAGACCAATTAATTCAGTTTGTATTTTGTGCGCAGCAGATATAAATAATTTGGCCTCGTCTACCAGAATCAGTGCATTACTAATTTTACCTCCTCTAGCCTCGCGCAGGGCACTCAATAATGCGCTGCGCGCGCTACCTGCCTGCACTAATAATTCCATCAGCTTATTTTCTAAATCTGCGCTTTCTAATATTGAATTTTCCAGCGTCACAACAGCTCCTTGAACAGTGGCGTCATTATCTTTTGGCTGAAAATAGGTAAGTTTTATTATCTAATTAATCAGAGGTCAGGAAATATGGCTCAAAGCTTGATCTAATACTTTATCGCCGCGCATGGTGCCGTAATCCATCATATTAATGACTTCAACCCGTTTGCCGTGAGTGGCGGCAATATCAGATAAGCGAGCGTGTTCATATTTAACCTGTGGGCCAAGTAAAACGATATCCGCCAAAGAAATAATTCTCTCGAATTCGGCAACCGGAACCGCTTCAATGTCGATAGACAATTGACGCTTATTGGCCTCACTTTTCATTTTTTGCACCAGCATACTGGTAGACATACCGGCGGCGCAGCATAGGAAAATCTTTTGCATAATTCATTTTCTCATTTGTAGGATTCAGTGGCCGTGGAAATATAAAACGCCAGGCGAGAGGTGAAGTAAATAGGCTAATTCATAGGTTTTAATTATGACTTTGAATAAAAATCATATAAAACAGTTGGATAGGTTAAATATGTGAGTGAAATTTTTTTTCATGATTGTGATCTGCGATTTATTTTTGCGTAGGCAAGTTTAATGGTTCTATTAAATTATATATTTATCAATTGGTTGTGTTTTTATGATGTATCTAAAAGCAAATCGAAATAATAGTTAGATAATCCCTTTGAAAATTATTTTCATTTTGCTAGTCTGAGCTTAGAGAAGACGCTGTGCAAAAATTATGCGGATTATCAGGGTAGATGCAGCACGTCGTCACCAGCCGATGAATGAACAAGGGCAACTTAGCAGTGGATATTGTTTATCAAATTCAATTCTTGCAGGGAACCTTCAGCCGGCAGGAAAAAAAGGTCGGCAAGGTTATTCTCGAAAACCCGGCTTTCGCCTCTGCTGCCACGTTGGAGCAATTGGCGGCGCGCGCAGGAGTGAGCACCGCGACGGTAGCGATTTTCGCTAAATCGTTGGGTTGTCAGGATATTAATGATTTTATGACTCACATGCGGGCACAGCATTCGCCGCCAGCGTCAAATACGCTGGTCTCGAAACCCGTGCCTGGCGGGACAGATATCGCTTTTGCTTCCGCGACTTCGCTAGGTAAATTGCCCGGTGTCAGTGCCGAGATGATGCGTCGGTTTGCTAAATCAATCGGCTACGAAGACATTGGCGATATTATTTATCAGATACGCGCGCAGCAAAATCAGCTCAGCCAACAGGAAAGCAAGGTCGCACAGGCGATCCTCGACGATGTTGCTTTTGCCTCTTCGGCCACCATTGAGCAGCTTGCCTCGCAGGCTGGAGTGAGTCCGGCGACCATTACCCGTTTCGCAAAATCTATGGGCTGCGACGATATTCGCGATCTGCGAATGAAACTCGCGCAGGCCAGCGCGGTGGGTTCGCAATATATGGCGGCTCAGCCGGTAAAATCTGCCGCTTCAGGTTCTGAATCATGGCAGCAAAATATTAATCAACGTCAACAGCAGGCAAATCGTCAACTGGCAGCTTTTGACGAACAGGCATTTTTACAGGCGGCAGCAACAATTTCAGCGGCAATTAAGGGAGTGTATATTTTCTCGGCCGAAAGCCGTTGTACGCTGTTTGCCAGTGAGTTGCAGAGTCGATTACTGCGCGCGGGTCATCCGGCTTATGCTTTTCATGATGCAGAATTGATGCGGCTGAGCGCGACTGTTCTGACGGCGCAGCAGGCGGTATTGATACTTTCGGTGGGCACTGAAAACCAGGGATTAGCCGAGATTGCGCGGCTTGCGGTCAGTTCCGGCGCACAGGTTATCGCCATCGTACCTGAGAATTCACCGGCAGCCGCGCGGGCCAGTACGTTGCTGGCCATCGAAGAAAGCCCGCAACAGGCTTTTGGCTCGTCAGGAATGTTAATGGCGATAGACCTGTTGCTGGAGAAGCTCTGAGTCGTTTGCTCCCACATTCCAGCCTTCCCCCGCAGGCGGAGGGAAGGGGGTTTAAATCCCTGACTTTTATATAAAAATAGGAATTTAGATCATCAGGCTCACGTGTGCGGCCACTATCCGCCAGCCGCTGGGCATTTTGATCCAAGTCTGCATCTGGCGGCCAGTTTTATCGCTGCCTTCGCGACGAAACTCGGTGCTGGCGATCGCCATATCGTCGCCATAAGTCGTGATCACCGTGTTTTGCAGGCTGCGATCCAGACCCTGCGCCGGACGTGAGGCGCGAAACTCACGGATCTGATCGATGCCATACAAGTTCTCACCGGCCCCAAAGCGAACAGTGCGTGGGTCATGCCAAAAAAGTTCATCTAATACCACAGTATCGTTAGTGATAAGCGCCTGCTCGTAACGATAAAAAGCCGCATTCACTTCTGCCAGGATCGCCGGACGATCGATATTTTCACTTTTCATTTTTTTCTCGATGCTCATTTAAAAACACTTTATCAGCCAACCAGCGAAGCGCTGGCACTGACGATCCCCTGTTGTTCCAATGCCCAGGCCGCGCGCAGGCATAAATCTTCGCGCCACGGCGGGGCTATCAACTGTAAACCAATCGGCAGCCCATTGGCAGTTGTTAATGGCACCGAAACTACCGGCAGGCCGAGGAATGAAATGGGTTGAGCGAGCATGCCCATGCTGGCGCGCGTTGGCAGCGAAACGCCGTTGATTTCAATGCTTTCTTGACCAATGATTGTCGCCGGGCACGGAGTGGAAGGGGCGATCAAAATATCCCAGTGTTCAAACATCGGCAGAACTTGCTGCTGGAACTGGTGGCGGAAACGCTGCGCCTGCACGTACCAGGCTGAAGGGATCATCGCCCCGGCCAGCAAACGCTCGCGCGACAGCGGCTCAAACTGTTCGGGAATAGTGCGTAACAACGGCAAATACTGATTACCGCCCTCGGAAGCGGTGATAATAAATGCCGCTGAACGGGCGAGTTCGGCCTGAGGCATTTCTACTACTTCCTGAGCTTCCAGCGCCTGTGCCACACGTTTCACCGCAGCTTTGGCATCATCGTTACACCAGGTATCGAAATAGCCGCCCAATACGGCAGTACGCAAACCTTGCTGACCGCGAGAAAGCTGTGAAAAAGTTTCTACGCTCGGCTTATGCGCCTGAAATGCGTCACCAGCATCAGACCCCTGCAAGGCATCGTAAACTAGCGAAAGATCGCTGCTGCTGCGCGCCATCGGGCCGATATGATCCAGGCTGGCGACAAACGGCTGGCTACCGCGTCGGGAGATGCGCCCGAAAGTGGGTTTCAGGCCCAGAATGCCGGAGAGCGAAGAGGGGACACGAATCGAACCGTTGGTATCGCTGCCGAGTGTAAAGTGCACCAGTCCGGCGGCCACCGCAGCGGCGGATCCTCCCGAAGAACCACCCGCAATGCGTGTGAGGTCGCGCGGGTTATGGGTCGCGCCATAATGGCTGTTTTCAGTGGTAAAACCGTAGGCGTAGGCATCCATGTTCAACATACCGGACAGCAGCGCGCCTTGTTCGGCCAGACGAGAAACCGTCCAGGCATCTTCTTTGGCAACCGGATTGCTGCTGTTGAGGCTCGCCCCGGCCAGAGTGACCTGACCGGTAACGTCCAGCAGGTTTTTCACTGCGTAAGGCACTGCGGCCAAAGGCGGTAAGGTCGCACCGCTGGCGCGTAGTTTATCAATCTTGCCTGCTTCACTGAGCATGCGTGCATGAGTGACATGAGTGTAAGCGTTTATCGCTGGATCGGCTTTCTCGATGTTGTCCAAGGTTTGCCGGGCAATCTCGGTGGCTGAAACTTCGCCGTTTTTGATTGCCTGCTGAATGTCGTTAATGCTGGCCTGATGTAAAGGTTTCATGCGTGATAAACCCCGGCAATTTCCAAGCGCGGGTCCAGCGGCAAGTCCATCAAAGGCTGCGCCATTTGCGCGATGCGGGTGAACTGATTGAGTAGCTCCTGACGGCGAGTGTCGTCCAGTTCCAGAGCCAGCACGGCTTCCATCTGGCTGATATAGGCCGCCCAGTCAGCCGGTGCTGCAGCAGGTGTCGCTTTCATAAATTTTCCTCTCATCGATCCCCGCCTCTTTTGCGTTGGAGCAGGGCTAAGGTTGGGGAGTAAACACTCCCTTCTGTAAATTAAAAACCCGCTGCGCTGCCGTTGCTGCGCGGATCGGAGGCGCCTTCGAACATGCCGTTGGTATGGCGAATAATTGCCCCGGCATGGCCGACGGCCTCGCTGAATTCAGGAAGCATCTCGACGTCGTGACCGCGTTGACGTAAACCAGCCAGCGTTGCGTGACTGAAGCGGCTTTCAAGTTTCAATGAATCTGAACTTTGCCCCCAGGTTCGGCCAAGTAACCAGCGCGGGCCGCTAATGGCTTCCTGTAACGATTTACCCTGAATAATATGGCGGATAAACACGGCTGCCTGTGTCTGTGGCTGGCCGTCTCCACCCATCGAGCCGTACACCATGGTGCGGCCGTCGTAAAGGCGCGCAGCGGCTGGATTCAAAGTATGGAATGGTTGCTTGCCCGGAGCCAGAGCCAACAAATGATCGGCATCAAGGCTGAACGATGCACCGCGGTTCTGCCACATGATGCCGCTGTCCGGCAAAATAACGCCGCTGCCGAATTCGTGATAAATACTCTGGATAAATGACACCGCCAAACCGCTGCTGTCCATCACACCCATCCATACCGTATCGCCCGGCCCCTTGCCTTTGCCCCAATCGGCGGCACGATGAGGATTAATACGCGTCGCCAGCGCATCGAGGTAGGCGGGGTCGAGCAGTGCCTGTGCATCTTGAGACATGATGCGCGGATCGGTAATAAAGCGGTCGCGCAGGCCAAATGCCAGCTTGGTGGCTTCAACAATGCTGTGGATGGTGGCGCCTTCGTCCATCGCCTCAAGATTCAGGCGGTCAGTCAGGCCGAGAATGGCCAGTGAGACCAGACCCTGCGTCGGCGGTGTGAGGTTGTAGATTTCGCCTTTACTGTGTTTGAGTTTCAGCGGCGTGCGGCGCTGCGGATGATAGTAGGCCAGGTCATCACGGGTAAGCGGCATGCCGAGCTTTTGCATATCTGCGGCCATGCTGTCAGCCAGCGAGCCGCGGTAAAAACTGTCTAGCCCTTCGTCGCATAATTGCAGCAGCGTAGCGGCCAGTCGCGGTTGGGTGAAACGACTCCCGCACAATGGCACTTGCCCATGCGGCACAAAGACTTCGGCAAACGATGGCATGAATTCCAGTTCGTGGCGCTTGCTACGGGTCGCCGCTTCCTGCGAGGCGGTGACTGGAAAACCGTCGGCCGCGTAGCGAATGGCGTCTCGCAGTAATCGGGATAACGGCTTTTGCTCGCCGCCGAATTCCGCTGAAACCTTTAGCGCTTCCTGCCAGCCGCCAACGGTGCCTGCTACTGTCAACGCAGCTTTCGGCCCGCGATGCGGAATGTGGCTTTCGCCGGCATAAAAATCCAGCGACGCCAGCGAGCCTGCGGCACCGCTGGCGTCGATAGCCACCGGATTGCCCTGCGGCGGCACGATTAACCAGAAACCATCTCCGCCAAGACCATTCATGTGCGGATAAACCACCGCAATGGTCGCAGCGGCGGCTACCATGGCCTCAATGGCATTGCCACCCTCACGCAGAACCGCCAATGCACTCTGGCTGGCGAGGTGGTGAGGGGTAACCGCCATACCCAGCGGGGCGCTGTTGCTGTTAATCATGCCATCTTCCTTTTCAAAATCGGATTGTATTCGTTTCTCTATTCATACAAGCAAGAGGTGTTCCAGATCCTCCCCTTATGGATAAAAATTTAAAAAATGTGAACCTCGGCAGGAGATAAAGCCGATAAAATTAATTTGCCCAAGCCAATACTGGGCGTGTTATCTTCGGCTGAAACGATGGTTACAGGAAACAGCAAATGAAACAGATCGATGAACGTCTGCGCGGATATTACGCCGAGCTTACGCCGCAGGAACAGCGGGTTGCCGATTTTATCTTCGATCACATTGATGACCTGATGAGCTACAACAGCGCCGAGCTGGCGCGGCTTAGCGGCGTGTCCAAAGCCACCGTCAGCCGCTTGTTCAAACGCCTCGGCTACCCGAGCTATCGCGACATGCGCGATGAAGTGCGCACTTTGCGCCAGAGCGGGATGCCGTTGACTGACAGCCGTGATGCGGTGCAGGGCAACACGCTGCTGTCACGCCATTACAAGCAGGAAATGGCCAACCTGACGCAGTGGATTAACCAGATTGACGGCAGCCAGTTTACTGCGGTGATCACCGCGCTAAGCCTGGCCCGACAGGTGCGTTTGCTGGGATTGCGTAACAGCTATCCGGTCGCGCTACACCTGCGCCAGCAGCTGTTGCAGGTGCGAAATCAGGTGATCATGATGCCGCAGCCGGGCCAGACGGTGTCCGAGGAGTTGGTGGATCTAACGCCGCAAGACGTGGTGGTTTTTGTCGCCTTCCGTCGCCGCCCGCGCACCGCCCGCGCGATTCTCACCCAGCTGCAGCAAATGAATGTTCCCGTGCTGCTGATTTGTGAACCGCAGGCGCAATCACTGATCCCGTTGGCGCGCTGGCATCTTGCCGCCTCGCTGGACAGTGTTTCAGCCTTTGACTCTTACTCCGCCGCCATGAGTCTCGCCAATTTACTAAGTAACGCCTTGCTGCATGAAATGCTGGCCTCTGGTCGTCAGAGAATTCATCAGATAACTGACCTTTATAACGATCTGGACGAGCTGGAACAGCGCTAGACAGATCAAAATAAAGCCCTGAATTGGTGCTTTTGCACAATAAAAGTGCGCCATGTTTTTTCGAGTTTGCTCATTTTGCTCCACTCCGGGGCAAAGTTCGTTTCACGTCCGTTGCTTATTTCCCCTTGTAAATCTTGAGCTAGCGCAGTATTGCTGCGCCATCGGCGCTATTTTAATTTTTTGGCACATTAGTTGCAGAATGCCTGGAATAAGAATCTATCGTTTCATAAACTATTAAATCCCGGGGAGTCGTAAATGAAGATGAACAAACGGTTGTTGGCGTGGGTAGGTGCAGCGATGTTGATGGTTCAGGCACCGCTGGTGTTGGCCGATCAGTTACAAGATATTCAACAACGTGGCGTGCTGCGCGTGGCGATCCCGCAGGACTTCCCGCCGTTCGGCTCGATTGGCACCGATATGCAGCCGCAAGGCTACGATATCGACATGGCCCATTATCTGGCCGACAAAATGAAACTTAAGTTGCAATTGGTGCCAGTCTCCAGCGCCAACCGCGTGCCATATTTGCAGACCGACAAAGTAGACCTGGTTATCTCTAGCCTGGGCAAAAATCCAGAGCGCGAAAAAGTTATCGATTTCAGCAAGGCCTATGCGCCGTTCTTCCTTGGCGTATTTGGTGCCAAAGGCGACGCACTCAGCGATGTTAAGCAGTTGTCTGGTAAATCTATCGGCGTAACTCGTGGGGCCGTAGAAGATTTGGTATTAAGCGATATCGCACCTAAAGACGCCAAAATTGAACGTTACGAAGACAACAACACCACGCTGTCTGCTTATCTGTCAGGTCAGGTGGAGTTTATTGCCACCGGTAATCTGGTCGTCGCGGCGATTGCCCGTCAGAACCCGCAGAAAGCGCCTGAATCCAAAGTGTTGCTGAAAGACTCTCCGTGCTTTATCGGCATGCGTAAAGACGAACCGGCATTGAAGGCGAAAGTTAACGCGTTGATCGACCAGGCATTGCAGGACAAAACCTTAAACACTTTGTCTGAAAAATGGATGAAAGCCCCACTGCCAGCCAATCTGGGTGCCTGATCTGCCATGAAAAAACTGTCGCGCGCAACGGAGGATCTTCATGACGTATCAGCTTAATTTCACAGCATTATGGCCCTATCTGCCACAGCTTTTGGCCGGTTTATGGACCACCATCGAGCTGACATTCATGGCGACTATCGGTGGTATTGCCATCGGTATCCTTGGCGCGGCGATTCGCTGCGGTAACAAGGTCGCACTGCGCCGCGCGTGGGGCGTATATGTGGAAGCTATCCGCAACACGCCTTTCGTGGTGCAGCTATTCTTTATCGTGTTTGGTTTACCGACTCTGGGTCTGAAAATGACCGCCGGTGAGGCTGCGTTGCTGGCAATGCTGATTAACCTCGGCGCATACAGCACCGAGATTATCCGCGCCGGTATTCAGGCAACGCCAAAAGGGCAGTGGGAGGCCGGGCGCGTGCTGGGCCTGACCCGCAGCCAGACTTTCTTTCGGGTAATTTTGCCGCCGTCGTTGAAACGTATTTATCCGGCGCTGGTGAGCCAGTGCATTATCGTGATGCTCGGATCGTCGGTGGTGTCGCAGGTGTCGTATCAGGAGCTGACCTTTGTTGCCAGCCTGATCCAGTCGCGCACTTTCCTGAGTTTCGAGACTTATTTCGTCTGTACGCTGTTTTATCTGGCTCTGTCGATTGCCATGCGTCAGCTGTTATTGCTCGTCGGACGCCGCTTCTTTGGGAGTTACAGTTGATGATGACCTTTACCGACTGGGACATTCTGCGCAATCTGCTGCTCGCGTCGCGCTGGACTATTATGCTGTCGCTGGTGGCGTTTATTGGCGGCACGGTGGTGACTATTCCACTCATTTTGATGCGCCTGACGCGCCGCCGCTGGCTGGTCAATGTCGTGCGTGTCTATGTTGAAGTTTTTCAGGGCACACCGCTGCTGATGCAGCTGTTTCTGGCGTTCTTCGGACTGGGCCTGTTTGGCATCAACGTCAGCCCGTGGACTGCCGCCGCCTTTGCCTTGACCTTTTATTCCAGCGCGTATCTGGTCGATATCTGGTCCGGCAGTATTGATGCTTTGCCAAAAGGACAGTGGGAAGCGTGCCGCTGCCTTGGTCTGAGTTTCGGCCAAACTCTGTGGCGAGTGATTGCTCCACAGGCGCTGCGCATCGCCATCGCGCCGACGGTGGGATTTTTGGTACAGGTCATCAAGGGTACCGCGCTGGCGTCGATTATCGGTTTTGTCGAGCTGACCAAGGCCGGAACCATGCTTAACAACGTGACCTACGAGCCGTTTAAAGTCTTTGGATTAGTCGCCTGCGGCTATTTCCTGATGTGTTATCCACTCTCTCTTTACAGCCACTATCTGGAAAGAACATTGCTTGGAGATAAAAAGTAATGCCGCTGATCACTATAAATCAGGTTCAAAAATATTACGGTCAGAACCATGTACTGAAAGGCGTGGATCTGGATATCGAAGGCGGTGAGGTGATTTGCATCATTGGCCGCAGTGGCTCGGGTAAAAGTACGCTGCTGCGCTGCATGAACGGCCTCGAAGCCTATCAGGACGGCAGCATTAAACTCGGCGGCATGACTATCTCCAGTCGCGATTCACAGGCGCGTGAAATCAGCCGTTCGGTGGGTATGGTATTCCAGAACTTCAACCTGTTCCCGCACATGACTGCGCTGGAAAACGTCATGCTGGCTCCGCGCCGGGTGCTGGGTAAAAGCGCCGCCGAATGCCGCGAGCTGGCGATTCAGATGCTGACCAAGGTCGGGCTTGCCGATCGCGTGGATTATTATCCGGCTAATCTGTCCGGCGGCCAGCAGCAGCGCGTCGCCATTGCCCGCGCGCTGGCGATGAATCCCAAAGTTTTACTGTGTGATGAAATTACCTCCGCGCTCGATCCCGAGCTAGTGGGGGAAGTCTTGAAAGTGTTGGAGCAGCTGGCGGCAGAAGGTATGACGCTGGTGCTGGTAACACACGAAATGAATTTTGCCCGCGAAGTCGGGGACCGCGTGGTGTTTATGCATCAGGGTACCGTCTGGGAGCAGGGCGAAAGTCGGGCGCTGTTTGCCAATCCGCAAACTCCCGAATTTAAACAGTTTATTGCGTCGGTGCGTGGCCTGAACGAAGCCACCTCCTAATATCCTTTATCTTTCAGGATGCAGAGTCAGTTAATGGGCAAGCACTGAGATGCCGCCTGCCTGAATCTCGAATGATGTTGGATATTTAATAATGCTTTGATTAAAAAGGATAATTACTGTGGATATCTCAAAATTAGGTCAAATCAATCCGCCTAACCGCCTGCTGATGGGGCCGGGCCCGATCAACGCCGACCCTCGCGTGCTGCGAGCAATGTCGAGCCAGCTGCTTGGCCAGTACGATCCGGCGATGACCAACTACATGAATGAAGTCATGGCGCTGTATCGCGCGGTGTTCAAAACCGAAAATCAGTGGAGCTTCCTGATTGACGGCACCTCGCGCGCTGGAATCGAAGCCGTGCTTCTGTCAGGCATTCGTCCGGGCGATAAAGTGCTGGTACCGGTATTTGGCCGCTTTGGCCATCTGCTGTGCGAGATTGCTCGCCGTTGCCGCGCTGAAGTTCACACTATTGAGGTGCCGTGGGGCGAAGTGTTTGACCCGCAACAGATTGAAGATGCAATTAAATCGGTTAAACCGCGCTGGCTGCTGACTGTGCAGGGCGACACCTCCACCACCATGCTGCAACCGCTGGAACAGCTGGGCGAAATTTGCCGTCGTCATGGCGTGCTGTTTTACTGCGATGCTACGGCGTCGATTGCCGGAAACGCGCTGGAAACCGATGCCTGGGGTATTGATGCAGTTTCAGCCGGTTTGCAGAAATGTCTCGGCGGCCCGTCTGGCAGCTCGCCGGTGACGATCAGCCCGAAATTCGAAGAACAAATTCGCCGCCGTAAATGCATCGAGGAAGGGATCCGCACCGCCGATCATTCTGACGGTGACGAAGAGATGATCTACTCCAACTATTTCGATCTCGGCATGATCATGGACTATTGGGGCCCGGAGCGCCTAAACCACCATACCGAGGCGACCAGCATGCTGTTTGCCGCCCGTGAATGCGCTCGCGTGATCCTCGAAGAAGGTCTGCAAAACACTATCGCGCGCCACAAGCTGCACGGCGACGCGCTGCTGGCCGGTATTCAGGGCATGGGGCTTGAGGTGTTTGGCGACCTTAATCACCGTATGAATAACGTGCTCGGCGTTGTTATCCCGCAGGGCGTGCACGGCGAGCAGGTTCGTTCAACTATGCTCAATGATTTCGGCATTGAGATCGGCACCTCGTTTGGCCCGCTGAGCGGCAAAATCTGGCGTATCGGCACCATGGGTTACAACGCGCGCAAAGACTGTGTGATGCAAACTCTGGTCGCGCTGGAAGCCGTGTTGAATCGTCTGGGCTTCGCTTCTAAATACGGCGCAGGTTCTCAGGCGGCGTGGGATCACTATTCCCTGGCAACTCATACCAGCGTGGCAGGAGGCCAGTAATGATTGCAGCCATCCCATTGAGTACAGAAGCAGAGCAGGCGGCGCTCAGAGTGATGGCACGGTGCGACACGCTGGCCGAACTGAGCGAAACTCCGGGCGAACTGACCCGCGTTTATCTCTCCGCTCAGCATATTCAGGCTAACCGGCTGGTTGGCGAATGGATGGCCGCGGTGGGCATGACGACCTGGCAGGACAGCGTGGGGAATATTTGCGGGCGCTATGAAGGTCTTGACTCGCAGGCTCCGGCGCTGCTGCTAGGCTCACATCTCGACAGTGTTCGCAACGCGGGTCGCTATGATGGCCCGCTGGGTGTGCTGACCGCGATTGAAGTGGTCACGCATTTACATACGAAAGGCATTCGCCTGCCGATGGCGGTGGAAATTGTTGGTTTTGCCGACGAAGAAGGCACGCGTTTTGGCATCACTCTGCTGGGAAGCCGCGGTCTGACCGGCACCTGGCCACAGGACTGGCTGCAACGCACTGATGCGCAGGGTATTTCTGTCGCCGAGGCGATGCTCGGTCTGGGGCTGAATCCAGCCGATATTTTAACCTCACAGCGCGATATCAACGATTTCTGTGCCTATCTTGAGCTGCATATCGAACAGGGTCCTTGCCTGCAGGCGGCCGAATTACCGCTGGGCGTGGTAACGGCAATCAACGGCGCGCGCCGCCTTAACTGCGGCTTTATCGGGCATGCAGGTCACGCTGGAACCGTGCCGATGGGGCATCGTCAGGATGCACTGGCCGCCGCCGCTGAATGGATGGTAGCCATTGAAACCCTGACGACAGCGCGGGGTAAAAATCTGGTGGCAACCGTCGGACATATCCAGAGTTTCCCCGGCGCGGTGAATGTGATCCCCGGTGAAGTCAAGCTGACCCTCGATGTGCGCGGGCCGGAAGACGTTGCGCTCGGTGAACTGCTGACCACGCTGCTGGACAAAGCCAAAGAAATCGCCGCTCGTCGTGGCCTGACTTTCAACGCTGAACAGTTTTACGGTATTCAGGCTACGGTTTGTGATGCGAGCCTGCAACAGCGACTGGCGCAAAGTGTGGAGGCCCTGCAAGGCGCATCAATGCCATTGCCAAGTGGAGCAGGGCATGACGCTATCGCCATTGCCGAACGTTGGCCGGTAGGCATGCTGTTTGTTCGCTGCAAGGATGGCATCAGTCATCATCCGGATGAATCCGTGACTGTTGAAGACGTGGCTTACGCGACGCAGTCCTATATCGATACGGTATTAAGCTTTAATCAGTAAAAAATCAGCAATTACTCAGAAATTAATCAGGGATCGAAGATGACCTTAGAGGAATTTAATGCACTGTCAGCGGAGCAGGTGCGTGCCGTGCTAAGCCCTTGCGTGAATATCCCGCAGTGGGTAGACGCGGTGAGCAGCGCTCGCCCGTTTAATTCTGTCGATGATGCCGTAGATTTTGCCACTCAAGCCAGCAGCGGTTGGCAGTCAGCGGCAGTTGGCGGCGCTCTGGCCCAGCATCCGCGTATTGGTGAGCGGATGGTGGGTGAAAGCAAAGAGGCCGCGCTTTCTCGCGCCGAGCAGGCATCTTTAGGACTCGAACAGCAAACGACTCAGGCCCTGCTTGCGGGCAATCAGCAGTACGAGCAGCGCTTTAACCGAGTGTTTCTGATTCGTGCCAAAGGCAGAACGCCAGCGGAAATTCTTGAACATTTACAGCGTCGTTTACACAACAGCGATCAGCAGGAATGGCAGGAAACCGCCGAACAGTTACAGCAGATAACCGTGCTGCGCTTTAAGGAGTTATTTAACCGATGACCAAAATCACTACGCATATTCTTGATACTTCTTTAGGTAAACCTGCAACTCAGGTTCGCGTCTGGCTGGAGAAAATCGACGGTCCACACAGCCTGAAAATGAGTGAAACTGCCACCGACAACGATGGGCGAGCGACTGACCTGACGCCAAATGGCGTAGAAGCGGGTAATTATCGTTTGTATGCCGACATCGGTCAGTATTTTGCGGCTACAGGTCGTGAAACTCTTTATAACCTGGCGATTATTGACGTCATTATTTATGCCGATCAGGCGCATTACCATTTGCCTATCTTGCTCAGCCCTTATTCTTATTCAACTTATCGCGGAAGCTGACAGCGGGGAGTGGCTCAATGAAAGACGATTCCAGACCCGACGCCGCATGTGAGGCCCCCGAAGACTGCCGTTTGCCGCCGGGTAAAACTTTTGCCTATGGTTTGCAGCATATTCTGACGATGTACGGCGGTATCATTGCTCCGCCGCTGATTATTGGTAGCGCCGCCGGTTTGGGCGCTCCACAAATCGGGATGCTTATCACCGCCGCGCTGTTTGTTAGCGGGCTGGCAACACTGCTGCAAACGCTGGGCTTGCCGAGAGTGGGGGCGCGCCTGCCATTGGTGCAGGGCGTGTCATTTGCGGGTGTCGCCACCATGGTCACTATCGTGACCGGCGGCGGTGGTCTCCCAGAGGTGTTTGGCGCAGTCATCGTCTCATCATTGATTGGTCTGTTTATCGCGCCTTATTTCGCACAAATCATCCGTTTTTTCCCGCCAATAGTTACGGGTACGGTAGTGACTGTGATTGGTTTGTCATTGATGCCAGTGGCGGTGCGTTGGGCGATGGGCGGCAATGCCCACGCAGCAGACTGGGGATCGACCGGCAATATTGGTCTGGCAGCTTTCACTTTGGCAGTGATCTTGCTACTTAACCGCTTTGGAAATCAGGCTATTAGCCGCGTTGCGGTGTTGCTGGCCATGGTGCTTGCTACTGTAGTTGCGGTGTTTCTCGGCAAGACACATTTTTCCGAACTGGGTCACGGTCCATTATTGGCGATACCGTCGCCATTCGCTTACGGTTTACCGACGTTTAATATCGCCGCAATTCTTTCCATGCTACTGATTGTGTTGGTATTGTTGACTGAAACTACCGCTGGACTGGTGGCGATCGGCGAGATCGTCGGCTCGCCGGTCGATTCAAAACGCATCGCCAAAGGGCTACGCGCTGACATGCTGAGCAGCGCGTTGTCGCCGGTATTTAACTCTTTTCCACAGAGTTCGTTTGCCCAGAATATTGGACTGGTGGCACTCACGGGGGTGAAAAGTCGTTTTGTAGTTGCGGCCGGAGGCGGAATTTTAATCGCTTTGGGGCTGTTGCCAGAGTTGGGCACGATGGTGGCATCGGTTCCGTCACCCGTGCTCGGCGGAGCTGGCGTAGTGTTGTTCGGATCGGTGGCGGCCAGCGGGATCCGCACATTGTCGAAAGTGGATTATAAAGACAATATGAATCTGGTGGTGGTGGCAACTTCGATAGCTTTCGGGATGATCCCGATTGTGATGCCTACCTTCTACGATCACTTCCCGGACTGGGTACAAACTCTGCTGCATTCGGGGATAAGCGCCGCCTGCCTGGCAGCGGTGACTTTGAACGCCTTGTTTAACCCATTAAGAAATACGGATGCTTTAACCGCACACTCTTAGTCAACGAATCGTGGCTGACGTCCCGCTCTCTGTTATTTTGGCGGACCTGTTGCAGGAACGCCATCAGCAGCGGATGGGGACGTTCACGGCGAGATTGCAGCTCGGGATTTCCCTGCACGCCGACAAAAAACGGATGATTTTCAAGCTCAATCGACTCGGCAGACAGGCCTGACTCATCGGTGCCGCTTACCTGCAAACCCTCACACGACAGTTTTTCCAGCAAATGTGGACTAAGCCGCCAGCGCTGGTTATAGCGCATCTGCACCTCTCTCCCCATGGCTTTTGCCAACTTGCTGCCCGACTTAAACATTACCTTGTAATTTCCCTGTCGCACTGGCTCATCCATTAATGGCAGGCGGGATTGCACAGCCCCCAGCGTTGACGGGCCGGGCAGGGCGATCGCTTCGTCTCCCAATACTTTCTGGCCAAGCGCTGCCACCATCATATGCATGCCGCCGTTAATGCCCAGTACAGGCATTTGATTGTCGAGCGCCCATTTCGCCACCGCCAGTTGGCTAGCGGTGCTGGTATGAACGCTTTCCGACCCTAGCACCGCAAGGCCCGGCAAGATAATTCCGTCAATATCGAAAAGCGTACTTTCGAGCTGGCTGCCCATTAAATTTGCCGGGATATAAGTGACCTGAATGTTCATTGCCAGTGCATCGGCGGCATCACCCAGTGCAGCGAGTGTGGCGGGATAGCTATCGCGATGCTCGCTGGCATCGCCTAAAATTGCCAAATGAAGATGTTTTCCACCACGCATCACCGGCTGTGTTACTGAGCCGAGCACCCAGCGGCCAAAGCTGTCACGCGCCCAGCCGTTGCTGCGTACTTTGCCACTTTCGCAGTCTTCCAACTGGTAACGGTCCTGATTTTTCACCACCTGCAATGACTCGATGGAGATGTCTTTTTCGCGGATCTGTTGCAACATATCCTGATAGCAGGAGCAGGAAAGCGGTTGATTTAGCGGGACAACAATATCTTCTCTAAGCGCCCGATTTATCAAAGATTCCATGTCAAATTCAGCACCGGCTCCGCGACCAGTCAAACGCTCGAGCCACAGTAAGCCACTGGCAATCTGCTGTCCCTGTGGAGAGATATATTGGCGAGCATTGATAAAGCGTTTGCTGTCGTAACTGACCGGCAGGTGGCACAGCGGCAACGCCCGTAACTCAGCAAGTATCGCGGCCAGCGCACCATAAAATGCAGGTTCAGGTGTGGAGTGTGCAATAAACGTGATTGTCATCAGTTACCCTCTGTCAGATGTTTTAACGGGGGTATTTAATGCAAGAATTACACCAGCTATCCTGAAGCATTGTGAGTTTACATTTGTTGAAGGTTATAGATTGGCGTTCAGGGATGAAGAGCAGAATTAAGATTTGTCATTGATTGTTCAGCTAATCGCAAAGGATTTTGCTGATAATCAGGAAATTATCAGCAATTAATCAGTTGAATTATTCGTGGCGGAGGAAACTGTCTGCATCTCGCCAGGCGGGAAAGGCTTCGCGGTAATCCTGTAGCTCTTCCAGAGAGAGCTCTGCTTCGATAGTCATCGCAGCACTCGGTTCGGCGCGTGCCAAAACTTCACCCTGCGGGTTGATGATCAGACTGTCGCCGCTGTAATGGTGGCCATTGTCGTCGTCGCCAATGCGGTTGCAACCGGCAACATAAGCCTGATTTTCAATCGCGCGGGCGGTCAGCAGCGCTTGCCAGTGATGGGTGCGGCGAGCAGGCCAGTTGGCAACATACAGCGCCAAATCGTAATCCTGGCCGTTGCGCGACCAAACCGGGAAGCGCAAGTCATAACAGACCTGCGGCAGGATACGCCAGCCGCGCCATTCGACAATCTCCCGGCGTTTACCTGCGACATAATAGTTATGCTCTCCGGCCATGCGGAACAGGTGACGTTTGTCGTAAAAATGGACCTTGCCCTGAGGTTCAACCAGCAGGAAACGGTTGACTGCGCCTTTTGGCGTCGACAGCGCCACGCTGCCACCGACCATGGCATTAAGCCTGTTTGCCCACTGATGCAGCCATTCAATCACCCGAGATTCCGGCAATGCACGTTCCGGCGCCTGCATCGCGAAGCCGGTGGTAAACATCTCCGGCAGTACGATTAAATCACGATTAACCAGCGGTGCGAGCAGCGAGTCAAAGTGCTTCAGGTTAGCTTCTCCGTCCAGCCAAACCAGTGGTTGTTGCAACAGCGAAATCTTTAAAGTTGACACAGGCGCTCCGCGGCAGCGTCCAGCGTGGCTTCCTTCTTGGCAAAGCACAGGCGGACCAGTTTATGGGGAAAAGGCTCGGCGCAGAATACCGACAGCGGTATTGCGGCCACCCCAACATGTTCAACCAACCAGTGACAGAATGCAACGTCATCCAAATCAGAGACTTCACTGTAATCCACCAACAGGAAATAGGTGCCTTCGCTTGGCAGCACTTTCAGACGGCTTTTCGCCAGCCCCTGGGCCAAACGATCGCGCTTGGCCTGATAAAATTCAGGCAGCTCCTGCCAGTGCTCGGGATGCTCGCGTAACATATCGGCCAGCGCCAACTGTACCGGCGTGGTGATTGCGAAGGTCAGAAACTGGTGAATTTTACGCAGTTCGGCGCTGATTGCCGCAGGAGCCAGACAGTAACCCACACGCCAGCCGGTCATGTGGAAGGTCTTGCCGAACGAAGAAACGGTAATCGCACGCTGGCGCAGCTGCGGGTGCAGCAGCACGCTGGCATGGCCTTGTTTGGCGAAGCAAATATGTTCGTAGACTTCATCGCTTATCACGAAAATATTGCGTTCGGCGATGATTTGCCACAGTCGGTCAACATCCTGCTCGCTCCATGCAGTCGCGGTCGGGTTGTGTGGCGTATTAATGATAATCACTTTGGTACGATCGGTGATTTGGTCGGCGAAATGCGCCCAGTCAACCTTGAACTCTGGCGGCTGAAGCTGAATACGCCTGCTGATGCCGCCTGCCAGTTGAACCGCCGGGGCGTAACAGTCATAGCTCGGATCGAAGCTTATTACTTCATCACCCTGCGAGACCAGCGCGGTGATGGCAATGTACAGCGCTTCGGTAGCGCCTGAAGTAATAGTGATATCGCTTTCGGCATCGGGACGATAGCCATAGGCCTGCTCGGTTTTATCGGCGATCGCGTTACGCAGCGCAGGCGTGCCGGTCATTGGCGCGTACTGGTTAGACCCCGCCGCAACGTGCACGCTCAGCTGTTGGCGCAGATACTCCGGGCCGTCAAAATCGGGAAATCCCTGCGACAGATTGATAGCATTATGCTTTTGCGCCAGCGCACTCATTTGCGAGAAAATATTGGTTCCTAATGCGGGCAGTTTGCTCTGTGGAATAAGTGCTGCTGTACTCATGGCTTTTCTTGCTCCGGTCGCTGTCTGGGCGATAAAAAGTCGTATCGTGATAGTACTCATCGATACCAATATGATAGATACCTATTGGTTGATACTACCGCACGATGATAATATTTGGCAATCGAGACGCTTAGATGTTTAAACGGCTAAATGCTTTTATCGTCTAGCTCATAGCGAATCAGCATAATAAGCAGAATCAGTGCGAGATGGACTTCCTTAATGCATGGCTTGCGGGAACAACAATGACCGAAAATAACTCCTTGGAATCTTTGCTTGCTGCCTGCCGCTGGATCGGCGACAAGGGCTGGTGTCCGGCCACTGGCGGCAATATGTCGGTGCGCGAAGATAATCAATACTGTCTGATTACTGAATCCGGTAAAGATAAAGGCACGCTGACCCGCGATGATTTTCTGCGCGTCGAGATTGCGACCAACCACGCACCCAGCGGCAGAAGGCCGTCTGCAGAAACCGGGTTACATACGCTGATTTACCAGTTGTTTCCTGAAGTTGGCGCGGTGCTGCACACCCATTCGGTAAATTCTACCGTGTTGTCTCGCCTTGAACGCAGCGACGGGCTGGTATTGCAGGGCTATGAAATGCAGAAATCTTTGGCTGGCCAACACACGCACCTCGATACGGTCATCATCCCAATTTTCGATAATAGTCAGGATATTACCGCTCTGGCAGCAGAGATTGCCTTATGGGCGCAGTCTCATCCGCTACACTATGGTTTTCTGGTTCGTGGACACGGCCTGACCTGTTGGGGCAAAACTGTTGCCCACGCGCGCCGTCATCTTGAAGGACTGGAGTTTTTATTCCAGTGTGAGCTGCAACTTCGCCTGTTGGAGGCTAAATGATCCGTGCCATCGTGACTGATATTGAAGGGACCACAACCGACATCCGCTTCGTGCATCAGGTGCTTTTCCCTTATGCCAGAGCGCGCCTTGCCGATTTTATTACCCGGCATGGACAGGATTTGGAAGTACTGCAGGCGCTCGATGCATTGCGCGAAGAGATTAACCAGCCGCAGGCAGAAATTGTCGACTTGGTTGACCAACTGTATGTTTATATGGATAAAGACGAGAAGTCACCGGCGCTGAAAACGTTGCAGGGCATTATCTGGCGCACGGGGTATACCGAAGGGGATTTCCGCGGTCACGTTTATCCTGACGTCGTGCCGCAGTTGATGCAGTGGCAGCAGCAGGGGATCAAACTTTATGTTTATTCTTCAGGCTCGGTCGATGCGCAAAGACTGCTATTTGGCTACAGCGAAGAAGGGGATCTCCTGCCGCTGTTCACTGACTATTTCGACACCCGCGTCGGTGCCAAGCGCGAAGTAACGTCTTATCAAAGTATTGCCGACCAGTTGCTGCTGCCGGCGCAGGATTTGCTCTTTTTGTCTGATATTCGCCAGGAATTGGATGCCGCGCGTGAAGCGGGTTGGCAAACGGTGCAGCTAATTCGCGACGAGCCAGACGAAGTGAGTGACCACAGGCAGGTTAACCGTTTTGATCAGATAGAACTTAACTGATCTCATTCACCAGGAGTTTGCAATGAGTGCACTGACTATTTTCAGCGATAGCGATCCTTCAGCCCCTGTTTGGGAAAGTCGTGATGGTGATGCTATCGCCGCCGAATTGAAGAAAATCGATGTTCGCTTCGAGCGCTGGCAGGCGGATCGCGAGCTGGGCAGCAATCCTGAATCTGAACAGGTGATCGCCGCTTATCAGCATGAAATCAACAAACTGGTGGCCGAGAAGGGCTATCAAAGCTGGGATGTGATTAGCATGAGTCCGGACCATGAACAGCGCGAGGTTCTGCGTACCAAGTTTCTGTCCGAACATATTCATGGCGAAGATGAAGTACGTTTTTTTGTTGATGGTGCAGGTTTATTCTGCCTGCATCTTGAAGGCAAGATTTTCCAGATCCTGTGCGAGAAGAATGACCTGATTTCGGTACCGGCCAACACCCGCCACTGGTTTGATATGGGCGGTTCGCCGTCATTTACCGCAATACGCCTGTTCGACAATCCAGAAGGCTGGGTCGCACATTTTACTGGCGACGCGATTGCCGATGCTTATCCGCGACTCGGCGAGTAATAAAAAGCCCTCTCGCAAACTTATCTAAATTATTGATGTGAATGGAATTAGTTAACTTATAAGGCAGGGAGCAGCTTTTAAAGTCCCGTCCCCCACTTTTTTCCAGTGGAGGACGGCAAGGATGGAGAACTCGCGTCTCAATCGTAGCTAAGCTTTCAAGGCTGTTTTAAAAATCCCGTCTCTGACCTGTTCGGGTAATATTACCCCGCTGTCCAGCACCCATCCGCTGATCAACTCGGCCGGTGTGACATCAAATGCCGGATTGTAAACTTGCGCATCTTGCGGTGCCCACTGTACGTCGCCAAAACTGCCAGAAACGCCCGTGACTTCTCTCGCTGCGCGCTGTTCGATTGGTATTGCATCACCATTAGGGCAGTGTGAGTCGTGGGTGGTATGCGGCGCGGCAACGTAAAACGGAATGCCGTGATAGTGCGCGAGTACCGCCAAACTGTAAGTGCCGATTTTATTAGCTACATCACCGTTGGCGGCAATGCGGTCAGCGCCGACCCAAATCGCATCGACCTGTTTTTTTGCCATCAGGCTGGCGGCCATCGAATCACAAATCAGCTTGTAAGGAATGCCCAGCTCGCCTAATTCCCAGGCAGTGAGGCGTCCGCCCTGTAATAAAGGACGGGTTTCATCGACCCATACCTGTGAAACGTTACCCTGCTGATGCGCTCGATGGATTACGCCCAGCGCGGTGCCGACGCCCGCAGTGGCCAGTCCGCCAGTATTACAATGGGTTAGCAGGCGACTGCCCGGTGCTACCAGCTGCGCGCCGTTGCTGGCAATGCGATTACACAGCTCACGATCTTCGCCCACCAGGCCTTCTGCTTCTTGCACCATCGCCGGAACATGAAAACGTTGTTCCAGTGCGGTTTTCATTCGATCCAGATTGTTCATCAGATTTACCGCGGTCGGACGCGATTCCCGAAGCGTAATCAGAGCCTGATGCAGATCTGCAACTGGCATGCCGCCTTCGGCCAGCTGTGCGAGCAGCAGGCTGGCGGATAAACCAATCAGTGGGGCACCGCGCACGCGCAGAGCCTGAATGTGCCCGACCAAATCTTCAACGCTGCGACAAAGATGCCATTCAGCGCGCTGTGGTAAAGCCTGCTGATCCAGTATCCACAGCTGACTTTTACGGATACGTAAACTGGTAGTAGTGAGAGTCTGCATTGTGATTGAAATCCCTGTTGCGCGGTTGCATCTGATTGCTTATTCTGCCAACATAAGTTTCGGATGTATAGACGTCTAAATGCTTTTATGGCTACTTGCTTTTGCCGAGCACCATTCTGGTTTCAGGCTTTGTTGAACCACATAACATGTCGGGTTGCACAAGAAAGATTACGAGAGGTTAGGATGTCACGTTATTACACATTTAACGCCGCGGATGCCGTGGAATATGCCCGTCAGTTTGGTGGCGTGGACGATCCACTGTCGTTGATAACTGCCGATGAAATCGGTGACGGCAACCTGAATCTGGTATTTAAAATCCGCGATACTCAGGGCATTAGTCGAGTCATTGTGAAACAGGCATTGCCGTACGTGCGTTGTGTAGGTGAGTCCTGGCCTTTGACTATTGACCGCTCGAGAATCGAAGCTGAAACGCTGATTGTCCATTATGAGCATTGCCCTCAGCACACGGCGAGAGTTATTCATCATGACCCTGAGCTGGCGGTGATGGTGCAAGAAGATCTCTCTGATTATGAAATCTGGCGCGGTGAGCTGGTAAAAGGCAAATACTATCCTCAGGCTGCGAGCCAGCTTGGCGAATATCTGGCGCAATCTCTGTTCCATACTTCAGATCTTTATCAGAACGCGGAGCATAAAAAATCGGAAGTTGGTCGCTTTCTTAACCCTGAGCTTTGTCTGATCACTGAAGATTTGTTTTTTACCGATCCGTATATCGAGCATGAGCGCAATTGTTATGACGCTGCTTTGCAACCTACTGTTGATGAACTTCGCGCCGATATACCGTTACGTATTGCGGTAGGGGATCTTAAACAGCGTTTTCTCAGCAATGCCGAGGCTTTATTGCACGGTGATGTGCACAGTGGCTCAATTTTTGTCGCTGAAGGTCGTCTAAAAGTGATCGACGCCGAATTTGGTTTTTATGGGCCGATTGGTTTTGATCCGGGGTCGGCCATGGGGAATCTGCTGCTGAATTACTGTGGATTGCCAGGTCTGGTGGCTACGCGTGAGGCGGCGGACGGGCGTGAACAGCGTTTACAGGATTTACGTGATCTGTGGCTGAGCTTCTCCGAGCGCTTCCTGCAACTGGCACGGGATAAAACTCAGGACCAGGCTTTTAAAATTCCGGGCTATGCGGAACATTATCTCAAGCATATCTGGCATGATGCGGTAGGCTATTGCGGTTCTGAATTGATACGTCGCACTATTGGCTTTTCGAACGTTGCTGACCTGAAAAACATTGCCGACCAAGAAATGCGCCACGAATGCCAGCGTCATGCTTTAAGTCTAGGCCAGTGGCTAATTATTACTGCGCCACAAATTGATGATATCGAAGGGCTGATCGCTCGCATCCGTCAAAACGGTTAATTTTCCTTCACTTAATTGTTTAAAAGCAGCCTGACCTTGATTCAGGCTGCGTGATACATCAAATATCTCATCAGAAAGAAGGGGCGCTTGCGTCCCAGACTTGTATAATGCCCGGCTACGAGGCGCCAGCGGGTAATCCCCAAGCAGTTCCTCGGTTACCAATCACCCATACGGGAATAAAGAATTATGATGAATAACGATGTCTTGCGCAGCGTACGCTATATGCTCGACTTGAGCGAAGGCCGGCTGATTGAGATTCTGGCGTCTACCGGCACAATTATTACTCCGGCGGTGATGTCGCGTTATCTGAAAAAAGAAGACGAAGCGGACTATATGGTTTGTCCGGATGAAGTGATGGCGAACTTCCTCAATGGTCTGATTTTCTTCAAACGTGGTAAAGACGATCGCTTCCCGGCTCCAGAAGTTGAAAAGCGCGTAACCAACAATGTGATGTTGAAAAAATTGCGCGTGGCTTTTGAACTGAAAACTGAAGATTTGCAGGGCGTGTTGGCTGCTGCTGATTTTAAAGTTTCTGAAGGTGAGTTGAGCGCGTTCTTCCGTAAAGAAGGCCACAAGAACTATCGCCCGTGCGGTGATCAGGTTTTGCGCTACTTCTTGAAAGGTCTTACTATGCGCGTTCGCCCGAAAAAAGGCTGATTATTTCCTGACTTTTATAAAAAAGTTCTGAAAATCGCCCTGTGCGCCGCCTACAAAAAAACCGCCAATGGCGGTTTTTTTGTGCTGGTCCGGTAAGCGGCCTTTCCAGCGGGCTTGAACTAACTTAACGCAAGCACAGATTAGTGATTTAATTTTGACCTTAATATTATTCTCTGTCAAGCGATCCCTAAGCCAAATTAGTGTAAGGTGTCTAAGGGCCTTTTCGCCACCTTAAGCAAGTGGGCATCGGGTTTAGAAAAGGATTTCTAACGGCCGTAAACGCAGGCGCAGATTAGTGCTTGTTTCACGGTGTTATCTCCGGTGGTGGTTCCGTGAAGCGGTCTGAGCAAGGACCGCGCAATGAAAAGATACCTCTGTATCTTCATCATTGTTTCGGCTGTGGCGGTGAGCCTCGGAAAGGGGAGCTGGAATATTTCCAATAACTCTCTCAACGTGATCATTACTACAACGAGCAAGTAAGCTAATAGCCACCTGAGAGGGTGGCTATTTTCTATCTGTTAAGCGGCTTCGGTATGTTTAGGCGATGGTTTTTCCTCTGGCGCTTTTTGCTGCGCCAACTGGTCCGGTTCAAACTCATCGACGTTGATTGAGCGCAGGCGACTTTCCTCCGCGCGGGATAAAATACGAGCATCTTCGGCGCTTAAATGACCGGCATCCATTCCCATCTGCGCCAGCTTATCCAGACGAGTGAATGACAGTTTTTTACCCATCGCTTCACACAGTCTTTTATGCACCGGCTCGGCTGCAATAATATCTCGTAAAGCTTCTTCCAGCTGACCCACTGGATTATGCTCGCTTGGCACCAGATACTGACCGCGGGCAATGCGGCTTCGCGTGGCAGAAGGCACCTGAAGGATGCGAGCCAGTTCATGATCTAGTAAGTCTGAAGGCGCGCGATGTACCCGACCCAGCGGGAAAATCACCAGCGTCATCAACCCAGCAATAAAACTGTTCGGGAAGTTGCGTAGTAGATCGGTTATCGCCGTCTCGGCCTGATTCAGACAGTCTTGCACGCCCCAATGCACCAGCGGCAGATCGGCCTCGTTGCGACCCTCTTCGTCATAGCGTTTTAACGTAGCGGTGGCTAAATAAAGCTGACTGAGAATATCGCCAAGACGCGCCGAAATACGTTCGCGACGTTTAAGGCTACCCCCCAGCACGCCCATCGAAATATCTGACAGCAGCGCCAGGTTGGCGCTCAGACGATTGATATGCTGATAGTAACGACGAGTCGCGTCATTAACCGGCGCGCGGCTGGTGCGACCGTGGGTTAAGCCTAACCACAGGCTGCGTACTTTATTGGTTCCAACATGTCCAATATGTCCAAACAGGGCGCGGTCAAAGCGGGTTAAATCTTTGCTTTCAGCCGCGGCCATTTCTTTTAGTACATAAGGATGGCAGCGGATAGCACCCTGACCAAAAATAATCATGCTGCGCGTCAGAATATTCGCGCCTTCAACAGTAATGGCGATTGGCGCACCCTGATACGAACGGGCGACAAAGTTGCTGTTACCGAGCATGATGCCTTTACCACCGGTGATGTCCATGGCGTCCATCACCGCGCGCTGACCGCGATGGGTGCAGTGATACTTCACAATTGCCGACAGTACGGCCGGTTTTTCACCGAGCATAATGCCGTTGGTGATAAGCGTAGCGGCGGCATCCATCACGTAAGCATTGCCCGCGATGCGCGCCAGCGGCTCCTCGATCCCTTCCATTTTACCAATCGGCAGTTTGAACTGACGACGTATATAGGCGTAGGCACCGGTAGCAACGGCCAGGGATTTCAGGCTGCCGGTAGAGTTGGAAGGCAGGGTAATTCCGCGACCTACCGACAGACATTCGACCAGCATGCGCCAGCCCTGACCGGCCATTTTTGGACCGCCAATAATATAGTCGATAGGCACGAAAATTGCGTTGCCACGGGTTGGACCATTCTGGAAAGGAATGTTTAACGGGAAGTGGCGATGACCAATTTCGACCCCTTGGGTATCGGTCGGGATCAGCGCACAGGTAATGCCCAACTCTTCGGTATCGCCCAGCAAATGTTCAGGATCTTTCAACTTGAATGCCAGGCCGAGCACGGTCGCGATTGGAGCAAGTGTTATGTAGCGTTTGTTCCAGGTCAGTTTCATGCCAAGAACCTGTTCGCCTTGCCATTCACCCATGCACACCACGCCAAAATCCGGGATTGCACCGGCATCAGAACCGGCTTCCGGGCTGGTTAAGGCAAAGCACGGGATCTCAAGACCTTTCGCCAGACGCGGCAGGTAGTGATTTTTCTGTTCCTCGGTGCCGTAATGTTGCAGCAGTTCACCCGGGCCGAGGGAGTTTGGCACGCCGACGGTAATCGCCAGAATTCCTGAAACGCCCGCCAGCTTTTGCAGCACGCGAGCCTGAGCATAAGCAGAGAATTCGAGGCCGCCATACTCTTTCTTGATAATCATCGCAAAGAAGCGATGTTCTTTCAGATAGGCCCAAAGTTCGGGCGGCAGGTCGGCCAGTTCGTGGGTTATCTGGAAGTCATTGGCCATCCGGCAGGCTTCTTCGACCGGCCCATCGATAAAGCGCTGTTCTTCTTCGGTCAGCGTTTGTTGTGGATAGCCATGCAGCTTGTTCCAGTCTGGCGTACCGCTAAACAAATCGCCCTCCCACCAAGTCGTGCCGGCCTCAATCGCTTCTTTTTCAGTGCGCGACATACTCGGCATGACCTTGCTGAAAGCACGCAGCGCAGGGCCTGAGAACAGGGAACGACGTAAAGAAGGGAGGTTTAAAGGCAGTAGAATGATTGCCAGAGGCAGCAGTAGCCAGGGAGTCCATAAGCCAATAACGGCCAAGGCAGCGGTATAAACCAGTAGGGCAATACTACTTAATGTCAGGCTGACGCGGTGATAAAACAGGGCACCAATCAGCACGAATAAAGCAACGATGCTAAGGACTATCATAGTAAAACTCCTGAAGTTGTAGGAGGTCTGACCTGTTGAAGTGATACTATGGTTTTAGACCAGGACAATGGCTTTATCAACGCGTTTACATCCTAATTACAACTTACGTCACAAAGTCACAGCACGAAGAGTGAAAAGCGTAAAGTATCGTAGGTAAGACGGCTGGAAGACTTCTAGCCTTTTGCCCTTTCGGCTACACTGCACCGCAGAATATTTGCCTAAGAAACTCTACGAGGTTGCCATGTACCTGGATATTATCCGTACAGAATTGAACGAAGCTGCTGAAGTACTTAATAAATTCATCAGCGATGAGAACAATATTGCGTCTATTCAACGTGCTGCAAAGCTGATTGCCGACTCTTTCAAAGCCGGTGGCAAAGTGTTGTCCTGCGGTAATGGCGGCTCGCACTGTGACGCGATGCACTTTGCTGAAGAGCTCACGGGCCGTTACCGCGATAATCGTCCAGGGTATCCGGCCATTGCAATTTCTGACGTTAGCCACATTTCTTGCGTTAGCAACGATTTTGGTTATGAATACATTTTCTCCCGCTATCTTGAGGCAGTGGGTCAGAAGGGCGACGTGCTATTGGGCATTTCTACCTCTGGCAATTCGAGCAACGTCATTAAAGCGTTGGAAACGGCTAAAGCCAAAGGCATGAAAGTGGTGACTCTGACGGGTAAAGACGGCGGAAAAATGGCCTCGTTGGGTGCCGACGTTGAAATTCGCGTTCCACATTTCGGCTATGCTGACCGCGTGCAAGAAATTCACATCAAAATCATCCACATCCTGATATTATTAATTGAAAAAGAGATGGCAGAATAATAAATCCTGCCTGGGCAATTTTGTTTTATCAGGAGACTGGCGATGTGTGAACTGCTCGGAATGAGCGCAAATGTCCCTACCGATATTTGCTTCAGTTTTACCGGGTTGGTGCAACGTGGGGGGCTGACTGGCCCACATAAAGACGGTTGGGGTATTACTTTCTATGAAGGTAATGGCTGCCGGACGTTTAAAGACCCCCAGCCCAGCTTTAACTCGCCGATTGCCCGGCTGGTGCAGGAATATCCCATTAAGTCGCTGGCCGTGATCTCGCATATTCGTCAGGCGAACCGTGGAGAAGTGTCGCTGGAAAACACCCATCCGTTTACCCGCGAATTATGGGGCCGTAACTGGACCTATGCCCATAATGGCCAGCTGCGTGGTTATCGCCAGCTGGATACTGGCAAGCTTAGGCCAGTTGGGCAAACAGACAGCGAATATGCTTTTTGCTGGCTGCTGCACAAACTTTCAGAACGTTATCCGCGCACGCCTCGCAGTTGGCCGCCAGTGTTTCGCTATATTGCTTCGCTGGCCGATGAACTCCGCAAAAAGGGCGTCTTTAATATGCTGCTGTCGGATGGGCATTTTGTGATGGCGTATTGTTCAACCAATCTGCACTGGATCACCCGCCGCGCGCCGTTTGGCAAAGCCACGCTGTTGGATCAGGATGTTGAGATTGATTTTCAGCAGCAGACGACACCTAACGATGTCGTCACGGTCATTGCGACCCAGCCGCTTACCGGCAATGAAACCTGGAACAAGATTGCTCCAGGCGAATTCGCATTATTTCACTGTGGCGAACGCCAGCTGTGAAGGCTGTGGCGTAAGAGTCTGCGATTGATTAACCACATAATTGCCGTTAATGACTGAAACGCTTGGCGGCTGGTGGTATTTCTGGAAATAGGCATAACCAGGCTGCAGTTGACGCCAGAAATTAATGTAGTAAGAATTTCTATTTAATTGCATGTTGGCGTCAGTCATCCGGAAAGGATAGATACTGATTTCAACGTTGCGCTGCCCGTTATCGAACGCGGCCTGAACGTAATTAAAGATCACATTCATGTAGGCATCGGTCATGGCATAGCACCCAATAGACAAACAGTTACCGTGGATCATCAGATATTTACCTGAATAACCTTGAGCGCGATCGTAATCATTGGGGAAGCCGATATTAATAGCGCGATAAAATCTGCTGTCAGGCTTCAAATGGTGAATATCGATGTTATAAAAACCTTCAGGGCTTTTAAAATCACCTTCACGACGTTTGTTGCCTAAACCGCCCGAGAAATCGCAAATACGATAAGCACCGACCAGTTGGAATTTATCTTCGACTTTGGCATAGAGTTCGAGAGTGCGCTCTTGCTTAAATATCTGAATATAAACAGGGGAACCTAATAATTGCTGTTGAACACCGGCCTGTACCGGAGCCTGTTCGCTGGCGACAGCGCTGCTCATGGTAAAAACGGGTAAACTAAAAAGCATCGCAAGTAGCAGCGCGATTCTGACCATTCTTAATCCTGCTTTATTTACAACTCTATTATTTTTTATCCGCAGACATTTACGTCGCGGACTGCCACAAATATTCAATAGGTTTGAATGTAGCCATATTAATACTGATTAAATTTTTATCAATGGCCTTAAATGTAATTTATTTCTTTATTAGGCGAAAAAAAGCCTTTATTTGCAGCTTTTTACAAAACTCCTGCCAATTACACTGAATTCCTACTTTTAAATGCCTTTTATCGGACTTGAGATTAAAAAATCAAACTGTATACTTATACAGTTATCCAAAGAGGGAAGGGGCTATGCGCAAGATCATTCACGTCGATATGGACTGCTTTTTCGCAGCCGTTGAAATGCGCGACGATCCCTCATTGCGCGATATCCCGCTGGCGATTGGTGGCAGTAAAGACCGCCGAGGCGTGATAAGCACCGCTAATTATCCGGCTCGCAAATATGGCGTTCATAGCGCAATGTCTACCGCGATGGCGCTCAAGCTATGCCCGCATCTTAAAGTGATACCTGGCCGTGGCGAGGCCTATAAAGAAGCTTCGTTGCGCATTCGGGAAATTTTCGCTCGTTACACGTCGCTGATTGAACCCCTATCGCTGGACGAAGCCTATCTTGATGTCACCGATAGCCCCTACTGCAACGGTTCGGCAACATTGATGGCCAGTGAAATCCGTCAGGCAATCTTCGACGAGCTTAATCTCACCGCCTCTGCGGGTATTGCACCGATCAAATTTTTAGCAAAAATCGCTTCAGACCTTAATAAACCCAATGGGCAGTTCGTGATCACACCTGACAAAGTTGCTGACTTTTTGCAGGATCTGCCGTTGGCAAAAATTCCCGGTGTTGGCAAAGTCACAGCCCGCAAGCTTGAAGATCAAGGGTTGATGACCTGTGGCGATGTGCAACGCTATGATTTAGCACTATTACTGAAAAGATTTGGCAAGTTTGGACGCGTATTGTGGGAGCGCTGTCAGGGCATTGATGAGCGCGAGATTTCTTCCGAGCGCCTGCGCAAATCTGTGGGCGTTGAACGCACGCTGGCTGAGGATATCCACGACTGGGAAAGCTGCGTCGAGCTGATTGACCGGCTTTATCCGGAGCTGGAAACGCGCCTGACTCGTGTAAGCCCTAGTTTGCGTATTGCGCGGCAGGGCGTAAAGCTCAAGTTTCACGATTTTCAGCAGACGACTCAAGAGCATGTCTGGCCAGTGTTGAACAAGGCTGATTTACTTAAAGTTGCACAAGAGGCGTGGGAGATGCGACGCGGAGGGCGAGGGGTAAGGCTGGTGGGACTGCACGTCACGTTGCAGGATCCGCAGATAGAACGGCAGCTTTTATTACCCTGGGAGTAA
>NZ_AJHJ01000028.1 GCF_000257645.1 Serratia sp. M24T3
TTAAGGTCAATGATCACCGAGGAGTTTTTCCGGTTCACTTATTTCAATGGATATTTAACCGGCAGTGCCGGAACCGGGCAAGAGGTCTCCAGGGCGAGCCCTCTTGCATCTCCGCGCCCTTATGGTGTCGTTTGCCTGTACGGCACCAGACGATGAGTTCGTTTCAGTTGCCACCGTGTGTGGCGTTGGTCGCGCCGCTGCGCGGTCCCCTCGTTCGTTCG
Organism: Serratia sp. M24T3; assembly: GCF_000257645.1. Taxonomy (GTDB): domain Bacteria; phylum Pseudomonadota; class Gammaproteobacteria; order Enterobacterales; family Enterobacteriaceae; genus Rouxiella. The sequence continues at coordinate 222 of NZ_AJHJ01000028.1, forward strand.
AAAGCCAAAAGCGTCTTTCTCCCTCCCTCAGCGCCGCCCCGAGGCCGCCAATCAGGGCTATTAAAGAAAAACCGGCAACCTAAGCTGAGGTCAAAAGACCTTCCTTCTGACAAAAATTTTCTTTTGAGGGTGACGTTCTGCGAACATCGGTTTTATTAATTCAGAAACGAAATCAAAAGTTATATTTAGTCTCGAACAAACCTAAGAGACCTATCTTTGTGAGATCGGCTTTTGACCGCCGTGGAGTTGCCGGTTTTTCTTTTTAGCGGCTTTGGCGGCCTCAGGCCTACGCTGAGCGAAGGAAAGGGAGACGTTTTTGGCTCCCGACTGAGTGAAGGCAGCACGCAGGGCCGTGGCCAACGCCACGCACGTGGGCTGCTGAAACGATCTACTTTTTTTGCACCAATCTGGTCGCGAGAAAAGGGGCCCGGGATTCTTAAGGGTGGCGGCCCAAGGGCCACCCTTAAGGCGGTCTGGGCCGCAGCCCAGTAAGCGAAGCGCATGAAGTTGAAGTTGAATTTGAAGTTAAGCTAAAGGCCATGCGCAGCATTAAGTGCCGTGCGCAGCACAAAAAGTTGCCTTTAGATTCCCAATCTAAAACCAGACCAGACTTGGTCTAGCCGATTACTTCCCGTCCCACGCTTTCAAAGCATCATCTCTGACTTTTAACTTCTGTTCAGGAGTCAACTTGTTGTAATCAGGAGCTAAACCGCTTTCCCAATCGCCATATAGCGGATTAGGCAACACGATAAACTGAGTGCCAAACAGGTTGTGGTTGCCGTTAACAAAGTTACGGCGCTCGGCATTACCTTTGTGGTAAGTCGCGGCGCCAAAGTCATTCAGATTATCGCCGATATATAACACGATGTTATAACCCTCGCTTTTGATTGCATCAAAACGGGCCTTTTTATTCGAGGTATTTGAGTTCAGACGTAGCGTTTTTTCGGTAACGTTCGGGAAACCAAGACGCTGAAGATTGGCAACCGTAGCGGCATAATCTTTCTGACTGCGGTTTGATACGTAGAACATGATCCCGCCGTGACTATCAACATACTGGGCAAAACTGACCGCACCCGGTATCGCGTTTGCCTGTTTCGCCTGAGTCCATCGCGACCAGCTCTTGTCATCAAATGGCTTATTGGCCTTGACCTGCCACGCACTGTAGGCGCTGTTGTCGATCATGGTTTCATCCAGGTCAACCACGACGGCTTTTTGTTTACCGGTCAGAGACTGTGCTTTGTCAAAGGCGTAGGTTGCGGTGGTAAATGCCTGATAGGCCAGAGCCTGATATTCACCCGACTGCTGGAACCAGTTTAGCGCCATTACTGACTGGTCATTTAATTGTGCGTTGGCGTCTGATTTTGTTTGCTGTGCACAACCGGTCAGTGCCAGAAAAACCAGGGCACTCGTGCCGTACAGCGAGGCTTTCTTCATCATTATCGTTATCATCCTGTGATGGGGAAATTAAGAAGTTTGTTGCTCCCAGGCGTGGGTCAGAAAAACTTTAGCAGATTCAGCGGGCTGTAAAAGTACTTACGAGCAGATTTTTGACGTGGATAAGCTTTTCATATGACAAAAAAAGCCGGGGGATGAGCCCGGCGAAGGTAAAATGAAATGATATTGATGCAAGGTCTTATTATTAGAACTGGTAAACCAGGCCTACGGCAACCACGTCGTCATTATTTAGGCCCAATTTATTATCGTTGCTAAGACGGTTGATTTTATAATCAACAAAAGTTGACATGTTCTTGTTGAAATAATAGGTCGTGCCCACGTCAATATATTTAATCAGGTCAGCATCGCCTACGCCTTCAATATCTTTTGCCTTGGTCTGAACATAGCCAAGAGAAGGGCGCAGACCCCAATCGAACTGATATTGCGCAACAGCTTCGAAGGTTTGAGTTTTATCGGCATAGCCGCTGACGGCTGAATTAGTCAAGCTTGATACACCCGCTGGAACAGAAATACCGACCATGCGTTCAGTCTGCGCATATAGAGCGGCTAAATAAACACCGTTATTATCGTATTTAAGACCGGCGTTCCAGGCATTGGCTTTATCGCCTTTACCTAAAGTTGAATTAGACTGTGTATTAGTGCGATCGGAAGAAGTGTAAGCGCCACCTGCACTAATTCCGGCCCCAATGTCATAGGTCGCAGAAACGGCATAACCATCGCCGTTGGATGCCGTGGCTGAGCGCGAGCTGCTGTCATCATTTTTACCCTGATATTGCAGCGCCAGGTTCAACCCTTCAATCAGGCCAAAGAAGTTGCGGTTGCGGTAAGTTGCCATGCCGTTGCCGCGCCCGGTCATAAAGCGGTCGGCTTTGGTATAACCATCACCACCAAATTCCGGGAACATATCGGTCCAGCCTGCCACGTCGTAGAGCACGCCGTAATTACGGCCATAGTCGAAAGAACCGTATTGGCTAAATTTCAAACCGGCGAAACCGATTCGTGTTTTGGTGCCAGTGCTGGTTCCCTGTGCCTCAGAAACGTTATCTGCAACCTGATATTCCCATTGGCCATATCCGGTCATCAGATCGTTTATTTTTGTTTGGCCTTTAAATCCAAAACGTACATAACTCTGATCGCCGTCACTGCTGATGGCATCAGAAAAATAATGTTCGGCCTTCACTTTTCCATAAAAGTCGAGTTTATTTCCGTCTTTATTATAAATTTCCGCTGCGTGTGCGCCTGAGGCAATTAATAATGATGGGATTAATATTGCCAAAATATTACGTTTCATTTTTAACCCTGTTTTTGGTAACAACAATTTTAATTAAAGGACGCTAGTCATCATCAATGCTGTTATTTCCATCTATGAGTGGAAGTTTTTACAGCGAGAGTTTTTTACCTTATTAATGTGATCAATTTATGACATTGAAATAGGAAGGTGATTTTTTAACTCAATGATTTTAATAAGCTAGCTAATAATGGTGGTAGCTATTTAATTTACGGCTGACGTAGGCGGGCGAGTGTGGGACAATAGCGACAACCTATGAAAATGATAAGAGATGCATGGCGCTGTCCTCCGCAGTAAAAGATCAGATAAGCCAGTGGTACAAAGCCCTGCAGCAGCAAATCCCGGATTTTATCTCCCGTGCCCCTCAGCGTCAGATGATTGCCGAGGTCGCAAAGGCATTTACCAGTGATTCAGCCCGACACCTCGCTATCGAGGCACCAACGGGCGTAGGAAAAACCCTGTCCTACCTCATCCCTGGGATTGCCGTTAGTCGAGCAGAAGAAAAGCCGTTGGTGGTCAGCACCGCCAACGTTGCGCTGCAGGATCAGATTTTCAGTAAAGATCTGCCGCTGTTAAAGAAAATCATTCCAGACCTCAAATTTACCGGGGCGTTTGGTCGTGGACGATATGTTTGCCCGCGTAACCTGTCAATGATGAGCACCGAAAATGCACAGGGCGATCTCGGCCTGTTTTTAGGTGACGAGCTTGCCCCTTCCAGCGGTGAAGAACAGCAGTTCTGTTCAACGCTTGAGAAGGCGCTAAGTCGCTATGAGTGGGACGGGCTGCGCGACCATTATAAACAAACGATTCAGGACCCGCTTTGGCAAAAACTCAGCACAGATAAAGCCAACTGTCTGGGGAGAAATTGTCATTATTTCCGAGAATGCCCGTATTTTGTGGCGCGCAAAGAGATTGAAAGTGCCGATGTGGTGGTGACCAACCACGCGCTGGTGATGGCTGCGCTGGAGTCTGAATCAGTATTACCCAATGCCAAAGACTTACTGTTGGTGCTCGACGAGGGCCATCATCTACCTGATGTGGCGCGCGATGCGCTGGAAGTGGATGCAGAAATTACCGCCGTCTGGAACCATCTCCAACTCGACAACTTTGTTCGTCAGTTCGAGCAGTGTATTGCACTGTTTACGCCGAAAAATCCGCCACCGCTGGCCAATGCCGAGCGTCTGCAAAACCATACCGCCGAGATGCGCGAACTGCTGCAACTGATTGAGCAGCAAGTAAATCAGTTTTTACTGCCAGACGAGCCGGAAGCCGAATATCGCTTCGAAATGGGTATTTTGCCGCCAGAATTGACCGAGCTTTGCGCCCGTCAGTTTAAATTGACGGATGCGCTACGTGGTTTGGCCGAGTTTATGCTCAACGATTTGAGTGAAAAAACCGGCAAGCATGACGTGCTGCGCCTGCATCGCGCTATTTTGCAAATGAGCAGAATGCTGGGTTACCTCGAAACCATGAGCAAACTCTGGCGGCTGGCGGCGCTGGAGAAAGCCTCCAATGCGCCTATCGGCAAATGGGTGACGCGCGAATATTTCGATAATCAGACTCACCTGGTGTTCCACTGTGTCGGGATCCGCGTCAGCGAGCAGCTTGAGAAAATGCTGTGGCGCAAAATACCGCACGTAGTGATGACGTCGGCGACGCTGCGTTCGTTAAACAGTTTTTCACGTCTTCAAGAAATGAGTGGCCTGAACGAGAAGGCTGGTGACGTGTTTATCAGCCTCGATTCGCCGTTCAATCACGTCGAGCAGGGAAAGATTGTTATTCCGCAGATGCGCACCGAACCGTTAATGGCTAACGAGGCACAGCACATTCAGGAAATGAGCGATTTCTTCCGCGCTGAACTGGCAACAGAAAAACATCGCGGCATGCTGGTACTGTTTGCCAGCAATCGTGCGTTACAGCAGTTTGTCGAATTAATGCCAGACCTGCGCCTGATATTATTAGTGCAGGGCGATCAACCACGCTATCGGTTGGTTGAAGAGCATCGTAAACGGGTTGAGGCTGGAAAAGTCAGTGTGCTGGTGGGGTTACAGTCCTTCGCCGAAGGGTTGGATCTCAAAGGGGATTTGCTGACTCAGGTGCACATCCACAAAATTGCCTTCCCACCGATCGACAGCCCGGTAATCCTCACCGAGGGCGAGTGGTTGAAAACACTGAAACGCTACCCTTTTGAAGTGCAGAGCTTGCCTAGCGCCTCGTTCAATCTGATTCAGCAAGTAGGGCGATTGATTCGCAGTCATGAGTGTCGCGGTGAAATCGTGATTTATGACCGCCGCTTGATCACTAAAAATTACGGCTCCAGACTGCTGGCCGCGCTGCCAGTTTTCCCTATCGAACAGCGCGAAATGCCAGAGCCTGGTTTCGGAAAATATATTCCGTTAACCAAAACCAAAGTGGTCAAAGCGCGTCGTAAACGTTAGTCCTGCTTTCCTTATCTGCGAGGTAACGGCAAGGTTTCTCCCCGCCATTGGCTGAGTTATGCTGGTGTTATTCGCAGGTGAGGAAAGCACAATGGATTTCACAAAAGTTATTAAAGAAGTCGGACGCGGTAAAAATCATGCCCGCGATCTCGACAGGGAACAGGCTTTAGAGCTGTACCGTTTAATGTTGGCAGGTGAAGTGCCTGATTTGCAGCTCGGTGGTTTGTTAATTGCCTTTCGTATCAAGGGCGAAGCCGAGCAGGAAATGCTGGGTTTTTATCAGGCAATGGAAGAGCAGACTCTCAGGCTGCAAGCTCCCGCCGAGCGCCCGATGCCGGTGGTCATTCCCAGCTATAACGGCGCGCGCAAGCAGGCTAACCTGACCCCGCTGCTGGCAATTTTGCTGCACCGGCTAGGTTTGCCGGTGATTGTTCACGGTGTGACTTCAGATCCGGGCCGCATCACTAGTTATGAAATTTTCCAGGCACTGGGTATTAAAGCCGCTGATTGCGCCGAGCAAGCGCAGGCCATGCTCAATGAAGGTCGCGGTCCGGTGTTTATCCCGGTTTCGATACTTTGCCCACCGATCGACCAGCAGTTACAGCTACGCTGGCAGATGGGGGTGCGGAACAGCAGCCATACCCTTGCCAAGCTGGCAACGCCGTTTATTGATCAACCTGCGCTGAGATTGGCCAGTGTCTCTCATCCTGAATATATCCAGCGAGTATCCTCTTTCTTCCAAGACGTTGGCGGGCTTGCTCTGCTCTCGCAGGGAACTGAAGGCGAAGTGTACGCTAACCCGCTACGCAGCGCGCCAGTTCATCTTATTGGTCACGGTGAACAGAAAATCTTGCTCGAACGGCAGGAATTCAGTGCGCAAAATCTGCCAGCTGCCAAAGATGCCCAAACCACCGCAGATTGGATTCAAGGCTGTCTTGAAGCAAAAGTTGCCGTCCCACAGGCCATTTTGCATCAGCTCGCCTGTTGTCTGGTTGCTACCAAACTTGCGCCAGATTTGGCAGAAGCCCTCATGCTGGTCGAGCAGCTTTTTTAGCGGCTGGACTGTCGACAGACATTGGGTCTGAACTTACACTCAAAGCATAATTTCTTTTACTTTCAGCCAAGAAGGACGCTATGAAACAGTCACAGGAATATTTCACCGCACTGAATCACGACTATCTGAAGGTACACAAAACGAAAGAAGAGCTGTTCTGGCAGAACTATATGGGCACCGGAGACCACGATGTTTCCGATAGATTTTCCAATGCTGAAACGGTTTTTAAACGTTTTATTTCCAATCCGGCTCGATTGGCAGAACTGCGCGATCATATTGCAACCGTGGAGGCTGAGCCAAAAAGCGAGGCACAGCAACAATTGCTGACCGGCCTGCGTGGCTGGTATCGCTTTTTTGATTGCAATGCGATTGAAGACCCGCAGGCTCAGGCGCTGCTCGAAGAAATAATTCAGGCAGAGTCGACGCTTTACGGCAAACGCAAGCTGCACAAACTGATGCACACCAACAGCAAGGGCGAGCTGGTCAACGCCTCACTCGGCGAGCTGCTGACCAATCAGGCCACCAATGAAAACGAAGAGTATCGTCGCAGTTCGCAAATCGCCCTGCGTGAGTTAGAGCAGTGGCTGCTCGTTAACGGTTTTCCTGAACTTATCGCCCTGCGTAATCGCTTTGCACGTCAGCAGGGATACCGTAACTACTTTGATTACAAAGTAAATAAAACCGAGCAGATGAGCCCCGAGCAACTGTTTGCCATTCTCGACCGTTTTGAGGAGCAGACTCGCGAAGCCAACGTGCGCAGCTTGAATGAGCTGGTGGATCGTGCAGGCGACGGCGCGCTGATGCCATGGAATATTCGCTATGCCAGTGCTGGAGATGTCACACGTCAGCTGGACCCCTATTTCCCGTTTGCCGACTCGCTAAGCCGCTGGATCAACAGCTTTAAGCGCCTGCACATTGGGTTCAACGGGGCAGAAATGCAGCTCGATTTGCTGGTGCGCGAAGGTAAATACGAGAATGGTTTCATGCATGGACCGGTACCGCCGTTTGTCGATCAGGGCAAATGGGTACCGGCGGTGATTAACTTTACCAGCCTCGCGAAACCGGACCAGGTGGGCAGCGGCGCAACGGGTTTAGCGACCTTGTTCCATGAGGGCGGCCATGCTGCACATTTCGCCAACATTCGTCAAAATGCGCCTTGTTTCTCGATGGAGTTTCCACCGACTTCAATGGCTTATGCGGAAACACAGTCGATGTTTTGCGACAGCCTGCTAGACGATGCCGATTGGTTGAAACGCTATGCCAAAAATGAGCAGGGTGAGTCGGTGCCGGATGCGTTGATTCAGGAAAGCATTGCGGCGCGCCAGCCGATGCGGGCATTCAACGAACGCCATATTCTGCTGATGCCATATTTTGAATGGCAGCTTTATCAATGGCCTGAAGAGAAATGTACGCCTGAAGCTATCACTGCATTGGCTCGTGATGTTGAAACCCATATTCTTGGTGTTGCAGGCAGCCCAAGGCCGACGCTGGCGGTGCCACATTTGCTGTCGCTAGAATCTGCCTGTTCTTATCAGGGCTATTTATTGGCACTGATGGCGGTGGAGCAAACTCGCGCCTTCTTCCTTAAGCGCGATGGTTATCTGACTGACAATGCGGCGATTGGACCGGATCTGGCAAAACATTATTGGACGCCGGGTAACAGCGTGAGTCACGACGAAACGCTGCGTAGCTTGACTGGCGAAGGTTTTAATCCTGATTATTTGGCCGAGGCCTGCAACCAGACGGTTGAAAGTGCGTGGCAGGATGCTCAGGAGGTCATTGCTCAGGCCGCTACTCGTGAGCAAACGGCAGCTGATTTTGATCTCAACGTGCATATTAAAGTGGTAGACGGCAAACGCGTGCTGGCTGATAACGCCGAAGGCGATGATGCAATGTGCCAAGACTTCGCTGATTTTGTCGAGCAAACCTATTTACGTCGATAAGTTATAACGTCGATACTAAATGACATCGATAAAATATCGACTAAATAACGGTTAACATGATATCTCCCCTCTTATCGGTAACGCGATAAGAGGTTTTTTTTTACTTATCCCGCCTTAAAAATCTTTTCCAATCTCACTTTTCTTAGATAGAAACTCATAATTAGCCTTAAACCTCATTATTGATTTTGTGATACTTGCTGATTGGTATGCTTTTTACTCCAGTGCTAATTTTTATCCAGCCCGATTCGGTCCTTGATTATTTCGAAGAGGCCGCAGGTTCTGAATTTTAACAATTAACCAGTGGAGTAATAAATGAACGTACCGGAAACAGCATATGGTATGAGAATTGACAAGATGTCGGATGTGAAATTTGTCAGTGACTTTAAAATAGAGTTTCTCGATAGAACTAATGCACAAGTCGCTAGCATCCATGCCAACAAGAGTAACCAAGTAGGCATTAAGCTGAGTCTTAATATTTTTATTGGTGATGACAATAAACAGCCTGCCAATATTACAGAAAAGGAGTTATTGCACTGTCTGAGCTTGTATGACGTCGCCAGTGATAAGGAACTCTTGTTTAAATCTCATGATGATTCTGGATTGAGTTATACCAATGATAAAACTCCTACAGTAAAGCGGTAGATTATTCAGGTTCGCAGATTTACCAAGGTAATGATCCAACTGCTGAAGAGTTGAAATATACTCACAGTATCGTTTTTATGTTATGGCTAATGACTTTAAAACTTTCGATATATATGCTCGACTCAGTAATTTAAACGTAAATGTTTATCCAGAATCTTATGTTGATACGAGTGGCAACATTAAAGATTTCCCAAAAGTGACGTTGGCAATTAACGCCATTATAGCTATTGATTACAGTGATAAGAACATGTGGCAGATGCCCACTGAAGACAAACACTGGATCGATACGGATCAAATGCCAATTAAATGGTTGGCGATGAGTAGTGGAACCGATTACGCATCGTGCTCTTATGCCTCATCATTAATTGAAAGTGCGAAGTATCATGCTGATAACCGCTATGAAATTGTAGATTTTGCAGTAACTGGAGAATCAGTTCTTGCTATGTCAGGGCAATGTAGTGCTGTGATTGGCTGGACAGGATCGTCAAATTATGACATTTACGGTTGTTGGGTTGAGCCTAAATTAAGAGCGCCAGGTGCTCAAACAAGAGCAATTGGTTATGAGGATCATAAACTTATTACTACTCCTGGTCACCTTGGCGTATGTACATCTTATTATGTTGATACCACATACAATGAATTCATAACAAATCAATTTCTAAGTGGCTATGATAAAAAAGGCATTACTATATATTTCTTTAACATTAAAATTCATGCTGGTGATGCGTATAAATCCTACTGGGATGATGAAATTAATAAAGCCTCAGTCACGGTGACGGATGCTTTTGGCAACTCTGGCGTCGTAGATATTTGCTTCGAGAAAGAAAACTATAAATATTATATTTCTTGAGTTAGATGTGAATTTTCAAGTGTTAATATTCCTAAGTATTTTCTAGGAGTATTAACATTAATTCTGTAAAAACTTCCTTAAACTGGTTTTTAAATCCATGTTTTTTGTTGAGGTCATATAACAAACAAAATAAAGAGTGAGCGGATTTAATTATCAAGTTTATGGTTATTATAACGATGTTCGTATTGAATTTTACTCACAAATATGTAAACAAGGAGAATTACCATGGATGATCAAAAAACGATGTTTGGTTTAAAAGTACACAGCATTTCAGATGTAACGTTTGTTAGTGATTTCAAAATAGAGTTCCTGGACAGAACTGCAGCACAGGTGGCGACTATTCATGCTAATAAGCAAAATCAAGTAGGTGTAAAAATAAGTCTTAATATGTTTGTTGGGGACTCGAATAAAGAGCCGGCTAATCTTGCACCCGAAGAGTTATTGCACTGTTTATGCTTGTATGACGTAGCAAGTGGCAAAGAATTGCTGTTTAAAGCCTATGATAATTCAAGTTTGAGTTATACCGATGTTAAGACAAAATATTGTAAAGCAGTAAATTATACTGATTCACATGTTTATCAAGAGAGTATTCCTTATACTGAAAAAGCACGGTATACCCACACTATGACTTTCTATGTATGGGCTAACGACTTTAACAATTTTGATATCTATGCGCGGCTCAGTCATTTGAGTAAAGATTTTTATCCTGATACTTATGTTGATACTAGCGGTGATGTTAAGAATTTCCCAAAGGTTATATTGGCAATTAACGCTATACAAGCAATTTACTACAGTGACAAAAGTCTGTGGGAAGTACCTACTAATTTGAACTGGATTGATCACAGTTGGCTTGATTTCCATTGGGACTCAGGTTCTACAGGAACCAGCAACGCTCCTTGCACCTATGCTCCAATGTTAATCAGAAGCCAAAAGTATATTAGCGATCCTCGTTATGAATTGGTTGATTTTAAAGTGAAAGGCGAAACCAGTAAAAAACCTGAGGGCGAATGCAGTGCCTGGATTGGTTGGAAAGGGAAACGCTATGATACTTACGGTTGGTGGGTTGAACCTGTAGTGAGAACCCCAGATCCCTCGGCTGACGCAATAGGAACTGATTATCCGATACGTTTAACGACCAATAATTGGACCGGTATCAATACATGGTATACATCTCGGCCTAAAGGGGAACAGTTAATTAAGTCAAGCCAATTAAAAGGTAAGGATGCACGCGGAATTACTCTCTATGTTTATAATATTCAGCTTCGTGAAACTGACTTGGTCAAACGTGGTTGGAGCGATAATATTAATAATGCCTATGTAACTGTCACTGATGCCTTTGGCAATTCAGGGGAAGTTGTTATTGCTTTTCATGATACAGGCTATACGCCCTATATTGTTTAATATTCAAGCGACTTTTTTAAGTTTATAGATTGTGATCCCATAATGTTTAGAGGGATGCATCATGGACGACCAGAAAGAAATAGATATTAAAAAGTATAACAAGGCTTCTGAAATTAACTTTATTAATAACCTGAAAATGGAATTTCTTGAGAAGACCTATGCCTCGAGTGCAGCAATACTCGGAAATAAAAGAAATTAGGTGGCTATCAAGTTTAGCTTTTGGCCACTCCGTGGCGGTTAAAATTCATTTTAAAGGCGAGCATTATGGAGTTGAAGTTTTCTGAGGGTCGCTGTTTTACGGTCTATAGATAATATAGATCTTTTATTACAATGCCTTCATTGAAAAGTGAGGGCATTAAATTCTGATATACCTGTGGAGATCTTGAATTATGAGTGAAGGAAACACTATATTTACCCAGGCATTTAACTTTGTGAGTGCCGCACAAGGGCGAGTTGACCCTCGTACCGGGATATTTCTTTTTAATTTCCCACTGGAAAATTTAGCCGGTAATGATAAACGCGGTCCATTCCTCGATATGACCCTGCGTTATTCGCCGATGCTGACTGAAAACCTGTTTGGATTGGGCGTTGGCGTAACGTTGGGGCTTTCATCCTATGACAGTCTAAGTAAAGTGCTGACCTTGAGTACTGGTGAAATGTATAAGGTTGATGAGTTTGCTAACTCTTTGACTATTCGCCAGAATAAACTCGACAATATCAGGATTAAAAAATACACCGAAGGATCAGATACTTTTTATCGTATTGTTCACAAATCTGGGCAATGTGAATATCTGACAACAAACAATGGTGCTTCAACACTTAATTTACCTCGATATATAGAATCGCCACTGGGCAGCCGTTTAAAACTAAAATGGAATGGTCATAATCAATTATTGAGTGTGACGGATGATGATAACATTTGTCTGTGCAAACTAAGTTATCAATCAAGTCCAGATAATGTTGCTATAACATTATTCCCGGAGAAAAAAGACAGTGTTGAACTATTGCTTTCTTTTACTACCGCCAGTGGCTCGCAGTATTTGCATAATATCGAAAACACCAGTCTGAAAAATAATTTGAAATGGAGTCTGAATTACAGCTGGGATGACGACAAACTGCGTATGTTTGGCAAGTGCATATTGAAAGAGGTGACTGCTCCCACCGGTCTCACCGAGCAGGCTCTCTATGATCCTCAGGCAATGCGGGTAAACCATCAATTTGGCACCGAATTTGTACCGGCGATAATTCGGTTAATTACTTCTCCCGGTTACGGCCAGCCTGACATGACGGTTAACTACAGTTATACCGGCAATAACTATTTAGGTGGAACACTGCAGTATGGCCAATTTGATGCCGGTAATGATTATATCTACAGTTTTCCTACCGATTACATCTATGGTTCAACCGAGACGCAAAAAGCACCAGAAGGCCAGCAAGACAAGATAATTCAGCGAACTTATAACAGTTACCATCTTCAAACTATTGAAAAAATTGCCAGTGGTGATTGCATTACTTCGCAAATAACTAAATATTTTCTTAAAGAAAATTTCGACTTTGAGAAGCAGCCTTCTGTACTACAGATGCCGCAAAAAGTGACTAAAGTGTGGCAGAAAGGTGCCGAGCTGAAAGCACCGGAAGTCACCGAATACGACTACGACAAAGACGCTCAGGGCAATTATTCAAACAGTGGAAATTTAGTTAGTCAGAAAGCCCCTGATGGCACCGTCACCACTCATGTCTACTATTCTTGCGAAGGCGAAGAAGGCTGCCCGGCTGATGCTTTTGGTTTTCGCCGTTATATCAAGAGCACCACAGTTACCCCGCCTAAAACCAGTTATGCTGATGAACCCGTTTCATGTACTGAATATCGTTATCAGAAATTTACACCCCTGGCTGGCAGCGCAGTTTCCTACGCGGTGTTGAAAGAGTCTGAAACGCTGAAGATTAACGGTACATCGAAATTTCGCGAGCAATTAATCTATCACACCCAGGCTGGGGTTAATTTTGGTCGTGTAAAAAGCAAACTGCGTACACGATATTCGACCCATGGTAAAACTTTCAGCGTGAAACAAACTCTCTCGATGGAGGCGCAAGGTGAGACGCTGATACAAAGCGTTAAAAACCAGATGCTGAGTGAAGATGGCATTACTCCGTTGTTTACCACTGAAAGTAGCAGCAAACTTTGTCGTCACAGCGGGCATCTATTGTCGGAAACCGACGTGGCAGGCAACACGGTAGCCTACGCCTATGATGCGTTGGGCCGCATCCTTTCTCAGACACACCATCCTGACAAACCCGCATATACTTCAACGGAAACTTATAGTTATACGCTTCCCGAGCGTCTTAAAAACCAGCCTGCCAGCACGATTCATACTGATGTTCTTGGCAATAAAATGCGCGTGGATTACGACGGTCTCGGGCGTGAAATCACACAATGGGTGATTGACCGTGATTCAAAAAGTATGGTTTCAGGTCAGTCAGACGCCTGGCAGTTGGTCAGTACCAACCACTACGACAAGTTTGGCGCGGTCTTTAAAGTCACTGGGAGAGACATCCTCAATCCAGGGTCGCAAACGCCACAAATCCTCGAATCAAGCCAGGTTGTAACTCAGGATAACTGGGGGCAAAGCTATTCGACTACCGGGCAAGATGGCGTAATCCATTACAACATTACCGATCCGATTGCACTCAGCACGACTAGCTGGAGTAGCAGTCAGAATGGCAGGCAAATGACCGGCAAGCAGGTAACTCATTTCAGCGAAACTCATCACCCGCTGCAAACAGAAATTTTTTTAATTCAAGGAAATCAATATAGTACCCAGTCTCAATCATGGGATGGGGTGGGGCGATTGCGTAAATCCACTGATGCGCTGTTGCGTAGCACTCTCTTTAACTATGACGAAGAGGATCGTGTTATTTCGACTTCTTTGAGCGATGGCTCGAAAATCAGTAAAACCTATGCTCCTTTTTCCACAGGTAAACTGGTAACCCAAATCAGCGTGACGGATAAGAACGGCAAAGAGACTGTTCTCGGCACCCAGAAATTCGACCGTCTCGGGCGTTTGCTAGAAACGACCAGCGGCGGTCGAACCAGTGTAATGACCTATACCCATGCCTGGCAAACTCGCCCAACATCGGTAAAAGGGCCAGATGGTGTCGTCACGCGTACGGTCAGCGATCCTAATTTGGGGGATGCGGTGACTCATCTTTATGCCGGTGAAGGCGCTGGCGCGGTCACGCAATCTTTTGACTATCATCTCCCAACGGCAATGATGACCAAAGCCACGGAAAATAATTCATCAAATCGTTGGTTAACCTATCCTTCAGGTCGTGTGAAGTCTGAAATGTCGATTATTCACGGCGGCACAGAAAAATCAGTTGGCTATCAATATTCATTGGCCGGTGCGGTCGAGAAGGATAGCGATATTGAAAATGTTAGCCGACAGCGTAAATTTGGCGTTTCAGGCACCTCTACCGGTCAGCTTTTGGAAGTGAGTGACTCAGAACTGAAAGTCACCCCTCATTACGATGAGTTTCAAAGAGTTACTGGCTGGGAAGTCGTAGAAATAAGCAAGAAACACACATTGACTACCTCTTTGACATTTGATGATTTCGGGCGTGAAACGGCGAGAGTTGTGGCGCATAGCAACGGTGAAACTTATCACATCAGGCAGAACTGGAATGTTAATAGCCAGCTGGAGAGCCGCACTCGCCTGCGTGGCAGCGAAGTGTTAAGTAATGAAACCTATCTCTACGACTCGCGTAATCGCCTGGTAACCTACAAAGCTGGTCCGCTAGAAGGCCAACTGCCAAAAGATGCCTATGGTAATGCGTTTACTCGCCAGGATTTCACCTTTGACGTGTTGGGTAACATCACTACCTGCACCACGATGCTTAAAAATGGCAGTCAAAATGTGGCTACTTATCATTTTGAAAACAGTAAAGATCCTTGTCAGTTGACCTCAGTTACCAACAGTTTGAGTGCGAAGGAATATCCTGCAAAAATCGCGCTGACCTATGATGCTGCAGGTCGTATGATCTTGGATGAAGCGGGCCGAAAACTTTCCTACGATGCATTGGGCCGTTTGCAAAGTGTTGCAGGTGAAAAAGGCAGTGGCCGTTATGGCTACAATGCTCAGAACGTATTGAGCTGGCAAATTGTGGATAAAACCAAGCAGTTACATCGTTTATATTATCGTAGTAACAAATTGGTCAATGAGTGGATGAGCCCTGAAGGGCAGCCGCAAAGTGACACCAAAGATAGTCGTGTGCGTCTGGTTTACGCTGCGGGCAGCAATGTTGCTCAGATTAACCATGAGGGTGATAAGCAAACCACGTCACTTATCGGTACCGACAGTAAAAGCTCTATAATGACTGCCAATGAAGAAGGCAAGACTCGCGAGTATCGCTATACCGCTTATGGCACGCAGGCAGCAGAAGAGAAGTAATTATCGGCAAAAGAGAACCGGGCATGTCGCCCGGTTTTTATCACTTATTGAAGTCACAAGACTAACGGGCGTCGGGGCGTATCAGGTCAAAACGCAAATCTTCAGAGATAGAATAGTAGGCCGACGGACCACCGGCACGTAAAACCGGCTCGGCCAACGCCGTCTGATAAATTCCCTCTTCATTAAGTAAATGGCGGGCAATATGTACCGCAACCACTTCTCCAAGTACCAGCCAGGTATCGATTTTCTCACCTGATGAGCCTTGCAACTGAATACATTGTGAAAGTTTACACTCAAAATTTACCGGACTTTCGGCGACGCGATCGGCGGCAACAATGCTGCCGGCTATTGGCGTCAGGCCCGAAAATTCAAACTCATCGCGACCATGTTCCAGCGAGGCGGAGCTTTCATTCATTTTCACCGCCAGGCTACGGGTGGTCAGATTCCAGACAAACTCACCTGTTTCAACGATATTAGCCACGCTGTCTTTCCAGCCACTGCTGGCGAAACCAATGATTGGTGGTCGATAATTAAAGCAGTTGAAGAAACTGTAGGGAGCGAGATTTCTTTGACCTTTTGCGTTGCGCGAAGCTATCCAGCCAATAGGACGCGGTCCGACTATCGCGTTGAGGGGATCGTGCGGCAGGCCGTGCCCTTTTGCGGGTTCATAAAAATAGCGATCGTCAGAGCTCATAATTCACCTTTTTGGGCCGGATATTTTGCACTCATTAACTATTTGCAGACCAGCCAATGAGACGTTTTCAATAGCTTAGCCAAGATTGACTGGATTTACAGTGGCCTTCTGTGTGATGCCGACAGTCAATGGCGACGGTTTGTGTTATCTTACGCGGCAGAATTTTTCCCGACGCAGGTGCTATTTTAACCAGTTTATGTGGTCGGGTAAGCTTAACATTGATATTGGAGAGTCATTAAGGTGGAAAGAAAGAAAGCGATTCCGCAGGATAAAAAGATAGTTTTCCCGCAGGAAAAAAGCGGGCTTCACGCGCGAAATCGCCATCGTAGCCGCTATGATTTTCCTGCCCTGATTGTCAGCAGCCCAGAGCTAGAAGCGTTTGTCGCAGAAAATAAATGGGGCGACCTGTCAATAGATTTTGCCGATCCGCAGGCGGTCAAGGCGCTTAATCGCGCGCTGTTGCGTCATTTCTATCAGATTGAAAACTGGGATATTCCGGCCGATTATCTGTGTCCGCCGATCCCGGGTCGTGCCGATTATATCCACCACTTGGCCGATCTGCTGGCTACCAGCAACGGCGGCGAGATCCCACAGGGCAAAAACGTCGCCATTCTGGATATCGGCGTGGGGGCGAACTGTATTTACCCGATAATTGGCCTGCGTGAATACGGCTGGCGCTTTACCGCCAGTGAAATTGATGAGGTTTCAATGGCTGCTGCGAAAAAGATCGTCGCCACTAACCCGCTATTAACCAATCAGGTGCGTTTCCGTTTGCAGGCTAAACCGCCGCGCATTTTTGACACGATTATTCGCCACGACGAGCGTTATGACGCGGTTATCTGTAATCCGCCGTTCCATGCCTCAGCTGAAGAAGCTGCCGCAGGAAGCCAGCGCAAGCGCGATAATCTGGGCCTGAATCGCCGTGGAGATAAATCAGAACTTAACTTCGGCGGTCAACATAACGAATTGTGGTGTGAAGGCGGCGAAGAGGCATTTGTAGAGCGCATGGTTGAAGAAAGCGCAGTTAAAGCAAATAACTGCCTGTGGTTCACGGTGCTGATTTCCAAAAAAACGACCTTGCCGTTGATATACGATGCTCTCGAAGAAGCCGGCGCGACCAATGTGCGTACCGTTGAAATGGCTCAGGGCCAGAAAGTCAGCCGCTTTGTGGCCTGGACCTTCCTGACACCGTCCCAGCAGAAAGCCTGGGGTGGCAAGCGCTGGGCATAAATTTAACTTTGTAAATATTAAAACACCGGATCGATTAACATTGATCCGGTGTTTTTTTTTGCTGGCAAAAAGCTGCTTCAAAGGCTTTGAACAAAGCGATTGAAAACAGTACTAATATTTTGTTTGATCAGCCAGCGTTTTTAATCCGCAGTCGCCAGAGTAGAAAACCTGTTTTTATCATAATATGCCAGAATATCGTCACAGTTAATATTTTCGAATGACTTATAAATCCAGTACCCGATCGAAAAATCTACCCCGGCAATAATTTTCATATTTAGATCTTTTGCATAAGAAGTGTCAAAAAAATCTTTCGATAGTATTGCGAGACTTCGACCAGCAAGCACGGATTCAACTCTAGCTAAAAAACAATCATTAATAATTATGCCGCCAGTAAATCCCCTTTCTTCGAGAGAATGCAGATAATTTTTGAAACCATAATATTTCATCAAATGTGAGCTTTGAATGAATGGCAACTTTTTATAACTGTCTTCATCACCTGATTCGGTATTTGTTGAAACAAGTTTCATGGTGGAGGAGATTTTCTTAACAAATTGAACTCTTCCATTATCCGCTATTGGGCTGGTGGAAATAATAATATCTGGAGAGCTATCTTGAGTATATGAGGATATTATATTTGAATTGTGAGAAAGATAATCTGATAAAGAGTAAATGTGCATGCTAGGTAAATTATTTACTACGATTTCCCGCTTTTTTTTAACATTTCTTTTTTCCGAGAAACTTAATAATAGATTATATGCCTGAACTGTTTTTTGATAAAAATCGCTCCCTTTATCCGTCAGTCTCATCCCGGCGTTGCTGCGGGTAAAAAGTCTAATCCCTAGTTCATTCTCAAGAAGTTTTATTTGCCGGCTCAGTGGCGGTGGTGTAGTGAATAATTTTTCAGCGGCTTTGGCGATCGTTCCTTCCTGGACAGTGACAATAAATGATTTTAATCTTTTACTGATCATTGCTTAAACCTCATACGTTATAATGTCCTGAAATTTTATACAGATTTAAAGAGCAATTTTTTAAAATAAATGTGTTTTCTAGTCAGTTGTTTTTAAAGCTTAAAAACGAGCTTTGTCTCTTTTAAGTAATTTCCTGTTAAAGTTTATTAAAATTATAATGTTGTTTTTTAGTCATATTTTAGTTTTTATTAATGTGAGATTAAGTGAGTTACGCAGTTTTTAACAGAATGTCATTTTTAGGATTAAATCATGCCAGCTGTTAATTTTTTATTACAACAGTCTTCTGTTGGTTAAAGTGCACTAAATATGGCATAAGTCATCATAGGGTTATATTTCAATTGTTGGAATCTGAAAGGCAGTAATTGGAATGTCACTAATTCCTCATCAATGGCATTGTCGTTAATGAAATAAACTTATTTCGATAAAAAATAATTTCATTATTAGGGAATACATTTATGTCTATTATTTATGATGCAAATATAGGTTCTACACTGAGTAACTGGTATGGTTCTATTGTTATATCTAAAATTCGAAACAATGATGGCTCTGCGGTGGAGGCGGAATCATTTTTATCGTTTTATTTTGTTGCTCCTGTGCCAGCGAGTGATGCTTTACAAATTAGCACGGTGCCTTGGATGGCTTTTTCCAGCGAAGTTAAAAATCAGCCCATCGATGATAAAACTGTTTCCGTGATGATTACTATAAAGGCAGAGTCTGGGCAAAAGTTCTCTTTATCGGATAAAGATTGCATTACCATTCCTTTTGATGCACCAACGGCAACAACATCAAACCTACCAAAAATGCTTCCGGAATGTTGTTCAAAAATAACTATTACCGCAGACCAGTTACCCGCAACCGAAGGAACAATTAATATTAACTGTGCTGTATCACCGGATGAAAAGAAATTAAATAATATAAAACCTGTTATAAAATTAAGTTACGGAGAAATTACGCAGACTGCTGAATTAAATCCGGGAAAACAGCAACAAATCAGTTTGTTATCGGGTAATTATTTGCTTCAAGCCGAAACGATTGAAAATGAAGATGCTACCGCCGTGGTTCCCGTTATTGTTGCTCCTAAATTAGCCAATATTATTGCTGGAAACACATCTCATGTAGAGGTCTCATTTGGCAAGGTAAGTTATTTTAGTGCAGTAGATTTTAAAATCGAAAAAGCAGAAGAGATTGCAGATGAGCAATTAAAGGTTTCCCTGAAAACAGAGGAAGAAATATATAATTTTGATGTGCTTACAGGTGTAAGTAAAAATATACGTCGTATTAGTTATGATGGTAATTTGTCAACTGATATCACGCCGTTGAAATTAAATAACAAACATATCTCCTTTAACGTTCCAGTATTGAAACTAGAGGGCAATCTTGTCAATCACGTTATTACACGTGATATGATGGAATGCACCGAGAGTAAAACATCTACTTTTCAACCATTAAAATTTAAAATTAACACGGATAGTGAAATTTCCAAAAAAATGACTGTCCGGTTATTATCCGATGAAATGAATTACGTTCAGGAAATCGAGGTAAAGAATCTGACAATAACATTGCCTTTAGCAGTAATGCCAGGCTCATACCGTGTAGTTATCGAAAACTTTATTGATAATAAAATATTACATATCGTAAAAAATGCTGAGCTATTGGTTGTAAACAGTACGGATGAAAATATTCTCAATATTGATATA
Source organism: Serratia sp. M24T3 (assembly GCF_000257645.1). GTDB lineage: Bacteria > Pseudomonadota > Gammaproteobacteria > Enterobacterales > Enterobacteriaceae > Rouxiella. The sequence continues at coordinate 20,330 of NZ_AJHJ01000028.1, forward strand.
AAACGTTCTGCCAATCTATCAGTCCGTGGTTTTCCCGATTATCTGTCATTTGGTGGTTGCATCACGTTTGAAGGCAATAACAAGGACTTATTGGTTAATGCCCGCACCTCATCAATATTTAAATATGCAGGTACTGGTGGTGATGGAAATCCCCATGAGTTTCTTGCTAAGGATGATGCCACAGTGAATTCGATTAATATGGCCCGTGCCATTGAAAATGAATTACCTGCTGACGGAAATGTTTTACCAGTGATGATCTCTTACACAGTTCAATTATCAGGTGGTGGTATATCGGGTCTTGGCGATCGAGATGCTCATATGCACTGCTATGGTAATTTTATTCTAGCCTTATCTACGGCACAAAAAAGACAGGATGCTGCACACCCAGTTTCTGCTGGTTTTATCGTAAACCCTGATTTTCTCGGCGAATGTCAAAAAAATAATATTACTAAAGAAACTCCAATGCCTGTTCGCAGTCCGTTAGGCGATGCGCTAAAGCACTGGAATATCGATTTGGCAATCCCTGAAGCTATTGAAGATAATGTGGGGGGGTATATTCAAAGCGTTAACTGGTTGGCTCGCACCATTGCTCCATCAGTTACGTTTGGTTGGCAAATTAATCTTTGGGGAGTCGGAAGTTCTATATGGATCTATGATAATAAAGGTTCTATGACGCCACAAAAAGCAGGGAAGGATACCGCAGATTATCTTAAATCCTTGCAGGTCTATAGTGGGGATTATTGCCCGGATTTCTTGGCTATTGACCGCTATGAGGCTGATGACTTAACTATTCGCTCTTATGTTAATAGCTATTGCTATGGCCCGCATGAATGGCGTCGATTCTATGATTTTTGTGCTGAAGTTAGCGAACAGCTTAACTGCCCTGTAATGCCTTGGCAAATTCCTGCCAGCCGCACGCCTTTAAAAACAGATTATGTGACCGATAATTTTGAGGAGCAGCATTGGGGCTCTAGCGCTAACTACTTGTTTGGCGATGCCGCGCTTGGCTCTGACGTAAAAAATATCCACTCGACGATTCGTGAGTTTGATTTCAACAAATATGCTCCGGCTACGGCGGCACAGGTAGGCGCAACGCCTGAGCACATGTATACGCGCAAAGGCAAATTCGACGTCTCTGAACCTGGTTATAAAGATTTTGCAAAACAGGGAATTTTCGCCGTTCTGCTAGGTGGCGGCTGTACGTTGGGTATTGTTCCACCATTAAGTTGTACCGCCGCTGATACGGCTTGGGTTGGTGACAGGCTAAATGCTTACCGCGATCAACCATTAACATTCCTGGATACATTGAAATAGATTTCTAATTAAATGAAGGAATAAATCAGAGGCAGAAAGCTCAGCTTTTTGTTTCTGATTTTATAGCCGTAAAGCGAAGTCGTGATTATTAAAGAGGTGATAAATACTTGGGTTCGGGGTATTAAAGTATTTATCAGATAAGGTGATAATAAAGTGAATAGTACGTTTATTATAATGTTTAACCAAATAATTTCTTATGTGAGTTTACATTTTACGTCTGGATCTAGTGTTGCCATGGGGGCCTCAACTGGAGCAATATACTATACGTTTACAGAAAAAACGCGTTCAAAATCTAAAACTATAGCTTTATTTATAATCTCATTTATGACTGGGATTATATCTGCTGAGTTCGCAGCCAATTTTCTTTCTGCAATAACGCCAAGTTCAGTAGTCGCTGAGGCTTCCTTTGGCGCCATGATTTCCTCTGCACTGTGTATAAAAATATTGAAAGCTATTGGTAATAACATCAATGATTTCGTTGCTCGCTTCAAGGAAAGTTGAAATTCCTGTTTGTTGGTGGTTTTAATCTGGGTTGTTTTTAATTTTTATATTTATGCTTATGAAAAGTATTTTATTACCTTAAGGTTTAATGGTTTTTCAATATGTCATTAATTTACTATATAAAGCACATTTCAATTGTTGTGGTGTGTGTGTCATTATTTGGAATATACGTTATGGCTTAATACGGTTAATTTAAACACGCCAAGGCAGAAGGATGAAATGCCTGCTGGTATGTAAAATATTATCTAATTATAAAGAGAGAAAAATGAATAACAAAGTGATTAACAGTTTACTTGTCCAAAAAGATGAACATACAGAAAAAACGTATGAAATGGATAACTTTGATCCTAAAGTTGAGATTAGTAATTACAGCTATACCTCAAGTCGAGTAATGAAACCTGTTTATAATAAATATAAAACTCAGGGTAAACCTAAAGTTTTCGGTTATTACACTGATTGGTCACAATATGATGGTCGATTAGATAATAAGTTCGAAAAAGATAACCGCGGGGCAGGCTATGACTTGGCTAATTTATCCCCAACGGCTTTTGATAAAATTATTTTTGGCTTTATCGGTATTTTCGGTGACCAGGGAGATATGGTGAAAAAAATTGATGCTGCTGCATCATTACAAAATAAAAGCAAGTATGAACCTCTATTTTTGGATCCTTGGGGTGATTTCCAGTCATACCGTAACTGTGACCAGCCTGAAGCCTGGCGAGAGATTGACGTGGCCACAGTTACTCAGGAAAACTCGAAAGGGATCCTCGGTGGACTGCGTGATTTCCAGCAAAAAGCCAAAAAACTGGGTCATGAGCTGGCTCTTTCCATGAGTATTGGCGGCTGGACAATGAGTAATATTTTCCACGAACTGGCTGCTAGCTCAGAAAGCCGAAAGATCTTTGCTCTGGGTGTCGTAAAGCTGTTTAAACAGTTTCCAATGTTCAGCGAAATCGATATCGACTGGGAATATCCTAACGATATCGGCAATGAGAACCCTTTTGGCCCGGAAGATGGTGATAACTATGTTTTGTTGATTAAAGAACTACGTCAGCAGCTAGATGCCGCCGGCCGTTCTGATGTCAAAATTAGTATTGCAGCGGCTGCTGTAGTGAAAAAAATTGTTCACTCTAAAATCAAGGAATTACTGGCTGTCGGTTTGTATGGTATCAATCTGATGACCTATGATTTCTTTGGTATACCGTGGGCAAAGGAATTAAATCACCACACCAACATTATGCCGAAAGAGCCTGATGGCGACTCCGTCGATACAGTTATCAATTATCTTATCGCGCAGGGTATTGCTTCTGACCGCATTAATATCGGATATGCCGGTTATTCACGCAACGCGAAAAAAGTCGAAATTGAAAGTTTCTCGCCGTTGAAAGGCTCACATGACCTTAAAAAAAGCCTGACTACCGGGACTTTAGAATCGGCAAGCACTGTTTGGGCCGATTTAATTTATAACTATCTGGATCTCGAAAACCAATGCGGTCGCAACGGTTTTAATGTCTATACCGACCAAATTGCCGATGCCGATTATCTCTATAGCCCACAGAGTAAATTGTTTTTGTCTATTGATACTCCACGAACAGTAAAAGCCAAGGGGGAGTATGTGATGAAGCATAATTTAGGGGCTTTATTCACTTGGACGATTGATCAGGATAACGGTGTACTGGTTAATGCCGCGAGAGAAGGATTGGGCTGCGAGATTGAAACGCAAGTCATTGACATGAAACATTTTTATTTCGAGGGTATCAATGTTAAGCCTAAAAACGGCGAAGATGAAAAAGAAAAAGAAAAAGAAAAAGATGAAGCAGATAAAACTAATCGTGCGCCAAAAGGAAATATCGCCCTGCGAGTGACTTCGGGATCCGTTGTGCAATTATCAGCGCAGGCTTCTAGCGATGAAGATGGCGATCAGTTGTCCTATCAGTGGATTCTGCCCGCGGGTATTGTCAGCGCTGATACCAAAGCAGACGTTATTGAAATCAAAGCGCCTGATGTTTCCACGGCAACTGATTTTTCTTTTGAGCTGGTAGTTAAAGATGCAAAAGGCGCAGCGGCAGAAAAGCAATGCTTCGTTCTTACCGTAGTTAAATCGCAAAATGTGAAACCTGACCCAACGCCTAAAGATTATCCGGCATGGGTAGTGAGCGGCCATATTTACCGTAAAGGTGACAAAGTCATTTATGCGGGAGTTAAATATATTTGTATCAATCCGCATACTTCTAACTCAGGCTGGATACCGGGGGTTGCGATTACATTGTGGAATGAAACAGTGTAATTACTGAAAACTGTCGAGTACTGGCACTAGAGTCCTTAAAACTCTAACTTATTGATGATAAATGCTAAAAGGCCTCTTTCGAGGCCTTTTTTCTTAGGAAACGTGCTGCAGGAATTCGCGTAAACGATCGCTTGGCGGGTTGGCAATCAACTCGGCCGGAGGACCATCTTCAGCAATGCGACCTTTATCAATAAAGATCAGACGCGAAGCCACTTTCTCGGCAAAGCCGACTTCATGGGTCACAATAACCATTGTCATGCCTTCTTCCGCGAGATCTTTCATGACGGTCAGCACTTCATGACGCAGTTCTGGATCCAGCGCCGAGGTTGGCTCATCAAACAGCATCAGCTTAGGTTTGACTGCCAGCGCACGGGCAATCGCCACGCGCTGCTGTTGGCCGCCAGAAAGCTCGGAAGGGTAGTGGTGCGCTCTTTCAGAAAGGCCCACTTTAGCCAGCAGCTCTTTTGCCAGTTTTTGTGCGTCATCCTTGCTCGCACCGCGCACGCGAATCGGGCCAAAGGCGACGTTTTCCAGTGCAGTCATGTGTGGGAACAGATGGAATTGCTGGAAAACCATGCCCGCTTCCTGACGAATAAGGCGCTCATCGACTTTAGGGTCGTTAACCTTCAGCCCATCGACTATCAAGTCACCGGAAGTGATTTCTTCCAGCTTGTTGATGCAGCGCAGCAGGGTAGATTTACCTGAGCCTGAAGGGCCGATAATGACCACGACTTCGCCCTGTTTGATGTTCAGCTCGATATTATGTAACACCTGGGTTTTGCCAAAGTGTTTGGAAACGTTTTTAAATTCAATCATAAAATTTTCAGTTTGCGTTCTAAGCGGCGCATCGCAAAGCTCAGTGCCAGCGTGATGATCAGATAGATAACGGCAACAGCACTCCAGATCTCCATCGCGCGGAAGTTACCGGCAATGATTTCCTGACCTTCACGAGTAAGTTCCGCTACGCCGATAACAATAAACAGCGAGGTATCTTTGATACTGACGATCCATTGGTTACCCAACGGTGGCAACATGCGGCGCAGGGCCAAAGGCATGATGATGTAACGCAGCGTTGCACGACGGGAAAGCCCCAGCGCCAGGCCAGCTTCGTTAAAGCCACGGTTGATAGACTGCACGGCCCCGCGAGTAATCTCGGCAATATAGGCACCGGAGTTGATAATGATCGTTACCACGGCAGCGGTAAAGGGATCGATACGCAATCCGCTGATCATCATTGGCAAGGCAAAATAGATAAACATTACCTGAACAACAATTGGAGTACCGCGAATAAGCTCGATAAATACCAGAGCAATATTACGGCTGATCATTCCACCAAATGCGCGCGCGAAGCCCGCAGTGACGCCGATAATTACGCCGCCCACTAAACCCAGGATAGAAATCCACAGGGTCATCTTGGCGCCTTCAAGAAGGATAGGAAGAGCGGCCCAAACAACGCTCCAGTCAAACTGCATGGATTAATCTCCTGATAAACAAAAACAAGCCGACCCTGGCGAAATTCACTCAGGGCCGGTGATATAGCTTCTAACGTTGACGGTAGGTTCTATATCGCAATACTTCGATTATTTAGGTTCTGCATCGAACCATTTTTTATAGATAGCTGCATAAGTGCCGTTGGCGCGCAGAGTTTTCAGCGCGGCGTTAACTTTGTCACGCATTGGGCTGCCTTTCGGGAAGGCAATACCGTAGTCCTGACCTGCAACAGCCGGCCCTACAGTTTTGAAGTTACCGTGACCGGCAGTTTTGATGTAGTACTGAATGTTTGGTGCATCGAACAATACTGCGTCAGCACGGCCCGTACCCAATTCCATGTAGGCGCTGTCGATATTCGGGAACTGGCGAACGTCTTTAGGTTTCAGGTTGGAAGCAATGTAGTTGACAGAGCTGGTGCCGCTCTTGACTGCAATCACTTTACCGTTTAAGTCAGCGGTACTTTTGATGTCTTTATTGCTTGACTGCACCATGGTGATTAAACCGCTGGTATAATAACCATCAGAGAAATCAACAGCCTGCGCGCGCTGTGGTGTGATGGTGATACCAGCCAGAGCCAAGTCGATGTTTTTGGTCTGCAAAGCCGGGATGATACCGTCAAAGTCCATAGGCTTGAGGGTATAAGAAACTTTCATTTCTTTTGCCAGTGCAGCCCAAAGGTCGATATCAAAACCAACGTATTTGTCGCCCTGTTTAAATTCGAAAGGAACGAATGCGGTATCTGTAGCAACGATAAGTTTTTCTTGTGCTGCGTGTGAGCTTACTGCAAAGGCCAGCGTCAGTGCGGCCAGAGAAACCTTTAACATCGACTTCATAAGTGCAATTCCTTTAATTGTCTATGGGAATACATACCCTTTTATAGTTACGTGGGGTGATAAGCAAAAGTTATACCACATTTGCACATATCTTTAAATTCAATGGGTTAGTTTCCTGTTGGCGGCATGAAATGGTAAAGTACACCGCGTAATGCACCTTTGTGGTGCCGGTTGTTTTCGCAACGATCCTTTATGGTGCGAAACGCTAGGCTATACTAATTTTTGTCTCAAAAATGCGCATTTATTAACATTTTTATACATTTAGTGCGCATTTCTGCTAACAAATATCCTTGCAAAGACGATTTATCGCCATTTTCTGGGGCGGGCAGTGTGCGTTAAAACGAGGCGTAGGGCAATGTGGGGAATTAATGCTCGAAATTGGTGCGGTTAAGTGGAGGTTATGCTAATTGAAAGGTGAAAAAAATGGGAAGCCTAAGCCTCCCATTGATTGTTGATGATTATTTCAAACAGTGATCATCAAAAACTGTCGCATTTAAAACTATTCGATATTCGCTTCGATAAACCACAGGAATTTATCGAGATCACGCGAAGCGGCTGTGAATATATCAGCAGTATCTTCGTCTTCCACCTGAGTAATCGCTTTACGCGTATCGTTAGCCACGATGGCATAGCGTTCGGCCAGTGCTTTCAGATGTTCCTGTACAGAGTGAATATTGGTTGGATAACTTTTCAGTGGCGTTTTATCGTTAACCACTTGCACGGTACCCAATGCTGTACCACCCAGCTGAATCACACGTTCTGCAATGGTATCCTGGTGGTCAGTGATGGCAGTACGGAAACCATCCAACATTTCATGCACGCCAATAAAGTTGGCTCCGCGCATGTTCCAGTGAGCCTGTTTGGTGATAAGCGACAGATCCACAAATTCCACTACCAGCTTGTTCAAAACCTTAATGGTTTCCAGCTTGGTGCTTTCGTCAACATCATTGCGTGTATAAAGAAGCTCTGAAGATTTCGTTTTTACCAGTTTAGCGGTACTCATCATTAATATCCTCTTCAGTGAGTAGTTAGTATTTTGTTCACGGAAATAAGTATAGCAAGCTTTGGCGATAACGTAGGAAAATATTACCTATCAATCCTATAGCCTAGAACTAATAATGTTCAATGGCGTTTTTGTTAAGTCAATATTTACTGCCCTCATCGCTACAAAATTTATAAGCTTTGTAAAAACCATTCCCATATGGTTAATAAATAACTTATGGGTTGAAGTGGTAAATATCAACCTTTGGCCAAAAAATTATTTTCATTTTATTGATTAAAAAGGATTTTTTAGTTGTAAGAAAATCCTGTAATAATCCATTAATCTAAATGGTATTTATTTTCATTGGCATTTAAATTCATGAATTTTTTATTATTAAGACTATTCTGTAATTTTGATGAATAATTATTCTAATAATAGGCGGATGTTGTGCAGGTTTTTTAAAGGAGAGCCGAGGCCCTCCTTTATATAATGTATTAACTAAAGTGTAATGTATTAATCAAAGTGTTATGCGACCACTATATAACACGTCGCCGGTCGGTTGCCCTGTCGGCGAGCCTCCTTTAGGCTCCAGGCTTATTGCCAATGTCGAACCGCCATTCGCCTGCATATCATTAAGCGCCAGCGCTGTCGGCGCTTCACTGCTCACGAGCCCCAGAGATTTTGGTTTACCCCCTGCCGGTATTACCCACAGTTCCAGACTGCGATCGCTGGCGACCTGAGCCGCATGCAATGGGGTAATAGTTAACTGATGGGAAGTGTTGCTCGCCATGACAACCCATTGGCCAGCTGAGGGTGTTGCTCCGCTATTGGCCAATACGGCAACTGGGGTTGTCGCTGTATTTTTCAAACCGGAGGTTTCCCACAGCTTAGGTACGAGCAGCACTGCAGCCAGACAAGCCGCGACCGCCCAGCCAATGTAGGCACGGTTAAAGCGGGAGCGTGATTTTTGGCTCGCTGAGGAATGCTCTAACGTCGGCTCAAGCGGCAACGGTTTGGGTGGCAACTGGAGCTGAATTCGTTTCCAAACTGACTCGGGCGGCACTACAGGGTCAAGATGGTTATCCAACTGGGCAAAGGCTTCCTGCCAGCGAGCAACTTCTGCTGCCAGCTCCGGGTCTTGCAACATCTGCTGTTCAAACTGCAGGCGTGCTGATCCGCGAAGCGTTCCCAGTGCATATTCTGCCGACAGCGCGGCGCGATACTCGCGTCTGTTTTTCATAGGCCCACGCAGCTCTTTAAGTGTTCCAGGGCGCGACGGATCCAACTTTTTATCGTGCCAAGAGGTTGTTGCAAGTGGTCGGAAACTTCGCCATGCGAGAGTCCCTGGTAGTAAGCTAACACCAGGCTTTGCCTTTGTTCGGAGGGTAAATGCCCCAGACATTCCGCCAATTTTTTCGCGTCGCTGTCCTGTTGCAGACGGCGAAGCGGTTGACTGTATTCATCACTTAGACTTTCCTCTGCTCCTTCTTCCAGCTCCAGCAGCTGATTGTCACTGCCGCGCATCCAGTCAATCGAGCGGTTACGCACAATGTGCGTCAGCCAGGTCATCGGCGAACTGAGCAAAGGATTATAGGTAGATGCCCGGTTCCAGGCAGTTATATAGCTATCGTGCAGGACTTCTTCGGCCCAGGCATGTCGGCGCAGCATGCGCAATGCAACCGCAAAGAGGCGAGGGGAGGTTAAACGGTAAAGTTGCTCAAAAGCCTGACGGTCCCCTTTAGCCATGGCCTGCATCAGTTGCTTATGCAGTTCACCATCGCCGGGTGGATTTTCAAAGGCGCTGTCTTTCATTCGTTCTTCCTGAATACTAGAGAATGCAGCACACCGGCGGTACTGCATTCCCCCGGCAGTATTCCAACGGGAATACCGCTTATTATTATAGGAGACTGAATTTACTTAGGCATTAATACTGTATCGATAACATCGATAACACCGTTACTTTGATTTACGTCATAAGTGCTGATATTGGCGATGTCGCCTTTAGCATCTTTTAATTGAATATTGTGTGGGCCATTACTCATCAGCCATAGTGCCTGGCCGTTTACCGTTTTAAGTTCTGCGTGGCCGCCACCTTTTTTCAGCAATTTTTCTAAATCTTTCATTTCATATTTACCGGCCACTACGTGATAAGTCAGGATGCTGGTCAGCATTGCCTTGTTTTCAGGTTTGACCAGGCTGTCTACGGTACCCGCGGGTAATTTGGCGAAGGCGGCGTTGGTTGGCGCAAATACGGTGAAAGGACCTTTGCCGGAAAGTGTATCAACCAGGCCTGCGGCTTTCACAGCGGCAACCAGCGTGGTGTGATCTTTAGAATTGACGGCGTTCTCAACGATATTTTTTGACGGGTACATTGCAGCACCACCCACCATGGTGGTGTTATCTGACATCATTGCAGCCATTGACGCGGTGCTGAACAAAATTGAAGCACACAGAGCGGTACGGATAAATGTTTTCATGATGTAATCCTTTAAGGTTGGGTCGGTAAGATGTTTGCCTGACATCAATACATACGAATCAACCCTGCGTTTTGGATGCAAAAAAGATCAAAATAAATGAACTATTTTCGATCTTTTTTGCAATCTCATGATTTCATTATCTTAGTGACGCAAAGCTTTACTGCGGATCAACTTTAATAGCACGAATTTTGTTCTTCTTCTGCACGGTCAGCGTAGAACCCGCCGAAGCCGCGATAATGGCGACCAGCGCCAGCCATTGTGTCGGGGTTAGAATTTCGTCAAGAAACAAAATGCCGGAAAATGCCGCCATCGCGGGTTCCATGCTCATTAACGTGCCAAAGGTCTTGGCCGGTAGCCGAGTCAGCGCCATCATCTCCAGCGAGTATGGCAGGGCGGAGCTGAGCAGGGCGATACCCAGACCGATAGGCAGAATTTCGAGGCTAAACAGCCCACTGTGCGCCTGCATGATACCTATGGGGCAGAATATCAATGCGCCAATGGTTGAACCCAGGGCGGCCGTTCCAGGACCATAGCTGCTGCCAGCACGTTGACCCGCCAGAATATAAACCGCCCAGCAAGCGCCCGCTATCAACGCAAAGCAGGCCCCGGTTAGATCAATGCCTGAAACGCTGTGTCCAATTGGCAGCAGGAACCATAATCCGACTACCGCCAGCAGCACCCAGACAAAATCAACGGGCTTGCGCGAGGAGAACATCGCCACCGCTAGCGGCCCGGTAAATTCCAAACCCACTGCGATTCCCAACGGCACCGTGCGAATTGCCAAATAGAAGGTATAATTCATACAACCCAGCGCCAGCCCGTAAATAAGCAGCGAGCGAATATTGCCGCCGCGCATCTGCAGGCGCCAGGGTTTGAAGTAAGCCAATAGAATAATTGATCCCATGCCGAGGCGCAGCGCCGTCACTCCCTGAGAACCAACCAGAGGGAATAAAGACTTCGCCAAAGCGGCTCCTCCCTGTAAAGAGAGCATGGCTATGAGGATCATCGCGACGGCAATCAGCGGATGGTGAACTTTTACAGAACTGAGCGCAGTATCTTCAAGCGCTGAAGAACCTGTCTGGTTTTCTAAAGAATTATTTTTCAAAGATTCTGTGTCCATACATGGTAAAGAGAGCAAATCAACGCCGTCATTGTACTGGCAAGACAAAATCTTTGGAGTATTAGTGTGGGCAGATTGTAAAAAAAATTGGTGACTAAGGCCAAACTCGGACAATTTTACTCAGTAAGTGGTGAATATTTATCCAAATAATTAAGAATTATCTGCTAATATGAAAAAGTTCAATAAGTTTGTCTTATAATTTTTAGTCAATAAAGTCGTTAAATTATAACAAGTTAAGTGGTGTTGGAAACTATCTGTTACACCATTTGATGCATTGGACATCTTATTCGAGGCAGAGTTTCACGGAACTTTTTGTTATATTTTAATGGTGAAGGTTAATTTGGTTCCCTTTTTTGAGGTGGTTATGAAAAAAATTGCATGTCTTTCCGCATTAGCTTGCGTAGTAGCTTTAAGCACTTCAACTGCGTTTGCGGTTGATAACACCAGCACTGTTTCTGTAGGTTATGCACAGGGTGATGCGCAAGGTGTTGTGAACAAAGCGAAAGGTTTCAACTTGAAATACCGCTACGAGTTCGAAAGCACCCCATGGGGCGTTGTTGGCTCCCTGACCTATCTTAACAAATCACATTCACCTGTTGAGAATGACTACCAGAAAGGTGAGTACTACGGCGTAACCGTAGGTCCATCTTACCGTATCAATGACTGGGTCAGTGCTTATGGCTTAGTGGGTATGGGTGTTGGTAAATTCGAACAGGTTGGTAATGCTTCTTCTATCGACCGTGAAAAAAATCGTCACACTGACGGTGGCGTAGCTTACGGCGCTGGTCTGCAGTTCAACCCAATCGAAAACGTTGCACTGGACTTCTCTTACGAGCAGAGCCGTGTTAAAAACGTTGACATTGGTACTTGGATCGCTGGTGTTGGTTACCGCTTCTAATTGCCGAAACTTGATGGTCTTAAGTTATAATAATACCGACCATCCAGCTTCGAAAAAAACCGCCTTTAGGGGCGGTTTTTCTATTCTGGCGTTCTATGATTTCTGTTCTGGACAGTCTTGAAACCGCCTTTTAAATCCCGCTATACCAGTTATAACCCTGATCTTCCCAATATCCACCCGGATAATTATCTGTGACAAAAATCGCTCCGATGTGTTTGGCATTCTTAAAACCAAGCTTGGTGGGCATTCTCAGGCGCAAAGGATAGCCAAAGTCCGGTGGCAGCGGTTTACCGCCAAAATCGAGCGCCAATATGGTTTGTGGATGCAAAGCCGTGGCCATATCGATGCTGGAATAGTAGCGGTCGTCACATTTGAAACCGACATATTTGCAGTTCAGGTCGGCGCCGATGTTTTCCAGAAAAGTTTTCAGCGGCACGCCGCTCCACTGCCCAATTGCGCTCCATCCTTCAATACAGATAAGTCGAGTGATCTGACTGCTTTGCGGTAAGCGCTGCAGCTGCTCCAGCGTCCATGGCGCCTTCTTTTGCACATTGCCCGAGACTTCCAGCCGATAGTTGGGAATATCGATTTCCGGAACGTTATATTCGGGATAATAAGCATTGAAGCGAAACGGTTTGGTAATTTGGTCTGCTGAATAAGTTTGTGCCAGCTTTTGCCCGCTGAACAGCCATCCCTGAACCCGATCATTCCAGCGCGACATGGCCCATAACACTTTATCGACTTCATCGCCGTCTTGCATGTTACAGCCGGTAAGCATGGAAACTGCGCCAAGAGTCAGGCCGGATTTAATCATCAGACGGCGTTGAATATTAACCAACTGTTTGCGTTGATCCGGCTCGAGGATGATTTTTGGACGCTTTTTTTCATCAGTCATCGGCGCTGTCTCCTGGTTTATTTGCCACGGTTTTGCCGCCGGTAATCATGGCAGGCAAGGTTTTAGGCACCAGTAACACCATGACAACGTGAACAATAACGAACAGCATAATGCCGCTCATCGCAAAAAAATGAACGTACCGGGCAATGGTAAAGCCACCCATCAGATAAACGAGTCCGCTGAACTGCACCGGTTTCCAGATTGACAGCCCAGAAAACACCAGCAACAGCCCCAATAGCAGGACGCCAACATACATCAGCTTTTGCACCGCATTGTATTGGTTTGATTTATGCGACAAACGCAGGCGTAAAGCGCCGACAAAATCATGCCATACGGAGGAGGGTGTAAACGGAAAAAATCGTTGTTTAAAGTGACCGCTAAACAGGCCCCAGAGCACATAAAACAGCCCATTGGCTGCCAATACCCACATCACCGCCAGATGCCAACCAATGTTGCCACCCAGCCAGCCGCCCAGCGTGGCGCTTTGCGGGAAAGTAAAACTGAAAATGGGGTCGGCGTTATAAATACCCCAACCGCTCATCACCATGCCAATCATCACCAGCAGATTGACCCAATGACAAACTCTCACCGGCCAGGGATGGATTCTTTTTTTACGCATCAGAGTGTCCTTGGAGGGAGGTCAGCTTCGATCCGCCCTGAAACGCAGACACGTGAGGGAGGCGGACCGAAGCTGTTAATCATAACTATTTATCAATGGCAAAAGCCAAATTACATCGGTGGGGTTACGCCATCTTTACCGGCTGCAATACCGCGAGCTGCCAGTGCGCCCTGCGCATCTTTAACCGGGAACAGAACGATGTGAGCACCCGCTTTCAGCAGGCTACGATCGCCCGGCGCCAGCAGAACTACTGGAACATTGTCTGGAACGATTACCGTTTTTTCGCCGTTCTGATATTTAACGGTCAGGGTGCGGCCATTGCTGTTAACCAGCTTGCCGACGGTGCCGTTAGTCATGGTGTTGATTTTGCCATCGGCAGATTCAAACGGGTTAAAGCCTTCACCGCTGCCGCGCAGGCTTGGTGCGAAAACGTGAACTTCCAGCGCTTTCAGCGTGCCGTTGGCTTGAGGAACTGCCGCAGTACCGATAAAGCTGTCTGCCTTGATATCAGTGAGTTTGCCTTCGGTAACCTGAGTGATTTTAGTCTGGTCAGTCAATTTAACGTCCAGCTTGTCGCCAGAGCGGGTGGTCAGAACCAGAGACGTTGGCGTCACTGAGTCGATAGTGCCACGAGTAGGTTTGATAACGTTGCTGGCATCTGCTGCGAAAGCACCGCTGGTCATCAGCAGCGAAGATAAAAGCAGACCGGCAAGGCGTGAGGACTTAATCATATTACTCTCCAAATTTTCGTATGAGAAACTGACAGGAAGTCAAAGCTCGTTCCATCGAGGAAAGAGCAGGTAATGCATCACCCAAGAAAAACAGCTACTTGGTTTAACTCTGTTTACTAATAATAGTAAGAGTGAACGACAAACAGGGACCTGCTGATGACAAGTTGATGACAATATTGTCATCAAAGGTTTCTGACAGAACTGATAGACTTTATTAAGAATAGCAGTGAACAGAGGCACTAATGCGGATACTGGTTATCGAAGACGACGTCAGCACTGGCGATTACCTGAAAAAGGGGCTGAGTGAGGCGGGCTATCGCGTAGATTTGGCGCGAAACGGTGCCGACGGATTGTTTATGGCGCTGGAAGAGGGCTATGACGCGATTATCCTCGACGTGATGCTGCCTGGGCTAAACGGCTGGCAGGTGATGGAAGTGTTGCGCAAGAAAAGCGCTGTACCGGTGCTGTTTCTCACTGCTCGCGATGAAGTGCAGGATAGGATCCACGGCCTTGAGCTGGGCGCTGACGATTATCTGGTGAAGCCTTTTTCATTCACCGAGCTGATGCTTCGCGTGCGTACCCTGCTGCGACGCGGTACGGTGCGTGAGTCCGACACTTATTCGCTGGCTGACCTGCATCTTGATGTCCTGAGGCGTAAAGTGACGCGTCAGGAAACGGTTATCCCATTAACAAACAAAGAATTTATGCTGCTTCATTTATTAATGCGCCGCGAGGGCGAAGTGCTGTCGCGCACCATGATTGCTTCACAGGTTTGGGATATGAACTTTGATAGCGACACCAACGTGGTTGATGTGGCGGTGAAACGCCTGCGCGGTAAAATTGACCGTCCTTATGATGTGAAATTGATCCATACCGTTCGCGGTATCGGCTATGTCTGCGAAGTACGTGATTATGAGTAAACCGACTTTTTCACTAACCCTGCGTTCAACCTTGCTGTTTGCCTTGATAGCCGCTCTGGTGGTCAGCAGCGTAGGTTTTTATCTCTATTACGCGATGGAAAAAGAGATGGTGCGCCGTGCCGACTATCAGGTTGCGGGTCGTGTGCAGTATTTCCGTCAACTGCTGGGTAACAGCTTTCCTTTGACGCAGCTGACGCGAAATCCTGGATTATTCGAAAACATGCTTGGCAACGAGCAGGATATTTTGCGCTTTAAACTGGTGGGGCAGTCACCGATCATCAATGTTAATCCCGGTCATATCGTGTTGCCTGAGGTCGCTGCTGTCGCTGATGGCCAGAATCTCACTTTACAAAGTGTTCATCATATTTTGGCTATGGATGATATACCGGTGCGCTATGCCGCAGCCGACGTGCGGATGAGAAATGGCCAAACTGTGGAGATTCTGGCAGGGCATTACATGGCTGGGGAAACTCGGATGCTGGTGGCTTTTCGCTGGGAAATTATTGCCTCGGTGCTGTTGGCCTATGTGCTGATTGCCGGGCTGGGCTATATCGTTATCCGTCGCGGGCTGCGGCCGTTGCAGAAAATGGCGCAGGAAGCTGCCGAAATTCACCCGACCAGTTTATCTACCCGATTGAGCGAAGAAGGAGCACCGCTGGAATTACAGCAGCTTATTCACTCATTCAACGAGATGCTGGACAGACTGGCGGAGGGTTATCAGCGGCTTAACCAGTTTTCTGCCGATTTGGCCCACGAGATCCGCACGCCGGTCGGCGCATTGATGGGACATTGCCAGGTTGCGCTTTATCAGACTCGTAGCACCGAAGAATACGAAACGCTGCTGGCTAATAATATGGGTGAGCTGGAGCGCATTTCACGGATGGTGGAAAATATTCTGTTTCTTGCGCGCGCTTCCCATGCTCGCTCAGTGCTGACTATCACGCCATTATCGATGGCGAATGAAACGCTGCGCGTGGTCGACTATTTTGAAGGTCTGGCCGAGGAGCGGGGGATTCGGTTGCACTGCCAGGGCGAGGGCGTGGTGTTTGCCGATGCGCTGCTTTTCCAGCGTGCCTTGAGTAATCTGGTTGCCAACGCCATCAATTACGGTAATGAAAACAGTGAGGTACAGGTTTCGGTGGATCATCAGCCGGACAGTAGTCTGGTAAATGTCGACAACGCCGGCCCAGCCATTCCAGCCGACAAGCTTGATAAACTGTTTGACCGTTTCTATCGCGCCGACCCTTCTCGCAGCGAAGGCGGAAGTTCAAACGGGCTGGGATTATCTATCGTTCAGGCTATTATGGCGCTGCATCATGGTAGCGTTCAGGTTAGTTCACTGGCCGGCGGTAAAACGCGTTTTACTCTTTCGTTTCCGCGTCAGCAAAACTAATTTAGTTAAAACATACAAAATAATTGTTTTTTTGTGCTTATTTATCTCATTGATATATAGGTTTTTGGTAAAATTCGTAACATAATTTTGTTTTAGTCATGAACAGAAGCAGAATGATTCTGTAATCCTAGGGTCTGATAGAGTAATCCGTTGTCTTTTTGTGCTCTCTGGGCAATGACTTCGGAATGAGCGAGTGGTATTCGCTATCAAATCCTTAAAAGAGTCATTACTGATTGATGTATAAATTAAAAGCACTAATACAACAGAAGATTTCACTTTTTATTGCGTTATACCTGGGAATAATACTTAACCTACCTATTTTCTACCGTCGTTTTCATCAAGTCCATTACGCCAATACCCAGGCACTAATGGTGGAGATGATTGCCGCATTTGCTCTGGTTTACTTCATTACCACGCTAGTGTCCTTAACCGGCAAAACTTTCTATCGGATATTAATGAGTTTTGTCGTGGTCGGCTCGCTCGCCGCTGGCTACTATATGATTGTTTTTAATGTCGATATTGGCTACGGCATTCTCGCATCAGCGCTGGCCTTTGACTCTATAGACCTTTCGAAAGAGTCGGTAGGCACTCACTTTTTCCTCTGGACCCTTATCGGCAGTCTAATCCCGCTTATTGTACTGTGGGGCGGCAAAATGCCCGGTTCTGCCTTGCGTGAGACTACCTGGCAAAAACTACTGTTAAAAGGAGGACTGCTGCTTGTTAGTGGTCTGGCTTGTTTAATGCCATTGAAGTGGATGGAGCACAAGCAAGAGGCTCATGATCGCCTCGATAATCGCATGATGGCGAGTTATGGCGGGGTGGTTGCTGCAACCTATTCGCCATCCAACTGGCTTTCTGCACTGGGACTTTTCGCCTATAGCGCTTACAGCCAATCTGAAGACACGAAAAATCTGTTCGATCCGGCAAAACATTTCACCTATGTTCCGCCCAAAGACGTTAAAGATTTGTATGTCGTATTTGTCATTGGTGAAAGTGCCCGGCGCGACCACATGGGTCTGTATGGTTATGCGCGGGACAATACTCCCAACCTCGATAAAGAAAAAAATCTGGCCGCGCTGCAAGGTTATTCGTGTGATACAGCAACCAAGCTTTCCCTGCGTTGTATGTTTGTACGAATGGGAGGGACTCAGGATAATCCGGAACGCACTTTGAAAGAGATGAACGTTTTCTCGTTACTTAAAAAACAAGGATTCAGCTCAGACCTCTATTCCATGCAAAGCGAGGCCTGGTTTTACAACAAAACCAATGCTGATTCTTACTCTTTACGGGAAACTATTGGTTCCGAAAAGCGCAATACCGGTAAACCCGTTGACGATATGTTGCTAATTAATGAGATGAAAGACTCTATCGCCAATCATCCTGATGGCAAGCATCTCATCATTCTGCATACCAAAGGCTCGCACTATCTTTATTCTGAACGATATCCGCGCAGTTTTGCCCGTT
The DNA here is from genome assembly GCF_000257645.1 of Serratia sp. M24T3. Taxonomy (GTDB): domain Bacteria; phylum Pseudomonadota; class Gammaproteobacteria; order Enterobacterales; family Enterobacteriaceae; genus Rouxiella. Next base: position 38,255 of record NZ_AJHJ01000028.1, read on the forward strand.
ACCAGCCGGAGTGTATGGGGATAGATAATTCCTGTTCTACGCAAGCGATGATCAATTCTTATGACAACTCGCTGCTTTATACCGACTATTTCCTCGAGCAGGTGTTGAATCAACTACGCGATAAAAATGCTGTCGTATTTTATGCTGCTGACCACGGGGAATCCGTATCGAAAAACATGCATTTCCACGGAACACCACGCGATCGTGCGCCTATCGAGCAGAGAGAAGTGCCGATCATGGTATGGGCTTCAGACAAGTTTTTGGCTAACGATCAGAATCGTCAGGGGTTTGCACAGTTACAACTGATGGCGAAGAATAAAACACCGGCCTATCATGAGAAACTTTTCGACAGTATATTAGGTTGTATAGGCTATTCCTCACCTGATGGCGGCGTGGTGGATCAGCATAATTGGTGTCATGTGCAAACAACGGGATCAAATTGAGAAGAATAAATGGATAATGCGCGTCTTGTGGTAGCGATTCTCACGCTGATTATGACGTTATTAACCCTATTGCCTCTATCGCGTAACCAGCGTTGGTGGGTCAGAGTTTGGGATTTTCCGCGCCTGCAAATGGCGGTGTTATCGGTGATTTTTTTAATTCTGGAGCTGTGTTTCCTGCCCGGCGGTGGGCCTCTGGCGTGGATTATCGTGCTGTTGGCGCTTGGCTGTACTCTTTATCAAAGCTGGTGGATTTTCCCGTACACAGGGCTGGCAAACATTCAGGTCAAAAAGACACCGCACACCACGCATTCTCGTATCAAACTCATCAACTGCAATGTGTTGATGACTAATCGTAATACGGCAAAGTTACTGAAGATTATTGAAGAAAATCAGCCGGATATTGTGGTGCTGCTGGAAACCAATTTGTGGTGGGAACAGCAAATGTCTCCGCTGGAGGCGAATTATTCATACACTCTCAAATGTCCGCTGGAAAATCTCTATGGTATGCACGTTTATTCGCGCTTGCCGCTGATTGAGTCGAAAATTCAGTATCTGGTAGCAGAGGGGATCCCTTCGATGCATTTTCGAGTGCGTTTGCAGGGAGGCGAGGAAATTGTGATGCATTGCTTGCATCCGATGCCGCCAAGCCCTACGGAAGATGACGAATCCACCAACCGCGATGGCGAGCTGATTGCGGTCGGCCATACGGCGGCGCGGGCAACGTATCCCACTATTGTTACTGGCGATCTTAACGATGTGGCCTGGTCGCGCACTACACGTTTATTTATGAAAATCAGTGGGCTGCTGGACCCGCGCCGTGGCCGAGGGATGTTTAACACTTTCCACGCCAGTTATCCGGTGCTCCGCTGGCCGCTGGATCACGTTTTTCACAGTAAAGAATTCACTCTAATCGACCTGAAACGCCTTGAGCCGATGGGTTCGGATCACTTCCCGATCATGGTGGAGCTAGCGCTAAATCCGCTGGAAGGAAAGACGCAGCAAAAGCTTGAGATAGAGCAGGGCGACATCGAGGAAGCTCGTGAAAAAATGGAAAACGCGGGGATTAAAAGCCGGGATGTCCATCAAGCTGAATTCTGTTAAACCGAACAGAGTGCGGTTTTAGATTTGGAATCTAAAGGCAACTTTTTTGTGCTGCGCATGGCTTAACTTCAACTCTCTGTCAGTGGAATACATCCGCCTAGTGTAAAACCAGTAAATGACTATGCTGGGAAAGGGCGAGCAGGAAGCAGTTTTAAAATTGCAGATTGATATGCCTTGAGGCTATTCGTTAACCAATTAAAAAATGGCTGGCGTGTTTTGCAATATATAAGACTAAAGAATGTATAGAGGAGACAAACATGCAAGCATACGAAAATAATAAAATGGCGCATCCACAAAAAAAACAAAAAGCAGATGCCATATCAACGGCCAGTCCTTCTTATACCAGTGACAGGCATACAAGAATAGATAAAATTCTTGCCCTACACCAGTCTAAAGTAGGTAATCGGTTATTATGGAATGACGAGTGGGAAAAGCATATAAACTCTAGAAATCACGCTGAAATGATTAACATACTAAGTGGAGTTATTGAGGCTTTTGGCGGACTTGAAAGTTATATAGAGATAACCACAATAGACCCCTTTGTTTTAACCGATCCTGTGTGTGGCCTCTCAGCTCAAAATATCTTCAAACTTATGGTTGAAAATGACCACTCTGTTAACCCCGTCGATACGATAAAAAAAGATCCTTCGAATACTGATGCGCTGGAGAAAATGACTGAGGATAAAAGCTATGTTGTATTGGTCAATGATGCACGTCTGGGTCATATGTTCTTGATAGACAAACCAGCCGGGAGCGATGTGGGCTACATATATCAATCTAATCTGGGTGGTTCGCTACCTGCATTGAGCATTGCTGATTGGATGAAAACCCGCAGCAAAGACCCTGTATCCATAGCACTCATAAAAAGGTATCTCCATAAAGATTCGTTGAAAACCAATTCCAGTCAGTGGAAGAAAGATGTCGCTAGCATGCTGGAAATTAATAATGACTCGGAAAAGATAGACATGACGCAGCTAAAAGAGGAAAAAGACGTGATATTCCATGTTCGACAATATGATGATTTTGTTTTTAATAAAAATTTAACATTATTATCTATGCAAGGTTAAAATCAATAACTTTCAAGAGATTGCAATTTGGCAAGTGATAATATTTCGATGTAAAAGCTTATCTTTTCAGGGCCTGCTATATTTCAGGCTCGTCTGTCGATGTCAGCACAGTTTGTTTAAAGGGCATTGTACCTTCGAGAGCAGCAATGAAATTATTGACCCTGATGCACTGGTTGCCGGGCTGAAACTGGGGGAGCGGAAAAATCTGGGGTTCCGGCGTAGAACCCCCTTCCAGATACTCCCCCATTAAATTTAGTGAACCGGAAAAACGCCACGGTGCTTATTGACCTTATAAAAGCTGTGAGCTGCGCCTAAAGCTATCCGCAGCACACCAGCCCGTGCGCCGCACAAACCCTCTTTAAAGCGCCCCCGAGTCGCTACTCGGGAAACGTCAGAGTATTCCCCGGGGCTTCCCGATTAATATGCAGGAAGTTCAGGTGTCGCTCGTACTGGTCGAGGATATCGTTGATCACCTGATGCTTGGTAAAGTCCATAAGATCGTTACCCTGTGTCCCTTCGAGCAGGAAGGTTTCCAAACGGTAATAGTGCGATTTCCCCGAGCGAGCACGATAAGTAAAGCCCGGCACGGCATAGCGCTGTGGCCAAATCTGATAGATAAAGTTCTGCTCCTCGCCCAGCTTGACCAATAACTCCAGATGATTGAGCTTTTCATCTTCCAGCGCCTGCGCCTCAGAGAATTCAACCTTGGCGCCGCGCAGTTCAAGCTCATTTGCGACTTCCTGCATTGCCGGGCGACAGACAATATCGAGCATTTTCTGCGTGTGCGTGGTGCCAGGGAAATTCATCACTCGTGACAGACGCTGCTTCCAGTTCAGCGCCGCATCTCCGGTTGACGGTGTGGCGGGTGCATAGTTCTGCTGCGTACTGGCGCGGCGGAAATCCTCAAGGCGCAGCGACTTGTACAGCCCGGCCATCACAAAGAAGATCACAAAACTAAACGGCAGGCCCATGATCACCGTGGTGTTCTGCAATGCCGAAACACCGTCGGTCATCAGCATCCCCAAAGTCAGAACCCCGATGGTCACCGACCAGAAAATGCGCAGCCAGTTTGGCGCATCATTATTGATGTCGACCAGCTTGGAGGTGAAATTACCCAGCACCAGTGAACCCGAATCCGCTGAAGTGACATAGAACAGCAAGCCGGTAATAGTTGCCACCGAGGCGCTAAGAGTGAAGCCTGGGTATTGTGCAAGCAGGCTGTAAACGCCGCGCTCAGGGTGAGCAATCACTTCATTGGCGAATGCCAGATTACCGTGCAGGATCTGGTAAAGCGCGCTGTTGCCGAAAATTGACAGCCAGAATAGCGTGAACACAAATGGAATAATCAGCGTACCCAATACGAACTGACGGATGGTTCTGCCACGAGAAATACGCGCCAGAAACAGCCCGACAAACGGCGACCAGGCAACCCACCAGGCCCAGAAGAACAGAGTCCAGCTGTTCATCCACTGCGTTGGTCGATCAAACGCAAAGGTGTTTAGTGTCATGCCCATAAAGCGATTTATGTAGTCGCCAATATTCAGCACCAGAGCATTGAGCAGAAATTCAGTATTGCCGAAGAACAGCAGGAACAGGATCAGACCCAGCGCCAACAGGACGTTCAGCTCCGAAAGGATGCGGATGCCTTTGTTCACGCCAGAGGTCACCGAAACCGTAGCCATAATCACCGACAGCAGAATCAACGCCGCCTGTACCCCCAGACTTTCTGGAATATGGAACAAGACTTTCAGGCCGTAGTTAAGCTGCACCACCCCAATACCCAAGGTGGTTGCGATGCCAAAGATGGTGCCGACTACTGCCGCAATATCTACGCTGTGACCGATAGGACCATAGATCTTCTTGCCAAAAATCGGATACAGCGCGGAGCGGATAGTCAACGGCAGGTTATAGCGGTAGCTGAAATAACCCAATGCAATGCCCATCAAGGCGTACATCGACCAGCCGGTGAGGCCGTAGTGGAACAGTGTCCAAACCATCGCCTGCCTGGCCGCAGCAATGTTCTGCCCCTGACCTTCGGGCGGCAGCATATATTGCGTCACGGGTTCGGCCACTGAAAAGAACATCAGGTCGATGCCGATACCGGCGGCAAACAGCATCGATGCCCAGCTCATCATCGAGAATTCAGGTTTCGACTGTTCTGGCCCGAGTTTGATCGAGCCAAAGCGCGAGGCGGCGATAAACACCACAAATACAATGTATAACGTGGCGGCGAGCATGTAATACCAGCCGAAAGTGGCCGATACCCATTCCAGCGCCACGCCAATTGCTTTTCCAGAGATATCGGTAAAGAAAATGGTCATCAGCGTAAAGGCCAGAATCAATCCTGCCGAGGTAAAAAACACCACCTTGTTTAGCGAGTCTTTAGGTTTATCCGAAAGTTCAATAGAAGCCATCGTTTTCCCGTTTTATCAGAAGTAAAAAAAACAAAAAACAGGTGAGTAATTGGACGCAAAAGCAGCGCGCCTTAGCGCATATCAAGAACACCGAGGACTGCTTTTGCATCGGCAAAATATTTGTCCTGACAGGAGATCCGCTGAGTACACTGGCTATAAATTCCAATCACTACCAAAAAGTAAGCTTAGGGAAATAATTCCTTAAACTTATTGTTTTTCAATAAATTGATAACTTTTTTAAGCACTTTTTTGCCCAAACTGGTTACCAACCGGTAATAAAATATATGCATTTTTTATTGAACGTTCAATCAAAAAAAAGTTTAATAGGGGCAGTTACGGCGTTCATTAACATTGAAACAGCCCGCAAAATGGCCGTTTCGAAACGCCTTTTTCAGGAGTGGAGTCCATGCCTAAAGTTGGAATGCAGCCGATTCGGAGACAGCAGTTGATTGACGCGACGCTGGCCGCCGTGAATGAAGTTGGCATGCACGATGCCTCGATTGCCCAGATTGCTCGTCGGGCGGGCGTATCGAACGGCATTATCAGTCACTATTTTCGTGACAAAAATGGCCTGCTTGAGGCGACGATGCGTTATTTGCTCAGTCACCTTGGCGACAGCGTCAAGCAAAGGCTTGCTACCTTAAACGATGATTCGCCGACTGCGCGGCTGCGGGCGATTGCCCAAGCCAACTTTGACGAAGGGCAAACCAACGATCCGGCGATGAAAACCTGGCTGGCGTTTTGGGCCACGAGCATGCATCACCCGCAGCTGTATCGTTTACAGCAGGTGAATAGCAGAAGGCTCTACTCGAATCTTTGCGTCGAATTTCGACGTTTTTTACCTCATCACGAGGCGCGTCTGGCAGCGAAAGGCCTGGCAGGTCTGATTGATGGTTTGTGGTTGCGCAGCGCGCTGAGTCACGAAGCATTCGATCGCCAGGAGGCGTTATTAATTACGCATCGTTATATCGAATCGCTGGCGCAGACTGCCGCCCGTTAGAACATTGAAAAGCCTGCACAAGTTGCTTGCTTTCATACAGGAGAATTTATGTCCCGCTTTGGCATGCAAAAACTTTATATCGACGGTCGCTATCAGGACAGCACCGGCGGTGAAACTTTTCCGGCCATTAATCCGGCCAACGGTGAAACTCTGGCCGAGGTAGCTTCGGCAACCCGCGAAGATCTCGACCGTGCGGTTGTGGCTGCGCAGAAGGGGCAAAAAATCTGGGCCGCGATGACCGCGATGCAACGTTCCCGCATCCTGCGCAAGGCCGTGGATATCCTGCGTGATCGTAACGACGAACTGGCGCAAATTGAAACGCTGGATACCGGTAAGCCGCTGTCTGAAACCACCGCCGTAGATATTGTGACCGGTGCCGACGTGCTGGAGTATTACGCGGGTCTGATCCCGGCGATTGAAGGTCAGCAGATCCCACTGCGTGACAGCGCGTTTGTTTACACTCGTCGCGAACCGCTGGGCGTCGTTGCAGGCATTGGTGCGTGGAACTATCCGATACAAATCGCACTGTGGAAATCCGCGCCAGCGCTGGCTGCAGGTAACGCAATGATCTTCAAGCCAAGTGAAGTCACCTCGTTAACCGCATTGAAACTGGCTGAAATTTACACCGCAGCCGGTGTGCCAGATGGCGTGTTCAGCGTGTTGACCGGCAAGGGTGCTGAAATTGGTCAATATCTGACCGAGCATCCCGGTATTGCCAAAATTTCCTTCACGGGTGGCGTCGTGACCGGCAAGAAAGTCATGGCCAGCGCCTCGGCGTCCACGCTGAAAGAAGTAACCATGGAGTTGGGGGGTAAATCACCCCTCATCATTTTCCCGGATGCCGATTTAGACAAGGCCGCCGACATCGCGATGATGGCTAACTTTTACAGCTCTGGACAGGTGTGTACCAACGGCACCCGCGTTTTTGTACCGAAAACACGGCAGGGCGAATTCGAAGCCAAAATTCTTGAGCGTGTCAAGCGCATCAAGCTGGGTCAGCCGACCGATGAAGCCGTGAACTTTGGGCCTCTGGTGAGCTTTGCCCACATGGAAACCGTGCTGCGCTTTATCGATAGCGGCAAACGTGAAGGCGCACGTCTGCTGATTGGCGGCGAACGCGTAACCAGCGGCGAATACGGCAAAGGCGCTTTTGTCGCGCCGACGGTGTTTACTGACTGCCGCGATGAGATGGAAATCGTCCGCGAAGAGATTTTCGGACCGGTGATGAGCATCCTGACTTACGAAAGCGAAGACGAAGTGATTCGCCGCGCCAATGATACCGATTATGGTCTGGCCGCCGGTCTGGTCACTCGTGACCTCAACACGGCGCATCGCGTTATTCATCAGCTTGAAGCCGGTATTTGCTGGATCAATACCTGGGGCGAATCGGCGGCAGAAATGCCGGTTGGCGGCTACAAGCATTCAGGCGTCGGTCGTGAAAACGGCGTCAGCACGCTTGAACATTACACACAAATCAAATCCGTGCAGGTTGAGCTGGGCGAATTTAGTTCGGTGTTTTAACCGCCGACTGCTAGAGGAGATTTTTATGGATTACGATTACATCATTATTGGTGCGGGTTCTGCCGGCAACGTTTTAGCGACCCGACTCACCGAAGACAGCAGCGTCGGCGTGCTGTTGCTCGAAGCGGGCGGTCCGGATTACCGTGCCGATTTCCGTACCCAGATGCCTGCTGCATTGGCATTTCCATTGCAGGGGCGTCGCTATAATTGGGCCTATGAAACCGATCCCGAGCCACATATGGACAACCGCCGCATGGAGTGTGGCCGTGGTAAAGGTCTGGGCGGCTCTTCATTGATCAACGGCATGTGCTACATCCGTGGCAACGCGATGGATTTCGACAATTGGGCCACCGCGCCGGGGCTTGAAAACTGGAGCTATCTCGACTGCCTGCCTTATTTCCGCAAGGCAGAAACCCGTGATATTGGCGGTAATGATTTCCACGGCGATAACGGCCCGGTTAGCGTCACCACGCCGAAAGCCGGCAACAATCCGCTGTTCCACGCGATGATTGAAGCAGGCGTTCAGGCGGGTTATCCGCGAACTGACGACCTCAATGGTTATCAGCAGGAAGGATTTGGCCCGATGGACCGCACCGTGACGCCAAAAGGTCGCCGTGCGAGTACCGCTCGTGGTTATCTGGATCAGGCTAAACCGCGCGCCAATCTGACTATCGTCACTCACGCCACCACCGACCGCATTCTGTTTGATGGCAAGAAAGCCGTGGGCGTCAACTATATGAAAGGCGACGATATCAAGCTGATTGAAGCTCAGGCAAAACGCGAGGTTCTGCTGTGTGGTGGAGCGATCGCTTCTCCACAGATTCTGCAACGCTCGGGCGTGGGTCCAGCAGCATTGTTGAATTCGTTGGATATTCCTGTAGTGCACGATTTGCCGGGCGTGGGCGAAAATTTGCAGGACCATCTGGAGATGTATTTGCAGTACAGCTGTACTCAGCCGGTTTCGCTTTATCCGGCGTTGCAATGGTTTAATCAGCCGAAAATTGGTGCCGAATGGTTGTTTAATGGCACTGGCGTTGGTGCAAGCAACCAGTTTGAGGCCGGTGGTTTTATCCGCAGCCGCGAAGAGTTTACCTGGCCGAACATTCAGTATCATTTCCTGCCGGTAGCGATTAATTACAACGGCAGTAATGGTGTAAAAGAACACGGCTTCCAGGCGCACGTGGGTTCTATGCGTTCGCCAAGCCGCGGTCGCGTGCAGGTAAAATCGAAAGATCCACGCCAGCATCCGAGTATTCTGTTCAACTACATGTCTAGCGAACAGGACTGGCATGAGTTCCGTGATGCTATCCGCATTACCCGTGAAATCATGGCTCAGCCGGCGCTGGACCCTTATCGTGGCCGCGAAATCAGTCCAGGTATCGAGGTGCAGACCGACGAACAGCTGGATGCGTTTATTCGCGAACATGCTGAAACCGCGTTCCATCCATCCTGTAGCTGTAAAATGGGCAGCGACGAGATGGCCGTGGTTGACGGGCAAGGGCGCGTTCACGGCTTGCAGAATCTTCGCGTAGTTGATGCTTCAATTATGCCGCAAATCATTACTGGCAACCTGAACGCGACTACCATCATGATTGCCGAGAAAATTGCTGATGTTATTCGTGGTCGCCAGCCGCTGCCACGCAGCACCACCGAGTATTATCAGGCCAACGGCGCTCCCGTGCGCGGCGAGCCGCTGAAGGCGAGTAACAGTAAAACTGTTTAAGTATAAATTTACGCTCTAGGCAGTTAAGACGTGATTAAAGGGGATAATCTTCGGATTATCCCCTTTTTTTGCCTTCTCACTGGAGGAGCCAAAAGCATAAGCATAGAAAGCAAAAGCATAAGAACGTGAAATTTATGTGACATCGATCACATAAAGTGTGTATGAAAATGAAACTGAAATTGACAAATGTTGACCGAGTCGATAATTAAGAGACAACAATTACGCCGTATACAGAATTTTCCGATGTGACGTTTATTTGAACGTGCGATTTCCGGAATGTGTCGGCTTGTTAGCAGGGTCGTTTTTATACACAAATATCTCCCCACGCCAGGGAGTTGCTTTCCTTTTGCTTCTGGTAACCCATGAAAACTAAAATTTTACTGGCAGGTGCACTTCTCCTTTCTTCGTACAGTGCGCAAACGCTTGCTGACGATCTCAAGGATCAATACGTTTCCGACTGGTGGCATCAAAGCGTTAACGTGGTTGGCAGCTACCACACGCGTTTTGGACCACATGAAAACAATGACTTATATCTTGAGTACGAAGCCTTTGCGCATAAAGACTGGTTCGACTTCTACGGTTATGTCGATGTGCCAAAATTCTTCGGTGTAGGTAACGGCAACGACAACGGCATCTGGGACAGAAAAGTAGGTTCTCCAGTATTTACCGAGATCGAACCGCGTTTCTCTATCGATAAACTGACCGGCAAAGATCTGAGCATCGGCCCGATCAAGCAGTGGTATTTCGCCAACAACTATATTTACGATCAGGGTCCTAACAACGCCAACCGCCAGAATACTTGGTACATGGGCCTGGGTACCGACATCGATACTCACACGCCGTTAAACCTGTCTCTGAATATTTATAAAAAATATCAATGGCAAAACTATGGTGCTGCCAATGAAAACAAATGGGACGGTTACCGCTTCAAAGTGAAATACTTCTTGCCGTTAGGTGAAATGTGGGGCGGGAAAGTCAGCTATATCGGCTTTACCAACTTCGACTGGGGCTCACATCTTGCGGATAACGACAACACGGCAAGAACCAACCATTCGATTGCATCCAGCCACATTTTGGCACTTAACTATGCGCACTGGCATTATTCGCTGGTGGCGCGTTACTTCCACAACGGCGGACAGTGGGCCGATGGCACCCAGTTGAACTTCGGTGACGGCGATTTCACCGTCAAATCAACCGGTTTTGGCTACTACGCAGTGATCGGTTATAGCTTCTGATACTTTGTATTAAGCGGCTTCCTTAAGGCTTTATAAACCTCGGTTGCATAGCCTGTCAGCCTGGGCCTCTGCCTTTCTATTGCGCTGTCTCGTTGGATAGCGCAATAATTCACCAAAACTTCGCACGATCTCTTGGCCGGTTTATGGCATAATGCGCGCCAAATCACACTTATACTCTTTATCTTTCAAGTTGCAGATGCGTTGGCTGCTTTCTTTCACGCTAGTCACTTACCTTGGTAAGCTCGTGGGGATTCGTTGAGTTGCCGCCTTCCTGCATCATGAAAGCTATAGATTATATTGAATCCAATTAAACTTAAGAGCGAGCTCTGTGCTAAGTACTTACAACATCACCATGCAATTCGGCAGCAAGCCGCTATTTGAAAATATTAACGTCAAGTTTGGCGGCGGAAACCGTTATGGTTTGATCGGCGCGAACGGCTGCGGTAAATCGACCTTTATGAAAATCCTCGGTGGCGATTTAGTGCCATCGGGCGGTAACGTCGTGCTTGATCCCAACGAACGTTTGGGTAAGCTGCGTCAGGATCAGTTCGCCTTCGAAAAATATAGCGTGCTTGATACCGTTATTATGGGCCACGCAGAGCTGTGGGCTGTAAAAGAAGAGCGCGACAGCATCTACGCAATGGCCGACATGAGCGAAGAAGACGGCTACAAAGTCGCTGACCTTGAAGTTGCTTACGGTGAAATGGACGGCTACAGCGCTGAATCCCGTGCTGGTGAGCTTCTGCTGGGTGTTGGTATCCCGGTTGAGCAGCATTACGGCCCGATGAGCGAAATTGCTCCCGGCTTCAAACTGCGCGTATTGTTGGCGCAGGCGCTGTTCTCCGATCCAGAGATCCTGCTGCTCGACGAACCAACCAACAACCTCGACATCGATACTATTCGCTGGCTCGAGCAGGTGCTGAACGAGCGTAACAGCACCATGATCATTATTTCGCATGACCGTCACTTCCTGAACATGGTCTGTACTCACATGGCTGACCTGGATTACGGCGAACTGCGCGTTTACCCAGGCAACTATGACGAATACATGACGGCGGCAACGCAGGCTCGTGATCTTCTGAATGCTAATAACGCCAAGAAAAAAGCTCAGATCGCCGAGCTGCAATCTTTCGTTAGCCGTTTCAGCGCCAACGCCTCCAAATCCAAGCAGGCAACTTCACGCGCCAAGAAAATTGATAAAATCCAGCTGGATGAAGTCAAGGCTTCAAGCCGTCAGAATCCTTATATGCGTTTCGAGCAGGATAAAAAACTGTTCCGTAATGCGCTGGAAGTGGACAAGATTACTAAAGGTTTCGACAACGGCCCGCTGTTCAAAGGCTTCAGCCTGATGCTGGAAGTGGGTGAAAAAGTGGCGATTCTGGGTGCAAACGGCGTCGGTAAAACCACCATGCTGAAAACGCTGGTAGGCGATTCGCTGCCCGATGCCGGTACCGTAAAATGGTCTGAAAACTGCAAGATTGGCTACTACGCGCAGGATCACGAGTACGAGTTCGACGAAACGATGAACGTATTCGACTGGATGAGCCAGTGGAAATCGGAAAAAGACGACGAGCAGGCCGTGCGCGGTGTTCTGGGGCGTTTGCTGTTTGGTCAGGACGACATCAAGAAAAAAGTTAAAGTGCTTTCTGGTGGCGAAAAGGGCCGTATGCTCTTTGGTAAACTGATGATGCAGTGTCCAAACATTCTGATAATGGATGAACCTACCAACCACCTGGATATGGAATCCATCGAATCGCTGAACATGGCGCTGGAAATGTATGAAGGCACCCTGATCTTCGTTTCCCACGACCGTGAGTTCGTGAGTTCTTTGGCGAGCCGAATCATCGAGATCACGCCGAACAAAATCACTGATTTCACCGGTAATTACGAAGATTACCTGCGCAGCCAGGGCATCAATAGCTAAGCGTTTTAAGCTGATTCTGGAAAGCTAGTTTTTTGAAATTATCAAATGCTAGTTTTCTGAAATTATCAAATGCTAGTTTTTTGAAATCAATAGAAAAAAAGCCGGTTTTGATAACCGGCTTTTTTAATGCTTTAAATCAGCGATGGGGACTAAGCTGATTTGCCACAAACCTCGCAATGCGGATTTTTCGCCAACCTCATTTCACGAAATTGCAGCGTCATGGCGTCATACATCAGCAATCTGCCGCTTTTAATTTCCCCGAAGCCCGCCAGCAGCTTGATGGCTTCCATAGACTGCAAACTGCCGATAGTGCCCACTAACGGTGCCATAACTCCAGCCTCCACGCAGCTAAGCGCCTGCTCGCCAAACAGCCGACTCAGGCAGCGATAGCAAGGTTCATCGTCTTGGTGGGTGAAAACGCTGATTTGCCCTTCCATGCGGATTGCCGCGCCAGAAACCAGCGGTTTTTTTAGCGTAAAGCAGGCTTTATTGAGCTGATTGCGCGTTTCGACGTTATCGGTGCAATCGAGCACGATGTCGCATTCGTCGATTAGCTTCAAAAGTTGCTCGGCATCGAGTTGATGATCGACAGTATTAAGAATGACGTGGGGATTAATCGCTGCCAGCGCGATGGCTGCTGAGTCGACTTTTTTTAAGCCGATACGCGCATCGCTGTGCAAGATTTGGCGTTGCAGATTAGAAAGCGAAACGGTGTCGAAATCGAGCAGGGTAAGCGCGCCAACCCCCGCCGCGGCCAAATACTGCGCGGCGGCGCAACCCAGCCCGCCGAGACCCACCACCAGCGCATGACTGGCTTTAAGCTTTTCCTGCCCGTCGAAATCAAAACCGCGCAGCACAATCTGCCGGTTGTAGCGCAGGGTTTCCGCATCGCTTAGCTCTGGCAGTGTCATCGGTTTATCCTTTTAACAAGGCATTGAATGGCTCAACGTCGACCCATTCGCCCACCGCCACGTCGCCGCGCTCGCGTTCCAGCACCACGAAGCCGTTAGCCAGGCTGTAGGAGCTGAACACGTGTGAACCTTGAGGGCCCGTGGTTCGAGCTTCAAGTTCGCCCTGCGCGTTATGCACAAACACCGCGCGCTGAAAATCGAGACGACCAGGCGTTTTTTTAAAGTTGCTCGCCGCTCTGGCGCGCAGGCGCGGCGGCAAGCGCCAGTCAGTGTGTGAAGAAAGGCGGGCGATCAACGGTTGCACCAACTGATAAAAAGTCAGCACGGCTGAAACTGGATTGCCGGGTAAACCGCAGAACCACGCGTTATTCAATTTACCAAAGGCGAAAGGTTTACCCGGTTTAATCGCCAGCTTCCAAAAGCCAATCTGGCCGATTTCATCGAGCATCGACTTAGTGTAATCAGCCTCGCCGACTGAGACACCACCGCTGCTGATAACCAGGTCAGCATAATTGTCGGCCTGTTGGAAAGCCTGGCGTAGCGCTGCCGGATCGTCGCGGATAATGCCTAAATCCAACACTTCACAACCTAATTGATCGAGCATCAGGTGAACCGCAAAGCGGTTAGTGTCGTAAATTTGGCCTTCTTCTAATGGCGTGCCGACCGGCTGTAACTCGTCACCAGTGGAAAATACCGCCACTTTGAGACGGCGATTCACTTCGACTTTCTCAACTCCCAAAGAAGCCAGCAGCGGCAGTTCAGCTACACCCAGTCGCACGCCGGCGGCTAAAACCTCCTGCCCCTGACGGATATCGTCGCCGATAAGACGAATATTTTGACCTTTTTCAACCGGCACAGTGAAACGCACGCCCGCATCGGTTTTCTCCGCTTCTTCCTGCATGATTACCGCGTCTGCGCCGGAGGGCACGGGCGCACCAGTCATGATGCGGATGCAGCTTCCGGCAGGCCATTCACCGTTGAAAGGCGCGCCAGCAAAGGCTTTACCGGCCACGGTGAATACGGCATCTTCGCGATATTCCGCACTGCGAATGGCATACCCGTCCATAGCCGAATTATCAAACGGAGGTACATATACCGGAGAACGCACCGCGCTGGCGGTGATGCGGCCTGCGGATTCGGTAAGTGGCAGCCATTCAGTTTTTGCCTGAGTTAACGGCGAGGTCTGCGAGAGCATTTTGTCCAGCGCTTCTTGCAGCGAAATCAGGCCCGAGGTAAACGTGTTTTCCATCATTAAACCCTTTTATTACCGGCCGAGAAGGGGCAAAAGGCGAGCCGGTTGATGGTGAGAAATATCCTTTGATTATGCCAGAGAAAGCCCTGTGCGCCCAAACGAACGGCTAACGAAAAGCACTCAGTGACTTGAACGTTTCTAAACGTATAAGCGATTTTTAAGATCTGAATAGCAGCAGATCAGCAATCTTAAGCTTAAAAAGTTCTTAAAATCTTCTAAAAGAATGAGATCGATCGCATAAATGATCCTGCAATCGGCGTATTATTACTGGCCTTTGTGTGATGGGTGTCACATAAAATTGTCTTTTGCGTCTGGAGTTGCATCGTGATGAAAAAAAACCGCCATCAGGCCATCCTGAAATTGGTGGATCAACATGAGGTAGTTCAGGTTAATGAGTTAGCGCTTTGGTTAGAGGTGAGTCTGGAAACAATTCGCCGTGACCTCAACGAAATGCAAGACAAAGGATTGATTCAACGCCGCCATGGTAGGGCACGTCGCGTTGATCCACCGCCTTCCTATGGCTGGATCAATAGCTTGCAGCGCGTCTCTCATAGTTGAGCCCCTCAATATCAAGAAGGAAAATCAGCGCCGCTGGTTTTCCTTTTTTCGTTTTATCCGCCGTCGGTTATTCATTCCTGCGCGTTATTTTCTATAAATAATCTAAGCAATTAGCCTCATCAAGATGGACTTAATTTTCAGCTTTACATACTCTGCACGGCTAAATATAGTCGAAATCCTGGACTATTCTTTAGGCGGCCTTAGTGGCACATGAGCGAAAAAATGACCATATCTCAAACTGTAGTGATAGGCGGAACACCTGATTCAACGTCACCGGTGGCGGTAATTGCTATTCATGGTGGCGCTGGGGCGATAACTCGCCAGGCAATGAGCGCCGAAAAAGAGCGTCTTTATTTACAGGCGCTGGAAGAGATCGTCAGCAGCGGGCAGGCAATTTTGGCAGCGGGTGGCAGCGCGGTTGACGCAGTGACCGAGGCGGTTCGCCTGCTGGAAGAGTGTCCTTTTTTCAACGCCGGAACCGGCGCGGTATTTACCCATCAGGGCACTCACGAACTCGATGCCTGTATTATGGATGGCCGCACACTGGATTCCGGCGCTGTCAGCTGCGTCAGTCACATCCGCAATCCGATTTTGACCGCCCGTAAAGTGATGGAACAGAGCGCGCACGTAATGTTTACCGGCGCAGGCGCGGAATCGTTTGCGCGTGAGCACGGGCAAGAAATGGTGTCGGCAGATTATTTCTTCACTCAGGACCGTTTCGATCAACTGCAACGCGCTCTGAAAACCGATGGCGTCATGCTTGATCATGACGGGGCGAGCTTAAATGCCAATATTTCTGACGATCCTTTAGATCCAGATCGCAAATTTGGCACTGTTGGTGCCGTTGCATTGGATCTTATGGGTAATCTGGCTGCTGCGACTTCAACCGGCGGAATGACCAATAAACAGGCTGGCCGCGTTGGCGATACGCCAATTATCGGCGCAGGCTGCTATGCCAGCAATAAAACGGTCGCAGTCTCCAGCACCGGCACTGGCGAAGTATTTATGCGCACAGTCGCGGCCTATGATGTCGCCGCGCTGATTGAGTACGCAGGACTTACACTCGAACAGGCCACCGATAAAGTGGTAATGGAAAAGCTGGTGGCGCTGGAAGGCTCGGGTGGCATGATAGCCATCGACCGTTTCGGCAATGTACGCCTGCCGTTTAACAGCGAAGGTATGTATCGCGGTTTTGCCTACGTTGGCAAAGCGCCAGAAGTGGCAATTTATCGTTAATATCTGAAGTTATTGCTAATCAGCAGGTGAGTTTCAAGAAATTCAGGGAGAAGTACATGGTTAAGGAGTCGTGATGAGTCAGACAATTTCCCGCGAGCACGCGCTTTCGGCACCGACAATGCTTGACGATCAAGTGCTGTCGGTGCGCAGTCTCAGCGTTCGTTTCGAGCACGAGGGGCAGGCGATTGAGGCAGTGCGTCATCTCGACTTTGAGGTGAAACGTGGTGAGACGCTGGCGATCGTCGGGGAATCAGGCTCCGGGAAATCCGCCACCTCACTGGCATTGATGCGCCTGGTGGAGCAGGGTGGTGGCCAGGTTCATCAGGGAAAAATCGATTTTAGGCGTCGTAACGGGCAGATTGTTGACCTGACTGCCGCCCGTCAGTCCGAGATGCGCAAGCTGCGCGGTGCGGATATGGCGATGATTTTTCAGGAGCCGATGACCTCGCTTAACCCGGTGTTTCCGGTCGGCGAACAGATTGCCGAATCTATCCGTCTGCATCAGGGCAAAAACCATGCCGCCGCGCGTGCAGAAGCTTTGCGCATGCTTGAGCTGGTGCGCATTCCCGAAGCGCAAAATATTCTTGATAGTTACCCGCATCAGCTTTCCGGCGGGATGCGCCAGAGAGTGATGATTGCGATGGCGCTGTCGTGTAAACCGGCGCTGCTGATTGCCGATGAGCCAACCACCGCGCTGGACGTCACCATTCAGGCGCAAATTCTGCAACTGATTCGCGTGCTGCAGCAAGAGATGCAGATGGCGGTGATTTTCATTACTCACGATATGGGCGTAGTGGCCGAAATCGCCGACCGTGTGCTGGTGATGTATAAAGGTGAAAGTGTTGAGAGCGGTGAAGTTGGTCGCGTATTTGCCGCGCCGCAGCATCCCTACACCCGCGCGTTGCTGGCTGCGGTGCCAAAACTTGGCGCAATGAAAGGCACTCGGCTACCCGCTCGTTTCCCGCTGTTAAATACCGAAGTCAACGATCAGCCCGTTGATGACTCCTCCTTGATTCAAAAGACTTTAACTCTAGGTGCCGCTCCTATCTTGAAGGTGCGCAGTCTGGTGACTCGTTTCCCGTTACGCAGTGGCCTGTTTAATCGTATAAACCGCTATGTGCACGCGGTGGAAAAGGTGAGCTTCGATATCTATCCCGGAGAAACCCTGGCACTGGTTGGAGAATCCGGTTGCGGCAAATCTACCACTGGGCGTTCATTGCTCAGGCTGGTCGAAAGCCAGAGTGGTTCAGTTATTTTTAACGGCAAAACTGTGTTCGATGGCGAACATGCCGGGCAGCTTTCCAGTTCTGCGCTACAACATCTTCGACGTGATATTCAGTTTATTTTTCAAGATCCTTACGCCTCCCTCGATCCGCGCCTCACGGTGGGATATTCCATCATGGAACCCCTGCTGGTCCATAAAATTGGCAGTCGTGAACAGGCAAAAGAGCGGGTTTCATGGCTGTTGGAGAAAGTTGGGCTATTGCCGGAGCACGCCGAGCGTTATCCGCATGAATTTTCAGGCGGTCAGCGTCAGCGGATCTGTATTGCCCGCGCATTGGCACTGAATCCTAAAGTGGTGATTGCCGATGAGTCGGTGTCGGCGCTGGATGTTTCGATACAGGCGCAGATCGTCAATCTATTGATGGATCTGCAGAAAGAATTTGGCATCGCGTTTCTGTTTATCTCGCACGACATGGCGGTAGTAGAAAGGATAAGCCATCGCGTCGCGGTTATGTATCTCGGGCAAATTGTCGAGATCGGGCCACGCGCGGCGGTGTTTGAAAATCCGCAGCATCCCTACACCCGCAAGCTTATGGCTGCGGTGCCAGTGGCGGACCCGCAACATCGACGTGTTGAACAGGCGCTGCTGGTGGATGAAATCCCAAGTCCGATCCGAGCGATCGGCGATGAGCCTATTATTGCACCGCTGGTGAAAGTGTCTGAGGGGCATTACGTTGCTCGTCATGCTATTGCCGGCGTTTATTAAGGAGCGCCCAACTTACAGGGAGCTTTATCGACAGGGTCTAAGGAAAAGGAAATCAGTATGAAGCAGAAAATGATGCGCAGAGCCGTTCTGGCGACGGTAATGCTTAGCGCAATGGCTTCCGGTTCAGTCTGGGCAGCGAAGGATGTGGTGATTGCAGTTGGTTCAAACTTCACCTCACTGGACCCGTATGACGCCAACGACACGCTCTCTCAGGCGGTAGCAAAATCGTTTTATCAGGGCCTGTTCGGTTTTGACAAAGACATGAAGCTGGTTAACGTGCTGGCAGACAGCTACTCCGTGAGCCAGGATGGCCTGACTTACACTATCAAGCTGCATCCGGGGATCAAATTCCAGGATGGCACCGATTTTAATGCGGCAGCGGTAAAAGTTAACCTCGATCGCGCCAGCAATCCTGACAGCCATCTCAAACGTTACAACCTGTTCAAGATGATTGCCAAAACCGAGGTGATTGACGCTGATACCGTCAAGATCACTCTGAAAGCGCCATTCTCAGCCTTTATTAATAATCTTGCACACCCTTCTGCGGTGATGATCTCACCTGCGGCGCTGGGCAAATACGGCAAAGACATTGGTTTCCATCCGGTCGGAACAGGCCCTTATACGCTGGAACAGTGGAATCAGACTGATTTCGTGAAAGTGAAGAAGTTTGACGGCTACTGGAAAAAAGGCGAGCCAAAACTGGACACCATCACCTGGCGGCCAGTGGTTGATAACAATACCCGTGCTGCAATGTTGCAAACCGGTGAGGCCGATTTAGCGTATCCGGTGCCTTATGAGCAGGCGGCTTTGCTGGAAAAAAACAGCAAATTGAATCTGGTGACTTCGCCATCGATTTTGCAGCGTTACATCAGTTTCAACGTTACCCAAAAGCCGTTTGATAATCTAAAAGTCCGTCAGGCTATCAACTATGCCATTAACAAACAGGCGCTGATTAAAGTGGCGTTTGCCGGTTACGCGGTGCCTGCTGAAGGGCCATTGCCGACCAGTATCGAATATTCTGCAAAATATCAGCCATGGCCTTACGATCCGGCCAAGGCCCGAGAGTTGCTGAAAGAGGCGGGTTATCCAAACGGCTTCACTACTACGCTGTGGTCGTCACACAATTCCAGCACCGCGCAGAAAGTCATTCAGTTCGCACAGCAGCAGCTGGCGCAGGTAGGGATTAAAGTCACTGTGACTGCTTTTGATGCCGCGCAGCGTGCCGCTCAGGTTGAGAACGTCGGCCAGAAAGAGTCGGGCCTGCGGATGTTCTACACTGGCTGGTCGGCCTCTACCGGTGAAGCTGACTGGGCACTAACGCCGCTGTTTGCTACTCAATCTGCACCACCTAAGCAGTTCAATACTGCGTTCTATAGCAATCCGCAGGTCGATAAAGATTTGAGCGATGCGCTGAACACGACTGATAAATCAGCGAAGGCCAAGCTGTATAAAGACGCGCAGGACCGTATCTGGGCCGATGCCCCCTGGGCTTTCCTGGCAACCGAGCGCCTGCTGTCAGCCAGTAATAAGCGCCTGACCGGCTTCTACGTGATGCCCGATACTTCATTCAACTTTGATAATGCAGACGTGAAATAGCCCTTACTCATCGTCCGATTGGATTTCATCTACGGGTGGCAATGCACTCACTCCGATACTTGCTCTGGTAAGCCTTGGAGTGAGTGTCGGCAGCCAGGGGCGATGGTGTTTTAAAACGTCGATGGGACAACGTGTGAATAGAATATCTAATGAAAAATCCTGATTAATTATGCTCAATTATTTTTTAAAGCGACTGCTCGGCCTAATCCCGACGCTGCTGATTGTTGCCGTGCTGGTGTTTTTATTCGTCCATCTACTGCCGGGCGACCCTGCACGCATGCTGGCCGGGCAAGATGCCGATCAGAGCGTGGTGAATATGGTGCGTCAGGAACTTGGTCTTGATAAACCTCTTTGGCAGCAGTTTCTGATTTTCTTCGAGCACGCACTGCGTGGTGATTTTGGGCAGTCGATGGTCTCGAAACGACCGGTGATCGATGAAATCAGCTCGCGTTTTATGCCGACGCTGTATCTCACGCTGACCAGCATGCTGTGGTCGGTGATTTTTGGACTGATTATTGGCGTGGTATCTGCGGTATGGCGCAACCGCTGGCCTGACCGTTTGGGCATGGCACTCGCCGTATCGGGAATTTCGTTCCCGGCGTTTGCTCTGGGCATGTTGCTGATGCAGATTTTTTCCGTACAACTTGGCTGGCTGCCAACTATTGGCGCGGATGGCTGGCGCAACTACATTTTGCCCTCGATCACCCTTGGCGCAGCGGTGGCCTCAATCATGGCTCGTTTTACCAGAGCCTCCTTCGTCGAGGTGATGCAGGAAGATTACATGCGCACCGCGCGGGCAAAAGGCGTGCGTGAATCGGTGGTGGTCGTTAAACACGGGCTGCGTAACGCGATGATTCCGGTAGTCACCATGATGGGATTGCAGTTCGGATTTTTGCTTGGTGGTTCGATTGTTGTCGAAAAAGTGTTCAACTGGCCGGGCTTGGGCCGTTTGCTTATCGACTCGGTAGAAATGCGCGATTATCCGGTGATTCAGGCCGAAGTATTGCTGTTTTCGCTGGAGTTTATCCTTATCAACCTGTTGGTCGACATGCTGTATGCGGTCATCAATCCTTCAATTCGATACAAGTGAGTAAGCGCATGAAAAACTGGCGACGCAAAGCCGCGCTGGCCTCCATGCCACTGGTCACACAGGAAACGGTAAGCAGTAAGCCGGTACGCACGCCGTGGCGCGCTTTTTGGCGACGTTTTCGCAAGCAGCATATTGCGCTGGTCGCCGGCGTATTTGTTGTTCTGTTGATTGGCGCAGCAATATTGGCGCCATGGCTGGTGCCGTTCGATCCTGAAAACTACTTTGATTATGACCGCTTGAATGAAGGGCCTTCGCTGCTGCATTGGTTGGGCGTTGATTCTTTGGGGCGGGATATTTTTAGCCGTATTCTGATGGGCGCGAGGATCTCGCTGGCGGCCGGGGTGTTATCGGTTATCCTCGGCGCGGCGATTGGCACAGTGCTGGGGCTGATGGCCGGTTTCTATGAAGGCTGGTGGGACAGGGTAACCATGCGCGTCTGTGACGTGCTGTTTGCCTTTCCGGGTATTTTGCTGGCAATTGCCGTGGTTGCAGTAATGGGAAATGGCATGGCGAACGTTGTTGTCGCGGTGGCGATTTTTAGTATTCCGGCCTTCGCTCGCTTGGTGCGGGCCAATACGCTGGTATTGAAAAATCTCACCTATATTGATTCGGCGCGCAGTATTGGCGCTTCGGACATGACTATTCTGTTCCGCCATATTCTGCCCGGCACGCTGTCATCGGTGGTGGTGTATTTCACCATGCGCATCGGCACCTCAATCATTACTGCCGCAAGCCTGTCGTTCCTGGGCATGGGCGCGCAGCCGCCAACGCCGGAGTGGGGCGCAATGCTCAACGAAGCTCGTGCGGACATGGTTACTGCTCCTCACGAGGCTATTTTCCCCAGTCTGGCGATATTTTTAACCGTGTTGGCGTTTAATTTATTGGGGGACGGATTAAGGGATGCCCTGGATCCTAAGCTTAAAAGCTAGGTTTTTATATTGCTGCACAAGGCTTAACTTCAAAATTCAACTTCATGCGCAGCGCTTACTGGGTGGCGACCCAGAGCGCTATCGGAGTTGCGGTCTAATGCCTGACGTTAAAGGCGGATAAACTCTGAGCCGTTTTTCCGGTTCACGAATTTCAATGGTCATTTAACCGGCAGTGCCGGAACCGGGCAAGAGGTCTCCAGGGCGAGCCCTCTTGCATCTCCGCGCTTTGGGTGCTGCGCACGGGCTTTAGATGCTGCGCACGGGCTTTAGGTGCTGCGCACAGGCTTTAGGTGCTGCGCACGGACTTTTTAAGGTCAATAATCCCCGAGGCGTTTTTCCGGTTCACTCATTTCAATGGTCATTTAACCGGCCGCGCCGGAACCGGGCAAGAGGTCTCCAGGGCGAGCCCTCTTGCATCTCCGCGCCCCTTTGGTGTCGTTTAGCTGCACGGCACCAGATGATGAGTTCGTTTCAGTTGCCACTGTGTGTGGCGTTGGTCGCGCCGCTGCGCGGTCCCCTCGTTCGTTCGAAAGCCAAAAGCGTCTTTCTCCCTCCCTCAGCGCCGCCCCGAGGCCGCCAATCAGGGCTATTAAAGAAAAACCGGCAACCTAAGCTTAGGTTAAAAGACCTTTCTTCTGACAAAGACTTTCATTTGAAGGTGACATTCTGTGCATATCGGTTTTATTAATTCAGAAACGAAAACAAAAGTTATATCTAGTCTCGAACAAACCTAAGAGACCTATCTTTGTGAGATCGGGTTTTGACCGCCGTAGAGTTGCCGGTTTTTCTTTTTAGCTACTATTGGCGGCCTCAGGCCTACGCTAAGCGAAGGAAAGGGAGACGTTTTTGGCTCCCGACTGAGTGAAGGCAGCCCGCAGGGCCGTGGCCAACGCCATGCACAGAGGCCTCTGAAAAGATCTACTTTTTTTGCACCAATCTGGTCACGAGAAAAGGGGCCCGGGATTCTT
>NZ_AJHJ01000029.1 GCF_000257645.1 Serratia sp. M24T3
ATTAACATTAATAAATCAGCACTTTGTATACCCATTTTTTTATGATATTTAATAATGGTTGATATAGTTTTAGTAATTTTTAAACCTAAAGCACAAATCATTAAACCATAGGTATGTTATTGTTTGGAGTGTTATCACGAGTTCACTAGCACACTAACTTCTTATGTATCATGACCTTACCAACAATGCTACCGCCATTTGCTATGTATATTCAGAGCAAATGAAAATATAACAACGCTTACTTCAAGGGCCTTGAGGGATTAACTATCTGTAATATATAGCTAACTCATTGTTTTCCATTCACTATAGTAATGTTTTTATACCTTTATTCTTGCGAGATGTAAACGAAAAATGTAATTTCCGAATTTTTATAATGTTTGCTTTGTTGAATAAATCGGATTTAGATAAAAGCTCCCCTCGTCGCCGACTTCCTCAGAAAATCCGTACACTTTCTGGCATACCTGCCCGCGTCATTTTGTTCAACGCACGGAGCATGGCCATAGTTTCACCGACCTGTGCATCGTAGTCTCGCAGCGTAAGATGCCCACCAAACAGCTGTTTGACACGGTACATCCCTGTCTCTGCCACCGACCGCCGGTTATAAGCCGTGTGCCATTTCCAGTACGTATTGCTTCCCGTCAGCCGTTGCCAGGCAACCGCCTGATTTCTATCGGCATATTCAGCCGGCCAGTAACCTGCGCGGGTTCGCGGCGTGATAAGTGCTTTGATTTTCTTACGCCGCAGTTCGTCGTGGCACCGTCTGGTGTCATAAGCTCCGTCGGCTGAAGCGACCCTGATTTTCCGGTGGGTCTGGCGGATAAGTCCCGGGAATGCCTCTGCATCAGTCACATTATTCAGGGACAGGTCGGCACAGATAACCTCGTGCGTATCGGCGTCCACCGCCAGGTGCAGTTTCCGCCAGACGCGGCGCTTTTCCTGACCGTGTTTTTTCACCTTCCACTCCCCTTCACCGAAGACTTTTAATCCGGTGGAATCGATAACAAGGTGGGTAACTTCACCGCGCGTGGGGTTTTTGAATGGGATGCTGACGAACTTAGCCCGCCTGCTGACGCAGGAATAATCTGGGCAACGGAGCGAAATTTTCATCAGGGGAAAGAGGGAATCAATAAACCCCTGCGCGGGGCCCAGCGTAAGGCAAAAAACGCGTTTGAGTATCAGTACGGTAGAAATAGCGAGCTCAGAATAACGTTGAGGACGACCACGTGAAGACGTGTGGGGCTTGTCATACCAGGCCTGAATGGCCGACTCATCAAGCCAGAATGTCAGTGAGCCCCGATGAATGAGCGCCTTGTTGTAGGTAGCCCAGTGGGTGATTTTGAACGTTTGTTTTGCCACGGGAAACCACTATAGGGTCGGGATGTGGTGATCTGATCCTGATTACGGCCAAAAGTTCGATTTATTCAACAAAGCCCAATGGACGTAAACACGGGCCATAAGAGCACCTCAAAAGCCCGTATTGTACGTCAGATTCAACCAATTAGAGGCATCACCTATTTTTATGAGTGTAAGCTAGCTAATGGATTTTCAATTCGTGAGGTATAAACACCATAGTGCGTATTTATTGTTGCTGTTGCCGCAAAAGCTTTGGCGATAAGTTCCGGATTTACGGTAAAAGAAAGCCGGGAGACGACATCTGGCGGTGTGTTGATTCTGGCGGCAATCTGTGAATACAGTAGAGGTTCGTTGGCTATACCCAATTGTTCAACACTTACAGGACTTTGATACACCGTCAGCAACTCAAGCAGTTCATGATGTGTGCTTAAAATAGGATCTTGCACCAGAGCCTGAACTACTAATGCAAAACCTACTTTTTCACCATGCAACCAGTGATGAAATTGTGAATGGTGAGTCATGCTGTCGTGGATTTCATGGGCGATACCTGAGCGAGGTATCCCGTCTTTAACACTATTAGCCAGACCTGCTATAGAGATAACGGCAGCAATGGTATTTTGCAGCGCTGTCGTCACTCTCTGCTGCCGGTTATCGTCAACCGCCTGACATCCGTAATTAAGGATGCTTTCCAGCGAGAGTTTTGCCGCTTGCGTTTTTACAAGCAGACCAAGTGCACCATTACCTCGTTCAAGATATGGAGAGAACTCATACCATTTTGCCAGCGCATCCACGATACCAGCCCGAAGGAACCTTGGAGGCGATTGGGCAATAATTTGGCTGTCTACCAGCACATAAACCGGAGCACGCGTGCCATTGATCAGGCCAATACGTGCGCCATGTTCGTTATACAACACGCTGCTGGGCGAGCAGGCTGCACAGGTTGCTGCCACCGTAGGAACATTGATTACCGGCAACTGATTGGCCAGTTCGCCAACGCCCTTGGCGGTGTCCATGACCCGACCGCCGCCGATCCCTATAACTGCCTGTATACCTTCCATTTGCGCGCGCCCGGCGAATAATTGAATCGTATCCAACGTACATTCACCGTTTAGCCATTCGACACGATATTGCACGCCTTGTGCGCCAAGACTTTGCTCTACGGCCTGGCCGGTCAACGCCCAAGCTGTGGGACTAGTGATAATCAGCACGTTTTTGGCAGCTTGCGTTATATAGTCGCCAATTTTGGTGATAATCCCTTCTTCTTGAATATACTGACCCGCGACGTTAATAGCTAACATGGCAATTTTCTCTAGTTATACCCACCGGTTGATAAAACGGATGGTAAATTAATGATCATTATTACGCTGGACCTTGTGCTTTCTCTGTATGTGGAAGTGCGCCCCATTCAGCCCAAGAGCCGTCATACAAGTTGAGGTCGTTATGACCCAGTTGGGTCAGGGCTAGAATCAGGATCGCCGCCGTAACGCCTGATCCACAGGAAGCCGTCAGTGGACGTGACAAATCGATACCTACTACTGAAAACGCCTCTCGTAACTCAGATTCTTGGCGTAAATGACCTGTTTGGGTCAGTAATTTTGCAAACGGGAGGTTTATGCTACCGGGTATGTGACCCGGGGACACACCAGCACGTGGATCCGCCTCCTCGCCGGTAAAACGTGCTGCCCCGCGAGCATCTATAATCTGCCTGTCGCCGTATTTGATATTATGCAAAATAGCGTCGACGCCACTCACCTCACGCCCCGGAGAAATCAGTGAAACATCGCCCTCGACCACGGGTTGCAAACCAACTTCAAGTTCCTCGCCCGTAGCGACCCAGGCAGGTAATCCACCATCCAATACCCGTACATCAGAGATGCCAAATACCTTAAGCATCCACCATGCCCGTGGCGCGCTAAAAATGCCTGCGGTGTCGTAAACCACCACGGTTTGTCCCTGCTTTAACCCTAACGTGCGTAGCTGCTTTTCGAAGCTGCCTTTTTCCGCAAGCATATGAGGCAACTCATTGGGATGACTCGACAAGCCGTCGATATCAAAAAATTTCGCGCCGGGTAGATGACCACACAGATATTCCGCACGGGTATCTCGCTTCTCTGTCGGCATATACCAGGAAGCATCGAAAATCAGAAAATCCGTGGTCTTAACCTCCTTTTTAAGCCTTTCGGCGGATATTAAAGATGTTTTCATCGCAAATTTTTCCTGAAAAATAATGTTATCGCGCAGTATATTTATGGCCTGAGTATTGTGCCGTCCAGGCGCCGCACTTCAGGCCAGGCTCCGGCATAAGGATGGTCGATTAAGGGATATCTGGCCGCCAACGACTCATTGATATCAATCCCTAAACCAGGCTGCTCGTTTGCCCACTGTGAACCGTTACGCAAAATTGAGCTTCCGGGAAAGATATCAAGGGTCCGCTCTGTGTATAAATGCGCCTCTTTTATGCCAAAATTGCTGCTGGCAAGTTCAAGATGCAGCTGCGCTGTATGCCCTACAGGTGACATATCTCCAGGTCCATGCCATGCAGTTTTAACGCCAAAGAATTCCGCAAAAACTGCCAACTTTCTGGCGGGACTCAGTCCACCAATCATCGGGATGTGCACCCGGATGTAGTCGATAAGTCGTTCACGGATCACCGGCAAATATTCATGCTGATTGGTATAAAGTTCACCGCTGGCAATAGCTATCGAACTTTGGCTGCGCAGATGGTGTAACCAGTCGTTGTCCTCAGGTGCAAAGAGGTCTTCTACAAAAAATAAATTAAACGGTTCTAATGCCCTGGCTAACTGGATGGCGTTAATCGGTGAGAGGCGCTCGTGGACATCGTGCAACAACTCAATGTCCATACCAAATTCGGCCCGCAAATGTTCAAATAACCGCGGTACTTGCAAAGCGTAAGGACGAGGTTCCCAGCGCGGCTGATGCATATCGAGGCGATCTGGAGACATAGGCTGGCAGCGGAAATAGCGATATCCTTCTTCACGATGCTGACGGATCAGGTCTACAAGTTCGAGAGGATCGTCACTTTTTACATGCACATACACATCAGCCGCCTGACGGACTTTACCGCCAAACAGTTGATAGACCGGCATACCTGCCAGTTTCCCTTTGATATCCCACAGTGCCTGGTCAAGCCCTGAAAGCGCGCAGTTCAATACCGGGCCTGAGCGGTAGTAGGGGCTGTGATAAGCCGCCTGCCAGATATCCTCTATATCTTCGGGGTTACGTCCGATAACAAACGGCTTGAGAAATTCATCTACCGATACGGCTACAGCCCTGGCCCTGGGAGAAAAGGTGGCACAACCTATGCCATAAAGGTTTGGCTCGTTAGTTTCAACCTTAACCACGACCAGATTCAGATTTTCAGGCGCAGTGCAAATTGCCCGCACTTTAGTAATTTTCAATCCTGTCATTGACGACGCTTCCCCGCCTTTTTTCTGTGATCGATTTAACCTGGATTCTGTCAGATAATATCGAGGGTGACAGCTTCGCCCGTAGCCGCACTTTTATAAGCAGCATCAACTACTTGTATAGTTTGATGAAGATCGGCTATCCCTGCTAATCCAGAGAAACCGTTTAACACTCCCGCGACCGCCGCCTCAATGAAAATCGTCGTCAAAGGACCAGAATCGACATTGTTATTGGACACTTCTGCTTTAGCACCCGATTTGGTCAACGCAATATCACCACTGCGATCTATCGCCAGAAAACCATTATCTCCGCGGGCAGAATAAGAGAGGTAACGCACATCTGGGGACGCTGGGAATATGTATCCGACTTCAATCACTGCCGATACGCCTTCCGGTGTAGTAATCAATGCGCTCATACGGTCTTCAACATCATATAAGGGAGACAAGCGTCTTTGTGACTGGGCCTGAACACGTAGTGAAGTCGCCCCCGTGGCCTTAAGGAATAGATCGATGTAATGCACCGCCAGATTGATAAAGCAGCCACCCCCGGCGCGTTTCTTTTCAAGCAGCCATGGGCTCTGAAGTATATAACGCTCAGGTGGCCCAGACTGGAATAGAAAAGTGGCATAGTCCAGATTGCCGATCTTTTGTAAATTGCTCCAGAGGTGCCCCGCTCGCTGAATAAAGGCAACGGCAATCGGCACTTGAGCTTTGTCCGAAGCTTTTCGGATTTCCTCAACTTCAGCAGCGTTGATACCGCCAGGCTTTTCTAAAATGATTGGAATACCGCGCTCAATAAAGGCAAGTGAAACGTCTTTCATTTCATCATGCGGCGCAAGGTTAACCACACCATCTAGACGTAGCTCAGGATCGAGCAGGTCGCGCCAGTCAAGGTGACCGGTATCGCCGTAAAACTCTCTCACCTCTTCGATTTTCGCCTGATCAGGATCTGAATAAGCCACGACGATGGCATCACGGGCAATCGTTTCGCGATAAAACTTATGGTGTACATGACTACTGCTAACTACGGCCAGTCTTGGTTTAGTTTTTTGAGACATGTCAGGATCCTGGGTTATTGGATTTTGGAATGAAAAATGGTGGTATGAGAAGAGGTCTCAGCATGACTGGCCGTTTCATCGAGGAGGGCAACAACAGCCTCAAAATTGGCGATAACTGATGCAGCGCGTTCGTCAGGAGACTTGCGCGACGCAGGATAATTAGTTTTCACGGCAAGAAATGTCAACTCACCCGCATCGCGAAGAACTTGACGCGCATCATCCAGCGTCATCAAAGAGTGCGGCGATGCATAGGTAGCATTTGGTAAGTCATTGAACGGTAAGTGAGAATCCGCCCACGCCTTGCCAATAGTGTTATCCTGGCCCGAGGCTCCTGAAAGCGTATAACCGCGCAGCAGACCGCTATTACGCGCCGCTATGGTGTGCTTACCAACCAAAGCTGGGTCACGTACTTCTAGCAGCGAACGTCCCCAGTTGAGAGAGATGCCAATCGGCATGTCGGCCAGACTGGTTAAAACGGTGAGTTCTTCATCCAGAGTCAGGAAACCTTTGGCTGGCGTTTGTCCAAGCACGTAAGCATCACAATGTTCCAGCAAAACTTCCGTACCCAGCCAGTTAAAAGCGCTAATTTCACGGAGCGAGCGAGCCAAAGCCTCGGGTTGTGCCACAAAAGTGCGATCGTTAAACCCTGGGGCGGACTGTATTTCAACCGCCAGCACAACGCGACGCCCAGCCTTCTGATTCATTTCCCTAACACTTGCCGCCAGGCGGCCCACCAGAGCAACTGCAGCCTGTCGGCCAGTTTCATTTGGCGAAGCGATTCCGAATGCGGGATCTTTAGCTGCTGCCTGCGCAGTGGCCGGGATCGCGTTTATAGTGAAGACCCAATGAGCGGGGACGATTTTCAGTAAGTCGTCGATTTCAAGCGCGGTATTTTGCTCTTTCCAGGAAAGTTCAAGCCCACCTGCACGTTTGACTGTTGCCAGCTGTTTGTAATAGGTCGTAGCATCATTCTTGTCCACTGGGGCGGCGGTGTATCCTGCGATTATCAGTGTCACGTATTTGTCCTTTTTGGAGTCGCTGTTATTTTTGCTCGTAAGACGCTTTCAGGTGTTCAAGATAATTAGTCACAGCCAGAGTTTTATTAATATCAACCGCATAGCGCCTGTCGAGCAGAACATTGGCATCTACGTCGTGTTTTAGCAGCCCGTATTTGACGGCTGTATTTGACAAGCTTTGAGAATAATTGGCGATCGCGGCTGAAGGCGCCTCTGGCACGATGCGGGTGTACTCCCAAACAGTTTTCGCCTGCGCCGGCGTTAGCTTGCGAAACTTGACCAGAGCGGCCTGCGCTTTCTGGGGGTTTTGCACAAACCAATCCATCGAGCAAATAATACGTTGAGTGAAATCGCGCATTGCCAGCCCTTTGACCGGATCATTCAATGATTTGACGTTTGCCAGATACCCGGTATAGACGGTGTAATCAAACTGATGGGCTTCGCCAAGAATTTTGGCGCCACGAGATAGTGAGCCAAGAAGGTTGTCACGCGGATTAAAAATCAGGTCAACGTTGCCGGTTTGCAGCGCGATGGCCTGATTGGTTGAATCTAAATTGGCAGATATGACATCTTTGAAAGTCCACCCCTCTTTTTCCAGCACTTTAGCCGCAAATAAGTTGCCTGAGGTTCCGGGTAAAATCCCCCATATTTTTCCTCGGGTCTGCTTAATATCGGTAATACCCGACTGCGCTGAAGCCGCGACCACAAACCGATCAAATTTTTCCGGATTAGCCGGAGCATTAACTAAAACACTCTTATAAGGAGCAGTAGCGACAGTCCAGACAGGATTAGCAGAGGCGGCAGCCTGCGTTGCTGTCCACTGGGCTATATTGTTGCCAAAATCTATTTTTCCACTGGCTAGCGCGGTTAGAGTATCGCCAGGGCTAGAGAAGGTTGCGAAGTTAATTTTATAAGGTGCGTTGGCGAAGGCCCCAGAGGCAACAAAGATGGCTTCAGTTTCTGATCCTTGCTGCCCCATAGTGATAGTCACACCAGCTAAATCAATCGGCTTATCTGGTGCTGCCAGCAGGTTAAACGAGGCCATTCCGACAAAAGAAAAAAATACGATTTTTACGGGATACTGCAATAATTTATTTGCCAACATTATAGAAGCCCATTATTGGAATGTTCAGTGGTCTTGAAGTCAGAATGATTTAGTCTGTAATTTCAAAACTCATAGTTTTCCGACACGCCCAGATGCTGCAGCAGTGTTTTTCGGATCTCTTTAAACTCATTTGAGCTCCTGTCACGTGGACGATGGCTAGTAAGAGTGATATCAACTGCCAGCTCTCCGTCTTTGAGAACCAGAACCCGGTCTGCCAGCACAATCGCCTCTTCAACGTCGTGCGTGATAAATAGCACCCCCGGAGAATGGCGCTCCCACAATTTCAGCACCAGGTTTTGCATCTTGATACGCGTCAATGCATCAAGCGCTGCGAATGGTTCATCAAGCAACAATAAATCGGGGGCGCGAATCAAGGCACGAGCCAGTGCAACTCGCTGGGCTTCGCCGCCGGATAGCCCTTTTGGCCAGGCGTTAATGTGCCGGGCAAGTCCGACTTCACTCAACGCCGCCTCGACATCTACGTCCTTCTGCTTTTCCCTGGATAAACCAAAAAGGATATTGTGGCGCACTCGGCGAAATGGAAATAAGCGAGGTTCCTGAAAAACAACTGAACGATTTTGTGCAACGTTCATCACGCCGCGTGAGGCTGTCTCTAGCGAGCTGAGAATGCGTAGTAGCGTGGTTTTCCCTGATCCCGAAGCACCAAGCAGTGCCACAAACTCTCCCTTTTTCAGTTTAAAATCGACATTATTAAGTACTGTCCTCTCACCAAATTTTTTGCTGACATTCTTCAGCGACACCACATCAATGGATGCGTCAGCCTGATTTGAAAGTTCTGATTGTTTGTCGACTGTATGATTCTTTGTTTCTTCTGCAATATGCATTATTTACTCCGATTCAACCAAGGCATGGAATAAAACTCAACCAAGCGCATGGTTATATCGACTATTATTCCCAGCACCGCATAGATGATAATCCCCACCATTATCAAATCGATACGCAAGGCATTTGAGGCAATATAGATAATATTACCAATTCCGCTTTTACTATTAACCTGTTCAGCAACAACCAGAGCCAAAAGGGAGGTGCTCATTGCATAGCGAATGCCAATTAAAATTGTCGGGAATGCAGAAGGAATGATAATTTGAAAAATAATACTTATATAACTTAATCCAAATGTCTCCCCAACCTCTACTAACTTGTTATCAACTAATTTAACAGCGGTATAAGTATTAATGTAAACAGGAAAAGAACATGCGAGAGCTATAAGAATTATTTTCATTTCCTCGCCAATACCAAACCATACGACGAATAAGGGAATAACAGCAATAAAAGGAATAATTCGCACTATCTGCATTGAAGAATCGAAAAGCTGTTCTGAAATTTTGAACAGCCCGTTTGCAATACCCAGCACAAGCCCTATCACCAGGCCAAAAAACAGTCCAGTCCCTGCGCGCGCCAGTGATGCTGGGATGGCGGATTGGACGTCCTCGTTTTTCCACAACTCAATAAACCCATTAAGTACGTCGCCGGGAGAAGGTAGTTGAAAACCATGTTGGCTGACGACGGAAGAACTGAGTTGCCAAATTAACAAGACAATCAAGGGGACTAAAATACGTATTGTATGCCGCAATGAAGGTAGAGATATTAAACGTCTGGCAGGTGGCAATTCTACCGGCAAACTTTTCAAAATAACGGACCCGGAAGTCCTCGATGCATGGTCGCTCATTATAAGTAACATTCCCAAGACATTATATGAACTATGTCGCCCAATTCATTCGGAAGACTTGAAGGTAAACTAATAAAGAAATCAAACGCCACCCTTCCTGATAGGAAAGTTAGTTTTACTAAAGACACGCAGACCCATTCCTTAAGAAATAAAAATACGCATGGGTATTCACTTAGGCAAGCGACAAAATGTAGTTTATATATCTAAATTAAGTATTTTGCATGGCACTATATTTATTTGGTAATTAACGCTGAACCCAGCGATAAATCGTGGTGTGATCGACATTTACCCCTCGCTCAGCCAGCATTTCCTGCAGCTCACGATAACTGATGCCCTATTTGCAGTACCAGCGGACTGCCCACAGGATAATGTCGCGCTGAAAATGACGGCCTTTGAATGGGTTCATGTGCTGCTCCTTCAGCTAAACAGCGGCATCAGTTTTCCATCGCCAGAACTTTGCAACAGTGCCAGTTTGGTCCAGTCGCTGAGGGTATCGCCGTGTTTGTCGAGATAGCGGCTCCAGCCATCGTTATGCTGGAACAGCAACTTTGCGGGTCTCTGAATGTACATGGTGCAGAGTCTACAGGGCGGTAGCGGACAGGAAAAGGGCGTCGGTGCCAGCCGGCTCACGTCGCAGACGTGCTTAATTTATGCGGGTGTTAACGCGGTGATGTGGCATGCGCCACCACGCGAGCAGCCGGGCCCGTCAACCAGCACCGGCGTTGATGTGGGACTGGGGCTTAAAGACGATTGAGGCAGCAGCGCTGCCGTGCTCGCCCCGCAGGGGCGCTACGTTCTGGCCTACACCTTTGGCCCACGAACCGATGAAACGTGCCGTGAACTGCTTGCGTTGCCCGCCCCTTTTAACATCGGCATGATAACCAGCGACAACTGGGGCAGTTATGCCAGAGAAGTCCCGAAGGATAAGCATCTGACCGGCAGGATTTTTACTCAGCGTATTGAGCTTAACAATCTGACACTGAGGACCCGAATCAAAAGGCTGGCCCGCAAAACCATCAGCCCCGAGACTCGTAGCACCCCGACGACACAGAGTTGGATGCCGATACCGCCCCACGTTAACGCCATGCTCCGCAGGAAGTCGGCAGCGGCGGCAGTGACTCCCGGTTCGGAAGAGACGAAGAAGGTGGCCAGCCTAGGGGCGGCTGCAAATACGGCGATCCCGAATGCCGAGAGTGCACCGAACCCATAGACGATGCCGAGGCGAGCGATCTTCTCCGCTCGGTCGACCTTGTCTGCTCCGAGATTCTGACCGACGAGAGTAGACAGCTCCATCGACAGACCCGCGGCAGGAATCGTGGCGAACTGAATGATCGTGGATCCGACGTCGTAAACGGCGGTCGGCAGCGTGCCGAAGCCAGCAACCAGGAAGGACATCGCTATTAGGCCTAGGGCACGCGTCGACAGGTCGATCGATCACGGAAGACCAAGCAGGAAGGCTTTGCGGAGATAAGCTGGATCCGGCCGCTGGTTCTCCCATTTCAAATGAATTCCATGCCGTCCCTTCAGAAATATCGCGGTTCCGACCGCGGCCGCGAGGCCTTGAGTGACCATGGTGACCACCGCAGCGCCAATGACGCCGACGTCGGGCAGAGGCCCCCATCCGAAGATGAAGAGTGGGTCAAGCACGAAGTTCAGGAGGACGATGAGGAGTGGCAACCAGGTGCGGGAGATCCCGCGCATCAGCGCCTGGAACATTGCGTAGGTGAATACGAAAACTACGCCTATGAAAGACACTCGCATGAAGCCGAGCGCACCGGCGCGCACGTCCTGAGCCACTCCGAGCAGCGTCAGAAGGCCGGGCGCGAGCAGATATCCGGCAGTACGCACCATCATCATGGTCTGGCCCGCCACATGGTCGACCAGATCCTGACAGCCGGCGCCGACGTACTGTGCGACGAGCACTGCACCGGCCATCGCCAGTCCCGATCCGAGTGCAATGACAAGGAACGTCACAGGAAAGCTGACAGCCACCGCGGCGACCGCTGGTGCGCCAAGCCTTCCGACACAGAAGGCATCGGTGAGCTGGTAGCCGGCCTGCAGAAGGTTACCGAGGATAATCGGCCTCGAGAGCGCGAGCAGCCAATCGTCCCATCGAGAATAACATCATGGATCTTATAGTTCATTGTTTCGTAAGCGCTCCTGCCCATGGCTATCGCTTGGTCGGGTCGCAACTCGCCTGCACGTCGTGCTGTATTCAAGGCAGGGCGACGTATGCGAGTGTGGTTTCGAGGGCAGAGCTGCTCAATTGAACGGCAGTAAAACCAGTTTGCCGTGCGCGCGACCAGCCAGGCTGATATCGAGTGCCTCACGCCAATCCTCGAGGGTGAAGGTCCGCGCGACCGGAATGACGAAACGCCCCTCGGCCGCCAACCGTCCGTATTCCACGAGCGCATCCCAGCGAAGCCTGAAGCCGCCTTCGGCTTTGACGTTCTCCGCGCCAGTCCGCACTCCTATCTTCTCAGCACCTGAGAAATCGGTGGCCGTGATGACGCGTGTAGCGTCTCCGCCTGCGATCTCCACCAGATCAAGCAGGACGTTGGCTGAGCGCGCTTGCAAGTTGACCGGCGCCGTATCCAGGAGAACATCCGGCGCGTCACTGGGCAGGGCACGAACGCGCTCGACCATGCCATCACCGTAACCGACAACCAGGACGCCCATGGCGCGCAGCCGATCCGAGAAGGTTGCTCCAGCCGTCGCGATCACCAGAGCACCCTGCAGGAGGGCCATCTGGACGGCGGCGAAACCCAACATCGTGCCGGCACCGTTGATGAGAACTGTCTGGCCTTTCTTGAAACCGGCCCAAGCGAGATAGCGGGTTGCCGTCTCAACGACCATCGGTAGCGCAGCGGCATCCACATGAGACAGCCCGTCAGGAAGTCGGCTCCAGTGATAAAGGATAGCATAATCGCTCGCGCCTGCAC
Source organism: Serratia sp. M24T3 (assembly GCF_000257645.1). Classification (GTDB taxonomy): domain Bacteria; phylum Pseudomonadota; class Gammaproteobacteria; order Enterobacterales; family Enterobacteriaceae; genus Rouxiella. Next base: position 12,590 of record NZ_AJHJ01000029.1, read on the forward strand.
TCGGATAGTCCATGAAGTTGGCTGGACCAAATACGGCATCGCCTACGGTAACATCAGTGACACCTTCACCTATCGTCGTGATGGTCCCCGATACTTCCAGCCCAATGCCACTTGGCAGTGTTCGCGCCGACTGGCCTCGGCACAGAGCCCAGTCGGCCGGGTTCAGTCCACAGGCGTGGACACGCACCACCACATGCCCTACCTTGGGTACAGGTACCGGTGCCTGTTCGAACCGAAGGACGTCGGTCGGCTCACCATATTCGTGATAGCGGATCGTTCTCATCTTTTCAGCGGTCATATGCCCTCTAGGCGTCGCCATATTCCGAGGCAACTTGCGTAAGCGCCCTGGAACCATTAAAGTCAGTCACTGACATTAAAAGTAGATTTTATGTCAGTGACTGTCAATAGGAGTTGCAGATAATCATGCTAAAAGTTCGAGGAGACGTACGTCGCCGCATGAGGGAGGCTGCTCTTGAGCTATTCCACGAGAAGGGCTACGACCGTACCACTGCCGCCGAAATCGCAGCGCACGCTGGCGTCACGGAGCGCACGTTCTTCCGCCATTTTCCGGACAAGCGCGAAGTGCTGTTCAACGAGGCCGAGTTGGGTGTCAGACTGGACACCGCGATCGTCGAGGCACCGCCTAAACTAGGTCCACTCGAAGTGGTAGTGTGGGCGTTTCAGTCGTTGGCACCGATGTTCGAGGAGAACCTTCGGTTCGCCGAGCCAGCGCAAGCTGTGATCTCTCAGACACCCGCACTACAGGAGCGTCAGCTAGCCAAAACGGCCTTGATCACACAGGCAATCGCCAAAGCCCTCCTGCGCCGCGAAATCGACCCTGCGCTAACGGGCTTGGTAGCCACCACAGGCATGGCCATCACCGCACATGGTTTGCAGACGTGGGTCCAGGACCCATCGTTGCCCTTAGTCGAACATCTTGATAACGCGTTCCGAGCGTTGCAGGGGGCTCTGTCGCATTAAAGCGTCATCAGGTAACATATTGTTTTTTTGATGATGCCTGACTGTGTCCCTGGCCAGAAAAGCCTTCAAGTGCCTGCATTACCCCGCAGATGTTATTGCTCAGTGCGTTCGCTGGTATCTGGTCTACTCACTCAGCCTGCGTAATCTCGAAGAGATGATGGCAGAGCATACCAAGCTTCATCGCTGGGTTATCCGCATGGTGCCGTTGCTGGATAAAGTCTTCCACCGATATAAATGCAGTACGGGGCGCCGGTGGCGAATGGATGAAACCTATATCAAAATCAGAGGCCAGTGGAAATTGAACCGCCCCGGTTTTCCGGGAGAGTATTTTAGTTGGGAACTCAGGCTGCCAGATCCTTATCACTGATGGAAGCATAATATGCCTGGTCGGCTTCTGCCGGAGGGATATGCCCCAGCCTTTCCAGCAGCCGTGCCACCGTACATCTGGCCACGCTGATGTTTTCCCGGAGTAACTGACGCCAGACTTTGCGGATGCCATACACACTGAGATTTTCATCGTACACGCGCTGTATCTCCGCTTTCAAAAGGTCGTCACGCTGCTCCCGCTGGCTGCGTTTGTCCGGATGCCGGCTGTACTGCTGATGCCGGTAATATGTCGACGGGGCGATTCCAGCTCGTGGCATACCGGTCCGACCCCGTGCTCACCACGGAGGATATCCACCAGGGGCGTTATTTTTTCCACAGGCGGTCGAACTCCGCCTTCGCAAATACGCGGAAGCCTGGCGCAGGATATCGTTGCTGCGGCGCAGCTCACGAACTTCCCGCTCCAGTTTTTCAGGTGCTGGCGCTCAGCGGTGGTGAGGCCACCATCACCGCTGCCGGCATCGCGTTCATACTGACGCAGCCACATTCGGAGGGTCTCAGGCGTGCAGCCAATCTTCGGAGCAATGGAGCTGATGGCCGCCCACAGTGAGTCATAGTCGTTCTGGCTTTCGATAACCATACGAACGGCCCGCTGACGAACCTCGGGGGAAAAGCGAGTATTTTTAGTCATCCTGTTACCTCTATCTCAAAGAGTTTGGTCTCCAGGAACACGGGGCTGTTCAACAAGCATGTAGCATATGGCCCGATGAAATCTTATCCCACAGTCAGTGGATATCTTAAAAAGTCCCTGATTTCCTCGTAGACCTGGTAACGGTTTTTCTCCAGCACCATCATGTGCGTGGCTTCTCCTATCTCCGTCCAACGCTTCCAGGGCGCTTTCGTGGCGCTGAGATACCAGGATTGCGCCAGGTCGATCGGCACATCACTGTCCCATTCACCATGCAACAGCAGAACCGGAACCCGAATGTCTGCAGGTTGATAAACCGGTCGGCCTGCAGTCCAGTAATCACGTTTATCCTGAACCGGGCCAGTACTGGCACGGATATGTCTGCGTTGGCGAAGATCGTCGTTTGGCTCTTCTGCCAGCGTCTGACGTGCCCACAGAGCGAAACCGCCTGCTGGGATCAGATCAGCTCGTTTGTGCCCTGGAACGCTTTGTAACCAGCGGGTCTCCACACTGTCAATGTTAATATCCCGCCACGCTCCGAGCTCACCACCGGGATCCAGGGCTGTTTTACCACTGGTAAGCCACTGCGGTGCAATAAGAGCCAGTCGGCGAACCTTTTCATTATGGAGAGTCGTATACAGGCCCGTAACTGTCCCGCCCCACGACATGCCGATAATATTAATCTGTTCAAGTTGCTGACGTGCGAGAATGTAGTCCACCGCTGTGGCAAGATCTCTGCTGGCCACATCGGCCTGGATAGAGGGAGGATTAGCCATAGCAGGTTCGCACATAGAAGCAGGACGGGCCGAACCGCCATAACCACGCACATCCAGCGCCCAGACGTCAAACCCGGCGCTGGCCAAAAAATCCATAAATGACTTACCTTCCAGTGGTGTATCAAACAGGCTTCCTGATGAATAGGTCGCACCGTGCATCATGATAATCGTGTGTGCGGCGTCAAAAATCTCCTGTCCGGCATTACGGCGATGACGTAACCAGAGGCCAATCTCGGGTGTATCCGAGGGTATAGTAAATGCTTCACGGAGCAGCGGTTGTTCAGTACGCATAAAAAATCCTGTTATTCAGATTGCCAAATGGGACCTTTACCACCCTGAGTCACCCGTCCAACTGACGTACCAGGAAAGTGCGTGGTGAAAAGCAGAGCGTTCGTTTCCAGGGCTAGTGACAGAATCTTCTTCCGGGACTGGAGGGCTTCCTCAGGGAACTCACAAAATGCGGTGCCCCATTCCTGTTGCGCTACCTGAACCGGGCTGTGTAATACATCCCCCAAGAATAGTGCCGTCTCCCCGTTACCACTTAGGCTGAAAGAAAGGTGGTCAACGCTGTGTCCGGGTGAACGGTGTATTTGCAGACCAGGAAACACTTCACTGGCCTCAGCATGCAACAGCGTTGCCTGACCTGCGTCGACGACCGGGATAACACTATCTTCCATCGCCCCCAGGCTGGGCCGACGAACATTTGCGGGGTCACTGTAAAATTCAAGTTCACGGGCAGAAAAGTAATATTTCGCACGCGGGAATGTTGGTACCCAGCCTTTCGATGTAAGAACCGTATTCCACCCGACGTGATCCACATGCAGATGTGTCAATACCACCGAGTCCACGTCTTCAGGCTGTATCCCCGCCTCCTCAAGTGCATCCAGCCAGCCGCTGCGCATCAGGTTGAATTTCGGATTACCCGGCCGGACTTTATCGTTACCTGAGGCGGTATCAATAATAATGACCCGGTCATCCGTTTCTACCAGCCAGCTATGGGTACTCAGGGCAATTGTCTCTTCTGTTGTGTTGACTAAACCTGCCTTAACGTGTGCCACTTCTGCTGAGGCAGCGCTAACATCCCAATCAGGAAAAAGTGCCCGTGCGGAGACGCCGTCACTTTCCTGCTCTGGAATTTTCGTTACGCGTGCGCCAGCCACATGCCAGCTATGAAGTCTGCTCATTTACTTTCTCCTGCTTTCAAACGATAAAGTGATGTTAAACTTTTAAAAAAAGCCAACAACCCATCGCAAAGCAAACTAAAGTTGCAATATTCGCAACGATGAAGGGAAGATAGTGGATAAATTCACCGCCATGCAGATATTTGTACAGGTCGTTGAATCAGGCGCTTTTATACGTGCCGCAGAGGCTTTGGGCATGCCGAAGTCAACCGTCACGCGACAGATACAGGCCCTGGAAACTGAGCTAAAAGTTAAGCTGCTGCACCGTTCTTCACGCCGCCTCAGACTGACCCATCAGGGAGAGCAGTACTATAATGGAGTCCGTCCTGTTATTGAGCAGATCCGGATGCTTGATGACAGCCTTAAAAGAAACGAGTCAGAGGAGAGCGGGCAGCTCAGGATAGAGCTACCCGGTGCACTGGCCTGCCACCTCGTTATCCCCTGGCTGCCAGAATTTATGACCCGTTACCCACATATTCAGGTACAGCTCAGCACAGGAAACCGGGCATCCGACCTTATCGAACAGCAGATTGACTGCGTTATCCGCATTGGTCCGATACGCAACGATTTGTTGATTGCCCGATCTTTGGGAGAGCTTAGAATGACCACCTGTGCCTCACCTGATTATCTCAGGCGCACAGGCATCCCCACACATCCGGCACAGTTGCAAGGACATCAGCTTATACAGGTTAGATCGCCTCAGACAGGTCGTTCTTTTGAGCATGCCGTCAGCCACATTGATGGCTCAGTATCGCTGAAGGGGCCCTGGGAACTTTCGGTTAACGATGCCTCCGCAGCTCTGGCAGCAGCAGAAGCGGGGATTGGTATTGTGCATACCTATAAGTTTCTGACCACATCGGCAGTCAGCGAAGGGCGGCTTGTGCCACTGTTTACCAAATGGCAACCAGATGCCGTTCCTGTGCATATCGCCTGGCCGGAAAACCGCCATGTTTCCTCGCGCGTTAGGCTGTTTATTGACTGGATCCGTGTACAGTTCTCGCGGCTGGAGTAGCATCCGCCATATAACATATTCGTCCATCACGTCTGTTTTCCGGTAATGACTCCAATTTACTGATAGTGTTTTATATGGCACTGTTGCAGAGTTAGTGATGAGGTAGTCTTTCGTGTTATTGAATCAAAGACCCTGCTCACTAGGCGCATCTCGCCCAGGGGATGCCAAAATAAAATGTTTCGGCCTGACCTTTCCGTAGCGCACGCATCACTTCAATCCCTTTGATTGTGGCGTATGCCGTCTTCATGGATTTAAATCCCAGTGTGGCGTTGATTATCCTTTTCAGCTTGCCATGATCGCACTCGATTATATTATTCCGGTACTTAATCTGGCGGTGTTCAACATCAGGCGGACATCGACCTTCACGTACGTTTCATCAATGTGCCACAGGCAAAGATCGGAAGGGTTATGCCAGTACCAGCGTACCGCCCACAGGATGATGTCACGCTGAAAATGCCGGCCTTTGAATGGGTTCATGTGCTACTCCGTCAGCAAAAAGGAGGCGATAAGTTTACCATCGCCAGATCTTTGCAACAGTGCCGCGCAGATAACCTCATGAGTACCGGCGGCAACGGCCAGGTGCAGTTTCCGCCAGACGGGACGCTTTTCCTGACCGTGTTTTTTCACCTTCCACTCCCCTTCACCGAAGACTTTTAATCCGGTGTAATCGATAACAAGGTGGGCAATTCCACCGCGCGTGGGGTTTTTGAATGGGATGCTGACGAACTTAGCCCGCCCGCTGACGCAGGAATAATCTGGGCAACGGAGCGAAATTTTCATCAGGGCAAAGAGGGAATCAATAACCCCCTGCACGGCGCGCAGCGTGAGGCGGAAAATGCGTTTGAGCATCAGAACGGTGGAAATGGCCAGCTCAGAATAACGTTGAGGACGCCCACGTGAAGAGGTTTTGGGTTCGTCATACCAGGCCTGCATGGCCGACCCATCAAGCCAGAATGCCAGTGAGCCTCGATTGACGAGGGCTTTGTTGTAGACGTTCCAGTTGGTGATTTTGAACTTTTGTTTTGCCACGGGATACAGCCTGAACCGTACCGGGTTTTCGGGAGACTAAACTCTCAGTGAAAGGAGACCCGAAATGACATCCAAACGAGCAAACCGTTACCCACCAGAGCTGCGTGAGCGGGCTGTCCGAATGCTGCTGGAACAGCGCAGTGAATATCACTCTGAACATGCCGCCATCAACTCCATCGCGCCAAAAATTGGCTGTAGCCCCGACACACTCAGAGCCTGGCTGCGTCGACATGAACGCAATAATGGTGCAGGTGATGGCGGGCTCACAGGCGATGAGCGTCAGCGACTCAAAGAGCTGGAGCAGGAGGTTCGTGAGCTGCGGCGCAGCAACGATATTCTGCGCCAGGCCTCGGCTTATTTTGTGAAGGCGGAGTACGACCGTCTGTGGAAAAAATAATGCCGCTGCTGGGTACCCTCAGCGGTAGTCACGGGGTCGGACCGGTATGTCATGAGCTGAATATCGCCCCGTCGACGTACTACCGGCACCGTGAATACCGCCAGCATCCGGAGAAACGTAGTCAGCGTGACCATCGTGACGACCAGTTGAAACCGGAAATACAGCGAGTGTATGACGAAAACTACAGCGTCTATGGCATCCGTAAAGTCTGGAGGCAGTTACAGCGTGAGGGCTTCAGCGTGGCCAGATGCACCATCGCGCGACTGATGAAGGCTATGGGTCTGGCCGGAGTTCTTCGGGGTAGAAAAGTGCGGACTACGGTCAGCCGGAAAGACGTTGCGGCAAGCGACAGGGTAAACCGCCAGTTCGTGGCAGAACGGCCCAATCAGCTTTGGGTGGCAGATTTTACGTACGTGAGCACCTGGCAGGGGTTCGCCTACGTGGCGTTCATCATCGACGTGTTCGCAGGCGTTATCGTGGGCTGGCGGGTGTCATCGTCCATGGAAACCACGTTCGTACTGGATGCGCTGGAGCAGGCTCTGTGGGCCCGGCGGCCGTCCGGCACTATCCATCACTCGGATAAAGGCTCGCAGTACGTATCGCTGGCGTACACGCAACGACTGCAGGAAGCGGATCTTCTGGCTTCAACGGGCAGCACAGGTGACTCTTATGATAATGCCATGGCCGAAAGTATTAACGGGCAGTATAAAGCGGAGGTGATACACCGGCGGAGCTGGAAAAACCGACAGGAAGTGGAGCTGGCCACACTGGCATGGGTGGACTGGTACAACAATCGTCGGCTGCTTGAGCGGCTCGGCCACATCCCACCTGCTGAAGCAGAAAAAGCATATTACGCTTCCATCGGGAAAAAGGATCTGGCAGCCTGAGTTCCCGGACTTAACACTCTCCCACAAAACCGGTACGGTTCAGTCCTTAACGTTTAGCATAATGAGAATCCAGGTGCCCAAGCTCACTAAAAATAACAGGCCGGAAATTTCGGCGGTTCCGGCGTAGAACCCCAACAGTGCCCGTTTTCGCACGGTTGGGCTTCAGACCCCGTGTAAGCAAGTCGAGAATATGAAAGCAGACTGGCAGATGTTCACGGAGTGATGAGAATGAGGTGGGCTGACTCGGGTCAGCCTTTAGCACTCAAGCAGCAGAAGATGATCAGGGAGTTGCGTTTTTACCAAGAATGGACGGACGGAAACGACTCAGCCACTCCTGGGAAAAGTGAACATAACCCGGATGATCGTTTTGTTCCAGTTTCCTAAAAACACTGAGCTGATCGGCCGGAGAACGATGTTGTCCCAGTTTTAATTTACCCTTCATTTCAGTGATTTCAATGCCTATACCGGTTATTCCGGGAATGAGTTTCTGCCGGAAATCATCCGGAAGAGATTGTTTATTATGAAGCAGCTCTGGCTGAAAATGCGCAAGCATTCTGTCCAGTGACTGTTCTAACTCACCGGGCGTCAGGTAACGGCTTTTACCTCTGATGCTGACGGAGGCATAGTTCCAAGTAGGTACGGCGGGACTAGCCTGGTAATATTCAGTTGAAATAAATGCATGGGGGCCCAGCACTGTCAGCAGGCAGGTCTGCTCATCCAGAGATTTAAGCTGGGGATTTCCCGAAGCCAAGTGAGTTTCAATAAGATTATCACCTGAAAAAATAAAAGGAATATGACTGATTTGCAGGTCATGCGAAATCAGAGAACCAAAGGAGTATTGGCTGAGAAAAAAACGGCACTCTTCAGAACTCATAGCCGTACCGTTAACATCTGACATCATGTTCCTCCGTGTATTTTTTATCCTGCTCCTTTTCGCATTCTGCGCCAAAGCTCCGGTTTCTTCGTGCTGCCAGATTGGCAACACCCGTCAGCATGCTTTGGTATCAATGTTGCATTAGTTCTGAAAGTCATTCCGGCACTGTTTTGCGTTCAGGAGTTAAGATGAACTTAAATACTTATAAATATTTCAATGAGGTAGTCACAAGCGGATCGATCCGTCGAGCCGCAGATCGCCTACACGTCGCCCCTTCGGCCATCAGTCGCCAGATCGCATTACTCGAACACCATCTGGGCGTTATGCTGCTAGAACGCACCAATACCGGCATTCGGCTTACCCCCGCTGGGATGATGCTGGAACGCTTTACCCGAAAAATGGTGCGAGATTTAGACCGCATTCATGAATCGATTAAAAATTTAAAAGGCCTGCGCGAGGGTGAAGTGAAAATAGGGGTAATTGAAGCGGTGGTACAGGCTATTTTACCGCGCATAGTGACTGAATTTAATGAAAATTACCCAGCTATTCAGTTCTCAATTTATAGCGAATCTTCCGACCGGACGATTGAAGCGATAATGCGGGATGAGATTGATATCGGCATCGTTTTTAATATGGGTGAACGCCCTGGAATCGAGGTAATTAAACGCTGCGCTGCACCAATTCAGTGCCTTGTTTCACCGAAACACCCTCTTGCCGATCATGATTCCCTGACGCTGGAAGATATCTGTGCCTGGCCGATTGCGCTACCCGTCTCCAGTTTCGGCCTGCGACAGACCTTTGATAAAAACATCCGCAACCTGCTTCTGAACCCTCAATCCATTGTTAACACTAATAATCTTGAGCTGACAAAAGCGATGGCGATCGGAGGAAGGACGTTAACAATCGGCCCGGAACAAATAGCGACTAAAGAGATCCAGCAAAATCTTTTACGCGCCATTCCGATAGAAAACGACGCTATGCAAGCCGCCACCATCGAAATTTGTGTGCATCGCGATCGCTCCCTCTCCTTTGCCGCCCATCAGTTCCTGAAGCATATCTGTAAAGAGATCGGTTAATCCCCTTCCCCTGTCACTCATACCGGCGGGCGTTCTAAAACAGTCAACGCGGTGTGCTGCATTCGGTATTACATCACTGCTGAAAGAGCATGATATTTATTTAGCCATCGATGACTTCAACCACCTGACGTGGTCAGGCAAGACGCTAACGAGGGGTGAACGATGCCGAGCATCATGACTAACGGGATACTGACCCATTACGAAATTCAGGGAACGGGTCCAGCAATTGTCTTTGTCTCAGGATTGGGCGGAACGGCTGCCTACTGGAAGCCTCAGATTGAGACTTTCGCTAAAGACTACACCGTGTTGACCTACGATCAGCGCGGTTCTGGCACCACCGAACATCCCGCCGGGCCTTACAGCATCGACACGCTGGTCGATGACCTGTGTTGTCTGATTGCGGAACTAAAACTGGAATGGCCGATCCTGATTGGTCATTCCACTGGCGGAGCAATCGGCCAGATCCTCGCAGCGCGTCACTCTGAGTTGCTGGCAGGCATGGTGATGTACGCCAGCTGGGCGAAATCGGATATGCATTTCAACTGGTGTTTCCGTATGCGCCGGGCGCTGTTAGTGGGCAGCACGGTGGAAGAGTATGTTCACGGCAGCGCGCTGTTCCTCTATCCACCAGAACACCTGAGCGCGAATGCGGAAGTGTTGTCACCCGCCTTGCTGGCCTCAGCCGCCAAATTCCCGCAACGAGAAGTCGTGCTCAGCCGCATTGACGCAATTATGGCGCATGATGCCACCGCGTATTTGCCGCTGATCAAGACTCCTACTCTCGTTCTCTGTGCTCAGGATGACGTGTTGACCCCGCCTTACCAGTCGCGACGGCTTGCCGCTGCGATCGCAGGGGCGGAGCTGAAAGTCGTACCGCAAGGTGGACACAGTCTTTCTGAAACTGAAACCTGTTTGTTTAACCAGATTACGCTTGAGTTTGTGGCCGGCATCCACACCTCAGCGAATGACACAACGGAGTAGCTCATGAGCAGCCACGAACCGCGTAATGTTGAGTTTGGCGTATTTCTTCCGATAGGCAACGGAGGCTGGATCACCTCGACCAACAGCCCTCAACTGCCTGCGACTTATGATTACAACAGAGACGTCACCGTGCTGGCGGAGCAGTTAGGCTTCGATTTTGCTTTGTCGATGGCGAAATGGCGTGGCTACGGCGGCCCTTCCAAACACTGGGATGTCACGCTGGAAAGTCTGACGACCATGGCTGGACTTGCGCAAGCCACCAGCCGGATTGGCGTTTGGGGAACGGTTCATACCATGGTTTTCCATCCGGCAGTGGTCGCCAAAATGACCGCCGTGCTGGATCAAATCTCTCAAGGTCGCTTTGCGCTGAATATCGTTTCGGGATCTAACCCCACCGATCAAGGCCAGATGGGACTTTGGATGGATCTGGATCATGCCGAACGCTACGAACTGGCAGCGGAATGGCTGGACGTGCTCAAACGACTGTGGACTGAAGATCGTGTTGATCATCAGGGTAAGCACTATCAACTAACCGATTGTATGTCGAACCCCAAACCAGTTTCGCCTCCGCCAATCATCTGTGCCGGTGCTTCCGACCGTGGCTTCCTGTTCACCATCAAACATTGCACCGCCAGTTTCATGCTTGGTTCAGACCACGACGATTTCATCAAGACCGGCCTGCGCGCCAAAGAGCTGGCAGCCCAGCAAGGCAAGCCAGACTTCAAAACCTACGGACTGTTTACCCTCGTTCCCGGTGCTACGGATGCTGAAGCGCAGGAGCGTGTGGCCTTCTATGACGCTGGCGTCGATACCCTCGCGCTGGATAACCAGACCCGTGAATATTCCGGCGACAAAAGTTTTAAACAAAACACCATGGCGCAGCGTTTCGTTTCGCAGGGCGAGCAACGTAACTCGATGACTCGTGCTGCGCTGGTCGGTTCTCCAGAGACGATTGGCAATAAGCTGGCGGCAATGATTAAAGGCGCAAAGCTGGATGGCGTAACGGTGATTGTGCCGGACTTCATCGATGACCTGCGCACGGTAGGCACAGAGGTTCTGGAGGTGCTTGAGTTAAATGGCATCAACACCAACGCCCGTGCCTGGCAAAAATCTGTAAAGAGTTGATCGGTCGTCACCTTCAGGCTGGGCATGCCTCAGCCTCTTATGAATCATCTTTGCCGCTACGCGGCTCGCCAGGAGTTGAGCTATGAAAATGAAAATGATGTTGGCTTTTGCGGTATCCACAGCAATAAGTTACGGCTCAATTGCTCACGCAGATGACAGCAAACCGCGCGTTGCCGCGTTGTTTACCCAAACCGTCAGTCAGGGTTCCTGGGATATGGCAGGCTATTCGGCGTTCAAATCCATGGCGACCAAAGAAGGTTTCGCCCCAAGCTATCTCGAAAACACCACCTATGAATCCGCACCAGCGGTGCTGCGCCAGTTAGCTTCTGACGGCGTTAAGCTGGTCATCGCCCACTCATCAGGCTATTCAGCGGCGATCAAGGAAGTTGCACCTTCCTTCCCTGGAACTCAGTTCGTGCTCTATTCGTACGAAAGCACCACGGCGAACCTGCCGAACTACTCCGCCTGGTCGATCGACTGGGATGAGTATGGCTTTGTCCTCGGCGTGTTGGCCGCTTCTGCCAGTAAGACCGGACATATCGCCGTGATCAGCGGTGAACCTATTCCGTCGGCTGAACGCACCGTGCAGTTCATCAAGAAAGGGGCGGCTTACGTTAATCCTAAAATACAGGTCGACTCGGCCTATGTCGGTTCATTCACTGACGTAGCCCGCGCGAAAGAGATCGCGACCGGCACCATCGCCCGTGGAGCAGACTTTATTATTCCAGCCGCTGATACCGCCGATGCGGGAATTCAGCAGGCCGCCGATGACGAAGGCGTGCTGACTATCGGCTCTTATACCGATCAATCAAAGTCTTTCCCGAACGCGATCATGACCTCAACGGTGATGAACTTTGATAAATCTTATGCCGATATCGGCAAACACTTTGCTGACCACCAGCTTGGCAACCGCATTATCACCGAGAATTTAGCCACTAATGGCTGGTCGTTGAAAACGCCGTTTGCCCATGTTGGTAAAGACGTTCAGTCAAAAGTGTTCAAGGTCATTGATGACCTGAAGGCCGGCAAGATTAAGATTGAGGAATAGCAGTATGTCAAGCCCCGTTATCGAACTCGATCACGTCTCGAAGCGCTACCCAAACGGTTTTGTCGCGCTTGAAAAAGTGTGTGTGTCTTTTTACCCAGGCGAGATCCACGCACTGCTGGGCGAGAACGGGGCGGGCAAGTCGACATTGATGAATATTCTGTACGGCGTGCATGAACCGAGTGAAGGCGGCGTACTGATGGAAGGACGCCAGGTTATTCATCGCCAGCCAGCCGATGCGATAGCCAATGGTATCGGCATGGTTCATCAGCATTTCAAGCTGGTTAGCTCGTTCACCGTGGCAGAGAACCTGGCTTTAGTCGCCAGGGGAGAACGCCGGAAAACGCTGCGGCGGGACAGTGATATTCGCGCCTATATGCAAGCGTACGGCGTTGATCTTGATCCGCACGCCATTGTTGGGCATCTGCCGCTGGCTTTGCAGCAGCGCGTAGAGATCCTGAAAGCGCTGGTGAATGACACCCGCGTGCTGTTGCTGGATGAACCCTCCACTATTCTTTCCCCTGCCGAAATTGTCGCGCTTTACGACACGGTTCGGCGTATCTGTGAAAAAGGCACGGCGGTAGCTGTAGTGACTCACAATGTGAACGAAGTGCTCGCCAACGCCGACCGTTACACCGTTCTCAGACGAGGCAAAACCAATGGCACTGGCATGACCAAAGACTGTCGTGCTGATGAGCTGGTCGAGAAGATTGTCGGTCGTGCGGTTGCCAGCGGAACGCGGCTTGGCACACAACGCCAGGCCGGAAATGAGCGGATGCGCGTAAATGCCGTTAACCTGCGCCCTGCCAGTGGTTCACCAGGACTAAGCAATATCAGCCTGACGCTGCGCGAGCAGGAAGTGATTGGCGTAGCCGGTGTGGAAGGCAATGGGCAAACCGAACTATTTGAACTGCTGGCGGGGCAGCGATTGCCGGAAAGTGGCGATATCACCCGTAGCGGAGAGGATGTGACGGTTGCGCTGGTTCCGCAAGATCGCCATCACGAAGGTTTATCGCTGGATTTACCGGTTTCCCATAATTTGCTCTATCCGAAAATTATGCAGGGCAAATACCGCCGTCTGGGTCTGCTCAACCATGCGGCCATAGCCCACAGTGCCAGCGAGATGATCGCCCAATCAGATATTCGTACCCATTCGCACGCCAGTTCTGCCCGATCCCTTTCCGGGGGCAATCAACAGAAGATTGTAGTGGCGCGAGCCATGGCAGAATCGGCTGCGATCATCGTGGTGTATCAACCAACCAGAGGGCTGGATATGGCCGCAGCAGAAGCGGTATTAACCCGCCTGGCTGAAGCGGCAGATGCAGGCACCACCGTGGTGATTATCTCCTCCAATATTGAAGAATTACTTCGCGTCTCCGATCGCATCGTGGTGATGAACAGCGGCCGGTTTACCGGGGAAGTGGTAGGGAACGAGATAACCATTGAGCGTATCGGCACGCTGATGACCCTTGGTCAGGGCGAGCAGTCGCAAGCAGCAGGGGTAGAACATGTCTGAATCTGTAAATCCATTGACCGAATCCAGCGCGTCACTTCGTCGCTTCGTCTCCAGACTGAGTGCGGCCAGTTCCTTGTGGGTGACTCTCAGCGCCTTTATCGGATCGGCAATCCTTGGGCTTGGGCTGATCTCAGCGATGGGCGTGCCGCTGCATTCCGCCGTGAGCGTGGCCTGGGAAGGCGCGTTTGGCAATATCCGTGCGCTCTCAGATACCCTGGTCTTTATGACGCCGCGCCTGCTGGTAGCGCTTGGTGCACTGGTCGCCATTCGCGGCGGCATGTTCAATCTGGGTGGCGAAGGTCAGCTGCAAATGGGCGCGATTGGGGCGATGTTGCCTTTCCTCGCCTTTGGCGATATTGGCCCTGCCCTGCTGCCGCTTGCCATCCTCAGTGGCGCGCTTTGCGGTGCGATTTGGGGGTTGATTCCCGCCGTGCTGAAAGTCTGGCGTGGCATCGATGAAATCATCGTGACGCTGATGATGAATTTCATTGCCATTTATACCCTCAAATACCTGGTGCAAGGGCCGATGCGCCCGGCTAACTCCAACTTTAATATGTCTGCTCAGTTACCCGCTGATGGCGTTTTCGAACAGGTGATTGCAGGAACCCGTCTGCACTCTGGCGTATTCCTCGCGTTGCTGATTGCGCTCGCCGTCTGGGTATTGCTGAAACACACCGCTTTCGGACTAAAACTTCGTGCCAGTGGTCAGAGTCCGCGCTTTGTCCAATTCCAGGGCCAGTCCGCCGAAAAAAACGTGATTTCCAGCATGGCGATCTCAGGCGCTATCAGCGGGCTCGCTGGTGCCTTTGAAGTCCTTGGCGTGCAATACCGGCTGATTGATGGCTTCTCTTCCGGGCTGGGTTTTGAAGGGTTGGCGGTCTCTTTCCTGGCTGGTCTTGAACCCTTCGGCGCAATCATTGTTTCGCTCTATTTTGGCGCGATTAACAGTGCGGCTCTGGCCTTACAAAGTACTTTTTCGATTCCTGCGGCATTAGCCGATGTGCTTGGCGGAATGCCGATTATTTTCCTGGCGATGATCAGTGGCGTAATGTTGGTTAAAGGGAGGCCGGTATGGAATTCGACGCTGTAACTCTGGCTCTGTTTTTTGCCGGTGGGCTGAGGCTCTGCGTGCCGGTGATGCTGGCCGCGCTGGGCGAAACCGTTTCAGAACGGGCAGGTGTGTTCACCATCGGCCTTGAAGGCCTGATGCTGTTTGGTGCTTCGGCGTCTGCTCTGGGGCTGGCGGCAACCGGTTCCCCAGTGCTGGCACTGTTCGCTGGTATGGCGGGGGGTTTGCTTGCTGCGGCAGTCCTTGCCTTGGGAACCGTTCTTGCCCGTGCGAACCAGATCGTGATGGGCATTGGCTTCAATTTGTTCTCAATCGGCGCTACATCGCTGATTCGACAAATCTGGCTGACCGGTGCGCCTGCAAGCGGTTCTATGCGTTCTGTCTCGATGTTAAAAGTGCCCTGGCTGTCGGATCTTCCGGTAGTTGGCCGCGCCCTTTTCTCGCAAAGCCCAGTGTTCTATCTGGCTGTGCTGGTCGCCATCGCGCTGTGGGTACTGTTCCGCTTCACCCGCCCTGGACTGCTGCTGCGTGCGGTTGGCGAGAATGCTTTATCAACTGATGCCGCTGGACATTCAGTCTTACGCCTTCGCTTCAGTGCAACGCTATTCACCGGTCTGATGGCGGGACTGGGCGGAGCCTATTTGTGCATCATCGCCTCGGGCGGGATCTTCGTCGACGATATGACCGCTGGTCGCGGCTATCTGGCCATCGCCATCACTATCTTTGCGCGCTGGAAGCCGTTGCGGGTGCTCATCGTAGCGGTGGTTCTCGGCTTGCTCGAAGCCTTGCAGTTCCAGGGACAGTATCTGGGCATTGATATTGCGCCTTCGTTGTTAATGGCGATGCCGTTTGTCGTCGCGCTTATTGCCTGGATCATGATGGGCCGTGCGGGCGCAGCACCAGGAGATTTAGGCCGTCCTTTCCTCCGGGGCTCAGGGCGTTAATCAATTAATCACCGTGGGCGGAAGCCCCAACAGGAGTCAGAGATGAATCAGGCAATCAACCCAGAAGGTTGGATCATAGGCAAAACCGCTACCGGCCTCAATCACCTTAACTGGGGGGTGAAGTCAGGTAACCATGTTTCCGTCGCGGGTATGCTTTCTACCAATCCCATCGATGGCAGCATTGTGGGCGAAGGCGATATTGAAGTTCAGACTCGCCGGGTACTGGAAAGCATCAAAGTGGTGTTAGAGTCTGCTGGTAGCAGCATGGATCATGTGGTGATGAATCAGATCTTCCTGCGCAATCTGGGTGACTACCATAAATTCAACGAGCTTTACGTGACCTACTTCCCGACCATTTTGCCTGCCCGTTTTTGTGTGAAGCTGGAAATGGTCAGGCCTGAGTTTCTCGTTGAGATCGCCACTACAGCCATCATCCCAGCCTGACGGCATGGGCCGTTAGCGGAGCGGGTATCTTCCTGCTCCGCAACAGCAACTCAAAGGACGTGCCAGATGCAATACCGTTATATGGGTCGAAGTGGGCTAAAAGTGTCAGAGATTTGTCTTGGCACCATGATGTTCGGTGGTGTTACCGACGAGACCACTTCGCGTCAGATTATCGCTGCAGCACGTGACCACGGAGTCAATTTTATTGATACCGCCGACGTGTACAACAAAGGCGAGTCAGAGCGCGTGGTTGGCCGGGCAATTGCCGCAGAACGCGACCGCTGGGTACTGGCGACAAAAGCCGGTAATCCAATGGGAGAAGGCCCTAACCAGAGCGGCATGTCGCGCAAATGGATCCGGGAAGCCGCCCACGCTTCACTCACCCGGCTGGGTACGGATTACATCGATATCCTGTATATGCACAAAGCGGATTTCAATGCTCCGCTGGATGAAATGGTGCTGGCCTTCGCCGATTTAATCCGTGAAGGAAAAATTGGCTATTTCGCCGTGTCCAATTTCAAAGCCTGGCGCTTGGCCGAAACGGTTCGTCTGGCGCGTGAAGCAGGCATCGCCGGGCCGGTTGCAACGCAACCCCTTTACAACCTGGCGAATCGCGAAGCGGAAGTTGAAATCCTGCCTTCTGCGGCTTACTTCGGCACTGGCACCGTCTGTTATAGTCCGCTGGCACGCGGCATTCTCACTGGTAAGTATCGACAGGACCAGGCACCCGATGCTGGCAGCCGCGCCGGACGAGGCGATCCACGGATGCTGCAAGCCGAATGGAGACCGGAGTCCCTTCAGGTCGCGAGCGACCTGGCGGCGTATGCCGGACAGACCGGACGTAAACCGGCTCATCTTGCCCAGATGTGGGTAATGCGTAACAGCCTGGTGACCAGCACGCTGTTGGGCCCGAGAACATTTGAACAATGGCAGGATGGTCTTGCCGCGCTGGCTTGCGACTGGACAGTTGAGGATGAAGCCTTTTGTGATCAGCTCGTCTCGCCAGGTAAAGGCTCCAGTCTCGGTCCGGTTGATACCCATCATCCCATTGAAGGTCGTGTCACTCGTTGGTGATCCGTAGAACATTTTATGACAAGTAACCGTCACCACTTTAAAGGTTCGTCCATGACAGATTCCAGAAGTGCCACTGGCAGCAAGATCCCCTCAGTTGCTGATGCCACAAGCCATGTAGCCGATGCTTATCGTGGCGGGATGCGCCTGCTGCCAGCAGGTGTATGCCTGATCACCACCCGTCACAACAATGAGCACAATGGTATGATTGCCACCGCCGTCACCTCGGTCAGTGCCGAGCCGCCAACGTTACTGGTGTGCGTAAACCGTCATGCCTCGATGTTCGGGATGATTCAGGAGACAGGCAACTTCTGCGTGAATGTGCTGTCTAAAGAGGCCGTTTCACTGGTGAATGTTTTCAGCAACTCCAGCCGTCGGGCGGAGCGCTTTCAGACTGGCGACTGGACCGTTTCAGACCAGGGTTACCCAATCTGTGCCGAAGCCCTGGTGTCGTTTGAATGCCGGCTGGCGAAGATTGTCGACTGGCACACCCACGGTATTTTCCTCGGCGAAGTGACCCGCGTTATCCATCCTCGTGCCGATGCCGCGCCGCTGCTGTATATGGATCGCCGATTCCACCACCTTAACGAGTTGGTAGTCACTGAAGTTTGATTGTTCTGGCTGGGTGACCGTAAGAAGATGCGGTCACCTGTTTAGAACGTTATTCGCTAAGGCGGGGGAGTTTTCAGCGGATGTTATTCAGAATGGCAGCATAATAATCAGATCAATTTCCAGCATCAGTTCGGGTTCAGCAAGTGCAGACACCTGAAACAACGTGCTGGCGGGTAATTCCAGTCCGGCAAAGAAGCGCTCACGCACCGGATGAATTTCTGGCACCAAAGCCAGATCGGTCACATAGGTCGTTGTTCTGACAATTGTATCCCGACTGACACCCAACCCCGCCAGCAACCTGTCGATGTTGGCATAAACCTGCTCAACCTGTTGCTGCATATCGCCAATCCCAACGACATGCCCGTCCTGATCCCAGGCTACCTGCCCGGTAGGAAAGACCGGTGTGCCGGGCCGTATTTTAATGTGGTTGTAGTAACTTCTGGTTTTCAACCCTTCAGGATTCATGACAGTCATAGCGATCCTCAATGCAGGAAAGAGCACAAATATTAGCAGGTTGAAAACGGTTCCCGCAGACACATTTCGTCTACGCGGCGTTGCTGGTATGGCAACGCCTGCAAAACGTTGAGCCTCTTTTTCTGCCGACGCTACCTTGCCCGCTACCGCCATCCGTGCCGATAAGGGGCTGGCAGAATGGGGGAACCTGAACGAGAAAAGGCCGCCAAATGGCTAACACCGATCGGTTAAGCAAAATGATCAGTTGAACGATCCGGCAGGTGTATCACAATAAGCCTCATCATTTTCTGATGGGGTTTTTTCTATGCTTTCTACCTGGCTTGACGAGACTCAAACTTGGGCTGAACCCGACTCTCTTTCCTCTTTTCAGCGTGCTATCCCTCTGGAGTGGATCTCTCAAGTCCTTCACTCCACAGATAAAGCCAGTAATAAGAAAGCTTAAATTTCCTGCTGAACTCGTCGTCTGGTTAATTATCGGTATGGGACTTTACCGTGATCGGCCCATCACGGATGTCGTGACAAAACTCGATCTGGTTCTGGGCGACACGCTGGCAGCCAGCTCCATTGCTCAGGCCCGCCAGCGGCTCAGTGATGCACCGCTTGAGGCATTATTTAACTTGACTGCACATCACTGGACGCAGCAGGAAGACAAAGATGATCTGTGGTGCGGACTACGGTTGTTTGCCGTGGATGGCACACTTTTTCGCACGCCCGACACACTGGAGGTGGCTGAGCATTTTGAATATATAAAGCATCGCCCGGACAGGCATACCGAATAACCGATGGTCCGGCTGTGCGCGTTGATGTCATTGCGCAGCAGGTTAATCCACGATGTTAAGTTCGGCCCGGCCAATAGGGGAGAAGTCAGTTATGCGAAGCGGCTATCCCCGCAACCCTGCAGCCTGGCACTGTTTGACCGTTGTTATTTATCAGCAGAATTACTGATTAACTGGCAGCGGGAGCAGCCTGAAGCACACTGGTTAGTGCCTGTGAAAGGGAATACAAAATATCGAATAGTTAAAACGTTCAGCGAAGGCGATCATCTGGTGGAAATGCAGGTGTCATCCCATGCCCGTAAACAGGATAACGGGCTGCCGGAGGTCTGGCAGGCAAGGCTGATAGAATGTGACGAGGGCAGTGATTACAAAGGATTTATCACGTCGCTGACGGAGGTGGAGCGTTATCCTGCGGCGTCGTTGCGATATGTCTATCAGGAGCGCTGTGGTATAGAAAACGGCTACGGTGAACTAAAACAGTTCCAGTTGAATACGGCGACTTTACTGCGAAGCCAGAAGGTAACCGGGATTTACCAGGAAGTGTGGGGTCTGCTGACCGCGTATAACCTGATAAGGCTGGAAATGAGCCAGATAGCCAAAGAAGCGAAAGTCTCACCGTTACGGATAATCTTCGTGATGGCCATGCGACTGATAAGAGATGAGTTAATCTGGTGTTCACTTGGAAAGCCGGGAACGATCCCAACAAAGCTGCGAAAAATGCGTGAAGATGTGAAGCAGTTCATCCTGCCGGAAAAAAGAAAACGGCCCAAAGAAAGGACCGTTCGCATATCAAAAACCCAGTATCGGGGTCTGACGCTCAGTGGAACAAAAACTCACGTTAAGCAACGTTTTCTACCTCTGACGCCTCTTTTAATGGTCTCAGATGTCCTTTGGTCACCAGTTCTGCCAGCGTGAAGGAATAATGGCCGAGCATATTGATATGTCCGTGGCAAAGCGGGGATAGGCGTGCGATATCTTCATCATTCAGTATTTCACCCTGCGCCCGAAGATGATCCAGGGCTGCCTGCATATAAATAGTGTTCCATAATACGACGGCGTTAGTGACCAGCCCCAGTGCTCCCAACTGATCTTCCTGACCGTCGGTATATCGTTTTCTTATCTCACCTTTTTGACCGTGACAGATGGCTCTGGCAACTGCATGGCGGCTTTCTCCCCGATTAAGCTGGGTCAGAATGCGCCGGCGATAATCTTCATCATCATTATAATTAAGCAGATATAGCGTTTTGTTGATGCGCCCCACTTCAATGATTGCCTGAGTCAGTCCGGAGGGCCGTTCACTTTTCAGCAATGAACGGACCAGCACTGAAGCCTGTACTTTGCCCAGCTTCAGGGAGCCTGCGGTCCGGATCATTTCGGCCCACTGAAGGACTATTTTTCGGGGATCTGATTGCCCTCTGGCAATATCATTCAGCACGCCATAGTCGGCATCATGGTCCATTCGCCAGAAAACCGAAGCACCGGCATCAGCCAAGCGCGGAGAAAACTGGTATCCCAGCAGCCAGAAAAGGCCAAAGACAAGATCGCTGGCACCTGCTGTATCGGTCATAATTTCGGTTGGATTCAGCCCGGTCTCCTGTTCCAGAAGGCCTTCCAGCACAAAGATAGAGTCCCTCAGCGTCCCCGGTATAACGATGCCATGAAAGCCGGAATACTGATCGGACACAAAGTTGTACCAGGTGATCCCTCTGTTATTACCAAAGTATTTGCGGTTCGGTCCGGCATTGATTGTTCTGACTGGCGTAACAAAGCGCATTCCATCTGCAGATGCCACTTCTCCTCCACCCCATATCTGTGCCAGCGGTAGCGTTGCCTGAAAATCAACCAGTCTGGCATTAGCGCTGGTGATAGTTTCAGCCCGCAGATAGTTCGCTTTTGTCCAGTTCAGCCGATGTCGGGTCAGTGCAGGAACATTTGATCTGATCAGTGGTTCCAGACCGATATTGCAGGCTTCAGCCATCAGCACGGCGCTGATGCTGACGGGCAGATCATCAACTCTGGCACTGGCTTCACTGGCGTGGAAAAACTCATCAGCAAATCGGGTATGGGCGTTAATTTCGAGCAGCAACTCCGTTAAATCCACCGGAGGGAGCAGATCACTGACCATTTTGCTCAATCGTTTCAGACTGTCCGGCTCATCAAGACTGGCGAGGGGAGAAATTGTCAACCGGGCCTTCGGGCCAGAAACATCGAGTTCGACAGCCTCATTTTCGCCAAGACGTGCAGCAACCTGTCTGTAACGACTATCAAGCTGATGACCCAGAGATTTTATTGCTTCCTGCGGGTCTGTCGGGTGCCCCAGAGAACGATAAACCTTAATCCGGTTTGCCTGCCAGTCAGCACCCTGTAGTAATCTTGCACGGGGATCTCCCCACCGGTTACTGCCGGTAACGTAGACATCCCTCCGTCTCAGACTATCCTGCAGTTTACTGAGAAAGCAGAGCGTGTATCCCCTGCGGGTGATATGTTTTTCCTTGTTAATCACCAGCCGTTTCCATGACCGGTTGATGATTTCCGTTGGTGCGTCGTCAAAAAACTGCCGTCGTGAGCTGAACTCCCGGCTGAGGTAGTCACAGGCATTCAGAGTGGTAATCCCGGCAGGTGCGGATGAAAATTTAACGGTATTCAGCAGATGGGGCAGGAAACGACGAACGCGCCCGTACTGCTCCACCATTTCGTCATGAAAATTATCGTCTGAGGGCCGGGCAATTTCACGGACAAGCGTGATGATTTCAGCCAGCTTTTGCCTGGGGATGTAGCTGAACACCTCAGCACGAATCGATTCGTCCGGTGTTTCTTCTTTCAGCAGGTACGAACATGCGCTGGCGAGCGCCAATGCAGATTTATCCAGATCCTTCAGTGAGCGGAGCCGTTTTTTCTGCCCAATCTTTCTGGCGTCACGGATGATAACGGCCAGCATGGCGTCCAGAACGTCCAGTGCATCATCCAGCGCCAGCGTTTCCCATGCAAGGACAAAGGCAACCAGAACCGCCATCCTTTTCTGCGGTGACATCCTAGCAATATTGAACACCGAAGTCATACCAGCATAACGTGCGAGATTTTTCAGGCGCACAGCCGGGAGTGTACTCAGGTTGTCAGCATGCAGGCCAAAATCGTTCAGAGTTTTCCAGCGTTCAATTGCTTCATTAAACGCCGGACTACTGATGGTCACAGGGCCTTTTTTCAGTGATTCCAGTAAAGACAGGCGGTTGCAACCAGTTGGCCCCAGCAGCATCTCCAGCTGTGAACGCTGTTCGGCTGACGGTATCAGTGCCAGTTTGTTCCACAGGCGCAACGTCGCCTTTTCCCTTACCTCTGAAATCAACCGGGTCAGCGTGGTGGCTCCGGGGAGAATAATACGATGTTGCATAAGCCACCCTGTCGCCAGATCGAAAAGCAGACCAGGACGTTCGTTGCTTATCCAGCTCCGGGTATATAAAAGACGGGTAAGGCGAAATGTCCAGGGCCAGGCAAATTCACGATACTGATAGTGCTGACGTATCAGTGCTGCATGCTCACGGCGGGTATTTTCCCTCTGACCGTATTCTGCAAGAACGGTGATATCACGAATCCCGAGCTGTCTGGCGGTAAAATGCCGGACGCCGGAAGGAATATGATTCATGTCAGTAAGAAAAGTGCCCAGAAAACGCACGCACCCGATTTGCAGGGCAATACCAAGCCGATTGTGATCACCCCGGCTTTTCCCGATTAATTCTTTATCCGCTTCATCAAGATGAAAATAACGCGCCAGCTGAAGTTCATCTGGTTCGCCGGTGAATCTGCCATAACTCTCAGCCTGCTCAGTGGTCAAAAAATCAACGGGCATATCGGCCTCCCTGCCTGACGGTTTTTTTTAACAAAACTGCAACCGTCCGAAATATTAAAAATTATCGGACATCATAAAATGGTCTAGCTGAGCTGTCTATTAAATCGTTTTTTTGACATACTGGACACTTAACGTCTGACAATCGATTTAAGGTACATTTTTATGCGGCTTTTTGGTTATGCGCGAGTCTCAACCAGCCAGCAGTCACTCGATATTCAGGTTAGGGCGCTCAAAGACGCGGGGGTGAAAGCCAATCGTATATTTACCGACAAAGCATCGGGCGTCTCTACCGACAGAGAGGGGCTGGACATGCTGCGAATGAAGGTAGAGGAAGGCGACGTCATCCTGGTAAAAAAGCTCGACCGCCTTGGCCGCGACACCGCTGATATGATCCATCTGATAAAAGCATTCGATACTCAAGGCGTTGCCGTCCGGTTCGTTGATGACGGGATTAGCACCGACGGATCAATGGGACAAATGGTGATCACTATTCTTTCAGCTGTAGCCCAGGCCGAACGCCAGAGAATTCTTGAACGCACTAATGAAGGCAGGCAGGATGCGAAGCTTAAAGGCATCAAATTCGGCCGCAAGCGCACTGTAGACAGGCATGCTGTTCTGGAACTTCATCAGAAAGGTATTGGTGCAACTAATATTTCTCATCAACTCAGCATTGCACGCTCCACAGTCTATAAAATTCTCGAAGAGCAGAAGTGCGTCTAATGCTACCTGCATATCATTAACAATAAGTGGTTTCCAGACATCAATATCGTCTTTAAGGTATTGCGTCATAGAAAAATGAAATTTTAAACAGGGTAATTAGTCGATGGATTTAAAGAGTGAAATTATTTTTCCGAACAAACTCATCCCCGGTGACGTTATTGCTATAACAGCACCATCCTCAGGTGTCCCTTCACATTTGCATGCACGACTGGACATGGCCATCAGAAATATCGAGAGAAGAGGCTATCGGGTTCTGGAGGGCAATTGCTTACGGTCCCAGCATAAAAACAAAAGTGCAGACAAAACCGCCCGGGCAGCTGAGTTGATGACATTTCTGACTAATCCAGAAATAAAAGCCATTATGCCGCCCTGGGGAGGTGACCTTGGTATGGAGTTGCTGGAGTTGATGGACTTCGAACAATTACGTGAGTGTGAACCTAAGTGGTTTGTCGGTTTCTCTGATCTGACGACATTTCAATTTCCTCTGACTACGCTTACTGGGTGGGCAACATTGCACGGTCCAAACCTGATGGATCTGGGCGCCGAAACTCTAGATGCAACGACCCAGGCTATATGGTGCATTCTTGAGAGTGATCGGGGGATTGCGGTTCAACAGCATGCCTCCGTTGCATTTCAAATCGAAGAAAATCAATGGGGGACTAATACCTGCGCCGGATTTAACCTGACACAGCAAACCGAATGGAAGGCATTAAATATAGCCAGTTATGATGCCTGTTTTCAGGGGCGCCTGCTGGGTGGATGCCTCGATATTATTTCCCGCTTAGCTGGAACCCAGTTTGGAAATCTTCCACTTTTTCATGCCAATCATTGTGATGAAGGGATTATCCTCTATTTCGAAAATGTCGAAATGGGTCCCTGCGAATTAACAAGAGCATTACTTAGCCTGCGCTTACAGGGCTGGTTTACTGATTTACAGGGTGTTCTCATTGGCAGAAGTGCAGGACCAAATACCAGTGACGCTTCAAAGCATACCTACATTGATGCTTTGCGCGCGGTACTAGGTGATCTTACAGTTCCTGTCCTTTATGACGTAGACATTGGTCATATCCCGCCTCAAATATCATTGGTTAATGGTGCAATGGCAAAAGTCGAATTCAGGGCTGGCTGTGGTTCAGTGATACAACAGTTATAATCAATGAGCAAATACGCCCATATAAAGGAAAGTCTTCATATTGTTGCCTTTCCTTTTCTCATCAATCAGATTCCTTAACAGCATTAGTTCCTTCCCAAATGATTATCCTTACCTCATCCTGTATTGGAAATACATAAACTAGAGTAACAATAATTTATTTGTTTTTTATAAAAAATAAATTACCTTCTTAGCGTACGTTTTCGTTCCGTTGGCCCTCATCCCCCTACTTCAGAAAAGAATCTTAACGTGAGTTTTCGTTCCACTGAGCGTCAGACCCCGACTCGTAAATAAAAGGCCCTAAGGGGCCTTTTTTAGTGGGATGACTGATGACCGATGAGAGCGGCTTGTTTGCGGATCTCTTTCATATGTTCACCTGCCGGGCCGTATTTTTTCAGTGCATCGATGACATTTAAATTTTCTTCATCATCGAAAAAATATAATGCAGTCAAGAACGAGGTTTTAGTGACTGGGCTAAAATCGCCCAACAACAATAAAACTTCTTCAACCCCATCAACCATGCGGTTTCCTTCAAACTGGAATATTGGGAACTTGCTCTCGCCCCCTACCTGCACTGCCAGCAATTTTTTGGCTTTCAGTCGATTGTTAATTGTCTGTCTTTTTACTCCGAGGATGTCAGCAGCTTTACTTGCCCGGCATGTTCCGCCGAGTCTCTTCAAACGTTCTGCAAATTTGACCGCGCTTTCATTTAGATGATCCATTTTGCGTTTTTCACGCGGTGACATCTCAGAAGACCGGTCAAGTTGAGTTTCAAAAAAGAGCTTAGCCAGTTCGTTATCTGTCATGTTGCGAGCGGTGGTTAACTGTTTTTTTTCAGCTAATTTAGCCACTAACTCAACTGCCAAATTTGATAAGCGATCAAACACGGCCGTTTGCTCTGCGGACAGTGGTTTGCGGCATTCTTTTTGAATTGTGCTAGTCATATTTACCTCTCTTTGACACTTAGGATAGTCACACAAGGGTAAAGTGTCAAATTAAAGCAACGTTAAAATATACAGATTGAACAGATGGTGTTGTGGCAATAGGGGTACTCCTGCGCTATGTGGTGTTGGGCAAGTTTTGATGCAAAGAGAAAACCTAAATGCGATAACAGGAGCGGCATAACTTAAAAACTATCGAGCTGAGTACGACACATCCAATATTAACGGTCTGATGCGCACCAGCGCTTAACTATAGGAAATTTCACATGACTATAGACCAGTTACTTTTCAAACAAATGGTTGAGCAGTTTCCAGAGCTTGAAGGGTATTGGGACTTTGAAGAGCAGGCAGTGAAAGTTAAATCAGCGGAAGACCTCCCCCTGAGCAGCGGAGAGAAAATCCTGATGACGTTCTTTTTGTCTGTGTGGTTCAACCGCAACGTTAATTTTGACATAACACGCGCGGCCGGATATTTGAGTACAGAAAACAAGCGGGTTATTACTCCGTGGTACATGGAACCGTTCTGGCCGTAACGGGAGGACATCAAGTCCCGCCCCTTTACGGTTTGAACGTCCCACGATTAGTGGGTTTGTGTTCCTCTTCTTCGCGATAGCGACGTTCGTCGCGCAGACGCTGCTCGTAACGCGCCTGGGCAAGCTCTTCGTAATAGGCGTTTGACGCCTTGCGCGATTGAATATTGCCAATCTCTTTTTCTACATCACCACGTTGATAGGTGTCAGTCACACTGATTTGGCGCGCCTGATAGAGATTATGTTCAGCGACGGCGCCAACGGCGGTCGCAACAAACAGGCCATTACCGTCGAATTTACCCAACTCGCCCGACTTCCATTGCATCATATTGACTGCCGTCAGCGTGTTGACCGCACGCCCATCATACGGCTGGTAAACCTCGATGGAATCACCACGGTCGATAATGGAATCCCTGCCTTGTCGGCTGTAAACCGCTGCGCCATCACGGTGAAGTCTGACAGTAAACCCATCGGCTTTAAGCAGCGGCGTATCGTCAGCAGGGGCACAGTGAATAATGTCTTCTGTACGCGTTGGATAACGATTTTTACGCCCTTCACGATACGCCCAGCCGCGCAGCTGGCTCACCGCCGCCTGGCTTCCTTTCAGCGCTTCCTGCCCGGTCCAGACGCGATAGGACATCGGCCGGGCCTTCCCTTCTTCGCGCAGCTGTTCGCGTTCGGCCTTCAGCTGGATACGCAGCCCCGCCATCGCTTTTTCTCGTTCAAACTCCACCACGTTATACATCAGCTTGCGCATGTGCGGATCGCCCTCACCGTGCCGAATCCGCACCTTCTGCACGCGGAAACTATCGGCAATCTCACGGAACCGCTCGGCCATGCGCAGGTCCGGTTTGACCCACGATTTGCGGTAAGCCTGATAATCGTCTTTTAACTGTTGACGTGCCTCGGCACGGGCAATGCGGCGGTCTTGACGTGCGCCCTGGTCACGCATGTGCAGCTGGTCGTTGTAAGCCGCGTGCACGTGTTTGTCATGCACGTCGGCGTCGTTAAGCGGCGACGGCACGAAGTCGCCGACCTTAGGCACAATACGCGAAAGCGTCATGGAAGTGTGCAGGCGCGAGGCCTTAATCGGCGTATGGCCAGGGTTGAACCTGTCACGCACAATCATGCCTTCGCCGCGTCGTTCCAGCTTGAGGCCGGCACGGTCGAACACGGCGTGTATACGGTCCCACGTCGCCGATTTGTCACGGAACATCGCATTGATGTCCTTGCGACAGTGCGTCACGGCGTAGGTGTACAGGCTTTCGCGGTCGCCGAAATGCTCCAGCGTTGCTGCACCGCGCGGGGCCTTTTTGTAGCCGCGTTTGGCGCGCACGACCTGGTTGTCGGCATCACGAACCCAGCTACCATTATCAACCTTGAAATCATATTTAAGTTCTAGCTCGCGGCAAATTCGCTGCATCTTATCAGCATCCCCGTGAACGGAAACGGCTTTAAACGTCAGGGGGTTTACGCGGTTAGCAACAACATGAACGTGCACATTGTCGGTATCGCGGTGAATCGACGCCATGTATTGATGAAGCTGCATACCCATACAGCGCAGGGCATACCGCGCCGCCTTGAAAATCTGATCGTCAGTCGGGTTTTCGTCTTCCTGCCAGCTCAGAATGAAATGATAAACCGGGTCCTTGATGCGGTCGTTCTGCTTGGAAACGCCGCTCATTTCTGACGCCGCGCTTTCAAAGGAAAGCAAGTTGTGCTGGCTGATCACTCCGTCCACCGACACGCGGGATTCACCGCGTGCGTCAACGGAAATGAGCTGGGATTCTGCCAGATTTTCGGTGCGGTTCATGTACTCGACCAGCCGCTCGAACACCTTGCCGCGTGCACGGGCCGGACGTTTGAAACGCGGGTCTTCCTTGATTTCATCTTTCAGGGAAATGTCATCACGCACCGAAACGTAGCCGACCAGCTGTACAAAGCTGGAGCGGCCGTCACGACGTTTCGGTGGGATGATGATGTTCATTAGTCGAATCGCTGGTCGATACGTAGGATGGCTTTTTTCAGTTCCTGCAGCACCTCGGCATACTCCTTGCTGCCTATCCCCTTGCCCTGAGTGAACAGGTGTTTTTGCAAGCCGCCCAGTCGCGACAACTCCATGATCAGCTTATGGTCGGTCTGCGGAACAATCTTTCTAGACATCGCACAGCGCAGCATAAACGCGCCCAGGCTCAGGCCGGCGTCGGTCGCCTTTTGGCGAATGGCGTCGCGTTCTTCCGGCAGGCATCGAATGCTGGGAAGAAGTGCTGTGCGGTTTCTGCTTTCGCTTTTGCTCATCTTTTTTGACGCCTGCTTGTCCAATTCGATTAGGGGTTTACCTATTCCGAGGTGTCGGGGCTCTGCCCTGACCAGGCCTCTTTGTGGGACCGACTGCGTGTAGGCGGTGCTACAAAGTATATCCTGTCCCGTACTTTGTATCTGTGAACTGGAGTATACCGCACTAACCTCGGTTTGTCATGGCGGCGAAGAGAATGAGGGCAAGGGGTGACAGGGATTTTGTAGCGGGTATACTTTTGGAAATTTCTCAAGAAGGACACACGAAACCATGGCGAATACAAAGTTTTTCACGTAGGACCAGATTGATAACGCGAAATTGTCGTTATCGGACCTCCCCGACTTAACCCCGAACAGAATTACCCGTGAAGAAATGCTGACCTCATTGAGCGATGACATCGTCACGCTGTCGACTAAAAAAGGATACAGCGCCGCCGATATCAAGAAGGCACTGGAGGGGTTAGATATTCAGGTCAGTGAAAAGGCGATTGCCGAAATTTTGAAAAAGAGTGCGGGAAAATCAACGCGTAGTCGGAAACCCTCGCGTTCAACGGCGAACAGCAACGCAGTCACGCAACCGTCGCAAGATACGCAGGCGAGTTAAACAGGTAGTCACTGAACGGCGAAGGTAGAAGGCAGGCCGGCCGTTCATTACTTTTTGTATGGCTCGATGCCATACGGAAAGTAACGCGTGCACCATAGCCCAAAAAAAAGGTGGCTCATTAGGCCACCTTTGAAGGTCGAAATTAGGATTTAAGTTCTTTCATTTTTTTAGCCTGTGACCACAGCGCGCGGTTGGTTTTGATGTCGCCGTCTATGCCGTTGATCCCGCGCGTTCTGACACGCTTCCCTTTTGCATTGATGCCGTAGACGCCCCCCTTAATCAGATTTTCCTGCGGGCGCTGATAGACCGTCCAGATATCGTTGCTCTCGTCTTCACGGCGGCGGCTCTGTAGCACCTTCTCCGGCGTCAGCGGGTTGTGCTGATTTTCATAACGGTATTCAAGCGCCGTTTCTGCAAAAATGCGTTGCTCGTCGCGATTGAGCTGAATGGCTTTCATTTCCTCACGCGATTCGGTAACGTCGTCGAAGCGGTATAACACCTCGAATGCCCCCTCAATCACCTGCCCGACGATATCGCCTTTGTGCGGCACGCGGATCTCTCCAAAGGTATCACCGCACACCATGCCGTTATGGCAAACAAATCTGAAAACGCCGGGGATCATCTGATAGCTGCTTGACCCGTCGTGGCTGTTTAGCAGAATGATTTACGGCACCTCTGCGCCCAGAATTTCACCCTGACGGCGAAGCCTGAGCATATGCTTGGCGTGACCAACGCGGCCTTGATCGCGCACGCGGGTCTGACAGGCAAAGAAGGGTTGAAAGCCTTCGGCGCGCAGCTTGTCCAGAATGGTGATGGTTGGGATGTACGTATAGCGTTCGCTGCGCGAATCGTGCTTGTCGTCCGAAAAAATGCTCGGGACGTGACGGAAAATTTCGTCATTGGTCAGCGCACGTTCTTTGCGGATCATATTGACTGAACGGAAACCAGAAACTAATCGAGACATAATAAAACTCCAGCTTTTTTTAAGAAACGGCTGAAAGCTCAGCCGATGAAATCTTACCAATCGAAAACAGGTAAGGTGGTCAAAATACTTTCATCACGGTCAAAACTGACGAACGCAATGCCGGTATCTTTTGTGACGGTATCCAGCACGTGATATAACGCGGCCGATACACCTGCCTTGAGCAACGTTTCAAGACGTTTTTCGCGCTGTGTCAGTTGCACAATAAAACCGTATTCCCGATCAATGACCCACTCATCTTCTCCCCACGGTGCTTCGTTGTGGCTCGCACGCTGGGACAGACTAAGGTGCGCTAATAGCTCGCTGTCGGCCTGTGTCATGTGTGCCGTGCTGAGGGTGATCAATCCGGTCAATGGCACCGCTGTCTTGACCAGTTCTTGCAAAATTTCTTCTGACGCCATGACCTTTTCCTTTTGAGTTTGTGAGGGCGTGTTTCGCCGATGGCCTGGGAAACCTCGCCGACCGTGCGCAATGACAAGGGGAAAGGCAAAGCCGCAGCTTGAAGGAAGCATGACTGAAAGACCGGGTGCAGCCTTTCAGCCACTGGCGGCCCTTGTCAGGGCGCACAGGCGTGGTATCCCTTCAAGGCCCGGAGGAATTTGCCCGACAAGGTCAACGGCGGAAAAGAGAAGGCGTCAGAAAGGGCAAGCGCAGCGCGCAGCCCATCGGGCGGAGGTCAAGCGAAGCGCGAAGGGCGCTGGCCCGGAGGCGTCAGCGATAGCGCCCGCAGGGGCGAGACGCAGGGCGGCTCGATGCGCAGCACGCTTGAGCGGCCCAAAGGGCGACGCACTGGCCGTTGATGTTAAGTCTTTTGGTTTTTACCTCCCTGAATGCTTTCCGACGTTGCATACCCCTCAATACGCCTCGCATTTAGGGAGTAATTTTCACGTTTGAGAGCGGCCTGTAGGCCGAGGTGAGCCGAATATAGGGGCGCAGGCTGGGAATTCTGATCCACATGCAGGAAGGGCGGCTTATCATAGTGATAAAAAAAGCGCAGATTCTGCGCTTTTTAACGTATTAATTTCTGATCTCGTTCAACAATTCGGGGTGATGGTCCAGCACTTGCAACAGTTTAATAGTGGAGGGATGCGGCTGGGCGATGCCCTTTTCATAGCGTGAGAACGCATTCACCCCCCCTCCGAAAATTTCGCTGGCCTCTTTCTGGGTGAGTGCCAGTTTTTTCCGCACGCTCATAATAAACGCCGGCTCAATGGTCACCGCGATGATTTTGGCTTTGAACGCCTTAATCCTTGCCTGATACGCGTTGGACTGCTCACGGTCCATGATGACCTCGCCGCAGGCAGCGCAATGGTCGCCCTCGGCCTCGATATGCGTTTTGTGGCCACGGAAGACATAAGGGATTTTTTGGGTACCAGACACCAGTTCTGCACCGCCACAGACGGAACATTTCATGTTATTTCTCCTTGAATGACACAATTAAAACGCCGTGGCTCACGGTCAGTTTCAGGTAAACAACACCACAGGGCAACGTCGGACTGTAAACATCCTGCCAAACGGTGTGATCGCGGTATGTCGTCATACTTTTAAAAAAATCTCTCATGGTCAGTCCGTTGATTGCATCACACATATCATCAAACGTCAGACCCAGTTCGTCGGCACCGTTAATGGCCGTGTTCGTGGCTTTCACTTTACCTTCCGCCACAAGGGTCTGAACAATATGCAGTCGCGTATGGGGCGTTTTCTTTTCCATGATCGCTCGTTAATCCGTTTCCGATTTCAGTAATTATAACCTAAAAGGTTAGTCATACCACTCTCTAAATTAACCTTTTAGGTTATTTTAGAGAGTGGCTTTATCCAACGTATCAGACTGGGTCGGCGCGGCGGTTTTAGGTAACCAGATAGTCGCGACTTTGCCCCTGCTCTTGCAGGATTTCAACGCGGGTCACGTTCTGGGCAACGCGGTTAAGGCACATCACTTGCTCAAGGTTTTCAAACAGTGACAGCGGTGCGTAAAACGCATGCCATATGCAACGCCTACATGCGTTATTTTTCGACGAGTGACAGCTCAGAATGGGTGCCTGTCAGCAGCATCAAAAAATTATATTCCCCCGGGTTGAGCGTCCCGGCATTCAACGGCGATTCTTTGGACTTCCATGACGGCAGCTTGTATCCCATCAGGGTCGCGAGCTCTTTTTGCGTCATGCCGCTTACGATGCGCAGCTGCCGGACCTTTTCCGCTTCGTGGGGAGCGATGCGGATCAATGCGTCCAAGTGGCAGGCGAGGAGGCGGCAGTAGGGATGTGCATCGGCGAGCAATAACAGCAGGTTAGCCTCGCCTATCTTCATCGGGGCCTAGCTATTTATCCATCGACTCTTTGCGCTGCCACTGGCGAAGGGACACCCCAAAGACCTCGGCAAGCTGCGCCTGGGTGAGTCCCATTTTTTCACGCAGGGCGGACACCTCATTTCCGTCTGGAAGTGACTGCACCACCTTAAACATGGCTGGCGTCCCAGAAATCCGAGTCCAAAAATATTTTCACCTGGCGCGTCCGTGGGTAGTCCTGATCACGCAGACCTTCCTTGGTGGACGAGGTGTAGTGCGTCTGCTCGTTAACCAAATCAAGCCGGCGGTTCCAGCGTGCCGAGACGGCGCGATACCCCCCGTCGGGCTCTCTGAAAACCTCAAAGGTGTATTTGTTGTTGCCGCTGTGGCCTTCGTTGTAATAAAAGCGTTGGGGTGTGGTACTCAGACTAATATCCTCCATTTAAATGCCAGTGAACGTAATAACGCAGAGTATCTCGTTAAAGGATAAGTAATAATCTTCAGCCTATAAAAGATCGTGCCATCAGCATCAACGATGATGTTCATGCTTAGCGTTAACATCAAAGACCAAATGAATAATTGAGCAACATGGAACTATGATTGCGGGCGACTATAAAACCAGCCCTTACCCAGTTCCGGGGGAAGGGTGATAAATACCGACGGGGCATTCGGGGTAAGTTCACTTTTATGATAGATTGCCCTCTCCGACTCCAGTCGGAGCGTTATCGTGTTAATGCGGGGTATGCGGCAAAAAAAATCTATTATACATATGAAGCACCATAGAAAAACCTGTATAATCGTATAATCGTATAATCGTATAATCGTATAATCGTATAATCGTATAATCGTATAATCGTAAATTTAATAAAGATATATTATTGATTCAAAGCAGCTTTCCTAGCTTTACTCTGACTTTATCCAACTGATTTTCTTCTTGGGGTGGTAACTTATAATCCGAACGAACAGGCTCTATATCCATAGGAAGGTTAGGAATTGAAGCGATGACATCCCTGATATCAGCAATGCTTGGCCTCCAATCCGTTATTGGACTATTCAAAGATACAAGCTGATCACTCGTCATCTTGCCATTAAAAAGAGCAGCCAACATCGTCGGAAGACGAGGACCAAGTTGATGTAATGCTGCTGCGGAAATAATCGCATTTCTGAGGAAGTCGCCTCTGACGCGCTGTGATATTGTCTCAACGACAGCAAGAGCTTCACGGTCAGACTCACTGTCTAGTTGGAGGTAGCTAGTAAACTTTCTGCGATTATCACCGCTTTTATCACTCACGCTAAATTATTCCTCTTGTTTAAACAAAGCCATTTCTTGCACCAAGGCAGTCTGAGGCTCACTGACGAGAACGATACGCCCTGCAGGCAGTTTCCATCCATTTCTAACATAGGGTTCGATTAACTCAGCACCTCCGCCAACCAACCAAATGCGATTCACATTACGAAAGTCTGAGAGTTCATTTAAAACTCGATCACCAAGGCGTTTTATGGCGTTATTTATGGCAGTCACGACAGTATCAATCTGAGATCCATCATTGATAACTTGGTTAAGAAATTCTCGGTCATTTATGCGTTTTATCACAGTATCAGCAACATAAGCATTGGTATCACTGTCGGCCATTCTCAATGCAGATAATGTGGCTCTGTTGCAAAGATCTGGCGATGGAAAACTGATGCCACTGTTTAGGTGAAGGAGCAACACATGAACCCATTCAAAGGCCGGCATGTTGAGCGTCATATTATCCTGTGGGCCGTCCGCGGGTACTGCAAATAGGGCATCAGTTATCGTGAGCTGCAGGAGATGCTCGCTGAGCGACGGGTAAATGTCGATCACACCACGATTTATCGCGGGGTTCAGCGTTATGCACCTGAGATGGCAAAGCGACTGCGCGGGTACTGGCGTCAGCCTTCCATGGCATCTCGATGAAACCTACGTAAAGGTCAACGGGCGCTGGGCTTATCTGTACCGCGCCGTCGACAGCAGGGGCTGCACCCTTAATTTTTACCGGTCTTCACGTCGTAACACCAAAGCCGCCTAAAGCTTTATGGGTAAAATATTCAACAACGTGAAGAAGTGGCAGATCCCTCGATTTATCAACACGGATAAAGCCCCGGCGTATGGGCGGGCGCTGGCATTGCTGAAGCGGGAAGGTAAATGTCCGCAGCATGTGCAGCACCGGCAGATAAAGTACCAGAATAATATAATCGAGTGCGATCATGGCAAACTGAAACCGATAATCAACGCCACGCTGGGCTTCAAGTCAATGAAGACGGCTTACGCCACAATTAAAGGTATTGAGGTCATGCGTGCACTACGCAAAGGCCAGGCCTCACCGTTTTATTATGGTGATCCCCTGGGCGAGATGTGCCTGGTAAGCAGAGTCTTTGAAATGTAAGGCCTTCCGATAAGATAAAAGACTACCTCGTCGCGAACTTTGCAACAGTGCCAGTGGAAGTACCTGTACCGGGCCGTCGATACCGCAGGGCAGACCATCGACTTTCTGCTGACGGCGAAGCGTGATGCGGCAGCCGCGCTACGTTTCTTCCGCAAGGCTGTCCGCCACCATGGTGAACCGGAAGTGGTGACCATTGATAAAAGTGGCGCCAATACGGCAGCGTTGACCACACTCAATGCCGTTAAATCAGTAGATGAAAGTATCAGAGTCAGGCAGAGTAAGTACCTGAATAACCTGATTGAGCAGGACCACCGTAACATCAAACGAAGGATAAGACTGATGACGGGATTCAAATCGTTCCGGCGGGCGCAGACTGTCCTGGCAGGTATTGAGCTGGTACATATGATACGCAAAGGGCAGTATCAACATCCGGACGGTGACGGCCTGTCCCCGGCAGACCAGTTTTACCTGTTGGCTACCTAAAAAGTAGCCAATGCGCCTTTTGCCGACCTGCTATCGTTAATGCGACAGAACCGACGAACGAAATGTCTTAACTTCACCATTATCAAACCAAGCTAATTTCACAGTGGTAGAACCATCATCACAATAAATATGCATACTTACACCTAGTTACTCAAATTGAGTAACAGTATGAGTATGCGTAACAACACGACATACGATTATACGATTATACGATTATACGATTATACGATTACGGTATTAGGCGATTAGCAATCTATTTCGGAAACCTGCACGAAAATAACCCGCATTATTTATATAAAAAAAGCCGCTAATCAAAGCAGCTTTATCGTAAAATCGCAAATACAGAATTAAGATTTTCCGTATTTCTCATATAACATCTCTCTGACTTCATCAGCGATTTTAGTACCCCGTAACGCACATGATGATTTTAAAGCTGCATGTAAACTGGCTGATATATCTATCGTTAATCTCTTCATCTTCTCAGGCTCAGCTTTTTCAGGCTCAATTACACGGCTTTCAACCCAAGAATCAACATCCGGCTTTTGGGCAATAGGCTTGGTTCCAAATGACACTTTTTTATTCATATTACTGCTCCAAGATCTCTTTAACCAACGCATCTAACTCTTTTGCTGCAGACGAGTCTTTATCTAATTCAAATACCGCTTTGCCCACGCCAGCAGCTTCGGCAAACACGACACGTTGTGAAATCGTAGATTTGAGCACAGGTGTTTCATAAGCGGCTAACGCCTCACCTACATCACGACCAATTGCCGTATTTACGATTCTGCGATTAACCACAAATACAGATTTAAGAGTCTCTTTATATATCCTGGCTTCATGGATGAGTGTAACGACTTCCTCAGCAGCCCATACATCATAAGGGCTTGGTTGGACAGGGATAAGTACCAAATCAGCCGCCATAATTGCGGAACGAGCTAAATCCGTGACGCGTGGTGGACCATCAATGATGATGTGATCATAATCCTTGGTGAAGTTGCCAATTTCTTTGTGCAAAGTCGCCCGAGGTAACCCGACAACTGAAAACAAAGGGCTCTCTTGACGAGCAGAAGCCCAGTCAAGCGCACTCCCTTGGGGATCGGCATCGATTAGCAGTACTCGTTCCCCGCTTGCAGCAAGGCTAGCAGCAACATTGACACTCAGCGTAGTTTTACCAACTCCACCTTTTTGATTCAGTACAGAGATAATCATACAACTCCCCAAAAAACGATAAATCGCAAAATCTTAAAATCTCATTTACGATTTTAAGATTACAATTGTATTGTTGTCTTTGCAAACCGTTTAATCACCAGGATTAACATCATTGTACCCTGTTAAGCTAAACCGCACATCAAACTGCCTACCTACATCAAGTGCAAAAATCTTAGTGTAAACCTCGGTAGACTCCAATCGAGCATGCCCGGCATAGGCATGCACGACTTTAAGCGGAACACCATGCTGGATCAGGTTCATACAGTAGGAGTGACGAAACGTATGCGGAGTAATGGGCGACACACTAAACGTGACTCCGTCACTTTCAGCACGTGCGACCGCGGCATTAAGCCAATTGCGCACGGTATTATCATGAATAGACCAAATTGGCTCGTTTCTTCCACGCCACGCGGTGGCGAGAAACTCGGTCATTTTACGCACGGTCAGCGGAACAGCACGTCGAGTTTCTTCGTCTTTACGCGGCCGTCCCTTGCTGCGTTGCCTCTGCTTAAGGGTTTTCAGCACCACAAAGGGTAAATCGCCGTCTAACACCAAATTGGCCGGGGTCAGGGCCAGTGCCTCATTCAGTCGCGCGCCGGTGTTCCACAGCGTGGCAAAAAGCATCTGCTGATGAAGGTCAGGTAGATTGCAAGAGCTGGGCCACTTCCGGGATCAGCAGGTAAACCGGCACCTCCATCCCGCTGCGCAGCGCGGCAGCACGCAGGGAAAGCGCCCGCTGATAGTCTAAATAGACAACGCTACGTGAATTCTGCTGTAGTTCGAGAGGAAAACTGTTCAAAATTTGGTGATGCTTCTAATTAGTGGAACATGTGCCTTTCTATGAAGGCACCGATGACTTTTTCGTGGATCTCAACTGAGCGCGAGAAGCAAATTGTTTTACGAGCCAACCGCTTAATGCGGGGGCAGAGCGTCATGTTATTACGCTCAATATGTTGGGTGAATATTTTGCCGGTCAGATGCTTATCCTTCGGCACCTCCCGGGCATAGCTGCCCCTGTTGTCGCTGGTGATCATGCCGATGGTGAAGGGCTCCAGTAACGCCAGCAGCTCCCGGCAGGTTTCATCGGTTCGGGGAGCAAAGTGTAGGCCAGGACACCGCCTGTTTTGGTGTTGTACGCATACCAGAGCCAGTGCTGCCGGGCTTTACTGCCAACGAAGCTCCATTGCTCATCGAGTTCGCAGATAAGCGCCACATCAGCATGGGCGACGGGCGAAGACGTTATTCGCTTTGGCGCGAGTTTTTTAAAGCCCGTATGACGGTGTTAATGCCAATTTTCAGAGTTCTGGCGGTATCGCGAACCCCGGCACCATTGAAGGCCATTTCGGTGATCTGCTCTTTAACGCCCGGCTTACGGGCTTCATAAGCGTAAGTGAGCTGAAACACGCGGTGGCAGTCACGGCTGCGAAATCTGTCATGGCCTTTAGGGTTCTGACCATGGCGGTAAACCTGAGCAGACTAACAACGGGGACAATGAACGTTAACGCTGACCATGAGGTAACCTCAAAAGCCCGCATTA
Source organism: Serratia sp. M24T3 (assembly GCF_000257645.1). Lineage (GTDB taxonomy): Bacteria > Pseudomonadota > Gammaproteobacteria > Enterobacterales > Enterobacteriaceae > Rouxiella. The sequence goes on from NZ_AJHJ01000029.1 coordinate 50,859, forward strand.
TACATAATATTCAACCAATTAGAGGCATCACCCTTTTTTACGAAAATTTTAGCAGCGTTGATAAGCGTAAAAGGATCTTCTCTTTGGTAAGAGCCTCCATTTCCGACAACATGGTACGGATTATCAGTTCCCGCGATGCTCGTTCTACCAAAATTGGAATTGCTTTCTGGCTTTTCTCATAAACTTGATAAGTGCGCAGCGACACCCCAAGTTTTTCCGCTGTGCGCTCCTGAGTCCAGCCACATCCTTTTCGCCATAGGCGTAGTTCATAACCGGTCATAATCCTCCATGTGTCATAAAAAGTATAGCCGTGGCAGCAACACAGCAGCCTGTGAGGCCTAATACTAGTTGTGTTAATGCCTATCGGGTGGTGATGTCTCTGAGCATCAGATATGACGTCAAGCACCGTAAAGGATAGTCTCGTTAATTCCAGTAGGGCTCTTCTGCAGGCATACGTCCGCGAGCTCAATGCTAACAGACTCCATAACATGCAGAATCTGCACATTTCACTGTTAATCAGTTAAGAAGGGAAAAATCGCCCTAATTAGATGGAGACGCAATGTAATGACTCTAAGTAACTGTTTGCTTGCAAAATAGTTTTGTCGCACGGGGGAATTGTGGAAAAAACGAAGAATGACCAGAAAAGCGCAATCGGCGGCGGGCGGATTGCGGGGCAAAACGCCCCGTTTTGTCCCGCGAACCGGCGTCAGACGGTATGCAAGCCCCTGACGTTGAGAGGATTATGCCGAAAAATTGGGGCAAGGGACAGCGATTGCGGAGAATTACGGTAATCCGCAATTACCTGAAAATGCGTAAAGGGAGGGGAGGACGGTGACCGTCATCATTGAGCGAACTATAGACTTTCATATCCTGAGATTTACACTATTTGGTGGTTCAGGGTATGCACTTACTGGTTACGAATATTGAGCGAGAATCATGCGATGATCACCGCTTTTCTTTCGAGCCAGTAAGTGCTCCACGTTCGTTAACGAATACTCAGGGCATGCAGACAAACTGCTGACTATATTTCTTTCGAAGAGCGTGGAATGCATACCAATCCCCGATAAAAAGGAGTTGGTGATGACTGTGACTAATCAATTTGCTGCGCACGTTGGTCTGGACTGGGCGGATAAAAAACACGATGTCTGTGTTCAGTTTAAAAACGGTGAACGCGTATTCGATGTGATTGAACATACAGCAGAAGCGCTTGATGCCTGGCTTACTGAGTTACACCAGAAAGTAAAAGGCAGAATCGCCATAGCTCTCGAGCTGAAGAAGGGCCCCGTGGTATATGCTCTTCAAAAATACCCCTTTATCACCGTTTTCCCCGTCCACGCTTTGTCCCTGGCTCGTTACCGGCAAGCCTTCTCGCCCAGCGGCGCTAAAGATGACCCGCAGGATGCAGAGCTGGCATTAGAGTTAATGCTGCGTTATCCCCAAAAGATAAAAGCTATTGAACCCGACAATGCGGATATTCGCTTACTTCAGCAACTGGTTGAGCAACGTCGTCAGTTGGTTGAAGACAAACGCCGCTTTGTGAATCGGCTCATCAACACGCTTAAACAGTATTATCCTCAGCCACTGGAGTGGTTCTCACATCGGGGTAGCTTACTGTTGTGTGAGTTGATTATCCGGTGGCCCAGTCTGCAACAACTGAAACGAGCCAGGCGCGACACGATCCGAAATTTTCTGAATGCCTGAGGTGGCCGCGCAATGGCCCTTACCGAGCAACGTGTTGCGAGTATTGATAATGCGATCCCATTGACGACAGACCCGAGTGTTATAGAGGCTAATGCTTTGATGGCAACCGCACTGGCGACACAAATTAAAGTCGTGAGTGAAATCATTAAAACCTATGACGAACGAATCGAAACGCTGTTTGACACGTTACCAGATGCGGGGCTGTTCAAATCACTTCCGGGCATGGGGCCGTGTATGGGCCCACGGATGCTTGCTGCACTTGGTGATAACCGTGACCGGTTTAACAGCGCTGAAGAAATTCAAAACTATGCAGGTATTGCGCCGGTGACAGAACGAAGTGGCCAGAAATCCTGGGTTCACTGGCGATGGCAATGTGCCAAGTTTGTCAGGCAGACCTTTGTTGAATGGGCGGCCAAGACGGTTAACTCATCATACTGGGCCAAACTGTATTATCAGAGCCTTAGAGAAAAAGGTAAATCACATCAATCAGCCATCCGGGCTCTGGCGTTTAAATGGATAAGGATCATTTACCGCTGCTGGAAGACCAGAACCCAGTACAACGAAGCAAAATATTTACTGGCACTTGAAGCGCGACACTCGCCCTTGTTGAAGCCATAAAAAGCTTGTCGAATGTCTCAGGGCGTGAAGCGGAAGTTGAATCTGAAAGAGGAACTGGTCAGAGTTAGCTATTTTCCGAATGGGGTATCCCCCCCTCAGGGTGATATCGTTTTAACAGGAGAAAATCTGACATCAATTAAATGACGGTGATATCCGATTGGCTTATCCTCATTGTATAGCATCAACTGATTAAGAATATTACTGTAGGAAACCTATATGAATGAACTCAGTGTTGTGAGCGGCAAATTGCAGCTTTTATCCATCATTGGAGATCCGATAGTTCAGGTAAGCGCGCCGCTTATGATAAACGCAGCCCTTCATAGAGAAAAAATTCCCGACGTGCTGATGGTTCCGCTACATGTTGACCCCACCGGTCTAGAAAATGTACTTAATGGCCTAAAGTCTATACAGAATTTTCGGGGGGCTATTATAACAATGCCCCACAAGCAACAGACGCTTTCCTTTCTTGATTCAGCCAGTGAAACTGCGACAGCGGTTGGGGGGTGTAACGTTATCAGAAGAGACAGCAAGGGAATGTTGTACGGCGATATGCTTGACGGTGAAGGGTTTGCAGTGAGTCTTCTGGACCGGGGGATCAATATTGAAGGAAGTCAGGTTTATCTGGCAGGTACAGGTGGCGCTGGCTCAGCCATCGCACACGCCATTGCAAAGCGGAAACCTTCTGAACTGACCATATACAACCGGACTCAGGAAAAATCAATTGCACTGATTAATAAGCTCTCTGTTCTTTTCCCGCAGATAAAGATTAAGGCCGGCACTAGCGTTCCGGAACAGGTTAATATTGCAATCAATGCAACATCTTTGGGGATGGGGGAAAACACTGATTTGCCTTTCTCTGTTGAAAAGCTCGGGCCAAGAACGCTTGTATGCGACATCGTAATTTTTCCTGAAAAAACCCGCCTTCTCAGTCTGGCCAAACATAAGAAACTCCCCATTCACTCCGGCAGAGCAATGCTTAGTGCTCAGGTTAAGTTGATGCTAAATTTTATGCTTCGTCCGGAAAATTAATGCGTTCTCAGATTTATAGACGTCCGAGTCAGGCACGGAACTCCCTATGCAAAGGTTCTAGGGCAGCTATGAGCGAGGAGTAGACTTAACATTCTGTTGTGTTAAGCAACTGGGCCGGTTCAGAAATTAGGTCGAAGAGACCAAGGAACTGTGGTACCTATGATATTGACCGTTATATCATTCTTTAATGCAACGTTTATACCATCAGATATTTCAAAATTGGATAACCATCTTGAGTTATTTAAATTAAATCTACTATCTATAACAAAGCCTAATATGATTATTTTGTATTCAATGTTGGGATGATTTTTACGGAAAAAAGATAATCTATGACTAATTTCCTCTGGCTTTGACGGATCTGCTAAAGAACTTCCAACAACATGCCAAAGTGAATTCTTAGTGAATTCAACAGCGACCAAACAGACATTTATTTCTGATGGCTCATGCACCCAGCATAAAGAAAAATCGAAAAATCCGATATTTTCAGTATGATTTTTTAATTGGATCTTAAGATTGTCAATGTCGTGATAATCACACGATAGATGATGAAGATTTTTTGTACCTAAAACCTCAATCAGTTTGCGGAACTTTTGGTCCCCGCGGGATACAATGGAAACAATATTTCCATTTTTAATCAATTCCTTAACTACCCCTGACAACATCCCGGTCCCACCTACAACAAGGTAATGTGAAGTCATAATGCGTTCTTCCTTTCCTGATTTAGTGACCTGCTCCCCAATAATTAATACAGTGCGATTTTAGCAATGTCTGCTCCTGGCACACAACTGCCAGTACAGTTAACCGGCTGCGAAGAGCTAAAAGCAGAGAGGTCTTATCAGAAGAATTGGCGAGGAGCTGCATGCTTGCCGGTCATGATTGAATCAAATATTGGGATAGAAAACTCTCCACTTCTTGTTTTCCAATGCCCAACGTGAAGCTGATGCCTGCATTTTCTAACATATTGAGCCCCTCTCCCCTATTCCCTGGGTGCGGGTCTTCTATTGCAACATAGACGTGTAGAGGCTTTAGCTCTGCGAGCGTTAAAGCGCAAGAGGGGGTTCTGCCTTGAAAAGAGCAGGGTTCAAGAGTGACAAAAATTTCACATTCATCAATAGGCAGCGTGAGTCTAGAGATGGCGTCTATTTCGGCATGGTGATGGCCTGGAGAACGCGTAAAACCTTTGGAAACGATGTCTCCGTTATGGACAATCACGCAACCTACCGGTGGATTTGGCCTGCATTCAGGTAATGCCAGCCGGGAGTATTCCAGCGCCAACATCATAAACTGCAGCTTTTCTTCCATAACGCCTTAACCTGATATTATTCGTTTTAGGCCTATAATTTGAGGCGTAAGCCCTAAATGTCCACTAATTTAGCAGAGTAAAGTAATAAATCTCAGACGTCTGGCCCCTGGATATCCAACCTTTTGTCGCTAGTATTTTCGATCAGTTCGCAAGGAAAACCGTCCACTAAGAGCGAAGGGCTGGCCTTACGCATCCATACTAACATTAGCTCTAAGCAGTCGGAATTGAACTTAGCGATTCATTGCGATCTTGTTCTCCACACAATAATTATACGAGGTCTTTATGCTGATAGCGCAGGTTTCAGACATTCACGCCTCACCCGAAAATGATCATCTGTTTCGGTTTGACCAGGTACTAAATTGGCTTATGCATCTGAAACCGGATGTACTGGTACTTACCGGTGATCTAACGGATGGGCATTGGCAGGAAGGTTATAAACTTATAGCCGACCGCCTGAATCAGCAAAATTATCCCTCGTTGATCCTGCCAGGTAACTCAGACGACCGCACTATGATGCGTTCTGTTTGGGATGAGAACAGATGGGCGCACGATGCCCAAGGAGAGGCTTTGCACTTTGTCCATGACACAGGAGGCATTCGCCTGATTGGTCTGGATTCGACGATTGATTATAAGGATTACGGCAGTGTGGCTGACCATCTGGAATGGTTAGATAGTCAACTTAGCGACGCAGGCAGCCCTCAGTCATTGCTGTTTCTGCACCATCACGTATTTGCATCTGGCATACCAACGCTAGACGAAACGATGTGCAGAGGTCTACCTGAGATGGAAGATTTGATTAGATGCGCCCCGGGCAGACTACTCGCCATTTCTACAGGCCATGTCCACAGACCTATAGCTGGTACGTTTGCGGGCATACCTGCCTACATTTGTGGCTCCGTCTGCCCGGCTAATCCTGTCTGGTTTGGAACAGTAAACGTTCCTCCTGCGAATGACCCGCCAGCATTGGTGATTCACCGCTACGTCAGTAACTCTCTTACCAGTCACCACGTTTGCGTTTAACTGGCATTCAGAAAATGCCTCGGTCTCATAGAGAACGACTTGATCCCCAGTGATTAACGCATAATGCTGCGAGGGCACAATGTCCGTTTCTGGCACATAGCAGACCGTCCAGTTGAGAACTCAGGGTCATTGCTGCCCTGCCTTCACCCGAAGTATGGTTTGTCGGGTGGTATTAAATTCCCGCGCAATGGCGCTGATACTGATCCCGGCATTAATCCGTATAATCACTCTACATTGTTGTTCTTCATTTAGTACTGAAGGGCGTCCAAACCTCTTTCCAGCTGCTTTTGCTCGCGCAATACCAGAGTGTGTACGCTCAAGCAGCAAATCTCGTTCAAATTCCGCCACAGCAGAGATGACCTGCATGGTCATTTTTCCTGCCGGGCTGGTCAGATCCACTCCGCCGAGAGCGAGACAGTGAACGCGAATATCTGAAGCAGCCAGCTGTTCTACCGTTTTTCTGATATCCATCGCATTGCGCCCCAGTCGGTCTAGTTTGGTAACAATCAGCACATCGCCATTTTCCATCCGGTCGAGCAGTTTAGAAAAACCCGGCCGCTCACTGGCGGCAACTGAGCCGCTGATGTGTTCTTCAATCAGTCGCTGAGATTTAACAGCGAAACCAGCCGTCTCAATTTCTCTTCGCTGATTTTCGGTTGCCTGCTCCAGGGTAGAGACACGACAGTAGGCAAAAACACGTGACATAGTGATATTTTCTGTACGAAAAGGATGTACGAATAATAGCGCATGTACGATAGTAATTTCACTTACTTTCGGACAGTATTGATAATAGGTGTACGAAACCGACCTGTTGCGGACATAGCCCAAATGTCGCAAATCGCAGCTTCGCTCCCATTAGGCC
>NZ_AJHJ01000030.1 GCF_000257645.1 Serratia sp. M24T3
CTTTTCAACTGCATCGAATTGGTTGCGGGGGCCGGATTTGAACCGACGACCTTCGGGTTATGAGCCCGACGAGCTACCAGGCTGCTCCACCCCGCGTCCGATGGAGGCGAACTATACTCCCCGTGAGAAATGATGCAACCCCTTTTTGTATTTGATTGAGATAAAGCGTTTTATTGCTCCCTTTTTGCTCATTGTGCTGGTTAATCCCTCTATTTTTCGTTAAAGCATTTTTTTGTTGGGTACAATTCCTTTCCTTACTCCCCTTTGTTATCGTTCTCACCAAAGATTTTCCCCCCTGAGCAAGAGAGTGCATTAATGAAAGGACGTTGGACTAAGTATTTGCTGAGTGGGCTGGTAATCGCCATTTTGGCTGGCTGTTCATCCCGCCCCACCGATCGGGGCCAGCAATATAAAGATGGGCGACTCGATAACGCGCTTGAGTATGTCAATCAGCCCAATGCGACCGGCAAAGCCGTCAATGCCAGAGATTACGCTGACCAGATTCTGGAAGTGCAAGCCGCGTCTTCAACCTTATATAACCGTAACAACTCAAACTATAGTGCGATTGAGCAATGGGCTCGTGCTGGTGCCGACACTCGCACCCTGAGTCAGTACGGTATTAGTGCCTATCAAATGGAAGGTGCCGACAATTTCGGCAATGTGCAGTTCACTGGCTACTACACTCCGGTGGTACAGGCCCGTTATACTCCGCAGGGCGAATTCCAGTATCCGCTTTATCGTATGCCGCCAAAGGCACGCGGCGGCCGTTTGCCTGACCGCGCCTCTATCTATGCCGGTGCACTGAGCAGCCGTTACGCGGTAGCCTATACCAATTCCCTGATGGACAACTTCATGATGGAGGTGCAGGGCAGTGGTTATGTTGATTACGGCGACGGTCGTCCGTTGACCTTCTTCGGCTACGGCGGCAAAAACGGCCATGCGTATCGCAGTATCGGTAAAATCCTTATCGACCGTGGCGAAGTCGCGCGTCAGGATATGTCGATGCAGGCAATTCGTCATTGGGCCGATACTCACAGCCCGGCCGAGGTTCTCGAGCTGCTGGAACAAAATCCTTCTTACGTGTTCTTCAAACCTGAGCCTTACACCCCTGTTCGCGGCGCGGCGGGCGTTCCATTGGTGGCCAAGGCATCAGTAGCATCAGACCGTTCCCTGATCCCTTCAGGTACCACGTTGCTGGCTGAAGTACCCGAGCTGAATAACGAAGGCAAATTTACCGGCAGATACCATCTGCGCCTGATGGTGGCGCTGGACGTAGGTGGCGCGATTAAAGGGCAACATTTCGATATGTATCAAGGGATTGGTCCTCAAGCTGCGATTCCGGCAGGATTTTATAATCACTATGGTCGCGTATGGGTGTTAAAATCGTCGCAGGCCGCCCAGCCATTGATGACCTCTTATCAGGAGGCACCGATGAGCGGTGGGTCCCAGCTGGTACCGGCTGATGGGGCCAAGAATCCTTTTGCAGACAATTAATAGTAAGTAGATAGAGAGGTTACTCAACATGGCAGCAGAATATTCTGAGGCTTATCAACAACGTTTCGGCGGCACTGCACGTTTATATGGTCAGCAGGCCCTGGCGCTGTTTTCTGCTGCGCATGTTTGTGTGATCGGAATTGGTGGCGTTGGATCGTGGGCGGCTGAAGCCCTGGCGCGAACTGGAATTGGCGCAATAACGCTGATTGATATGGACGATGTCTGTGTCACCAATACCAATCGCCAGATCCACGCACTGCGCGAAAATGTTGGTCAATCGAAGACCGAGGTAATGGCGCAGCGTATTCTGGCGATTAACCCGGAGTGTCAGGTCACCTGCGTGGATGATTTTATTACCCCGGATAATGTCGCGGAAATGCTGAATCGTAATTTCAGCTATGTAATTGATGCAATTGACAGCGTGCGTCCAAAAGCCGCGCTGCTTTCATACTGCCGTCGTTATAAAATCCCGGTGGTGACTACTGGTGGGGCAGGGGGGCAAATTGATCCAACTCGTATTGAAGTCGCCGATCTGGCAAAAACTATTCAGGATCCTTTGGCGGCGAAGCTGCGTGAACGCCTGAAGAACGACTTCAACGTCACCAGGAACAACAAAGGCAAGCTGGGTATCGACTGCGTATTCTCAAGCGAACCGCTGATGTATCCGCAGGCCGATGGCTCGGTTTGTGCTTCGCGCGCTACTGCCGAAGGCCCTAAACGCATGGACTGCGAGTCAGGATTTGGTGCCGCGACCATGGTCACGGCAAGCTTCGGTTTTGTTGCGGTATCACACGTATTGAAGAAGATGATGGCCAAGGCTCAGCGCGAGGCTGCTAAACCCGTCGCCCTTGAAGCTACAGCTGCGTTGTCTGCACTTGTTCACCCAAGTCATTAACGGCAACCGGCGGCAGCAGATTCACAGGCTGGCCGTTTTACAATGACTAAGATGTTTAGTCTGTAAAATTTATAAGCAGGCGCGGGCGATAGTTTTCACGCCTTGCGCAAGTGCGGCCAACCCGCTGGCGCGGCTGCTGCTCAGCTGTTCGCGCAATTGCAGAGTATCGAATAATGCCAAGGGATCCTGATTCAGGATTTCCTCTGCCGTTTTCCCCTCCACCGCGGTTAATAATACCGCCAGCAGGCCTTTAACGATTCGGCCTTCGCTGTCGCCGTAAAAATGAATACCGTCGTTGTCCAACTTTTCAAACCCTAACCAAACGCGATTTTCGCAGCCAGATAGTTCAATAGCGGCGATTTTCAACGATGGTTCCAGCGGTGGTAGCGCCTTGGCTAGTTGCACCAGCTGACGGTAACGGTCTTCCCACAGGCGAAAATGGGAGAATTTCTCTATTAAAGAGGATTCGGTGATTTGGTGTCCAAAAGGATGCGGGGCTAACATAGGTTCTCTCATTTAATCAGCTAAAAGCTCGACGGCAAACTTCACGCTCGACACCAGCCGCTCAACGTCCTGCCGGGTATTATAAGGAGCAAACGAGGCGCGCAGCGTTCCGCTAACGCCCAGCGCTTCGGTCAGTGGTTGGGCGCAGTGTTTCCCTGCGCGAAGTGCGACGCCTTTTTCGGCCAGTAGCGCGACAATATCACTGTGATGAATGCCTGCGATATCAAACGCCAGCACCGATGACCCGCGGCTACGGAAACTGCGAAAACCTTCAATGCTGCCCAATGCCTGCTCCGCAAAATCTGCAAGCTGAATACTATAGGCCTCCGCTGCGTCGCGCTCTACGCGGTTTAACCATTTAATCGCCGCGGCTAGCCCCAGCACTCCGGCAATATTCGGCGTGCCGGCTTCGAAACGTTGAGGAACCTGCTGTGGCATAAACGCCTGCATGCTGGTTTGCGTCAGCATTTTGCCACCACCGTGCCAGGCGGGCATGGATTCAAGCAGCGCCGTTTTGCCGTAAAGCACGCCAATACCCGTCGGGCCATAGAGTTTATGGCCGGAGAAGGCATAAAAATCGATATCCATTGCTTTTACGTCTGTGACGCCATGCACTATGCCTTGTGCTCCATCGACCATCACTGGCGTGCCGTTGGCATGACAGAGGGCGATCGCGGCTACGAGATCGGGCTGACCACCCGTGACATTGGACATTTGGGTAATCGCCAGCAGGCGGCTGCGTGGGTTAAGCAAAGCAGGCAGAGCGGCGATATCCGGCAGGAAATCATCATTAAGAGGCAAAGTGATGACTTTGGCCTGACACTGTTCGGCCAGCATCAGCCAGGGGATCAGGTTGGCGTGATGCTCTGCCTGACTGACAATAATCTCGTCGCCCGGCTGTAAACGCGGGCGCAGATAGCTTTGCGCCAGCAGATTGATCGACTCGGTGGTCCCACGAGTCCAGATAATATCTTCTGCACGCGGGGCATTGATAAAATCGGCAACTGTTTGTCTTGCCTGCTCGAATTCTTCAGTTAATGACTGCGCGGCTTTATGCTGGCTGCGATGCACCGTCGCACCCGCATTTTGATAATAGTTCACCGTAGAATCGATCACTGCCTGCGGCGTTAACGCCGTTGCCGCACTATCGAGATAGCAGGGAGAGAGCGAATCATCTTCGCGCAGCGCCGGAAATTGGCGGCGGAAAGCGGTGAAATCAAAAGGCGTCATAGTGTTAAAATCCTGGTCTGGCCGATGTTTTACTTACTCGGATATATGGCTGCTTATGATGAAAAAGCAAATCTATATCACCTTTAAGAATGGTTACCTGGAAATTTACCAGATGCTTGTTATGCTGAAATAGGACGTCTGACGAATTTAAGCGAGGTTTTCCCCGCAAATTCAAGCATCTTAATCTACAGGAGTTAATTATGAAGAAGATCTTCGCGGTAGTTTCAGCTGTTTTACTTGCCGGTACCCTGGCTGCTTGTTCAAGCAACTATGTGATGCACACCAACGATGGCCGTACCATCGTGGCAGAAGGCAAACCAAGCACTGACAGTGACACCGGTATGATCAGCTACACGGATGCCTATGGTAACAAACAGCAGATTAATAAGTCAGAAGTAAAAGAGATGGTTGAAGGGAAATAATTCCTTCCGGGTGCCTTTTCTCTTAAGATGAGGCACCCCCAGCCAAAAAATGGTTAAAAAAAAGCACCGCAAAATGCGGTGCTAAAAAATCACTTTGGACAGACAGGGTAATGTACAGGAAGTGAAAATTTGTAGCGCTTAAGCTACTGGTCTGGATTGCCAGACAATACAAACACAACATCACAACCACAAGCCAAAAGCATCACGGCATCCTCATACCATTCAACTTTTCGTTCCGGCTACTGGAAGTGGCGCAACTATAGGTTTTTGCCTGTACATCCTCAATGGACAATTTATAATGTCTCGGATTAAAAAAACTAATAACTAAACTTGCGCCAAAGTCTTTGACTGATGGCTTGAATGAGAAGTGTCCACTTCATGTCTAAACGTTTACCTCCACTTAACTCCTTACGCGTGTTTGACGCCGCTGCTCGCCACCTTAGTTTTACCAATGCGGCAGAAGAGCTTTTCGTCACTCAGGCGGCAGTAAGCCACCAGATCAAGTCACTTGAGGACTTTTTGGGCTTAAAACTGTTCCGTCGCCGTAATCGCTCGCTGTTGTTAACAGAAGAGGGGCAGAGTTATTACCTCGACATAAAAGAAATTTTCTCCTCCTTGAATGAAGCAACGCGCAAGCTTCAGGCACGCAGTGCCAAAGGCGCATTAACGGTAAGTTTGCCACCAAGCTTCGCCATTCAATGGCTGGTGCCTAGGCTGGCTGGCTTTAACTCAGCTTATCCGGGCATTGATGTGCGCATCCAGGCGGTTGATCGCGATGAAGACAAATTATCGGATGACGTCGATGTGGCTATTTTCCACGGTCGCGGCAACTGGCCGGGTCTACGCACCGAGCGTTTATATGCCGAATACTTACTGCCGGTTTGTGCGCCGTCACTGTTAATGGGCGACAATGCGCTGAAGACGCCGGAAGACCTGTCGAAACATACCTTGCTGCATGACGCTTCGCGGCGTGACTGGCTGGCTTATACCAAACAACTGGGGTTGCAGCATATTAATGTGCAACAGGGGCCGATTTTCAGCCACAGTGCCATGGTGGTTCAGGCTGCAGTACACGGGCAGGGCGTGGCGTTGGCGAATAATGTGATGGCGCAGACCGAGATCGAAGCCGGGCGTCTGGTTTGTCCGTTTAATGAAGTTTTAATCAGTAAAAACGCTTTTTATCTGGTTTGTCATGACAGTCAGGCAGAACTGGGTAAAATAGCCGCCTTTCGTCAGTGGATCCTGGCACGTGCTGCCAGCGAACAAGAGAAATTGCGCTTCCGCTACGATCAGCCGCAAACGTAAATCAGGATATCTCATGATTCAGGAGTGCCCTGGTTGCGCCTGAATCAGGAAAGTTGAAGGATAACGATAAAGATGACCAGTCGTGCAATGTTAATCTTTGCCGCACTCAGCGGTTTTGTCTACGTAGCATTTGGTGCATTCGGTGCACACGTATTAAGCCAGTCTCTGGGAGCCGCCGAAATGGCGTGGATCCACACTGGATTGGACTATCAGAGCGTACACACTCTGGCTATATTGGCACTGGGCGTTGCTATGCAGCATCGTAGCAGCCTGTGGTTCTACTGGAGCAGCGCGTGTCTGGCTCTCGGTACAGTATTATTTAGCGGCAGTCTCTATTGTCTGGCGCTGTCAGGACTCAGATTCTGGGTCTTCGTTACACCAATCGGCGGAACCTTCTTCCTGATTGGTTGGTTATTGATGTTAGTCGGCGCGCTGCGTCTGGGAAAAAAGGCTCAACGCCATGAATAATAAACTTGCACTCTACTGCCGCTCTGGCTTTGAGAAAGAATGCGCGGCTGAAATTACCGCCAAAGCGGCCGAAAGAGAAATTTTCGGTTTTGCCCGCGTGAAAGAAGGCAGCGGCTATGTATTGTTTGAGTGCTATCAGCAGGAAGATGCCGATCGTTTGGCGAAAGACATTCCTTTTCGTGAACTGATTTTTGCCCGCCAGATGCTGGTGGTCGGTGAATTGCTGAAAGATCTGCCGCCGGAAGACCGTGTCACGCCGATTGTTGGCATGTTGCAGGGGGTTGTTACCAACGGCGGTGAGCTGCGCGTTGAAGTTCCTGATACCAACGAAAGTAAAGAACTGACCAAGTTCTGCCGCAAGCTTACTGTGCCGCTCCGCTCCGCCATGCGTGAACAGCGCGTGCTGGGTAAAAAAGAGAACGCCATGCGCCCCGTGGTGCACGTATTCTTTATCGCGCCGGGATGCTGCTACGTGGGTTATTCCTACAGCAATAACAACTCTCCGTTCTATATGGGGATCCCGCGGCTTAAATTCCCATCCGAAGCGCCAAGCCGTTCGACACTGAAACTTGAAGAAGCATTTCACGTGTTTATTCCCGCCGATGAGTGGGAAGAACGCCTCGCCAGCGGCATGCATGCGGTCGATCTCGGCGCTTGCCCGGGCGGTTGGACCTATCAGCTGGTGCAGCGCAGCATGATGGTTGATGCTATCGATAACGGCCCTATGGCACCAAGCCTGATGATGACCGGACAGGTAACGCATCACCGTGAAGACGGGTTCAAATACAAACCAACGCGTAGCAACATTTACTGGCTGGTCTGCGACATGGTGGAAGTTCCTGCCAAAGTGTCTGCTCTGATGGGCGACTGGCTGGTCAACGGCTGGTGCCGCGAAGCCATCTTCAACCTGAAGTTGCCGATGAAAAAGCGCTATGAGGAAGTTTCACAGATCCTCGCGCATATGAAATCGCGTCTTGAAGAAAACGACATCAATGCGGAAATCTTTGCCAAGCAGCTTTACCATGACCGCGAAGAGGTCACGGTTCACGTACGTCGTTTTTGGCCTGTGGTGCCAGGCCGTCGCGACGAGCGCTAAATCCTCGTCGCCCTTGAAGCTGTGGCGGCGTTGGCGGCGCTTGCTCACCCCGGTCACTGACTTGAGTCAGCTCCCAGGGAATCTCAAGCTTGCCGCCTTGCCACAGCTCCAATGACTTAGAGGATTGTTCCTCTTCGTTCTTGAAGCTGCAGCGGCGTTGGCGGCGTTTGCTCACCCGAATCACTGACCAGAGTCAGCTCATCGGGATTCTCAAACTGGCCGCCTTGCCACAGCTCCAATGACTTAGAGGATTGTTCCTCTTCGTTCTTGAATCTGCAGCGGCGTTGGCGGCGTTTGCTCACCCGAATCACTGACCAGAGTCAGCTCATCGGGATTCTCAAGCTTGCCGCCTTGCCACATCTCCAATGACTTTGAGGAACGTTTCTCGTCGTGCTTGAAGTTTCTAAATTACGGCTCAGCCTTTGAGCCGTAAATCTTGTAGATTTCCCTTCAAAATTACATCAGTTTGCAGCGTTGCGACGCGGCGGCTTATGAATGCCATTTCCTGATGTTCACGCAGTTTCTTTTGCCACTTTTCTGGTATTTCATTCAGGTGCAGATACAGCTCTTCCAGCGTCGGATGCTGACTCAGCAAGGTTTCCGCGGCTTTTGGGCCAATACCGGCGACGCCCGGAATTTTACTGCTGCTGATACCCGCCAAACCCCAGTAGTCTGTTAGCTGGGTTGGAAGTACGCCGAAACTTGCCTGCACGAACGGCATGTCTAACCAGCGTTTCTGGAAGTAGTCACGTATTTGTACCTCGGGTGCGAGCAACTGGCAGTAGCCTTTATCGGTAGAAACAATCGTTACCTGATGACCTGCGCCAGCTACTTTGGCAGTAAGGGTGGCGGCGAGATCGTCCGCCTCTTGCCCCGCAGCGTGCCAGCAGGCAATTCCAATACTCTCAAAGCCGGCTTTTAATGCCGGCATTTCAGCAAACAAGTTTTCTGGCATTGGCGTTCGCCCTGCCTTGTAGTCTGGAAGGCACTGGTGTCGCCAGCTATCGTGGCGATCGTCCTCGTCGAATACAGCAACCGCGTGGGTTGGCTGAGTATGCTGAATCAGCTGATTAACGGCGTTCTGGCAGGCAATGACGCAGGGTGATCCCTGTACGGCATGAATGCGCCTGATAAGATTTAGCGCGTCGATGATTAATAAGTGAATTTTCATACCGAGAGGGTATCAGTATTTCGGTTCGATGGCATCGGGGAAGTCGGTTTGCGCAAGCTTGCAGTGGGGAATTGCGAGAGGGCGCGCAATTTCACTTTTGCTTGAAGGTGCGGGATTTGTTGATATATTCACCCGCTTTTATAAGCGGATGAATATTAGAATAAAATCATCAAGATCAGGAACAGATCTCATAGCAAGGCACATAAGCCGTGCCAGGTAGTTTCATACGATGCTGAGCTACAAAACCTTGTAACAAGCTGTCCATCTTCTTCATCAGCAGCGGATCGCCATGCAGCTTGAACCGCCCGTTTTTTTGAATCGCGCGAATGCCCACTTCTTTGACATTACCGGCCACAATGCCCGAAAATGCGCGGCGTAAAGCGGCTGCCAGCTGCTCTGGTGGCTGGTTGAGATGCAGATTGAGATTAGCCATATTTTCATGGCTTGGCTCAAACGGCAGCTGCAAATCTGGCGCGATACGAATCGACCAGTTGAAGCTGTAAGCATCGCCACTGTTACGACGGTTTTCTTTTACCAACGGCATGGCGCGCTTGAGCTGCCGTGCCACCTCGGTCGGATCGTCAATAATAATGGTGTAATGCTTTTGCGCTTCGTCGCCCAGCGTTTCGCGGATAAACGCGTCGAGCACGGTGAAGTAGTCAGCGCTTTCTTTCGGACCGGTGAGGATCAGCGGCAGTACCTGATCACTGTTGGCCGGATCCATCAGAATCCCCAGCAAATACAGCAACTCTTCCGCTGTGCCCACGCCACCAGGGAATATGATGATGCCATGAGCAATACGCACAAAGGCCTCTAGACGTTTCTCGATATCTGGCATGATCACCAGCTCGTTTACCAGCGGGTTAGGCGGCTCGGCGGCAATGATTGACGGTTCGGTCATCCCGATGAAACGGCTGTTTTTATAGCGCTGCTGTGCGTGGCCGACGGCGGCGCCTTTCATCGGAGCTTCCATCGCGCCAGGACCGCATCCGGTACAGATATTCAGTTCGCGCAGACCCAACTGGCTACCGACGTTGCGTGCATACTGATATTCGATTTCGTTAATCGAATGGCCGCCCCAGCACACCACCATATTGGGGTCTTCATCCAGATGCAGGGTGCGGGCGTTGCGCAGGATGGAGAACACCAGGTTAGTTAGCTGGACAGAGTCCGTCAGGTCGAGATCCTGATAACGCCCTGCACTGCTGAGCTGCGCGTTGACGAACAGAATATCTCTCAACACCGCAAACAGGTTGGCCTGCAACGAGCGGATAATTCGCCCGTCGACAAACGCTTCTTCAGGCGGGTTTACCAGTTCAAGTTTTACGCCACGTTCGCGACGTAATACGTTGATATCAAAGCTTTCAAAGCGGTCCAGCAACTCTTTGCTGCTGTCAGTCTGACTGCCACTGTTGAGCACAGCCAAAGAACAATTACGGAAGAGGCGATATAAGTCGCTGCTCGCAGTGCGTTTGAGCATGTCCACTTCCAACTGAGACAACAAATCCATTGAGCCAAGTGGGCTGATATGTGTAATCAAAGTTGCTCCTTATTAACGCCGCGTTAATGATGTTTTGCGTGCTTGTTATTCTTTAACAGTAAACCTGTCCATAGGCTTTTACCATTGCTCGCCGACTGACAGCTCAGTTCTTGAACAAAGTGGGGCGTTATTGCCTGACAAGCCGCGCATTGGAAGGCTCAAACAGGAAATTCGCCCGCCATGGATTGATATCCAGACCGCCGCGGCGGGTGTATCGTGCGTAAACTGCCAGGCGTGTTGGCTGGCAGAAATGCAGCAGGTCGTTAAAGATGCGCTCAACGCACTGCTCGTGGAATTCGTTATGATTTCGAAATGACACCAGATAACGCAGCAGGGCTTCGCGATCGATAGCCGGCCCGCGATACTGGATTTGCACCGAACCCCAATCGGGTTGATGGGTTATCAGGCAGTTGGATTTCAGCAAATGGCTGACCAGCGTTTCGTCGACTATTTTGTCACTGGTCGCATCAAGCAGATAATCGGTGCTGAAGGCATAATCTGTGATTTCAATATCTTGTGCGTCAATGCAAATCCCGGCGAGGCGGCCAATCGGCGCGCCTTCAACCTCACTCAAAGGGCGCAGGGCAACACTGACCTTACCCTGCGCACAGGCGCCGAGGTCGCTTTCCAAAGTACGTTGAACACTGGCCCAGTCATCAAATTTTGTCTGATTAAAGCTGTTGAGATAGAGTTTAAAGCTCTTGGACTCGATCAGACTTGCGCTGTCTGCTTCCAGGCTGATTTCACCTACGGCGACCTGCGGCAAGCCCTTGGCGTTGAGCCATGACAGCTCGTACATCGTCCAGATATCTGCGCCGTGAAAAGGTAATGAATCTGGATACAAGCCAAGCGGCTCACGGTTCATGCTGCGAGGCACTGCCTGAAGCAGAGTGGCGTCATACTGATCGCGATAAGGTGTCGCTTTGCCGAGAGTCAGTTGAGAAAGAGCGGGGTTATCCTGATAGGAAGACATGCTGTCACCTTGATAAGAGATTGGTACAATAAAAAATAAATTGCGTTTGACCCTAGTTTAACGCACTGCTGACCCTGAAGATGAGAAAAAATATGGACCTTGAAGTTTCTGAAGCCCTGCGGGGGTTTACTCAGCGCTATGTTGACCTGTGGCAGCAGAAAACGGGCAATGCTCCTGCCAGTGAAGAACTCTTCGGTGTGGAGTCCTCGTGCACTATTAGTCGCAGTGAAAATCACGTTTTTTGGCTTCCTCGGCCTTTTACACCGCCGTCTGAACTTGCTAACGTTGAAAGAGCGCTTGATTTGAAGCTGCGTCCGGAAGCTCATGCCTTTTATACCTCACAGTTTTCCGGTGATATGCATGCCAGCTATCTTAATCATACATTTACCTTGGTTCAGGTCTGGAGTGAGGATGATTTTATCCGCCTACAGGAAAATTTAATTGGCCATTTGCTCACGCAAAAACGTCTCAAGCTTGAACCCACTGTTTTTCTGGCGACTACCGATTCGGAATTAATGCTACTCTCTTTAAGTAATTTAACCGGTGAAGTCATGCTGGAAGAGTTCGGCAGTAAAAAAAGAACGATCCTCTCGTCATCATTGTCCGAATTCCTTACAATGCTGGTCCCGCAAGTTCCCTGATTAAGTCTAAGGGAAATTTGGCTTACAACCTTGTGAGAGATCTCTTACAAACTCTGTAAGAGATCTCTTATATTTCCTGCTAATAATTTCCGTGTTAATTATAATATTAACTATAAAACATAAGCTTAACCTATGTTGGCTCTCTTGGGGGGTATGTAAGGATAATGTAAGTCATACCGCTAGCCTTGTCACAAACCTCAAAATCGACGATTCTAAGTTTGTCGAAAGGAAGGCATGAGACAGAGCATTAGGATGATGACTGTTTCATAAAGAAGAGGACGACTCAGGAAGAGTCAGGATCGCATCGGATTATGCAAGGAAGTTTCAGGAAGAAACAAGGGACACCTCCAGGATGGAGATTGAGAGCCAAAACAGGAGTTTGGTGGGTCAGGAAGACTAAAGGATGAATGTCAGGATGACTAGGACGATACGTCAGGATGAAAGTTGGACGCTGCAAGGGATGGCTGGTTAGGATAACCATAGGACAAGTTTTCACGGATTGAGCAGGGAGCACACAGGTAGCTGGATTGCTATAAAACGAACCGGGGGTACTGTCCAAACAGTACCCCCAACTTTTTGGATTTTTCCTCGAGTTAATCCCCCGAGATTACCCAATAGCGCCAAGACTATCTTCTTTCTTGCCTTGCGTTTTTGGCAGTAGGAAAACAGTGGCAATGATATCCAGTAAATAAATAGCCGCCAGCAGGCTAATTGCCGCAGTGAAGGCGACCTTTGATGCCAGCATGCCAATCACTAACGGACCAAACCCCCCGACCCCACGCCCTAGATTAAATAATACGTTCTGCGCCGTAGCGCGCACGTTGACTGGGTAACTGTCAGAAATAAGGCCACCGTAGCCGCCAATCATGCCATTTACAAACAGGCCCATGACTGCACCGGCAAACAGCATCACTATTGGGTCGGTCAACTGCGCGTAAACGATGACCATTATCACCGCGCCAACTTGATAAATCAGGAAAATTTTCCAGCGCGCAAAGCGATCGGAGAGCACGCCAAACAGCTAGATTCCGAGCGTCATACCGATTACGGTCACGGCAGTCCATAACCCAGATTTAGTCAGCGAAAAACCAAAGTTTTTGGAAAGGTAGCTAGGCATCCAAATCATCAGGCCGTAATAACCGAAGTTTTGCACGGAGGTGAGGATCAAAATGCCTAAACTACATTTTGTCGTCTCACTATCTTTAAAAAGCAGGCGCAGGCGTGCCATCAGCGATTCTTGCCTGGTTGACGCAGATTGTTTAATAAACTCTTCAGGTTCACCCATAGTTCTGCGGATCAGGAAAGAGAGCATAGCGGGAAGCAGTCCAACCAGAAACATTCCGCGCCAGCCGATCAAGCCCAGCAGCAGCGGGGTGAGGAACGCTGCCATCAGCACGCCCAACTGCCACCCCATACCAACATAGGCCGAGGCTCGATTGCGCTTTTCAACTGGCCAGGCTTCGGCAATCAGTGCCATGCCAATACCAAATTCTCCTCCCAGACCGACGCCAGCCAGCGTGCGGTAGGTCAGCAGATCCCAATAGCCCTGAGCCACGGCGCACAGTCCGGTGAACAGTGAGAACATCAAAATAGTAAAAGTGAGTACGCGGATACGGCCAAATCGGTCGCTAATCGGTCCGAAAATGACGCCCCCGAGCACTGCGCCTATCAGCGTCCAGGTTACCAGCGATCCGCTTTGCGAAGCATCAAGGTGAAGTTCGCTGGCAATGGCCGGTAGCATAAAGCCCAAAATAAGTAGGTCAAAACCGTCCATCGCATAGCCGGAGACGGAGGCAATCATGGCTTTAACGGGGGTTGCGCGTTTTTTAGTAGGTGTTATCGGTTTCGCAGGCATCTTTAAAGTCGGTTAATGTAAAGTGCGCCTATATTGCCCGTAGCTTTATTGCAGTACCAGTATGAAAAACTGATAGTTGATTGTTGGGGGCTATGCTTAATAAAAAGTTTTGCCCGTCGCGCAGAAATTTGGGGAGCCGCGCCTTCAGTGCTATGCTTTGCCCCTTTTACGCGCGCCCCTCCAACCCGCCCGTATGTAATGCAGAGAGTGATCGATGAGTACAGAAAACCAGGTCCGCGAAATATTGCAGGATATTGAGCAAGTTATGCGTGAACTGTCTCTATGGCAGCCGATGCCGCCTGAGCCAGATGCATTCGAAAGTAAAGAACCTTTTTCGGTAGATACCATGTCGGCCGAGCAGTGGTTGCAGTGGGTGTTGATCCCGCGCATGCACGCAATTCTGGCCGCCGAGGCGAGTTTACCGACCCGTTTTGCCATTACTCCTTATTATGAAATGGCTCTGCCCGATCAGATTCGCCTGCATAATGAGCTGCAACGCCTTGATGATTTACTGAACATAGAAGACTGACATGCTGGAAATTTTGTATCAGGACGAGCATTTGATCGCGGTGAACAAGCCTGCGGGTATGCTGGTCCATCGTAGTTGGCTTGACCGGCATGAAACCGTTTTTGTGATGCAAACTCTGCGCGATCAGATTGGTCAGCACGTGTTTACCGTGCATCGTCTTGATAAACCGACCTCAGGCGTATTGTTGCTGGCATTGTCGAGCGAGGTTGCGCGTTTGCTTTCACAGCAGTTTGAACTTCACCAAATGAACAAGGTTTATCACGCCGTGGTGCGGGGTTACGTGATGGAAGATGGCACGGTCGATTACGCGCTGACTGAAGAGCAGGACAAAATTGCCGACAAGTTTGCGACTCAGGATAAACCGGCCCAGCCAGCAGTCAGCCATTATCGCGTATTGGCTCGAAAAGAGATGCCAGTAGCCATTGGCAAGTACGAAACTGCGCGCTATAGCCTGGTCGAGTTAACGCCGGAAACCGGGCGTAAGCATCAACTGCGTCGTCATATGACGCATTTGCGGCATCCAATTATCGGCGATACGGCACACGGTGACCTCAAGCAGAATCGCGGTATGGCACAGCATTTTGACTGTTCGGGATTGATGCTGCATGCCAGCCGTATGCAGCTGGATCATCCGATTACCGGCGAACCATTGACGATCACTGCGCCGTGGGACAGCCGCTGGCAGCAGTTAGTAACACGCTTTGACTGGCTAGGCTGCGCGAGCGAGTTGGAAAGGGTTGAGTTTCCTGAGCAGGCGGGTCAGGATAGTTAACAATTCAGGATTCAATTAAGGGAGAAATCGGTATGGCTGAGATTGGTATTTTTGTAGGTACCGTTTACGGGAATGCGTTGTTGGTGGCGGAAGAAGCCGAAACACTGCTCAAGAAGCAGGGGCATCAGGTTAAAGTGTTTGAAGAAGGCACGTTGGAAGCCTGGCAATATTATCGCCATCATTACGTGTTAATCGTTACCTCAACCACTGGTCAGGCCGATTTACCCGACAGTATTGCACCTTTGTATGAGGCAATTCGCGACAAGATTGGCTATCAGCCCGAGCTGCGTTATGGCCTGATTGCGCTCGGCGACAGCAGCTATGATTTCTTCTGTGGCGGCGGTCATAAGATGGATGACATGCTGCAAGAGCAGGGGGCAAATCGCATGGGCGAAATGCTGGAGATCGATGCGATTGAACACCCAGAGCCAGAATTGGTAGCACTGCCATGGGTTGAGAAATGGGCGACGCAAATCGTCTAATCTTGATCATCTTTCGAGCTTGTCTGCCCTCGTGCCCCCCAGTAACTGAATCGTGTGTCAGTTACTGAGGGTCAGTGAGTTATCGCCTTCCTGCCCCTCGGAATCTTTGAGTCTTCATTCAAGAGTACCAAAGAAAATATTTATCGCCCGCTGGTCAGTTTTTCGAGGTCAGATTCAATCTCGGAAATCTTGTTGGCAACAACAGATTCCAGGTGACGCAGGTCATCGAGAATTTTGCGCTTAAGATCGACTTCAATTTGTTCGCGCTGGCAGATTTGGTCCAGCTCGTCGATGACATAGCGGAGATTGGGGCTAATCTCGTTAATCTCTTTATAACCTTGTCCGGCATTGTCTGCGGCGATGGTTTTGCGCTGACGCGGGTATTTGAATTTTACGCTTTTGGCAAAAAACTCACCTTTGTCTTTACGGAAGTAAATCTTGAGAATGTCGTTATTTGCTTCTTGACGCAGACTGTAGCGATCCACGTCATCAGGATTAGTGATCCCCAAGCCTTTCAGATTGTCATACATGCGGCACCTTCCTTTTATTGTTTAAACTTATCGTTTACACCAAAACGCCGAAAACACCTTAAAAAAAGCGGGTTAATAAACCCGCCTCTCTAGTTTAGTCGATAGAGCGTAATAACTCATTAAGGCCGGTTTTGCCTAACGTTTTGGCATCAACCTTTTTAACGATCACTGCACAGTACAGGCTATATTTGCCATCTTTTGACGGCAGATTGCCTGAAACTACCACTGAACCTGCGGGAACGCGACCGTAATGGATTTCACCCGTTTCGCGGTCATAAATTTTGGTACTCTGGCCGATGTAAACGCCCATGGAAATCACACAGCCGTCTTCAACAATTACGCCTTCGACAATTTCTGAACGCGCGCCGATGAAGCAGTTGTCGCCGATGATGGTCGGGTTGGCCTGCAGTGGTTCCAGCACGCCGCCGATGCCTACGCCGCCAGAAAGATGCACGTTTTTACCGATTTGCGCACATGAACCCACTGTAGCCCAGGTATCAACCATAGTGCCTTCATCCACGTAGGCGCCGATATTCACATATGACGGCATCAGAACCACGTTGCGCGCAATGAACGAACCTTTGCGCACGGCGGCGGGAGGTACTACGCGAAAGCCTTCACGTTTGAAGCGCGCTTCGTCATAGTCGGCAAATTTCATGGGTACTTTGTCGTAGAAACGGTTTTCCGCGCCTTCCATCACTTCATTATCATTGATGCGGAAAGAGAGCAGTACCGCCTTTTTCAACCATTGATGGGTCACCCACTCGCCGTCAATCTTCTCGGCAACGCGCAGTTCGCCGCTGTCGATTTTATTGATAACCAGGTTAACCGCGTCGCGTGTTGCGTTGTCAACGTTAGCCGGAGTTATGTCGGCACGGCGCTCGAAGGCCTGTTCAATGACGGTTTGCAATTCCATACTATTCTCTTTATCTGCTAGTGATGTTGAAAGTAAAAAAGCCAAGCGTTATTTGTATCATATTTTGTCGAACGGATTGAGCACCTCGGTCAATCTTCGCTGAATTTCCCTGCGGGTTTGCTTGTCCAGCGCACGACGATCGCTGTTGGCTAAAATAAACAAATCCTCTACGCGCTCGCCGATGGTCGAGATCCTTGCGCCGTGCAGTGAAAGACCCAAATCTGAGAATACTTCCCCCACGCGTGCCAACAAGCCCGGTTGGTCCAGCGCGATTAGCTCCATGTAGGTTTTGCGATCAGTATGCGTTGGCAGGAAACTGACTTCGGTCGGCACGCTGAAATTGCGCAGCTTGGGCGACGGACGACGGGCACGAGGCGGCTGGTAGGCCTGAAGCATTGCCTGTTCCAGCGCGAAACGAGTAGTTTCGTGGCGGTCTTGCGTCAGCGGATTGCCGTCCGGTTCGAGCACGATAAAGGTGTCCATTGCCATGCCGTCGCGGTTGGTAAAGATCTGTGCGTCGTGGATGCTCAGATTTCGCCTGTCCAGTTCCCCCGCCACGGCAGCAAAAAGATAAGGTTTGTCCGGGCTCCAGATAAAGATCTCGGTTCCGCCGCGCGTCGCCTGATGACTCACCAGCACCAGTGGTTTGGTGGAGTCGTGATCGAGCAAGTGGCGGGCGTGCCAGGCCAGCTGATTTGGCGTGTGACGCAGGAAGTAATCGGAACGGCAGCGGCTCCAGATATGATGCAACGCCTCTTCGTCGATATTGTCCATACGCAGCAGCGCCAAGGCCTGCAATCGATGATGGCGCACCCGCTCGCGCAGGTCCGGAGTATGTTGCGTGCCGCGACGAAGCTGTTTTTCAGTGGCGAAATACAGTTCGCGTATCAGGCTCTGCTTCCAGCTGTTCCACAGCGTTTCATTGGTCGCGCAGATATCTGCCACCGTCAGGCACACCAGGTAGCGCAGGCGGTTTTCAGTCTTCATCTCGGCTGCGAACTGCTGGATTTCAGTAGGATCCTGAATATCGCGACGTTGAGCGGTGACAGACATGAGTAAGTGACAGCGCACCAGCCACGAAACCAGCTGACTGTCTACGGAACTCAGCCCGTGGAGCTCGGCGAACTCTTGTGCATCGTGTGCGCCCAGCACTGAGTGATCGCCGCCACGGCCTTTGGCAATGTCATGGAACAGCGCCGCCATCAGTAAAAGTTCTGGCTGCGGCAGGCGCGGGAACAGGTCGACACACAGTGGATGGCGCGGACGAGTATTTTCATCGGCGAAACTTTCCAGCTTTTGCAGCACGCGAACGGTATGTTCATCGACAGTGTAGGCGTGGAACAAGTCGAACTGCATCTGGCCGACAATCAGGCCCCACTGCGGCATGTAGGCCCATAGCACGCTGTGGCGATGCATAGGCACCAGCGCTCGTGAAACGGCTCCCGGATGACGCAAAATAGCCATAAAAATTTCACGCGCTTCGGGGATCATGCACAGCGGCGTTTGCAAATGACGACGGGTGCGGCGCAGCAGGCGCACGGTGGTCGAATAAATGCCTTTGATTTCGCGATGGCGGACCATCAGGTAAAACATGCTGATAATCGCCTGCGGCTCGCGGTCAAACAGTGTTTCGTCGCGAACGTCGATAAGGTCGCCGCGCAGCTGGAAGTTGTGGTCCAGCGGGCGCGGTTTTTCATTTGGCCCGATAGCCAAAATCGCCTCATCAAACAGTTGCAGCAGCATCTGATTCAGCTCGCCGACGCGGCGGGTCATGCGGTAGAAGTCTTTCATCATCCGCTCGACCGGCTCATTGCCTTCACCCTGATATTGCAAAAGTTGAGCAACGTTGAGCTGACGATCAAACAGCAGGCGGTTATCGTAGCGGTTGAGGATCAGATGCAGCGCAAAACGGATACGCCACAGGAAACTCTGACATTCGTTTATTTCATTGCGCTCGGCCTTGGTCAGGAAGCCGAAACTGACCATTTCGTCCAGCGACGTGGCACCAAAGTGGCGACGCGCAACCCATAACAGGGTGTGGATATCCCGCAGGCCGCCGGGGCTGCTTTTTATATCCGGCTCGAGGTTATAGCTGGTGCCGTGGTAGCGCTGATGGCGTTCATTCTGCTCGGCGATTTTCGCCCGGAAGAAGGTTGGAGAGGGCCAAAAACCGTCGCTGAAGATGTGCTTTTGCATATTCAAAAACAGAGCGACATCGCCGCAAATCAGGCGCGATTCAATCAGGTTGGTAGCAACGGTAAGGTCTGCCAGGCCTTCCAGCAAACATTCTTCCAACGTGCGCACGCTGTGGCCGACTTCAAGCTTGAGGTCCCAAAGCAGGGTAATCAGTTCACCAATGCGCTGCGCCTGATCTTCGTTAAGACGTTTCTGGCTGAGGACCAGCACGTCAATGTCTGAAAGCGGATGCAGCTCACCGCGACCGTAGCCGCCAACGGCCACCATCGCAGTTTCAGGAATTTTATCAAAACCATAGAAGATCCATAGTCGTTGCAGCATCTGATCGATATACAGCGCCCGAGCGGCAACCAGCTCCTCGACGCGTTGCCCGCAGTTAAACGCCTCGGCCAGCCAAAGCTGGAATTCATCCATGTGCTGTTTCAGCGATTGGCGATCCAGCTCGTTATCTTTATATGTTGAGGGCGAAGCGGGTTTGTCAGGGAATGCGCGGGTAATCTCGACCGGCAGGGGCAAGGCTAGATGGATAAGATTTTTAGACAGAAATGAATCAGACATAAGTGCGTAGCCCTGCATTGATGTAAATAGACGACAAGACACTATGATAAAAAAGCCGACTTTTGCGCCGGCTTCGAAATTTTTTCAAGACTTAGTTTGCTGCTGTAGTCTCGTGAACCAAAATGTTTGGCAGCGTTTCATCTTTACGCAGGGTCATGATTTCACAGCCGTTCTCAGTGACAACCAGAGTGTGCTCGTACTGTGCCGACAGGCTGCGGTCTTGCGTCTTCACCGTCCAGCCGTCTTTCATGGTGCGGATACGGAAACCACCGACGTTTACCATCGGCTCGATGGTGAAAGCCATGCCAGCCTGCAGCACCACGCCACCGTCATCGCCATCATAGTGCAAGACCTGTGGTTCTTCATGGAAGCCTTCGCCGATGCCGTGTCCGCAGTAATCGCGAACCACAGAGAACTTCTCGGCTTCAACGAACTGCTGAATTGCTTTGCCCAGCGTACGCAGTCGGATACCCGGTCTGACCATTTTCAGCGCCAGATACAAGCTTTCTTGCGTTACACGGCAAAGGCGCGCGCCCAGAATGGTTGGCTTGCCGACGATAAACATGGTTGAGGTATCACCATGAAAACCGTCTTTGATGACCGTGACGTCAATGTTGACGATATCACCGTCTTTGAGCAGACGTTCGTCGCTTGGAATACCGTGACATACCACTTCATTGATCGAGATACACACTGACTTCGGAAAGCCGTGGTAACCCAGGCAGGCAGGTATGGCCTGCTGATTCACAGTGATATGCTCGTGACAGATGCGGTCAAGTTCAGCCGTGCTGACGCCGGGTTTAATGTGCGGTTCGACGATCTCCAGCACTTCGGCAGCCAGGCGGCCAGCGACGCGCATTTTTTCGATGTCTTGAGGTGTTTTGATTGAAATTGCCATGAATGAATCCTGCGGGTGTCATGTTTTTGACGACCTTTGCTAAAACAGCCTTTCTTTATGCCTGCCGGTCGACAATAATATTAGATGGGCTCATGGTATCAGCCCTGTTCTGAGCTGCCAAATTATCATTCTTCCGCCGCGCTTTTGTTTAAGTTTAGTTGGTTTCTGGTCCGAATTTATGGTATAAAGCGCGCCGGCAATCACTGTATTGTCTTTGCAGAAAGACTCAGGTCTTGTTGCAGCAGGCAAAAAGTGGATGAGCCAAATACTCACTCATTTGTGTACTTATTCGTTTAATAAGTAATAACACACACGTATCGACACCTGCGCCGGGGTGCTCTGGAATTGCTGTCTGACGATGGCTTTTTACGGGGTCGGTTGCACGGGATACGTGGAGGCATAACCCCAAACATTTACTATAGAGGTTTTATCATGGCAACTGTTTCCATGCGCGACATGCTCAAGGCCGGTGTTCACTTCGGTCACCAGACCCGTTACTGGAACCCGAAAATGAAGCCATTCATTTTCGGCGCACGTAACAAGGTTCACATCATCAACCTTGAGAAGACTGTACCAATGTTCAACGAAGCTCTGGCTGAGTTGACCAAGATCTCTTCCCGCAAAGGTAAGATCCTGTTCGTTGGTACCAAGCGCGCAGCAAGCGAAGCGGTAAAAGACGCTGCACACAACTGCGATCAGTTCTTCGTGAACCATCGCTGGTTGGGCGGTATGCTGACTAACTGGAAAACCGTTCGTCAGTCAATCAAGCGTTTGAAAGATCTGGAAATTCAATCACAAGACGGCACTTTCGAAAAGCTGACCAAAAAAGAAGCTCTGATGCGTACTCGCGAGCTTGCGAAGCTGGAAAATAGCCTGGGCGGTATCAAGGATATGGGTGGTCTTCCTGATGCACTGTTTGTTGTCGATGCCGACCACGAACACATTGCAATCAAAGAAGCTAACAACCTGGGTATCCCGGTATTCGCTATTGTTGATACCAACTCCGATCCGGATGGCGTTGACTTCGTTATCCCTGGTAACGATGACGCAATCCGTGCAGTGAATCTGTACCTGAGCGCCGTTGCTGCCACTGTTCGTGAAGGCCGTTCTCAAGACTTGGCTGTTCAGGCAGAAGAAAGCTTCGTAGAAGCTGAATAATAAGGACGGCTCCGATATACCCAATAGATTTCAAGGTGCAGGAAGGCGGCAACTGAACGAATCCCCCGGAATTTACATCAGTAAATGACTGGGGTGAGCGAGGGCAGCCAACGCACATGCAGATTGAAAGATGATGGGTATGCAGCCCTTATTAACCAGGTATTGAATATGTTGGTTAGGGGGCCTTAATTGGCCCCCTTTGCTTATCTTAAATGCGAGAAATATCCTACTGCAAAACGACTTTTTGCACTGGGATAATCGAGGAAACTACAATGGCTGATATTACCGCTGCCCTGGTAAAAGAACTGCGCGAACGTACTGGCGCTGGCATGATGGACTGCAAAAAAGCTTTGGTTGAAGCTAACGGCGACATCGAGCTGTCTATCGAAAACATGCGTAAATCTGGCGCGATCAAAGCTGCTAAGAAAGCAGGCAACGTAGCTGCTGACGGCGTGATCAAAACCAAAATCGAAGGCAACTACGGTCTGATCCTTGAAGTTAACTGCCAGACCGACTTCGTTGCTAAAGATGGTGGTTTCCAGGCTTTCGCTGAAAAAGTGCTGGATGCTGCTTTCGCTGGCAAAATCACTGACGTTGAAGTACTGAAAGCACAGTTCGAAGAAGAGCGCGTTGCTTTGGTTGCCAAAATCGGTGAGAACATCAACATTCGCCGTATCGCTTCTCTGGAAGGCGACGTTCTGGGTAGCTACCTGCACGGTGCTCGCATCGGTGTTCTGGTTTCTGCTACTGGTGCCGATGAAGAGCTGGTTAAGCAAATCGCTATGCACGTTGCTGCAAGCAAGCCAGAATTCGTTAAGCCAGAAGACGTTTCTGCAGAAGTTGTAGAAAAAGAGTACCAGGTTCAGCTGGACATCGCACTGCAGTCTGGCAAGCCTAAAGAAATCGCAGAGAAAATGGTTGAAGGCCGCATGAAGAAATTCACCGGCGAAGTTTCTCTGACTGGTCAGCCTTTCGTTATCGAACCAAGCAAAACTGTTGCTCAGGTTCTGAAAGAGCACAACGCTGACGTTGTTAACTTCATCCGCTTTGAAGTGGGCGAAGGCATCCAGAAAGCCGAGACTGATTTTGCTGCAGAAGTTGCTGCAATGAGCAAACAGTCTTAATGCTGGATTGATGCAAAAAATGGAACCGCTGCAATTGGCGGTTCCGTTTTATCCAGCCTTGAAATATCCAGGGGTTCAACCCTTTAGCAGTTATGTCAGACTGTAGTTTTTGTCTGATAACATCACAGGATTTGTGATGCAAAAAAAACGACCATCCCATTACGACACATTGCTTCTTAGGACAGACACCATGGCTACCAATGCGAAACCCGTTTATCAGCGTATCCTGCTAAAACTCAGTGGCGAAGCCCTGCAAGGCAGTGAAGGTTTTGGTATCGATGCGAGCGTTTTGGATCGCATGGCACAGGAAGTTAAAGAACTGGTTGAGCTGGGCATCCAGGTGGGTGTCGTGATTGGCGGCGGGAACCTGTTCCGTGGTGCCGGTCTTGCTCAGGCAGGAATGAACCGCGTGGTGGGCGATCACATGGGAATGCTGGCCACAGTTATGAATGGTCTGGCAATGCGTGATGCACTGCACCGTGCCTATGTGAATGCGCGCCTGATGTCGGCAATTCCGCTTAACGGTGTTTGCGACAATTACAGCTGGGCCGAAGCAATCAGCCTGCTGCGTAATAACCGTGTCGTGATTTTTGCAGCCGGTACTGGCAACCCATTCTTTACTACCGATTCTGCGGCCTGTTTGCGCGGGATTGAAATTGAAGCCGACGTGGTTCTGAAAGCGACTAAAGTTGACGGTGTGTTCTCTGCCGATCCGGTTAAACACCCAGACGCGACCATGTTCGACCACCTGACTTATACTGACGTGCTGGATAAAGAATTGAAAGTCATGGACCTTGCCGCCTTTACGCTGGCTCGTGACCATAATCTGCCAATTCGTGTTTTCAACATGAACAAACCAGGCGCACTGCGCCGCGTGGTTATGGGCGAAAACGAAGGTACGCTGATTTCCAAAGGCGAATAACCTGCTGTTGTCCCAGACGACCATTTTGAATATTCACGGACTATACTAAGACTATGGTCTGCCTAGTAATCTGTTTCCAAAGGTTCGCAACGTGATAAATGACATCAGAAAAGATGCTGAAGTTCGCATGGGCAAATGCGTTGAAGCATTCGAAAACAACATCAGCAAAATCCGCACCGGCCGTGCACAGCCGAGCATCCTCGATGGTATTCAGGTTGATTACTACGGTTCAAAAACTCCGCTGCGCCAGTTGGCCAACGTAGTCGTAGAAGATGCTCGTACTCTGGCAGTCACCGTGTTTGACCGCTCTATCAGCGCTGCTGTAGAAAAGGCCATCATGACTTCAGATTTGGGTCTGAACCCAATGTCTGCTGGCAGCACCATCCGCGTTCCATTGCCTCCGCTGACTGAAGAGCGTCGTAAAGATCTGATCAAGATCGTACGTGGCGAAGCAGAGCAGGGCCGTGTTTCAGTGCGTAACGTGCGCCGTGATGCCAACGACAAAGTGAAAGCTTTGTTGAAAGACAAAGAAATCAGTGAAGATGAAGATCGCCGTTCTCAAGACGATATTCAGAAAATGACTGATGTCTTCATCAAGTCAATCGACAAATCTCTGAGTGATAAAGAAGCCGAATTGCTGGATTTCTAATCATTTTGCAGGCAGTTTACGAAGCGTCGCTTAAGCGGCGCTTAATTTTTTTTAAATCGGCATTTCTCCTAAAACTCCCATACTTAATTGTAAATTAAGAATTTATCAATAAAATGGGCAGCATTCCTTCGTAGTGAACCACAGTATTTGGTGCTTAAATCTGATAGACAAGCGGCCCGATGAGTAACAGACTGTGTCACTTCCGATAATGACTATCGCTATACTGAGTACCTTCATGAAGCAACTGACTATTCTTGGCTCCACGGGTTCTGTAGGCACCAGCACACTTTCGGTTGTGCGCTCTAATCCCGATGCCTTTAGTGTTCGTGCGCTGGTCGCCGGAAATAATGTTCAGGTAATGGCTGAGCAATGCCTCGAGTTTTCCCCGCAATATGCTTCGATGGGCGATGAGACGTCTGCAGCAGCACTGCGCCTTGTTCTGCAGGAGCAGGGGAGTAAAACCGAGGTTCTTTCCGGCGTTAACGCCGCCTGCGAACTTGCAGCGCTGGATGATGTCAGCCAGGTTATGTCGGCTATTGTTGGGGCAGCAGGACTCCTGCCAACGCTGGCGGCAGTAAAAGCCGGTAAACGCGTCTTGCTGGCAAATAAAGAATCCCTGGTGACTTGTGGTCGCATCTTTATGGATGCGGTACGTGAAAGCCAAAGTCAGCTATTACCGATCGACAGCGAACACAATGCTATCTTCCAGAGCCTGCCCGAAAAGGTGCAGCAGCAGATGGGCTATGCCTCACTGGAAGAAAACGGTGTATCGCGCATTATTCTGACCGGCTCAGGTGGTCCTTTCCGTGAACTTCCATTGGCAGAGTTTGACGCCGTGACGCCGGAACGCGCCTGTGCACACCCTAACTGGTCAATGGGCCGTAAAATTTCCGTCGACTCTGCCACCATGATGAATAAGGGGCTGGAGTATATTGAAGCGCGCTGGCTGTTTAATGCTTCTGCGGAACAGATGGAAGTGATCATTCATCCTCAGTCGATGATTCACTCGATGGTTCGTTACATTGATGGTAGCGTGCTGGCACAGCTGGGTTCCCCGGACATGCGCACGCCAATCGCTCATGCGATGGCTTATCCTGCACGAGTTTCAGCAGGCGTCCAACCACTGGATTTCTGCAAGATGGGGGCGTTAACGTTCAGCGAGCCAGATTATGTTCGCTATCCGTGCCTGAAGTTGGCGATTGACGCGAGTCGAACTGGCCAGTCTGCCACTACGACGCTGAATGCCGCCAATGAAGTCTCGGTTGCGGCCTTTCTCGCAGGGCAGATTCGCTTCGGTGACATTGCCAGACTGAATCAGCAAGTATTGGAAAAACCATTGCCTGCAGAACCTACCTGCGTAGAAGAGGTTTTAGAGATAGACCGTTCTGCCAGAGACAGCGCATTCTTGTTATTAAAGACATTTACTCTGTAAAATTATGCGTCATTGGTTGAGGCTGTTTGTTCGAACAACGTTGAAATGATATAGTCTGCGCCTCCTGACTACGTATAATTGTGTTTCATGGCAATACATATTTATTTTTAGCACGTTGGTAGTCAGGTGAAGCCGTGCCTGTTGGGTTCACGGCTTTTTTACGCGCACGCTCCATCATGCACGCGAATGCAGGGTTTCAGGTGACGTCGTTAATTCTAGCTGAAGGAAAAGAGTAGGGGTTATGTCGCTCGAAAATCAACAAATGACTGATACAACTTGTCTGCTACCGCGCCATGTAGCCATCATTATGGATGGGAATGGCCGTTGGGCTAAACGCCAGGGAAAAATGCGAGTCTTTGGTCATAAAGCGGGAGTAAAGTCCGTACGTAAAGCGGTTAGCTTTGCTGCAAGCCATCATTTAGATGCGCTCACGCTTTATGCCTTCAGCAGTGAGAACTGGAATCGCCCAATTCAGGAAGTTTCTGCGTTGATGCAGCTTTTTATTCGCGCTTTGAACAGCGAAGTGAAAAGCCTGCATAAACATAATGTTCGCTTGCGGGTGATTGGCGATGTCAGCCGCTTTAGCTCGCGTCTGCAGGACATGATCCGCAAGTCTGAAACGCTGACACAAAACAATGATGGCCTGACTCTTAACATTGCCGCCAATTACGGTGGACGTTGGGATATCATTGAAGGCGTAAAGAAGCTGGCAGGTCAGGTTGAAGCTGGTACACTTCGGGCGGACCAAATCACGGAAGAGGCACTGGATGCTTCAGTTTGTATGAGTGAGTTGGCACCTGTTGACCTGGTGATCAGAACCGGTGGGGAACATCGTATCAGTAATTTCCTGCTTTGGCAGATAGCCTATGCGGAACTTTACTTTACTGACGTCCTCTGGCCTGATTTTGATGAAATTGTCTTTGAAGGTGCGCTGAATGCTTTTGCACAACGCGAGCGTCGCTTCGGGGGGACTACACCTATCGGCGCCGATGCGTCCTAGGGAGAACTTTTGCTGAAGTATCGCATTATTACAGCTTTGATTTTGATTCCTCTGGTCATTGCTGCGCTATTTTTATTACCGCCTGTCGGTTTTACCGTCGTTACTATTGTCGTCAGTATGTTGGCTGCCTGGGAATGGGGACAATTTGCCGGATACAAGTCACGAACTCAGCGTGTATGGTTGGCTATTCTTTGCGGGTTTGTATTAACTGCCATGATGTTGAGTCTTCCTGCCTATCAACAGTCGGTTCACCTGCTGCAAATCAGCGGTTCACTGTGGCTGGGGTTGGCCTGGTGGATACTGGCGCTTGTGCTGGTTGTTTCATATCCCGGCTCTGCTGCGGCATGGCGGAATTCGCGTGCGCTTAAACTGATTTTCGGTTTATTGACCATTGTTCCCTTCTTCTGGGGCATGCTGTCGCTGCGCCTTTATGGCTATGCAGAAAATCATTACAGCGGTGCGTGGTGGTTGCTGTACGTGATGCTGTTAGTATGGGGTGCAGATTCCGGCGCTTACTTGTTTGGTAAGCTGTTTGGCAAACACAAGCTGGCGCCTAAAGTATCACCGGGTAAAACCTGGGAAGGTCTGGTTGGGGGTCTGTTGACCTCTGCAGTGATATCCTGGCTGTTTGGGCGCTATGCGCCGTTGAACGTAGTTCCTGTAACCCTGTTGATTTGTTCTGTGATTGCCGCTTTAGCCTCTGTTCTTGGTGATTTAACCGAAAGCATGTTCAAGCGTGAAGCAGGGATTAAAGACAGTGGTAATTTAATACCTGGCCACGGCGGGATTATGGATCGTATTGACAGTTTAACTGCTGCGGTGCCGGTTTTTGCCTGTCTGATGCTGTTGGTGTATTAATCTTCTGCCAGCGGCAGTTTTTAAGGGAAAGTTAGGATTATGATGAACATACTCTGGAGCCTGGCCGCCTTTATCGTCGCATTGGGGGTGCTTATCACCGTGCACGAATTTGGCCATTTCTGGGTTGCTCGTCGCTGCGGTGTACACGTTGAACGTTTCTCGGTCGGTTTTGGTAAGGCGCTGTTGCGTCGAACCGACAAACAGGGAACTGAATACGTTTTGGCCCTGATCCCGCTGGGCGGCTATGTCAAAATGCTCGATGAGCGTGTTGAGGCGGTCGCCCCGGAACTTCTTCATAAATCCTTCAATAACAAAGCCGTCTGGCAGCGCGCGGCCATTATCAGCGCGGGCCCCATCGCCAACTTCATTTTCGCTGTTTTCGCCTACTGGCTGGTGTTTATTATCGGCGTTCCCAGCGTGCGCCCGGTTGTCGGCGAAATTACGCCGCAATCCGTTGCTGCACAATCCAATATTTTACCGGGCATGGAACTTAAGTCAGTTGCCGGTATCGAAACGCCTGATTGGGAATCTGTTCGCATGGCGTTGATTGGCGAAATTGGAGATGCGAAAACGACCATCGGAGTTGCGCCGTTTGGCTCATCTCAGTCCCAGGTGGTTGAAAAGCAACTTGATCTCGACGCCTGGCATTTTGACCCGGAAAAACAGGATCCTGTCGTTGCCCTGGGGATCATTCCTCGTGGGCCTCAGATAGTGCCTGTTCTGGCTCAGATACAGGCTGACTCTGCTGCGCAGAAGGCTGGTTTGCAAGCCGGAGACAGGATCGTTAAAGTTGATGGTCAGGTTTTGGTAAGTTGGCAAGCTTTTGCGCTTCAGGTACGCGATAATCCTGGCAAATCGATGGTATTAGACGTCGAGCGCAACGGACAACCTTTGAACTTAACGCTGATACCAGACACTAAATCAGTGGGTAAAGGGCAGGTGCAGGGTTTTGCCGGGGTAGTACCAAAAATTATCCCACTGCCTGACGAGTATAAAACGATTCGCCAGTATGGGCCGTTGGAAGCGTTATCCGAGGCTGGGGATAAAACCTGGCAACTGATGAAGTTAACGGTCAATATGCTGGGCAAGTTAATAACCGGCGATGTGAAGCTGAATAATCTGAGTGGCCCTATCTCCATTGCACAGGGCGCAGGTTTGTCAGCTGAATACGGATTTGTTTACTACCTAATGTTTTTGGCATTGATAAGTGTCAATCTCGGTATTATCAATCTGTTCCCATTACCGGTGTTAGATGGTGGTCACCTGCTGTTTCTGGCAATAGAAAAGCTCAAGGGTGGGCCAGTTTCCGAGCGAGTTCAGGACTTCAGTTACCGCATTGGCTCAGTTTTGCTGGTGTTGTTGATGGGGCTTGCACTTTTCAATGATTTCTCCCGTCTTTAAGGCGGGGATTAGGTTAGGAAGACGCATAACAACGATGGCGATCAAAAAGTTGCTCATAGCGTCGCTGCTGTTTGGCAGCGCGACCGTATACGGCGCAGATGGATTCGTAGTGAAGGATATTCATTTCGAAGGCCTCCAGCGCGTTGCCGTCGGTGCGGCGTTACTCAATATGCCGGTTCGCGTAGGTGATACCGTTACCGACGATGATATCAGTAATACCATTCGTGCATTGTTTGCCACTGGCAACTTTGAGGACGTTCGCGTTCTGCGTGATGGCGATACCCTGATTGTTCAAGTCAAAGAGCGCCCAACCATCGCCAGCATCACTTTCTCCGGCAATAAAGCGGTGAAAGATGACATGCTTAAACAAAACCTTGATGCCTCTGGCGTCCGGGTTGGCGACGCGCTTGACCGTACACAAGTCTCGAATATCGAAAAGGGCCTCGAAGACTTTTACTACAGCGTCGGTAAATACAGCGCGTCGGTAAAAGCCGTCGTGACTCCTTTGCCACGCAACCGCGTTGACTTGAAACTGGTCTTTACCGAAGGTTTGTCTGCTCAAATCCAGCAGATCAACATCGTCGGTAACCACGCATTCAGCACCGATCAATTAGTTTCCCAGTTTCAGCTACGTGACGAAGTGCCGTGGTGGAACGTCATTGGGGATCGTAAATACCAGAAGCAAAAACTTTCTGGTGACCTCGAAACCTTACGCAGCTATTACCTTGATCGCGGTTACGCGCGCTTCAACATCGACTCGACTCAGGTCAGTCTGACGCCGGACAAGAAGGGTATCTACATCACCCTGAATATCCACGAAGGCGATCAGTACAAAGTTGCCGGTGTTCAGGTTGCGGGTAACATGCAAGGTCACTCGGCTGAAATTGAAAGTCTGAGCAAAATCAGCAATGGTGAGCTTTATAACGGCGCCAAAGTGACCAAGATCGAGAATGATATCAAAGCTTTGCTGGGTCGTTACGGATACGCATATCCAACAGTGACCACGCAGCCTGAAATCAACGATAAAGACAAAACCGTTATTCTGCATATCAATGTCGATGCCGGTAACCGTTACTATGTCCGCCACGTTCGCTTTGAAGGTAATGACACCAGCAAAGACAGCGTACTGCGTCGTGAAATGCGTCAGATGGAAGGTGCATGGCTTGGCAGCGATCTGGTAGACAAAGGTAAAGAGCGTCTGAATCGTCTGGGTTATTTCGAAACCGTTGATGTTGAAACTCAGCGCGTTCCGGGCACTGCCGATCAGGTTGACGTTGTCTATAAAGTTAAAGAGCGTAACACCGGTACATTTAACTTTGGCGTAGGCTACGGTTCAGAAAGCGGCGTTAGCTTTACCGTCGGCGTTCAGCAGGATAACTGGTTAGGTACGGGTTATCAGGCTGGCATTACCGGCACTAAAAATGATTACCAAACCTATACCGAGCTGACTGTTACCAACCCGTATTTCACGGTTGATGGCGTGAGCCTGGGCGGCCGTCTCTTCTACAACGACTTTAAAGCAGATGACGCGGACCTGTCCGAGTATACCAACAAGAGCTACGGTTTCGGCACCACGTTGGGCTTCCCGGTCAACGAGAACAACTCGCTTCGTCTGGGTGCGGACTATGTCCACAATGACCTGTCAAATATGGAACCGCAGGTTGCGATGTTCCGTTACTTGTACAGTGCGGGCAAAAATCCAAACGTTGTCGCGGGTCAGAATAATACGTCGGACGCGAGCTTTAGCGCCAATGACTTCTTCCTGACTACGGGTTGGGGTTACAACAACCTGGACCGTGGCTTCTTCCCGACAGCGGGTACCAAAGCCAGCCTGAGCGGTAAAATTACTGTTCCGGGTTCAACCAACAAGTATTATAAAGTCACCTTCGACGCTACCAGCTATCTGCCTCTGACCGAGAGTCACAAGTGGGTGCTGATGGGACGTGCTCGTGCCGGTTATGCTGACGGCCTGGGCGGTAAAGAAGTGCCGTTCTACGACAACTTCTATGCCGGTGGTTCAAGCAGCGTCCGTGGTTTCCAGTCGAATACCATTGGTCCTAAAGCGGCTTACTACAACTGCCCAACAGGTGCGACTTCCTATAACGGTTGTCCGGTAACCAACTCTGACGATGCGGTCGGCGGTAACGCGATGGGCCTGTTGAGTGCCGAGCTTATCGTACCTACTCCGTTTGTGGGTGATAAATACGTCAACTCACTGCGTACCTCGTTGTTCGTTGACTCTGGTACCGTGTGGGATACCAACTGGCACAATACCGCAGAAACTATTGCTGCCGGTATTCCAGACTATAGCAAACCAGGCAATATTCGTGCTTCATCCGGTATCGCATTACAATGGCAGTCTCCGTTGGGACCTCTGTCGTTCTCTTATGCGCAGCCAGTCAAGAAATACGAAGGTGATAAGCCAGAACAGTTCCAGTTTAACATCGGTCAAACGTGGTAATCTGTTAAAACTACTGAGCCTTATCAGCAGAAACGCATAAGGTCCGAGTAATTACTCAGGCCTTATGCGTAAATTACTGTGCTTTCGAGCACAAACGGGTGATGGAAGGAGTTTATAGTGAAAAAGTGGTTATACGCCGCAGGCCTCGGATTAGTTATGGCTGCTTCAGCTAGCGTTCAAGCTGCTGATAAAATTGGTGTTGTAAACGTTCAAGAAATTTTCCAGCAAATGCCAGCTCGTGAAGCTGTTGCAAAACAGTTGGAAAGCGAATTCAAAGGCCGTGCTACAGCACTGCAAGCTCAGGAAACTGCTCTGCAATCTCAGATGCAAAACCTGCAGCGTAACGCAAGTACAATGAAAGCCGCTGATCGTGCAAAACTTGAAAAACAAGTTATGGCTAACCGCGAAGATTTCTCTGCAAAAGCTCAGGCTTTTGACAATGACAATCGTAAGCGTCAGGCAGAAGAGCGTAACAAAATCCTGGGCCGTATCCAGGATGCAGTTAAAACTGTAGCAGCAAAAGATGGTCTGGATATCGTCATCGACGCCAACGCTCTGGCTTATGCATCTAACGATGCAAAAGACATCACTGACGAAGTGTTGAAACAGGTTAAATAAGCATGGTTTCAATTCGACTGGCTGATCTCGCACAGCAGTTGGATGCACAATTGCACGGTGATGGCGATTTCGTCATCACCGGCATTGCTTCAATGCATTCCGCACACTCTGAGCAAATCACGTTTTTATCAAACAGCCGTTACCGTGAACAGTTGGCTACCTGTAATGCGGGTGCTGTAGTGTTGACCGAAGCGGATCTGCCCTTTTGCCAAAGTGCGGCACTTGTGGTTAAAAACCCTTACCTGACTTACGCTCGCATGGCTCAGTTACTTGACACCACGCCAGCACCGGCTCAGGACATAGCCCCGAGCGCTGTTATCTCTCCCGATGCTAAAATCGGCGATCGAGTATCAGTAGGCGCGAATGCAGTTATCGAATCTGGCGTTATATTAGGCGACGGTGTCATTATTGGTGCAGGTTGCTTTATCGGAAAAGATGCTAAAATTGGTGCCGGTACCCGTATCTGGGCCAATGTATCAATCTATCATCGCGTTGAAATTGGTCAGAAATGTCTGATTCAGTCAAACACCGTTATCGGTGCAGATGGCTTCGGATATGCTAACGATCGCGGAAATTGGGTGAAGATCCCGCAGCTTGGCACTGTGATTATTGGTGACTCTGTGGAGATCGGCGCCTGCACAACCATCGACCGTGGCGCGCTTGACGATACGCAAATTGGTAATGGTGTGATCATTGATAATCAATGTCAGATTGCACACAACGTCGTGATTGGAGACAATACGGCAGTCGCAGGCGGTGTGATCATGGCCGGTAGCCTGAAAATCGGGCGTTATTGCCAGATTGGCGGAGCCAGTGTCATTAACGGTCACATGGAGATTTGCGACAAGGCGGTTGTAACGGGAATGGGAATGGTGATGCGACCAATTACCGAACCTGGGGTATACTCCTCCGGTATTCCGTTACAGGCGAACAAAGTTTGGCGTAAAACCGCCGCGTTGGTTATGAACATCGACGAGATGAATAAACGCTTAAAAGCTGTAGAGCGTAGAATCGAAGAAGACTAACTTACCAACAACAAACACTAAAAATCAATAAGTAAGGTGATGATTTTGTTCTATAATTCATTGCCTTTACGATTCTTAGTCTCTATTTGCGGCCTGCAGAATGCTCCTCTTTGAGGGTCACGCAGGCCGTGCTATTGATGATATCAGTAATTTTAGACAGGACGAGTATTTTGAGCACTCCTACTCATAGCGATCACGAACATGAAGTTAGCGTAGAAGGTTTTGGTATTGGAGAAATACTTGAGCTGCTTCCGCACCGTTTTCCTTTTTTGCTGGTGGACCGGGTTATCGAGTTCACTCCGCATAAAAAACTTCGTGCAATTAAAAATGTTTCCTTTAACGAACCTTGTTTCCAGGGACATTTTCCCAGCAAACCGATCTTTCCTGGCGTACTGATTCTTGAAGCCATGGCACAGGCTACCGGTCTGCTTGCGTTTAAAAGCGTCGGTAAACTTGAGCCAGGTGAGCTTTACTACTTTGCTGGCATTGATGGCGCTCGTTTTAAAAAGCCTGTTGTACCCGGTGATACTATGGTGCTGGAAGTCGTTTTCGAGAAAACTCGTCGCGGCGTAACCTGGTTCAACGGCAAGGCATTAGTCGACGGTCAGGTAGTTTGTGAAGCCCAGATGATGTGTGCCCGTAGTCAGGAGAAATAATCCGTGATTGATAAAACCGCCTTTATTCACCCAAGCTCCGTAGTTGAAGAAGGGGCAGTTATTGGTGCCGGTGTTCACATCGGTCCTTTCTGCTATATCGGCTCTCAGGTCGAGATTGGCGAAGGCACCGAGCTTAAGTCACACGTGGTAGTTAATGGCGTGACCAAAATTGGTCGCGATAACCGCATATTCCAGTTTGTTTCCATTGGGGAAATCAATCAGGATCTCAAATATGCCGGTGAGCCAACGCGTGTTGAAGTGGGCGATCGCAACAATATTCGTGAGAGCGTGACCATTCATCGTGGAACCGTTCAAGGCGGCGGGCTGACCAAAGTAGGTAGTGATAACCTGCTGATGGTCAATGCCCATATTGCGCATGACTGTGTAATTGGCAATCGCTGTATCCTTGCCAATAACGCAACCTTGGGCGGTCACGTTCAGGTTGATGATTTTGCCATTATTGGTGGCATGACGGCGGTACATCAGTGGTGCATTATCGGTGCTCACGTGATGGTTGGCGGATGCTCCGGCGTTGCGCAGGACGTGCCACCGTTCGTTATAGCTCAGGGCAACCATGCGACACCTTTCGGTATTAATATCGAAGGGTTAAAACGTCGTGGTTTTGACAAGCCTTCTCTTCATGCTATCCGTAATGCCTATAAAGTGCTTTATCGCAGTGGCAATACGCTTGAAGAATCGCTCCCCGAGATTGCCGCTATTGCCGCCGAGTTCCCGGCAGTACAGCCATTTAGCGATTTCTTTGCCCGTTCAACGCGCGGCATTATTCGCTAATAAAGAACCCGCACTCAGGTTCGCTGTTTAAGCTGCTCAACTGGATTTAAGAAATAATGGAAAAGCCCGTTCTGACAATTGGCCTGGTTGCCGGCGAAACATCTGGCGATATTCTAGGCGCGGGCTTGATCCGGGCTCTCAAGAGCCACTATCCCAATGCACGCTTTGTGGGGGTCGCAGGCCCTCTAATGCAGGCAGAAGGATGTGAGGCATGGTTTGAGATGGAAGAGCTGGCGGTGATGGGCTTGGTAGAGGTGCTTGGGCGTCTACCTCGCCTGTTAAAAATCGGTAATGAACTTACGCGACGGTTTAGCGAGCTTAAGCCTGACGTTTTTATTGGCATCGATGCCCCTGATTTCAATCTTAGGCTGGAAGGCCGCCTTAAGAAGCGCGGTATTCGAACCATTCATTACGTCAGCCCTTCAGTTTGGGCCTGGCGACAAAAACGCGTTTTCAAAATTGGCAAAGCCACCGATTTGGTGCTGGCTTTCTTGCCTTTTGAAAAAGCGTTTTATGACAGATTTAACGTTTCCTGCCGCTTTATCGGCCATACGATGGCAGACTCTATTCCATTGCATCCCGATAAAAAACTGGCCCGCGAAGCGTTAGGTATTCCGCAGGATATCCATTGCCTGGCGC
This sequence comes from Serratia sp. M24T3, assembly GCF_000257645.1. GTDB lineage: Bacteria > Pseudomonadota > Gammaproteobacteria > Enterobacterales > Enterobacteriaceae > Rouxiella. Next base: position 35,211 of record NZ_AJHJ01000030.1, read on the forward strand.
TATTGCCCGGCAGTCGGCACGCCGAGGTAGAAATGCTCAGCGCCGATTTCCTGAAAACAGCGTTACAGTTGCGGAAAACCTATCCAGATTTACACATTGTGGTACCTCTGGTTAATGCTAAACGCCGCGAACAGTTTGAGCGTATCAAGGCGGAAATTGCACCCGATCTTCCAGCACACTTGCTCGACGGCCAGGCGCGTAATGCGATGATTGCCAGCGACGCGGCTTTGCTTGCCTCGGGCACGGCAGCACTGGAATGCATGTTGGCAAAATGTCCGATGGTAGTGGGTTACCGTTTGAAACCGGTAACATACTGGATAGCCAGGCGTTTGGTTAAAACGGACTATGTTTCCCTGCCTAACCTGCTGGCCGGTCGTGAAATCGTGACCGAGCTGCTGCAAGAAGAGTGCGTGCCCGATAAACTTTCTGCCGCACTGCTGCCATTGCTGGCCGGTGGGGAGAAAAGTCATCAGTTGAAAGAAACCTTCCTGACGCTTCATGAAAGTATTCGTCGCGATGCCGACGAGCAGGCGGCGCAGGCGGTGATAGAGTTGGCGAATAAATGACAGAGATTTTTACCTACCCACAGGCTAATTTAATCGCTGGTGTGGACGAAGTTGGGCGTGGCCCGCTGGTGGGCGATGTAGTGACCGCCGCGGTGATACTGGACCCTGCAAGGCCAATTATTGGTCTGGCTGATTCCAAAAAGCTCAGCGAAAAACGCCGCGAATTTTTGTATCAAGAAATCAAAGAAAAAGCGCTGGCCTGGTGCATCGGTCGCGCAGATCCGGCTGAAATCGACGAACTGAATATCCTGCATGCCACCATGCTTGCAATGCAGCGCGCCGTAGCTGGGCTGGCAGTAACGCCTGATTTTGTGCTGATTGACGGTAACCGCTGCCCGACGCTGGCGATGCCTTCGCAGCCTGTAGTCAAGGGTGATAGCCGCGTGGCAGAAATCAGCGCCGCGTCCATATTGGCAAAAGTCACCAGAGACCGTGAAATGGTTGAGCTAGATTTAGCGTTTCCCGAATACGGTTTTGCCAAGCATAAAGGCTATCCAACCGCTGCACATTTGGAACAGCTTGCTCGCCTTGGGGCAACCGTTCATCATCGTCGCAGCTTTGCTCCAGTCAGGCGCGCGTTGGAAAATGTCGTCGTATCGGGTTAATCGCGGTACTCTAGCAGCATTGTTTACCCAGTTTTTATAACTGCCACCCTCATATGTTTGGTATCTGACTATGGCTGAACCTCGTTTTATTCATCTGCGCGTACACAGTGACTATTCCATGGTTGATGGATTAGCCAAGGTTGGCCCGTTGGTGAAACGAGCCGCTGCCCTCGGCATGCCTGCACTGGGTATCACCGACTTCACCAACCTTTGTGGTCTGGTTAAATTCTATGGGGCGGCACACGGCGCGGGGATCAAACCGCTGATCGGTGCAGATTTCAACGTTCATAGCGATATGCTGGGCGACGAATTGGCTCAGCTGACTGTACTGGCGATAAACAATCAAGGTTATCAGAATCTTACCTTGATTATTTCCCGTGCCTATCAGCGTGGCTACGGTGCGGCAGGACCGATTATCGAGCGTGAATGGCTGGCAGAGCTTAACGAAGGCCTGCTGTTGCTTTCAGGTGCCCGTCACGGCGATATCGGCAAATTTCTCACCCGCTCTAATCAGTTACAGGTTGATCAGTGCGTCGAGTTCTATCAGCAATATTTTCCTGATCGCTACTATCTTGAGCTTATCCGCACCGGTCGCCCGGATGAAGAAAACTATCTTCATCAGGCAGTTGCGCTGGCTGGAGAGACCGGTTTACCCGTCGTTGCGACGAATGACGTGCGTTTCCTGGTTGAAGGTGATTTCGATGCGCACGAGATCCGCGTGGCTATCCATGACGGCTTCACTCTCGACGATCCTAAACGTCCAAAAAAATTACACCACGCAGCAATACATGCGCAGTGAAGAAGAGATGTGCGAGCTGTTTGCCGACATCCCCGAAGCGCTGCTCAACAGCGTTGAAATAGCCAAGCGCTGTAACGTGACTATCCGCTTGGGCGAGTATTTCCTGCCGCAGTTCCCGACTGGCGATATGTCTACCGAAGACTTCCTGGTCGAGTGCTCAAAGAAAGGTTTGGAAGAACGTCTGGAATTCCTGTTCCCGGATCCCGCAGTCAGAGCAGAGAAACGCCCGGAATACGACGATCGTCTCGATATCGAACTCGGGGTGATCAACCAGATGGGTTTCCCGGGTTACTTCTTGATCGTTATGGAGTTTATCCAGTGGTCTAAAGATAACGCGGTGCCCGTCGGGCCGGGGCGTGGTTCTGGCGCCGGGTCGCTGGTTGCTTATGCGCTGAAGATAACCGATCTGGATCCGCTGGAATTCGATTTACTGTTCGAACGTTTCCTAAACCCGGAACGCGTTTCGATGCCTGACTTTGACGTCGACTTTTGTATGGAAAAGCGTGATTTAGTTATCGATCACGTTGCCGAAATGTATGGCCGCGAGGCGGTTTCACAGATTATTACCTTTGGTACCATGGCGGCAAAAGCGGTAATCCGCGATGTGGGCCGCGTGCTGGGCCATCCTTACGGTTTCGTTGACCGTATTTCCAAACTAGTGCCGCCCGATCCGGGTATGACGCTGGAAAAAGCCTTCGCGGCTGAGCCACAGCTGCCTGAAATCTATGAGGCCGACGAAGAAGTCAGAGCCTTGATTGATATGGCGCGCAAGCTGGAGGGCGTGACGCGCAATGCCGGTAAACACGCCGGTGGTGTCGTTATTGCACCGACTAAAATCACCGACTTTGCACCACTTTATTGCGATGCAGAGGGCAAAAACCCACTGACCCAGTTTGATAAAAATGACGTCGAATACGCCGGGCTGGTCAAGTTTGACTTCCTCGGCCTGCGCACGCTGACGATTATCGACTGGGCGCTAAATATGATTAACGCCCGTCGTGCTAAAACCGGTCTTGAACCGCTTGATATTGCTGCTATTCCGTTAGACGATAAGAAAAGTTTCGACATGCTGCAGCGCTCGGAAACCACTGCGGTCTTCCAGCTTGAATCACGCGGCATGAAAGATTTGATCAAACGCCTGAAGCCCGACAGTTTCGAAGATATGATTGCCCTGGTGGCGCTGTTCCGCCCCGGGCCGCTGCAATCAGGCATGGTAGACAACTTTATCGACCGTAAGCACGGTCGCGAAGAGTTGTCATATCCTGATATTCAGTGGCAGCATGAATCACTGAAACCTGTTCTGGAGCCGACTTACGGCATTATCCTGTATCAGGAACAGGTTATGCAGATTGCTCAGGTGCTGGCCGGTTACTCGCTTGGCGGCGCGGATATGCTGCGTCGTGCAATGGGTAAAAAGAATCCGGTCGAGATGGCCAAGCAGCGCGGCGGTTTTGAGGACGGTGCAAAATCACGCGGCATTGACGGCGAACTGGCAGTTAAAATCTTCGACCTGGTAGAGAAGTTTGCCGGTTATGGATTTAACAAATCACACTCTGCGGCCTATGCGCTTGTGTCCTATCAAACGCTTTGGCTGAAGGCGCACTATCCGGCAGAATTTATGGCCGCGGTAATGACCGCGGATATGGATAACACCGACAAAGTGGTTGGGCTGGTCGACGAATGCTGGCGTATGGGGCTTAAAATCCTGCCGCCTGACATCAACAGCGGTCTGTATCATTTTCATGTTAACGACGACGGTGAAATCGTTTACGGTATCGGCGCTATCAAGGGCGTCGGCGAAGGTCCGATTGAAGCAATCATTGAAGCGCGTAACGAAGGCGGTTATTTTAGAGAGCTGTTTGACCTTTGTGCCCGTTCCGATACCAAAAAGCTTAATCGGCGCATTCTGGAAAAACTCATTATGTCCGGGGCTTTCGACCGCCTCGGCCCGCATCGCGCAGCATTGATGCACTCGCTGGGTGATGCGTTGAAAGCGGCCGATCAACATGCCAAAGCGGAAGCCATTGGCCAGGTTGATATGTTCGGAGTATTGGCTGAAGAGCCTGAACAGGTCGAAAAATCCTACGCCAGTGTTACTCCCTGGCAGGAACAAAAGGTATTGGATGGCGAACGTGAAACCCTGGGGCTATATCTTACCGGGCATCCGATCACTCAGTACCTCAAAGAAATCGAGCGTTACGGCGGCGGCCAGCGCCTGAAAGATATGCACCCGACCGATCGGGGAAAAATGACCATCGCAGTGGGTTTGGTTGTTGCTGCGAAGGTGATGATGACCAAGCGGGGTAACCGCATTGGTATTTGCACGCTGGACGACCGTTCTGGTCGTCTTGAAGTGATGTTGTTTACAGAAGCTTTAGAGAAATTTCAGCATTTGTTGGAAAAAGACCGTATCCTGATCGCGACAGGACAGGTCAGCTTTGATGACTTCAACGGCGGGCTTAAAATGATGGCCCGTGATTTAATGGACATCAGTGAAGCGCGTGAAAAATACGCTCGTGGTCTTGCTATATCGCTGACTGACAGGCAAATTGATGACCAGCTTTTGAACCGTCTTCGTGAATCGTTGGAACCTCATCGATCGGGGACGATACCAGTGCACCTGTATTACCAACGGGAGAACGCTCGGGCAAGGCTCCGATTTGGTGCTACCTGGCGTGTTACGCCAACCGATCGTCTGCTGCTTGATTTACGGTCTCTGGTAGGTACAGAGCAGGTTGAACTGGAATTTGACTAAAATAGGAATGCTATGAGTCTGAATTTTCTTGATTTTGAACAGCCGATTGCGGAGCTGGAAGCGAAAATTGACTCGCTGACTGCAGTCAGTCGTCAAGACGAAAAATTAGATATTAATCTGGACGAAGAAGTGGCGCGCTTGCGTGATAAAAGCGTTGAACTGACTCGTAAAATTTTCTCAGATTTGGGTGCCTGGCAGGTTGCGCAGTTGGCTCGCCATCCGCGTCGTCCTTACACTCTTGACTACATCAAGCACATCTTTACTGATTTTGATGAACTGGCGGGCGACCGTGCCTATGCTGACGATAAAGCTATCGTTGGCGGCATCGCTCGTTTGGGTGAACGTGCCGTGATGATCATTGGTCATCAAAAGGGACGCGAAACCAAAGAGAAAATTCGCCGTAACTTCGGTATGCCAGCACCTGAGGGCTATCGTAAAGCACTGCGTCTGATGGAAATGGCCGAACGCTTCAAACTGCCTATCATCACCTTCATCGATACTCCGGGCGCATACCCTGGCGTGGGCGCTGAAGAACGTGGACAGTCCGAAGCTATCGCGCGCAACCTGCGTGAAATGTCTCGTCTTAACGTACCGGTAATTTGTACCGTTATCGGCGAGGGCGGTTCTGGTGGTGCATTGGCTATCGGCGTGGGCGACAAAGTCAACATGCTGCAATACAGCACCTACTCGGTGATTTCACCAGAAGGCTGTGCTTCTATTCTGTGGAAAAGCGCAGATAAAGCACCGCTGGCGGCTGAAGCCATGGGCATTGTTGCTCCACGTTTGAAAGAGCTGAAACTGATCGACTCCGTGATCCCAGAACCTCTGGGTGGCGCGCATCGTGATGTTCCAGCAATGGCCGCTTCTCTGCGTGCTCAGCTTGAAGCTGATCTCGGCGAGTTGGACGCTCTGAATAATGAAGAGCTGCGTGATCGTCGTTATCAGCGTTTAATGACCTACGGTTATTGCTAATCCTTGTCGTCCTTCACGATGTAGGGGTGTTGGCTGCCTTTACTCACCCCGGTCACTTACTTGTGTAAGCTCCTGGGGATGAGTGAAGTTGCCGCCTACCCGCATCACGAATGCCCAAGGGTTATAAATTCGCGATTTAAGTGTGTTGAGTAACGATTATAAAATTTAAAGGGCAGTCTTTGGACTGCCCTTTTTTATTGTCTCCAGCCGCTGGGGTCGATAACCTGTGTTGTAGAAAACCAGAAGGATTTGTCAGATGAATATTATTGCCATCATGCGCCCGGAAGGGGTCTATTACAAAGATGAGCCAATCCGCGAATTGGATGCTGCCCTCGAGATTCTGGGGTTCAAGACGATTTATCCTCGTGACCGCGCTGACCTATTGAAACTTATTGAAAGCAATGCGCGCATCTGTGGCGTCATTTTCGATTGGGACCAGCACAGTACTGAGCTTTGTGTCGATATCAACGAGCTAAACGAATATCTGCCACTTTATGGCTTTATCAACACCCATTCGACGATGGATGTCAGCGTGCATGATATGCGTATGGTGCTGTATTTCTTCGAGTATGCGTTAAACGCTGCTGAAGATATTGCCAAGCGAATCCGCCAGTATACCGACGAATATATTGATCAGATTACCCCACCGTTAACAAAAGCGTTGTTTAAATATGTGGAAGAGGGCAAATACACCTTTTGTACACCAGGGCATATGGCTGGAACCGCGTTTCTTAAAAGTCCGGTTGGCACGCTGTTTTACGATTTTTTCGGTGCTAAAACGCTGAAAGCCGACGTGTCGATTTCTGTTACCGAGCTAGGCTCGCTGCTGGACCATACCGGGCCGCATCTGGAAGCCGAAGAGTATATTGCCCGCACCTTTGGCGCCGAGCAAAGCTATATCGTCACCAATGGCACGTCAACTGCCAATAAAATTGTCGGCATGTATTCGGCCCCGGCGGGGAGTACTGTGCTTATCGACCGTAATTGTCATAAGTCATTGGCACATCTGATGATGATGACCAATATTATTCCTATCTATCTGCGCCCGCTGCGCAATGCCTACGGTATTTTGGGCGGTATTCCACAGCGCGAGTTCACCCGTGACAGCATTGCCGGGAAGGTAGAACAGACTAAAGACGCCAGCTGGCCAGTACACGCGGTGATAACCAATTCCACCTATGACGGCCTGCTATACAACACCGATTACATCAAAAATACTCTCGATGTTGCCTCGATTCATTTCGATTCCGCCTGGGTGCCCTACACCAATTTTCACCCGATTTATGACGGTAAAAGTGGTATGAGCGGCGAGCGTATTCCCGGCAAAGTCATCTATGAAACCCAGTCGACCCACAAGCTGCTGGCGGCTTTCTCGCAGGCCTCGATGATTCACATTAAAGGTGATTACAATGAAAACACCTTTAATGAAGCTTACATGATGCACACTACCACCTCGCCAAACTACGGCATCGTAGCCTCGGCAGAAACCGCCGCCGCGATGTTGCGCGGGAATCCGGGGCGCAGATTGATTAATCGTTCGGTGGAAAGGGCGCTGCATTTTCGTAAAGAAATTCAGCGCTTACGTGAAGAAACCGACGGCTGGTTCTATGATGTCTGGCAGCCGGAAGATATTGATGAGGCCGAATGTTGGCCGCTGAATCCCGATGACAACTGGCACGGTTTTGCAAATGCCGATACTGAGCACATGTATCTCGACCCCATCAAGGTGACGATTCTGACGCCGGGCATGGATGAAACCGGCAATCTCTCGGCAGAAGGCATTCCGGCGGCGTTGGTTGCCAAGTTCCTCGATGAACGCGGTGTGGTGGTCGAAAAAACCGGGCCTTACAATTTGCTGTTCCTGTTCAGCATTGGTATTGATAAAACCAAATCGATGAGTCTGATGCGTGGTTTAACCGATTTTAAACGCGCCTACGATCTTAACCTGCGAGTAAAGAACATGCTGCCGGATCTCTATGGAGAAGATCCGGATTTCTATCGTCATATGCGCATTCAGGATCTGGCACAAGGGATCCATAGGCTTATCATTAAACACGATCTGCCTTCGCTGATGCTCAAGGCATTCGACGTGTTACCGGAAATGAAAATGACACCGTATGAGATGTTCCAGCATCAGGTACGCGGTAATATTGAAGAGTGCGAAATTGATCAGTTGGTTGGTCAGGTGTCGGCCAACATGATCCTGCCTTATCCGCCCGGCGTGCCGGTGGTGATGCCCGGTGAGATGATTACCAAAGAGAGCCGCGCCGTGCTGGATTTCCTGCTAATGCTGTGTTCCATCGGTGAGCATTTCCCTGGCTTTGAAACCGATATTCACGGCGCGAGGCTGACCGAGGACGGAAAGTATTGGGTTAAAGTTCTGAAAAAAGGAGTTTTGGATGCTTAAATTACGCCAGATTCATCACATCGCCATTATTGCCAGCGATTACGAAGTCAGTAAAAAATTCTACTGTGACGTGCTGGGCTTTGAGTTGCAGTCTGAAGTCTATCGTGAGGCGCGCGATTCCTGGATGGCTAATTTGGCTATTAATGGGCACTATCAGATTGAGCTGTTCAGCTTCCCGTCTCCCCCCGCCAGAACCAGCCGCCCTGAAGCCTGCGGCCTGCGCCACCTGGCGTTTAGTGTCGATGATATTGAAGCTTCGGTTGCCTTTCTCACTACAGCCGGCGTCGAGTGCGAGCCGGTGCGTGTTGATGAGCACACGGGTAAAAAATTCACCTTCTTTAGCGATCCCGACGATCTGCCTTTAGAACTTTATGAAATCGACTGATCTTATTTTTGATAGCCAGAAACGGCCAACGGACCCAGCTGATGCTGCTTGAACATTTACAGCATCAGCTCGGTGATCGGCGTCGCGTTTGTGTCGCGTTAAGTGGCGGGCTGGACTCGTCGGTATTGCTGCACGCGTTGGTTAAGCTGCGAGACAGCGTTTTGCCCGATATACAGCTGCGAGCAATGCACGTGAATCACGGCTTGAGCGCCCATGCTGCCAGCTGGACAGCCAGCTGCGAGGCCCAGTGCCAGCTCTGGCAAGTGCAGTTTATTCCGCTGGCGGTAAAGGTAGATGCTCGGGAGGGAGGCATTGAGGCCGCGGCGCGAAAGGCTCGTTACAGCGCATTGACTGAAAATCTGCTGGCCGATGAGACGCTTTTCACCGCGCAGCATCTTAACGATCAGTGTGAGACTTTTCTTCTGGCATTAAAGCGTGGCAGTGGTCCTGCGGGATTGTCTGCGATGAGCGCGGAAACCTCAATTTGCGGGCATCCGGTCATCAGGCCGTTGCTTAGCCTGCAGCGAAAGCAGCTCGAAGAATATGCCCGTGCAAATCAATTAGTCTGGATCGAAGACGACAGTAACCAAGATACGCGTTTTGACCGCAATTTTTTGCGACTCGACGTGTTGCCGATGCTATATCAGCGGTGGCCACACTTTGCTGCCGCCACTGCTCGCAGCGCCAGCCTGTGCGCCGAACAGGAATTACTGCTCGATGAGTTATTGCAGGAAGCGCTGGATCACCTCATCGATTTGCAAGGCAGTCTATCGATTGAAGGGCTGAAAAATCTGTCTGCCGCCCGGCGTTTTGCTCTGATTCGCCGTTGGCTGGCTTCGCTTGGGGCCAGGATGCCATCGAGAGAGCAGCTACAGCGGATTTGGGATGAAGTGGCGTTAAGCCGCGAAGATGCAGAGCCGCAGCTACGTCTTGGGTCTCACAATATCCGACGTTATCGGCAGCGCCTTTACTGGTTGGCACCGATGCAGTCGTTAAAAGACACCGTCATTGCCTGGCAGGGGCAAGAGGTGCTGGATCTGCCCGCAAGTCTTGGGCAGCTTTCCCTTACGCCTGCGGGGCAAAACGGATTAACGCTACGCAAACCGCGCGTTGATGAAATGCTTACCGTGCGTTTTCACGCCAGCGGTGAAGTCAATAAAGTGGGGCGTGACCGTTCCCGCAGCATAAAAAAACTCTGGCAGGAACTTAATGTTCCACCGTGGGATCGCGAGCGCATCCCTTTGATTTTTTATAATGAGCAGCTAATTGCCGCAGCAGGGCTGTTTATCACTCGTGAAGCACTGACCTCAGGCCCGCAAGAGGCTACCTGGTCGCTGTTTTGGAATACTGAAAGTCGATAGTTTACCGCCGGGCAACCGGTTTGGGAGCAGTGATGCATTTTTTAACTCGAAGTGCGCTGGGCGTTTGTTTGGCGTGGATCAGTATTTCTGCGATGGCAGAGGGAAATATTGCCAACGGTCAGGCCAAATCTGCCAGCTGTGCAGCTTGTCATGGCGCAACAGGTAAAGCCAGCAACACGCTTTATCCCAATTTATCCGGGCAAAACGAGGCTTATCTGGGATTGGCTTTGCATGCTTACAAAGATGGCGGAAGAACGGGAGGGCAGGCGGGAATTATGCAGGCGTTTACCTCTGGGCTTTCTGATCAAGATATCAGTGACTTAGCGGCTTACTATTCTAGCCAGCACTGACAAGTCTGCCAGCATTACCAGCCTTCGGCCTAAATAAAAACGGGCAATCCCAAGATTGCCCGCACACACAGTTGTTGAGTTGAATGGTGGTTGATGTTATTCGCTATTCAGCACTAACGACCACAGTACCAATTTTTGGATTACTGAAGCTCTCAATCCAGTCGAGCCGCAGTTCCAACTGTTGCCCACCCGAGTCAACAATCAGATACTCCACTTTTTTTCGCATCAACAGATCTTTGGCTTTAGCCTCGACAAGCTCTCCACTGCGCATCTTCAGAGTCAGAACCAGATGGTCCTGACAGGCAAGCTCGAGATTATCGTAATCATCGCAATTGATGGGTTGGTACTCATCATTCATCGACATAATCGCTCACCAGTAAGTTAGCGGCGGCATAAGCCGCCTGTTCTCGAACGGAAGACGGAAGTTCGGCGTTGGCCGCCACATCGTCTAATGCCTTTAGCACACAGCCCAACGCATCGGGCACATAACCGAGATCACCACTGCCGATCTCGGCATATTTTCGGCGTACTAACTCAGAGTATTGTTGCATAGGTCCTCCCATAGAGCTTGTTCGAAATGGCTCTTTACGCAACTTTTCGAACAAACCCTGCCATGTTTTCCCGAAATGCTGCTTTCTACATAGTTTGAAGCCTTTCAGTCGGGAAAATATAAACTTCCGTTATTAAACGACTATAGCACAGAGATGATGGAGTTATCAGCTGGGGGAGTAAGCTTTATCTTATGTTGATATCAAGTACAATGTGCGTCCATTACTTTGAGGTTTCCCATGGCGTTAAAAGCAACTATCTATAAAGCCGCAGTAAATATTGCCGATATGGACCGCAATTTTTTCTTTGATGCCAACCTGACGCTGGCGCAGCATCCGTCTGAAACCGAACAACGTATGATGCTACGTTTACTGGCCTGGATTTGCCACGCGCACGAGCGTTTGAGCTTTACCCGTGGGTTAAGTGCTGAAGACGAGCCTGAAATCTGGCGTAAAAACGATCATAACGGCATCGAACTTTGGGTCGAATTAGGCCTGCCGGATGAGAAGCGTCTGAAAAAGGGTTGCAACCAGTCGCGAGAAGTTGTGCTTTACACGTATGGTGAGCGAGCCGCCAAAGTTTGGTGGTCACAGATGCAAAATAAAGTCAGCCAATACTCAAACCTCAGCGTGCGCTATATTGATGATGAACTGTTGTCACAGCTGGTGGCTTTTTGTCAGCGCAATATGGTATTGCAGGCGACTTTACAAGACGGCGCGATTTGGCTTTCCGATCCTGACAATAATCTGGAAATTCATTTCCAGGAGTGGAAAGACGGTAACTGGAAACAGGCGGGGCAATAGAGGTGTTGATTCTTTCTGGCAGGCTCGAAATCCCGGACGGCGAAATTGAACTTACCGCTATTCGCGCGCAGGGAGCGGGTGGCCAAAATGTTAATAAAACCTCAACCGCTATTCACCTGCGTTTTGATATAAAAGCTTCAAGCCTGCCCGATTATTATCAGCAACGTCTGTTGGCTTTTAAGCATCATTTAATTACCGCAGAGGGCATTGTGGTCATTAAAGCGCAGGAGTATCGCAGTCAGGAGCAAAATCGTGAGGCTGCTATAGCTCGCCTGTCTTCGCTGATTGATCAGGCAATGGTGGTTGAAAAGCCACGCCGAGCCACCAAGCCGACGCGCGGTTCTAAAATTCGACGTGTAGAAAGCAAAGTTCGCAAGGGTGCGACCAAGGCACTAAGAGGAAAAATTCGCTCGTCTTAAAATGAAAGACAGAGTGAAATAAAGATTAAAACGCAGTGGGAGAAAACTGTGAAAAAAATAATGATTGCTATGGGGCTGTCGCTCAGCCTGTTATCGCTATTCGGATGTCACAACAAGATTTTTGCTCAGGAACAACCTTTTGAAGCCATGCAGCAGAGCTATAAGGGCGTGCTGCCGTGTGCCGACTGTGGTGGCATTGAAACCTCTTTGTTCCTGCAGCAGGACGGCACTTATATTTTAAATGAAGTCTATCAGGTTAAACCCAAGGGGAATCAGTCTTATGCGCAGTATGGGCGCTGGGCGCGCACTGCTGATAAGCTGGTCTTAACCGAGGCAAACGGCGAGAAACGTTATTTCCGCCCGGCCGGAGACAATCTTGAGATGCTGGATATGCATGGCGAACAGATTCACGCCAGCTCGAGCCACCCGATGCAGCATTTCCAGTTGAAACCGGCAGAGCAACGCATGCCGCAAACGCCGATGCCGTTGAGCGGCATGGTGCATTATCAAGCCAACAACGTGGTGTTTACCGATTGTGCGACGGGAAAAGTCATTCCAGTGGCGACCAGCAGTTTACTGGAAAAAGCCTATATGGATGCACGTCATAGCCCGGATCAGCTGATCTTTGTCTCGATGGATGGACATTTCCAGCTTGAGCCAGGGGGCGACGAAGGGAAAGGGCACAAGCTGCTGGTGGCCGATAGCAATATCATTGCCGATGCCAGCAAGCACTGCAAATAGGCTCTGATTTCTAAACCAATGAAATCAGCAAAATAAAACGCCCGTCGGCTGTAAAAAGCTCGGCGGGCGTTTTTTTATGTGGCAATCAGGGGCAAGTCATCAGCCTGCCCGTAATTTCTAGCGTGGGATCTGGCTCAGCAGGTAATCAACGATATCGCTGATTTTGATCATCTGCTTTTCACCGCTGCGGCGGTTTTTATATTCCAGCTCTTCTGCATCGAGATTACGTTCACCGATAACTACCTGATGCGGAACGCCGATCAGCTCCATATCGGCAAACATCACCCCAGGACGCTCTTTACGGTCGTCGAGAATAACGTCGATCCCTTTGGCGCGCAGGGTGTTGTAAAGCTCTTCGGCTGCGTCTTTCACGCGGAAAGATTTGCTCATGTTCATTGGCAGGATAGCAACCTGGAAAGGCGCGATTGCGTCTGGCCAGATGATGCCGCGACCGTCGTGGTTCTGCTCGATAGCGGCAGCAACTACGCGAGTCACACCGATTCCGTAACAGCCCATGGTTACCAGCTGGTTCTTGCCGTCTTCGCCCTGAACGGTAGCTTTCATCGCTTCAGAGTATTTGGTGCCCAGTTGGAAGATGTGGCCGACTTCAATACCGCGCTTGATAAGCAGCGTGCCTTTACCGTCCGGGCTCGCATCGCCTTCTACCACGTTACGCAGGTCAGCAACTTCTGGCAGCGGCAAATCGCGTTCCCAGTTAATGCCAAAGTAGTGTTTACCGTCAATGTTGGCACCGGCGCTGAAATCGCTCATGACTGCAACAGTGCGGTCAATCACGACTGGCATTGGCAGGTTAATCGGGCCTAATGAGCCTGGACCGGCAGTGACCAGCTCGCGGATTTCAGCTTCGGTCGCGAAAGTCAGTGGGGCGGCAACCTGTGGCAATTTTTCCGCCTTGATTTCGTTTAACTCGTGATCGCCGCGAACCAGCAGGGCCACCAACTTGTGCGAGCTACCTTCGACCGCGCGAACCATCAGTGTTTTAACGGTTTTTTCAATCGGCAGCTGGAATTGCTCAACCAGCTCGGCGATGGTTTTGGCATTTGGCGTGTCAATAACGCGCAGCTCTTCCGTTGCCGCACCGCGTGGGGTGGTTGGCGCCAGAGCTTCGGCTTTTTCGATGTTCGCCGCGTAGTCTGATTCGGTAGAGAAGATAACATCATCTTCACCGCTTTCCGCCAGCACCTGGAATTCGTGCGATGCATTGCCGCCGATAGAACCGGTATCAGCTTCTACAGCACGGAAATCAAGACCCATACGAGTGAAGATTTTGCTGTAGGCCGCGTACATCGCGTCGTAGCCTTCCTGCAAAGATTCTTGCGTGGAGTGGAAAGAGTAGGCGTCTTTCATGATGAATTCGCGTGAGCGCATTACGCCAAAACGAGGGCGGACTTCATCACGGAATTTAGTCTGGATCTGGAACAGGTTCAAAGGCAGCTGTTTGTAGGAGCTGACTTCATTACGCATCAGATCGGTGATCACTTCTTCATGCGTAGGACCGAGCACGAATGCGCGATCGCCGCGATCGACCAAACGCAGCAACTCGGGGCCGTACTGCTCCCAACGTCCACTCTCCTGCCACAGGTCGGCAGGCTGCACGACGGGCATGGAGATTTCGATCGCACACGCGTTGTTCATCTCTTCGCGCACGATGTTTTCGACTTTCTTAAGAACGCGCAGACCGGTTGGCAGCCAGGTATAAAGACCTGAGGCCAGTTTGCGGATCATCCCGGCGCGCAGCATCAGCTGGTGGCTGATCACCTCGGCGTCCGCTGGCGTTTCCTTCAGAGTGGAGAGCAGATATTGTGTTGTACGCATGATGTGTTGGTTCCGTTAGCACTGCAAATCGTCTGCAGACCCAAGGCCTGCGAGAACGTGAAATTATTCGAATAGTCGGTCGTCATCCGCAGCTATTACGCACCCCGAGATAGCCTGCGGCGGGATAGTTTACCAGTGACCGACGCGAGTCAAAAGAGAACCTCTGAATTTTAGTGCGGGTCGAGCGAGATTACCTGATTTTGGTCGGCAATGACGCGCCATCTGACGTTAAATTCCAGCAGATGAACGGCATAATCACGTTCCTGCTCTTCCCCTTTACGATAGGCAGGGCGGGGATCTTGCCCCAAAACCTGAGTAATAAAGCGGCGCAGGTGAGGATAAAGGCCGAAATTGGCTGCAAGCTGGCTTTCTGCAAGCGGACTAAAAGTCACTGACATATTGGCCTGTGGTGCATCCTGAGCAAAACCGGCAATCGCCTGTGGCTGACTTTCGGCGAAGGGTAGATAAGGTTTGATATCGACAATCGGCGTGCCGTCGACCAGATCCAGGCTGCCGAGCTGCAAAATGACCTCTTTACCCTGACAGCGGATACCTTTCAACTCGACCAGCGACATGCCAAGCGGGTTTGGCCTGAAGGTAGAACGAGTGGCAAAAACGCCGACGCGAGCATTGCCGCCAAGCCTGGGTGGCCGCACCGTGGGTCGCCAGCCGCCCGCCATTGTTTGATGAAATATAAACATCACCCAGAGATGGCTGAAATCCTCGAGACCACGAACCGCTTCTGCCTGATTATATGGCGGCAGCAGATGTAGTTCACCGACTCCGTCCTCGACTAAACCTGGCTGGCGTGGAACGGCGAACTTTTCTTTATAGGGAGAATGGATCCTCCCTATTTCATTAAAGGTAAATTCGGTCATTTAAAGCTGACGTTCAGAGCAGAGCCCTGACAGACTGCCTGTTGATGACATCCTGCGACATCGCTGACGATTTGGCATTGGTGCAGCAGCACAGCATTAGCCTTCATGGTCGCCGCGTGGTTCAACATTCTTCTACGAGCATTCGAAATGCTAGGCTGCGCGTCATGTGCGTTAACCTGGCAAGATTCGCCGGATACTTCACCCAGATCGCGGAAAGGTGTGCCAACCAGAGCGCCGGGATCTTTATAAAGTTTAATCGCCGCAGGACGAGTCGTTACTGGCTTTGGCTTGGCTGGCTGCGATGGTTCATAGGTCGGGTGTTCGTTAAAAATCGGCTGCGTTCTGTGAGTCGCGGAACATCCAGCTAGCAAAAGGGCTAACAAACAGAGTGGTAAAGCACGCATTATATGTCCTCTGCTCCATACCCTTCATCCATTAAAACGCTGAGGCTGTGGCAACTTTATTTTCCCTGTTATTGCTTTATAAAAGGCTCAGAGATGACTACGGCTGCGACCTGCTGCATTTAAAATGCTACGGGGTATATTTTATATTAAAAAGAAAGAGGCGTTATTGAAGCAAGGTATTCAACAAATAACAAGGCGAGCATATGCCCGCCTTGAGAGTATTTTATGTAAATAGAGATTTATCGTTGAATAAATCCAAATATACTTTAATTCTTACCAGCCTTTAACCGCGCCGCCATTGAAGACTTTGTTAGCCGCCTGGTCAACTTCATCAGATTCGTAGGCTTTCACAAATTTCTGCACGTTTTCAGCGTCTTTGTTGTCTTCGCGAGCAACAATCAGGTTCACGTAAGGTGAATCTTTGTCTTCCACGAAAATGCCGTCTTTTTCCGGAGTCAGGCCGATCTGGCTTGCATAGGTAGTGTTGATTACGGCCAACGCGATTTTGTTGTCATCCAGCGAGCGTGGCAGCTGAGGGGCTTCCAGCTCAACCAGCTTCAGGTTTTTCGGGTTCTCGGTTACGTCAAGAACGGTTGGCAGCAGGCCTACGCCGTCTTTAAGTTTGATCAAGCCCACTTTTTGCAACAGCAGCAGTGAACGGCCCAGGTTTGTCGGATCGTTTGGCAGGGCAATCTGGTCGCCGTCTTTCAGCTCGCTAACAGATTTGATTTTTTTAGAGTAACCAGCAATCGGGTAAACAAAGGTGTTGCCGACCGGCACGAGTTTGTAACCGCGGTCTTTGATCTGCTGATCCAGATAAGGCTTGTGCTGGAAGGCGTTTACGTCGATGTCGCCTTTGCTTAGCGCTTCATTTGGCAGCACGTAGTCATTAAAGGTCACCAGCTCCACGTCGAGGCCGTATTTCTCTTTTGCCACTTTTGCAGCAACTTCGGCAACCTGCTGTTCTGCACCAACAATCACGCCAACCTTGATGTGGTTGGGATCTTCTTTCTTTGGACCACAACCTGCTACGGCCAGAGTTCCCAGAAGTACACCCGCTACTGCAAGAGATTTAAATTTAATGGACATGTCCTATCCTCTATACATTTTATGTCGAGATTAATTATGGGCGGCGTGAAGCCCTGCCGCCGTTTTGTCTTTACTTATGGGTCACTGCTTTAACGATGCGATCGCCGCAGAGTTGAATCAGGTACACCAGTACAACTAACAATACTAATACAGTATTCATTACCGTGGCGTCGTAACCGATATAACCATACTGGTAGCCAATTTGCCCCAGACCACCCGCACCCACGGCGCCCCCCATGGCAGAGTAACCCACCAGAGTAATGAGAGTGATAGTCGCGGCGTTGACCAGGCCCGGCAGAGCTTCGGGCAGCAGTATTTTTCGGATAATTTGCATCGGCGTGGCGCCCATCGCGCGGGCAGCTTCCACCAGACCGCTTGGGATCTCCAGCATCGCATTTTCAACCATACGGGCGATGAACGGCGCGGCACCCACTGTCAGTGGTACGATAGCAGCCTGCAAACCGATAGAAGTGCCGACGATCACGCGAGTAAATGGAATCATCCACACCAGCAGGATAATAAAAGGAATAGAACGGAAGATGTTAACCAGCGCCGACAGTACCCGGTAAAGCTTCTTGTTCTCGGCAATCTGACCCGGACGGGTGACATACAGCAGGACGCCAAACGGCAGGCCGAGCACGAATCCGAAGAAGCCGGAGGTCAGGGTCATGATTACAGTTTCCCAAATGCCTCGGCCCATTAACCACATCATTGCCTCAGACATAACCCAGCACCTCTACCTTAACTTGATTCTCATGCAGGAATTGAATCGCTGCCTGTGTGTCTTCAACGCTGCCGTGCATTTCTGTCAGCATAATGCCGAACTTCACGCCACCGGCATAATCCATCTGCGCGCTGATAATATTGTTATTAATGTTGAATTGACGCACTGCCTGCGAGAGCAGAGGAGCATCGACCGACTGGCCGGTGAATTCAAGACGTAATAAAGGAACGCTGCCTTCACTCTGCTCTGGCTTCATGCGCAGCGCGTAGTCGTCCGGGATATCCAGATGCAGCGTCGACTGGATAAACTGCTGGGCCAGCGGAGTTTTAGGATGCGAGAACATTTCACTGACTTTGTCTTGTTCAATCAACTGACCGTTGCTGATTACTGCAACCTGGTCACAGATGCGCTTCACTACATCCATTTCATGGGTTATCAGAAGAATAGTCAGGCCCAGACGGCGGTTGATATCCTTTAATAGTTCCAGGATTGAGCGTGTAGTTGCCGGATCGAGGGCGCTGGTGGCTTCATCGCACAGCAGAACCTTGGGATTGCTGGCCAGCGCTCGAGCAATGGCAACGCGCTGCTTCTGCCCACCGGACAGGTTGGCGGCGTAAGCATCATGCTTGTCTTCCAGGCCAACCAGCTTCAGTAGTTCAGTAACGCGTTGTTTAATCTCTTTGGCAGGAAGGTTGTCCAGCTCCAGCGGTAGCGCGACGTTACCAAACACGGTGCGCGACGACAGTAGGTTAAAGTGCTGGAAGATCATGCCGATTTGACGACGAGCGCGCGTCAGTTCTTTTTCGGAAAAGGCGGTCAGATCCTGACCATCGACCAGAACTTTACCTTCAGTCGGGCGCTCAAGCAGGTTAACGCAGCGAATCAGCGTACTTTTGCCCGCACCGGATGAACCGATGACGCCATAGATTTGTCCTGCAGGCACGTGAAGGCTCACATCAGACAGCGCCGTGATGTTGCGCTGACCCTGCTTGAACACTTTGGTGATGTTGGAAAGTTTAATCATATTTTTCTTATGTTGTCTTTACAGCCGTGACGTATAAAAAGTAACCCTCTGGAACTAATTCCAGAACATGGCGAGGATGCTAAGGCGTCTAGACGTCTAAGTCAACCAGATAGCATTCTCACCGTTACCTAAAACATGCGATACTGAGGCATCAATCAGCCCTCAGGAGCTAATACGTGACACAAACTGTTCCAGCAATATTTTTAGACCGCGACGGCACGCTTAATGTCGATCATGGCTATGTTCATGAAATTGACGACTTCGAGTTCATCGAAGGAACCATTGAAGCTTGCATCAAACTTAAAGAGATGGGCTTTGCACTGGTATTAGTCACCAACCAGTCAGGTATCGCACGCGGCAAGTTTACCGAAGAGCAGTTCTTCACGTTAACTGAATGGATGGACTGGTCGCTGGCAGACCGTGGCGTCGATCTGGACGGCATTTATTTCTGCCCGCATCATCCCGATGCATTAATAGAAGAGTACAAGCAGGTATGCGATTGCCGTAAGCCGCAGCCGGGCATGTTCCTGACAGCTAAAGAAGAGCTGAACATCGATATGGCGGCTTCTTATATGGTAGGCGACAAAATTGAAGACCTTCAGGCGGCAATAAAAGCTGGCGTAGGCACTAAAATTTTAGTCCGCAGCGGTAAGCCGGTCACTATAGAAGGTGAAGAATTGGCGGATTTAGTGCTCGATAGCCTGGCGCAACTGCCTACAGCCATTAAAAACGGCTTAAAATAGAGCGTTGCGGGTGAAAAATAGGCAAACGAAATAAAACTGTATTTATTCGCTTGCCATTCCCGTCAGC
>NZ_AJHJ01000031.1 GCF_000257645.1 Serratia sp. M24T3
CAAGCCTGCGCGTGACCCCGAACATGAGCCTGTGGCGTCCGGCTGACCAGGTTGAGTCTGCGGTGGCGTGGAAATACGCTATCGAGCGCAACGACGGCCCGACCACGCTGATTTTCTCCCGTCAGAATCTGACCCAGCAACCGCGTACCGCCGAGCAGTTGGCCAACGTGGCGCGCGGCGGTTACATTCTTAAAGACTGTGAAGGCACGCCAGACGTCATTCTGATCGCCACCGGTTCAGAAGTCGGCATCACCGTAGAAGCCGCCGACAAGCTGGCCGCAGCGGGCACCAAGGTGCGGGTGGTTTCACTGCCATCGACCGACGCCTTCGACAAGCAGGATGCGGCCTACCGCGAATCCGTGCTGCCGAAAGCGGTTTCCGCACGCGTTGCCGTGGAAGCCGGCATTGCAGACTACTGGTACAAATACGTTGGTCTGAACGGCGCTATCGTCGGCATGACCACCTTCGGCGAGTCTGCTCCGGCAGAGCTGCTGTTCAAAGAGTTCGGCTTCACCGTGGATAACGTCGTTGCCAAAGCACAGTCACTGTTGAAGTAAATTCAACTCTCGCCACAGCGCTTTGAACGTGCCGTGGTGATCAAAAGCCTCGATGAAAATCGGGGCTTTTTTTTATCTAAAATTTGGACGCCAAGATAACTTTGTTAATAACCACACTAAAACTAATTGCATTTATATATATAAATTAAACAAATAAGCAGTTTTTGTAACAAATGGATTACAACAAACCGTCAAGATATGTAAAGAAGGGTTGCCTCTAGAAATAAACCCTTTTCGTCTATTGGCAGGACACTCCCGTTTAATTCCTGCTTATCATCCCGACCAAAGTGGCGATGAATTTTGCCTGGTGGGATTATTTTTCAACTAAGGATTGATATGACTAGTTCAGAGTGCGCCTTTGCGAAAGGGGGCCGATGGTTGCTCGCAATCGTCTTAGGCCTGTTTGGCGTTGCCATTGCTGGCGGAGGCGTGTGGCTTATCGCGCTCGGCGGTAACTGGTATTACACCATTGCCGGTATTCTCAGCATTATCAGTGCAATTTATCTTGCTCGCGGTTCATCGAAAGCCACCTGGTGGTTTAGTGTGCTTTTCGTCTTCACCCTTGTCTGGACTATCGTCGAGTCGGGGCTGGATTACTGGGGCTGGGTACCGCGTTTCGCGCTGATGCTGATTTTCGCCATCGCCTTCTCATTTTTACTTCCTACCTTGCACCGTGGCGTTTCGCGTGGCGTAACACGTGCCGTATCCGGCATTCTGGTACTGGCTTTTGTGGTTGCTGGCGGGCTGGCTTTTGTGCCCTACCATGTCACCGAAGCCAAGGACGTGCCTGCGGGCGCAGATAATCCTTTTGAAGCCGACACCGGAACGGGCGTGAATCACGCTATCCCGTCGACTGACTGGACCTCTTATGGTGGCAATCAGGCCACTGATCGTTACTCGTCAGCCACGCAGATAACCCCTGATAACGTGAAAAATCTGCAGGTTGCCTGGCAGGCCGAGGCCGGCGACGTACCTAAAGACACGCGCTGGGGCGTACAAAACACACCATTGAAGATAGGCAACACGCTGTATGTCTGCGGATATCTTAATAAAGTAGTGGCGCTGGATGCCTCAACAGGCAAAAAGCAGTGGGAATTTGACCCGGGCATCACGCCGGAATCCGTGCCTTATACCCCGTCATGCCGCTCTATGGCTTACTATCAAGACCCCGCTGCACCAGCAGTTTCTGACGCTAGTGCTCCGGCAGCTGCGACCTGTGAACGCCGAGTGATTGTCGGGACTCTGGATGCCCGCGTGATTGAACTTGACGCGCAGACTGGCAAACGCTGTGAAGACTTTGGTAAAAACGGCGAAATCAGCATTACCGAAGATATGGGCAAGGTCTACCACGGCTATGTTTCTATCACCTCTCCTCCTGCGGTTATCCGCGATACGCTGGTGGTAGGCCACACCACGGTCGATGGGCAACGAGCATTCGGTCCATCGGGTGTGACGAAAGCCTATGACGTCAAAACCGGCAGGCTGAAATGGGCATGGGACGCCGCCGACCCGGAAAATACCGCTCCGCGTACTGGCGATGATCAATACAAGCGCGGCTCGCCAGACGTGTGGACTTCATTCACGGGTGACGACAAGCTTGGTCTGGTTTATCTGCCGGTTGCCAACGCCTCCGGTGACTATTATTCCAGCACCCGTACGCCAAACGAGAACAAATACTCCCCTTCTCTGACCGCGCTGGATATTGAAACCGGCAAACCGCGCTGGTCGTTCCAGAATACGCACGATGACGTTTGGGATTACGATCCTGGTTCTTCACCGACTCTGGTTGATTATCCGCAGGCAGATGGGACTAAAATTCCGGCGATCATCTTCCCGACTAAAAATGGTGAAACCTACGTGCTCAACCGCGCGACCGGTAAATCACTGTTCGGCGTTGAAGAGCGCCCGGTACCACAAGGTGGCCTTGAGCCTCAGGCGCGCAGCAAAACTCAGCCGTTCTCGCTGTTTAACTCGCTGGCCAAGCCTGATCTCAAACCCGAAAACATGTGGGGCCTGACGCCAATTGACCAGCTGGTTTGTCGTATTCAGTTCGCTCAGGCGGATTATCGCGGCAAGTTCACCCCTCCAGGTCTGGACAAACCGATCATCGACTATCCGGGTTACAACGGCGGAGTCGACTGGGGCGGTGTGGCGTTCGACCCTGCGCGTGGCCTGATCATTGCCAACTACAATGACATGCCTAACTATACCAAACTGGTTTCTCGCAAGCAGGCCGATGCGATGGGCTGGAAAGCGCGTGATATTCTCAACGATCCGGTTGCCGAGGCACACGCCGAAGGTGCTGGCGATCCGCAGGAAGGCGTTCCTGTTGCGGTGAACGTCAATGCGGGATGGCAGCTGCCGTTTACTGGCATGCTGTGTAAAGAACCGCCTTACGGTGGCATTCGCGCTATCGATATTCGTGATGGCCGCACCGTATGGGATCGCCCGCTGGGTACCGCGCGTGAGAATGGTCCGTTTGGCTTGCCGACAGGCCTGCCAATCAACATTGGTACGCCGAACAACGGTGGCTCGGTAGTCACAAAATCAGGGCTGATTTTCATTGCCGCCGCGACAGATAACCTGCTCCGCGCCATCGACATCACTACCGGCAAAACTGTCTGGTCAGTGGCGTTACCGGCTGGTGCGCAGGCTACGCCAATGGTTTATGAGCAGGATGGTCGCGAATTTGTAGCGATTACTGCCACCGGACACCATTTCATGCATACGCCACGCGGCAACTTCGTCATCGCTTACGCCTTGCCGAAGTAATCCACAGCGTTAGTTAGCAATAAGCACCCCGTAAACTGGATTTTGGTCCAGCTTGCGGGGTGTTTTTTTCAGCGTTTGCTACGAACTTTTGGTGGTCCAAAGAATGGGCCATTGACCGCTTTTACTGTAACCATCACAGCTAGGTTCCGACGCATAAGACGTCAAACGAAACACCTTGCCATCAAATATCCAGCGAGTGGAAACGCCGCAATCACCCAATCCCCGCCCCTTGTCGAAAGTCGACAATATACCGGTTTTCTGATCAAAATCGGCGTTAATCAACTCAGGTGGCTGATCGTCGTCTGCGGACTTGAACGGCATGTTCAACACCAGGTTATCTGCTTTGTACGGTGCCTCGCGTGACACTATATAGCCGAGCACGTAGAGATTATAAGCACCCATATCACAGTTAACCGTCATCAACGCCTTGTCATTGGACAGCGCAAAGAGATGCACCTCACGCTCGGCCGAGTCAAGACTGCAATCGTTGTTTTCGACATTGGTGGCGTTATTTTGCGTGATAGCGGAAATCTCGGTTTCAGTCAGCGGATGCGGCTCGTTAAAACGCGGCATGATTGGCTTGGCAGGTGCCGCTGGAACGCTGGAAACGGCTTTATTACCACGACTGGCCCAGGCAGTTTTAGTGCCTTCGCGAGACTGCTGCTGATCGATAGCCAGCAGGGCCGCTTTTAAGCCGTTCAAAGAAATCGCCGGGTGCGTGCTTTGCTGAGCATCGAGTTTGCCACCCAGTAGAATGCTTTTGCCGTCGCGGATAGAATTCACAAAATCATCAACCACCAGGCGATTGGTGGTAGTTACATGCTTCTTGCTGACATCCCATTCACGGCGGTTAAAGGTCAAAGCCTTGCCATTGAGTATCAAACGATTGGCAATCCCGGGATCGGTGCTTTGCTCGTCACTGTTACGCTGATAGTCGATACTGACGCTGGCCTTGCCCTCGGGACCGGCATCACGGGTTAATTGCAGCACTAAGCCTTGGCTGTCTTGCGAACTTCTCGCCGAACAGCGGTTTATGTTGTCGCAACTGACCTGCCAATCGTTGTAGATTCGTTGCAGCGGATCAGCATGCGCGTAGCCGGTTAACAAAGTTGCCAGCAACAGCAGCGGTGTGGCCATCCAATTGGGTGTCATTACATTTCAGCTCTTTTACGAAGTAAACCTTTAGATATTAACCTAAGCTGTGCAAAGACTCTGCTTGAAAAGCATCATTTTTTTACCTGTAAACCGCAATGGATAGCTTGAATGAAAAACAAACTGGCTGCGATACTGACGCAGAACAATGAAATAGTTACAGGTGTCGTGTCATAAACACGTTTTGTTGCGCTGTTATACGCTTAAGCACAATCGAAGCTGATATTCTACTGTGAGCAGCAGTCATATATTTAAAAGGTGCATTAGGGATGGCGAAAGGTAACGACTTTGGTTTACTAAAAATTAAAACAAAAATAATCCTGTTGATGCTTTCACTGCTCTCTGCCTCCGCGATGGCGGAAGAGCCTCCTGTGGTCCTGACCGGAACTATCGGCACCTCTGCAGTGGTCATGGAGCTGGACTTAAATAAGCCAGAAGCGATCACCGGCCGGTACTTTTATCAAAAATACCATCTCGACCTGCCACTTAATGGCAGTCTGGAGGACGGCGATTTAAGTTTGCAGGAGGGAATGGATGACTTCAACGACACCCCTCGCCCTATTCTCAGACTTCAATCCGATGGCAAATCAGGCTGGCAGGGAACCTGGTCAAATCCTCAGGGAAAAATCATGCCGATTGAATTGACTCCGGCAAAGCTTCCGGAAACCAATCCCGATGCCTTTCTGACTCGACTGATCCATGACTCACCTTATGAGTACCTACGCCTCAGCGAGCTGTCGCTGAAGAAAGGCAAACAGCAGAGTTTTATGGGGCACCAGCTGCAATGGTGGCACGAACCGCAGTCCAATATTTCGTTGTTTACTCTGGCAGACGGTTATCCTGAGGCTCAACTCAGCGCCATCAATCAGCATTTGACCGCCCGACTGTGGCAAGAGGTGATCGATTACCACAGCTGCATGCTGGGTGCCAGCCAGTTTGGCTCTGGTGAATTCGAACAAACCGTCACGCCGGAGCTGTTATCCAGCACGGCGGTCAGCGTTAAAATTTCCACCAGCTACAGCTGTGGCGGTGCGCATCCAGACTTTGGCGACTCGCCGCTAAATCTTAATGCCAAAACCGGTAACCCGCTGTCGTTGGAGGATATTTTGTGGATTGGTAAAGATAAGCCGTTCCATTATATGTACGCTGACGATCATGCCGATCAAAACAGCAACAGCGTGGGATTCGACGATTATTCAAACTATCGCGAAAAGAATTTTGCCCCCTGGCTAATTACGCAGTTTAAACAGCTTTATCCTCATGAGATGCAAAAGCCCAAAGGTGACGATGACTGTGACTATAGCGATGCCGAGATTTGGTACTTCCCGTCGTGGTATCTCACCGCCAAAGGTATCCATTTCGGCCCTTCTTTTGCGCGGGCAATGCGCGACTGTGAGGGAACCAGCTGGTCAGTTTTACCCTGGGCCACTCGCAGTCAACATCAGGGTGGCGTGCCGCTGGCACTACCGCAATAAATGGAACTTACTGTGACCGAACCTTGAATTCGGTCACGCAGTTTAGTCCAGCAGACCGTTTATTTGCGCATACTGCAACAAAATCACCGCTTTACCGTCCTTGATTTCTCCATTTTTAATCATCTCCAGCGCCTGGCTGAATGGCACTTCCAGCACCTCGATATCTTCATCTTCAACCCCGCCGCCATCATTTTCGCGCCTGCTATCGTCATATTCCGCGGCAAAGAAATGAATAATCTCGGTAACACCGCCGGGTGACATATAAAGCTCAAACAGTTTGGCGACCGCACCTACCTGATAGCCCGTCTCTTCAATCGCCTCTTTGCGGATGCAGTCTTCCGGCGAATCGTCATCAAGCAGGCCGGCACAGGTTTCAATCAACATGCCGTTAGTGTTGCCGTTAAGATAAATAGGCATCCGGAACTGGCGAACCAGCAGCACTGTTTGTTTATTGCGGTTATACAGCAAAATTGTCGCGCCATTGCCACGGTCATAGACCTCGCGTTTATGCTCAATCTTACTGCCGTCTTTTTTTTCCAGCACGTAGCTGTAATTACGCAGCGTGAACCAGTTATCGGACAGCAATTTATCTTTGATAATTTCGATTTTGACAGTCATAGCGCCTCTACGTGAATAACAGGAGTCTTAATACTAAATGCACTGCAAAGATTACGTAAGGAACATTAACTACGAATGAACCTAATATTGATAAATATTATATAGCCAGTATGCTCTTGATAATGGATGAAGGCAGTAGCTAAAAGGGAGCAATAGCATGGCAGATCAATATCCTGCGTTTTTTACTAAATCCGCGGAGACTTGCAGTACAACAAATAAGCAATCCTCAGATAATCATTCGGCGGCTTATCTCTCATCGACCCATCACTCGCTAGCGAGTAACTCATTATTTAACAACTCTTTAGATAGACATTATAAAGTCATGATTGTCGATGATCATCCACTGATGATCCGTGCCGTAGAGCAGATGCTGGGGCTTTCGCCGAATCTGCATGTAGTGGCGACGGCCAATGGGGGTATTGAAGCCCTTGCGACAGCAAGAATGACCGACCTCGATCTGATTATTCTCGATCTTAATATGCCGGATATGTCCGGGCTTGAGACGCTAAACGCCCTACGCGCCGAAGGTTGTGCCGCAAAAATCATTATTCTGACCTTCTCGGACTCTCCTTGTGATATCGCCAACCTGATCAACGCCGGTGCCGACGCCTATCTGCTTAAAGACAGTAAGCCCGAGTATTTACTTGAGCAAATTCAGCTGACAGCTCAGGGTAATAACTATCTGAGCGAGGAAATGCAAAATTCAGTGGTGGCCGAAAATAATAAGGTAAACCCCCTGGAGAAGCTAACTGACCGGGAAACCTGCGTACTGAATGAGGTGGCTAAAGGACAGTCGAATAAAGAAGTCGCTCGCGAGCTGTCTATTTCAGAAGAAACCGTCAAGGTGCATATTCGCAACGTGCTACGCAAGCTTGATGTCCGCTCTCGCGTAGCCGCAACGGTAATATTTCTCGAGTCCAGGGCCTAAACGCGATTCTCAGGCTTACCCCTGGGAATCGATAGCCGCGAGGATCTGCTCGCGATGACTGGCTATCCACTGCGGGTTCAACGGACCCCAGTGGGCAATCTGGTAATAACCATCGTTGTTTCGCACGCCCTGCTGAATAAAATTAAGCTCTACCCCCATTCCCGGCAACGCCTTTAATACGTCCTGCAGTGTCCGTCGCGGCCAACCGCTTAGCGCCATTAAATTTGGGACATTAGGGCGCTCATTATTTTCAATCAACCAACATAAATACAGCCGACGGGCAAAAACGGAATTCAGCATAGTTCTACTCTCTGCTTATTTTTATGAGTAAATAGTTTTTATGAATACATTGTTACTTTCTTAAATAACTGAGTCATTTGAGTCTGTCAAAGAAGTAAACACCTTCGTAGCAAGCTTTTTTACAACATCTCCTTTTTTTCTCCACGTTTTTACCGGTGATTAAAGGTAAAGTGCTCAGGCGTACAGGCCTCTTTTTTAGCCTGATCGTGACACTAATCCGCAAGCAAGTGTTGCAAAAAATTGCGCAACCACCAGGATGTGGTGACATAAAAGTAGGCTAATTTATTAGAAAAGATCTTTTATTATTTCCTGATGTTAATCATCGCTTATAACTTCTGGGTTTCACGTTGCGGCACATCGAAGCTGAAAGACAGAGGTTAGAGCATGATTACGAGGTTTGTGAGACATGGCTAACTTCTTTATCGATCGCCCAATTTTTGCCTGGGTATTGGCGATCATCATTTCTCTGGCAGGGGCTTTGGCCATTTATGACCTGCCGGTTGAGCAATATCCTGCTCTTGCGCCGCCTAACGTCCGTATTACCGCCCAATATCCGGGGGCGTCGGCCACGATTGTAGAAAATACCGTGACGCAGATAATCGAGCAGAACATGACCGGCCTCGATAACCTGATGTATATGTCGTCGCAGAGCAGTAATGACGGCAAGGCTCAGATTACCCTGAGTTTTGTGGCGGGCACTGACCCGAACGAGGCCTTGCAACAGGTGCAAAACCAGCTGCAACAGGCGCTGAAACGCCTGCCGCAAACGGTGCAAAGTCAGGGGGTAACCGTATCAAAAACCGGTGATACCAACCTGATGATGGTTGCTTTTGTGTCGACCGACGGCAGTATGAGCAAGCAGGATATCTCCGACTATGTCGCCTCGAATCTTCAAGACCCGATCAGCCGCGTTGACGGCGTCGGCACCATCAACGCCTATGGCACGCAGTACGCAATGCGTATCTGGCTGGACCCCAACAAGCTCAACAACTACAGCCTGACCACTTCTGACGTCGTTACCGCGATTGAAAACCAGAACAGTCAGGTCGCCGTGGGCCAGCTGGGCGGTACGCCAGCGGTGGACCAGCAGGCGCTGAACGCCACGGTCAACGCCCAGTCACAGCTGCAAACGCCGCAGCAGTTTCGCGATATTACGCTGCGGGTAAACGCCGACGGTTCGGACGTGACTCTGGGTCAGGTTGCCACCGTCGGACTCGGTGCCGAAAACTATAACTTCGACAGCCGCTATAACGGCCAACCGGCTTCCGGGATGGGGGTGCAGCTGGCTTCTGGCGCCAATGAACTGCAAACCGATACCGCCGTGCGAGCCAAGATTAAAGAACTTTCGCAGTATTTCCCGCACGGGCTAAAAACCGAAATTGCCTATGAAACTACCCCGTTTGTCAAAGCGGCAATCACCGACGTAGTGAAAACGCTGTTTGAAGCTATCGTGCTGGTATTTTTAGTGATGTATCTGTTTCTGCAAAATTTTCGCGCCACGCTTATCCCGACCATTGCCGTACCGGTGGTTTTGCTGGGGACTTTCGTGGTGCTGCATCAGCTTGGTTACAGTATCAATACCTTGACGATGTTCGCGATGGTGCTGGCAATCGGGTTGCTGGTCGATGACGCCATCGTAGTGGTTGAAAACGTTGAAAGGGTCATGAGTGAGGAAGGACTCAGCCCGCGCGACGCGACCCGCAAATCGATGGGGCAAATTCAGAGCGCGCTGGTGGGGATCACCATGGTGCTGTCGGCGGTATTCGTGCCAATGGCGTTTTTTGGCGGCACAACCGGGGCGATTTACCGTCAGTTCTCGGTGACCATTGTTGCCGCGATGGTGCTGTCCGTGTTTGTCGCACTGACCCTGACCCCGGCACTGTGTTCCACGATTTTAAAACCGATCGCCAAGGGTCATCATCACGGAAAACGCGGATTTTTCGGCTGGTTTAACCGCATGTTTGATAAAAACGCCCGTCGCTATGAGCACGGCGTTGGCCGCATCTTGCATCACGGCTTCCGCTACATGTTGGTATATCTGCTGCTGGTCGTGGCCCTGGGTTTTATGTTCGTTAAACTGCCAACCTCTTTCCTGCCACAGGAAGACCGTGGCGTTTTCACCGTACAAATCCAGCTACCGCCTGGTTCGACCATGGCGCAAACCACCAATGTGGTGTCTCGGGTTGAACAATATTTCCTGACCCACGAGAAAAAAGACGTGCTGTCGGTGTTCTCAACCATCGGCTCAGGGCCGGGTGGTAACGGGCAAAACGTCGCACGTATGTTTGTGCGCCTGGCTGACTGGGACGATCGCACCTCTGGAGCAAATACTTCGTTTGATATCATTGACCGCGCCACCAAAGAGTTCAGCAAGAGCAAATATAACGACGCGAGGATTATTGCCAGCAGCCCTCCGGCAATTAATGGACTGGGCAACTCCTCTGGTTTTGATATGGAGCTGGAAGATCACGCAGGTTTAGGCCACGCCAAACTGATGGCCGCACGAGACTCCCTGCTGGATATGGCAGGCAAAAGTCCGCTGCTGTCTCGCGTGCGCCACAACGGCCTGGATGACAGCCCACAGTTGCAGATTGATATCGACCAGCACAAGGCGCAGGCGTTAGGTCTGAGTATTTCCGGAATTAACAGCACTCTGAGTACAGCGTGGGGTTCAACCTATGTGAATGACTTTGTCGATCGCGGGCGCGTGAAGAAAGTTTATGTACAGGCTGATGCCCCCTTCCGCATGTTGCCCGACGACGTTAATCGCTGGTACGTGCGCAATACCACGGGCACGATGGTACCGTTTTCGGCCTTTACCAGCTCGCATTGGCAAACTGGCTCGCCCCGTCTTGAACGTTATAACGGCGCTTCGTCGCTGGAAATCGTCGGTGAGGCGGCTAAAGGCGTCAGCAGCGGGGCTTCGATGGACGAAATGGAAAAACTGGTGGCAAAATTACCTACCGGAATTGGACTCGAATGGACCGGTATGTCGTATCAGGAAAGGCTGTCCGGTTCGCAGGCCCCTGCTTTGTATGCTATTTCTCTGCTCGTGGTTTTCCTGTGTCTGGCTGCGCTGTATGAAAGCTGGTCGATTCCGTTCTCAGTGATGCTGGTGGTGCCGCTGGGGGTAATCGGCGCGGTTATCGCGACCTACCTGCGCGGTCTTGAAAACGACGTCTATTTCCAGGTTGGGATGCTGACTATTATCGGGCTGTCGGCGAAGAACGCCATCCTGATTGTTGAATTCGCCAACGACCTCAACGTGCGGGGCAAAGCGCTGCTTGAGGCCACGCTTGAAGCCTCGCGCATGCGACTGCGACCAATCCTGATGACTTCGCTGGCGTTTATTTTTGGCGTACTGCCGATGGCCACCAGCCAGGGTGCGGGTTCGGGAAGTCAACATGCGGTCGGCACTGGGGTTATTGGCGGGATGATTTCGGCCACGGTGCTGGCGATATTCTTTGTTCCGCTATTCTTCGTGCTGGTGCGCCGTCGTTTTCCGGGCAAGCATGAAAACCCAACGCTGATTAACGAGATCATAGAAACCACACCGGATCCGTGAAGGCGATAGGAATTTTGTCAGGGCAATGTACCAATGAGCTGATTCATAAGGTTATGAGAATAAGTTTATGAATTAAGGCCCGACCGTTGTTTTAAGGAAGTCGTTTTCTGGATATAAAAAAGGCGCTAATTTAATTAGCGCCTTTTGTTAATAAAAAGTTATTTATTAGTTATCTGGTGTTTTGAAGCAATTGAAAATAAAGCGTTTCAAATACCATTTTTCATCACCTGCCTGTTGTTTATATCAACATTTTTGGCAAGGCTCACAAGATGATGATGGCTATATCGGTTTTTCACGGATGAAATCTGATGTAACTACAGGATCTTGTTATTAACTTTATCTTGGCAAACTGCGGTTATTAACCACGCAGCATAGCTTCGATAAAGTCTTTCCAATTACCTAACTCTTGCTCGACCATAATACTCCCCTTGATTAACGCAGGGGATTATACGAGCAATATTTAATCAGACAAACAGTTTATTCCGATAATGACACGTCGATCACGCTTATACATCCGGTAACGTTGTGCTGCCGTTGAAGTAAAAGTATGCAGGATCCCTATTGCCTGAGGCAGATATTACGGCTAATGTTTGAACAATAAACAGTTTATTAGCCACCCGAGGGTTCAAAAAACCCTACACGACTTGCAGAGAGATCGCCGCAATGACTTTTGAGATAATCAGTAACGAGAATATTGGATCAGTAGACTGGCAGCGTCTGGCCGATATTCTTGAGCTTAGCGGCCTCAACAAACGCGATTTAGCCAAGCTGGAGCGCGGATTTTCCCACAGCCAGTTCCGCTATCTGGGTTATCTCGATGGCGAGCTCATCGCCTGTGCTCGCGCCATCAGTGACTTCACTTCGGTTTCTTATCTGAGCGACGTAGCTATCCATCCTGATTATCAGGGGCGAGGTTTTGGTGGCGCATTAATGCGCAGGGTAATGCAGGATTTAACGCCGTTTGGCAAAGTGATTATTTACGCCGTGCCGGATAAAATTGAATTCTATAAACGCTTTAGCTTTCACCCGCTGCTTACCGCAATGACCTATGCCGAAGGAGAAGCCCTGACTTTTCTGAGTCAAAAAGGCTATATTCCCTCTCCGGCATAGGTTTTTTATTACCCGTAACCGAAATACCGCTACGGGAGCCAGACTTTATTCAAAATCAGCGTTGTTGGTTTCCGGCATACACATATATACGATCAGCGATATCAATGCGGCTACTGCCACATAGAGCCAGATATAATTGATAAAACCGTTAAAGTGCATCCAGGTAGTTATATAAGGTGCGGTGCCGCCAAATATTGCCACCGCCAGTGCGTAAGGCAGCGCAATTCCTGTCGCCCTGACTTCCGGAGGAAACTGTTCAGCCATAATCGCCGCGCAATTACACGAATAACCTAGCAAGAAGATAATTCCGACCAGCTGAACAAACAGCAGGCTCCAGAAATTATTATTCAGCATCGCCAGCAGTGGATAAGAGAATAAAATGAAGCCGATAGCAAAGGCACTCAGCGTTTTCTTGCGGCCTATCTTGTCGGAAAGCATTCCGGCAAAAGGCAACAGCACCATGAATACCGCGATACTGATAGTTTGCGACAAAAAGGCGTCTTTCAACGGAATACCGGTGGTGATATTGGCGTAAGTTGGCAGATAATTCAGCCAGATATAATAGGTCAGCGTTCCGGCAATAGTAATTCCCGCAACCCGCAGAGCGGCTTTAGGATGATGAACCAGCATCGCTTTTAATGGATGAACCTGTGATGTTACCGCGGGTTTATGTTTGATAAACGCCTCGGTTTCGTTCACCGTTACGCGCAGCCAGATACCGATTAACCCCAGCGCAGCGCCGACGATAAACGCCAGCCGCCAACCCCAGTCCAGCAATGATTCTGGTGATAAAAACCAGGTAAAAGTGGTACCCATAAATGAGGCAATCAGCGTGCCGCCTGCTACTGAAACCTGTTGCCATGAACCGGCAAATGCGCGACGCCCCTTGCCTGCTGACTCCACCAGCAGCGCCGAAGAAGAACCAAATTCGCCACCGGCAGAGAAGCCTTGAACCAAACGACAAAGCAGCAAAATTGCCGTCGCCCACACGCCGATCACTGCATAGCTTGGTGTCAACGCCATCACCAGCGCGGAACCAGACATCATGCTGATACTCAGAATCAGCCCTTTCTTGCGGCCAAACTTGTCAGCGTAAGCGCCAAGAATCGCCGCGCCGACCGGACGCATGATAAAACCAATCGCAAAGAAACCCAACGTGGTCAGCAGACTGGCGACACTATCGCCCGCAGGGAAAAACTCTTGTGAAATAAGCTTGACGAAAACCGCGTACAGACCCCAGTCAACCCATTCCACGACATTACCAATCGCTGCGGCAAAAACGACTTTCTTCTGGTGTGCGGTAAATTTATGAGGCGAATCAATTGAAGCTTCGGTTGCTACCATCCTAAAACC
The DNA here is from genome assembly GCF_000257645.1 of Serratia sp. M24T3. Lineage (GTDB taxonomy): Bacteria > Pseudomonadota > Gammaproteobacteria > Enterobacterales > Enterobacteriaceae > Rouxiella. The sequence continues at coordinate 13,831 of NZ_AJHJ01000031.1, forward strand.
CTCTCTGAATTAAAGTGTTTCCCGCTGTTGACACCTAAATGTAACCATTTGTTTTTATTATGATAATTCGCCGCTCTTTTATTGAATAATTATCCGCTCGGCGTTATTGAAACTATTTGCTGTTTTTTAACTGCTTGCCGACATGATTGGCCAACCCGGCGTGAGTGGTAAACCACACCCCTGCGTGCGAGGTAATGTGCTGCATCAGCTCGTCGAGGATCACCATTCTGGAACGATGCCCAATGACGTGTGGATGCATGGTCAGCTGGAATACGCCGCCCTCTTTATAAGCCTGGTTAAATTCGTCAGTCCAGATTTCCAGCACGTCGCGTGGCTTGGTATGCGGACGAATCGAGTTAAAGCGGTCCATGGTGAAATACGGGGCATCATCGCGGATCCATTCGACCGGAATTTCAACCACGCCGGTCGCCACGCCCTCTTCTATCAGCTCGTAAGGCTCGTCGTCGGCCATTAGGGAGGAGTCATAAATCAGCCCCATTTCACGAATAATTTGCAACGTGTAAGGCGAATAATCCCAGGATGGCGTCCGAATACCGACCGGGCGAACGCCTGAGGTTTTTTCCAGCACGTCGGCGGCACGCAGCATCAAATCGCGTTCGGTGGCGTAATCGAGCAGCGAGTTACGCTCGTGGATCCAGCCGTGAATGCCCACCTCATGTCCCGCCGCAACGTAAGTCTTGCTCTCGTCTGGCCGCAGCAGCGCGCAAACCGCAGGAAGATAAAACGAGGCCGGAGCGCCGTATTTCTCCAGCAGGTTAAGAATACGACCAATACCTACCCGCGCGCCGTACTCGCCCGCCGCCAGGCGTCCGGGAGAGGTTTCGCCATCGCGCAGAGGAATAGTTTCATGATCGCTGTCGAAGGAGAGCGCGACGGCAATTTTGTTATTGTCCGGCCATGCAGCCTTTAGTGGTTGCCCGGCGCGCACTTTGTTGACATATCCACGCCATTCGCTTTCCGGCCAAGTCCAGGGTTGTGACATTTTGCGGTTCCTCTTAGGTATGCGTTTCAGATAGCAAAAACATTTCGTGCGGAATTTCTGCTACCGCCATCTCGAAGCGTCTATGCATCTGTTGTAAGCTTTTTCAAATAGCGGTAAAAATCATCAGACAATTCTGTTTTAAATTGTCTGACGAAAAAACGCAAATTGTATTGCAGTGGAGATTTTCTGAGCATGTCAGAACAAAAAATAACCCAAAGTGCCAGGGAACTGGTTGAAGACAGCATTCGCTTAGGGATCGCCGTGGGGGATTTTTTGCCCGGTGAGCCTTTGCGCGAGCGTGAAATTTGCGAACTGACTGGCGTGAGCCGCAGCGCGGTGCGGGAAGCTTTTCGCAGTCTGGAGGCTGAGGGCCTAATCACCACCGTGCGCTATCGCGGGCCAATGGTGTCGCAGCTTTCCATCGAGGAAGTGCGATCAATCTATGAACTCAGGGGGATTCTGGAGAGCCAGGCAGCGCGGTTGTTTACCCTGCGAGCCAGCGACGAACAGTGTGCCAGACTGCGCCAAACCGTTGAAGATATTGGCCGGGGCCACGACACGCAGGACATGGTGCTGGTAATTAGCTCTTCAGCAGATTTCTATCACGTACTGGCAGAAGGCACCGGCAATGTTGCCATCGGGCAGACGCTGTTTTCGCTGCTCAATCGACTGGCTTTGTTTCGCTTCTCCTCAACCCGCTGGCCAGGACGCGCCGAAAAAAGCATGGCCGAGCTGCGAGCCATTATTTGCGCCGTTGAACAGCGCAACGCTGAGGCTGCGGCACAAAGAGCGAGAGAACATACGGAAGCCTCGGGAGAGATAGCCCTATTGGTTATTGAAGAGCGCAACCGAGGTGCATTGGCCAGCGGCCGCACCCGGCGCAGGAAAACCGCCTGACCGGCGGGCCGCAAGGGTAGATTCAGCCAGCGTTTTACAGCATTATGTAAAGCATCATTTTTGCGGGAGGCAAACGCCGACAGACAGCGGCTTGCAGCCCGTCATTGGCTATTCCTTCGCCCAATCCTTTGCCGGTATTGGGCGAGTTAACACTTAGGGGTTGTTTAGGCATGGCAGAGAATTCCTCATTCATTATTTATGGCATCAAAAATTGCGACACCGTTAAAAAAGCCCGCCGCTGGCTGGAAGATAACGACGTTGAGGCGCGTTTTCATGATTATCGCGTTGATGGCCTCGACGAGACGCTGATTCAGACGCTTATCGATAAACAGGGCTGGGAAGCGCTGCTCAACACTCGTGGCACCACTTGGCGCAAGCTCGACGAGTCAGTGCGCGCCGCCTGTGATAATGCCGAATCTGCCAAGGCATTGATGCTCGATCATCCTGCGGTCATTAAACGCCCCTTCCTGCTCGCCGCCAGCGGACAATCGCTGCTCGGCTTTAAACCTGAAAGCTATGCGCAATTTGTTGCAGAGGTGAAGTAAATGATTTGTCCGGTTTTAGATCTTGCGCAACAGTTGATCCGTCGCCCTTCCCTAAGTCCTGATGATGCAGGCTGTCAGGAAATCCTGATTGCCCGCTTGCAGGCTATTGGCTTTCACATTGAAACCATGAACATCGGCGATACGCTGAATTTCTGGGCAACCCGCGGTGAGGGCAAAACGTTAGCCTTTGCGGGTCATACCGACGTGGTTCCAACCGGCGATCCGGCGCTGTGGATCACCCCACCTTTTGAACCAGCTCTGCGCGATGGCATGCTGTATGGTCGCGGCGCTGCTGACATGAAAGGCTCGCTGGCCTCGATGGTGGTTGCGGCGGAACGTTTTGTTGCAGCAAACCCAAATCATCAGGGCCGTCTGGCGTTTTTGATCACTTCCGACGAAGAGGCCAGCGCGGTTAATGGCACGGTGAAGGTGGTTGAAGCCCTGATGGCGCGCAACGAGCGCATGGATTATTGCCTGGTAGGCGAGCCTTCGAGCACCACTCGCGTGGGTGATATCGTCAAGAATGGCCGCCGTGGCTCAATGACCGCCAATCTGCAAATTCACGGCGTGCAAGGTCACGTGGCCTATCCGCACCTGGCCGATAACCCGGTGCATCGGGCCATGCCTGCACTTAACGAGTTGGTCGCTACCGAATGGGATCGCGGCAACGAGTTCTTCCCGCCGACCAGCATGCAGATTGCCAACATTAATGCCGGCACTGGCAGCAATAACGTGATCCCCGGCGAACTTTACGTGCAGTTCAATTTCCGCTTTAGCACTGAGTTAACCGATGCGCTGATCAAGCAACGTGTTGCAGAGCTGCTGGACAAACATCAGCTAAATTATACTCTTAATTGGGTCGTTTCCGGTCAGCCGTTCCTGACACCTCGCGGTGCGCTGGTCGATGCGGTGATTAACGCCGTGCAGCATTACAGCGAGATTACCCCGGACCTGCAAACTACCGGCGGCACTTCAGACGGCCGCTTTATCGCCTTGATGGGCGCGCAAGTCGTCGAGTTGGGGCCAGTTAATGCCTCAATCCATAAAATTAATGAATGCGTTCAGGCAGCCGATTTGCAGCTGCTTAGCCGCATGTATCAGCGCATTATGGAACAGTTGGTCGGATGATCAGCCACGCCATGCTGACCGGGCGCTCCACCGAGCACCTGGTTGAACTCACCGCTCATCACCGCCTGCAACCCGAGGCGGTGCAAGCCTTTCTGGCGTTGCAGGCCGCAGCGGCCAAGGCCGGATTTAACCTGCAACCGGCCAGCACTTTCCGTGATTTCGAGCGGCAACTGGCTATCTGGAACGGCAAGTTCCACGGCGAGCGGCCAGTGTTAGACAGCCACAGTCATCCGGTAGATATCACTGAACTTGATGATTCCCAACGAGGCGAGCTGATCCTGCGCTGGTCAGCCCTGCCTGGTGCCAGCCGCCATCACTGGGGCAGCGATCTCGACATTTACGATCCCACACTGTTGCCCGCAGACGGCAAACTCCAGCTTGAACCTTGGGAGTATGATCACGGCGGATATTTTTATCCTTTGACCCAATGGCTGGATGAAAATATGGCATCGTTCGGCTTTTATCGGCCATTTAGCCACGACAGCGGCGGCGTGGCGGTTGAGCCGTGGCACTTGAGCTATCGTCCGCTGGCCGAGCAGTGCGAAAAGTTACTCACTCCAAAAGTGCTTGAACAGGCGTGGCAAGGTGTGGATCTCGCTGGACACGCCTGGATTAGCAGCCAACTGCAGAGGATTTTCCAGCAATACGTTATAATTACACCTGTAACAGGCGAATAGTTTTACGCAAACGCAGGATAACCAGTAAGGGAGTGAAATTATGGAATGGATTAAAGATTACTGGTGGATAGTGCTGATCATTTTGGCTGGCATACTCATCAGCGGCATTAAAGAACTGCTTCGGGTCGATGTGAAAGCTTACCTGAAAGATAAGCCTGAGATCCCACCGCACCGTGATAACAACGCCGAATGGGATGCAGACGACGACAGGCCAAAGGACAAGAAAAAGTAAAAGCCGGTACGTTTTTTAAACCTTTAAAACCTCTGGCGGCAGGCGAGAACAATCCTGCCGCATATTTCACTCTCAGGCCTGTAATCTCTCAATTGCCGCGCTAATCATCTGCGGGCTGATACCGTGAGCCACCTTCGGTGCCAGATCCAGCGTGCAGGCACAACCCAACTCTTTCAGGCGCTCCGCCGCAATCACCGCGTTATTGGCAGCAATTACCGGGTCACTTTGTCCGTGGATAAAATGGACGGTGGTCTCTGACGCGATTGCTGTTTCCGGCAGACTGGCAAATCGACCGCTAAAGGAAACAATACGCCCGGCCAGATTGTGCTCGACCTTGGTGGATTCCAGCGACATGATCGATCCCTGCGAGAAGCCAATCAGAATAGTATTTGCAGCACTTATGCCACTTTTATGTTGCCAGTCGCGCACGGTCTTGATAAATAACGGCATTGACTCGGCAATACGCTGATGACGATTCTGCTCAGTCACGCCCTGCACTGAGAACCATTGACGCCCCTGCCCTAAATCACAGGCAAATGGACTACCGATTGAGACAATCAGCGACGCGGGGAAGCTCTGGGTAAAATAGCGCCCTATCTCACCCATTGAAACCGGATTATCGCCCACGCCATGAAACAATAAAATCAGCTGCTCGGCCTGACCCTGCGGTTGTTGAACGATAACGTGATCCGGGCTCATAACTGGACTCCTGTGACTGGCTAAAAGAGGTGTCGCCGTTTCATTACGGCAACGAATATCCTCACTATACGCGGCTGAAAATTGAGGAAAATAGGGTTTTATTGAATAACTCATACTGATTTTTTCAATGTCCAGAATGCCGGTACTCTTCATCAACACTCGTTTCTTGTTGCGAACCAATTTTTATTCAGAAAAATCACGCCACCTGCTGCATTGCCTGACATCCAATTGCTCTAAAGCCTGACGGGTTTCTGCACGCCAGCGCTCAAGCAACGCTTTTTTGCCAATCAACCCAAGCAAAGAAATGACTTCAGGCATCGTCATTTGAGACTGCAAACTGGCACGCAGTGCAGGCAAAGAAAGCGATGACTGGTCCAGCAATCTCAGCAACGAAGCGCGACTGCTCTCAACGGACCGACTTGCAAACGCGAAACCGGACAACTCGCGCCAGTCGGCATCGTTAAGACTCGAGTCATCTTGAGAGTGAATATGTTGATTAAGCGCAACGGACACCTCTGTGGGAACCTGTTGGCTATTTCTTAAAAATTGTTGCACTGCCTGTTGGCAAAACGTTTGCCCTGATGCGCTCAGCGGCAAAATCGCCATCGCGGCAAAACATCCGCTGCTTGCCTCCCGCTGATTGCCAACGCGCACCAGCTTGAAACCGCAACGTTGCCAAAATCGCCACAAATCGTCGGTAAAACCAAAGCTGACCGAGAGGAAATCCAGCCCTTGAGCACGGGCTATTTTGCGCTGCTGCTCAACCAATGCACGTCCCACGCCCTGTTTTCGGTGCTCTGGGGCAACAGCAATGCGGGTAATTCGTCGGGAATGCAGCACGGCGGCTTCAGGAAATCCGCCGTGTGCCGCCATTGATTGGGCAACCAGATTACCGCGCGGCCGCCGCCTGCCCGCCCAGACCTCATGTGCCAGCGCCGGACAGAGTCCGCCCTCTTCCACCCACCACAGCGCGGCGGCCAAATGCTCGCCTCGTTTAGCCACAGAGAACGACATACCCGGCGCGTCCAGCATGCGGCGCAGATCTATCGGTGAGGTGCGGTAATGGGCGCTGGTTAACAGATGATAAAAATCAGCAAGCAGCTTGGGATCATTTTCCCATGCCGCTGCATCGAACCAGGTAAAACTCATAAGCGATGGGTTATCGGCAGTATTAGCGATGATTTTATCGCCTGGCTGTTTCTCCCCGTTGGCAGCAAGGCCGCTGCCCATGTTTAATGGAGTAATTTGAGCATTTAAGCAGCTTTCAGGCTCTGGAGATGCACCCGCGTTTACGGTCGAAGCATTCCCTGCTGCGGCATTTTTTATTGCTGTAAAATCCGGCTCGTTAAATAGCAGAATTTTATTGATCAATGTTTCCAGCGGATCGTGCTGCGCCCAGCGGATCGGATCCACCAGCCTTAAATCATGCCACTCTGCTAGCGAGGCACAAAATTTCAGCAAAAAACCTCGACCAGTACCTTCATAGCCCTGCACGGTGGTGGTCAGCAATACGCGAGGAAAAAAGGCAATCAGACGAGTAAGCAATGGCGCAGGAATGGCCGCCGCCTCATCAATCAGCAGCCAATCAGCGTCGAGGGGCGCACCACTTTCACAGTGCGCCAGCAGCGCATCGGGTGCAAAAAACCGCGCGCCCTGCTGGCTTTGTTCAGCAATACGCCGTGCCGAGGCTTTGCCCGGTGCCGTGAGCCAACAAAGTCCTTTCCACTGCTGCACCAACATTCCGGCCAACGTTGACTTTCCCCGACCGCGTGCGGCAGTGAGTACAAAAATTCCCTCGGTAGCCTGTAGCAGCAGGTTAAGAATACTTTGCTGCTGCTCGGTCGGGGCACCCTTGGGAGCAAACCAATCGCCGGTATCTTTCAGCAGTTGCGGCTGGCACGCCTCGCCCTGTCGCCAGATAATAGTTTGTTTATCCTGCTGTAAATAATCACAAAAACGGCTGACAAATCGTGGCGTAGCTATTGCCTCGGGCTGTTCACTCCAACGGCGACTGTCGTTATCCGGCATTAATGGCCAGGTTGACCAGGCAGGAGCGAGCAAGATAAGCCAGCTTCCCGCCTGCAAAACACCGCTGAATGCCGCCAGTGCCTCGGCGTTCAGCCCTTCTCGCGCATCAAACACACCGTGCAAAAACTCTTGCCCAAGCAGCTGATTCACCTTTTCAGGCTCCAGCGTGCGGAAATCCGGCTGCGGCAGCGAGCTAACCCACAGCCAGTCGCCGCTAAAATGTCCAGTCAACTTTACTACCAGCCCAGCGGCCCAGTCTGATTCGCCGCTGAGTACCAGCAGCCTGCGCACGCCCTGCTTCAACATTTGCTGCTGGCAATCAATTAACTGAAAAAACAGCAGTTTTGCAGTCGGCGATTCAGGCTCGATGGGGTTCATCCAGTCAACCTTTACCGATCATCAGTGACAGTAAACCGGCGGCAATTAAAGGCCCAACCGGCACGCCCTTGAAAAAGGCGACGCCCAATACTGTGCCGACCAACAGTCCTGCTACCAGCTGCGGCTGACTGCCCATCAGGGTAATTCCTCTGCCGCCCAGCCAGGAAACGCCTACGCCGACCAGAATAGCGACGATCGATTTCCAGTGAAAAAAGGAATGAATCAACGCGCCAGGGGTGATCTTGCCGTTGGCGATCGGCACCATTACGCCGATGGTCAAAATAATAATCCCTAACGTCAGGCCGTATTTTTCGATCCACGGAAAGAAATGATTCAGCGGCGTAATGCGTACCGTCAGCAAAAAGAACATGGCAATAGTGACGGCTGAATTGTGACTAAGAATACCTAGACCGGCAAAAACCAGCAGGATAAGCAAGGTTGGATCGAGAAAAGCCATAAGATTCCCAAAGTAAGTCACGATTAAGACGATAAAATTTTATTAATGACGTCAGCTGTCGAAAGTTGCCCCGAATCAGCCCTTCAGGAGCTTACACAACTATGCGGCAGAGGTGAATACGCGCGGGAAATATCGCGGCAGGAAGCGTTGTTGCTTCGGGAGCTTACACAAAGTAAGTGACCACGGTGGATAGTGCGCAGCCAACGCTGCTGCGGCGGGAAAGATGAAGTGACGTTTCACAATAGATTTCCTGTTGCAGCAAGGCGGCCAGCGGAGACACCGTGGGAGCTTACATAAAGTAAGTGACCACGGTGGATAGCGCGCAGCCAACGCTGCTGCGGCGGGAATGATGAAGTGACGTTTCACAATAGATTTCCTGTTGCAGCAAGGCGGCCAGCGGAGACACCGTGGGAGCTTACACAAAGTAAGTGACCACGGTGGATAGCGCGCAGCCAACGCTGCTGCGGCGGGAAAGATGAAGTGAAATTATTTGGTGGCGAAAGTGTTGCACTGTTCCATGCGACCACTGTCGTAGCCGCGTTTAAACCAGTCATAGCGCTGGGCGGAGGTTCCGTGGGTGAAGCTGTCGGGAACTACGCGACCCTGGCTTTGCTGCTGTAGCCGGTCGTCGCCGATTGCGCGTGCGGCGTCCAGCGCCTGCTTGAGGTCGCCGCTTTCAAGCACCTGTTCCTGTTGCATGGCGTGTCCCCAGATACCGGCGAAACAGTCGGCCTGTAGCTCCATTTTCACCGACAGGCGATTCACCTCGGCCTGTGACGCGCCCTGTTGCATCTGGCGCACCTTTTTGTCTATCCCTAACAGATTTTGCACATGATGCCCGACCTCGTGAGCGACGACATAACCCTGCGCAAAGTCTCCTCCTGCGCCGAGTTTATCTCTCAACTCCTGATAAAATGACAGGTCGATATAAACGGTGCTGTCTGCCGGGCAGTAAAATGGCCCCATCACCGATTGCCCGGTGCCACAGCCGGTGCGGGTTGCGCCACGGTACATTACCAGTTTCGGGTCACGATAGGTCATGCCATTTTGTTTAAAAATCTGAGTCCAGACATCTTCTGTAGAGGCAAGAATGACCGAGGTAAATTTAGCCTGTCGGTCGTCGTTAGGACTGATTGAAGCAGGAGTTTGTCGCTGCTGATACTGCGAGGGATTCTGAGTCTGGCCGCCGTCAATCAGCGGACTGAGGTCAATACCGTAATAACCGGCGATCAGCACCACGATAACAATCACGATGCCGCTTTTGCCGCGAATAGGAATGCGCATCCCGCCCATCCCATTGCTACCCTGACTGCCGCCTTCATTACGGCGGTCTTCCACATTGTCGCTTTCTCGACGCCCTTGCCAACGCATAATCCACCCCCGCTGTTTTTTCCTAATCCTAGTTAACAAGACGCAGGAATACCAATAGCGGATAGCCAGACTTTGAAGTTGGGTAAGAAGTCGGAAGGTGTTTAAGAAAACGAAGCTATAAAAACGCCCCCTCAGACGACAGCGTTAAACTGTGTTGACAATCTTGGGGGGCGTAATCGTTTGCGTTGCGTGGCTAAAAAAAGATTAGTCTAATTTAACGCCAATACGTTTCGCGACTTCTTCATAGGCTTCGATCAAACCGCCCAGGCTCTGGCGATAACGGTCTTTGTCCATTTTCTCAAGCGAGTTGGCATCCCACAGGCGGCTACCGTCCGGAGAGAATTCGTCACCGAGTACCACTTCGCCGTTGAACAGACCAAATTCCAGCTTGAAATCGACCAGAATCAGACCAGCATCGCCGAAAATCTTGCTCAGCACGTCGTTAGTCTTGTAGCTCAGCTCTTTCATACGTGCCAAATTCTCTTCGTTAACCCAACCGAAGGTTTTGCAGTAAGATTCGTTGACCATTGGGTCATGTCTGGCATCGTCTTTCAGGAACAGGTCGAACAGCGGCGGATTCAGAACCAGGCCTTCTTCTACGCCCAAACGCTTAACCAGTGAACCGGCCGCGCGGTTGCGGATAACGCATTCAACCGGAACCATATCCAGCTTTTTCACCAGCACTTCGTTGTCTGAAAGCAGACGTTCCATTTGAGTCGGAATGCCGGCTTCTTCCAGCTTCTGCATAATGAAGTGGTTGAATTTGTTGTTGATCATGCCTTTACGGTCGAACTGCTCAATACGTTCGCCATCCAGTGCTGACGTATCATTACGGAACTCCAAAACCAGCAGGTCTGGGTTTTCGGTGGTGTAGACGGTTTTCGCCTTTCCGCGATACAACTCAGCTAACTTTTGCATCTTAACTTACTCCAGTGACTTGATTGGGGTGGTACAAAAAACGACAGGTATATCTCTATTATTCGCTATAAACACGTATTTGCCATCAACACGTATTCGCTATTCGCCATGAATCGGCAAATGCAAAAAGGGGCCGTAGCCCCTTCGCGTATTACTTGGATACGGTACCGCTTTGATTCAACGCGGCCTGCATCACTGCCACCATCGCATCATTTTGCGACTGCGACAGAACATGCCCTTTAGGATCAATGAACTGCAAGCTACTGCGGTTGTTCAGGTCACCGAGCTGGAGTTTATATTCTCCAGAAGACAGGTCTGGATCTTTCGCGCCGAGCGCATCCCAGGCATCGCTATCCAACGGCGAGTACTTGGCAGTCAAAGTACCCTGCGGACGGCTGCTGTCGGTGACTTTCATGCCTGCTTTTGCCAGCGCGGCAGGCAGACGTTCCCAGACATTGCCGTACGGAGCACGGATAATCACAACTGGCAGGCCGGTATCATCCGCGCCGCTCTGCACGTCGATCTCGCCGAGTTTACGGTTGTCCAGACGATTCTGCTGTTCTTGCTGCAGTTGGCCCAGACCCGCGGTGATGGAGTTTAGCATCTGGCCGGTGTAACGCTGCTGCTCGGTTGGTGAAGTAACCGCTACACCTTTCTGCTGCAGCTCAAGCGTTTTCACCGTCAAGGCATTCTGGTAGCCCTGAGTGGTCACGCTTATCTGATAACGACCCTGATACTGGAAGTCTTCATCTTTACGGTTCCACTGCACCATATCGGTGGTCAGTGTTTGATTGGCATCGTCACGGCTGGCAATCTTGTAGCCGTTTTTCTGCACGATAGTCACTACGTTTGCCCACAGGCCGCTGCTCTGCGTCAGCAGCACAGTGCCGGTATCGGCAGTATATTGAGCCCGTGAACCATCGACCAGCGCCAGAGGCTGCAATGGAGGACGGATATCAAGAGCCTTGCCCAACGCGCCTTTGCTGGTGCCAGGCGGTACATCGTAAGTTCCGTTCTCTAGCGGCAAAATCATGCCACTGGGAGTTTGCAGCTCTTTCAACGGTGCAGCCTGAAGGTAATCTTCATTGCCGTTTACTTCTCGCTTGTAGTGCGAATCGTTAGAGCAAGCCGCGAGCAGCATAATCAGGGAAAGACCCATAACCTTTGCTAACGTCGACTTTTGAAAACGTGGTTTTGTTAATGAGTAGGTCATCAAATATCCCTAAAAGTGTTATCCCCTTGGTACTTAACGCAACCGCGCCAACTACTCGGGTTATAGCAAACCGGCCTTGTTTAGTGCATCTTCCACTATTGGACGAGCAGCATCGGTCAGCGGCGTCATTGGCAGACGCACTGTATCGGTTGCTATCAATCCCAGAGCCTTGCAGGCCCATTTCACAGGGATTGGGTTTGCTTCTACAAACAGATGCTGATGCAACGGCATCAAGCGCTGATTTAAACGGCGCGCTTCGGCAAATTTGCCTTCCGCTGCCAGACGGCAAAGCTCGACCATTTCTGCTGCCGCAATGTTGGCGGTCACAGAAATAACGCCTTTACCCCCCAGTTGCATGAAGTCCAGACCGCTGAAGTCATCACCACTCAGCAGAATGAAATCTTCATCATCAACCAGCACTTGGATCTGGCTAACGCGACTTAAGTTCCCTGTTGCCTCTTTACAGGCAACAATATTTTTTAATTTTGCTAAACGAGCGATGGTCGCAGGCAGCATATCGCAGCCGGTGCGAGACGGTACGTTATAGAGAATTTGTGGCAGCGCAGTGCTTTCGGCAATGGCTTTGAAATGCTGGAACAGACCTTCCTGAGTCGGACGGTTGTAATAAGGCGTTACCGTCAGACAGCCAACAACGCCAGAATTCTCAAAGCGTTTGGTTAACGCGATGGCTTCAGCGGTGGCATTGGCGCCCGTGCCGGCAATCACCGGAATGCGGCCATTGGCCAGATCCAGCGTCTGTAGAACGACGTCAGCGTGCTCATCATGGTTCAAGGTTGCAGACTCACCGGTCGTGCCTACGGAAACAATCGCCGCAGTACCACTGGACACATGATAATCAATCAGTTTTTTGAGACTCGCGCGATCGACGGCACCTTTGTCGTCCATCGGCGTAACCAGTGCAACAATACTTCCCGTAAACATTGACCTTCCCCTCCACAAACAGGTGACTCATGGTACTTTTGACACATGGGCAAAGCAAGTAAACAACGTGTCGTAACCGTCTGCCGGACGGTTTTTTTTCTGTTTGCAGACAAATTTCATGTCTGCGATAGTAAGTCTTACAACAGGGCATGACGGGAAGAGCTATTTTGTCACAACCACAACAACAACATTATTTGGTTATCACCGCGCTGGGTGCCGACAGGCCCGGTATCGTGAATACCATTACTCGTCAGGTAAGTAGCTGCGGTTGTAATATCGAAGACAGCCGACTGGCGATGCTTGGCGAAGAATTTACTTTTATCATGTTCCTTTCCGGGAGCTGGAATGCCATCACGCTTATCGAGTCCACGCTGCCGCAAAAAGGGGCAGAGCTCGAATTGCTGATCGTAATGAAAAGAACCAGCGCCTCTGAACGACCGCCGATGCCAGCGACCGTCTGGGTAAAGGTTGACGTGAAAGACTCGCCGCATTTAATTGAAAGATTTACTAATTTATTCCACACACACCAGATGAATATCGCCGAGCTTGCATCCAAGACCACGCCAGCCGAGGGCAGTCGCGAAGCACAACTATCAATCCAGATCACTGCTCATAGCCCGGCCAACACCGATGCAGAAATTATTGAGCAAGCGTTTCATCAGCTATGTACAGAATTGAATGCACAAGGCAGTATTAACGTCATTACGACGTCCTGATAGCGTTTAAAAGCCTGCAGATTAACCTCAGCATTGAGAAAATGATGGAGAATAAAATGAGCCCACTGAAAGCCGGAGATACTGCGCCGCAATTCAGTTTGCCGGATCAAGACGGCGAACAGATTAACCTGGCCGACTTCCAGGGACAGAAAGTCCTGGTCTATTTCTACCCGAAGGCCATGACCCCAGGTTGCACCGTTCAAGCCTGTGGCCTGCGCGATAACATGGATCAATTGAAAGAAGCTGGTGTTGAAGTGCTGGGAATAAGCACGGATAAACCAGAAAAACTGTCTAAGTTCGCTGAAAAAGAGCTGTTGAACTTCACGCTTTTGTCTGATGAAGATCACCAGGTTTCGCATGCGTTTGGCGTTTGGGGTGAGAAATCCTTCATGGGTAAAACCTACGACGGCATTCACCGCATCAGCTTCCTGCTCGACGGCAACGGCAAAGTTGAAAAAGTCTTCGATGACTTCAAGACCAGCAATCACCACGACATTGTTCTAGAGTATGTAACGGGTAATTAATTATCCCCTCTTCCCGCGTTATTTTCAGCGCCAGAAGGTTGGAATGGGGGAAGAAACGATTCTGATTACGAGTCGTCTTTTCCCCCTAAACTTACATCTATATAATAGTGAAGCTATTTTCACTTTTAATTCAAATAGTTAATTCACTCTAGCTTTTCATCCAGCTCGTCAGGCCACGCGTGATATACCGCTTTCACCAGTGTCGCCAGCGGAATCGCAAAAAACACGCCCCAGAATCCCCAAAGGCCGCCGAAAATCACCACTGCCAGAATAATCACCAGCGGATGTAGATTTACCGCCTCTGAAAACAGTAACGGCACCAGCAAGTTTCCGTCCAGCCCCTGTACCACCAGATAAGCAATAATCAGCGTCCAGAAATCCGCACCAATCCCCCACTGAAACAGCGCCACGACAAACACCGGAATGGTCACCAGCATCGCGCCGATATAGGGGATCAGCACCGAGAAGCCAACCAGCACCGACAGCAATAGTGAATAACGCATGCCCAAAAAGAAGAACACCAGATAGGTAGCGATGCCGACGACGACCATTTCCAGCACTTTGCCGCGAATGTAGTTGGTGATCTGCTGATTCATTTCGGTCCACACCATTCCGGCAAGGCCTCTGTCTCGTGGCAGTACGCGGCGCACGGCGCTGAGCATCTGGTCTTTATCTTTGAGCAGGAAAAACACCATCAGCGGCACTATCACCAGATAAATCGACAGCGTCAGAATACCCACCAGCGATGCCAGAGAGTATTTCACCACCGACTCGCCGACCCCTGAAATACGCGAACGCAGATTGTCGGTCATCATATCGAGAATGCCGGCATCGACCAGCGCCGGGTAGCGTTTTGGCAATGTCGCGGCCATCGCGTAAAAGCGATTGAGCATACTGGGCAGATCGGCCATCAGGTTCACGCCCTGTTGCCAGGTCAATGGCGCGATCACAAACACCAGCAGCATCACGATTCCGGTGAAAATAGTCAGCACAATGCACACCGCCAGCGTGCGCGAGCAGCCACAGCGCTGTAATCGAACGGTGGGCCATTCCAGCAAATACGCCAAAACGATGGCAAACAGCAGCGGCGCAAGAATGCCGCTGCAAAAATAGAGAATACAGAATCCGACCACCAGAATTGCCAGCAGCGCAATCGCCTGCGGGTCAGTGAATCTGCGACGGTACCATTGCAATAACATCTCGAGCATCAGTTTTAACTCCTAAAATCTATTAACCTGTCGCTGACGCATTTGTCGCAGATAGTTCAGGCTTAGTGGTTCCAATGTAGTAACGCTTGATTACAATAGAGGACATCGTTGTTAAGGTGATGATGGCCTTATTTGAACCAGCCTGTAGCGCAAACCTTACCACGGATAGGGGTTTCAATGCCTTACGCTGGCTAAATGTCTAAGATAATTCCGTGTCGTCTCGCAAAACCACTCGCGCGAACTACGCTGAATCCTGGCTAAAAAGGTAATTATGGCAATGCGGCTAAAATTAAAGTTGAGCAGACTCATAACCCGCATGGTGGCGACTGGCCTGATTGTCAGTACTCTGAGCGCAGGCGTTTCTCTATACGCACAAGCCGACAGTGCCGATATGCTTCCTGATATGGGTACCACAGCCGGTGGAACGCTGACTATCGATCAAGAGCTGCAAATGGGCGATTACTATGTGCGCCAACTGCGCGGTAGCGCTCCGTTGATCAACGATCCTTTGATTGACGAGTATGTTAATCAGCTTGGCGATCGCCTGGTATCCCACGCCTATTCCGTGCGTTTTCCGTTTCACTTTTTTATCGTCAACAATGACGAGCTTAATGCTTTCGCCTTTTTTGGCGGTAATGTCGTGCTGCACTCGGCGATTTTCCGTTTTACCGATAACGAGAGCCAGCTAGCGTCGGTGCTGGCGCATGAAATCTCCCACGTCACCCAGCGCCATCTTGCCCGTGCGATGGAGGACCAAAAGCGTAATTCTCCTCTGACCTGGGTCGGCGTATTAGGCTCCATCCTGCTGGCGATGGCCAGTCCACAGGCGGGCATGGCCGGGCTTACCGGCACTTTGGCGGGCACGCAGCAGGGCATGATCAGCTTTACCCGCGCCAATGAAGAGGAAGCGGACCGCATCGGGCTTCAGGTGCTCCAGCGCTCGGGTTTTAATCCCGAAGCCATGCCAGATTTCTTGCAAAAGCTGTCTGATCAGTCGCGCTATTCGAGTAAGCCGCCGGAAATGCTGCTAACCCACCCTTTGCCTGACAGCCGCCTGTCCGATGCCCGCAACCGCGCGAGCCAAATGCCGCGCATCGTGGTGCAATCATCCCAGAATTTCTACTTCGCCAAGGTGCGTATTCTCGGCATGTACGGTACTGAAGATCACCCGCTGACCGACGATTACCTCAATCAGCTAAGTAACGGTAATATTCGCGAACAGAACGCCGCCAAATATGGACGCGCCCTGCTGTTCTACAAGGCAAAAAGCTACAATCAGGCACGAACAACCCTTGAAGCAATGCTGGCGAAAGAGCCATCCAATGCGTGGTATCTCGATCTGCTCACTGATATCGATATTGACCAGCAGCACGCCCCGCAGGCGATTGCCCGGCTGGAAAAGGCCAACGCGCCAACCAGCAAAGATCCCGTGCTACAGTTAAATATGGCCAATGCGTATGTCGAAGGAAATGAGCCGGCCAAGGCCAGTCGGCTACTTTACCGTTACACTTACGCTCATCCAGACGATCCCAACGGTTGGGATTTGCTCACGCAGTCAGTGGCCCAGCAGGGTCTGAGAGCGCAGGAGCTAGCGGCGCGGGCAGAAAGCATGGCGCTGGTTGGCCGACTGGATCAGTCAATCAGTATGTTGAGCAGCGCCAGTTCGCTGGCAAAGCTTGGCAGTCTGGATCAGGCGCGCTACGACGCTCGCATCGATCAGCTGCGTCAACTGCAAAAACGCTTCCAGCAATACGAAAAAGGCTGAGGAAGCCGCAATACATTAAGGAGCAGAAAATGAAATACGACGTCGCGATTTACCACAATCCACGCTGTAGCAAGAGCCGAGAAACGCTGGCTCTGCTGGAAGAGAAAGGCATCAAGCCGGACGTAATTCTTTATCTGGAAACACCACCGTCTCTAGACACGCTAAAAGAGTTGCAGCATAAGCTGGGCTTTTCCTCTGCCAGAGAGATGATGCGAACTAAAGAAGAGGTGTACAAAGAAAAAAATCTGGGGGACAAAAGTGTGACTGAAGAACAGCTATTACAGGCTATCTCAGACAGCCCGCGCCTGCTGGAGCGCCCTATTGTGGTCAAGAATGGCAAGGCTCGTCTGGGTCGTCCGCCGGAGCAAGTGCTGGAAATACTTTAACTCACCGCTACAGATGCAACGTCTCTTTCACAAAGGGGATGGTGAGTTTTCGCTGAGCCGTGATTGAGGCGCGATCGAGCTGATCGAGAGTCATAAACAGAGTGCGCATTTCGCGATCAAGGCGTTTTAACAGGAATCGCCCCACGTCCTCGGGCAGCTCGAAGCCGCGCAGTTTGGATCGCAGCTGCAAGGCTTGCAGTTTTTCTTCATCGGACAGCGGCTGGAGACGATAGATTTGCCCCCAGTCAAGGCGTGAAGCCAGATCGGGCAGGCCAAGATTCAGCTGGCGCGGCGGGCGATCGCCGGTAATAAACAGTCGGGTGCGACCGGTTTCGAGAATGCGGTTATAAAGGTGAAAAACCGCCGCTTCCCATTCTTCATCACCCGCGATACCTTCAATATTGTCGATGCAAACCAGCGCCAGCTGCTCCATTCCGTCCAACACTTCCGGCACAAAATAGGCACGCTTATCCAGCGGAACATAGCCAACGGCTTCACCACGCAGGGAAAGCTCGGCACAGGCTGCGTGCAACAGATGGCTGCGACCACCGCCTTCACGCGACCAGAAATAAATGTAGGTGCCATGTTCCTGCTGCAATGCAGTTTGAATAGCGGAGAGCAGCGAGGTGTTCTCCCCCGGATAAAAACTGGCAAAGGTTTCGTCGTCGGGAAGATAAAGTGGCAGGGAAAGCTGTGCCGGTGTATTCAGAAGTACCTCACCAAACTGGCGTAGATCAGACCTGTCTATACAAAAAATATCAGGACAAATAATTAATCGAAGAATCTTAGCATAGGATCCGCGAAGAATTGAACTTTTGGCGTGCCAAGTGCGGGTTAATCAGGCGACATACCGGGCAACGCGCTGTTTGCCCGGTAAAAAACTCATCGTTTAACAAAGTCTGGATCACACCGTTGGCGGGTTGCGCTCGTCTGGAACGTCAATGATCTCTTCTTCACCGCGGAACACGTCGAACAGCTTAAACAGCAGGCTCAGGAACACGCCTACCACCGTTGCCAGCGCCATGCCTTTCAGCTCGGCGGCACCGATGTGAACTTTGGCGCCACTAACGCCGATGATCAAGATAACCGAAGTCAGGATCAGGTTCTTTGGTTTGTTGTAATCGACTTTTGATTCGATAAGCACGCGGATCCCCGAAGCGCCAATCACGCCGTAAAGCAGCAGGGAAACGCCGCCCATCACCGGAACCGGTACAGCCTGGATGGCAGCGGCCAGTTTGCCGCAGCAAGAAAGCAGGATAGCCAAAATCGCCGCGCCGCCGATAACCCAGGTGCTGTAGACCTTGGTTATTGCCATGACGCCGATATTTTCACCATAAGTCGTGTTTGGCGTGGATCCGAAAAAGCCAGACAGCACGGTAGACAAACCATTGGCCAGCATCGAGCGGTGCAGACCGGGGTCACGCAGCAGATCCTTTTTGACGATGTTGGCGGTAACCACTAAATGCCCGACGTGTTCGGCGATAACCACCAGGGCGGCTGGTAAAATGGTCAGAATTGCTACCCACTCGAAACGCGGGGTGTAAAAGGTCGGCAAGGCAAACCAGTGAGCCTTTTCTATCGCCGAGACGTCTACCACGCCCATAAAGTAGGACAGCGCGTAGCCGACCAGCACGCCGATGAGGATCGGGATAATGGCCAGAAAACCGCGAAACAGCACAGAACCGAGCACGGTAACTGCCAGCGTCACCACGGAGATAGTTACCGTGGTGCTATCGGCCGAGGTGCCATCGGCAGGCAGCAATCCGGCCATGTTCGCCGCCACGCCCGCTAATTCAAGGCCGATAACCGCCACAATGGCACCCATCGCCGCAGGTGGGAACATCACGTTGATCCAGCCTATCCCGGCTTTTTTGACGATAAGCCCGACGATGCAGAACAACACGCCGCAGACGATAAATCCGCCCAGCGCCGCCTCGTAGCCCATTGGCAACAACAGCAATACCGGAGAAATAAACGCAAAGCTCGAACCGAGATAGGCCGGGATTTTGCCTTTACAGATATAAAGGTACAGCAAGGTGCCAATGCCGTTGAACAGCAACACCGTCGCCGGATTAATTTTAAAAAGAATAGGCACCAGCACGGTAGCGCCAAACATGGCAAAAAGGTGCTGTAAGCTCAGGGGAATTGTTTGCAACAGTGGCAGGCGTTCGCTTACCCCAATGACTCGTCGCGTCATAAATTTACCTTATAATCAAATAATTACTCTAAATAGTTCGAATTACAGGAAGGCGGCAAGCCTGTGAGGCCCTGAGAGCATAGATAACTATGTGACAGGGGCGAACGAGCGCGGCCAATGCATCTGCAACTTGAAGTATGACGAGTAAAAATCAAAAAAAAGCCGACTTCTCAGTCGGCTATTGCTTATTTAGTACCAAATATCTTATCGCCTGCATCACCCAGGCCCGGGATGATATATCCCTTGTCGTTCAACCCCTGATCGATAGAGGCAGTGTACAGCTCGACTTCCGGGTGCGCTTTCTCCAACGCAGCAATGCCCTCTGGCGCGGCAACCAGCACCAGAACTTTAATGCTCTGGCAGCCCGCTTTCTTCAACAGGTCGATAGTGGCGATCATTGAGCCGCCCGTTGCCAGCATCGGGTCAACCACCAACGCCATGCGCTCTTCTATATTAGAAGCGAGTTTCTGGAAGTATGGCACCGGTTGTAACGTTTCTTCATCACGGTAAACACCAACAACGCTGATGCGCGCACTTGGTACGTGCTCCAGCACGCCTTCCATCATGCCCAGACCGGCGCGCAGGATTGGCACCACGGTTATCTTCTTACCTTTAATCTGATCAACCTGAACCGGACCGTTCCAACCTTCGATGGTCACTTTTTCGGTTTCCAGATCTGCGGTTGCTTCATAGGTCAGTAAGCTACCTACCTCAGAAGCCAGTTCGCGAAAGCGTTTTGTGCTGATGTCATTTTCACGCATCAGTCCCAGCTTGTGTTTTACCAGCGGGTGTTTCACTTCAACGATCTTCATTTTCTCTCTCTCCTAAGGCTTGCTGACCAAAAAAATCGCGTGATTATAACGCCTTTTATTTTCAACGCCAGCGCCAATAGACTGATACGGATCAATGGATTTGCAGTTAGCGACCGGTTAAGCTTTTTTCAGGGTAATTTGAGTATAGATAGAGAAACATAACGAGACCTCTCGCAAACGTTTGCCTGCGCTGTTAGAATTAGCCCGCGCCATTTTCAACAACCACAAAACGCATACGTCGTGGGGATTCCGCAGTGACCGAAAAGACCTCTCTCAGCTATAAAGACGCAGGTGTGGACATCGATGCAGGTAACGCATTGGTAGACCGCATTAAAGGTGTAGTAAAACAGACTCGTCGTCCTGAAGTCATGGGCGGACTGGGTGGTTTTGGTGCCCTGTGCGCGCTTCCGCAAAAATATCGTGAACCCGTGCTGGTTTCGGGAACCGACGGCGTTGGCACCAAGCTGCGTCTGGCAATGGATTTAAAACGCCACGATACCATTGGTATCGATTTGGTCGCTATGTGTGTAAATGATCTGGTGGTACAGGGCGCAGAGCCGCTGTTCTTCCTGGATTACTACGCGACAGGCAAACTGGATGTGGATACCGCAGCCAGCGTCATCACCGGTATTGCCGAAGGCTGCCTGCAGTCTGGCTGTTCACTGGTTGGTGGTGAAACCGCAGAAATGCCGGGCATGTACCACGGCGATGATTACGACGTCGCAGGTTTCTGCGTTGGCGTGGTTGAGAAATCAGAAATTATCGATGGCAGCAAAGTGCAGGACGGCGACGTTCTGGTTGCGCTGGCGTCAAGTGGCCCGCACTCAAACGGCTACTCACTGGTTCGCAAAATTCTGGAAGTCAGCAAGGCCGATCCTTTGACCACCGATCTGGCGGGCAAACCTTTGGCCGACCACCTGCTCGAACCAACCAAAATCTATGTAAAATCAATCCTTAAACTGATTGAAAACGTTGAGGTTCATGCAATCTGTCACCTGACCGGCGGCGGCTTCTGGGAAAACATTCCTCGCGTATTGCCAGACAACACTCAGGCAATTATCGATGAATCAAGCTGGAAATGGCCGGACGTGTTCGGCTGGTTGCAGCAGAACGGCAACGTCAGCAGCCACGAAATGTACCGCACATTCAACTGCGGCGTGGGCATGCTGATCGCACTGCCGGCGGAGTTGGCTGATGAAGCTATCGCCCTGCTCAATGATAACGGCGAGAAAGCCTGGGTTATCGGTAGCATCAAAGCTTCCGACTCAGAAGAACGCGTTATTATTAAGTAATTGCTTTTTATCAAGTAATACAAAGGCTACAGCGTTTTATCTACATTATTGGCGCTGTAGCAAGGCGGCAAGTGAGTGAATCCCGATGAGCTGACACCGGTCAGTGATTCGGGTGAACAAGTGAAGCTAACGCCGCTACAGCGTCAAGAGCGAAGGTAACGCCGTTACAGCACCTTTACCGAGTTATTGGCGCTGTAGCAAGGCGGCAAGTGAGTGAATCCCGATGAGCTGACAATGGTCAGTGATTCGGGTGAACAAGTGAAGCTAACGCCGCTACAGCGTCAAGAGCGAAGGTAAAAGAAGGTAAAATGAAAAGGATTGTAGTTTTAATCTCTGGTGCAGGAAGCAACCTTCAGGCGTTGATCGATTCCTGCGAGCAGGGAAGAGTCAACGCCAAACTCAGTGCCGTTTTCAGCAATAAAGCGTCGGCTTATGGCCTTGAACGCGCCCAGGCGGCTGGAATTCCCGCCCACGCGTTAGATCCGAAATCTTATGCCGATCGTGCGGCCTTTGATGCGGCACTTGCTGAAGAGATCGACGCCTATCAGCCCGATCTGTTGGTGCTTGCAGGCTATATGCGTATTCTTGGCTCCGAGTTTGTCGATCGTTACGCCGGCCGTATGCTAAACATCCACCCTTCCCTGTTGCCGAAGTATCCTGGATTACACACCCACCAGAAAGCTATCGACAATCAGGATGCCGAACACGGTACCTCAGTGCACTTTGTCACTCGGGAACTTGACGGCGGACCGGTTATTTTGCAAGCAAAAGTCCCGGTATTTGAAGAAGATACTGCTGAAGATCTTAACGAGCGCGTGCAAACTCAGGAACACAATATTTATCCGCTGGTCATCAGTTGGTTCGTTGATGGTCGCCTGACTCTGCAAGACGGTCAACCGATGCTTGATGGGCAAGCGGTGCCTGCTCAGGGATACGCCGCGGAGTAATCGCTTTCTAATCTTTGAAAAATTTCTAAAACTGGCTCAGGCCGGTTTTTTTATTGCCCACTTCCCACTTTTCACCAATGTTGTTTCCGTTACCCTCCCCAAACGCTGGTTCAACGACGCCACGCTACAAAAAGATTAAAAAACGCGCTACAATCGTGAAATATTCAGTCAAATACGTTTTTATAGTTGTTTATGCTGCCAGACAGCACATTCTGCAAGTCAGTGACTCCTGCCGATACCAACAGTTTTTACTGAAATCAATAACACTACTCGTTAAGTTAAATAGAACATTAAGGAAATGTATGTTCAGCTCTAGCCGCATCAGACTCCGTCCATTGGAAAAAGACGACCTGGTGTTTGTACACCGCCTCGATAACAACGCCAATGTCATGCGCTACTGGTTCGAAGAACCTTATGAAGCCTATGTCGAGTTGGAAGATCTTTACGCCAAGCATATTCATGATCAAAGCGAACGTCGTTTTGTTACTGAATTCCAAAATACCCGCGTGGGGCTGGTCGAACTGGTTGAGATCAACCATATTCACCGCCGGGCTGAATTTCAAATCATTATCGATCCGAATCATCAGGGGCAAGGTTTCGCCAGTGAAGCCGCTCGTCTGGCAATGGATTACGCTTTTTCCGTACTCAATCTTTATAAGTTGTACCTGATTGTCGATAAAGAAAATGACAAGGCAATCCATATTTACAACAAATTAGGATTTGAAGTCGAAGCCGAATTAAAAGACGAGTTCTTTGTTAATGGCGAATATCGCAGCGTGATCCGTATGTGCATCTTCCAGCCTGAATTCCTCAGGCGTTATAAAACTAAAAGCGCTGAAAGCCCCGCCATTGAAGCTCTGGGGGCGGGGGTTTTATAGCTTTTTCTGATTTTTTAATTTTGAAGAACGTCTAAATTCATTGGTGCCAAAGACCAAGGAGATTGAAATGATGGACATTCCTGTCAATCTCTCGCAATAATGCAAGCAGATACTAGGCCCTCTCCCTAAAAGCTGCGCAGGCCGAAAAATGCGTCTTGATGGGCCAGGTTTCAGGCTAAATGAACGGAGTTAAAATGGGTCAGGAAAAACTATATATAGATAAGGAACTGAGCTGGTTATCCTTCAATGAGCGAGTATTGCAGGAAGCGGCCGACAAAAGTAACCCCCTGATTGAACGCATGCGTTTCCTCGGCATCTATTCGAACAATCTTGATGAATTCTATAAAGTTCGTTTTGCAGACTTGAAACGCCGCATTCTGATCAGTGAAGAACAAGGTTTTATCGGCGCATCGCGCCATTTGGTCAAAAAAATTCAGGCCAAGGTCATGCGAATCGACCAGGAGTTCGACAGCCTGTATAACGATCTTCTTTTGGAAATGGCTCGCAATCAAATCTTTCTAATAAATGAGCGTCAAGTTTCCGAAAACCAGCAAGCCTGGTTACGTCAGTACTTCAAGCATCATCTGCGTCAGTTTATTACTCCTATTCTGGTTAATCAGGAAACTAATCTGGTTCAATTTCTGAAGGACGATTACACCTATCTGGCCGTGGAGATCATTCGCGGCGAGAAAGTCGATTACGCGCTGCTGGAAATCCCTTCCGACAAGGTACCGCGTTTTGTTAATTTACCGCCGGAAGCGCCACGTCGACGTAAGCCGATGATATTGCTAGATAACATCCTGCGTTACTGCCTCGACGATATCTTTAAGGGCTTTTTCGATTACGATGCGCTAAACGCCTACTCGATGAAAATGACCCGCGACGCGGAGTATGACCTGGTCACGGAAATGGAATCAAGCCTGCTTGAGCTGATGTCATCCAGCCTGAAACAGCGCCTGACAGCCGAGCCGGTACGTTTTGTTTATCAACGCGATATGCCTGATGAAATGGTTGAGCTATTGCGCGAGAAACTGGGTATTTCCAACTATGATTCGGTGATCCCCGGCGGCCGCTACCATAACTTTAAAGATTTTATTGGCTTCCCCAACGTCGGCAAAGCCAACATGGTGAACCGCCCGCTGCCGCGCCTGCGCCATTTGTGGTTTGATAATTTCCGCAACGGTTTTGCAGCGATCCGCGAACAGGACGTGCTGCTTTACTATCCGTACTACACCTTCGAACACGTGCTCGAACTGTTGCGTCAGGCAGCTTTCGATCCCAGCGTACTGTCGATAAAAATCAATATTTATCGCGTGGCCAAAGACTCGCGCATTATCGAATCAATGATTCACGCCGCGCACAATGGCAAAAAAGTGACCGTAGTGGTTGAATTGCAAGCCCGCTTTGATGAAGAAGCCAATATTCACTGGGCCAAGCGCCTGACCGAGGCCGGTGTTCACGTTATTTTCTCTGCGCCCGGCCTGAAGATTCACGCCAAACTATTTCTTATCTCACGACGCGAAGATGACGAAATTGTCCGCTATGCTCATATTGGGACCGGCAACTTTAACGAAAAAACTGCTCGTATTTATACCGACTATTCGTTACTCACCGCCGACTCCAGGATTACCAATGAAGTCCGTCGCGTATTTAACTTCATCGAGAATCCTTACCGGCCAGTCACCTTTGAACATCTGATGGTTTCACCGCAAAACTCGCGCAGTATGTTGTACGAGCTGATCGATCAGGAAATTGCCAATGCTCAGGTAGGGGAACCGGCCGGGATCACGCTTAAAATAAATAATCTGGTCGATAAAGGCCTGGTCGACAGGCTTTATGCCGCCTCTAACTTTGGTGTCAAAATTCGCTTATTGATCCGCGGGATGTGTTCACTAATTCCGAATTTGCCCGGGATCAGTGAAAATATTCAGATCACCAGTATTATTGACCGTTACCTCGAGCACGATAGAGTTTATGTCTTTGAAAATAAAGGCGATAAAAAAGTGTTTATTTCATCCGCAGACTGGATGACGCGCAATATCGATTATCGCATCGAAGTAGCCGTTGCCCTGCTCGACCCGCGCCTGAAGCAGCGTGTGCTCGATCTGTTGGCGATTCAGTTTAGTGACACGGTCAAAGCAAGAATTATTGATAAAGATCTCAGTAACCGTTATGTTCCTCGCGGAAATCGTCGCAAAGTGCGTGCGCAGGTGGCGATCTATGACTATTTGAAGGCTTTTGAACTTGAAAATCAAAAACCCCCTATCGAGCCAGCCTGATGATATTGGAGCAACACACTCATGCCGTTAAATAGCCCGATGACTGCCAAACCACAGGAAATTGCCGCGATCGACCTCGGATCGAACAGCTTTCATATGGTGATTGCCCGCGTCGTAAATGGCGCTCTCCAGGTGCTGGGCCGACTTAAGCAACGAGTCCACCTTGCCGATGGCCTGGATCACTACAATAATCTCAGCGAAGAAGCGATGCAGCGCGGCCTTGACTGCCTCGCCCTGTTCGCCGAGCGCCTGCAGGGTTTCCCTGCCGATAACGTGACTATTGTGGGCACCCACTCGCTGCGTCAGGCGGTTAACGCCGAAGAGTTCCTGCAACGCGCGGCCGAGCTTATCCCCTACCCGATTGAAATTATTTCCGGGCAGGAAGAGGCTCGTTTGATCTTTATGGGGGTAGAACACACCCAGCCCGAAAAAGGTCGCAAACTGGTGATCGACATCGGTGGCGGCTCAACCGAGTTGGTCATTGGCGAAGATTTTGAACCCCTGCTGGCAGAAAGCCGCCGTATGGGCTGCGTCAGCTTTGCCCAGCTGTTTTTCCGCGGCGGTGATATCAATCGCAGCAACTTCAAACGCGCTCGTCTGGCCGCGGCGCAAAAGTTGGAAACGCTGGCCTGGCAGTATCGTTTGCAGGGTTGGCAGTACGCTTTGGGTGCATCAGGCACTATCAAGGCTACTCATGAAGTGCTGGTCGAAATGGGTGAAAAAGACGGTCTAATCACTGCCGAACGTTTGGAAATGCTGGCGACTGAAGTTTTGAAATATAAAAACTTTAACTCGCTTAGCCTGCCGGGCCTATCGGAAGACAGACAGTCAGTATTCGTTCCGGGTCTGGCAATTCTGTGCGGCGTATTCGACGCACTGGCGATTAAAGAACTTCGCTTGTCTGACGGTGCGCTGCGTGAAGGCGTGCTGTATGAAATGGAAGGCCGTTTCCGTCATCAGGATATCCGCAGTCGTACGGCAAAGAGCCTAGCCGACCACTATAATATTGACCGTGAGCAGGCGCGTCGTGTTTTAGAGACGACCGAAACGCTTTACACCCAGTGGTTGGCACAAAACTCTTCTTTAGCACAGCCGCAGCTTGAGTCGCTGCTGAAATGGGCCTCAATGCTGCACGAAGTGGGGCTGAGCATTAACCACAGCGGCATGCATCGTCATTCCGCTTATATTTTGCAAAATTCAAACTTACCGGGATTCACTCAGGAACAGCAAACGCTGCTGTCGACGTTGGTGCGTTTTCAGCGCAAAGCGATCCGTCTCGACGATTTGCCACGCCTGAACTTGTTCAAGAAGAAGCATTATCTGCCGCTTATTCAGCTGCTGCGTTTAGGCGCGTTGCTCAATAACCAGCGCCAATCGACTACCCAGCCGGAATCACTGCGCCTGACTACCGATGATAACCATTGGACTCTGCGTTTCCCGGCCGGTTTTATGGCGCAGAACAACTTGGTACAGCTCGATTTTGAACGTGAACAGGAATATTGGAACGATGTTACCGGTTGGAAGTTAATGCTGGAAGAAGAAGACGGTGAGGAAGAAGAACAGGAATAATCGTCTTTTTGTGCAAATCAGAGCTATTAAAAGCAGGGATGCTGTTACTCTTAAGATGCCATTATGCGTAAAAAAAATAACATAAGCATGACAAAAATCGTTCTGGCGATAAGCTTTATTATCTTGATTGGCCGTCTGATTTACGCCGGGATAGGATCGTATTCTCATCATCAAAACCAGAAACAGGTACCAGCACAGACTGAGCAAAGCGTTGCCCCTACGGTAGCGCAAAACCAGCCTGATAAAATGCCCTGACCGTCAGAACGCCGTTATTTTTAATGCGCCATTTAAGTTTCCCGTTAGCAGAAGGACTCTGAATGTCAGCAGTAAAACAACAAAACCACTCTCAAAAATTGGCGCAAGTGCGCCACCACATTCTTGATTTACTGTTAAACAATGACGATCTGGCCGACAGCATTCTCGGCGAGAAGACACCCGAAAGCCTCAATTCTGAATTAATGAACCAAACCGCTGACCTCCGCGCCAGCATCGCCCCGCTCCACGCCGCCGACCTTGCCGACATCCTTGAAGCCTTGCCTGAACACCAGCGCCTTGCGTTATGGAGCCTGGTTGATATCAGCGCGCGCGGTAAAGCTCTGGTAGAAGTTTCCGAGACGGTCTGGGACAGCCTGATTGAGGAAATGAGCGATAAAGACCTGCTGCGTGCCATTTCGCTGCTAGACCTCGATGACCAGGTTTATCTTGCCGAGCATCTGCCGCGTGACCTGACCGGGCGCGTGCTGACGGCGCTGGAACCGCGTCAGCGAGAAAAAGTCCGTGAGGTGATGAAGTTTGGCAAAACCTCAGTCGGCAGAATTATGGATTTTGAGCTACTGACCATCAGAGCAGATGTCACACTGGCCACCGTTCAGCGTTACCTGCGTTTTAGGAAAATTATTCCTAAAGGTAGCGACAAGCTGTTTGTCACCGACCGCAATAACCTGTTGCTCGGCGAGCTGCCATTGACGACAGTGTTGCTCAACGCGCCGCTGCATCGTGTCGCCGAGGTCATGAATGATGATCCGACCAGCTTCAGTCCTAACGACAAGGCCGATGACGCCGCCGGCGCTTTTGAACGGTATGATCTGATAACTGCGCCGGTAGTAGATCTGAAAGGCAAACTCATGGGCCGCCTGACTGTAGAGTCAATCGTCGATTTCGTGAATGAAGATTCCGACACCAACATTCGCCGCATGGGCGGTTTAAGCCCGGAAGAAGATGTGTTCTCGCCGGTCGGCAAGGCGGTGAAAAATCGCTGGGCCTGGCTTGCCATCAATCTTTGCACTGCCTTCGTGGCGTCGCGGGTGATTGGGCTGTTCGAGCATACAATTTCCGTACTGGTTGCGCTGGCCGCATTAATGCCGATTGTCGCCGGTATTGGTGGAAATACCGGTAATCAGACCATCACCATGATTGTGCGCGGTCTGGCGCTGCATCAGGTGCAGTTAAGCAATATGCCGTTCCTGCTGCTCAGAGAGTTGGGCGTTGCGCTGATCAATGGCCTGATTTGGGGCGGATTAATGGGGGTGGTGACCTGGCTGCTGTACGGTAATTTGGCAATGGGCGCGGTGATGACGCTGGCAATGGTGTTGAATTTGCTGGTCGCCGCGCTGATGGGCGTACTCATTCCATTAACAATGGTGCGTTTAGGACGAGACCCGGCGTTGGGGGCAAGTGTGATGATTACCGCACTGACCGACACTGGAGGATTCTTTATCTTCCTCGGCCTGGCAACCCTCTTCCTGCTATAACTTTTTCTGCAAGCCGCTCCCTGACATCAGGGAGCGATGTGGTGTATCCCAACATACTTGCAGCTAATTCTCAATTTTCACTTCTCACCCAACTTCTCACTCATATTGCAAGTTAGCTGTGTGTTCTCATACCCGCTGCAAACATCAAAATATGGAAGGCACAGGCTACGACGAACAGGGCAAAAACGCTGCCACCGTAGATCAAAACTAACCATGAAACCTTTTTCCAGAAGGGGACACTTTTGGCCGGTACGGTGTTGTCATCCATCTGTTGAATATTAATAAGACTTTTCATTCAGTCCTCCAATCTTTTGAAGAAAGGGGCAAGTCTGTAACCCTGCCCCTTGGCGATTATTTTAACACGTTATCAGTGG
The DNA here is from genome assembly GCF_000257645.1 of Serratia sp. M24T3. GTDB lineage: Bacteria > Pseudomonadota > Gammaproteobacteria > Enterobacterales > Enterobacteriaceae > Rouxiella. Next base: position 43,017 of record NZ_AJHJ01000031.1, read on the forward strand.
TAACCCTGATCCGGCGTTACTTTCCCACGGAACACATAGTAGCTCCAGAAGGTGTAAACCAGGATGATTGGGATGATGAACAGTGCTCCAACCAGGATAAACCCTTGGCTCGCTGGCGGTGATGCTGCCTGCCAGTAGGTAATGGACGGTGGAATGATGTTCGGCCACACGCTGATACCCAAACCGCTATAACCCAGGAACACCAGTGCCAGAGTCAGCACGAAAGGAGCGTAATGAGCGTTGCGGTTTACCGCTTTAATCAACCAGAATGACACCAGCAATACCAATACCGGCACTGGCAGGAACCAGAACAGGTTAGGCGTGCTGAACCAGCGATGCGCGATGTCTGCGTGAGTCAGTGGAGTCCAGATACTCACCACAGCCAACACAGCCAACAGCACATACAGCAGTGGCTTAGTCAGGTCATGCATGCGAGTTTGCAGGTTGCCTTCGGTTTTCATGGTCAACCAGGTTGCACCCAGCAGAGCATAGGCAACGATCAGACCCAGGCCACAGAACACAGTGAACGGCGTCAGCCAGTCCATTGCGCCACCGGCATAGACGCGGTTAACAACCGGCATACCGTCGATGAAAGCACCCAGAACGACACCCTGGCAGAAGGTCGCTACAACAGAACCCCAGATAAAGGATTTGTCCCAGATATGACGCTTCTCTTCGCTCGCCTTGAAGCGGAACTCAAAGGCGACACCACGGAAGATCAGGCCAAACAGCATGATAGTCAGCGGCATTGCCAGCGCATCAAGAATCACTGAGTAAGCCAGTGGGAATGCGCCATACAGGCCTGCACCACCCAGAACCAGCCAGGTTTCGTTACCATCCCAGACAGGGGCAACGGTGTTCATCATCACATCACGGTCCTGTTCCTTTTTAACAAAAGGAAACAGCAGACCAATACCCAGATCGAAACCATCCATTACGACATACATCATGATGCCGAAAATGATAATAACGAACCAGATCAACGGCAAATCGATACCCATCATTAGCTCCTGGAATCTAGTTTTTCATTTACTGCAGACAGAGGACGAGCAGGGGTACGATGTTTACCCGGACCACCGTCTTCATGATGTTCACCCTCGTGAGCTTCAGGACCTTTCTTGATCAGACGCATCATGTAGCCGTAGCCGACGCCGAATACTGAACAATAGATCACAACGAAAGCGATCAGGGTGATACTCATGTGAACAACACCGTGCGCTGAAACCGCGTCTTTGGTGCGTTGCAGGCCATAAACAACCCAAGGCTGACGACCAACTTCAGTCGTAATCCAACCAGCCAGCAGAGCAATCAGACCAGAAGGTCCCATTAGCAGCATGAAGCGCAGGAATGTTTTGTTGGTGTACAGCTTGCCGCGTTTACGCATGTAAAGACCAACAAAGCCAGACAGAATCATCAGCATGCCCAGACCCGCCATGACGCGGAATGTCCAGAAGATGATGGTCGAGTTAGGACGATCTTCAGGTGCGAAAGACTTAAGTGGCGGGATCTGATGGGTCAGGCTGTGCGTCAAGATGATGCTTCCCAGATCGGGAATTTCAATCTTGTACTTAGTCTCTTCAGCCTTCATGTCAGGCCAACCAACCAATACCAGCGGAGAAGGTTTGTTGTCTGTATTTTCCCAGTGGCCTTCAATCGCTGCGATTTTAGCCGGCTCGTATTTCAGGGTATTCAGACCGTGAGCATCACCCACACCTGCCTGGATAGGAGAAACGATCAGCGCCATCCACATTGCCATGGAGAACATTTTGCGTGTTGCAGGCGTGTCGTTTCCGCGCAGCAGGTGGTAAGCAGCAGCAGAGGCAACAAAGAATGCAGAAGCCAGGAACGCCGCAATACTCATGTGGAACAAGCGGTACGGGAACGATGGGTTGAAAATAACTTTCAGCCAATCAACAGGAACAATCAGACCGTTAACGATGCTGTAGCCCTGTGGCGTGTGCATGAAGCTGTTTGACGCCAGGATCCAGAAGGTGGAGAAGATTGTACCCAACGCTACCATGCAGGTAGAGAAAAAGTGCAGACCAGGTCCAACGCGGTTCCAGCCGAACAGCATAACGCCCAGGAAGCCAGCTTCCAGGAAGAATGCGGTCAGTACTTCATAGGTCAACAGGGGACCTGTGATGTTACCGGCGAAATCAGAGAATCCGCTCCAGTTAGTACCAAATTGATAGGCCATAACCAGACCAGAAACAACGCCCATACCAAAGTTTACGGCGAAGATTTTGGACCAGAAATGGTATAAATCACGGTAGGAATCTTGTTTTGTTTTCAGCCAGAGCCCTTCGAGCACAGCCAGAAAACTCGCCAAACCTATGGTGATCGCTGGGAAAATTATGTGAAAAGACACAGTAAAGGCGAACTGGGCCCTTGCAAGATCCAGTGCAGTTAAGCCAAACATGGCATTACCTCAGATTGCATAGAAAGTTTCATAAGACAGACAGTCAGTTTGTTCAAAAAAAGTCGTAAGAGCCCCGGTGCAAAAAGCACCTCATAACCCAATGACTAAAATAAAAAATAAATTGTCTATATAGTGGAAAACCGTTGTGGAGATCCACAGGTACTTCACGATGTCTGTATGTATAAACGCGGTGTTCGGTTAAAACGGTGGTGCGCGGGGTTGAAACTCCGCCTGTTTAAAGAAGCTAAACAGTGGAGAATCGAAATGTTCTCTGGGTATAAAAGCTCTGAGGTTACCCGACAACTGAAGCATTACATTTCCCAAACTGATTATAGCCATTTGGTCAATTAATGCACAATATGAGCAGGATAAATCTTCATGCATCGAGACATCATTCGCCGACGCGTTCAGCTGCATTTGCATGCGGCCAAGTTGTTCTGAGATTGATGACTGATGGTCTTTCATGCCCGTGGCAATTACGCGGTCTGCTCCTGAGACAAAGCTCGCCATTGAATCCGTCGTTGCCGACGTTTTCGCAGCGCCCAAGGTAAAGTGTTCCAGAGATCTCGAGATCGCCGGAGCAAACAATACAATGAGTATCGCGAAGATACCCCACCACGCGGGTGAGAAACTTCGAGAAGAATTGATCAGGATTAAAGACACGTTCAGCCTAATGCAGTAGAGACAATTTCGGTTCGCATGAATTGTACGTGTATTTTTTTAAAATGTTAAAAAACTTTCGGCCACTTTGTGCGGTTTTTTGATTTCAAATCCCGTTGATGTAAATAGGATTTCATTTATTTAATATCTGTATCCTTACGGATACTATGGGATAACATTTATTATCAACAAATTTAACAATTGATTATTATGGTTTCCAATTAGGGTTATTCCAAATAAGCAACGTCGCATAACTTCTCCAGGGTTTCCAAATTTCCGCATAGCGACTTATGGTTGCTGGCGTCATATTTGGAAATCTTTGCTTAATTAAATAATCGCTATGTAAAAATATATCTCTTTCACCCCAAGCACGCATCGCGACGTAGTTGGCGGTCCATGCGCCAATGCCCGGCATCGCCACCAGCCGTTTTATACCTTCGCTGCTGTCCTCGACACCATAAAGCGGTAACTCGCCGTTTTGTACTGCCTGAGCCACTCCAATCAGGCAGGCCGCGCGCTTGGCCTGAACACCGATGGCGCGCAGCTGCTCTACGCTGAGGCTGGCAACGCGCTGTGCGGTGGGAAATAATCGCGTCAGTCCTGTAAACGGCGTAACAACCGGTTCTCCGCAGAGTTCTGCCAGGCGGGCGCAGAAAGTTGCTGCCATTTTAACGCTCACCAGCTGGCCGAGAATTGCGCGCACCGTCAGCTCAAAGTTATCGATACAACCTGGCATGCGCATGCCTGCAACATCGTCGCCAAACAGCCCCAGCGTCTCGGCTATCAGCTGCGGATTGGCATCTAAATCCAGCAGATGCCTGACTCGCCGGACAACGCTTTGGATATGCGGCTCCAATGAATCAGAAACTTCCAGCTCCACCGTGCCCTCATGCTCCAGCGGCCGCCAGCTCAGCCAGCCACTGGCTGTCACGCCCTGCTCTGTTATCTCTATCGTTCGGCGATAAACACCCTGCTCAAAAGATTCGATTCCTGCGAGCGCCCTCGCACTAAGGAAACGGCTCATCCACGCCCAGTCATAAGGAGGTGTATAAGGAAGAAGATATTTGGTCTTTTGCACCGGCTGAATCCTTGCTGAGTGGAGGCTGGAAAACCTGTTGCGGAACTAACAGAGGATAAATAATGAAGATTATTGAATGTAGCATAAGAGATGTGAGTTCGGGCCAGAATGTGACCCTCGTTAGCCCCTCTAACCTTTATGGCTGCTCTCTCAATGATGAGGTGTTCGTCGGGCCGTTTGTCGAGATACAAAAAGGTTGTGTAATTGGCCGGGGAAGTCGTATTCAGTCTCACAGCTTTTTATGTGAAAACGTGATTACCGGTGAAAACTGTTTTATCGGCCACAATGTGACTTTTGCTAATGATTTGTTTAAAAATGGCTCACCCGATCCAGATTCATCAAATTGGCTAAATATAGTGTTAGGCGATAATGTCACCATTGGCAGCGGCAGCACGATTCTTTGCGAGTTTATTTGTAGCGGATCAGTAATTGGTGCCGGCAGCGTGGTAACAAAGCCAACGACTATTAAAGGAATATATGTTGGCAATTCGGCACGGCTTATTCGTGAATTGTAATCAACTTGTTGTATTAGGTTAAATATAATGAGTTGTTTATTAAAACTGCCTACGTATTATTATCGATAATAATTAACAAAATAGTAAAATTGCTTATTACGGCTGCAACGCCTGACAGTCGCTGAAAGATGCGCCGTACTTCCTTCTTGCCTGCTGGCGGCGACTCCGGTAAAGTCGCCCCCCTTCTTTGGCATGGGGAACCGTGATGTTTATTGGATTTGACTACGGCACGGCAAACTGCTCCGTCGCCGTCATGCGTGATAACAACGCAGAACTTTTAGCGCTGGAAAATGGTGACGCTTATCTACCCTCCATGCTTTGTGCGCCAACGCGTGAAGCTGTGAGTGAATGCCTGAATCGTCACTGGCAGGTACCCACCGGCAGCGAAGAGAACCAACAGCTGTTGCGCCGCAGTGTTAACTTCAACCGCGAAGAAGATATTCCGGTTAACAGCAACAGCGTGCTTTTTGGCTTGCAGGCGCTTTCTACTTATATGGAAGATCCGGAAGACGTGTATTTCGTGCGCTCACCGAAATCCTTCCTGGGCGCCAACGGTCTGAAGCCCCAACAAATTGCGCTGTTTGAAGACTTGGTTTGCGCCATGATGTTCCACATCAAACGCCAGGCCGAATCGGTATTGCAGCAGACTATCGAACAAACCGTGATCGGTCGTCCAATCAACTTCCAGGGCATGGGTGGCGAAGAGGCAAACCGTCAGGCACAGGGTATTCTGGAACGTGCAGCCGCGCGCGCAGGCTTCCGCGATATCGCTTTCCAGTTTGAACCGGTAGCGGCAGGCCTGGACTTCGAGGCTACGCTGACGGAAGACAAAACCGTGTTGGTGGTGGATATCGGCGGCGGTACTACTGACTGCTCGGTATTGCTGATGGGTCCAAGCTGGCGCGACAAGGCCGAGCGCCAGAACAGCCTGCTGGGGCACAGTGGCTGCCGCGTTGGTGGAAACGATCTCGACATCATGACGGCGTTCAAGCAGCTGACGCCAAAGTTTGGCATGGGCAGCGAGACGCAAAAAGGCATCGCCATGCCTTCACTGCCGTATTGGAATGCAGTGGCGACCAATGACGTTCCTGCTCAGGTTGATTTTTACAGCGTCGCCAACGGCCGCTTGTTGCGGGATATGATCCGTGATGCCTCAGACCCGAGTCAGGTTAAGCGCCTGTTGAAGATCCACCAGCAGCGACTGAGCTATCGTCTGGTGCGCGCGGCGGAAGAGAGCAAAATAGCGCTGTCTGAACGACCAAGCGTGACCGCAGCGTTGGAGTTTATTGAAGCCGGATTAGCAGAAGAAATCAGCCAGCAGCAGCTTAGCGAAGCGATTGCCCAGCCGCTGGAGCGGATACAGGAGCAGGTCAGCCTCGCGCTTGCCAGCAGCGAAATTACTCCGGACGTTATCTATCTTACCGGCGGAAGTGCGCGATCGCCTCTGCTGCGCAGCGCGTTGCAGGCACAGTTGCCTGGCATCCCGCTAGTTGGTGGTAATGATTTTGGCTCGGTCACCGCCGGTCTGGCGCGTTGGGCACAAACGCTGTTCCGTTAATGCCCATAGGCTGCAAAACCTCTCTGCTTTGCAGCTAACGGCTGATGAGCTAAAAAAAGCGCCTGACTCACGTCGGCGCTTTTTTTGTGCCCGTTGCTATGGGTTTATATCGCTCAGGGCTTATGTCGCTATGGTTTTAAAAGGTTAAACCTATTAACCACTTTAGGGGTTACTTCCAGGCGCTGGCTTTATCCAGAGCTTCAATATCACCGTGATCCAGCTTCAGCTTGGTGGCCAATGCCAGTTCGTCAATCTGCTTTAATGAAGTTGCGCTGACGATAGGCGCGGTAACGCTCGGACGAGCGATCAGCCAGGCGAGGGAAACCTGAGTCGGAGAAGCGCGATGTTTCTCGGCGACAGCATCCAGAGCCTGAATAATCTTGTGCCCGCGATCGTTAAGGTACTTATCGACCACGCCCTGACCGCGCTTACTCTTGCTGGCATCTTCTTTACTGCGGTATTTACCTGACAGGAAACCACTCGCCAACGAGTAATAGTTGATCACGCCAACGCTGTTTTCGCTCGCGACTTTCTCCAGACCAGACTCATAGTCTTTACGATCGTAGAGATTGTATTCCGGCTGTAGCGTCTCGTAGCGTGCAAAACCTTGCTCTTTAGACACCTTCAGCGCTTCTGCAAAGCGTGTTGCGCTATAGTTGGAACCGCCAATAGCGCGCACTTTACCTTCTTTAATCAGCGCATTGAAGGTTTCCAGGGTATCGGATAATGGGGTGTCCTCATCGTCTTTGTGCGCCTGATACAGGTCGATATAATCAGTTTGCAAACGCTTGAGCGAGTTTTCCACCGACTGGCGGATATAGCTTGGCGAGAGGCCTTTTTGCCCGTCCCCCATTTCCATGCCGACCTTGGTCGCCAGAACAATTTTGTCGCGTTTGCCGCTTTTCTTCAGCCAGTTACCGATAATGGTTTCCGACTCTCCGCCCTGATTTCCTTCTGCCCAACGCGAATAAACATCGGCGGTATCAATGAAATTAAGCTGGTGTTCCAATAGCGCATCGAGAACGCTAAAAGAGGTTGATTGGTCGATGGTCCAGCCAAACACATTGCCGCCGAAGGTCAGCTGTGGAACCTGAATACCGGAACGACCCAATTCTCTTTTACTCATCATGCTCTCCTTTTTCTGATGACTTGCTTGAATGAAGAAGTTAATTAGCTTGCGAATCGCAGTACTAACCTTAGCACTTCACGCCAATAATACTCAGTCATCATCACCGCGTTAAATTGTCACAGAATGAAAAGGACTCCTTAATTCCTCCATTCTTTCACCGGTCAACTTCGTTAAACTGAATGCCGATGCCAATCTGATTTCTGCTCGCAATCTAAAAAACGATAACAATCAGCTTGCTGTATAGTAAAGTCAGAATTGACGCAGTGAAAAAAACTCTATCAGGCACAACATAACGATGACTGAAGCTTCCGGAACCACCCTACCCATTTCAGTGCGCTGGCAACTATGGATCGTTGCCTTCGGCTTCTTTATGCAATCTCTTGATACCACTATCGTCAATACAGCCCTACCCTCGATGGCCACCAGTCTTGGCGTAAACCCTCTGCAGATGCACAGCGTAGTGGTGGCTTATGTGCTCACTGTCGCCGTAATGCTGCCCGCCAGCGGCTGGTTGGCGGACAAGGTCGGCGTAAAATGGGTGTTCTTCTCGGCAATTATCCTGTTTACGCTGGGTTCTCTGTTTTGCGCGCAGTCGTCCACGCTGCAACAGCTGGTGATGTCGCGGGTGCTGCAAGGTATAGGCGGCGCGATGATGGTGCCGGTCGGGCGGCTGACGGTGTTAAAAATTGTGCCGCGCAGTGAATATATGGCGGCGATGACTTTTGTGACTCTGCCGGGGCAGATTGGCCCGTTAATGGGTCCGGCGCTGGGCGGTTTTCTGGTCCAGTACGCCAGCTGGCACTGGATTTTCCTGATTAATCTACCGGTTGGCCTGGCCGGAGCTATCGCCACCCTAACCCTGATGCCCAACTATAAAATGCAGACCCGGCGCTTTGATATCAGCGGCTTCTTCATGCTGGCGGTTTGCATGGCGACGCTGACTCTGGCATTGGAGGGTAACAAGGGACTCAACCTGTCACCGCTGGCTCTGGCACTGCTGGTAATTATTGGCATTGCCGCGCTGGGCAGTTACTGGCTGCACGCGCGCGGCAATCTCTCGGCGCTGTTTTCTCTGCGCCTTTTTCACACTCGCACCTTTTCCATTGGTCTGACCGGCAGTTTCCTTGGCCGTATCGGTAGCGGGATGCTGCCGTTTATGACTCCGGTTTTCCTGCAGCTGGGTATGGGATTTACCCCTTTCCATGCCGGTTTGATGATGATCCCGATGGTGTTGGGCAGCATGGGCATGAAGCGTATCGTGGTCCGGCTGGTCAACAGGCTGGGGTATCGCAAAGCGCTGGTCAGCGCCACGCTGCTGCTGTCAGTGATCACGCTGTGTATGCCGCTGGTGGCTATTTACGGCGCTTACTGGATGATTCCGGTGGTGCTGTTTTTCCAGGGCATGGTCAACTCGCTGCGCTTCTCGTCGATGAATACCCTGACGCTGAAAGACTTGCCGCCGCGTCTTGCCAGCAGCGGCAACAGCCTGCTGTCAATGATTATGCAGCTGTCGATGAGCCTTGGGGTTAGCGTGGCGGGAATCCTGATTGGCCTGTTTGCCCATCAGCAAATCAACCCCGGCAGCGCCGCGATGCAAAGCGCCTTTATTTACTGTTATATCTGCATGACGCTGATTATCGCGTTCCCTGCCTGGATTTTCCTGCGCGTACCGGATGAATCACAGACTAACGCCCTGGCCGACCGCCGTCATAATGCGTCCGCCTCCTCAGACCCGATGAGAAAATCATGAGACCAGGCATCACCGCCAAACTGTTTCTCGCCATCTTCCTGACCTGCAGTCTGGTGATGGTCACCATGAACTGGGGCGTCAGGCTAAGCTTCGAACACGGCTTCATCGACTACATTCGCCACGGCAATGAACAGCGAGTGGAGATGATCGCCGACTATCTGGAGCAGCAGTACGAGCAGCACGGCAACTGGGATTTCGTTAAAAATAACGATAGAGCCGTCTACCAGATGATGCGCACCTTCGACCAAAACGATGAAAACAGTCAGCTTTTACCACCCCTCGGCTGGCGCACCAAATTCTGGATACTCGATAGCAGCGATCGCCGCATCGCCGGTTCAGAATCAGACATTCCCGCCGACTTGATGGGTTCCGGCAGGAAAATGATGGTGAAAGGCACGTTTATCGGCACTGTGGTTTCTACTCCGGCCGAACGCCTGACGCGCAACGCCGACATCAACTTCGACCAACAGCAGCGTCGCACCAGCTGGATAATCATGGGCTTCACCACCCTGCTGGCGGCGGCCGTGACCTGGCTTCTCTCGCGTGGCATGCTGGCTCCGGTCAAACGATTAGTTAAGGGAACTCATCAGCTGGCGGCAGGCGATTTCAGCAGCCGGGTCAAGGTCGGGACTCAGGACGAGCTTGGCAAGCTAGCGCAGGACTTCAATCAGCTGGCGATAACGCTTGAGAAAAACGAGCAGATGCGCCGGGCGTTTATGGCCGATATTTCTCACGAACTGCGCACTCCGTTAGCCGTGCTGCGCGGCGAGTTGGAAGCCATGCAGGACGGGGTGAGAAAAATGTCGCTGGATTCACTGGCGTCGTTGCAGTCGGAAGTATCGATTCTGACCAAGCTGGTTGATGACCTCTACCAACTGTCGCTGTCAGATGCCGGAGCGCTGGCCTATCGCAAAGAAGAAACCGACGTGGTACACCTGATTCAATTGGCTGAAGCCGCATTCCGCGAACGTTTCCACGCCAAACAGCTGAGCATAACCAGCGATCTTTCAGAAAAGGCACCCATTTTTGGCGATCCTCATCGTTTATCACAGCTGTTTAATAATCTGCTGGAAAACAGCCTGCGCTATACTGATTCAGGCGGAGGACTAGAGATTATTGCCACTCGTCGTGACAAATTCCTGCAAGTTTATTTTCAGGATACTGCCCCCGGGCTAAATGATGAGCAGTTGCAGAAGATTTTCGAGCGTTTTTACCGCACAGAAGGCTCGCGCAACCGCGCCAGCGGGGGTTCCGGGCTGGGATTAGCTATCTGTCAGAATATTGTAGAGGCTCACGGCGGTAAGCTTAGCGCCGAACATTCCCCATCCGGCGGAGTGAGAATTACCCTGCTGCTGCCGCTTTCACTTCCTATCGGACAAAGATTGTGATGAATGAATACGTTAATGCGGATCACCAACCGCTAAAAATTCTGATTGTTGAAGATGAGCCTAAACTGGGCCAACTGTTGGTCGATTATTTACAGGCAGCGGGCTATGCCACCGAGTGGCTGACCAACGGCAACGATGTTATCCCGCTGGTGCAGTCCAACCCGCCGACCATGATCTTGCTTGATTTGATGCTGCCCGGCAGCAGCGGTCTGACTATTTGCCGTGATATTCGCCAGTTCTCTGATATTCCAATCATGATGGTCACCGCCAAAACGG
>NZ_AJHJ01000032.1 GCF_000257645.1 Serratia sp. M24T3
TGCCTTTACTTACCCCAGTCACTGACTTATGTCGCTTCTGGGGATGCGCGCAGGTGCCGCCTACCTGTAACTCGAATGCCTTTAGATTTACTCGTTTGTTCTAGCCCTCGCTCGTGCGGGCGAGGCTGTGATAACATAACGCTACAGACCCCTCGACTTCTCCGGTATTAATGAGCTATCAGGTTCTTGCCCGTAAGTGGCGCCCCCAAACTTTCACTGACGTTGTTGGTCAGGAACATGTGCTGACGGCACTGGCTAATGGCCTGTCGCTGGGGCGGATCCATCACGCCTATCTTTTCTCTGGTACTCGTGGCGTGGGTAAAACTTCCATTGCCCGCCTGTTGGCCAAAGGCCTGAACTGCGAAACCGGCATTACTTCTACGCCGTGCGGCGTTTGCGATAACTGCCGTGAAATCGAGCAAGGGCGCTTTGTTGACCTGATCGAGATAGACGCCGCCTCGCGAACCAAAGTCGAAGATACCCGTGAATTGCTCGACAATGTGCAGTACGCCCCGGCTCGTGGGCGTTTCAAAGTTTATCTGATTGACGAAGTGCACATGCTTTCGCGCCACAGCTTTAACGCGCTGTTGAAAACGCTTGAAGAACCGCCTTCGCACGTCAAATTCCTGCTGGCAACCACCGATCCGCAAAAGCTGCCGGTGACAATTCTGTCGCGCTGTCTGCAATTTCATCTTAAGGCGCTGGACGTCGAACAGATCCGCAAACAGCTTGATAAGGTGTTGAACGCCGAGCAGATCACCAGTGAAGCGCGAGCACTGCAATTGCTGGCCCGTGCTGCCGATGGCAGTATGCGCGATGCGCTGAGTCTGACCGATCAGGCGATCGCCATGGGGCAGGGGCAGGTTACTACCGAAACCGTATCGCAGATGCTCGGAACGCTCGACGACGAGCAGCCGCTGGCGATTCTTGAAGCACTGGTCAGTGCAGATGGCGCAACGGTAATGGCGCAGGTTGAACACGCTGCTTCACGGGGTGTTGACTGGGAAACCTTGCTGGTGGAAACGCTGGCACTGCTGCACCGCATCGCCATGGTTCAGCTTTTGCCGTCGGTTCTCGACAACCATTACGCTTCAATTGAACAACGTTTGCGTGAGTTGGCGCGAGTTATTCCGCCAACCGACGTGCAGCTGTATTATCAAACTTTGCTGATTGGCCGCAAAGAGCTGCCGTTTGCGCCAGACAAACGCATGGGGGTCGAAATGACTCTGCTGCGCGCGCTGGCTTTTCATCCAAAAGTGTTGATCGCAGAACCGGAAATCACTACACCACGCGCGTCCGCTGCGCAACAGCAGCCAGTGCAAAACAGCGCGCCGCCGTCCGCCGTAGCGCCGTCTCGCCATGCTCCGCCACAGTCAGAAGCTGCCATCCCGGATTCCACCGCGCAGCTGCTACAGGCGCGAACACAGCTACATCGGCAGCAGGGAAGCTCTTCCCCAAAAAAAGCTGAGCCGGCCGCGCCTGGAAAAGCGCAGCCGGCAAATACGGTGCTGGAGCGACTGGCTTCAGTTACCGAGCGTTCGCTAGAGCGCAAGGGCGCGACTGCTCAGAAGAAAGCACCGGCAGTACCGGTCAAGGAAGAAGCCTATCGCTGGAAAACGGTTAACGAGCCGGAGGCTGCGCCTGAACCTGTTGCGACTCCCAAGGCTCTGCGCGCCGCGTTAGAACATGAAAAATCGCCTGAGCTGGCCTCGCGTCTGGCTGAGGAAGCCATTGAACGCGACGAGTGGGCGGCGATTATCCAGCAGCTGACTATTCCGAAACTGGTTCAGCAATTAGCGCTTAACGCTTTCCTTGAACGCCCTGATTCGGCTACCCTCTGTCTACATTTGCGTTCGGCGCAGCGTCATTTAAACTCGCCGACGGCACATAAAACGTTGGCAGACGCACTGGCAGCGCTTTATGAGCAACAAATTACGCTAAGCGTGGTTGAAGACGACAATCTGGCGACCCGCACGCCGCTGGAATGGCGGCAGGCAATTTATGAAGAAAAACTGGCGCAGGCGCGTCAGTCGATTATCGCGGATAATAATATCCAGACTCTGCGTCGTTTCTTTGATGCCGAGCTGGACGAAGAAAGTATTCGCCCCATTTAACCGCCGCAGTAGGAGCATGGTGCACATACGCGGCCCGACGCAAAGAGAGAAGATTATGTTTGGAAAAGGCGGCATTGGTAACCTGATGAAACAGGCCCAGCAAATGCAGGAAAAAATGCAGCAGGCACAAGCTGAGATAGCGACCATTGAAGTTACCGGCGAATCTGGCGCAGGTCTGGTTAAAATTACTATCAACGGAGCGCACAACGTTCGTCGCGTTGAGATCGATCCAAGCCTGTTTGAAGATGACAAAGACATGCTGGAAGACCTGATCGCTGCAGCATTCAACGATGCGGCTCGTCGTATCGATGAAACGCAGAAAGAGAAAATGGCAGCAGTTTCTGGCGGCATGCAGTTGCCACCGGGCTTTAAGATGCCATTCTGATGCAAACCAGCCCACTCCTTGAATCATTAATGGAGGCGTTACGCTGCCTGCCGGGCGTTGGTCCGAAGTCAGCGCAACGTATGGCATTCCAGCTGCTGCAGCGCGATCGCAGTGGCGGAATGCGGCTGGCGCAGTCTCTGACCCGGGCAATGTCCGAAATTGGCCACTGTGCCGATTGCCGGACCTTTACCGAGCAGGATATTTGCACCATTTGTGCCAACCCAAGGCGCAAGGAAAATGGTCAGATTTGTGTGGTAGAAAGTCCGGCGGACATTCACGCTATCGAGCAAACTGGTCAGTTTTCAGGGCGTTATTTTGTGCTGATGGGGCATTTATCCCCGCTGGACGGCATTGGTCCTGATGACATTGGTTTGGGCAGGCTTGAACAACGTCTTGAAAGCGAAAGCATTCAGGAAGTGATCCTCGCGACTAACCCGACAGTCGAAGGGGACGCGACCGCAAACTATATCGCCGAAATGTGTGGTCAGTACGGCGTTGTTGCCAGCCGCATCGCTCATGGTGTGCCGGTCGGCGGAGAGTTGGAGATGGTCGACGGCACTACGCTAGCCCACTCTCTTGCTGGGCGTCATCTGTTTAAGTATTGATCCGTCGTCGTATTTAAAGCTGTAGCTGCGTTGGCTTCACTCGCTTACCCCGGTCACTGACTTCAGTCAGCTCTCGGGGCTAAACTTACTTGCCGCCTTGCTACAGCAGCAACTACTTAGACGGTCTGTTTTTTAAACCCGACCCAGTGCCGACAATACGTTCTGTTTTTTAAATCCCTCCTACTGTTCAAAGCATTTAACTAGCTGGCCTATTCGATTCTTAAATAATCAAATAGCGCTTGTTTTTATCTTTCCTTGTCCTTTCCTCTTGAATATTTCCCTTTAGCACCCCATTTCATTCTCAGTCTGTTTTGAACACAGTTTCGTTTTAACCACTCAAACGGTTTGATTGAGGTATTTGATGAGTATGAAAGGACAAGAGACCCGCGGATTCCAGTCGGAAGTAAAACAGTTACTCCACCTGATGATCCACTCGCTATATTCGAATAAAGAAATTTTCTTGCGTGAGTTGATCTCCAACGCCTCGGATGCGGCGGACAAACTGCGTTTCTGCGCGCTGTCAAAACCTGATCTCTATGAAGGCGACGCCGATCTTCACGTCCGCCTGGCGTTTGACAAAGAAAAACGTACCCTGACACTCAGCGATAACGGCATCGGCATGACCCGCGACGAGGTGATTGATAATCTCGGGACTATCGCCAAATCAGGCACCAAGGCTTTCCTGCAGTCCGTAGGCTCCGAGCAGGCCAAGGATAGCCAACTGATTGGTCAGTTCGGCGTGGGCTTCTATTCAGCGTTTATCGTGGCTGATAAAGTCACCGTTCGGACCCGTGCAGCAGGCGTAAGCGCCTCAGAGGGCGTATTCTGGGAATCTGCCGGTGAAGGCGAATACACTCTGGCAGATATCGAGAAAGCCGATCGCGGCACTGAAATCACCCTGCATCTGCGCGAAGATCAGGACGAGTTTCTGGATGACTGGCGTGTGCGTTCGATCATCAGCAAATATTCCGACCACATTGCGCTGCCGGTTGAAATTGAAACCCGCAACGAAGAAGACGACACCACTACCTGGGACCAAATCAACAAGGCTCAAGCCCTGTGGACCCGCAGTCGCTCTGAAGTCACCGACGAAGAATACACTGAGTTTTACAAGCATATCTCCCATGATTTCAGCGATCCGCTGAGCTGGAGCCACAACCGCGTCGAGGGTAAGCAAGAATATACCAGCCTGCTGTATATTCCTTCGCAGGCGCCGTGGGACATGTGGAACCGTGACCACAAGCATGGCCTGAAACTGTACGTGCAGCGCGTCTTTATCATGGACGAAGCCGAGCAGTTTATGCCGAACTACCTGCGCTTTGTGCGCGGCCTGATAGATTCCAACGATCTTCCGCTGAACGTTTCGCGTGAAATTCTGCAAGATAGCCGCGTAACCCAGAATCTGCGCAGTGCCCTGAGCAAGCGCGCCTTGCAAATGCTGGAAAAACTGGCCAAAGACGACGCAGAAAAATATCTACAGTTCTGGAAACAGTTTGGTCTGGTATTGAAAGAAGGCCCTGCAGAAGACAGCAGCAACAAAGAAACCATTGCCAAACTGCTGCGCTTTGCCAGCACTCGTAACGACTCTTCCGAGCAAACACTGTCTCTGGAAGATTACGTTGCCAGCATGGTGGAAGGTCAGGACAAGATTTATTACATCACTGCCGACAGCTATGCTGCAGCCAAGAACAGCCCGCACCTTGAGTTATTCCGTAAAAAGGGTATCGAGGTTCTGCTGCTTTCCGACCGCATTGATGAATGGATGATGAGCTATCTGACTGAATTCGATGGTAAGTCGTTGCAGTCTGTCAGCAAAGCCGACGAGTCTCTGGACAAGCTGGCCGATGAGAAGAGTGAAGAGCAGCAAGATGCTGACAAGGCACTTGAGCCATTCGTCGAGCGCGTGAAAACGCTGTTGGGAGATCGCGTCAAAGAAGTCCGCCTGACGCACCGTTTGACCGATACTCCGGCAATTGTCACCACCGGTGCCGATGAAATGAGCACGCAGATGGCCAAGCTCTTTGCCGCAGCGGGTCAGGATGCGCCAGAGGTGAAATACATCTTCGAACTGAACCCTGAACACGCGCTGGTTAAACGTGCCGCTGATGAAATTCAGGAAGATCAGTTCTCTGAATGGGTAGAGCTGTTGCTCGATCAGGCACTGTTCGCCGAGCGCGGTACGCTGGAAGATCCTAACCAGTTTATTCGCCGCATGAATACCCTGCTGCAGGCTTAAAGTCTTCTTTCAGGCAGTTATTAAGGCAGGCGTTGATTAGCGCCTGCCAACATCAGAGGCCAGTCGCTAACCCCGGCTGGCCTCTTCTAATAACCAGTGTCGAAACAATGTTATCTCACGTTCATGGCTGCGCACACGCTTAACCAGCATATAAGTGGCTCTGTCGACCTCGGTGAAGCCTAGCGGTGCAATCAAACTCCCTTCCTGAATTTCTTTTTTCACCAAAATCTGCGGCGTCATAATAATCCCTAAACCGTTTTTAGCGGCCTGGATTGCTAACGTAAGATTGTCGAAATGCTTACCGGAAATAAAGTCTCCCCGTGTATTGGTTTTACGCGCCCATTCCTGCCAGGCATTGATTTTAGTATCAGCATGCAGCAGCGGTTGGGTCGTAAAATCGGTCTCATAAGTGAAGCGGTGGCGAAATTCTGGCGAACACACCGGGCCGATATAATCGACAGTAATAAGCGTCGCTTCAATTTCCTCTGGCAATAATGTTTCATTACTTTTGATTAAAATATCAGTCCTCTCATCCTGAACATTTTCAATGTTTACATGGGTCTGAAAGGTGAGGGCAATATTTTCATGCAGCTGTGAGAAACGATTGATTCGCGGAATTAACCACTGTGACAAAAAACTTGGTGCACAGGAAATAATAAGGCTGTTTTCTTCTCGAGTTTTAATTTCTTTGCAGGTCGCCTCTATATTTCTAAATACCTGTTCGCAGCATTTTTTTAATGTCTCGCCATCCTGAGTTAAATAAACCCGTCCGGCAGTACGTTTAAATAAAGGCGTGCCTAACCAGGTTTCCAGATTCTTTATTTGGTGGCTGATTGCGCTGTGGGTGACATTCAAAGATTCTGCTGCTGCGCTGAAGCTTTCGAACATCGCGGCTTGTTTAAAGTAGTGCAATGCGCGCAGTGAAGGGAGATCTGACATAGCGCCACCTTGTTAGTTAATTTCAACTCGTCTGTCTGTTTATATCATTTTCTAAGCTAAAAAAAACCCTTTAGTCTCGACCTTGTCCCGACACGAAGCGCCAGGATGGCGAAGTTAATCTCCAGGTTGGCGTGGCGGGACAACCTTACACAGCAGCCATGAGTGCCTTGCACCCGAGTATCCCAGTAAATATTAAGGATCAATATGAAAAATACTTACGTAAAAACTCAACTTGTGATGTTTACCGGTGGTCGTGACAGTACCTTAGCAGCCTGTTATCTGATGTTACAGGGTATACCGGTTCACCTGTATTCAGCGAACAGCGGATGTTCCCTACATCGTGGCATTCTTTCTCATCGTGTTGATGAACTTAAAACCCGTTTTGGGGATTTGGTAGTAGAACACACAGTCGAAGATATTAGTGGAACCTTCCGTAGCATCGCTATCGAAAATATCGAAGGCGATATTTTAAAGTATAGAAAGAATTTAGTATTGCTTGGCGAAAAATTAGCAATTCACGCACATCTAATTGATTTCTGTCGCCGTCATGACATTGACGTCATCAATGACGGGATCACCCATTATCAGCAAGAGTTCCCTGAGCAACGTCAGGTTGCCAAAGATTATCTCGTCGATTTAATGAAAGAGTTTGGTATTCAATATCACTCACCAATATATGAATTTGCCCAGTCATCCGATGATGTGAAATATCGCCTGCTACAACTGGGTATTTCTACCAAGTCACTGGAAGGCGTGAGTATTTTTGGCGACAGTTTCTCTACTCCGAGTGACGATACCATTATGGCCTACCTGCGTGAAAAAACGCCGTTGGCTCTGAACATCGTCAAATTCCTGTCTGGTGAATCCCTGAGCCTGGCGAAAAAAGTTGCCACCTCTCCTGCTGAAGCTGCCTGAGTGGAGCCTGTGATGAAAACCATCATCAAGTGTTCGGCCATTATTATCCGTAACCGTTCGCTGCTGTTGACGCGCAAAGAAGGCACGGACGTGTTCATCTCCCCGGGCGGTAAGCCGTTGCAGGGGGAGGACCATCTGTCCTGCCTGCGTCGCGAGCTCAAGGAGGAGCTCAACGTTGAAGCGGCGGAGATTAAGCCTTTTGGCCTGTTTCACGGCATCGCCGAGTTTGAATCCGTGGCGATAGAAAATCACGTGTATCAGGTTGAGGTCGTGGGCCAACCGGTAGCCAGCTCTGAAATCGCCGAGATTGCCTGGGTTAACTACCGCAAGCCTCCTTGCGAAGTCGGTGTCGGTTCTGTGTTTCGCGACAACGTCTTGCCACTGCTTTATCAGAAGGAGTTAATCGACTAATGGACCCTTCAGCATTGTCACCCCAACTCCAGATGCAGCACGGTGGTGGACACTTTTACAAGAAAGTGAACCAGTTACGTGAAGCAGTCAGGGAGAGACTTACCGAGGTTTACCGTCTCGAGCAGTATGATGTGTTTATGGTCCAGTCGGTCAGCGTCGGGTTGGCGATGCTGTCCCACTTGCTACATAAGCAGAATATTTCTTTGAGCCTGGCAAACCATCAGCATTATGAGCCGATCGATATGCTATTTCGGCCTTTTGTTGCCGAAGGTACGGAAAACAGCGGCGTACAGATTGTCACTCACGTCAATCCCTACACCGGCCAATTGAACAGTCTGCCAAGGTCGCAAAACCGTTTTGTTGTCGATGCGTCGCACAGTTTTGCTACCAATATGCACGATGACTTGATCGAACACGGCTCGCTGTTTTTGGCACCGCTGCACAAGCACGCCTCGGTGGCAGTTGGACTGACGCTTATTGCTGTGCGCCCGGAAGACTACAGCATGCTGCTGCGAAGCGAGCTGCGTTTGTTCGAGCACTCTACGGTCTCGGAAGCGCCATTGGAAAGGGCGCTGGAAACGATTAATGCGCCAGGATGGCAGCCGTTTAACGTTGCCAGTGTCGATCCCATCGATATCTGGTTGCCTGACGGCCAGCATTTGCAGTCTTTGGGTGAACCAGGATTGCCTTTCAGCTGCTTCCACGTGCCGTCATTTACCGAGCAGCAGCGTCAGACCACCAAAGAGCTTAACGGCAGTTATTTTGAACACAGTAATACCCTTCGCCTGTCCCGCTGGACGCGCGGACAGAATGGACGTCCGGTCAACTGTACCGGTAGCGTTTTTGAAGATATTTCAAAACTATGGAATATAAGATGAGTAAATCAAGCGCAGTTAACGGCAACCTGATCGGCATTCTAGGTGGCGTCATTCTCAGTTCAGATTCGGTGTTTATCCGTTTGATGGCAGTGGAAGACTCCTGGCTTATTGTGGTTTTACGTGGATTATTGATGTGGGCGGTAGTCTTTGCCATCTGGCTATTGGTGCCGAAAAGCCGTTCGGTGCTGGGTGTGCCGTGGATTACTCGCCAAAATCTGCTGTCGGTGCTGTTTTTTTGCGCTTCATCGGCCTGCTTCGTGAATGCGCTTAACCGCGGCAATATTGCGACGGTATTAGTGATTATTTCTTCGACGCCGTTTGTTTCCGCCATCATCTCACGGCTGTTTTTCAGTACTAAAATCGATCGTTCTTTGATGGTTGCGGCAGTGATTGGCATGCTCGGCGTGGTGATTGTCATGTCAGGGCGACAGGCGGGCGTTGATGGAACAGCGAACTACTTCGCATTGGCAACCGCGGTATTTATGGCATTGGCCTTTATTTTCGCCTCACGGGTCGAAAACGGAACTCTGGCTTTGCCATCGTTGGGCGGCGTGCTGGCGTCAGTGATTGTGCCAATGTTCGCCGGGGCAGGGATGGTTTCGACACTTAGTGAGCTGCACGCGCAGCAGTGGTTGTGGCTGGTTATTGAAGGGGCGATGATTATGCCGTTGGCAATGGGGCTGATTTCCTTGTCAACACGCTACGTTGCACCGGCCAACGCAGGTCTGTTTTTATTGCTCGAAACGGCGCTGGCCCCGCTGTGGATCTATCTGTTCTTGCATGAAGCTCCCACTGCAAATGCAGTGATTGGCGGCTGTATCATCATTGTTGCTGTTGTCTCACAAACCTTGCAGGCGAAAAAACAGGCAGCCATCGCTTTGTAGTTATTCTTAAATAGCTAACTAGCCGTCCCCCTTTCTTGAGGAAGGGGGCGCAGAATGGTATGGTTGACCGTTTTCGACTTTTAATAAAATTACAATGCAAGGGGATTTACGCAATGCGTATCATTCTGCTGGGCGCTCCGGGCGCAGGTAAGGGTACTCAGGCTCAATTCATCATGGAGAATTACGGTATTCCGCAAATCTCTACTGGTGATATGTTGCGCGCAGCTGTTAAGGCCGGAAGTGATCTTGGCAAGAAAGCTAAAGAGATTATGGACGCCGGTAAACTGGTTACCGACGAACTGGTTATTGCCCTGGTTAAAGAACGTATTACTCAGGAAGATTGCCGTAACGGTTTCCTGCTGGATGGTTTCCCACGCACCATTCCACAGGCAGACGCCATGAAAGAAGCTGGCATCAGCGTTGATTTCGTTTTGGAATTTGACGTTCCTGATGAACTGATCGTTGACCGTATCGTTGGCCGTCGCGTTCACGCACCATCGGGTCGCGTTTACCACATTAAATTTAACCCACCTAAGGTTGAAGGCAAAGACGACGCCACTGGCGAAGAGTTGACTACCCGTAAAGACGATCAGGAAGAAACTGTTCGTAAACGTCTGGTGGAATACCACGAGCTGACCGAGCCGCTGGTTTCTTACTACGGTAAAGAAGCCGAAGCCGGTAACACCAAATATGTTAAAATTGACGGCACCAAGAAAGTGAGCGAAGTTCGCGAAGAACTGGCTGCTATTCTGGGCTAATTGCCGTGAAGTGAATTAACGTTATCAGGGCGGCTTCGGTCGCCTTGGTTTTACCTGCAACTCCCCCGTTTCCCCCTCATAAATCGCATTGATTGTTAATCCCATTTGCTGTTATCGGTTCCGATTTGCCTGAGTTTGGTTACAATAAGGGCGCATTCAGACAGGTCATTTGCCCTGTGTTAAAAAATTAGTAATATTATTTAGGGAATTCAGCATGATGCAGACGAAATTCGGTGTGTTACTGGTTAACCTGGGAACCCCGGAGGCTCCAACCACGGCGGCGGTAAAACGTTTTCTGGCTGAGTTTTTAAGTGATATTCGCGTGGTTGATACCAATCGGCTGATCTGGTGGCCTATTTTGCAAGGCGTGATCCTGCCTTTCCGCTCCCCTCGCGTGGCCAAGCTTTATAAATCCGTGTGGATGGATGAAGGCTCACCTTTGATGGTTTACAGCCTGCGTCAGCAAAAAGCACTCGCCGCGCGTTTCCCTGACACACCGGTCGAACTGGCGATGAGTTACGGTAAACCCAGCCTGGAAGACGGCATTGGTCGCCTGTTGGAACAGGGTGTGACCAAAATGGTCGTTCTGCCGATGTATCCACAGTATTCCTGCTCGACCAGCGCTTCAGTGTTTGACGGCGTCGCGCGCGTATTGAAAGAACAGCGCCGTTTGCCATCGGTAAGCTTTATCCGCGATTACGCCGAACATCCGGCCTATATTTCGGCACTTAAGGCCAGCATTCTGGAATCTTTCGCCAAACACGGCGAGCCGGATAGACTGGTTCTGTCTTTCCACGGCATTCCAAAACGTTTCGTCGCACTGGGTGATGACTATCAGCAGCGTTGCCAGGCTACCACTCAGGCGCTGACTACCGCGCTGCAACTGGCTCCCGGTAAAATCATGTTGACCTTCCAGTCACGTTTTGGTCGTGAGCCTTGGCTGACGCCATACACCGATGCCACCATGGAAAGCCTGCCGGGCCAGGGCGTGAAACATATTCAGATTGTGTGCCCGGGCTTCTCTGCCGACTGCCTGGAAACCATCGAGGAAATAAACGGAGAAAACCGTGAACTATTCCTTCACGCAGGTGGTGAGAAGTTTGAATACATCGAAGCATTAAACGATCGCGACGATCACATCGATATGCTGCAACAGCTGGTGTCGCAACACTTCTAATACCGCAAGACCCCTGTTTTGGCTGGTGCCGGTCGCCAGCCCAAATAATAACTGCCCTATATCAATTGTTCTCCTGTGATAACATCCCCGCATGTTTCACTGCCTAAACCAAATCCCATGAAATTTCCCGGTAAACGTAAGTCAAAACACTATTTTCCCGTAAGCGCGCGCGATCCATTGCTGCGTGATTCAATGCTGCTTAACGCCCAGCCTGATGCGAGCGCCTCTTATATTGTCGGGATTGATCAGACTTTGGTGGATATCGAGGCCAAGGTCGATGACGAGGTTATCGCTCGCTATGGACTGGTCGCCGGGCAGTCGAGCCTGATTGACGACGAGCGGGCCGAGCTGCTTTATCAAGAATTAACCAGTCAGACGTTGATTACTCACGAGTTTGCCGGAGGCACTATCGGCAATACTCTGCACAACTATTCAGTGTTGGCCGATGACCGTTCGGTGCTGCTCGGCGTGATGTGTAGCAACATTAAAATTGGCAGCTATGCCTATCGCTATCTGTGTAATACCTCCAGCCGCACCGATCTGGATTATCTACAGGGGGTAGATGGCGCGATTGGCCGCTGTTTTACGCTAATTAACGAAAGCGGCGAGCGCACTTTTGCCATCAGCCCCGGACAGATGAACCAGCTGCGGGCAGAAAGTATTCCCGAAGAGGTGATAGCCGGAGCTTCGGCGCTGGTACTGACTTCTTACCTGCTGCGTGGGGAAGCCGAAGATCCGATGCCCGATGCAACCCGTCAGGCGATCGCTTATGCCAAAAAATATAACGTGCCAGTGGTATTAACCCTCGGTACACAGTACGTGATCGCCGAAGATCCGCAGGCATGGCGCGATTTTATCCGTGAAAACGTGACTATTCTGGCAATGAATGAGGACGAAGCTTTTGCCCTTACCGGCCTCAGCGATCCTTTGATGGCGACCAATCAGGCGCTGGAATGGGCCGATCTGGTGTTATGTACTGCAGGACCGAGTGGCCTCTACATGGGCAGCTATACCGAGGACGCCAACAAACGAGCCACCAACCATCCGTTGCTGCCCGGCGCGATTGCCGAGTTCAATCAATATGAATTCAGCCGCGCGATGCGCCGTGAGAACTGCACCCAACCTCTGCGCATTTTCTCTCACATCGCTCCTTATATGGGCGGTCCCGAGAAAATAATGAATACCAACGGGGCGGGGGACGGCGCGCTTTCCGCACTGCTACACGATATTGCAGCCAATGGTTTTCACCGTTCCTCAGTGCCAAACTCCAGCAAACATGCCCTTGAATACCTGACTTATTCTTCGCTGGCGCAGGTCTGCAAATACGCTAATCGAGTCAGTTATCAAGTATTGAACCAGCATTCCCCGCGACTAATGCGAGGCCTGCCGGAGCGAGAGGACAGTCTTGAAGAGTCCTACTGGGAAAGATAAATCCTCGTCGCCCTGCACACCGTAACGGCGTTATTCGGCCCATCCATAGGCCTCACCCCTACGGGGCCGCCGCAAGCTGCGTTTAAATCTGCTCCCGGCAGATTTATGGCTTCTTTCGCGCACCCGAATCACTGACGAGTGTCAGCTCATCGGGATTTGCTCGATTGCCGCCTTGCTACGATGCGCATGGCTTAGAGGATTACGTTTAATTGGCCCCTGCACACCGTAACGGCGTTGGCTTCTTTCGCGCACCCGAATCACTGACTAATGTCAGCTCATCGGGATTTGCTCAATTGCCGCCTTGCTACGATGCGCATGGCTTAGAGGATTACGTTTAATTTGCCCCTGCACACCGTAACGGCGTTGGCTTCTTTCGCGCACCCAAATCACTGACGAGTGTCAGCTCATCGGGATTTGCTCGATTGCCGCCTTGCTACGATGCGCATGGCTTAGAGGATTACGTGTAATTGGCCCCTGCGCACCGTAACGGCGTTATTCGGCCCAGGGATTAATGGAAATATCTTTCCCTAAGTTAATTGAGTTGAGCATATTGTTGGCAATTTCGCGCTCGCCCATCACGACTTTATCTGCGCCGCGAGCCATGATGTAGGAGACTTCATCATCGTAGTGGGCGCGGGCAATAATCTCGATGGTGGGGCGCTTGGCACGGGCGGAGGCGATGATTTCACCTGATTCGTAGCCGTTTGGAATGGTCAGCAGCAGCCAGCGCGCGCAGTCGAGGCCTGCCAGTTCCATGATTTCTTGATTCGCCGCGTTGCCCAATACCGCACTGATGCCTTGCTCACGCAGGGCTTCAACCCTTGGACGCGAGTTTTCAATCACCACTAGCGGAACACCTTGCTCAATAAGCTTGGCGCCGAGCAGGCTTCCCACTCGTCCATAGCCAACAATTAAAACGTGATCGCAAAACGTAACCTGTGTCTGGGCCTCGTCTTCAATTACCTCCTCCAGGCTCTGATCTTCAATAATCTCGGTCTTGATTAGGTAACTTTCCAGCAGAGAAAAAAGCAGTGGATTCAGCATGATCGACAAGATAGACCCTGCGAGTACCAAATTACGCGCGTGTTCGGTGAGCATGCCGAAAGAAATCCCGAGTCCTGCCAGAATAAACGCGAACTCGCCGATTTGTGCCAGACTGACGGAAATCGTTAACGCAGTGCGCTGCGAGTGGCCAAACATTCTGACCAGTGCGAAGGCGGCGGCAGATTTTCCAAACAGAATAATCGCCAGAGTTGCCAGGACGGCAAGCGGCTCATGAATCAGAATCATTGGGTCAAACAACATGCCGACCGACACAAAAAACAGCACGGCAAATGCATCGCGCAACGGCAGAGTATCGTGCGCCGCACGCTGGCTAAGCTCCGAGCCGTTAAGCACCATTCCTGCAAAGAAAGCCCCCAGTGCAAATGAGGCATCAAAAAACTCTACCGCTCCAAAAGCTATGCCAAGAGCCAGAGCCAGCACCGCCAAAGTGAATAACTCGCGTGAACCTGTGGCGGCTGACTTTGCCAGAATCCACGGGACTAAACGGCGACCGACCACAATCATCAATATAATGAAGGCGATAACTTTACCCAGGGTGATAGCTAACTCAGTGAGCAAATTTCCTGCGCTAACTTCCTGACTACCCATCATATTGCTGATAGCAGGCAGCAGAACCAGCGTTAACACCATTGCCAGGTCTTCGACAATCAGCCAGCCGATGGCGATTTGCCCTCGTTGACTATCAATTAACTGCCGTTCCTCTAGCGCGCGTAGCAAGACCACGGTGCTGGCGGTCGACAGACTTAACCCGAACACCAGCCCGCTGGTCAGGTTCCAGCCCATTAAATGCGAAAGCCCCATGCCGAGTATGGTAGCCACGGTAATCTGTAAAATGGCTCCCGGAATGGCAATCGATTTAACTGCCAGTAAATCTTTCAGAGAAAAATGCAGCCCCACACCGAACATCAGCAAAATGATACCAATCTCTGCCAGCTCGGGAGCCAGTGAGGTATCGGCAACGAATCCGGGGGTGAAAGGGCCAGCCAACACGCCAGCGGCAAGATAACCGACCAGCGGCGAAATACGCAAACGATTCGCCAGCATGCCCAGCAAAAAAGCGAGAACGAGTCCGCCTACGATGGTGGTAATCAGGGGGGTAGAATTATGCATCAAGATTCCCTCTCGTTATGCACGCAACAGCGTAAATCTGGTAGTACTGAGTTTAAGTTATTAACTAGCCAATGTGTAAGAAAATGTTTATTTTATTGGCATAAATGCGACAAAAGAGAGGGTTAACTGATGAAGCGTTCATTAATGTTGCATTAGCTTTTAAATGGCTTATAAAACACGGCATTCCGTTTAATTATGAAAATTTTACACATAATGAAAACGAAAGATATAAAACTCAGAAATGCTCCCAGACCATACAATAATTCGAATGCGGCTGATCTTTTAACTTCAACCCGATTGTCGCCTTTTGACGCATTATAATAAAGATAACCATCAATGATATTTCTCTTACCATCAAGGGTCACGGAGTTGTAGGCCATAACCGGGATAATGCATTTTCCATCAATTTTACTGTTAAATTCAAACACGGGCATGCCGTGGGTGTTTCTTTTTTCTGTGAAATCGATCTGTGTTTCACTGTTTTGGCTATCTAGGCAAATTATTTTACCTTCCGGTAAAACAATTTTTTTGGCGCTAGTTAAAGCGTAATCACTAAAAATAGTCGAGCCATAATTGTCTTTAGTTATGTTATACGAGCTGGTTTTTTCGACTGACATCCAGGTAGTCATCAGGCTGGTCAAAAACAGGCATGTTAAAAGATGTTTATTGGTTACTTTACTGCTTTCGGCTATCTGGACCAAAACAAGTAACAGCAAATAAGGCACGAGTCTCCAGGCAAACTGTAGCAGACTTAATTCTTGCAGAAATTTTGGCAAAAATGAATAGTTAGCTCCGCTAATGACTATAAATGTTAAAACTAATAGGATAAGAAAATTTAATTTTTTAAAGTTATTGTATAGCGCCAGTAATAGCAGCAAGAAAATAGGCCAGCCAACACCTAAAGACATGTCCCTTAAACTGCCTGTTTTTATTTTTTCACCCGAGACGAGATCGTAAAGACTTAAGCTTTTTTCGCTCATCGTTGGAAAAAAATTAAAGCTAATCAAGTTAAAGCTCTGCCCATGCAAAGAATAAAATAGTGGCAGAATATAGAATGCGCTTAGTAAAAAACAGACAGTAAAACCCTTAATAAAGAATGGGATAGATTCTTTTCTAAAAGCTGCGAAGACCAGCGCTACTATAGCGCAAGCTATGAATGATGGTATGTTTGACAAGAGAATGCCGGCACTGGCTACCCCCATTACGAGGAAAGACTTGGGTTCTGTTCTTTTGAGTAAACTGCAGATGAATAGTGGTGCGAAACAAATAGCTAAAGATTCAGGTATCGCTCCTCGGATAAAAATATTATCAACCATGTATATTGAGCATGAGAACATTAATGACAAGGAGAGTGATTTATCTCGGATAATACCTAAACTATTAAAGGAAAAAAATGAAATTAGAGTTGAAAACATTAAAATTACTAATGATGTAAGTTTGAGTGTATTGTTTAAGTTGTCTTGAATATATTGAAAGAACGACATGATAAAGTTAGCAAGTGGCGGGTAAAATATATTCCATGAATAGCCAGGGTAGTGATGATAATTGAAATCAAAATAAGGTGGGAACTGCCCCTGCCTGAGTTCTCCAACGGTAGATAATGTTCTTGAAATATGAGCGCCTAAATCCCATGATATCCAGGAAATTGAGTGAAACAATGGCATCCATGACATGTATATACAAAGAAAATATAAAGCAATAACGGGTAATAACCTCAAGTGATCTTCTCCTAAATAAAAAAATCAATCTATTAAAACTAATTTATATTTTTAAATAGATGTCGTGTGGAAAAGTATCTAAACTTTGGACTGATAATTTAGCGTAATTTCTTTTTTACGCTAAGTCCAGATAGGAAATAACCCTCGTATTTAAGAGGGCTACCCGTCAGTCAGTATATGCACTAGTAATTTTACTATAGCACTTAATCTGGTAATTAATTTGCTTTATGTTCTATATTTGGGAGGAAGGCCGTGAATATTCCCAGCAGTGGCAGGAAAGCACAAATTTGGTAAACCAACTCGATGCTGGTTTTGTCGGCAACATAGCCCAAAATGGCTGCGCCTAATCCACCCATGCCAAAGGCAAGTCCAAAGAACAAACCAGAAACCATGCCGACTTTTCCCGGGATCAGTTCCTGCGCATAAACCAGAATTGCGGAAAATGCCGAGGCCAGAATTAAACCGATGATGATGCTTAGTGTGCTGGTCCAAAACAGATTGGCATGTGGCAGTAAGAGGGTAAAAGGCGCGACGCCGAGGATTGATACCCAGATAACATATTTACGCCCAATCTTGTCGCCAATCGGCCCGCCAAGAATTGTGCCTGCCGCTACAGCCAGCAGGAAGGCAAACAGATGGAACTGTGCGTTCTGAATCGACACGCCAAATTTGTGGATCAGGTAGAAAGTGTAATAGCTGCTCAGGCTGGTCAGATAAAAATATTTAGAGAATACCAGCATCAATAAAATACCTAACGAAAGCATGACGGTGCGTTTCGGCAGGTGACTCACTGCTATTGGGGCCGGGCCGCGTTTTTTTGCCAACTGCTGCTGATGGCTATACCAGCGGCTGACTTGCAATAGCACAACCATACCCAGCAGTGCAGCCAGAGCAAACCAGGCGACATTGCCTTTGCCATAAGGAGCAATAATAATCGCGGCAAGCAGTGGGCCTAGCGCGCTACCAAAGTTGCCGCCAACCTGGAACAGGGATTGGGCTAATCCATGACGACCACCGGAGGCCATTCGTGCAACGCGTGAGGACTCTGGGTGGAACACTGAGGATCCGGTTCCGACCAGCGCGGCCGCAATCAAGATTACGCCATAGGTTTGTGCGATAGCCAGCAACAATAGACCGGCCAGAGTAAAGCCCATGCCCACGGGGAGCGAGTAAGGTTTAGGATGCTTGTCGGTATAATGGCCAATCAGTGGCTGTAATAGTGAAGCCGTAATTTGATAGGTCAGGGTAATAATGCCGATCTGCGTAAAGCTGAGGGTAAACTCTTTTTGCAGCAGCGGGTAGATCGCCAAAATCAGTGACTGCAGCATGTCGTTAATAAGGTGAGAAGCGCTAATAGCCGTCAGCACCTTATAAGCGGTGCCCTTCAATGCGCTCTCCTTGCTCTGAGTTTGAGGTTCTGTTCTATCGGTCATAATTTTTATTTTCGTTTAGGTAAGAGGAGAGGGCAGATTTAATCGCGTTTTGCTATATCCGCAAAGCGACCATTGAGTAAGCGGCTGAGATCGCCTGCCTCCAGCTCGAGATCGAGCCCACGTTTGCCACCCGAGACAAAAATAGTCGCAAATTGCTCGGCTGAACTATCGATAACTGTCGGCAGCAGTTTCTTCTGGCCCAACGGACTGATACCACCAACCAGATAACCCGTCACGCGCTGCGCCAGCTGAGGATCGGCCATATCAGCTTTCTTGGCTCCCAGCGCTTTGGCTACTTTTTTAAGATCGAGTTGAGTTGCAACCGGTGTCACGGCAACGGCAAGATTTTTGGCTTCGCCATTAAGGGCAACCAGGAGTGTTTTATAGACTTGCGCAGCATCCAGCCCCAGTTTTTTTACCGCTTCATCACCGAAATTTGTTTCATCGCTGCTGTGTTCATAGGGGTGAAGGGTAAACTTGATCTTATTTTTTTCTAAAAGCTTAACGGCAGGCGTCATTTTCATTTCCATTTAATGAAGTCGGCTCTATAGGTGAACTAACCTGAGAAGCCAAAAAATAATCACGTGGCACAATGTTTTGAAACATAAGAACAAAGTATGAAACTTGCTCGTGTAGTGCGAAATTTAATCAGATTGAGAGTTGCCAGACGCCGCACTCGTTGCTAACCTACGCGCGCCGGCATGGATTCCTCAAGAACTCCATGCTGCCGCGATAATTAATAAAAATGAAATTCCTCTTTGACTGGCCAATAGAAATATTGGCCATTTTTTTTACTAAATTAAAGAGGGGGGATGGTTTAATTTTTATTATTTAATAGGTTAGGGAGGTTCCCTTCACCATAAAGATGTAAAGCGCCTACGGCTACAACATAATTCCCAGCAGGCATGTTCTCTAGCTGCTGCTTCCAGCGTTGATTACGCTGATGCATCAGCACATCATACAGCGCGTTGCCAAAAGTTGAGGGCAACTGGTCAATTCCAACCGATGGGCGACTGTCGAGCCACCAGCTGATCATGGTTTGTAATAATCTTGCATTAGTGTGCCAGTGGGTCAGGGTGTCATCAAGCAGGCTGCGCCCATCTTCAGGCAATTGTTTTAGCAATTCGAGCTGTTGATCTGCCCCTTCTAGCTCAATGACTTTCTTATCCTGCGCTTTGGCCCAATTCAGCAGTTGAAAATCAATGCCATATTCCCCACGCAGCCCCAGGCGTTGAGCCTGCGTGGCCTGTAGCATCAGGGCAATCTGCCAGCAGGGTAAACGGCTTAACGACCAAAGAGGGGTGCCGAGTTCTTCGCATAATTGCTCGATTTCCCGATACTGCTGTTCATCGATACGCTCACTTAACGGGGCTAGATCCTCAGGTTCTCCAAAAGGAGATTCACTGCTGCTGATATCTGCCTCAACAATCAGCGCATCCGCTTGAGTAACTTTACGGGTCAATTGACGAGGTAGGGGGGCCATATTTTGCGTGCCCATATGGATACTGCCTACCAGATGGAAATTGCGTCCACCGGAAAGCGCGATATCAATCGCCGGATAAGAATATTGCGTGGGGGATAGCAGGCCGGTCCAGCGAGCTACTTGAATTAATAGATCCCGTATCATGTGTGGTCTCCCTGTTCCAATTGCTTTTCATGCTAGCGCCAACCAGCAATTGGTAACAGGGGTAAAACTCTTGAAGGGCTATTTATTTGTTATCAATTACTTTTTAACTGCCGAGACATTTCCTGGTTTGAAATGCAACAGGCGGTTAGCGTTAGCGACAACGGTAATTGAAGACAGCGCCATAGCTGCTCCGGCGACAATAGGGCTCAGTAATGTTCCTGTCAGCGGGAACAGTACTCCGGCAGCAATGGGAATGCCGATGATGTTATAGATAAATGCGCCGAGCAGGTTCTGTTTCATATTACGCAGTGTGCCTTTTGACAAAGCCAGCGCATCGGCAACGCCGTGCAGGCTAGGGCGCATCAGGGTAATCGCAGCGGTTTCAATCGCTACATCGCTGCCGCCGCCCATGGCAATCCCCACGTCGGACTGAGCTAGCGCAGGGGCATCGTTGATACCATCGCCAATCATTGCCACCTTCTCGCCCCGTGCCTGCAAGGCTTTAATCGCTTCGGCTTTTCCATCAGGTCGCACACCGGCTATTACGTCGCCAATACCCGCCAGTTTCGCTATTGCATTCGCCGTGACCGGATTATCACCCGTTAACATAACCAGCTTGAAACCTTGCTGATGCAGCCTCTGTAGTGCCTCGATACTGTCTTCGCGCAGCGAATCGCGGATTGAAAAAAGCGCGACTATTTTGCCATTGGCCGCCAATAACACGGGAGTGAAGCCTTCCGCTGATTGCCTGGCGAGCAGCGTATCGACCTCAGTACAGTCCACCTGCTGTTGCTCAAGCAAGTCGCGATTGCCCAACAATAGCGTAGTTGTATCAGTATTTCCGCTGACGCCAAGACCGCCAAGCGTGCGGAAGTTTTCAACATTGACTGTTGGCAGCCCGGCAGCTTTCTCGGATATTGCCTGTGCCAGCGGATGATGAGAACCTTGTTCCAGTGAAGCAGCCCAGCTTAAGGCCTGATTTACATCGGTTTGATTAAATAGCTGAATATCAACGACCTGCGGCTTACCTTCAGTCAACGTTCCAGTTTTATCAAACACCAGAGTGGTCAGCGTGCTGGCCCTTTGCAGTGCATCGGCATCTTTTACCAAAACGCCAAATTCTGCGGCTCTACCGACACCTGCGGTTATTGACATCGGCGTGGCTAGCCCCAGCGCACAAGGGCAGGCGATAATCAATACCGTAGTCACGATGACCAGCGTGTACATAAGCTGAGGTTGTGGCCCAAAAAAATACCAGATAGCGCCACTAAATAGGGCAATCAGCACGACTGCCGGGACGAACACTGCCGAGATTCTGTCTGCCAATTTACCTATTTCGGGTTTACTGCTTTGTGCTTCGCGCACCAGCTTGATAATGCGCGACAGTTGAGTCTGACCGCCAATTGCCATCGCAGTAAACTGCACGCTGCCGTCTTTGACTTGTGTACCGGCGCTAATTTTTTCGCCTCGAGTACGGTATTGTGCAATGGGCTCACCCGTCAGCATCGCCTCATCCATCCAGGCTTCACCCTGATGAATTTCACCGTCGACCGGCACCCGATCTCCAGTTGTGAGGCGCAGAAGCATGCCCTGTTTTACCTCGGCCAGAGGCACAGTCTGCTCTCCCTGCTCAGTGATAACGCGCGCCGTGGGCGGGGTTAGGTCCAGTAAACGCTCAAGCGCCCTGGAAGATCGCTGACGTCCGCGTTGCTCAAGTGCGTGACCAAGGTTGATGAGGCCAATAATCATTACGCTAGCTTCAAAATATAAATGCCGCGCCTGCATCGGGAACGCGTCTGGCCATAACGAGACAAGAAATGAAAAGATCCATGCCGCGCCAGTGCCCAGGGAAACCAGTGTGTCCATGTTGGCGCTGCCGTGCATCAGGCTTTTCCAGGCGCTGCGATAAAAATGACCGCCGGCGACGATCATAATCACCAGTGTCAAAATGCCAACGATAAGCCAGCCTGTTTGGTTACCGGCGTTCACCATCATGTTGCCGCCAAATAACCCCCATGCCATCAGCGGGATGCCTGCCGCCAGACCCAATGCCGCCTGCCAGCTAAAGCGGATCATGCTGCTGCGAGCAGTTTGCTGCTGACGTTCTCGGCGTAGGGTTTCATCAATGATGATTTCTGCGCCGTAACCTGCTTTTTCAACAGCGGCTATCAACGCCTGGGCGTCGTTGGCGCCCTGAACCAGTGCGCTGCGTTCAGCCAAATTAACCCTGGCTCGTTTAACGCCGCTTACGCCTTCTAAAGCACGCTGTACCTTGTTGACACAGCTGGCGCAGCTCATACCGCTAAGCAGGAGCTGCACGCTATGTTCTTCCATTGAAGGAGGTCTAGCTGCTTCCGATGCCGGAAAATTAGGGATTGCCGCTGACTGAGGTTCCGGCAAGGAAATTTCAGATGGAGTCAGCGGCTCAATTTTGGGGATGATTCATCCGCCAGCAACTCGGCGTGATATCCCGCGTTTTCGACCGCATCAAGTAAACTCTGGTTACTGACATTACCGGTCACGATCGCTTTATCAATTGTCACTTCAACAACGTGTGCTCCACTTACCGCTTCCAGCGCTTTACGTGTTGAAGCCACGCAGTGTCCGCAAGACAACCCTTCCAGGGTCAATACAGTCGTGTTTGTCATAATGGATCCTCTGGGCAATTTGTGCCCTGTTAAACATCAAAAGATGGTCAATTTCTACTCGTGATATAGAATAAACCTTCCAGCAAGGGGAAGGTCAAGGAGCAAAAATGAACATTAGCGATGCGGCAAAAAAAACCGGTTTAACCAGTAAAGCGATTCGTTTTTATGAGGAAAAAGGCTTGGTGACAGCCCCCATGCGCAGTGAAAATGGCTACCGCAGCTATGCACCTAAGCAAATTGAAGAACTTACTTTACTGCGTCAGGCTCGCCAGGTCGGCTTCAACCTTGAGGAGTGCCAGGAATTGGTCGCGCTATTCAATAATCCGCAGCGACACAGTGCCGATGTAAAAGCGCGAACGCTAGAAAAAGCGGCTGAAATTGGAAGACACATCGAAGAACTAACAGATATGCGCCAGAGATTACTGGCGCTTGCAGACTCTTGCCCTGGTGATGAGGGAGCCTTTTGCCCAATCATTGATAATTTGAGTGGATGCTGCAAAAAGTAATGCTAATTTCGCTGCTTAAGGTCTATTAAATGAAAATTTCACATGTTTTTTTATCCAAATTGTTGAATTTATGGGGGGGCTAGCATTCTTGCAGTTGTTAATCCATGATTTTTAACGATGCCAAAGCCCTTGATGACATGAATTTTATTAAGGTGCAATTCGATTGCTAGATTTGTAAAATCCATAATTCTGTTTCTGAAGATTCTTGCTCACTACTAAATTCCTGTTCCACCTGTCGCAAGGTGAGTGTGTCGCTATTTTCGGGTAACTGGAAATAGCTGAAGGGAATAGGGTAGTGAGTGTTTTTTTGGATAAGGGAAACAACGTCAGGTAGAACATCTTCAGGAACGATTATGCTTTTTATCTCTTCGGGTGAAATTATATTTGATCGTGCGTTTGGAAGGTTTTGGTGATTTCTATCCATGATTATTATCAATGGGATGTGGATTTCGTCTTTATTTAGTCTTTCAGAGCCTACTATTCCCTGGTTAAATCGGCTAATTAATCCATTTGACTCGCTAATAAGGGGCGTTAATTCAATATCAGGTGCTAAATCGTTTTTATTAATTAAAGGATGATGCCCATCACTGATGGCCTCAAGTTCTTGATTGCGGGCAGTCTCTAATTCCGGGCTCCATAAAGCATCATTTTCGGCTTGCATGAATGCTTGATAAATATAGCTAATATTTGCGCTGGTTAATGTTTCTTGAGAATGATTGACTTTCGGAGCACTAAACTGAGTTATTGTGATTGAAGTGCCATTGATAATCAGCCCGCGAAGGTCAGTGCCTATAAACTCTAAATTGCTATCTATCAGCAAGTTACCGTCAGTTTCTAATTTGGATAAAAGTGTTTGGGAAGAGTTGCCATCATTCGTTGAACAATTGGTTATCCATTGACTTAAAGCTGTCTTTCCCCATAGATTACTGCCGATATTATAAAATGAATTGGGAAACCATTGGTTAATTATTTCTGAATTGCTAATTAATGCGAAATTTTGATTTTTGTCTTTTTTAAGCTTGCTAGCCCGTTTTACTAGTAACCTTTCGGATATTCTCCTTTTGGCTGCGATTTTCTCAAAGAGTAGAGTAGTATCATGAGGCAATCGTTTAGAAGCATAATTATCGATAAAGGGTAGGTCTATATCAACACCTATATCTAGTTTATTAACTGTTGGTTTCTTCTTCCCTAAAATTTCATTGATTCCTTTGCTAATTCTTTTTTTAACTTCAGGGGGGATCATATCATCCGATATTTTTATCTGAGGTAATGACTTTAGTACCTTGCTTAACGCCCAACCAATTCCCTCACTGCTCAAGGCAAGAAGAGCATCAACTAGAAATTCTTGTACTTTTTGTGGACGATCGGCTGTAGCAGACTGAATTAATTTAGGAATGATGGTACTGACAGAGGTAATAGCCAAACTGGTTATCACATGACTAAGTTTAGCGACGGCAAAATGAGATGAGCCACCCAACGATAATGGAATTGAGGCGATAGCAATTGAGGTGCCAATCGAGTCCATGGTTTCAAATATTGAGTTCCAATAAATTTCCGAGTCAGATAAGGCCAAATAATCCATGTCGGACTGAAGATTTTCAATAAATTTATTATAATGTAATTCACTGAGTCTTTCAGAAGCACCAAACGTTAGTCTCGGAGTATTTCTGACTGTGTCGCCTGCTTCAACCACTAACTTTCTATTTACTTTAACCTTTTCTAATAATGAGCCCATTGGTTGATAATTTTCTTGATCTTCTAAAGATAAATGACTGGCTAAAAATGAGTCAAAGTCTTCTCTAATTAAAAAAGAAACAGCATTTCCATTAGCTACAATATTATAAACACGCTGGTCAGTCGTAGAAAAGAGTAATCCCTTTGTTTCTATTTGTTGATCGTAAGAGGTGGTGATTATTTTTTCCGATGTTGGGATTAAAAATAAATTTCCAACGGCCTTGTTTTGCCAATAAACAGCACGAGGTTTTATTTTATTTTCTAAATAATTCTCAAGATAAGAGATTTCTTTTGAATAAAATATCGGCTTATTTGTTCTTATATGATTATAAACTCTGGCCTTCCACGCGATATCGAAATATTTTATCAGGTATTCTTTTATTTCTGGTTGTTTTAGGTGATTATTGAGTTCTTCAAAATATTCTTTTTGTATATCCGTGTTTTTGAATTTCTCTGCCATTGCTGGGGAAATATCCTCTGGCCACTCAAACTCTAAGTTAATGCCTTCATAAGTTCCACGCCGGTACTCTTTAGTTAGTATTTCAATTAATGTATGACTTTTAACTCTTTTAGATATATTCATCGAGGTATCAATTCTCCTCGCAGGCAGTCGAGTTTTTATTGCCAAATTGCTGTTAATAGAATTGTGGTCTCCACCTTCCTCTATAACAATTCTTTTAATTCGATCATTTATCCATGTTCCAAGATGAAGAACAGGGTGATCCAAGGCAGATAAGGATTTAGAGAATTCACTTACGGCCATATTGATGGCCTTATTAGCTACTAGATCAATGTTGGTTTTATTATTTTCTGAATTAAAAAGATCATTAATGATAGACGTTGTATTTTGAGTGGGAAGGGGAGCGGCAACAGAGGATCTCGTAACTTCTGAAGATGGTAAAGCTGTATTTATTCTACTTTTACCCTTTTTAGATTTTCTGGCTGGAAGTAGGTGATGTGGTAACTCAAAAAAACTCATCGACAGTATGGGCTTTGCCTCGGCTCCGTTAAATAATGCAGCCGGTCCCGTACTATGTGCTACTACACTTCTCACTGACTTTCCGAAGGATGTGATGGTACGATCAACATGCTGCAGTAAACCTTCGTGCGTTTCCTGAATAATGCCTGCTAAATTATGCGTTACTCCAACTATATGCGTTGCTCCAACTATATGCGTTGATCCAACTATGTCATTAGTTTCATTTTTCGTTAGAGGTGTCAGAGTGTTATGTAAATTAAACGTATTTGAAGACGGGGGTTTAATGTTATTTCTTATTGCTCTATGATTGCTTGCGAAATCTAAACCCATTGCACCTTGAGTATAAAGTAATAGCATTGCCTGTGCCCAGGGATCTGTTCTGAATTTTAACGCAGGATATTCAATGTTTGCAGGATTGTATTTTTGTTCTTTTTTGGCGTTAAATATTTCAGAGGACATGTTTTTATTAATGTACGAAACAGGCATGACTTTTTTCCTATTATAAAATCCGTTTAACTTTTCTATACAGAGCTGTTTTCGCGGACTTTATAAAGGGTCGGAAGCCAATGTGTCAAATAATTAAGAGTTTAGATGCAATGATTTTAAAAGA
The DNA here is from genome assembly GCF_000257645.1 of Serratia sp. M24T3. Lineage (GTDB taxonomy): Bacteria > Pseudomonadota > Gammaproteobacteria > Enterobacterales > Enterobacteriaceae > Rouxiella. Next base: position 26,164 of record NZ_AJHJ01000032.1, read on the forward strand.
TTTAATTAATACTTGAAGGAGCATTCAAACCTACAACCCGCAACGTATTTCCCTCAACGCCTGTTACAGCGACTTCCTCACCGATATTCAAATTATCGGCACAACTGACTCGCCAGGTGCTATCACCAATACTTATTCGGCTATAGCCGTTTTCTGGCTGCTCAAGCAAATGACCATGAAGGCCCACCATTTGCCTGCCGCGCTGATTCAGGCTTTCATTTGTAGTCGAGTTATCTGGTTTGCGCTTAAGCCAATTCGCCCACAGTAAGGCGGCAACAATAGTGAGCACCGCGAAGGCAATGCCTTGCCATTCCCAAGGCAGAGGCAAAACCCAGACCAGAAGGCCAACCAGCGCCGCCGCCACGCCGCTCCACAGCAAGTAACCGCTGGCACCGAGTAATTCGGCAGCCAGAAGCACGCCACCAAGTGACAGCCAAAACAGATGTGGACTTGCCATCAACTGCTGCAGCATTATTTTCCGCCTTTGGTTTCTTTAAGTAATTCGGCAATACCGCCAATTGAGCCCATCAGACTGGTGGCATCGAGCGGCATCATGATCACTTTACTGTTGTTGGCAGAACCAATTTTCGTCAATGCTTCAGTATATTTCTGCGCCACAAAGTAGTTGATCGCCCGCACATCTCCAGCAGCGATGGCGGCTGAAACCATCTGCGTAGCCTTTGCCTCTGCTTCGGCGCTACGTTCGCGCGCTTCTGCCTGCAAAAATGCTGACTGACGCTCCCCTTCTGCTTTCAATATTTGAGACTGCTTTTCGCCTTCGGCACGCAGGATGGCAGACTGGCGTACGCCTTCAGCCTCGAGAATATCGGCGCGCTTGGTTCGCTCGGCTTTCATCTGCGCATTCATGGCTGATACCAGCTCGGCCGGTGGGCGCACGTCGCGGATTTCAATTCGAGTGATTTTTATCCCCCACGGGCTGGTTGCTGCATCAACAATATGCAGGAGTCGGGCATTGATGTTGTCACGCTGCGAAAGCATTTCGTCTAACTCCATTGAACCCAGTACGGTACGGAAGTTAGTCATGGTGAGATTGACGATGGCCTGCTCAAGGTTGCTCACCTCATACGCAGCCCGCGCAGGGTCGATAACCTGAATAAAACACACAGCATCGATGGCCACGTTGGCATTGTCGCGGGAGATAATTTCCTGAGATGGAATGTCTAAAACCTGTTCCATCATATTGATTTTTCTACCTACGCGGTCCATGAACGGCACAACCAAATTAAGACCGGGCATCAGCGTCTTGGTATAACGACCAAAACGTTCAACCGTCCACTGAAAACCCTGAGGGACAATCTTGACCCCGGCAAAGACAATAATCAGCGCCAGAACCACCACAACGGGTATAAAAGTCAGCATGGCTAAAAACTCCTGTAATGAGATGTACCGAAATGTCGGATAAAACGTTCCCTGTGCGTACAAGCTATAGCAACAGTTAAATCATCGCATATTTAGAGTCGGAGAGTGATGAGTAAAAAGCATAATGCAGATGGGAGAGACTGTTTCGCGAGACGTCTCGCAGAAAACACACGCGGTACTCAAGAGAGTTAAATACCGCGTGCGCCAAAGGGGGATCAGGTGTAAAACCTTTCTCCGCAGAGAGTGCCGTTCAGCTTGCAGGCAGGCATCGCAGAGGATTTAACGAAGCCTTTTTTTAAACTAAATAATCAGTTAAGCCATTAATTAATTAATAAATAAAAGTCTAATAAAGCAAAAGGTTAATAAAGCAAAGAGTAAAGCTGTCGGCGGTATTTAGCAGCCAGCGCATCTCCGGTACCCAATGCAGCAAGGATATCCATCAATGTTTTGCGAGCAGAACCATTGCCTGCAGCCAAGTCTTTTTTCAGGTGACCTAGCAGCAACTCGAGGGCTTCTTCATTGCGACCAACCTGATGCAGCTGCAAAGAGAGTTGGACTGCCAGATCAACATTTTGCGGGTCTTGCTCAATCTGCTGCTGCAATTGCTGAATTTCAGGGGTATCAGCGGCCTGTTTTAGCAGCTCGATCTGAGCTATCAGCCCCTGATAACGGGTATCACGATCTTGCAGAGGAATTGTTGCCAGCACGGCTTCGGCATCTTCACTGCGGTTAAGCAGAATTTGCGCTTCTGCCAGCATCAGGCCGATATCACTGCGCTGATTACTGATTTGCCAGGCGTCTTTCAGCAGCGGCAATGCTTCGATAACCTTACCCTCTTGCATCAGTTCGGCAGCCTGAGTGGCTTTGATTTCTTCTTCTTTTGGCAGCACTTTACTCAGAAGTTCGCGGATCACTTCTTCCGGCTGCGGACCTTGGAAACCGTCAACCGGCTGGCCTTCCTGGAATAAATACACCGCCGGAATTGAGCGCAGGCCAAACTGGCTGGCAATCGCCTGCTGCACATCACAGTCAACTTTAGCGAGCACGAACTGACCGGCGTATTCGGCCGCCAGTTTATCAAGGATTGGGCCTAGGGTCAGGCAGTGCTGACTGCGTTCTGACCAGAAATAAAACATCACTGGCACCGTCATGGACTGGTCCAGGGTCTGATGCAAATTGGATTCGTTAATTTCAATCGATAAAGGTTGTGCAAGCATGAATTCTTTTCTCTCTCGTCCGTTCCGTTTAATTCTAAATGGGGGCGTTTTAAATCAGTTTCAACTATTACCGCGCACCAGAATATCTATCAGGCGGCCTGGCAGTAGGCGTTTTAGCACGGACACGACGTGCGCGATGAACGTAACGGGATAGCGCAATTTGGGACGTGGACTTTCCAAAGCATGGCGCAATTTTGGTAAAACTGCCTCAGAAGTCAGTGTAAATCTTTCCGTCATGGCCGAGTTGAATATCGGCTTATCGGACTGCGTCTGCTTCACGTTGTCGGCAAATTTGCTGCTAAGCGGGCCGGGCTCAATGATGCTGACCTTGATACCAGTACCGTGCAACTCCATGCGCAGCGCGTCGGACCAGGCTTCCAGCGCATATTTACTGGCACCATAAATGCCACGATTGGGCATGGTGATAAGCCCCAAAATGGAACTCGTCAAGATGATACGCCCTTCGGCATGGGCCAGCATGGCAGGCAGGAGAAGCTGTGTCAGCTGATGAGTGCCGAACAGATTAGTTGAAAATTGCTGTTCAAACTGCTCGCGACTGGTGGTGTGTAACGGCCCATAAACGCCATATCCGGCATTATTGAACAATCCGTAAAGCCGGTTGCCTGTTAACTCGATAACCTTTGCTGCTGCTCGGGCAACAGAGGTTTTATCATCCAGATCGAGTTCTATGGTCTCGAAACCGAGTTGTTGAAGGTGTTCTAAATCAGCGGCCTTACGACAGGCGGCAAGCACGCGATAACCCCGATTTTGGAGATCCTGTGCCGCCACCAGCCCGATTCCACTGGAACAACCGGTAATCAAAACAGCTTTTTGCATAACTTTACCTGTTGAAGGCCCCTAATATTTAAAGATTATGGTTTACTCAATGATGGAGCAACCAAAGGAGCGAGTTTGCCGGACATCCAGTTAGCAATAAAGTTTTGCGCCGCTTGATTTGGATGAAGCCCATCGTCTTGCATCCATTCGGGTTTAATCGCCACTTGTTCCATAAAGAATGGCACCAACGGAATATCGGCCTGCTTTGCCAGTGTCGGATAAATCGCATAAAACGCGTCGTTATAGCGTTTACCGTAGTTTGGCGGCAGGCGGATTTGCATCAGCAGCGGCTGAGCATGTGCCTGTTTAACCAAGGTGATGATTTGGCTCAGCGTCTGGCTAATGGTTTGCGGAGCAAAACCGCGCAGACCGTCGTTAGCTCCCAGCTCAACCAACACCCAGCGCGGATGATGCTGTTGCAAGAGGGCAGGCAGGCGAGCCAGGCCTTGTGCAGAGGTGTCACCGCTGATACTTGCGTTGACAATATCAGGCAGGCCGCTACGCTTTTTCCACTGATTATTCAGTAGCGTAGGCCACGAAGTGTTTGCCGGTAAACGGTAAACCGCACTCAAACTGTCGCCTACAATCAGCAGCGTATCAGCAGCAACGGCGCGAAAACTTAATATTCCCATCAACAGAAGGAAGGGAAGATGCCAGCGGAAAACGTACTTGAAGTTCATCATCTTAGTAAACACGTCGGTCAAGGGGAACATGAGCTATCCATCCTGTCCGGTGTTGAGCTGGTTGTCAAACCTGCTCAGACTATTGCGCTGATCGGCGAGTCGGGTTCGGGAAAGTCAACGTTATTAGGTATTCTTGCCGGTCTTGACGATGGCAGTAGCGGCGAAGTCACGCTGCTCGGCAAGCCTTTATCAGCACTCAATGAAGAAAAGCGTGCGGCGCTTAGAGCCAAAAACGTCGGCTTCGTTTTTCAGTCATTTATGCTGGTCCCCACGCTGAACGCCTTGGAAAATGTTCAGCTTCCCGCTTTGCTGCGCGGTGAAACCGATGCCAGCAGTCGTGAACAGGCAGTTCAATTGCTTAAACAGTTAGGACTTGGGGAGCGGTTACATCATTTGCCGGCCCAGCTTTCTGGTGGTGAGCAGCAGCGTGTTGCCCTGGCCCGCGCCTTCATCGGCAAACCTAAACTGCTTTTCGCCGATGAGCCGACGGGCAATCTCGATCGCCAGACCGGAGAGCGCATCGCCGATCTACTGTTCTCGTTTAATCGCGATAATCACACCACGCTGATTTTGGTCACCCATGATGAGCAACTTGCCGCGCGCTGTCAGAGACGCCTGCGATTGCGAGACGGAAAATTGTGGGAGGATGCATGATTTGGCGTTGGTTCTGGCGTGAGTGGCGTTCGCCGTCACTGCTGATAGTGTGGCTTTCACTGACGCTGGCCGTGGCTTGTGTGCTTGCGCTCGGCAGCATCAGCGATCGTATGGATAAAGGTTTGAGCGAGCAAAGCCGCGATTTTATAGCCGGTGATCGAGTGCTGCAGTCTGCTCGCCCAATTACTGAAGCCTGGATACAGGATGCTCGCCAGCAGGGGCTGAAAGTGAGTCGTCAGCTGTCGTTTATGACGATGACCTTTGCCGGAAATACGCCGCAGCTGGCCGATGTCAAAGCAACGGATTTGGCCTATCCGCTTTACGGCAAGCTGGATACGCAACCGGCGAATGTGAAACCGGCACCCGGAACCGTGCTGGTCGCGCCACGGCTATTGGCCCTGCTCAATCTTAAAGTCGGCGATAATCTCGACGTGGGTGATACCACGCTGCGCATCACGGCCGTTATTAATCAGGAGCCTGATTCGGGCTTTAACCCGTTCCAGACCGCGCCGCGCATCATCATGAATCTTGCTGACGTACCGAAAACCGGCGCGATTCAGCCAGGTAGTCGTTTAACCTATCGCTACATGTTTGCCGGGTCGGCGCAGAATATTGCGACCTATGGCGCGGCGGTAAAAGGGCTGCTCCGCCCCGACCAGCGCTGGTACGGTATGGAAGAGTCTGATGGCGCACTTAGCCGTTCGCTGCAACGTTCACAGCAGTTTCTGACTCTTTCTGCACTGCTCACTCTGATGTTGTCGATTGCGGCTGTAGCGGTGTCAATGAGCCATTATTGCCGCAGCCGCTACGATTTGGTGGCGGTGTTAAAAACGCTGGGCGCAGGGCGCAGGGCGCTGCAAAAACTAATTATCGGTCAGTGGCTTGCAGTGCTGGTGCTTGCAGCAGTAGTGGGTAGCATCATCGGTTTAGGTTTTGAGGCGTTGCTAATCAAAATGCTGGCACCGGTGCTGCCGGGTAAATTACCCGCAGCCGGAGTATGGCCCTGGGTATGGTCGATGGGCGCGTTGGTGGTCATTTCGCTGCTGGTCGGATTGCGGCCTTATCGCCAGTTGGTGGCCACCTTGCCGCTGCGAGTACTGCGTCAGGACGTGGTCGCCAATGTCTGGCCGTTACGCTATTTTCTGCCGGTAATCGCTCTGATAGTGATTGGCCTGCTGGTGGCTTTGGTCGGCAATAGTTCACTGCTGTGGGCGCTGCTTGCCGGTATAATCGTGCTTTCTCTGTTGTTGGGCGGCATTGGCTGGCTAAGCCTGCTAATACTGCGTCGCCTGACTGTGAGTCATCTGGGGCTGCGGCTGGCAATCAATCGCCTGCTGCGTCAGCCGTGGGTCACACTGAGCCAGCTGGCCGCGTTTTCAATGTCATTTATGTTGCTGGCTTTACTGTTGGTGCTGCGCGGTGATTTGCTTAGTCAGTGGCAGCAGCAATTGCCGCCAGACAGCCCGAACTATTTCCTGTTGAATATCACTAAAGAGCAGGTGCCACAGGTCACTGACTTCCTGCGCCAGCACAAGGTCGAGCCGGATACCTTTTACCCCATAGTTCGCGTCAGGCTGACCAAAATCAATCAGCATGAAGCCACCGATTTAATTAAACCGGGCGATTCAGGTCGCGAGGCTTTAGATAGGGAACTCAACCTGACCTGGATGCAAGGGTTGCCAGCCCACAACCAGATTCTTGAAGGCAGCGGGCCGCCAAAGGCGGGTGAGGTTTCAATTGATTCAGGGATTGCCGATCGCCTTGGGATAAAGCTGGGCGATACGGTAACCTTTACTGGCGATACGCAGGATTTCACTGCCAAAATCTCCAGCATTCGTAAAGTTGACTGGGACAGTCTGCGGCCAAACTTTTACTTTATCTTCCCGCCGGGCGCACTGGACGCGCAGCCACAGAGTTGGCTGACCAGTTTCCATTATCAGGAAAACGGTCAAATGCTGGTTGAATTGAATCGTCAGTTCCCAACGCTGAGCCTGTTGGATATTGGCTCGATTCTGCGTCAAATTGGCGATGTATTGCAGCAGGTTAGCCGTGCGCTGGAGGTTATGGTGATTCTGGTTATCCTGTGTGGCGGACTGCTGCTGTTGGCGCAAATTCAGGTTGGTATGCATCAGCGTCGACAGGAGCTGGTAGTTTATCGCACGCTGGGTGCCAGTAAAAAACTGCTGCGCAGTACTCTCTGGTGTGAGTTTGCGGTGCTTGGGCTGGTGGCGGGAATTGCCGCTGCGGTAGGTGCCGAAGCCGCTCTCTGGCTGTTGCAACGTAAAGTTTTCGACTTCCCGTGGCAGCCTAATATGGTGCTTTGGTGGTCGGTGCCGATTACCAGCGCGGTGCTGTTGTCGCTGTGTGGCGGCTGGTTAGGGATAAGGCTGCTAAGAGGGAAGGCGCTGTTTCGCAGCTATCAGGGGTAATCCCCTTTATCTTTCAAGCTGCAGATGCGTTGGCTGCCTTCGCTCACCCCGGTCACTTACTTATGTAAGCTCCCGGGATCCCCTTTATCTTTCAAGCTGCAGATGCGTTGGCTTCCTTCGCTCACCCCGGTCACTTACTTATGTAAGCTCCCGAGGATTTGCTTAGTTGCCGCCTTCCTGCAGCTCGAAATCTATTGGGGATTAAATTTGTTTTAGCTGGCGATTAAAGCTTATTTAAGGCCCAGGCAATTCCGCTGGCATATTCGGCTGGTAGCAATGGCACCAGCGCCTGAAGATTATCCTTCAACAGCAGTGGGTTAGCATCGTTGAGATTGAGGTGTCCGACTTTACGACCCGGACGTACTTCTTTTTCGTACCAATGCAGATTAACCAGCGGCTGGTTCAACCACTCGAGATTCACATCGGTGCCAATCAGGTTGACCATCACCGAAGGCGTGCTGACTACCGGCTTTGGTAGCGGTAGATTGAGAATGGCACGCAGGTGCAGTTCAAACTGGCTGATGGATGCGCCGTTCTGCGTCCAGTGTCCGCTGTTATGAACACGCGGCGCCAGTTCGTTTATCAGCAGACCTTCTGGAACAATAAAGCATTCCATCGCCATCACGCCGACGTAACCAAGCTCGTTCATGATTGCCGACAGCATCGATTCCGCCTGCTTTTGCTGGGCCGAGTCAGGGGTCGGTAATGCTACGCTGGTACGCAGGATCCCTTCCTGATGCAGGTTATGAGTCAACGGATAAAATACTGTCTTGCCGTCATGACCACGAGCACCGACCAGCGAAACTTCGCCAGAGAAATTGATGCCCTGCTCGACGATGCATTCGCCGTAGCAATCTTCAGGCAAAGTCGCCTCTTCACCCTGACGGAAACGCCATTGACCGCGTCCGTCATAGCCGCCTACGCGACGTTTGACGATCGCCAGTTCGCCCAGTTCAGAGTAAATATCTGCCCATTCAGAGGAATCAGCCAGCAGTTGCCATGGCGCAGTCGCCAGACCCAATTGGTCAAGCAGCTGCTTTTGCGTTAAGCGATCGGCCAGACGCGGGAAAATATCGCGGTTAACAAAGCCAGTATGAAGAGCTAGCTCGCGGGTTAACGCGGTTTCCGGCCAGCGTTCGATTTCTGCAGTGATTACACTATTTTGAAACGGCACAGCTTCAGGTTCGGCATCGATGCCTATTGGATATACGGCGATACCCAGTGGCTCACCGGCCTGACGCAGCATGCGGCCAAGCTGGCCATTTCCGAGTACGCAGACCGGCTTCATGCTTCCTCCCGCGGATCGGGGTTATTCAGCACTTCATCAGTTTGCTCTTTGCGCCAGGTTGCCAGAGCCTGAGCGATGCGTGTGTCGTGCAGCGCAAGGATTTGAGCAGCCAGCAGGGCGGCGTTGGCGGCACCCGCTTTACCAATCGCCAGCGTACCGACCGGGATCCCGCGTGGCATCTGAACGATAGAATAAAGACTGTCCACGCCGCTGAGAGCCGCGCTTTGTACTGGAACGCCCAGCACAGGAACCAGCGTTTTTGCCGCAATCATACCCGGCAGGTGCGCAGCGCCACCGGCACCGGCGATAATTACGTCCAGGCCATTTTCAGACGCCTGCTCTGCAAAGCTGAACAGTTTGTCCGGCGTGCGGTGAGCGGAGACAACTTCGACATGAAAAGGGATATTCAGCGTTGTGAGGACGTCTGCAGCGAACTGCATGGTAGCCCAGTCACTTTTAGACCCCATGACGATAGCGATTTTTGCCGGGGTAACGTTGGATGTCATGCCTGTAAAGCTCCTGTGATTATGCAAGCGTTGTCAGGTGGCGGTTCGAATAAATAAGTTTACCTGACAGAGAGGGCGCAAATAATAGCACGGCAAAACCGCTAGGAAAACGGTTGCGTCGCTGTAATCAGGTGAGAATCCTGCGATGACTTTGTATAATCAAAGGATAACGAATTTCACAGACTTTACTCGGAAACTACGCCATGAATCAGGATTTGCTGGCCCCTATCAATGACTTTCTACACTGTGAGACCCCAGGACGCTGGGTCGACGTAGCCTTGGTTAATCAGGATATTATGCTGATCGACCATGCCAACTGTGAGAAGAAAGCCGCTGCATCGGCCATGAGCTTGATGACGCGCTATCTCGATCGCACCGAATTGCTGTTTTGCGCGGCAAGATTGGCTCGCGAGGAGTTGCATCATTTTGAGCAGGTGGTAGAGATCATGCAAAAGAGAAATATCACTTATGAGGTGCTTACGCCTTCGCGCTATGCCAACGGGATGCTCAAGCATTCACGTCACGGTAATGAGCTAAATTTGCTGGTCGATAGACTAATTATTGGCGCTTACATTGAAGCTCGGTCGTGTGAACGCTTTGCAAAGATAGCGCCGTATCTCGACAAAACGCTGTCACGTTTCTACATTTCACTGCTGCGTTCCGAAGCGCGTCATTTTGAGGATTATCTTTCACTGGCGTCGCAGTACGCCGGTGAAGACATCAGCGATCGCGTGGAAGAGTTAGGAAGGGTAGAGGCGGAACTGATCCTGACGCCGGACGAGCAGTTCCGTTTTCACAGCGGAGTTCCGGTTTAAAGCGGGAAAGTGATCAGTTCGACGCCATCTGAGGTAACTTTTACCATTGAACCTTCTTCGTGCCATGCCCCAAGCACCGCGCGATAACCGAGGGTTTCGCCCAGCGGAACTTCATGGATTGCCGGTCGATGGGTGTGGCCGTGTATTAGCCATTCAACGCCGTGGTTTTGCATTTCCTGCACAACGGCTTTTTGATTCACATCCATGATGTTCAAGTCTTTATGACTATTGGATGCCTTACTTCCGGCACGCATTTTGGCGGCAATCGCCAGACGCCACTTGAGCGGTAGCAGCAAAAAGATTTTCTGAATCAGCGGGTTATGGACTTTTTTTCGAAACTTTTGATAGCCCACATCGTCAGTGCATAACGTATCGCCGTGTAAAATCAGCACTTTGCGTCCGTAAAGTTCGAGCACTTTGCTTTCAGGCAGCAAAGTCATCAGGCTTTCGCGAGCAAAACGGCGGCCCAGTAAAAAATCACGGTTACCGTGGATAAAAAAGCAGGGAACTCCCTGTTGATGCAATGCATTGAGTGCGCTGGATATTTTTGCATGCAGCGGTTGTGGATCGTCATCGCCAATCCAGGCTTCAAACAGATCGCCAAGAATATAAACAGCATCGGCTTTAGGTGCATCTTCGCGTAAAAAACGCAGAAAACCGGCAGTAATTGCCGGTTCCTGTTCGCAAAGATGGATATCTGCGATTAAAAGCGTTGTCATTCCTGAGCGCGTTATTCGCTAACGGTAACGCTTTTAATGATCACGTCTTCTACTGGTACGTCCTGGTGCATGCCGCTGCGGCCAGTTTTTACTGCTTTAATTTTTTCTACTACGTCCAGACCGCCGGTTACTTCTGCGAATACGCAGTAGCCCCAACCCTGAGCGTTCTCACGGCTGAAGTTCAGGAAATCATTGTCAGTTACGTTGATGAAGAACTGAGCAGTTGCAGAATGTGGATCGTTGGTACGAGCCATTGCCAGCGTGCCTTTGGTATTTTTCAGACCATTGTTCGCTTCGTTTTTGATAGGAGCATCAGTGTTTTTCTGGTTCATGCCAGGCTCAAAACCGCCGCCCTGCACCATGAAACCGTTAATCACACGGTGGAAAATAGTGTTGTCGTAGAACCCTTTACGGCAGTAGTTCAGGAAGTTTTCAACGGTTACTGGCGCTTTGTCAGCAAAAGTGTTGATAACGATGTCGCCGTGATTGGTGTGAAAAGTGACCATAATAATCATCCTGCTATTGTTAGTGTTTACTCATTAAGAGGCAGTACTATAGCCTTTTCTTATACCATAACTCAAAAGTAGCCGTCAGCTTCTGCATTGGAAGCATCACTTTCAGAGCAACTGATAGTCCTAAATATCGTCAAAATGTTATATTATAACGGTAATTATGCGAGCAATATTACGCCGAATTGGCTTATGCCGTTTCGATAGAATCTTTTTCGTTATATTATGACTGCTATTATCGGTATATTTCTGCCGTTTTAGTAATTTACCCACAACACAATTGGAATAGCTCGATGCTGAAGATTTTTAATACCCTGAGTCGCCAAAAAGAGGAATTTAAACCAATTCATGCCGGAAAAATCGGTATGTACGTGTGTGGGATTACTGTTTATGACCTTTGTCACATTGGACACGGGCGTACTTTTGTTTCTTTCGACGTCGTGGCGCGCTATTTGCGTTTTTTGGGTTATTCGCTGAACTATGTGTGTAACATCACCGATATCGATGACAAAATCATTAAACGTGCAGCGGAAAATGGCGAAGGATTTAACGATCTTAGCGATCGGATGATTGCCGAAATGCATGCTGATTTCGACTCTCTTGGCATTTTACGGCCAGATCTCGAGCCGCGTGCAACTCACCATATTCCTGAGATTGTCGAGATAGTCCAGCAGCTGATCGACCGCGATCACGCCTACGTTGCCGTTAATGGTGATGTGATGTTCTCGGTTGCAAGCGATCCTAATTATGGTTTGCTCTCACGTCAGGATCTCGACCAATTACAGGCCGGTGCGCGTGTTGAAGTTGCCGATGTGAAACGTAATCCGATGGATTTCGTCTTGTGGAAAATGTCGAAAGAAGGCGAGCCAAGCTGGAATTCACCTTGGGGTAATGGGCGTCCGGGCTGGCACATCGAATGTTCTGCAATGAACTGCAAACAGCTTGGGTCACATTTTGATATCCACGGCGGCGGCTCAGATCTGATGTTCCCGCATCATGAAAACGAGATTGCACAATCGACCTGCGCCCATGACGGCCCGTACGTTAACACCTGGATGCACTCGGGTATGGTGATGATCGACCGCGAAAAGATGTCTAAATCTTTGGATAATTTCTTCACCGTGCGTGATGTGCTGAAATATTACGACGCTGAAAGCGTGCGTTATTTCCTGATGTCAGGCCATTATCGCAGCCAGTTAAACTACAGTGAAGAAAACCTCAAGCTGGCGCGAACTTCAATGGAACGCCTTTATACCGCGCTGCGCGGCACCGATGCCAATGCGCAACCTGCGGGCGGTGAAGAGTTTGAGGCTCGTTTCCGTTCGGCAATGGACGACGATTTCAATACGCCAGAAGCCTATTCTGTGCTGTTCGATATGGCTCGCGATATCAACCGCTTGAAGAGTGAGAATCCGCAAGCTGCTAATGGTCTTGCTGCCGAATTGCGCCGTCTTGCGGGCATATTGGGCCTGCTGGCTCAGGATCCAGAGCAGTTCCTGCAATCTGGTGCGCAGGCTGACGATAACGACGAAGTTGCCGAAATTGAAACGCTGATTAAACAGCGTAAAGATGCTCGTGCCAGCAAAGACTGGGCGTTGGCGGATCAGGCGCGCGATCGTTTGAATGAAATGGGTATTGTTTTGGAAGATGGCGCTTCAGGCACCACCTGGCGTCGCAAATAAATAAATCGTTTCTTTCAAACCACAGTCTGGCTGGTACGCGATAAGCCTCGGTGACTTAGTTTGCTAAGCTATCGGGGACTTAACATTATCCGGCCTGGCTGCCCTGCTACTTGCCGGGAATTAAATCTACAAATTTATAAACCTGTAGATTTTTCCCGGGGTGTGCAGACAATCAGCCGCATCCCGGGGCATCCATCTACGCTTAGGCTCATGTATTCGAAAACCAACAGCCCTAACTCGGGATGTTGAATTCGTTTGATAGTCGACGGCTGATGGGTAACGTCATGCTGCGTCCACCAAGATGTAAACACCTCGCTCTCTGCTTTCAGCAGCCCAATCAGTCGTTCAAAGTCCTTATTTCCTGCATAAAAAGCGCAATCGGCCCTAAACATTGCCAGCGATACGGGTGCCAGCTGATCCCAGTCGACAAAAAGCTTTTGATGAGACTGGGAGGCGAACATCATATATATGAGATTGCGCTGGTCACCTTCGAGCTGACTAAAATCGCCAAACACCTCTGCTGCTGCGCTATTCCAGGCAAGAACGTCCCAGCGTCGGCCTAAGACGTAGGCCGGCTGATTTTCCATGCCATTGAGCATTCTGGTAATAGAATCAGGAACTTGTTCGGCACCTTCATACCTTTGCTCCTGAACGGGTATAGCGGCGAGAGTGAATAGATGTCGTTTTTCCGCTGGGTTAAGTTTCAGAGCCACAGCAATTGCATCAAGCACTTCAACGGAAGGGCGCACATCGCGGCCCTGTTCCAGCCACGTATACCAAGTGCCGCCAATACCGGCGAGTAAGGCAACTTCCTCGCGACGTAGCCCTGGCGTGCGGCGTCGAAAACCTGCCGGAAGGCCAACGTCTTTCGGGGCCAGTTTTTCACGTCGTGACCGCAGGAATTGTCCAAACTCTCTCAGCCTCAACTCTATTTCGACCGTGTTTTGATCCAGCATAATGGCTCACCGTAGCAGTACTGATACCAGGATAATACCAGAACTGTTTGCCGTGTGTGATGTGATTACACTCTTATTCAGCGTTTGAAAAATAGGCGCTATTGAAGAGTTATTTTCCCTTAAAGGAGTAATTTTATGTCACAGCAACACACGGTCATCATGGGTGGATCTTCAGGTATTGGCTTGGCAACGGCAAAGTTACTTCTCGACAGAGGCCATAGAGTGACAATAGCCGGGCGTAGCAGCGATCGCTTGCAAAAAGCAGCAGACACGCTGTCTGGAGAAATGAATACGCTGATTATCGACGCCACGCGCGAGCAGGATTTACAGCAGGCGTTTAGTCGTATAGAGAGTTTTGACCATCTGGTTGTGGCATTGGGTAGCACCAAGGGCGCGGGGGCGTTTGCATCAGTTGCGCTGAGCGATGTGAAGGCCGGGGTCGAGGAAAAATTTTACGCGCATTTTGCCTGTGCTCAGGCCGCGCTTCCTTATCTCCGTAAAGATGGCAGTATCACTTTTCTTTCAGCAGTAACTGCTCATGCGGCAATGCCCGGTACGGCAGGTATCGCGGCCGCCAACGCCGCTGTTGCCGCGCTGGTTCCTGTTCTAGCCTCGGAACTTCAACCTTTGCGAGTCAACGGTGTTTCGCCGGGAGTAATTGATACACCCTGGTGGGATTTTCTTTCAACAGAGGATAAAGCGGCAGTTTTCAGTGATTACGCCAAAAGTACTCCTGCAGGAAGGGTAGGGAATGCCGAAGATATTGCGCAGGCTGTGGGTTTTCTGATCGAAAATACTTATACGTCCGGACAGACTATTATTTGTGATGGCGGCCTGCGGCTCTGAACTCTATAAGCTTTTAAGTTGATATTTTGCCAATAAAAAAGCGACGGCTAATCGCTTAACCGTCGCTTTCTTTTTGCGTTACAGGCAGGCCTGATTACGCGGAGGCTTTAACCACCATTTTGCTGCTGGCGAATTCGACCTGTTGGTCAGCCAGGATTTTGCAACGTTTGCGGGTTTCAACCTTGCCGTTGACTTTAACCTGACCTTCGGCAATCACCGCTTTAGCTGCTGCACCGCTCTCACACCAGCCCATAAATTTGAGCAGGTCGCAGAGTTCTACGTGCGGGTGAGATTCGAGAAAAAAAGTTTCCATGCCATCCTGTCTTAGTGAGTATTCACGTCGTGATATTCCTCGCAAGCCTGCAAGGTATTTTGAATAAGTGTAGCAACAGTCATAGGACCAACGCCACCTGGAACCGGCGTAATGAAAGAAGCACGTTCAGACGCGGCTTCAAATTCTACATCGCCGACTACTTTACCACTTTCCAGACGGTTAATACCGACATCAATCACGATAGCGCCCGGTTTGATCCATTCGCCCGGAATAAAGCCTGGTTTACCCACGGCAACGACCACTAAATCAGCGTTCTCGACGTGGTGACGCAGATTCTTGGTGAAACGGTGAGTCACGGTAGTCGTGCAACCGGCCAGAAGAAGCTCCATGCTCATTGGGCGGCCCACGATATTTGACGCACCAATGACCACGGCATTCAGGCCGAAAGTGTCGATATCATAACGTTCGAGCAAGGTAACAATGCCGCGAGGAGTACAAGGACGCAGCTTCGGCGCACGCTGGCACAGGCGACCCACGTTATAAGGGTGGAAACCATCGACGTCTTTATCGGGATGGATATTTTCCAGCACCTTCACATTATCGATACCCGCAGGCAAAGGCAGCTGAACCAGAATGCCATCGATTGCGTCGTCATTATTTAGTTGATCGATAAGTGCCAGTAACTCACCTTCAGTGGTGGTAGCAGGCAAATCGTATGAACGGGAAAGAAAGCCGACCTCGTCACAGGCTTTGCGTTTGCTGGCAACATAAATTTGTGAAGCCGGGTTTTCACCGACCAGCACAACGGCCAATCCTGGAGCGCGTTTGCCATGCGCGATGCGTTGCTTAACTTTTTCAGCGACTTCGCTTCTGACCTGCTGCGCAATCGTTTTACCGTCAATAATCTTTGCTGCCATCTGGGGAAAAATCCATCAATTAATAAATGCGGGGGAATCCGTCTATTTTGTCAGAACCTGCGCTCGCTGTCAGGCGCAGAATCGCAATAAGATGAACGGATAATAACCAGATGGGCGCTATTTTTAACACTAAACCCTAAAAAACCGTGACAGTCGCGCAAGTTATGCGTTTTATAAGTGAATAAAACGTCACCACTCTTTTGTTATTTTTAACTCATATTTAAAAGGAAACTCAGCCATGACCAGTAAGGTGGGTATCATTGGAACGGGCCATGTCGGCGCTGACGTGGCATTTTCACTCGTAACACAGGGTCTGTGCGACGTCCTGGTATTAATTGATCAGGATGAAAAGAAAGCGGCTGCGCAGGCGCTGGAACTGCAGGATATGGCATCCCTTACTGCATCTCGAACTACAGTGATCGCCAATGATTACAGCGTATTAGCTGACGCTGACGTAGTGGTCATCGCCGTTGGCCCCAAAACCATGCTGAAAGAGGATCGTCTTGAGGAGTTGGCCGAGACCTGCTCCGCCGTGCGTGAAGCAATTCCTAAACTAATTGCCAGTGGTTTTGGCGGCGTGATTATTAATATCACCAATCCGTGCGACGTAATAACTCAGATTGTGCAGCATACCAGCGGGCTACCCAAGGCACAGGTGTTCGGCACCGGCACTTCATTGGACACTGCACGCATGAAGCGTGTTATTGGAGAATTCTTTAACGTCGACCCAAAAAGCGTTAACGGCTACGTGATGGGCGAGCACGGCGAATCACAGTTTGTTGCCTGGAGCACGGTGAATATCGGCGGATGCCCGGTCAGCGAACTTGCCGGAGAAGAACAACCAGATTGGACGGCGCTAGAATCTTCAGTTCGTGGCGGCGGATGGGCGATTTTGCAGGGCAAAGGCTGGACTAGTTTTGGTATCGCCACGGCGACCGCGCAACTGGTTGACGCCGTTTTGTCTAATGCACAAAGCGTTTACCCTGTGGCCGTGTGGGACGAGACTCAGCAGGTTTACATTGGTCAGCCGGCGATAATTGGCCGCAATGGCATTGTAAAAGTGCTTAAACCTGTTCTCGAAAGTCGCGAGCAGGCATTATTCGATGCTTCAGCCAGAGTGATTTCAAACGCATTCAATAGCACACTGTAATTTGATTGGAACCGTCCACCGTTTATAAATGACCGTGCTATTAAAGGCGGCATTCCGCTGGAGTTTGACGGGGCATAGCAAGAATCGCTGACAGCGGTGAGGTTAAAGTTATCACCGCTGAGTAAAGCCTAAGTATTGAAATTTATTTAATTTCAGAGGGCCTGGCGGTGTTTTAATGATAAAAATTGGCAAAACTGCTCAGGCATTAAGCAGTAAGCGCGAAAGCCATTGACTCGACCTCGATGGCCCGTATAATCCGAGTCCGCTGTACTGCCTTTTAGCAGTCTAATGCGCCCTTAGCTCAGTTGGATAGAGCAACGGCCTTCTAAGCCGTAGGTCACAGGTTCGAGCCCTGTAGGGCGTACCATTTTCACTTCTCCGTACGTATCCTAAAGTCTACAAAACCCCTTATAACAAGCATACATAGCCATGCCTCCCTCTACCGACGTCTACCTACATCTATTGAAATCTACACCCAAGTGGGGGTATCTTTGGGGGTACACGCCCGTTCAATGAAATGAGATACCCCCAAGTGAAGCTAAATGCCCGCCAGGTTGAAACCTCCAAAGGTAAAGAGAAGCCTTATAAACTCGCTGACGGTGGCGGCCTGTACCTATTGGTCAATCCTAATGCGACCAAGTACTGGCGTTTAAAATACCGTGTCAGCGGTAAAGAGAAGCTGTTATCCGTGGGGGTATATCCTGACGTGTCGCTGGCTGCTGCCAGGGGCAAGCGTGACGAGGCTAAAAAGATACTGGCAGCTGGTGGTGATCCGAGCGAAGAAAAGAGAACGGAGAAGCTGGCAAAGAAAACCAGTGTTGAAAACACCTTCGAGGCTCTCGCCAGAGAGTGGCATGCTTATAAAGAGCCAAATTGGTCTAAGGGCTATGCCGAGGATCTGATGGAGTCCTTCGAAAACGACATTTTTCCGTATATCGGTAAGAAGCCCATAGACGATATCAAACCTCTCCATGTACTCGATGCGCTCAGGAAGTTAGAGAAGCGCGGCGTTATCGATAAGATGCGCAAAATCCGCCAGGCATGCAGCCAGACATTCCGCTATGCCATTGTCACCGGTAGAGCCGAAAATAATCCTGCTAGTGAATTAGCCGGTGCTCTAGTCGTTCAGAAGCACAAACATTACCCGCACCTGGTCGCCTCTGAATTCCCCGAATTCCTGCAATCCCTTAATGACTATTCTGGAAGCATCGTCACGCAGATAGCTACGCGCTTGCTGATGCTTACCGGCGTTCGCACCATTGAGCTGCGCGCCGCTGAGTGGGCAGAGTTTGATTTAGACAAGGGTGTCTGGGAAGTGCCACAAAGCCGAATGAAGATGCGCCGGCCACACTTAGTGCCGCTCTCTGAACAGGTGCTGTTATTGCTCCACCAGCTGCAGGAGATAACAGGGCGCTTTAAGTTCGTTTTCCCTGGCCGCAATGACAGTACCAAACCAATGAGTGAAGCCAGCATTAACCAGGTGATTAAGCGGATCGGTTATGGTGGCCGAGCAACCGGGCATGGGTTCCGCCACACCATGAGTACCATCCTGCATGAGCAGGGCTACAACACAGCCTGGATTGAAACCCAGCTGGCACACGTCGATAAGAACTCAATTCGCGGCACCTATAACCATGCTCAATATCTGGATGGCCGCCGTGAGATGCTTCAATGGTATGCCGACTATATGGACCGCCTCGAGCGTGGTGAGAATGTTGTGCATGGGAAGTTTGGGAAGAGTGCGTAACTGGATAAAAAAACAGTGCTGGTAGACACTCAATGTAGACCACAGTAGACTACATTGGAAAACTAAAAACTTATAAACCGAGCTCATAATAACCCGAAAACTAGTATTCCTATACGGTTAGTTATGGTTCTTACTCTACAGAAAGCTCGAGGTGACATGTGCCAATAATTGAAAATATCCCAGACTTATCACATTGGCGAACAATTCAAGAATTCACGGTTGAGCAAGCCTCTATGCTATTGGCTGCTATTGACCCATATGATTATGATGATGGGTTGATATCTATAAAGCGCATCAGGCATGAGCGCTGGAAAATGGCTTGGGGTTTTTCAGAGGGGATTGTTAGTGCTATCAGACGAGGTGTTTTAACCCCCGTAGTCTGTATGGGGGAAATTACAAGTTTTAATAGTTATGACAATGAATACTATATAAATAATGAAACAATTAAGCCTACCGATAGAACAAAAGATATTAGTAAAAGTAAAACAATAATTACAAGGGATTCACTATATGCTTGGGTTGAAGCTGAGAATGTAGACTTTGTTAGAAAGCCACCTGCTACAAAATTAAAAAACGTATCTGAATGGAGTGGGGAATTACCAAGTACAGAGTATTTTGTCGATTCCACTTCAGACCCAGCAATAGAAGAAAAGCTATTATTGCCAAGGTTTGAACATCAAAGTGAAGGTCTTGAGTATATTGAAGAAGCAGTGAGGCAATTTTGGTCAACTTATGATCCTGATGATAAATCAACAGCTCCTAGCCGTGAGGACGTTCGTGGCTATCTAATCAGCAAGGGGGCAGGGGTTAATTTAGCTAAGGCTGTTGATGAGGTTTTAAGGCCTTTTGAACTTAAGAAAGGAGGAAGAAAGCCTTTAAAATGAAACCGTTAAACCTAACTTCCCTTTTTCGTAAAACAGTGGTTAGGTTGAAAAAATGAAGGGTATTTCTCAAGTAATTAGCCATTAATGACAATTTAAACAGTGATTCGGTTATAGCTTAAACAGCGGTAACCTTGTTTAAACCTGCCTGCTATTTTAATTTATTTGTGTCTGAGATTATCTCCCCAGTTATCGCAAAGTCTATCAAATATAATCTGAATATAGCAGGGGTATGTATGTCAAAGTCATTAATACGTTTACCTGAAGTTCAACGCCGAACTGGTTATAGTAAGGCCTGGATTTATCGTCTTATCAGCCAGAGTCGCTTCCCTGCATCAATTAAAATTGGTTCTCGTGCTATTGCTTTTATCGAGAGTGAAATTGATGATTGGATCAATCAGCGTATTGCTGAATCACGCGGGGAGGCTGCATAAATGCAAAAGAAAACCCGCACAGAGGCGGGCATTATCGAACAGGTTAGCGCCAACGATAATACCGCCATTCTCACTATCAAGCCAGCACCAAAGAAACACCGCGCACGCTGCTACATGATGCGTACCGGGGTTGAGGGCTGGACGGAGAATGACATTCTCCGTTACTGCCGATTATCATCCGGGCGTAATTACGCTACAGAGTTGGAACGTCGTCTTGATATTCATCTTGAACGTATCGAGGAGAAAAACCCTGACGGCATTGGCTCACATCTGCGCTATCGCTTCTCCTGCCGTGCTGACGTGATGCTAGTAATCCAATTGGTCAGCCGCAACGCTGCTACTGGTGGTTATCGTGGGCTATCACAGCCGGAAATCAGCGACATTCTCACCCTCTATCCAGACGCCTTCACCGCCGCCTAACGGAGCCTGACAAATGAAAATCGAAAAAAGCAGATTAAATTCTGAGGCCGCCCCTCAGCCTTCCACCAGCCTGGGCGGTATTTTCAATGCTGATGAAGCTGATATTTCGGTAATTAAATTCGAAGGTCAATCCGTCCGCATCGTGAATGTTTACGGTGAGCCGTGGTTCATTGCTAAAGATGTTTGTAAGGCTCTGGAAATGGCGGATCACTTAGTCGCACTGCGCCGCCTTGATAATGATGAAAAGGGGGAGTGTTCAATACCTACCCTTGGTGGCAATCAGATTATGCGCACGGTATGTGAATCAGGTTTTTATAAACTGATTGCCCGCAGCCGCAAAGCCTCCACACCTGGAACATCTGCTCACCGGTTCACTAACTGGGTATTCCGAGACGTGATCCCATCCATTCGCAAAACTGGCTCATACGGCGTGCCGTTCGCCTTCCTGAATGACCACAGTAAACGCAAAGCCTTGTACACAGCTAAGGCCAGTAAACGTGGTTCAGCGCTTCAATCGTGCAAAGCGGAAAAAGCACGCCTGAACGCCGAAGAAGCTGCGCTATGGCGCAAGTTTCAGCCTCAGCTGCCGGAGGTTCACTAATGACTACCGCCCACAACGCAGCCTTTTCGCTGGCTGGGAACTTAACAATACTTAACACCCAGAACCTAACAAAACCTGACATTGAATTTAATTTTGGCACCAGGGTGAGGGAGGGACTTTTTGCAACAGTACGAGCGAGCGCACGAGGGCGGGAAGGTTTTTCGGGGATCACTACGCGAGGCGGTGAGCTTTCGGACTCCATAAAAAAGGGCAGCACACATTGTGCGATCCTCTGTGATGGCATGATGTTGAATCAATCTTCTGACGAATCAGCAATAGGTTTCCGACGCTGTAATTCTTCACGGGCAATGCTGACAAGTTGCTGGATTTCCTCACCCACTTTCGTACCGATTTCCTCAAGTCTGCTCAGCGCATCTAGAGAGGATAACAGTAGATTTTCCTCGCTACCTTCAAGCTGGCGGCGAGTGATTTCGCTTCGCATTGCCGTAACGATGAAACCAGCCGTTGATTCTCCATTCAGCTTAACAGATTCCATATCATGCAAAACATCGTGCGGAACGCGGACATTTTTGATCTGTGATTTGTTGTTGACGCTACCCGTAGCCATTGAGCCTCCTGGATTAAGTTTGAGTGTATTACATTACATTAGTGAGTGTGCATTTAAAAGCATTGACATGAATACACACTTGTCATTAAATGAAATGCACACCTTATCCACAGGTAAGGCACAGGCAGTACCAAAAACAGCGAAGCCCAGCAGTGGTGGAACACTAGCCGGGCTTCTCACCAAACAGTTATTAGAGGTAACAGTTATGGCTGAAGCACAGTCTACCCAAACTCGCCCCAAATTTCAGTATCGCTTTCTGGCAATCGATCGCGCTAATCGTAAAGCGACACCGTGTCGTTTGACTGTCGAAGCGCATACGGAGCATGAAGCACGCTTAATTCTCTGTGCCCACTTCATCCTTTCACTCGCTGCCCGCCTGCCAACGCAGGAGGCCCGCCATGCTTAAACACTTCACGGTATACGGTTACGGCATAAACAAGCGCGGCCTGACGCTGGGTATTAACTACAAAACTCACTCAGACACCTCAGAAAGCGCAAAGGCAGCCGCAATGCTAAAAGCCCAGCATGACGGCCTGACTGATATCCGCATTACCCGTGTTCAGGGGGTAGCAGTATGAAAGCCATTACCGTTCATGATGCAAAAATGCCTTTGGTTGAGTATCAGGGCCAGCGCGTTGTCACCTTCGCCATGATTGACGAGGCTCACCAGCGCCCGAAAGAAACCGCCCGAAAAGCGTTTAACCGAAATCGCCGCCACTTCATCGAAGGTAAAGATTATTTTGTGGTTAACGCTACCGATGTTGATTGGTTAGAGGGGGGCATTAAACGCCCAGGCAAAAAAATAACCAATCACATTCATGGCAAGGTCACGGTGTTTACGGAGTTTGGTTATCTGTTACTGACAAAGCCCTTTACCGATGATCTAGCTTGGCAAGTACAACGCGAGTTGGTTGATGGCTATTTTCGGCATACCCCTCACTTCTCAGACATTCGCCCTGTGCTTATTCCTTCACTGGATGAGCTGGAATCTATGCCATTACAGCAGGCACAAGACATTCTCACCGCCGCAGATCACCGTTCTCACTGGCGACACGGCAAGCACGGTAGCGCTGAGATGAGTCAGCGTAAGCGCGAGCTTAAAGCAATCCGCCCAGCCATTGCCCGCATTACCGCACTGGTTCAGCTAACCATTCCTGGACTGGAGAAAGCCAAATGACTCGCACTAATGCTCACTTCAAAAACGATGCGATAGACGCACTGGAAAAAATCCGCGTGATACTGCAGGCGGCACTTTTCCTGACAGCGACTGATAGTGAGCGTGATGCCTCAATCGAGCTGATGGGTTTGGCCGAAGAAGTTGCCATTCGCGTATTGGAGGCCAGCCGATGAATCATGAAATTTCTCTCTGCGATGTGATGAGCCGCATACAGCAGGCGCAGACCGTGCTGTCTGTTTGGCTTCAAACCTTAACCACTGACGATGGCAAGGTACCTGACATGGTTGATTCGGTATTAACCATTCTTGACGGATTACCTGATGCGGTAGCGGTAGCAATGGAGGGCTGCGAATGAGTCATGAAATAACTCTTCAGCAGGCCGCCGATAAAGCGGTTTTGGCTGAAACCATAGCTTTGCTGCTTGAGGAGTATCCAGGCGAGCTCCCGCCCACTCAGGCGGGAATGACTATCAATTTAATTCGTCGTCTATGTGGTGAGGCGGCGTGTTGGCTCCTTGAAGAACAGATGCTAAGGGAGGCGAAACAATGAGCTATAAACTCGACGCAGACGACGCGCGTTGTCAGGTCATGCAGGCACAGGCGGTATTGTCTTTGTGGCTCAACACTATGACCAATAGCGATGGAAATTTACCTGACATGATTGGCGCAGTCATTACCCTGCTTGAAGGCGTGCCAGAGGTAATGGAAGCCTTATTTTTGGAACATTCAGATCTACAAATTGCAGCCATGCGGGGAAGAAAATCATGACACAAGAAACCTGCTTTGAGGCGACTCCTGCCGGTATTAACTTCATGGCCCGCAACGACGACGGGGGATTTCAGCACCTCAAGCTGGTGGGTTACTCAGCGGTGATTCGTCAACTAGATAGCGGAAGATTTGATAGCAAGCTATCTGAAGGGTTGCGTGTAATGGCTGAAATCTACCAAGGCAAAGCGAGCGGTTGGTTCAGGCAGTCTGATGAACAAGATATGACGTGCTGGCGATGGATTGTGGCCGCTCTGTTTATTAATGAGCAGCTAGCACAGCACGGCACCATTGAAACGTTGAAAGAGGACGGCACAACCGAACGCACCGCTGTCTATCGGGGCGCCGTTGGTGGGATCTCCATCTATCCGGCGACTGAACGTTTCGCGCTGGCTAACAACGTCGAGGGGATCGCCTTCGAAAAGTTTGGGATGGATGCCCATAAGAGGGCTGTCATGATTTACCAGTCAATGACAGAGGCCGATCCTGACGGCGGCAACCTTCGGCTTTCCCAGTGGGGCCGTGACTCAATGGCGCTGCTTCACGATGGATTTATAGAAATGCTCAATACCGAAGGTTTACCACCATTACCAACAGCTCACTAAGGGGATAAAAATGAAAAAAATCACAAGCCAGACCGGTCGCTTTATCGCCTCAGAACGCCGTTGGGGTGGGGATGTTGAAATCGTTGAAGTGGTAAATGGCGAGCAAGCCCGCCGCTATAAATCTATCGAGCCAAAAGAGATACCAGGCCTGCTGTGTTCAGGGGAACTCCTGGACGAACTGGAGCTTTCATTCCTGTTACTCAACGTTTGGCAGGAGAAGGTCAAAACGCCAACCATTGGAGAAGGCTTGTTGAGCCTCCGGTGGTTAGTCCTAACGCTGTTTATTATTCAGCAGGTTGAGGAGCATGGGAAACCTGTCAGCGTGGTTGAGGGGCAGACGTTCCCGATAAATTATTACGACCTCAGCAATGGTGTTGATTTCTTTCTCACAGCACAGGCCGTAGAGGAACGCGGTGCTTTGTTCGGCGGTGTTCATGCTGCCGGCTGGCTCAGTTGCATGATTGAGCCGGGTTACTTCGCAGGAGAGCCAGGTAAATATCTGACTGAAGCGGGTGCGGAAACAATGTGCGGCATGGTTAAGCAGCTTCACCTCATGCAGGAGGAGCAGGATGCGTAACATTGACCTCATTCATGAAGTGACGGCCGCCGCAGCAGGGCGCTGGCCTGACGTATTGTCACTGGCTGGCATCTCTGTGCCCCAATCACCACGCCAGCATGCATCCTGCCCGGCTTGTGGCGGTAATGACCGCTTTCGATTCGATGACAAAGGGCGCGGTAATCATTTCTGCAACCAATGCGGGGCAGGCGATGGCCTCGACCTGGTAAAAAAGGTAAATCACTGCGATACCACCGAAGCGGCGCAGATACTGGCGGGGGTGATGGGTATTGATTACCGGGTGACAGAAATTGACCACAAAGCCGCCAGCCAGAGGCGTGAACAGTTGGAATCTGAACGCCAGCAGCGGGAGCAGGAACGCCACCAGCAATCCGCAGCCGATGAAACACGCCGTCGGGAAAGCTTCCAGCAGAAGTATCAGGCATTGGCCGCACAGGCGCAGCCAGGTGAAAGCACGTATCTCACCGCCAAGGGGCTGACGGGCTTCTCGTTCCCTATTATGGCTGACGGCACGTTATTGCTGATGCTGATCGATGCGTCCGGCGCCGTGGCCGCCGCGCAGACCATTACCGTTGATGGCGCGAAAAAAATGGTATTCGGTTCAGCCAAGCACGGGGCATACCACGCCGTGAACGTGCCTGAGCACCCGCAGGACATCATCATCACCGAAGGGCTGGCAACGGCCCTCACGTTGAGCCTGATGCGTCCGGAGGCGCTGACCGTAGCCGCCATTGATGCCGGTAATCAGTTGCCCGTGGCCGAGCTAATGCGTCGCCAGCATCCGAATGCGCGGATCATCATCGCGGCAGATAACGATTGGCATTATCCAGGCGAGCTGGACAAGTGTGGGAAGCCAAAAGTAAACACCGGCCGTATTCAGGCAGAGAAGGCCGCATTAGCCGTGGACGGCTTAATCTCAAGCCCACCAACTGACCATAAGGCCGACTGGAACGACTACCACCAGCAGAACGGCATAGAAGCCGCCACGGCCACATTTAACGATTCAATATATCAACCGCAGGGCGAAGAGATGAAACCACAGCTACAGGCCATCGACGGCGGTAAAAAGCCCGGGCAAAGAGATGACATTCTCAAACCTCATGTTGAAAGCCGTAAGGATGGTGTGTTCTGGATCTCGCCTAAGGCAGATAAGGAAACCGGCGAAGTGATTAACAGCGAAAGCTGGCTGTGCTCACCGCTGGAAGTCGTCGGAACCGGTAAAGATGACAAAGACCAGTTTTTGATTATCCGCTGGTTGCCGGTGGGTGAGCATTCATCTCATACCGCGGCGATCCCGCTGGCTGATATTGGAGAACGTGAAGGCTGGCGCGTACTTAAATCGGGTGGCGTGAACATCACCACTAAACCTGCCATGAGGGCTACGCTGGCCGACTGGTTACAACGAAGCGGTTCTCGTGAGATATGGCGAGTGGCTCAGGCTACGGGCTGGCAGCGCGGTGCTTACATCATGCCAGATGGTGAAATCATCGGTACGCCGGATATGCCGGTGCTGTTCAACGGTCGCAGCTCAGCAGCGGCGGGCTACACCAACAAAGGGTCGGTAAAAAGCTGGCGCGAAAGTGTGGCACGGCTGGTGGGCGGTAACTATTCGATGATGACGGGGATCGGTGCTGCCCTCGCAGCCCCACTTATCGGCCTGACCGGCGCTGATGGGTTTGGCATTCATTTCTATGAGCAGTCGAGCGCAGGGAAAACCACTACCGCGAACGTGGCCAGCAGCCTTTATGGTAATCCTGACATGCTGCGCCTCACTTGGTACGGCACTGCGCTGGGGTTGGCAAACGAGGCAGCCGCACACAATGACGCGCTGATGCCACTGGATGAAGTAGGCCAAGGCGCTGATCCGCGCAGCGTGGCGCAGTCTGCCTATGCACTGTTTAATGGTGTGGGCAAGCTGCAGGGAGCCAAAGAGGGTGGCAACCGTGATTTAAAGCGCTGGCGTACCGTGGCAATCAGCACAGGCGAGATGGATTTAGAAACCTTTATCGCCAGTAGCGGGCAAAAGATAAAGGCCGGCCAGCTGGTGCGGTTGCTCAATATCCCGCTTAGCAAGGCAATGAGGTTTCATGAGCACAAGAATGGCAAAGAGCACGCCGACGCGCTTAAAGACGCTTTCCAGAACAACCACGGCACTGCCGGCAGGGAGTGGATTAAATACCTCGCTGACCACCAGCAGCAGGCCATTGAAACTGTGAGAGAGGCTGAGAGCCGCTGGCGCTCACTGATACCGGCAGACTATGGTGAGCAGGTTCACCGCGTAGGCGCACGCTTCGCCGTTCTGGAGGCAGCGCTAATCCTTGGCAAAGTTATCACTGGGTGGGATGAGCAAACGTGTCGTGATGCGGTTCAGCACAGCTATAACGCCTGGGTACGCGAATTCGGCACAGGCAACAAAGAGCATCAGCAAATCATCGAACAGTGCGAGGCTTTTCTGAATGCTTATGGGCTTAGCCGTTATGCCCCGATCCCCTATGACCCAACGTCGCTGCCGATATCGAATCTTGCTGGATACCGTGCTAGGGGAGCTCATGACGCTGACATGATGACGTTCTATACCTTCCCTGCGGCTTTTGAAAACGAGATAGCGAAG
>NZ_AJHJ01000033.1 GCF_000257645.1 Serratia sp. M24T3
TTGGCATCCATTTTTTTAGTTACCACGAATGCGCTTTCATAGGAGTTATAAGACATACGAGCATTATTTTTTGGCTTACTGGTTTTATCACTCTCTTTTACTTCGAATCGAATATCGAGATTTTCTGTTTCTACACTATTATGCCGCAGCGCTCGATACATCTGGTCGATAGTGTCATCAATGCTTAGCTGGCAGTCACTAGCAAAATTATAGGCTTGCCTGATGATGACGTTGTAGTGATGAGTGTTGGAAGCGGTGCGGATCTCCGTATTAACCAACAGATTTATCTTTGGTTCAACGATTAAGGTATCTTTGTCTTGATGAACAATGATGTTGTTTTTACTCATCAGTGCGCGCTTTTCTTCAAAGCTATTGATTTTTTTATAAGCCTCGCTCTGATAAAGAAAATTAAATCTTGTTTCTAACTTAGCGTTGCTGTTAATAAATATAACCTCCTCCCTGGGCGCTAAAATTTCCCGAGCAACAAAAATGTCAGGCTTTGGCGCGGATTTTTCCAGACGACTAAAATTATTGATTGAGCCAATCGGTATCTGGAACATCATTCTATTAATGGCTGCGTTAAGCCGTTTGCTATTATGGTTAGAATATTTACTTAAATGCTCTTGTAAATCCTTTAACTTGGCTAAAGCTATTGGATCATATTGTAATTCTTTTTTAAGACCCAGCTTACCGAGTAAACTAGTAGGTTTGTTTTTTGAAACTGAAACATGGTTGATATATTTTATTATGTTTTTTTCGGTTCTTGTGTCAGCAGCTCGATCAAATAAAATGCTTGATTGAATTGCTGCACTGCCCATTATAGCTTTCATTACATTTCCCTGGATATTGGCAAATTGATTCAGGATCCTAAGTTTTGGCGGTGTTTTTAACTATCATAAATCGCTGATTTAAAAGTGTGTGTAGCAATTCCCTTCTTGATCATAAAAAGTGACGCCAAGATGTTTCTTGAGATTCTCATTCCTTGCTGCGGCATATTGCATGCGCGGTGAGTCTTCAATGCGGGTTGATTGGGTCTCTGGGATGCTGATTGAATCGTAATATTCTGTTGAACGGCCGTGCTTTTCAATGAGTTTAAAGCTATTTTGCAAATTTGAATCGGTTCCGAAAGCCGCTTTAAACAGCTTTTTTGTCAGAGTAGAAGTTGAGTAGGGAATCTTCATTTTTTGGTTTGCCGGATCAATCTTTTGCTGATTCAGGTATTCACTGAAGCTATTGCTGCCAACAGATAAATCAGGGTGATATAACGGTTTGAAATCAAGCTTCCTGTTAATTATTCTATTAAGGTTTTTGGCTATAGCCTGATTGATTAGAGTATGTTTCTTTTCGCTAAAGTTGGCTTGGCAATGTTTTAGCTCTAACAAATCACTGTGTATTTTAGAATAATCAAAAGAGTTATTGTTATTCTTTTTAGAGAATAAACATCGGTTGTTATTTTTAACCGCGCAGACATTCTTTATATATTTATTAACGTTCTTGGTGGTTGGGTTTTCTTCAATTTTTGTTAATAATATAGCTGAACGTAAAGATAAACTGGCTATGAGTGGTTTCATTAATTTAGCTTATTAAAGTGGTTGAGTAATCCAAGATGATAACTCAATACTGTGGTTTGAAACTGTCAGGAATCGATTATTTTGATTTTTTATTTTAGGCGCTATAGTTGTAGTAATAATAACAAGCACGTAATAAATACGTGCCTGTTAAGTTTTTATTATTTTTATGATTGACGCAGCTTGTCTTTTCTATGATTGACCCAGGCATTGATAATCAACGTCAATGCCAGAATGCTCGCGACGACGCCGAGAGAAATCCCCACCGGGATATGCACCAGGTCGAGAAGCAACATTTTTGCTCCGATAAAGATCAAAATAACCGCCAACCCATACTTAAGCATTGAGAAGCGTTCTGCGACGTTGGCCAACAGAAAATACATGGCGCGCAGGCCGAGGATTGCAAACAGGTTAGACGTTAAAACGATAAACGGATCGGTGGTGACGGCAAAAATGGCTGGAATACTGTCGACGGCAAAAATGACGTCGCTCAATTCAACCATGATCAAAACCAGGACCAGCGGAGTAGCAAAGAGCAGGCCGTTGCGGCGTACAAAGAATTTTTCCCCTGACAGTTCATCGGTCATGCGCAGGTGTCCGCGAAGCCAGCGAATGATTGGTTTGTCACCGATTGCGCCGTCATCCTCTTTGGCGATCGCCATTTTTATACCGGTGAAGAGCAGGAAAGCGCCGAACAGGTAGAGGATCCAGCTGAATTCTGCCACTAGCCAACTGCCAGCGAAGATCATTCCAGTACGCAGTACAATCGCGCCTAAAACGCCGTAGACTAACACTCGACGCTGCAGGCTTGCTGGCACGCTGAAGTAACTAAAAAGCATCAGCCATACGAAGACGTTATCGACCGCCAGTGCTTTTTCGATCAGGTAACCGGTCAGAAAAGCCAATGCTTGTTTATCGGCGACTTCGCGGCCAAATTCGCCGTTCAGATACCACCAGAAAGCAAAGTTAAATAGCAGAGAGAGGCTAACCCACAGTAGAGACCACAGCGCTGCGCTTTTCATGGTAATGGTTTGCGCGCCTTTACGGCCCTGAAGCAGCATGTCGACTGCCAGCATGACAACCACCACCACGGCAAAAGATCCCCACAGCAGCGGACTTCCCACGGAATTCATCATTATTTACCCCTCAAAAAAGCAAAAAAAACGGCTAACGTCAGAAGACGTGTGCCGCTTTTTCAGACTTTTTGTCTGGATTGTAAGCAACCTCGCCTTCCGGCAAGGTCTCACTCACAACCTGAATATTCTTTTTTATTAACGCGATAACCACGCCAATTGTCTTGAATACTGAATTCGGGTTGCTCGGTAACCGGGTGATAAAAATCACCGTAATGACGATTAGCCGACTTGGAAGTTACTCCCCTTTGCATCGACGAAAATAATTCAAAATATTTCTATCGTCAAGCATTTTGTAACAAATTTGCCTGTTATCCCGCCAGTGCGCGCTGTTTACCAAGAGACTCGACAAAGTTTAGCAATAGACTCTGGCTTAGCGGGGTGTCGCTGATGTTTTGCAGTTTTCCCTGATAATCAACGCTGTCATCTTCGGCCTGTTGGTCCAGCCACGGTAAATAAGTTTTCATGATTGCCGCACTAAATTCCGGGTGGAACTGGGTGCTAATCGCATTGGGGCCATAGCGCAGGATCTGATGCGGATCGTGAGCAGATTTTGCCAATACGGTGGCACAGGCGGGCGGCTGCAGCACGGTTTGTAGATGAATCAAATTTGCGCTGAAGTGAGCCGGAAGCGTTGAAATTAAAGGATCTTTCGCGGCCTCAGGCAATAATTCTATCGCTTCGGTTCCGACTTCGATTCCTTGCGGATGATAGCCGACCTCACCACCCAGCGCGTAAGCCATCAGTTGATGACCATAGCAGGCACCCAGCATCGGCAAGTCAATCAGCATGGCCTGACGGATCCAGTCGGCGGCGTCTTCGCTCCAGTCCAGATGCTCGGTGACCATGCTGCGTGAGCCCGTGATTA
Organism: Serratia sp. M24T3; assembly: GCF_000257645.1. Classification (GTDB taxonomy): domain Bacteria; phylum Pseudomonadota; class Gammaproteobacteria; order Enterobacterales; family Enterobacteriaceae; genus Rouxiella. Next base: position 3,570 of record NZ_AJHJ01000033.1, read on the forward strand.
CCGCACCAGCGTAATGCTGTGGTGGCTGCGGGCGTTCACCAGCCTGTAAATCGATGATTACCACCTGCTGACTGTCCATATTCCCCTGGCGAATAAACATCTGCGGAAAGTTGCCGTGCAGCGCGCGGATCGGCTCGGGTGCCTGGCCGGTTTGCAGAATAAGCAGCGGTTTCAGGTAGGTTTGACTCATGCTGGCTCCTTACATTTTTTATCGAATGGTTTCATCAACAGGCTTTTCAGCAGCCTTCAAAAAACAGGTTGTCTATCCGCAGACTGTTTATTGATCTGCCGGGAAAACCACGCCGGTCTGACGACGAATTTCAGTCAACAATTTAGCGGTAATTCGCGACACTTCCAGTCCCGGATGACCGTAAAACTTGCTGTCTACCAAGGTCGCAAAGGTTTCGGCTTCATAAAGCATACTGTTAATGTGCTGTGGCTGCGTCAGGTCGAGCATCTGCCCGCCGCGTGGCGTGTAACTCAGGCTTTGACATTCGGCAAGCTTCTCGATGCGCAAAGTACCGTCTTCACCCTGTATCTCGCTAGGCAGCCAGGAATCACTCACTTTGGAATGGTTAATCACCACTTCGAAATCGCCATACTGATGATTGCCGTAGCTCAGCAGCACCGTGCCTTGTGCATCGACACCGCTGGCAAGCAGAGTGGCGGTAGCTATCACCGAATCTGGTTCGCCAAATAGGGCAACGCTGCTCGCCAGGCAGTAATACCCGATATCCATAATCGAGCCGTTGGAAAAGGCTGGATTAAAAGTATTTGGATTTTCGCCGTTTAAATAGCGCTGATAACGTGAAGAATATTGGCAATAATTGAGCACAGCTTTGCGCAAGGTGCCCATGCGGCTGAGGGTGCTTTTTAGATGCAGAAAATTGGGCAGATAAGCCGTTTTAAACGCTTCGAACAGCACCACCTGATTTTCTGTAGCGCAGCGGATCATGCGTTCTGCTTCCAACTGATTGGAAGCCAGCGGTTTTTCACAAATCACATGCTTTTGATGACTAAGAAAAAGCAATGCCTGCTCGCAATGAAGCGAGTTTGGGCTGGCAATGTAGACTGCGTCAATCTCTTCTGATGCGGCCAGCGCTTCCAGTGAATCAAAATAGTGTTGGACAGGGTAGTCGTGACCGAGTGCCTTGGCATTTTCCAGCATGCGTGAATAGACTGCCGTAAGCTTGAGTTTGCCGCTTTCATGCGCCGCATCGATAAAGCTTTTGGTTATCCAGTTGGTGCCCACTACGGCAAAGCGAATCATGGTTTACTCCCTTTATTATTTTTGTGAGAAAGACCTGAGTAAGTTGTGAAAAAACACTGATAAAAATCTGATGATCAGACGTAGAGCTTGCCGAATAAATCAAGATGAGTCAGATACATGCGAGTATCGAACTCGAGCTGATGGTAATCGGGTGTCATATGACAGCACAGGCTGTAGAAAGCCTTGTTGTGATCTTTTTCTTTTATATGTGCCAACTCGTGAACCACAATCATACGCAGAAAAGCTTCGGGCGCGCTCTTAAATACCGTCGCGACGCGGATTTCTGCTTTAGCTTTAAGCTTGCCGCCCTGAATGCGCGAAATGGCGGTGTGTAATCCAAGGGCGTGACGCATGACGTGGATTTTGTTGTCGTAAGCCACCTTGCTCAGCGGCGACGAACTGCGCAAATATTGATTCTTCAAGTCGAGCGTATACTGATACAACGCTTTGTCGTTGGTCAGTTCATGAGGCTCGGGGTAACGACTTAGCAGCACACTGCCAAGACGCTCTTGTTCGATTAGCTGGCGCACCTGAGCTTGAAGATGCTCCGGGTATCCTTGCAGATAGGTCAATTCTGGCATAACTGTTTGCTTTGGCTCTCTTTAATGGAGGGAAAAGCCGCACGCAATCTGCCCGAGAACGACCGTCGGGCAGCAAGGTGTGACAGATAATCCCTTTTTAACTGAAAAAACATTTTACTGATAGCGCAATTTAAGGGATAAACAGCGCAAATTGAAATATGAGGAGGGCCAATGAGCCATTTTGAACTGGGTACACTGCAACTTGAGTTGGAACGTTATCCCTTACAGGAAGAGTCCACGACGTTGCAGGCGTGGGAAGCCGCGGACGAATATCTGCTGCAGACCTTGACCACCGATACACTCAATGGCCGTCCTGTGCTGATCTTTAACGACAGCTTTGGCACCTTAACCTGCGCGCTGCATGAGTTCTCGCCGATTAGCATTGGTGACTCATTCATGAGCCAGCTGGCGACGCGCTATAACCTGCGCCTGAATGCTCTGGACGATGAAATGGTTACTACCCAGAGCAGTCTCGATCCGCTGCCGCAGGCACCCGGACTGGTGGTGATTAAAGTCCCTAAAACGCTGGCACTGCTGGAACAACAACTGCGAGCGCTGCGCGAAGTCGTGACACCGGATACGCAAATCATCGCCGGTGCCAAGGCGCGCGATATCCATACCTCGACGCTGCAACTGTTTGAAAAAATCCTCGGCACGACCCGTACCAGTCTGGCGTGGAAGAAAGCGCGCCTGATCCACTGTCAGCCAGAAAATGATCTACAGCCTGCCGAGCCGGTGACCACTGAATGGGCGCTCGACGACAGCGAGCTGCGCATCACCAATCACGCCAACGTGTTTTCACGCACCGGTCTGGACATCGGCGCACGCTTCTTTATGCAGCATCTGCCGGAAGGCATTGAAGGGCGTATCGCCGATCTCGGCTGTGGCAACGGCGTTATCGGGATCACCGCGTTGGCGCTGAATCCTGATGCTGAGATGCTGTTTGTCGATGAGTCTTACATGGCGGTGGAATCCAGTCGCGCCAACGTGGCCAACAACCTGCCGCAGGATCTCGAGCGCTGCGAGTTTGAAGTCAATAACATGCTTTCGGGCGTTGAGCGCGAATCACTGCATGCTGTGCTTTGCAACCCGCCGTTCCATCAGGGTACAGTTATCAGCGATGACACGGCATGGCGTATGTTCTGCGACGCCAAGCGCTGCCTGCAACCGGGTGGTGAACTGCGTATCGTCGGCAACCGCCATCTGGATTACTATCAGAAATTGCGTCGCCTGTTCGGCAACTGCACCACTATTGCGACCAACCAGAAGTTTGTGATTCTGCGTGCGGTTAAAACCAACGCGGGTTATTAATCCTAAATAGTCAGCGCCAGACGGGTGCCCTGATCGATTGCGCGACGGGCATCCAATTCCACAGCAACATCTGCTCCACCAATCAAATGGACGATTTTTCCCTGTTGCATCAATGGTTCAAGCAGACTGCGCCGAGATTCTTGCCCGGCACAAATAATGACGTTATCCACTTCGAGACAGTGGCTTTCGCCGCCAACGTTAATATGTAAACCACGATCGTCAATGCGCTCATAGCTCACGCCATTTTGCATCTGCACACCTCTTGCCAGCAGGCTTGCTCGATGTATCCAACCCGTGGTTTTGCCTAAACCCGCCCCGACTTTGCTGCTCTTGCGCTGTAATAAAGTGATTTGCCTTGGCGATGGCTGAGGCACAGCCCCTTGAGCTGCCAGGCCACCACGCTGGCGATAATCCTCATCAATGCCCCATTCCTGATTAAACGCGGCGATGTTTAGACTTGCCGCAGGTTCAACGTGGCTGAGATACTCCGCAGTATCAAAGCCAATACCGCCTGCGCCGATAATGGCGACTCGCTGGCCGACCGGTTTTTTATCTCTCAATACATCAAGATAGGTCAGAACGCAGGGATGATCGATGCCTTCGATTTCCGGCAGGCGCGGCAAAATTCCGCAGGCGAGGATCACCTCGTCATACTCTTTCAGCGCCTCGGTATCGACTTGCTCGCCAAGTTTTAGCTGCACGTCAAGCAGAGCAAGCTGGCGTGAGAAATAGCGCAACGTTTGATAAAACTCCTCTTTGCCGGGGATCTGTTTAGCAATATTGAACTGCCCGCCGATCTCCGGCTGGGCATCAAACAGTGTCACCCGATGACCGCACAATGCTGCGGTAGTTGCAAATGCCAGACCGGCAGGACCAGCGCCGACCACCGCGAGAACTTTGGGTTGCCGGGTAGGATAAATTGGCAGCTCGGTTTCGCGACAGGCGCGAGGGTTGACCAGGCAAGAGGTTAGCTCACCGGCAAATATCTGATCAAGACAGGCCTGATTACAGCCGATACAGGTGTTAATTTCATCCGCACGTCCCTCGGCGGACTTTTGCACAAAGGCCGGATCGGCAAGGAAAGGACGCGCCATCGACACCATGTCGGCGTAACCTGCGGCCAGCAAATCTTCAGCTACCTGCGGATCGTTAATCCGATTGGTGGTAATCAGCGGAATATTCACACTGCCCATTAGCCGTTTGGTGACCCAGGCGAAAGCCGCGCGAGGAACCCGGGTAGCAATGGTCGGGATCCGTGCTTCATGCCAGCCGATGCCAGTATTGATTAATGTCGCGCCTGCTTTTTCAATAGCCTGTGCTAACAGTCGCGTTTCCTGCCAGCTGCTTCCCTGTTCAACCAGGTCGAGCATCGACAGGCGGTAAATAATGATAAAGTGGGCTCCGCATGCCTGGCGCACCCGACGCACTGCCTCAATCGCAAATCGCATTCGATTCTCGCGGCTGCCTCCCCATTGATCGTCGCGCTGGTTGGTGCGTTCGGTTAAAAATTCATTAATCAGATAGCCTTCCGATCCCATGATTTCAACACCGTCATAGTCCGCTAATTGCGCGAGGCGTGCGCATTCTGCAAAGTCATTTAGCGTATGTTCGACTTCGTTTTCACTTAGCGCGTGGGGAGTAAAGCGATTGATCGGTGCCTGGAGAGCGGAAGGGGCCACGGGATCGGGCTGGTAGCTGTAACGGCCAGCATGCAGGATTTGCAGCGCGATTTTGCCTCCAGCGGCGTGAACCGCCTCGGTGACCACCAGATGATGGGCAATTTGCGCTGGCTGATTGAGTACGGACCCCCCACGATAGACCACACCCTGTTCATTCGGGGCTATGCCGCCGGTGACGATGAGGCCTACGCCAGCCGCGGCACGCTCGGCATAGAAAGCGGCCAGGCGCTGCGGGCCGTCGCTTAGCTCTTCCAGTCCGGTATGCATTGACCCCATCAATACTCGATTTTTTAATTGAGTAAAACCTAGGTCGAGAGGAGCCAGTAAATGAGGATAGGGGACGGATTGATTATGCATGACGTACTCCATCAAAAAGATCCGCAGACTCAGTTATCACCAAGTGGTCGGATGAGATGAAGTTAACTCTATCGCCATCGCGGTGGCTTTCAAACACAGGCCGCTGCGAATGTGACAGCTATCATAAATTATTCTGTTAAAGGGGGGCCTCTCAAACACGGATGGCTTGAGAGGCTGGAGGACATTAAAGCAGCAGGAAGCTGCTTTCTTTGACATTCAATGAGTCCAGTCCGATGAATACATTAAATTTACCGGCCTGCGACGCCCATTTAAGCTGATTGTCGAAGAAACGCAGATCTTTCTCTTGCAGAGAAAAGGTTACGCGCTTTTCTTCACCAGGTCGCAGATAGACTTTCTCGAAACCTTTCAGCTCTTTAATCGGGCGGCTGAGAGAGGCCGTCACATCTTGGGTATAAAGCTGAACGATAGTCGCACCGGCAACCTTACCAGTGTTTTTCACCATCACGCTGGCCTGGATATCGCCGGTACGCGAGAGGGTAGTGGAGGACAGGCTGACATCAGAAACGGAGAAATCGGTATAACTCAGGCCATAGCCAAACGGGAATAGCGGGCCGTAGGCGGTATCAAAATAACGTGAGGTGTACTTGTCCGGTTTTTGCGGATTGAACGGACGGCCAGTGTTGAGTTCACTGTTATAGATAGGGATTTGGCCGACATCGCGCGGGAAAGTCATCGGTAGCTTGCCCGAAGGATTGTAATCGCCAAACAACACATCGGCGATGGCGTGGCCGCCTTCTGTGCCGCTATACCAGGTTTCCAGCATTGCGTTGGAGATGTCGTTTTCCCAGCTCAGGGTCAACGGGCGTCCGTTCATCAGCACCAGCACCAGCGGCTTACCGGTGGCTTTCAGAGCTTTGATTAGCGCCTGCTGTGCTTGCGGAATATCGATATTGGTGCGGCTTGAGGCTTCGCTGGACATGCCCTGAGATTCACCAACCACCGCGACGATGACATCGGCCTGGTCAGCGGTTTTCACCGCTTCGTCAATCATCTGCTGTGGCGTGCGAGGATCGTTGACGACCGCTTTGTCATAAGAGTTCAGGAAATCGTAAATCGCTTTGTCATTGGTAATATTCGAGCCGCGAGCGTACAGCAAGGTGGCTTTATTGCCGAGTGCATCCTGCATACCTTTCAGCACGGTAACCGACTGTTTTGCAACGCCTGCAGCCGACCAACTCCCCATCATGTCGCGCTGGCTGTCTGCCAGTGGGCCAATCAGCGCGATAGTACCTTTCTTTTGTAGCGGTAAAATGTGATGGTCGTTTTTCAACAATACCAGCGTGGTGCGCGCCACTTCCCGCGCTTGTGTACGATGCAGACGGCTTTCGGCGTTGGTATTGGCAGGATCACTCGAGGCCGGGCCGAGATGGCGATAAGCATCGGCAAACAGGCCCATATCCCACTTGGCAGTTAATACATCACGCACTGCGCGGTCGATATCCTGCCGAGAAACTAATCCATCCTTGAGGAGCCCTTTAAGATATTTGCCGTACATGTTGTCGGCCATATCCATATCCACCCCGGCTTTCAGTGCCATGGCAGCGGCCTGACGATCGTTTTCGGCGACTCCATGTTTAACCAGCCCGCCAATCGCTCCGTGATCGCTGACTGTCAGTCCGTGGAATTTCCACTGGTCGCGCAAAATATCCTTCAACAGCCAGGTATTGGAGGTTGCCGGAACGCCGTTGACCGAATTCAGAGCGACCATCACCCCGCCTGCTCCGGCATCAAGCGCGGCTTTATAAGGCGGCATATAGTCGTTAAACATGCGCGACAGGCTCATATCGACAGTGTTGTATTCACGACCGCCTTCCACTGCGCCATACAGGGCGTAATGTTTAACGTTAGCCATGATGTTGTCAGGAGCCGAAGGGTCATTGCCCTGATAGCCTTTTACCGTAACGGCAGCCATGAGTGAGGTCAGGTAAGTGTCTTCGCCAAAACCTTCCGACACGCGGCCCCAGCGGGGATCGCGGGTGATATCCACCATGGGTGAGAAAGTCATGTTGAGTCCGTCGGCAGCCGTTTCTTCTGCCGAGATGCGGGCGCTGAGGGCTACTGCATTAATATCCCAGCTGGCGGCCAATCCCAAACTGATGGGGAACACGGTACGCTGGCCATGGACAACGTCATAGGCGTAAAACGGTGGGATCTTCAGGCGGCTATACTGCACCTGATCCTGCATGGCGCGAATATCGGGTTTCGTTACCGTGTTGAACACTCCGCCCACTTTATCGGCGCGAATGTCAGCCATAATCTGTTGTTTTGGATTATCCGGCCCGACGCTGACCAGATTAAGCTGGCCGATCTTTTCGTCCAATGTCATTTTTTTCATCAGACTGGAGATAAAGGCGTCTCGCTGTTTCACCTGTAATTGGGGAATATTGGCAGAGGCGGGTGTTGATGAAATATTTTGAGCATAGAGCGGCGAGCTAAACATCAAAAATGCTGCACTGAGTAAATAATGCTTTTTCATTAAATATCCTAGATCTAAACACCGGCCTACCGACAAAAATACTCAATTATTGCAGGCAAACTTAGAAAGATTTTTTATGGTAATTAGAAGAAGAATTTAATAGGGAGCAGGGGGAATGGCAATGTATATATTGGATAAGCATAGGATTAATCACGGTATCACACATTCAGTCGAGTGTTTTGATACCGCAATAGTCTGGCAATAGCGGGAATAGCTAAGTGACGCGTCAGAGGTTTGCGTTAGGGCATCGGCCAATTGGTTGGCGTTTTACTCATCACATCGATAAATACGTCTTTCGAGGCCAACCAGAAATGCGTCATCGCTTCAATACTCAAGTTCATACCCATTAATCCCATGACAAACCAGAACGTCATCGACAGGCCAAGGCCACTGCATACAAATGCCAGGGTATTCTTACTGGTTTGACGGCAAACTACATTGAGTTGGCTGGCGAAAAACATCATAAAGGCGCTCAGTAATTCCCAGCGCATCATCATGAAACCAGTAGTCAGGGTATTCATCGGTTCTCATTCCTTAGTGCAATCAATCTTTTACGCTTACTAAACGGCATAATTCCATGGCAAAGCCATGAATTTAAATAGGTAATGGTAGAAGTTTGGAAAAGTTAAATGGTGTCAAAGTGTGATTCAGGTCACATTCTATCATCTGTTTTTAGAATTGTGCAAAAAACAATCTGGAATAATAACCGACATAAATCGTCTAAAAGTTATTAAAAAATGCACCTTATACTTTTTTAACGAAAATTTAACTCAGTTGGTCAAACTGATTACGGGTGATGGCCTAAGAATTTTCTCACCATCGGTGGCAGTAGTTTGGATTCTCTTCAGGCCAAAGATTTGTAAATCAGTAAATAAATTTATGAAATGGAGCCGATTAGGTATCAAATTCGAGGGATTTGACTAATTTATAACTAGGAAGTATAAGTTTTTTTTGAGTAGTTTTAGGTTGCAACGTAATTACCAAGAAAAATCCTAGTCATACCGTATGGATTTAGTGGCTATTTTTGCATGAAATTTAAGCAATATCTGGCTGCGGGATTTAAAGTGCCAGGTGGAAGTTTTGATAAATATTAAAAGTCGATATAAAAAATGGCTATAAGCGCTTTTTTCGGGTTTTTACGTCTTAATTCAAATTTAATGAATTAAGCCTATTCATGATGTGCGCCTAAAATTATATTTTTAAGTGCCGTTAGGATGACTCTTTATATTTAAGGGAACTATGAAAAACTTGGTCTTAATGGAACCGCATTCCTTTACCTGTATGGCTATTAGAACGCTCATTCCTGAAGATGTAAAAATCAGAGGCGCGCTAAAAGGTTATCCTCCGTTACAGTCTATGCTTGATGCAGAAATGATCGATATTGTCATTATGGAAATATACGATACGAATTTATTTCCCATGGATGGTATAGACTTTATACGACGCAATGTACATCATTGGAATCGTGTAACACTGATTATTTGTACGGATGTTGATAATATTTTTCTTATCAAAGAGTTAATGAAGTGTAAGGCCCGCGTTCTTATATCTAAAAAAGATGACATTGCTTCTATTCAGCATGCTATCGATAAAGGTATTTCGGGCGATTATTACTGTAGCTCTAACTTACTTGCTGTTGTTAATGCTGATAATAATCAGCTATCTTTAACTTCAAGCGAGCTGAGGGTGATGTCGTTATTATTGAATAACAATACGCCGATTGAAATATCGGAGTATCTTGGCGTCAGCTATAAAACGGTACAAACGCATAAAAGAAACGTTATGCAAAAATTGGGTGCTAGAAATAGTTTCGGATTATTAAAAATAGGCTATGAATATAAGGCTAAATTATAGTATTGCGTAATCTTCACCAGCCTGGGTGTTTCCCCACCATTCTATAATCCTTATACTGAGGGAAGTGACTAGGCTGCCTTAAGGACGTGAATAAATGGAATGCACATTCAAACTGATGCCGTCTCCTGTCGGGATGCTAACTTTGATAGCCCGAGGAAATGCTCTTGCCGCCGTGCTTTGGGAACATGAGCGAAAAAATCGCGTCCGGCTTGGTGTGTTAACAGAAGACAGCTCCCATCCAATATTGCTTGAAACCGAAAATCAGCTGAACGAATATTTTTCCGGAACTCGGACTCAGTTTCAGCTGGATCTGGATTTTCAAGGCACTGAATTTCAAAAGCAGGTCTGGCAAGCCCTGCTAGACATTCCTTATGGTGAAACCCGCAGTTACGGTCAAATTGCCCTTTCCCTGGGCAATCCCAAGTCAGTTCGCGCCGTGGGGGCTGCCAACGGCCGGAATCCGATTTCTATTATTGCCCCCTGCCATCGAGTGATTGGTGCTTGCGGATCATTGACTGGTTTTGCTGGTGGTCTGGAGGCAAAAGCCTTTTTATTGACTCTTGAAGGGCATAATTTTTCCAAATCGGATCAGACTGCGCTTGCCTATCAAACCGAGCTGCCTTTTTAATGGCATCCAGACATCTTGCGTATTATCGCGCTATATAGACATCGTTTTACTGTTAAATTTTACTTATGTTAATGTGTTTTTCTGTCGGCTGATGCTAATGGATGATCATGTTATTTCATAATAAATTTATGATGATAAGAAAATCCGGTTTAATCCTATCGTTAAAAATCCTAAAACTTGGTTAACTCAGTGTGCTTGGACAATAGACAACAATTGTCTAGTCTGAAATGTAGGGCTCGAAAGAGTTTTTGCGTGGCTTGCGGCAAAAATTATGTCATTTTCAGATAGTTTCATTATATTCTGATAGGCAAGTAAGTCATTGTATCAAAAATGGGTCTTTCTGTTTTCCTCGATTTCTTCGCGAGTGTTGCTGTTTGTTAAGAGGTCAGGATAGTGGCTCATGCCAAAAGGGATTTTTTAGGCCGATATCACACTATAAATTAGGATATTTGTTGGTTTATTACTCTATTGCCAGAACAATTATCCTACGATTGACGGGCAAGGAGCCCACAGTGCTATGGTTGCTGCTAAGCCATGGCGGTAGCGTGCTTATAAAACGCGTCAATAAAAACTGTATGTTGAAAAATCTGTAGTCTCATCACCCGCCTGTGGCATTATCATTGTCAGGATTTCTTTTGTCTCAGCTTGGCCGTGTGCAAAGATTTAGTTCGATGACACCTACAAGTTTCAAACGTTGAGCTATTTGTTAGCCATTTAGACGATCGGGATGAATGACTCAGCGTAAATTGCCCTATCTTTTATCTGCATTAAAGGAAAGAGAGCAACCTGATGGCAAAAACAGTGGCGATAAAACGAGCTCCTTCAAAAACTCTTTTTTCTGAGATATGCAGCCTTGCCTTCTTGTTGACAGGTAGCTCAGCAATCCGATCGCTGCAACACATCAATGATTCACGCACAAATTTTCCCTGGTTAGCCGCCCGCATTATTATCCTGCAACAGATAGCCAGTGTTATCGGTGTGAAGTGGATCAGAGTGGGAAGTCAAAAAAAGATCAGCTATCTTTTACTTTGAGACGACTAGTTTTCAGATTTGTAATTGCGGCTGCGTTGTCCTTATTTATCATAATAGTTATTATCGTCAAAGTTATCGACTTGATGAAGCAATCGAGCTGAAGGCAACATGGCTTGGTCGTTGAGACCTATATCTTGCTGTATGCCAATCAACCTGCGACAGTGGTAACCCGATGAAGAAAAAAGTAACAGTAATATTGTTGGGGCCAGTGCTAAATTGGATTTACCTTTAGACCTCTAAGCTACCTGGTTATGTAACGTGGTCGGGCAATAAAATAGGGGATATGGGTGATAGCGCGTCCTTTCCGTAACTTGACTCTAACTTTGAACAAATTTCAATGACAAAAAAATATGCATTCAAGTTGACAGCGATGGCTGTTTTTATAGGACTTCTCAGTGGTTGTACGATAATTCCTGGTCAGGGTTTAAGCACTCTTGGCAAAAATGAGGTTAAGCAACCTGACAGCGGAACCGACTGGGATTCCAAAATTAATGTCTATCCGATGACACCGCAACTGGTAGCCAAATTGCGTAGTGCGCCTGTCGTGGCTAGACCAAATCCTGAATTAGATGCATTAATAAGCCGTTATCAATATCGTATCGGTGTTGGTGATGTCTTGAATATTACCGTGTGGGATCATCCGGAGCTAACTACTCCCGCGGGCACTTATCGCAGCGCTGCCGAGAGCGGTAACTGGGTCGGTGCAGACGGTAATATCTTCTATCCTTACATTGGTAATGTTTATGTTGTGGGTAAAACTATTGATGAAGTTCGTCAAGAAGTTGCCAAGCGCCTTGTGACCTATATTCAAAGCCCGCAGGTTGACGTTAGTGTTGCCGCTTTCCGTTCGCAGAAAGCTTATATTTCCGGTGAGGTGACAAAGTCTGGTCAGTTACCGATTTCGAACATACCGTTGACCGTCGTTGATGCAATAAATGATGCGGGTGGACTGCTGGAGGATGCCGACTGGCGTAATGCCATATTGACGCATAATGGCAAAGATCAGAATATCGATCTCTCCGCTTTACTCCAGAAAGGTGACCTGACCCAAAACCATTTACTTTATCCTGACGACATACTTTATGTGCCGCGTAATGATAGCCAAAAAGTATTTGTGATGGGTGAAGTTGTTAAACAGAATACTCAAAAAATCGACAGTAGTGGCATGACACTTGCCGAGGCATTAGGAAACGCAGACGGTATTAGCCAAATTACCTCTGATGCCACCGGTGTCTTTGTTATCCGCCAGATAAAAGGTGGTGATAAACAGGGCCATATAGCCAATATTTATCAGCTCAATGCTAAAGATGCGACCGCGATGGTTATGGCATCACAGTTCCAGCTCCAGCCGTACGATATCGTTTATGTGACTAGTACACCGCTGACCCGTTGGAACCGCGTAATCTCACAATTGGTTCCAACTATTACCGGCGCAAACCAGCAGATCCAATCAATCCGTTATATCAGGGATTGGAATCAGTGATGAATATAAGTAACTGGGCATAATTTATGTTTAATTCGGTGCTAATCGTATGTACTGGTAATATCTGCCGTTCTCCTACGGCAGAGAGAAGACTGCGCCAATTATTACCGGACATGAAGATTGATTCGGCGGGTGTTGGAGCTTTGGTTGACCATGAGGCCGATCAGGACGCATCACTTATCGCAGAAAAACATGGGCTTTCACTGGTAGATCATAAAGGACGGCAATTTAATGCCGCATTAGCTCGCCAGTATGATTTGATACTAGTGATGGAGCAGTCACACATTGAGCAGGTGACGCGCCAGGCAATTGAAGCCAGAGGTAAAACTCTGCTTTTAGGGCATTGGTTAGATAAGAAAGAGATCCCCGATCCCTATCGTAAAAGTCGTGAGGCTTTTGAACATGTTTATCAATTGATTGATAAATCCTGCCTAAGTTGGTCAAAGAAGCTAGGCAGTTAAAACGTTAACGTTGGTTACTGCATAGTGCTAGGCAATATCTGAAAATAAGATTCAGCTCTTTAATACCCAAGAGCTGAATCAGTTTTTTTGGTAAACTAAGTCATAAAAAATTATTACTAGCGTAATTTGATGATTCCCCCGACGGATTATACTTTCAGAGCCTTTTTGCACTGTTTTAATATGCATTGAATTAATTTTGGCTGAACAGCGGTTGGCCAATGCTGCAATTTTTGGTTTCAGTAATAAAAACAGGTTGTACTTAACGGGTCAAAACGATTTAGAACTAGAAAATCCCAATATATCCACTTCTCTCGTTTTGCTTTCTCTCCTTTCTGAGGACTCACATAATGCGTTTTGCCAGAAATTTATGGGTTACTTTTGCCCTGGCTCTATCAGATTTTATAAGTTTTGCTCTTTCGTTATATCTGGCTATTGGTGTAATGCACCTGACTTTGAGTCACTATGATATTGAAGTACCTGAAACACAGATTGAGGGATGGGTATTCCTTCACTGGTTATTAGCATGCAGTATGGTGATTTGGTGCGGTGTTCGCCTGCGTCATTATTTTTATCGTAAGACCTTCTGGTTCGAGCTCAAAGAAATCCTTCGCACACTGATCATTTTTGCAATCGTCGAGATAGCGGTCATCGCATTCGCCAAGTGGTATTTTTCTCGCTATTTATGGTGCACCACCTGGGCATTTGTGGTCATCTTAGTACCCGCCGCCCGCATGTTTACCAAGCTATTGTTAGTTAAGTTGGGGCTTTGGCAGCGCGATACTATGATTATTGGCAGCGGCAAGAATGCCGTGGAAGCCTGCAAAGCCATTTCGGATGAAACTAATATGGGTCTTCGCGTAATAGGTTTCATTTCTAATAAACCTTCTGAACTGCCTGATGATCGTCTTGAGGGACTTCCGGTAGTTCATGCCAATGCCAAGTGGCTGGATAATGGCATCGATAAACGTATGCAGTTTATAGTTGCGGTTGAAAATGATGAAGGTGATATCCGTAACTCCTGGCTGCGTGAGCTGATGATTAAAGGTTATCGCTACGTTTCCGTTATTCCGACATTGCGCGGTATGCCGCTTGACAGTACTGATATGTCCTTTATTTTTAGCCACGAAGTCATGATTTTCCGTGTTCATAATAATCTGGCAAAATGGTCATCACGCATTATTAAACGAATGTTCGATATTTGTGCTTCGCTAGCAATAATTATTCTGCTCTCTCCTGCGCTACTTTATATTATGCGTAAAGTTAAAAAGGATGGCGGTCCTGCTATTTATGGTCATGAACGTATCGGCAAGAGTGGCATTCCATTTAAGTGTTTAAAATTCCGCTCCATGGCGATTAATTCAAAAGAATTATTGGCAGAGCTGTTAGAAACAGATGCTGAAGCTCGAGCCGAATGGGAGGAGACGTTTAAGCTTAAAAACGATCCGCGCGTGACCAAAATTGGTAGCCTGTTGCGCCGCACCAGTCTGGATGAACTTCCTCAGCTGTTTAACGTGCTGAAAGGGGAGATGAGCCTGGTAGGTCCGCGTCCAATTATTCATGCCGAGCTAGAACGTTATCGCGACCAGGTTGATTATTATCTGTTAAGCAAGCCTGGAATGACTGGCCTTTGGCAGGTCAGCGGCCGAAGTGACGTTGACTATGAAACTCGCGTCTATTTTGATGCCTGGTATGTGAAAAACTGGTCAATGTGGAATGATATCGCAATTCTTTTCAAAACTGTCGGTGTAGTATTCAAACGCGATGGCGCTTATTAATACCAAAATTTAATACTTCTGCTGCTTGTTTTATGCAAAGCCGGTCCTGATTCAGGTCCGGCTTTTTTATTGGGTGCGGATTACCGTAGTAAGGGCTCAACGATAGGGACAATCTTCTGCCAGTTAATGAAAATCAGAATTGCTGCGGCTGCTAAAACGATGAATACCCATTTTCCAAGCATATCCGTTCCTCTGTTCTCTGAAGTAGATTCCTAATCTTTTATCTTATACCGCATGAATGTGTTGATTTACTTAAAATGTGTTTAATTAGTGTTGCGGTTTTTTGCCGCATGCTGAGAGACGACTTTTTAAAGGCAACGAGCTATGAAACGGGCTTTTGACCTCACTGTTTTCCCTCCTATTCTTTTTATACTAATCGGCCTTTTGCTGATTGCCAACGTGCACGCTGCCGACAGGAGAAAGGTTTTAGAGCCAGAGTTGCCTAAAATCGTGTGCGCAACACTGTTGCCGATAAAAGATAAAAACGCCGATCAGCAAAGGATTCAGGCCGCTATTGACCACTGCCCCTCAGGTGCTGCGGTGCGTTTTAGCAAGGGAGGTTTCATCAGTGGGCCACTAGTTATCCGTTCTGGTGTTTCTTTATGGATCGACAGCGGTGCAGTCCTGGCGGCCTCGAACGATCCCCATTCCTACGATAGGGGCAAGGGCCTGTGCGGAACACTAGCTGGCCGCGGAGATGGTTGTCGGCCATTCATCACCTTTGAGGGCAATAATGGCGGTGGAATTACTGGCGATGGCGAGATAGACGGGCGTGGCGGTCAACTTATGAAAGGCCGAAATGAGTCTTGGTGGCAGCTTGCTCGACGTGCGCAGAAGGAGCATCGCCGACAGAACACTCCGCGACTTATCGAAATTGAACACGCCAGAAATTTGGTTTTCTATCGTATCAGACTGGTGAATTCCCCTAATTTTCACATGGCTATGAACCACGTCGAGGGTATTACAGTTTGGGGAGTGACTATCAACGCGCCTGCCACGGCGAGAAATACCGACGGTATTGATCCAGGCGCTGCGACAGACGTCACCATCGCACACAGCATCATCAGTACAGGGGATGATGATGTAGCGATCAAAGCGGGTAGCGGATGCGGCAGCCGTTTTATTTCTATTATCGATAATCACTTTTATGCTGGGCATGGTATGTCGATTGGCAGTGAAACATCAGCTGGAGTAAGTGATGTATTAGTTAATGGATTAACGTTGGACGGGACTACTTCTGGCCTGCGGATTAAAAGCGATGTCAGCCGGGGAGGATTGGTAAACAATCTCGACTTCGAGAATATTACATTGCACCACAACCGCTGGCCGATCAATTTCGATACCCGTTATGATCCCGATGCTAAAGGCAATTTAATTCCTCAATTCCAAAATATAACCCTCGTCAATATCCGTGGCGGATCGGGGGTTATGATCATGCGAGGCTATGATCCCGCTCATCCTCTCAGCGTTACGCTTAAAAATGTACATTTTGATAAAGAAGCGCGATGGGAAGTAGAAAATACTCATGTGAAGGTCTTAGGCGATCTTTATCCAAAGTTAGCACCACGCTAGATCCTATTTTCTAGCTTTTGCAGACTTCGAGAACACTTTACCGGCGGCTGATTATTTATTTGGACCGAGGTATAACGAGGATCTTTGAACCAAAACAATATCGTCAACTTTTCCCTGATGCATAAAACGAAACTCACAATTTCATTAGAGAAGCGAAAGCGGGTTTTTTGACAACGTGAAAGTGGATGAAGATTCACTATCGCCACTAAGTGGCCATTTGAAATTTAGGCAATAAAAAAGCCACTTCGAAAAGTGGCTTAATATGCTGATTTTATAGCTAAAATTTGGTGGCCCCTACTGGACTTGAACCAGTGACCAAGCGATTATGAGTCGCGTGCTCTAACCAACTGAGCTAAGGGGCCGCGGGGCGAGATTATACGGCAGTTAGTTGCCCCAGGTCTACACCTCAAACAACCGTATGCCTGATTAATGTACAACTTTTAGCTTGTTGTTATTGCTGCGAGTTTTTAGGATAGCAACATTAAAATTTACTAAAGGCTTAACATGATCACTGACATCATTGACCACAATCTTCGCGTGCTTTTCTGCGGTATCAATCCTGGCCTCTCCACTGCGCACCACGGCTTCCATTTTGCTAACTCTAACAATCGCTTCTGGAAAGTCATTCATCAGGCAGGTTTCACTGAACGGCTCTTAAAACCAGAAGAAGAGCAGCATCTGCTGGATACCGGCTGCGGGATCACCATGCTGGTCGAGCGGCCAACGGTGGAAGCTACTGAATTGGCGCGCAACGAGCTGCGCAATGGCGGTGAAGCGTTGAAAGACAAGGTCATGCAGTATCAACCTCGGGCATTGGCAGTGCTGGGCAAGCAGGCATTTAGTAGCGCATTTGGTATTCGCAAGGTTGAGTGGGGTTTGCAACCTGTTACGCTTGGCGAAACGCAGGTATGGGTATTGCCTAATCCAAGTGGTCTCAATCGTGCGACATTAGATGCACTGGTAAAAAGCTATCAAGAGTTATACGACGCGCTAAAATAGTGCTGACAAGCTTTGCAGGGCTTTATTTGGTAATTTAAAACTAAATTGGGCAGCCTCATTCAATAATTTACCCGAATTTTGGGGCCTGATTTAGCCAGCACTTTCTATCTTGCCAAAAGATTGGCCTGCTGAATTAAGATCGAGGCTCATAAAAAAGCCCCGTCGGGATAACCAGACGGGGCTTTTGTTTTCAACTAACCATTATCGCTTATCGATTAATCGTCGAGGAAGCTACGCAGTACTTCAGAACGGCTTGGATGGCGCAGTTTACGCAACGCTTTCGCTTCGATCTGACGGATACGCTCACGGGTAACGTCGAACTGTTTGCCCACTTCTTCCAGCGTGTGGTCAGTGTTCATATCGATACCAAAACGCATACGCAGAACTTTCGCTTCACGAGCGGTCAGACCAGCCAGTACGTCGTGTGTTGCAGAACGCAGGCTCTCGGAAGTGGCAGAATCCAGTGGCAGCTCGAGGGTAGTATCCTCAATAAAATCACCCAGATGCGAATCTTCATCGTCGCCGATTGGCGTTTCCATGGAGATAGGCTCTTTGGCGATCTTCAGCACTTTACGGATTTTGTCTTCTGGCATCAGCATACGCTCGGCCAGTTCTTCAGGCGTTGGTTCGCGGCCCATCTCTTGCAGCATCTGACGGGAGATACGGTTGAGTTTGTTGATCGTCTCAATCATATGTACCGGGATACGGATGGTACGCGCCTGGTCGGCGATAGAACGGGTGATAGCCTGACGGATCCACCAGGTCGCATAAGTCGAGAACTTATAACCACGGCGATATTCAAACTTATCAACAGCTTTCATCAGTCCGATGTTACCTTCCTGAATCAGATCGAGGAACTGCAAGCCGCGGTTGGTGTATTTCTTGGCGATCGAAATAACCAGACGCAAGTTGGCTTCCACCATCTCTTTCTTCGCGCGACGCGCTTTCGCTTCACCGATCGACATGCGACGGTTGATATCTTTAACCTGTTCGATGGTCAGACCGGTTTCTTCTTCGATCTGGCGCAGCTTTTGCAGCCCGCGCTGTACATCTTCAGTCACTTCTTTCAGTTTTTCAGACCATGGCTTAGCCATTGCCAGTGCCGCTTCGAACCAGGTTTGATTGGTTTCGTTGCCGGCGAACAGGTTGACGAAGTTTTTCTTCGGCATTTTGCACTGTTCAACACACAGCTTCATGATCAGACGTTCCTGAGCACGAACGCGGTCCATCATGGAGCGCATGCTGTTAACCAGGAAGTCGAACTGCTTAGGCACCAGACGGAACTGTTTGAAAACTTCAGACAGTTTCAGGATCTCTTCAGCAGAACTCTTGTGGCTGCGGCCGTTTTTCTTGATGACTGAACGGGTCGCTTCGTGCTGCTCACGCAGTTCGGTAAATTTCTGACGCGCCAACTCAGGGTCGATGCTGTTGTCGTCTTCGGCATCGTCGTCTTCGTCTTCATCGTCGTCTGAATCGTCTAATTCTTCGTTAGACAACTCTGAACCAACGTGAGTCGCGGTCGGTGCAATTTCTTCTTCTGCGTTAGGATCAACAAAACCGGTAATCAAATCTGACAGACGAGCTTCGCCTGCTTCAACACGGTCATATTGCTCTAACAAATAGGTGATAGCTTCAGGATATTCGGCAACCGAGCACTGAACCTGGTTGATACCGTCTTCGATACGTTTGGCGATGTCGATTTCGCCTTCACGGGTCAAGAGTTCTACGGTACCCATTTCACGCATATACATGCGGACAGGATCGGTGGTACGGCCGATTTCAGATTCTACGCTTGAGAGCACCTGCGCTGCGGCTTCTGCTGCATCTTCGTCGGTATCAGGTCTATTTTCGGCCAGCATCAAATCATCGGCATCAGGCGCTTCTTCAAGAACCTGTATACCCATGTCGTTGATCATCTGGATGATGTCTTCGATCTGGTCGGAGTCGACGATATCTTCCGGCAGATGGTCATTGACCTCAGCAAAGGTCAAATAGCCTTGCTCCTTACCACGGGTGACAAGTAGCTTAAGCTGTGACTGCGGGTTTTGCTCCATAAGACGGTATCCACACTTCAGAGTATTGGGTTGGTGTCGGTCGGCGAAACCGCCAACTATAACATTTGGGGCGTATTTGATTTCGCCGCGGCCCACTATGGCGGCATTTTGCGGGGTAGCATCCCGCTATTTTGCGGCACTTAAGCCGTTATGTTCTGTACGCTTTGTCCTTGAAGCTACAGCTTTGTTGGCTTCTTTCATTCACTCCGGTCACTTACTTAATGTAAGCTCCCAGAGGTTCATTCGCTCGCCGCCTTGCTGTAACTTCAATGACTTTGCGTGACGCTTTGTCCTTGAAGCTACGCCTGCGTTGGCTGCGTTCATTCACTCCGGTCACATACTTAATGTAAGCTCCCAGAGGTTCATTCGCTCGCTGCCATGCTGTAACTTCAATGACTTTGCGTGACGCTTCGTCCTTGAAGCTACAGCCTTGTTGGCTTCTTTCATTCACTTCGGTCACTTACTTAATGTAAGCTCCCAGAGGTTCATTCGCTCGCCGCCTTGCTGTAACTTCAATAACTTTGCGTAGCGTCAAGTAGCTTTAATAAAAGGTACTCAACGTATAAATTTGTGTTCTAGCGCTTTCTGCGCGCTTCGGTAATGGCTCGGACTTCTTCCCGTTCCTCGGCACTCAAGCCTTCGGTTCGTGAGCGGGCGATCAATGTTTCCAGTCTTTGCACCAATGCCGAGTCAAACAAATGATCCAGCGCGTCCAGGAATGTTTTTTCTGCAATGTCCCTATCTGCTATATCGTCCCACATTGCCAGGATTTCAAGCTGTGGGCCGAATTTATTATCGCGATACATCTCCAGCAACTGGCCAGTTTTCAGGCCTGGCTGAGCATTACAGATGTCAGCGAGCTCTTTTAGCAGATCTAACCCCGGAAGTTTTGATTGCTCTAAACCTTGCAACGAGGGTATAAGTGTAGCCAGTTGTGGATTTTGTACCAGTAATCCTATCAGTATACGCATGGTTGTGCGTTTTAGCTGTGGAGCCTGGTAGCTATTTGCACTTTCCGCCGGCTTCGGCATCAGTTTTTCCAGCTGACTATCATCTAATATCCCAAGCTTGTTGCCTAACTGCTGACGCAAATACAGCCGCAGCGTCTCGCCTGGAACCTGGCTCACCAGCGGTAGCGCGAGCATGCTCAGTTTAGTGCGTCCTTCCGGACTGGTTAAATCGACCTGCGGCATCAGAGTGTCAAACAGGAAAGTCGAGATTGAATGCGCCTCTTCCATCCGTTGTTCAAACGCCTCTTTACCTTCTTTACGCACCAGCGTATCGGGGTCTTCGCCGTCGGGTAAAAACATAAAACGTAGCTGACGGCCATCCTGCAAATAAGGCAGGGCGGTTTCCAGCGCGCGCCAGGCGGCTTCTCTGCCTGCCCGGTCGCCGTCATAACAGCAAATCACGGTGTCAGTCGCGCGGAACAACAGCTGAATATGTTCAGCCGTAGTTGAGGTTCCCAGCGAGGCGACGGCGTAATCTACGCCGAATTGCGCCAGCGCGACGACATCCATATAACCTTCAACGACCAATAATTTGGCCGGTGTCGGGTGATTTAACTGTGCTTCATAAAGACCGTAAAGCTGGCGGCCCTTGTGGAAAATTTCTGTTTCTGGGGAGTTGAGATATTTGGGTAATGCGTCGCCCAGTACTCGCCCACCAAACGCAATGACCCGGCCGCGTTTATCACGGATTGGGAACATGACACGTTCGCGAAAACGGTCGTAACTCCGCCCTTGTTCATTGGTGATCAACATACCTGCGTCAGTCAGAGAGCTTCTGTCGTCGGCGGATTTGCCAAAGCGTTTTAACGCGTTGTCCCAGCCCGCAGGGGCGAAACCAATGGCAAAGTGGTTGATAACTTCGTCGCTTAAACCGCGCTGCGTCAGATACTTGCGAGCAGGCTCTCCGGCAGGTTGTTTAAGTGACTGCTGGTAGAACTCGCTAAGCGGTTCCATCAACTGATAAAGACTTTGACGCTGATGACGCTCCATCGGGGTAGGGCCAGTGCCGACTTCATAAGGCACTTCCAAACCTTGCATGGTCGCCAGTTCCTCGATGCACTCGACAAATTCAAGCCGATCGTAGTTCATCAGGAAGTCTACGGCGTTGCCGTGTGCTCCACAGCCGAAACAATGATAAAACTGCTTATCGCTGTTTACGGTGAATGAGGGTGTCTTCTCATGGTGGAATGGGCAGCACGCGTGATAATTCTTGCCTTGTTTCTTTAGCTTTACACGGGCATCGATTAAATCGACGATGTCAGTGCGGGCCAGCAAGTCATTGATAAATACGCGCGGAATTCTCCCAGCCATAAGCCCCTTACTCACTTACCCTTCATCTTTAGTTTTGCAGCATTAGCGGCATTACTGAAGCTATCGGGGGTAGCCTATAAACGAGAACAAGCCGCGCATTCCTTTCGGAAAGCACGGCCTTCGTATGCAACTACTCGGTCTGCGCGTTTTAAAAAACAGTATCACGCGGGTGGGGTTGCCCCCGAAGAATTAATACAGACGAGTGCGACGTGCGTTTTCGCGAGCCAGTTTCTTGGCGTGGCGTTTTACAGCAGATGCTTTAGCGCGTTTACGTTCGGTAGTCGGTTTTTCATAGAATTCGCGACGACGAACTTCGGCTAGAACACCTGCTTTTTCGCAGGAACGCTTGAAGCGACGCAGAGCTACGTCGAACGGCTCGTTTTCACGTACTTTAATTACAGGCATGTGCCTCTCACCTCGATAAAATCGGTTTGTTCGCTAGCGTTGTGCCAGCTCATTTCAAAATGGTGCGGAATTTTACTCCACTTTGCCTGGCCTTGTAAAGCCCAATGGCAAATTGAAACGGGCGTTTTACAATCCTCATTACGGGGGACTGTGCGTTCGCTTTTGCGTCGGCCGGCGATTATATACCAATCAACTTGAATTGCTCGATATTAATCATTGTTTTGCACACAAAGCTGGCAATTGTGGCTGTTTAACACCCGCTTCTCCAGTGACCAGGCATTACCGTTGACAGGTTGTATGCTAGACTACGCGCCGCGAGTTAGCGCAAAAACATGATGGAAAGAGTGATGCGAGTACTAGGTATAGAAACGTCCTGCGATGAAACCGGGATTGCAATTTACGACACCGAAAAAGGGTTGTTGGCTAACCAACTGTATAGTCAGGTAAAAGTGCACGCTGATTACGGCGGTGTGGTGCCAGAACTGGCCTCACGTGACCACGTGCGTAAAACGCTGCCGCTGATTCAGGAAGCGCTGAAAGAGGCGAATCTGACTGCTCGAGACATTGATGGCGTGGCTTATACCGCCGGTCCGGGGCTGGTGGGTGCATTATTGGTCGGCGCCACCATTGGCCGCTCGTTGGCATTCGCCTGGAACGTGCCCGCCGTTCCCGTCCATCACATGGAAGGTCATCTTTTAGCGCCGATGCTGGAAGATAATCCGCCTGATTTTCCTTTCGTCGCGCTGCTGGTTTCTGGTGGTCATACCCAACTTATCAGCGTGACCGGCATTGGTGAATACACCCTGCTCGGCGAGTCTGTGGATGACGCTGCGGGTGAAGCCTTTGATAAAACAGCAAAACTGCTGGGTCTTGATTATCCTGGCGGGCCGATGCTCTCCAAAATGGCTCAGCAGGGAGTTGCCGGGCGTTTTACTTTCCCGCGTCCAATGACCGATCGTCCGGGCCTGGATTTCAGTTTTTCGGGCCTGAAAACCTTTGCCGCCAACACTGTGCGCGGCAATGATAGCGACCCGCAAACTCATGCTGATATTGCGCGAGCCTTTGAAGATGCGGTTGTTGATACGCTGGCCATTAAATGTAAACGTGCGCTGGATCAGACCGGTTTTAAACGTCTAGTGATGGCAGGCGGCGTAAGCGCTAATCGCACGTTGCGCAGCAAACTGGCAGAAGTAATGAGCAAGCGCGGTGGCGAAGTGTTTTATGCGCGTCCGGAATTTTGTACCGATAATGGTGCCATGATTGCCTATGCTGGAATGGTTCGTTTGAAAACGGGCGCAACAGCGGATCTCGGCATTTCGGTTCGTCCACGTTGGCCGTTGGACGAGCTCGCGCCCGTGTGAGGTGAGCTACGACTGCGTTTGTATATCACAACGTCTCACACAGGATGGATTCTAAAAGCATGTTGAGTTCTAACAGCAAGTTGGATTCTAAAAGCGGGCTGGATTCTAAAAAACTATTATAGCAAGCAAATAAAAACGACCCTTTTGAGGTCGTTTTTTTATGTCTGTTATTTGCCGTCTTTGACTTGCTGCGCCGCCTTTTTATCGTTGCGCTTTTGCTTGAGTCGAGTCCAGATTTTGGTTTCTTGCCCACGCCACAATCGCTGAATATTATCGTGATGACGCAGCAATATCAGGCAGGAAAGCATGGCAACCGGGAAAGTAAACTGTGGTTTGAACCACCAGACATAAAACGGTGCGATTAGCGCGCTGACAATTGCGCCCAGTGAAGAGTAACCGCTCAAAAGAACCGTTAATAGCCAGGTACCCATCACCAGGCCGGTAAGGTCCCAGCCGATAGGAGCGATGGCACCTAACGCGGTAGCAACGCCTTTGCCACCCTGGAAACGGAAAAATACCGGGTAAATATGTCCAAGGCAGGCGGCGATGGCGGTCAAGCCAAGATACATTGGGCTGACATGTAGCTTATAGGCGAGCCATACAGGCAGCATACCTTTTAAAACATCAAATACCAGAACCGATGCGGCGGCGGCTTTCCCACCAAAACGCAGTACATTGGTTGCGCCGGGATTGCCGGAGCCTTGGGTTCGGGGGTCGGGTAATCTCGCCAGGCGACAGACCAGAATAGCGCTGGAAATTGAGCCGCAAAGGTAGGCGAGAATAATCATTCCAAGCGCGGTTGCACTCATAAAAGCAATTCCGTCTATTAGGGGGTCGTGTAAAACACTACTTCCATGGATAATACGCACTTTCAGCTGGAAGTGGTATACCTTTGGGTTAATCTGGCGGGGCCAAAAACAGAGAATCGTGTGATGGATATCGTATTTATTGAACAACTAAATGTAATCACCACCATAGGCGCTTTTGAGTGGGAACAAACCATTCAGCAGAAGCTGGTGTTTGATATTGAGCTTGCCTGGGATAATCGTAAATCGGCGAAAAGTGATGATGTAAACGACTGCCTGAGCTATGCAGATGTCAGTGACGTCGTTATCCAGCACGTGACCTCACAAAGTTTTGCGCTGGTTGAACGTGTCGCCGAAGAGGTCGCCAGCCTGCTAATGTCGCGATTTAATACTCCATGGGTGAGGATCAAGCTCAGTAAGCCAGGTGCCATTGCACATGCGGCAAATGTTGGCGTTATTATCGAACGCGGTACGAGGACTCAATAATTTTAACTATTATTAAATTCAAATAGTCATAATTGAAAAACTGCTGTCATAATAATGTATTACTAATATCATATTAATTAGTCTTTTTTGAGTAAGAGTAGGCAAATTCTTAATTTTGCCTTAAGACGTTAGAGCATATTGCGCTTTTAAGTGAACACTCTATTTGGGGCAGGGATATTATGGTAACTGAAGGTCATCAGCTATTAATTGCGCTGATTTTAGGAATTGTTGAAGGCTTGACGGAATTCTTGCCGGTGTCATCTACCGGACACTTAATTATCGCAGGTAATCTGATGGGGTACACAGATGATAAATCGAAAGTTTTCGAGGTTATCATCCAGTTAGGTTCCATCCTTGCCGTTGTTGTAATGTTTTGGCGTCGCTTATTTGGCTTGATAGGCATTCATTTTGGCAAAAAAGTCGAACACGAAGGCATTGGTAAAGGTCATTTAACCCTGCTGCATATTATTCTTGGCATGCTGCCAGCGGTAGTTATTGGCCTGCTGTTTAGTCATGACATCAAAGGTCTATTTGAACCTAAATATGTCATGTATGCATTGGTGATCGGCGGTATTTATATTTTAATTGCCGAATGGATAAAGCCGAAATTCCCCAAGGCAGTAGGTGTTGATGATATTACCTATTTGCAGGCATTCTTGATTGGTTGTTTGCAGTGTCTGGCGCTGTGGCCTGGTTTTTCTCGCTCCGGTGCAACTATTGGCGGTGGATTACTCGTCGGTGTCAGCCGATATGCCGCTTCAGAATACTCTTTCCTGCTGGCTGTGCCGATGATGTTAGGCGCCAGCGCGCTTGATCTTTACAAGAATCATTCGATTCTGAGCTGGTCAGATTTGCCGATGTTTGCCGTCGGTTTCATTACTGCTTTCATCGTCGCGCTAATCGCCATTAAAACCTTCCTGGCAGTGATCAAACGTATTTCGTTTGTTCCTTTCGCTATTTATCGCTTCGTTGTAGCGGGGCTGGTTTACTGGGTGTTTATGACCTGATGAGTTAGATTAATAAAAAAAACCCGCCTTGGCGGGTTTTTTTATGACAAAAGCTTAAAACTACAATTTCAATGCGGCATAATTCTTTGCGTTTCACGCCATTCGGCCATGGCTGCGATACGGCGTTTGCCAAGCTCCTCGCGGATGGCCATTCCCTGCAGGCCCAGCGCGACGACTTCTTTAATCGATACACTATTGGCAGCATCGAAGGCGGAACGTAAATAATCCCCCTGCGGATAAGGATTACGTTCAAAACCGGTCCGCCCGCGAGCATCTGCCTCGCTGGTCAGGATCATTTGCTCAAGACGCTGCGGCTTGCGCCAAACGTCGATGGTATCGAATAACTTGAGCAGTGTTTCGGGGCGCAGGCGTTCGACCGTGTGAATAAGATCATGAAACTCAGCGACTAAAACCGCTAAATCACGAATTGCAGTCGGCACACGCAGGCGCTGGCACAGTCCCTCAACCAATTTAACCCCGGCAGGACCGTGACCGTGATGACTTGGCCAATGCTCCGGCGGGGTCAGGCCTTTACCAAGATCATGGCACAGGGCCGAGAAACGAATATCAACGTCATCACTAAGCTCGGCGGCAAGCTTGAGCGTCATCATTGTATGAATCCCGGTATCAATTTCCGGATGCCATTTTGCCGGAGCAGGGACTCCAAACAGTGCATCGATTTCAGGGAAAAGCACCTTAAGTGCGCCACAGTCACGTAACACCTGAAAATAAACTTGCGGATCCTGCGTTTGCAGAGCCTTTTCAGTCTCTTTCCATACCCTTTCTGGCGTTAGAGCTTCAAGTTCGCCGCTGGCGGCCATTTCGGTAATCAATTGCTGTGTTTCAGGGGCAATGGAAAATCCAAGATGCGCAAAGCGAGCGGCAAAACGCGCCAGACGCAGAACGCGCAGCGGATCTTCGCCGAAGGCAGTGGAAACGTGGCGCAGAATGCGCGCTTCTAAATCACCCTGGCCATGGTAGGGGTCGACTAAATCACCTTCCGCGCTACGAGCAATGGCGTTGATGGTGAGGTCGCGACGCATCAGATCCTGCTCGAGTGTCACATCGGGCGAAGCGTAGCAGGTAAAACCGTTGTAACCGGCCCCGGATTTGCGCTCGGTGCGGGCGAGGGCATATTCATCACGGCTGACAGGGTGGAGGAAAACAGGAAAATCTTTGCCAACCTGTTGATAGCCGAGTTCGAGCATTGCCTCGGGCGTGGAACCGACCACCACCCAATCTTGCTCATGAACGGCAAGGTTTAACAGACTGTCGCGGACGGCACCGCCGACCAGATAGATTTTCACGGGAAACTCCTGAAACATATAACCAGAGGAATAGGGCTTAAGCCTTTATTGTAGCAAATTTGTTAATGGCATTTCTTGTCTATCGGTTTGTTACACGCTACGGCCCTATATAGCAGCAACACGAAAAGGCACCCAAGGTGCCTTTTCGTTGGAGGTCTAAGAATCTGCTCAGTATAAGGGGAGGAATAAACCTCAGCTCATCCAGCGATCTTTCTTCTTACGGCGTGGAACCAGGTGTGGTAACACCAATCCGAGGATCAGGCCGATGCCCGCTACGCCACCGCCATACATAAACCATTGTAAAATAATGGTTCTTTGTTTGTCGTCCAACTGAACGTTAACGGCGCTAACTTTTTTCTGCGCCACAATCAGCTGATTTTTAAGATCCTGATTCTCTTTCTTCAAACCGTTGATAATGCCATCGCTGGAAGAGACTTTTTGCTGCATCTCTGCGGTGCGCTGATTCCAGCTATTATCAATATTGCTAAGCTTGTCGGTCAGCGTTTTCACCTGCTGTTGCAGGTCAGGTACTTGGGTGCGAACGCTCGGTGCGGTGCTCAGCTGGTCCAGGGGGATCCAGGCGTCACGGCCTTTGGCATCAACGATTTGACCATAGTTAGTGGTGGTATTGACACTCTTTAAAGTCACTTCATCGCCGGAATTAAGTGCGCCAACGATGCGGAATTGGTTTCCTGGGCCACTGTGGATATAGGTGATGAGATCGTCGGAAATATAGCGCTTTTCATCTGCATGAGCGCCCCAAGTAATACCTAAAGAAAGCAAAGCGAAACCGAAAAGGCGTAGTTTATTCATTATTAATCATTCTTCGTAGTTTGCGGGCCTGCGGATCAGTGCCCCGACTGTCGATAAATTTAAAGTTGAACGATAGTAAGGGCAACAGTGTGACGACGCAACGCATAAACCTAAATGAGAACTATCTTACAATCCCACGAGATGCGGCTCGCAGCAGGCGTGTGTGCTAGAATCGCAAAAATTTTTCGTATAAGCCCAGAGGCTTATCAGCCAAGACCGGTGCCAAGACTTATGACCCTAGAAATTGAATTAAAATTTATTGCCAGTCCAGCGGCAATTGCCGAACTGCCAGAACAGCTGGCTACGTTTTCAAGCCAGCATTCTGCACCACAGAAGCTGACCAATATTTATTACGAAACTGCCGATAATCGCCTGCGTAAGCTTGATATGGGGCTGCGTATTCGTGGTTTCGACGACAGCTACGAGATGACAATCAAAACTGCCGGAAAGGTTGTTGCGGGTTTGCATCAGCGCCCTGAATATAATGTCAGCATCAACAAGCCTGAGCTGGACCTGAGCCTGTTCCCGGCGGATATCTGGCCGGAAGGCCTGGACATCAGCGCGTTACAGGCTGAGCTGTCGCCGCTGTTCCGCACTGATTTTGTTCGCGAGAAGTGGGTGATCACTTACCAGCAAAGCGAGATTGAGCTTGGTCTCGACCAAGGAAGCGTAACCGCAGGCGAGCTTAGTGAACCGTTGGCGGAAATCGAGCTGGAAATCAAGGAAGGCAACACGGCCGATCTGCTGGAGCTGGCGTCACTGCTGGGTAAAAATGGCGGCCTGCGTCTTGGTGGTTTGAGCAAAGCGGCACGTGGCTATCATCTGGCGCAGGGCAATGTGTTGCGCGAAGCGCGCAGCCTGCCGGTCTATCAGCCTGCAGCAAAAACCACGGTAGAACAGGCTTTGAGCGGCATGCTTGAGCTGGCGCTGAGCCACTGGCAATATCACGAAGAACTGTGGGTTCGCGGTGAAAAAACCGCACGCATCACCGTCCTGCAAGCGGTAGAAGCCGTGCGTCAGACGCTGGTTATTGTTGGTGGCCTAATTCCACGTAAAGCCTCCACCGAGCTCCGCGCATTGTTGACCGAGCTGGCTGAGAAGCTGGAAAAGAAAGGTTTGGATGCTCAAGAAGTATGCCTGAGTGCTGATTATCTGAAGTGTAAGTTAGTGCTTACTTCATGGCTGGCGAATCAAGGCTGGAAGCCATTCGTTGATGATAAATCACAGAAGAAACTCGACGGCTCCTTTAAGCGTTTTGCTGACATCATGCTGGGCCGCACTGCTGCCGATCTGAAAGAAGCCTTTGCCCAGTCGCTCACCGAAGAAGGTTTCCGCGATCAGCTTGCCCGCCTGAAACGGCAGATTATTTCCTTCCACCTGCTTTCTGGTGCTTATCCTCTTGCAGAATCAATGGCCTACATTAATGTATGGACTGAGCTGCAGCAGGCTATCGTTCAGCAACAGCACGCCTGGGAAGACTCGGCTCGTCAGCACGCGGTCATTCAGCCAGCATTCTGGCTAAACGGACAGCCACGTTAATTGTTAAGCCCGGCCTGATTGCATGTCAGGCCGATTATTATAGGAAGCCGAAAAATGTTGCCTCTCACTCCGCTGCTTGAAGCTCAGGCCGAAAAGTTGCACCTGCGTTTTAAACAAAGCATCGAACAACAGCAGTTAAATGACGCACCAGCGCTTAACGAAGGCGCGCTTCGCGTATTAGCCAGCAGCGATTTCATTAGTGAGAATTTTATCGCTCATCCGCAGTGGTGGCAGGATATTTTTGCCAACCCGCCGCGCGTTGACGAATGGCAACATTATTCAACCGAGCTGGCAGTTGTGCTGGCACAAGTTACGGATGAACCGGGTTTGATGCAGGCACTGCGTCTGTTCCGCAAAGCCAAAATGCTGCGTATCAGCTGGTCTCAGGCGATGCAAACCAGTAGCTGTGAGCAAACGCTGCAACAATTGAGCGTGTTGGCTGAAACACTGATCGTCGGCGCCCGCGACTGGCTTTACGAAGTTTGCTGCCGCGAATGGGGTACTCCGGTCAATGCGGCGGGCGATCCGCAGAAGCTGCTTATCCTCGGAATGGGAAAATTGGGCGGTGGCGAGCTGAATTTTTCATCTGATATTGATCTGATTTTTTCTTATCCTGAGAACGGGCAGACCCAGGGCGGCCGCCGTCAGCTTGAAAATGCGCAATTTTTTACTCGTCTCGGCCAGCGGCTGATTAAAGCCCTGGATCAGCCAACTATCGACGGTTTTGTCTATCGTGTCGACATGCGGCTGAGGCCGTTTGGTGATAGCGGTCCGCTGGTGATGAGTTTTTCGGCGATTGAAGATTACTATCAAGAGCAGGGCCGCGACTGGGAACGCTATGCGATGGTCAAGGCCAAGCTGATGGGCGGGGCGGAAGATACCAGCAGTCAGGAAATTCGCAAGATGCTGAAACCTTTTGTGTTTCGGCGCTACATTGATTTCAGCGTAATCCAGTCGTTGCGTAACATGAAAGGTATGATCGCTCGAGAGGTGCGCCGTCGCGGCTTGAAAGACAACATCAAGCTGGGAGCGGGCGGCATCCGCGAGATTGAATTTATCGTTCAGGTATTCCAGCTGATCCGCGGTGGTCGCGAGCCGTTGCTTCAGCAGCGATCGCTTTTGCCAACGCTGCAGGCGATAGAAGCTCTTCATTTACTACCTGAGAATCAGGTCAGGCAACTCACTGACAGCTATCTCTTTTTACGCCGACTAGAAAACCTGTTGCAGGCGATTGCCGATGAGCAAACGCAAACACTGCCAGAAGATGAGCTAAATCGCGCCCGATTGGCCTGGGGCATGAATTTCGAGACCTGGGCTGAGCTGAGCCAGCATACAGCGCAGCACATGCTGGCAGTTCGCGCAGTGTTTGACGAGCTGATTGGCGACGACACCCCGGATGCCGGGGACGATCCGCAGCAGGAGCAGTTCAACAGCCTGTGGACCGATCAATTGGACTACAGCGACTTACTGACTTTGGCCGCAGACCTGCCAGACCAGGGGCGAACCAATCTGCTGCGCACCATTTCCGAGTTCCGTCAGGATGTTGATAAACGCACCATCGGTCCTCGCGGTCGTGACCAGCTTGATCAACTGATGCCAAGGATGCTGGCGCAAGTGTGTACTTACCACAATGCTGATGTGGTGCTGCAACGCCTGACCCTCTTGCTGCTCAATATCGTCACGCGTACAACCTATATCGAGCTGCTGGTGGAGTATCCCGGCGCGCTCAAACAGCTGATTCGCCTGTGTGCGGCTTCGCCGATGGTGGCCAATCAGCTGGCGCGACACCCTATCTTGCTTGACGAACTTCTTGATCCTAATACCCTTTATAATCCCATCGCGCCTGAGTCATATCCCGATGAACTGCGCCAGTATCTGCTACGCGTGCCGTCGGACGATGAGGAGCAGCAAATTGAAGCGCTGCGCCAGTTTAAGCAGTCACAGCAGCTGCGTATTGCCGCAGGAGACATTGCCGGAGCCTTGCCGGTGATGAAAGTCAGCGATCATCTGACCTATCTGGCTGAAGCGATTCTTACGGCGGTTATTCAGCAGGCCTGGGATCACATGCTGACGCGCTATGGTCAGCCGGGTCATTTACAGCAGCGCGAAGGGCGTGGTTTTGCGGTCATTGGTTATGGAAAACTGGGTGGCTGGGAGTTGGGCTACAGCTCGGATATGGATCTAGTGTTCCTGCATGATTGCCCGATGGACGTGATGACCGACGGACCGCGCAGTATCGACGGCCGTCAGTTTTACCTGCGTCTGGCCCAGCGCATCATGCACCTGTTCAGCACTCGTACCGCATCAGGCATTCTCTACGAGGTAGACGATCGCCTGCGGCCTTCCGGTGCTTCCGGCATGCTGGTCAGTACCATCACAGCCTTCCATGATTATCAGCAGGAAAGCGCCTGGACCTGGGAACATCAGGCGTTAGTCCGCGCTCGAGTTGTTTACGGCAGTCCGGAAATGACCAGGCAGATCAATGCGATCCGCCGAGAAATTCTCTGCAAACTGCGTGACGGCGAACAGTTGCAAAAAGAAGTGCGCGAAATGCGTGAAAAAATGATCACTCATCTGGCGAGCAAAAAAGGCGACGTTTTTGACCTCAAAGCGGATCCCGGTGGAATTACGGATATTGAATTTATCGCGCAGTATTTAGTGTTGCGTTACGCCAGTATTGAACCGGAGTTGACGCGCTGGTCCGACAACGTGCGTATTTTTGAACTGATGGCACGCTACAACATTATGCCGCTGCAAGAGGCCGAACAGCTGACTCATGCCTACGTGACATTGCGTGATGAAATTCATCATCTTGCATTGCAGGAACATAATGGAAAAGTTGCGGTCGATATGTTTGTCACCGAGCGTGAGTACGTCAGGGCGAGCTGGCAGCATTGGCTGGGATAATGGGTTTTAGCCCTATACTATTTGGCCTGTGATATTATCGCGCGCATTGTTTTGCGGATGACAATCCGTATTTGGCTACGATTGATTGCGCTAGCCTGTTTGCCGAGTTTTCTGCCCAAGAGTGATGGGTATATCTGTTTTGGAGTGTGGGATGAAAGTAACTTTGCCTGAGTTTCACCGTGCCGGTGTTTTGGTGGTTGGTGACGTAATGCTAGACCGCTACTGGTATGGCCCAACCAGCCGTATTTCACCGGAAGCCCCGGTGCCAGTGGTTAAAGTCAACACCATTGAAGAGCGTCCGGGCGGTGCAGCAAACGTGGCAATGAACATTGCCTCGCTCGGTGCGCGTTCTCGGCTAATAGGCCTGACCGGCGCAGATGATGCCGCGCGTGCTTTAAACGAACGTTTGAGCGAAGTAAACGTCACCTGTGATTTTCTCGCCGTGCCGTCTCATCCAACTATCACTAAATTACGCATCCTGTCGCGCAACCAGCAGCTGATTCGCCTTGATTTTGAAGAAGGTTTTGAGGATGTCGATCTGCAGCCGATGCTTGAAAAAATCAAGCTTGCGCTGCCGCATACCGGCGCGCTGGTGCTTTCAGACTATGCCAAAGGGGCACTGAAAGACATCGAGCAAATGATTGCGCTGGCCAATGCCGCAGGAGTTCCCGTATTGATCGATCCTAAGGGATCGGATTTCGAGCGCTATCGTGGGGCGACGCTGCTAACGCCTAATCTTTCCGAATTTGAAGCAGTCGTTGGCCCTTGCAAAACCGAAGATCAGCTGGTGGAAAAAGGCATGGCGCTCATCGCTAGCTTTGAGCTTTCCGCGCTGTTGGTCACTCGCTCTGAACAGGGCATGACCTTGCTGCAGCCGGGTAAAACTCCGCTACATTTGCCGACGCAGGCGCAGGAAGTGTTCGACGTGACCGGCGCTGGCGATACGGTAATCGGCGTGCTGGCCACTGTGCTGGCCGCGGGCGCGAGTCTGGAAGATGCCTGCTTCCTGGCCAATGCTGCTGCCGGTGTGGTCGTCGCCAAGCTCGGGACGTCTACTGTTTCTATTGTCGAGTTGGAAAACGCCATCCACGGCCGTTCAGAAACCGGCTTTGGCGTGATGAGCGAAGAAGAGCTAAAGCTTGCGGTTGAGCAGGCGCGCAAACGTGGTGAGAAGGTCGTTATGACTAACGGCATTTTCGACATTTTGCACGCTGGCCACGTTTCATATCTGGCCAACGCCCGCAAGTTGGGCGATCGCCTGATTGTCGCCGTTAACAGCGATGCCTCTACCAAACGCCTGAAGGGCGAGACGCGACCCGTGAATCCGCTGGCTCAGCGCATGGCTGTATTGGCCGCGCTTGGCGCTGTGGATTGGGTGGTCGGCTTCGAGGAAGATACGCCACGTCGCCTGATTGCCGGTATCTTGCCGTATCTGTTGGTAAAAGGCGGAGACTATCAGCCGCACGAGATTGCAGGCTGTGATGAGGTTTGGGCGAACGGTGGCGAAGTTAAAGTGCTGAACTTCGAGGACGGTTTGTCGACGACTAAAATCATTAATCAGATCAAAGCGCAGCAAGATTAATTCGCTATTGGTACGATTTTTCTATAACAATCTGAAAAATAAATAATTTTCTTCAAATGAAAAAGGCCAGCCGAGATGCCGGCCTTTTTGTTCTGCAGGATTAAACGGACTGAAAACTGCCGATCCGTATAATTACTCTGCTTTTGGAGCCGCAGCTGGGGCGGTCGCTACGTTTGGCACTGGCGCAGTCGTTGCGGTATTCAGCTTACCTTCCAGTTCGGCGAGACGTTGTTCCAGCAAGGTCAGTTTTTCACGGGTGCGCAACAATACCTGAGTTTGCACGTCGAATTCTTCACGGTTAACGAGATCCATGCGGCTGAACTGAGCCTGAAGAACCTGGCGCACTTTCTTTTCAGTATCTTCCCCAAAATCGCGGATGCCTTTCGGCAGCGCTTCATGCACCTGTCGAGCAATTTGTTCAATTTTTTTAGTGTCGATCATTGTCGTTACCCTGTTTCAGAAAAGTGGCGTTCTCTTAGTGTAATGCCTGAACGCCATTCTATAAACCTATGTACTGGCTTTTAATAGCACAAAGGGGTCATTGCCCCGACGTTTTTTTGGCGTTATAGTTGCTTTGCTTATTCTCAGGGCGGGGTGCAAGTCCCCACCGGCGGTAAACCACAGAGTAAATTGGTGAAACACTCTTTCATCATCGTGGAAGCCCGCGAGCGCTTGAGTTTCTCTTTAGGGAGAGCTCAAGGTCAGCAGATCCGGTGTAATTCCGGGGCCGACGGTTATAGTCCGGATGGGAGAGATTAACGAATTTATCGGGCTTGATTGCCCGCTACGTTATTTTATAGCGATAGCCTGCTATTCGTACGGCTATGCTTACTCCGCAAGACGCCCTGATTCTGGTAATCCATTTATTTTTCATTGTGTTAATGAGGTTATTTTACCATGAATCAGACTTTACTTTCCGAATTCGGTACACCCGTAGAACGCGTTGAACGTGCGCTTTCGGCACTGCGCAATGGTCAGGGTGTGATGGTACTGGACGACGAAAACCGCGAAAACGAAGGTGATATGATTTTCGCCGCAGAAACCATGACCGTTGAACAGATGGCGTTGTCTATTCGCCACGGCAGCGGAATTGTTTGCCTGTGCCTTACCGACGAACGCCGTAAGCAGCTTGAATTGCCGATGATGGTTGAGCACAATTCCAGCCACTTTCAGACCGGTTTTACCGTAACTATCGAAGCCGCTGCTGGCGTCACCACTGGCGTTTCGGCGAGCGACCGTTTGACCACTATTCGTGCGGCGATTGCCGATAACGCGAAGCCATCAGACCTTAACCGCCCTGGACACGTTTTCCCGTTGCGTGCCCGTGATGGCGGCGTATTGACCCGCCGTGGTCACACAGAAGCGACCATCGATCTGGTGAGCCTTGCGGGTTTCCGCCCGTATGGCGTGCTGTGTGAATTGACTAACGATGATGGTTCCATGGCCCACGCGCCAGAATGCATCAGCTTTGCCAACGGCCACAATATGCCGATTGTTACCATTGATGACTTGGTTGCCTATCGCGAGGCACTGACTCAGCAGGCCGGTTAAATGTCGCTGTAGTCCTGGAGCAGTTAATAAATGCCGACGTCAGCGCGTCGGTTTTTTTACGTCTGCCGATCTCTAAACGCATAATTTATCATCGCTATTTTTACAATCATTAAGAATTTTTTGACGTCTCTGCGCATGAGTTAGAAAGTTTGTATTCAAATTTATTGAATATCTTCATCACAGTTATCCGGCTGTTTCAGACAAGCTAAAGGAGTAATCTCTTTCTATCGAATGGTCGCTGCGGTGTAACCCCGGACAGCGCGCCATTGCCTCCTAATCTGAGCGGTAAGGAAAAACTTATGACCACCTCACGCATGCCAGCGCTGTTTCTTGGGCACGGTAGCCCGATGAACGTGCTCGAAGACAACATTTATACTCGTGCCTGGGAAGCGCTGGGGCAAAACTTGCCGCGTCCGAAAGCCATACTTGCCGTTTCTGCCCACTGGTACACCCGAGGCACTGCCGTTACTGCGATGGAACATCCACGTACTATTCACGACTTTGGCGCTTTTCCGCAGGCGCTGTTTGATAAACGCTATCCGGCACCGGGTTCACCGGCGTTGGCGAAACGGGTACAAGAATTGCTCGAGCCGATTGATGTCATTGCTGATACCGGTGAGTGGGGCTTCGACCACGGATCCTGGGGCGTGTTGATCAAGATGTATCCTGATGCGGATATCCCGATGATCCAGCTCAGCATCGATGGAACAAAACCAGCCGAATATCATTATCAACTGGGTAAAAAGCTGGCAGCACTGCGTGAAGAAGGCGTGATGATCGTCGCCAGCGGCAACGTGGTGCATAATTTGCGGATGGTGAAATGGGAAGGCAATGCCGCCCCTTATCCTTGGGCTGAATCCTTCGAGCAGTTTGTAGAAGATAATTTAGAGTGGAAAGGCGAAGCGAAGGATCATCCGTTGGTCAATTTTATGCAGCATGAAGGCGGCGCGCTGTCGAACCCAACGCCCGATCACTATTTACCATTACTGTATTTATTGGGATCGTGGGACGGCGTAGAGCCCATCACCAAGCCAACTGAAGGGATCGTGATGAGCTCGCTGAGCATGCTTTCGGTGCAGCTTGGTTAAGTCAAAGATCGCTAATCTATAATGCTATGCGGATAGAAGCGCGAGAGATCCTGGGTGATCAGCGCTCTGTCTTCACGCAGTCCGATGCCGCAAGGTTTGTCGTTGATTAACCAACTGCCGATCAGCGTATAGCTGTCGTTGAAGCGCGGCATCGGGCAATACTCTTGCACGATCATTCCTTCTTTACCGTAAGGGCCGTCCGCGCTGGCGAGCTCTTTACCGTTTTCAATGATACGGATGTTTGCCCCCTCGCGAGAGAACAGCGGCTTTATTACATAACTGTTCATCGGCGGATGCGCATCGTCGGCAAAGTAGGACTCGAGCAGGTTAGGGTGATTCGGAAACATCTCCCACAACAGCGGCAGCAAGGCTTTGTTGGAAATAATGGCCTTCCATGCTGGCTCAAGCCAGCGCACACCGGCATCTTCGAGCTTGGTGGAGAACGTCTCACGAAACATGAATTCCCATGGATAGAGCTTGAACAGATTACTGATGATCTGATCTTGTGGATCGGTAAACTGCCCGCGTTCTCCAAGGCCTATCTCTTCTATATAAAGAAACTCGCTGGCCAGCCCGGCTTCGAGCGCACAGTCCTGCAAATATTGCACTGTTCCGCGATCTTCCTCGGTGTCCTGACAGCAGGCAAAATGCAGCAGCGAAAAACCGTGCTGGTTTTTCAGCTCGGTAAAACGTTCAATCAGCTTTTCCTGCATGCTATTAAACTGATCGGCATTTGGCGGAAGGTTGCCTGCAGCTATCTGATCTTCAAGCCATAGCCACTGGAAAAACGCTGCTTCATAAAGCGAGGTTGGCGTATCGGCATTGTTCTCCAGCAGTTTCGGAGGATTAACGCCGTCGTAAACCAGATCCAGCCGCGAGTAGAGCGAAGGCTGTTGTGCGCGCCATGAGGCTCTGACAAATTCCCAAACGTGCCGGGGAATTTGAAACTTCGCCATCAATTCATCACTGTTGACCACGCGCTCGACGACTTTAAGGCACATCTGGTGCAGCTCGGCGGTGGCATCTTCAATCTGATCGATCTGGGCCATCGTGAATTGATAATAAGCATCCTCACACCAGTAAGGTTCGCCGTACATGGTGTGAAAATTGAAACCAAACTCAGTGGCTTTCTCGCGCCAATTCGGGCGTTCTTGCAGGGCTACGCGTTTCATTATTAGCCACCCATACTGCGCATTGGCGTGCGAGTTGCCGATGCTGCACTGCGCTGCATTGAGGTTTGTTTAGCGACGCTTTCGCCAAAACCACCGCGAGTTACGGTGCTGGTGGTAGCGGGTTTAGGTGCCATGGCTGAAGGCGGAACGTTCATGCTGCGGCCAGAAGTTGCCGGGCCGTAGCTTTTACCTGTGGCATCAACAAACTTGCCGTTCGCCGGGCTGCCCGCTGATTTCGAGGTGAACAACGGCTGCTGCGCGTATCCACCGCCGCCCATCATGCGACCCATCATAAAACCGGCCATCAATGGCATCCACATGCTGCCGCCCGATTGCGATTCGGCGTTCATACCCGCCTGGGCTGGGGCTTGGGTACACTGATTTTCACCGAATTCGGCAACACAGTCAGCGCGATTGGCATATTTAGGCGCGGTTTTAGCAGCTTCAACTTTTGCGTCGCTAAAAGCCTTGGTGCATTGCGCGCTGTTAGACGGATTAGCCTTGGAACAGTCATCCGCATTCTGATACATCGAAACTTTATCATCGCTTTTTTCGCAGGCGCTGAGCATGAAAACGGCGCTGATTGCCACAGCAACAGGGGTAATTCGCGAGCTACGCCAGGATTTCCGGAAGGTAGCCAGATTAATATTTTGTGTCCGTTTCATTTTATAGATCCCATAGACGGGCTTTTTCGCCCTTTCCCAGAGTAACTTACATTTGTAACAGAATAAGAATAAGGTAAAGATGCTTACTATTAAAGCAGGAAAGGCAAACGTTACGAGACTTTACGTTCAGACGTGAAATAACTCGCGAAACGGCTATTTTAGGAAATCAGAAAGTAAAAACCGCCCAACAAAGGCGGTTTTTTAGATTCTTGATATCTGCAAGTGAGCGGCTATCAAGGACATAAACATTAGTTTTGGAAAGGATTACCGCTCTTTTTAGCACTTTTAGGAGCAACTCGATCGCTGGCACGAACAACCGGAGCTGTTGGAAGTGGCGCGGCCTGTGGCGTGACGTCATTGTCATAGCCGTCAGCCGCCGCGTTTTGCTGTGGCGTTTCCGGCGCAACCTGTTCAGGGTTGGTCGAAACGGGCACGCTCAGGAAACCATTAAGCGCCAGCAAATCATTTTCATTAAGCGTGCCGAGTGCTGATTTTACGTTAAGCTGATTAATAAGGTAGGTATAGCGCGCACTGGAAAGTTCCTGCTTGGCGTTATAAAGCGTCGTGGTGGCATCGAGTACGTCAACGATAGTACGCGTGCCGACTTTATAACCGGCTTCTGAAGCATCGAGAGAGCTTTGCGCAGAAACCACAGCCTGCCGATAAGCATTAATGCTGCTGATCGACGCGGAAATATTGTTAAAGGAGGAACGGACAGTTTGCACCATGCTACGGTAGGCGCTTTCTAGCTGTTCGCTGTAGGACAAGAAGCTCAACTGCGCCTGCTTGACCTGCGAAGTAACCTGACCGCCACTATAAATTGGGATAGTCAGGCTCAGGCCGACCTTGTTATCGCCAGCGATAGAGTCATCGTAGCCATTTAACGGACCGGTTCTGCTGCCGTTATATTTAGTGTTGGTGAGGCCGGTCGACGCTGTCAGATCCAGCGTTGGCATATGGCCTGCTTCATAATAGCGAATTTCTTCACGCGCCAAATCCTGTGACAGGCGCGCCGAAAGCAGGGTGAGATTGCGATTCTCGCCTTCTTTCAACAGCTTTTGCACCGGCTCTGGTCGCTGAGTATTGAAGGTGTTGATATTCAACGAAGCCAGCTGTGGATAGTAAACGCCGGTAACCTGACGCAATACTTCAATGTAATTATCCAAAGCGTTACGGGCAGTAACTTCGTTGGCCAACACGGTGTCATAGGAGGAACGGGCGTTTTGCACATCAGTGATGGCAACCAGGCCAACGCCAAAACGCTGGGTAGTCTGATCCAATTCGCGATAAACCGCCTGTTTCTGAGCTTCGACATAGGTGAGTGCATCAATCGCACTCAAAACGTTGAAATAGGCGGTGGCGGTGTTCAGAATAAGAGTCTGCTGCGCGGTCTGATAGGTGACATCGGCAATGCCGGCAGTTTTTTCCTGCAATGTCAGCGAGCGCCATTTAGACATATCAAATATTGTCTGCGTTAACTGCAAAGCTCCGCTGGCGACTTTACTGTTTACCCCATTGGCATCACGGTAACCGTTGGTGTAATCATAATCGAGCCCTAATCCGAGCTGTGGCAGCAACGGGCTGCGTGCTTCATTAATTTTCTCGAATGCAGCATCGCGCGTTGCGGCAGAAGCTCGCAAATCCGGGTTACTTTCCCTGGCTTGCTTATATACCTGCATGAGATTTTCAGCCTGGCTTACCGTGCTGAAGCCGCCGAGGCCCAGCATGATGAGAATAGGGAGCAGTTTCTTCATTTGCATTCCTTGTAGTGCAGCAATGTTATTATTTAGTGCTGTCATTAACCATTGAGGTATCGACGCGGATACTAGCAGAGACCTGTGAGCAAATTATGTGGCCTTAAGTGCCCTCTCACTCGCGCGAATCCAAATCTAACACAAAAAACCTTGATTATTATTACCGCGTCTTCATCTAAATTATCTCTGTTGAAGATAATTTACCTTTAACCACTGACAGGGCGAGGCCGAATGAGTAATTTTAAACATTCTCCAGTGCGTCTCGGCAAGAAAGATGTCGAGATTATTGCAGTTGAGAACCGCTATCAGGGATTTTTCGCAATTAACGCGTATCGGTTTCGCCATCGTCTGTTTAATGGTGAAATGAGCGGCGAGGTGGTACGGGAAGTGTTCGAACGTGGCCATGCTGCGGTGCTGCTTCCTTATGATCCGCTACGCGATGAGGTCGTGCTGATTGAACAAATTCGCCTGCCTGCCATGGAAAGCAGCGACACCCCCTGGCTACTCGAGATGGTGGCCGGTATTATTGAAGAGGGTGAATCAGTAGAAGATGTCGCCCGCCGCGAAGCATCGGAAGAAGCCGGCATCATCGTTGGGCGCTGCAAACCCGCACTGAGTTATCTGGCCAGTCCGGGTGGCACCAGTGAGCGTCTTTCTATTATGATCGGCGAGGTTGATGCCTCTACGGCAAAAGGAATTCATGGTCTGGAAACTGAAAATGAAGACATCCAGGTGCATGTGGTTAGCCGGGAACAGGCTTACCGCTGGGTGGAAGAAGGAGCAATAGATAATGCTGCGTCAGTGATTGCCTTACAGTGGCTGGCTCTGCACCATGAATCCTTGAAAAAAGAATGGGCTAAAGAATGATAAAGCGCTATGTACCCGATTTCCCTGAAATGATGCGATTGTGCGAAACCAACTTTGCACAGCTGCGCCGTTTGCTGCCTCGTAACGATGAAGTGGGGCAGACGGTGACCTATCAGGTGACTAACGCGACCTACCAGTTAAAAATTCTGGAATCGACACGCTATACTTCACTGGTCGAGATCAAGCAAACCGTTCCGGCCGTTAGCTATTGGAGCCTGCCTTCAATGAGCGTGCGTCTTTATCATGATGCAATGGTTGCTGAAGTGTGTGCGAGCCAACAGATCTTTCGCTTCAAGGCACGCTATGATTATCCTAATAAAAAGTTGCATCAGCGTGACGAAAAGCATCAAATTAACCAGTTTCTAGCCGATTGGTTGCGCTATTGCCTGGCGCATGGAGCTATGCCAGTTCCGGTTTATTAGACAGACTTTGATAACAAAGGATCGAATTTGGAAAGCCTGTTTGAGCTGCCTTTGGTAGATGGGGCCAAAGTCAGGATACTGCAGATAACAGACACTCATCTTTTTGCGGGTGAAGACCAGACTTTGCTGGGCGTGAATACTTTTCGCAGCTATCGAGCCGTGCTGGACGCCATCTGCGCGCAGCAACGCGAGGTTGACCTGATTGCTGCAACCGGCGATCTCGCCCAGGATCAGTCGCTTGAGGCCTATCACCATTTTGCCCGGGGCGTGAGCCGTCTTAATGCCCCTTGCGTCTGGTTGCCCGGAAATCACGATTTTCAACCGGCGATGGTTGACGCGCTGGCAGAAGCAGAGATCAGGCCGTCCAAACAGGTGCTACTAGGCAAAAACTGGCAGGTTTTGCTGCTTGATACTCAGGTTTTTGGCGTGCCTCATGGCGAACTCAGCGAGTATCAGCTTGAATGGATGACCCGCTGCCTCGACCAGTTCCCCGAGCGTTTTACTCTGATTATGCTCCATCACCATCCGCTGCCTTCGGGCTGTACCTGGCTGGATCAGCACAGCCTGCGCAACGCCCACACGCTGGCGTCAGTGCTGGAAGATTACCCTAAGGTATCGACGCTGATTTGCGGACATATCCATCAGGAACTTGATCTCGACTGGTACGGCAAGCGACTGTATGCAACGCCTTCCACCTGCGTGCAGTTTAAACCGCACTGCACCAATTTCACTCTGGACTCAGTGGCACCCGGCTGGCGGTATCTTACGCTACATCCTGACGGAAACGTCGAGACCGAAGTCTGCCGTTTGCAAAGCGATGAGTTCAGCCCTGACGCCGATGCGGAAGGTTATTAATGAGCACCTTGCTGTATTTGCACGGTTTTAACAGTTCTCCCCATTCTGCCAAGGCTACGGCGATGAAAAATTGGCTGGCCGAGCATCACCCGCACATCGAGATGCTGGTGCCGCAGCTTTTGCCATTCCCAGCCGATGCCGCAGAGCAGCTAGAGAAGCTGGTGATGGATAAATCCGGCGAGCGGATCGGCATTGTCGGTTCGTCGCTTGGGGGGTTTTACGCTACCTGGCTGTCGCAATGCTTTACATTACCCGCGGTGGTGGTTAACCCGGCGGTTAGACCTTATGAACTTTTAATCGACTATCTCGGTGTGAATCACAACCCCTACACCGGCCAGCAATATGTGTTAGAGTCTCGCCATGTTTACGATCTCAAAGTGATGCAGATCGAGCCTTTAGAGTCACCGGATTTACTCTGGTTACTCCAGCAAACCGGCGATGAGACCCTCGATTACCGTCAGGCCCTGTCGTATTATACGTCGTGCCGCCAGACCGTAGAACCCGAGGGTAATCATGCATTTGTCGGGTTTGAACGTTATTTCTCACCGATTGTGGATTTCTTGGGGTTGGCAGCGGAGTAGTTTTTGCCAACAACAGTATCGTTCACTCACAACCAGAGCCACGAATTAATAAACGATGAGCCAATCTACTTATAACGCGGATTCCATTGAGGTCCTCAGCGGCCTTGAGCCGGTGCGCCGCCGCCCTGGCATGTATACCGATACCTCGCGGCCGAACCATCTCGGCCAGGAAGTCATCGATAACAGTGTCGATGAGGCGCTGGCGGGCCATGCCCGTCGTATTGAAGTTATTCTGCACGCCGATCAGTCACTTGAAGTGACCGATGACGGTCGCGGCATGCCGGTGGATATCCACCAGGAAGAAGGTATTCCGGCAGTTGAACTAATTTTCTGTCGCCTGCACGCGGGCGGTAAATTCTCCAACAAAAACTATCAGTTCTCCGGCGGCCTGCACGGCGTGGGGATCTCGGTGGTTAATGCCCTGTCGAAACGCGTCGAAGTGACTGTGCGCCGCGATGGGCAAATCTATTCCATGGCGTTTGAAAACGGCGATAAAGTCCAGGACTTGACAGTGACCGGCACCGTGGGCAAACGCAACACCGGTACCAGCGTACATTTCTGGCCAGACGTAAGCTTCTTTGACAGCCCGCGTTTTTCGGTCAGTCGCCTCAGCCATTTGCTGAAGGCCAAAGCGGTACTGTGTCCTGGCGTTGAAATTACCTTTAAAGATCAGGTGAACAATACCGAGCAGAGTTGGTGTTATCAGGACGGCCTGACCGATTACCTGATGGAAGCAGTCAACGGTTTGATAACCCTGCCGGAAAAAGCTTTTGTCGGTGCCTTTGCCGGTGACACCGAAGCGGTCGACTGGGCGCTGCTGTGGTTGCCCGAGGGCGGTGAAATGCTCACCGAGAGCTACGTCAATCTGATCCCGACCATGCAGGGCGGTACCCACGTCAATGGGCTGCGTCAGGGCCTGCTCGACGCAATGCGCGAGTTCTGCGAGTTTCGAAATATCCTGCCGCGCGGGGTCAAACTCTCTGCCGAAGATATTTGGGAACGCTGCGCCTACGTGCTGTCGGT
This sequence comes from Serratia sp. M24T3, assembly GCF_000257645.1. Taxonomy (GTDB): domain Bacteria; phylum Pseudomonadota; class Gammaproteobacteria; order Enterobacterales; family Enterobacteriaceae; genus Rouxiella. The sequence continues at coordinate 47,635 of NZ_AJHJ01000033.1, forward strand.
GAAGATGCAGGATCCCCAGTTTGCCGGTCAGACCAAAGAACGCCTGTCTTCCCGCCAGTGTGCGGCTTTTGTTTCCGGCGTAGTCAAAGATGCCTTTAGCCTGTGGCTGAACCAGAACGTGCAAGCTGCCGAGCAGCTGGCCGAGTTGGCAATTTCCAGCGCGCAGCGTCGCATGCGTGCGGCGAAAAAAGTGGTGCGTAAAAAGCTGACCAGCGGCCCGGCATTGCCTGGCAAACTGGCGGACTGCACCTCGCAAGATTTGAAAATGACCGAGCTGTTCCTGGTGGAAGGGGATTCCGCGGGCGGCTCTGCCAAACAGGCGCGCGACCGCGAATATCAAGCGATCATGCCGTTGAAGGGTAAGATCCTCAACACCTGGGAAGTTTCTTCCGATGAAGTGTTGGCCTCGCAGGAAGTTCACGATATTTCTGTGGCGATCGGCATCGATCCTGACAGTGAAGACTTGAGCCAGCTGCGCTACGGCAAGATCTGTATCCTCGCGGATGCCGACTCCGATGGCTTACACATCGCCACATTGCTGTGCGCACTGTTTGTCCGTCACTTCCGTTCCTTGGTGCGCGGCGGCCACGTTTACGTCGCCATGCCGCCTCTGTACCGCATCGACTTGGGTAAAGAGGTGTTCTATGCGCTGGATGAAGAAGAGAAAACCGGCGTGCTGGAGCAGCTTAAGCGTAAAAAAGGCAAGCCAAATGTCCAGCGATTCAAAGGATTGGGTGAGATGAACCCACTGCAGCTGCGTGAAACGACGCTGGATCCTAACACTCGTCGTCTGGTACAGCTGACTATCGATGAAGCAGATATCGATCAGACACTGCGCATGATGGACATGCTGTTAGCCAAAAAGCGCTCGGAAGATCGCCGCAACTGGCTACAGGATAAAGGCGACACCGCCGAGCTGTCGGTTTAAGCCTCTTGTTATAGACGTCTCAAAACACGCCTTACTGGCAACTATTTTCTACAGGCAGTATTGTTGCAGTAAGGCGTGATATTCAGACTGTAATCGATAACGGTAAACCGGCCTGCCGGTGACGCCATAGTGAATGCTGGTGAACAAAATGTTCATCTGCGCCAGCCAAATCAGGTATTTGCGGCAAGAAACGCGCGAAATGCTCACTTCGTTTGCCAGTTCATCCGTTGAAAACTCCTGGTCAGGATGAGCATCAATCCACTGACAAAGCGTTCTCAGCGTCTGCGCAGTTAATCCTTTGGGTAATTTCTTTTGCTCAGTTTCAGGCTGATTGCCGTGAATCAGGCGATCGACATCTGCCTGCTGATAAAACGGCTGATTTTCCAGCAGGCGTTTTTTTTGTCGCCAGCCGGTTAGCGCCTCCTCAAAACGCGAAAACTGGAAGGGTTTGATCAGATAATCCACCACACCATAGTTCAGAGAGTTTTTAATCGTTGCAGCATCGGCGGCGGAAGAAATGATGATCACATCGAAAGGGTGCTGCGCGCTGCGCAACTCGGGCAATAAATCCAACCCGTTTTCCTGTTGCATATAAATATCCAGCAAAATCAGGTCAACGGCAGGGTGATGGTGCAGCAAACGGTCTTTCGCCTGCTGCAACGTTGCAGCGACGCCACAGCAGCTAAAGCCCGGCACCTGGCCGATGTAGCTACGATTTAATTCGGCGACCATGGCATCATCGTCAACCACTAATACATTAATCATCAGGTATGGTTTCCTTTTCCCCACGGTAGCTGTACCAGGAATTGAGTGTAAACTTCCGGTTCTGATTCCACCGTGACAGTGCCGCCCAGGCTATGAATTTGCTGCTCCACCAGAAACAGTCCTACACCACGCTGCTCGCCTTTGGATGAAAAGCCGCGTTCAAAAATGCTCGTTAAGCGATCGGCGGCGATGCCCGGTCCGTCATCACTGACTTCACATGCCAGCCATCCATTCTGGTAATGCAGCATAACGTGAATTTCCCCCTGCGGCTGGTGGTCCAGCGCCTCGATTGCATTCTCGATCAGGTTGCCTAACACCGTAATCAGCACCGCGGTCTGCTGCTCGCTGCCATTATCGGGCAGGTCACAAGCCTCGCTAAGCAGCAGTTTATGCCCGTAACTCTTGGCGCGATCAATTTTGCTGAGCAAGAATCCGGCAATGACAGGCGAGCGAATTTTCCCCTGCAATGCGCCAATTTCAAGCTGATAATTATTGGCGGTCTTGAGGATAAACTCCTCCAGGCGGGTAAAGTTTTTCATATGCAGCAGGCCAAGAATGACGTGCAGCTTGTTCATAAATTCGTGCGAGCGTTCGCGCAGAGCATCGACGTAGTTTACCATGCCGTCCATGCGCTGCATCAGTTGACTGACCTCAGTCTTGTCCCTGAAGGTACACACCGCGCCAATAATTCGCTGGCCGCTGCGCACCGGCACGGTATTGCTAATCAGCACGCGCCCTGCAACGTTTACTTTTTCATCGTGCCAGGCGGTTCCGTTGTGCAGCGCCTCGCGCAGATGGCTGAGCATCATTGAAGACTCCGGGATCGCATCACCGGTTAGCGGGGTTTCCGCTGCTGTTTCCTGCAACAGATGGCGCGCAGCCTTGTTGATCAAGGTCACTCGCGAGTGTTCATCTACGGCAATCACCCCTTCTTTGATCGACTCCAGGATCGCCTGTCGCTGTTCAAACAGGGTCGAAATTTCGTAAGGCTCCAGCCCGAACAAAATTCGTTTCAAGGCTTTAACCAAAATAAAAATGCCCAGCAGGCCAACCAGAGCGCCAAACAGCACGGTCCAGAGAATATTCCAGCGGCTTTGAGTGATTTGCTGCGTTACGTCATCGAGGGAAATACCCACGGCTACCACGCCAATTTGTTGACGCCGGGCATTGTAAATAGGCGTGAAAACGCGCAGCGCCTCAACCAGAACACCATGATTAACAGAGACATTTTCCTGTCCCTTTAACGCTGGAATAAAATCCTCACCGACAAAGTGCTTACCGATGTTTTGTGGATTCGGGTGCGAGAAGCGAATACCTTGCATATTAATGATGGTGACAAACAGCAGGCAGTCGCGATCTTTCACCTGGGCGGCAATCGGCTGAATAATATTGCTTTCTGCGGGCAGGGACAGCGCGTGCTGGATTTCCGGCGATGAAGCCAGCGTGCGCGCTACCGCCATCGCTTTGTCCTGCAGATGCATCTTGGTGAAGTTTTCAATCTGCACGTAATACAGTAAATGCACGCTGAGCAGCACCGTGACAATCACCGCGCCGATCATTAGCGTGACCAGAGTACTGAGTTTAATTGGGCGTTTGCGCACCGGCTTTTGTTGCGGCTGCTGGCTTGTCATGGCGATTCTTTGAAGATTCTTTAAAGAGGGCAGTTTACTGTATTTGTTGCAAAACTACGCGGTGAATTAAGGCGGACTATCATCGAAAAATAGCGCACGGAGGGCGATATTATCCTGCTAAATGGCGTGGGTTCTGGCTTCGAGGTTTTGTAATTAAAGAAACAATAAACCAATATTTTTAATTAAAAAACTAATGATACTTTAACTTATCGATAACAATATCTTAAATTCCACGCACTTTTTTACTGTCATCAAACAACAAAGTGTAGAACCGGAATGATTAACGTCAATAAATTACTTCCTTCGCTCTCCCTTTCAGCATTGCTCGTGTGTTCAGCCGTTCATGCTGAAACTGCGCCAGAGAAAACCGATGTGCTGCTGATTGGCGGCGGCATTATGAGCGCTTCACTAGGCACCTGGTTAGAAGAACTTCAGCCGAGCTGGAAACAGATCATGGTCGAGAAACTCGACGGCGTGGCGCTGGAATCTTCCAACGGCTGGAACAACGCGGGCACCGGGCACTCGGCCAACATGGAGCTGAACTATACCCCGGAGCGTCCGGACGGAACTATTGACGTCAGCAAGGCGTTAGAGATCAATGAAGCCTTTATGATCTCGCGCCAATTCTGGACTTCACAGGTAAAAAGCGGCGTGCTGAACGATCCGCACTCCTTTATTAACTCGACACCGCACATGAGCTTCGTGTGGGGCGATAAAAACGTTGAGTATCTGACCAAACGTTACGCGGCTCTGCAAAAAACCACGCTGTTCCAGGGCATGAAATTCTCAACCGACCACGGCCAGATTCAGCAATGGGCACCGTTGATAATGGAAGGACGCGACCCACAGCAGAAAGTTGCGGCAACCTGGACGCCGGTAGGTACTGATGTTAATTACGGTGAAATCACCCGTCAGCTGATTGGCAGCCTGAAAAAGAACGACAATTTCAAGCTGGAAACCTCGTCTGAAGTCACTGATTTCTCGCGCAATGCCGACAATTCCTGGCACGTGACCATCAAAGATGCAAAAAGCGGTGACGAGCGCGAAGTTGACGCTAAATATGTATTTATTGGGGCCGGTGGCGGAGCTTTGAAACTGCTGCAAAAAACCGGCATTCCTGAAGGCGAAAATTACGCTGGTTTCCCGGTGGGCGGCTCGTTCCTGGTTACTGAAAACCCGGCGATTACTGAACGTCATCTGGAAAAAGTCTATGGACAGGCTTCCGTAGGCGCACCGCCGATGTCTGTACCGCATCTTGATGCCCGCTTCCTGGACGGCAAGCGCGTGGTACTGTTCGGGCCTTTTGCTACGTTCTCTACCAAGTTCCTGAAAAACGGTTCACTGTTTGATTTGCTGAGCACCACCACGACTCACAACTTGCTGCCAATGTCTCACGTTGGCCTGGATAACTTCGACCTGGTTAAGTATCTGATAGGTCAGGTTATGTTGAGTGATGACGATCGTTTTGCAGCACTGAAGGAATATTTCCCGAATGCCAAAAAAGAAGACTGGAAGCTGATTCAGGCCGGTCAGCGCGTGCAGATTATCAAAAAAGACCAGAGTAAAGGTGGCGTGCTGAAACTCGGTACCGAGATTGTTACCGACCAGCAGAAAACCGTAGCTGCTTTGCTGGGTGCTTCTCCCGGCGCATCCACCGCTGCACCGATTGCTCTGAACGTGATGCAAAAGCTGTTCCCTGAAGAGTTTAAATCCGCAGCATGGCAGAGCAAGATTCGAAAAATCGTTCCAAGCTTTGGCCAGAATCTGAATGACGATCCGGCGTTGACTCAGCAAGTGTGGAATGACACCGCAGCGACCCTGGGTCTGGTCAAGCCACCGGTATTGCAGATTTTAGAGAAGGGCACCGAGGCTCCGGCCGCAGCTGCATCGCAGGATAAAACTGCTGCACCGGCATCTGCACAACACGATATGGCACTGTAATCCCTCGGGCCACTTTGTGAGTAGGATGAAATAAAGTCCATAAAAAAA
>NZ_AJHJ01000034.1 GCF_000257645.1 Serratia sp. M24T3
GTATCATCGGGTTTAGCTTTAGTCATTAATGCCGGGTTGGCCAATACTGCCGTACCATAAGTCGAAGATGCAACTCCGGTCCCCCCCATCGCATCATTACGCGCATCGTAATAATTACCCGCAGCCAGTGCACTAATTGGAGAAAGAAATATGATAGGGAATACTACAGGACGGGAAAATCTCTTCATATTACTGGTTAATTTTGCCATTTTGCCTTAGACCTGTCGAAAAAGAGAGAGAAAGCTCCGGTAAGAGCGATAAGTTTTAGCCGCCGGAAAAATTGATTCAAAGGCAACAATTTATTGCTGTGAAATGAATAATATTGATTGGTCTTTTCAGGCCCGCACCGATTCGAACTCTGATAAGACTCTTTAATGACTTATTTAATTATTTCAAATAAAAGAAAATTTTTACTCCACTTTAAAAATACTAGTAAAATTTCAGTGCTGCAAATCTCATTATTGAGATTTTAGCAAATCTAATGAAATCTTTGCTGTATATCACTTTTTGCAAGCATATATTCTTGTTTGTATGAATTTATTAATAGATAACACTGCATTTCCAGTATAAAAATGTGGCGTATTGCTTGATCTCCTCACTCCCCCTCTTTTTTCATGGATGTACAAGACTCAACGTCTAGACATCGATTTGTTAAGTTATTTTTATTAAACGTGCCGGCAATACGGCATGTGACAGGTCTGAGGCTGTATTCAACTCTGGGTTACCACAGGATATTTTGGTAATTCTACTAATGTGACATTAATAAATTGAAAATTTTAAATTAACATCAAACTTTTTTAACATTTTTTATACGTTCAGGAATTAAAACTATGCCCTCAAGCATAATTGCAGAAAGAATTTAACTGAACAGCGGAAGCTTCCTACTCATACCGGCAGATCGATAGTTTCTGCCCAGATTGAGTTGATGCTTGATTTTATGCTTCGTGGGGAAGTTAAAGGAGAGCCTAACTGACATAGCATCGATTACCCGTACAAGGGAATCAGTGCTATGTCATAAAAGTGAAAAACTGGCAGTTCCTACAATCTGTTGTGATCAGAGTATGTTCACGGAGATCCGATATCCATGTTGAAGCAACCCCAAAATATCCTCTTTAATCAAAGCCAGCTTTAAGGATTTTAGAAATCTATGAATTTGATGCCTGAAAATTACGGCTAAAAAAGTCTATAAATGCCCTAAGCTTCGGCTGTATTGATTTATTATAGGGCCAGACCACGTTTACATCCCGTGCATTTATTCTGTCAGAATATAACGATACAACCTCACCTTTTGCCAGTAAATCTCGGGTAATAAAATTAGGGAGGCAAGCCAGGCCATCGCCATTAACGCAAAGATTTTTCACTAACTCAATGGCATTAACAACCAGAGATTTATCCGGGTTATTGTCTACCAGCTAGGCATGATAGGGTTCTGGCCAACGTTCTATTTTACCTGATGATGGATATTTATATAATAAGACCATGTTATTATTTCTTTCATCCTCGCCGACTTTATAGGCGGGTGAGTGAACAATATCCATGTAAGTGACCCCAATTTTCTTGGGAACTAACCTTGAGTCGGATACTTTGCCAAAGCGGATGACAGCATCAAAACCATCATTTATTAGGTCGATATGTTCATCGGAAAGCATCACCTCAAGGTTTATTTTTGGATATTCTTTGTTAAAGTCTGAAATTATTTTGTAAAAAGCCAAACCTACGTTAGGAAAACTCAATTTTAAAGTCCCGGATATATCCTCATTTCTTTTTTGATAGACTTCTTTTAGGCTTTCCATCTCGCTAAGAATATTTACACTATGTTTAAGGAATATTTCTCCTTCTTCAGTAAGAGACATACTTCTTGTATTTCTATTAAAAAGTTTAACACCATAGTGCTCTTCAAGACGAGTGATGACCTTGCCCACAGCTGAAGCAGTAAGCCCCAACGATGTAGCAGCATCGATAAAACTCATTTTTTGCGCGCATCGAGTGAAAATCATAAATTCTTGGTTAAGTCTCACAGTGGTGCCCCAAAACGAATTGCGGAATTTTTTTCCATTTAGTAAATACTAATCAAAACTACCTGCTTTGTCATCTGATATGCAAATATTGCCTTCCAAATAGAAGAGGGGTAACTCATGAAGAGTTTATTAATTGCAGTGCTTTTTTTTGCTCCCTTTATAGCATCTGCCAGTCAGGTTACAGGCAGTCAAATTAAATACTGGAGCCTATGGACCGATGCACAAGGTGTTTCACATCAATCTCCGTGTAAACTTGACAGCTTAGCTCTTCAAGAATTTAGTGTTAAAGGAAATCCTGAATGGGTTTCTACTGACGATATGAAAACAATCCGATACGTGCTTAATATTATGCCCACTCATTGGTCAGGCACATGGCATAAAAGTCCTGAGCCGCAATGGGTTATTCCTTTGACTGGCAAATGGTATATAGAGTCAATGGATAAAAATAAAGTTGAATATGGTCCGGGTGAAATATCTTTTGGCTATGACATCAAAGCGGTCGAAAAAGAAGGCAAGATAGGACACTTATCAGGGTCTGTAGGTAACGCACCTGCAAGAGTCATGGTTATTCAGGTTGATTCATTACCGAAAAATATCACTGATACTCGCTGCATGGCTGGCGGAGAATTTTTAAAATAACACAGGCATTAAATATGTATAAGGTAATCCACGATAGCTTTAACAATATTATATTCTCAGAAGCTAAAGTAGAAACACTATGGACTGGCGGCCGTTGGCTTGAAGGCCCTGTGTATATTCCATCATCCAAAACATTATTATGGTCTGATATTCCAAATAACAGAATTTTAACCTTCTCGGAAGTTGATTGTCATACCTGTGTATTTGAGAATAATATCGGTCATCAGAATGGTCACTGCCTTGATTTGTCGGGCCGAGTAATAGCCTGTGAACACAGTGGCCGCCGAATCAGCCGTTTAGGTCATTATGGCCATTGGGAATTATTGACCGACAGTTATCAGGGTAAAAGACTTAACTCACCTAATGATGTCATTGTCAAAAGTGACGGTTCAATTTGGTTCTCTGATCCAACATATGGCATTGATACTGATTATCTGGGGAAAAAGCAAAATGCTGAACTCAACATACATGGCGTTTATCGCTATGACCCAGAAACTCAAAGTGCAGAGTTGGTTATTAAAAGTCTGTTGCAACCTAACGGCCTAGCCTTTTCGCCGGATGAAAAAACCTTGTATGTCTCTGACAGTGGGGTAACTCATGCCAAGGATCACCCGGCAACAATCACAGCATATAGCGTGTCAAACAGCGGCACATCTTTAGATGATGCCCGTTTGTTTGCAACTTGTGATAACGGAGTATTTGACGGATTCAGAGTCGATAAACAAGGCAATATTTTTACATCTTGTGCTGATGGCGTAGCAGTCTATAACGTTAATGGTATTCTTATGGGAAAAATTATTATCCCAGAATGCGTATCTAACTTATGTTTTGGAGGACCTCTGCGCAACAGACTTTATATTACAGGCGCAACATCCCTTTACGCAGTTTATGTAAACACATCCCACCAATAACAATTAAGGCAATATCATGACAACCGCGTTCCCATATGCTGGAAAAAGCTTTACTTTATACCTTGCAGAATCTCTGCAGGTTATCAACTCATACTCAGAAGATGGCAAGACTGTATATATAGAATTTTTGAATGGTGATCTCAAAGGAACAAAAATGGATGTTCCTTTTAAATGGAAATCCCTTTCAGATGGAAACTTCCTAATATCTTGGCAGGAAGCAGATAAATCAACTGTAGTTCATTGCGATAATTTTGAACACAAGAAATCACATGCTTTTTATACTATGATGGATGGAAGTTTCTTTGTAATGGAAGGAGGCATTGAACCCACCAAAGATTTTTAAAACTCATTTATAGTGCGGATAAATTTTCTGGTTATGAATATTGAATTTATAACCAGATTTTTTATTAATTATTATTTTTAGTTGAAAGCACTAATATTTTGAAAATGGGTGTCTTACGCCCAGAGAAACCTACAGAGAATCGCTTTATAAGAGTCATTCAACGGAAATCTGCGTGATAAGTGACTATAAATTTACTGCTCCGGTTCCTATTCCTGGAAGATGCAAAGAATAAACTCAATGACGGGCGCAGGGAATATAACCATGAAAGGGAAGATTACTTATATGGACTCCATTAGAAATCAATAATCCCCCACATATTGTGCCGACAGCGCTACCTGAATAATTACTTGAACTATTCAATGCGACAACTACAGCACCATGCTCCGGCTGCATTTTTAAAAGAAAATGTTGCCGAGGGGCTTAAGTTTGCCAATATTTAATTAGTTGGGTCTGGCAGGTTTTTTCCAGTATTATTTACCCCGCCAAGCGAGTACCTGCCAAAAGATTATAATAACTCGGTTTAAGCGTTTGTCATTTATTCTCTGTAGACTTACCAAGAGCTATTCAGCACTCCTTACCCTCCTTGTAAAAACAAAATTGGAAGGTCGTCATGCTCAAAAGTGATATCCTTATCACCTTGGCCATTGCCGTCTGAAATGTTGTACTCGCGTTAATTTTGATTATGTACTCAAGTACCCTCAGACCAGCATGGTTTCTCACGTTATTTATCAGACTTGCTGATGCATGCCCCAACAAGTTAAGATTTTAAAGACCTGTTTTACAAGACAATTTAAATCAGATTAAGGCCCTAACCCGCAATGCAAGACAAAAGCGTTCAGCCAACATTTTACTTTCACGATTACGAGACTTTCGGCACTCATCCGGCGCTGGACCGTCCTGCGCAGTTTGCTGGCGTGCGCACTGACGCTGATTTCAACATTATTGAAGAGCCTCTGGTCATTTACTGCCGCCCTTGCGATGACTATCTGCCTCAGCCCGAAGCCGTGATGATTACCGGCATTACTCCACAGCTCGCACTGTCCAGAGGGTTGAGCGAGGCAGAATTCGCAGCCCAAATCCACGAGGCATTCAGCGTACCGGGCACCTGCATCGTGGGTTATAACAATATTCGTTTTGATGACGAAGTCAGCCGCAATATTTTCTATCGAAACTTCTACGATCCTTATGCCTACAGCTGGCAAAACGGCAACTCTCGCTGGGATTTGCTGGACGTGATGCGCGCCTGTTACGCCCTGCGCCCGGACGGTATTAACTGGCCGGAAAATGACGAGGGTTTCCCTAGTTTCCGCCTGGAACATTTAACCAGGGCCAACGGCGTAGAGCACGAAAATGCCCACGACGCGATGTCAGACGTTTACGCCACCATTGCCATGGCCAAATTGGTGAAACAAGCCCAGCCGCGCTTGTTCGAATATCTGCTTGAACATCGTAGCAAGCATAAAATCAATGCCCTAATCGACATCCCGACCATGGCGCCCCTGGTCCACGTTTCTGGCATGTTTGGTGCCGCTCGCGGCAATACCAGCTGGGTTGCACCCATGGCCTGGCATCCTGAGAACAAGAATGCGGTTATCGTCTGTGATTTAGCCGGTGACATGGCTCCGCTGCTGGAACTGGATTCCGATCAGATGCGCGAAAGACTTTACAGCCGCCGTGAAGATCTTCTGCCTGGCCAGTCTCCTCTGCCCATCAAGCTTTTGCACATCAACAAGTGTCCAGTTTTAGCACCGGCCAAGACATTGCTGCCTGAAAATGCGCTGCGTCTGGATATTGATCGCGAACGCTGTCTGCAAAACTTACAATTGCTGCGACAGAATTCTCAGGTGCGCGAAAAAGTGGTGGCGCTGTTTGCCGAAGCAGAGCCTTATACGCCGTCTGAAGACGTCGATGCCCAGCTTTATAACGGTTTCTTTGGCGATGCGGATCGAGCAACAATGAGAATCATCCAGCAAACCGCTCCTGAAAACCTGCCTGCTCTGGACCTGAAATTCCAGGATTCACGCCTTGAGGAGCTGCTATTTCGCTTCCGCGCCCGCAACTATCCGCTCACGCTGACTGATGCCGAGCAGCGCCGTTGGCTAACACATCGTCAGGAAGCGTTAAGTCCGGAGAAAGTTCAGGATTATGTCTTGCAGCTGGAAGCTCTTTATAATTTGCATGAAGAAGATGCCGAGAAAACCGCCCTGCTGAAAGCGCTGTTCGACTATGGCAAGAAACTGGTCGGCTAAATAATTCACCCTGAATTTTGAGCATAAAAAAGGACCTTTTCAGGTCCTTTTTAGTCTCTGCATTAACAGACTGTGGATTAGATGATTTCTTCGCTCATCTGCGGCGGCGGTTGGCGGAAACGACGAGTGATAAAGGCCAGGTAAGACAGGCCGATGGCCGCCCACACCAGACCCAGCGTCATCGAGCTGGCTTCGAGGTTCAACCAAAGCGCACCCACGGTCAACGCGCCAATCACTGGCAGGATCAGATAATGAATGTGATCGCTGATAGTGCGGTTACGTTTTTCACGAATATAAAACTGTGAAATCACCGAAAGGTTAACGAAGGTAAACGCCACCAGCGCACCAAAGTTAATCAGCGCGGTGGCGGTAACCAGGTCAAAGCTGATGGCCGAAAGCGCAACCACGCCGACCAGAATCACGTTAAATGCCGGAGTACGCCATTGCGGGTGAACGAATCCAAAGATTTTTTCCGGGAATACGCCATCGCGCCCCATCACGTAAAGCAGGCGTGAAACACCCGCATGTGCCGCCATGCCTGAGGCCAAAACGGTCACACAGGAGAAGCACAGAATAACGAACTGGAACGCTTTGCCGCCCACAAACAACATGATTTCAGGCTGCGAAGCGTCTGGATCGTGGAAACGCGAAATGTCCGGGAAATACAGCTGCAGGAAGTAAGACACCACCACGAAGATGACGCCGCCAATCAGCGCAGTCAGGAAAATAGCGCGCGGAATGACTTTATCCGCATTCGGCGTTTCTTCAGACATCGAGCTGATGCCGTCAAAACCAAGGAATGAGAAGCACAGGATCGTTGCACCCGTAATCATTGGCACAGTATGGGCATTTTCAGACCAGAACGGTTTAGAGCTGACCAGAGCAGCAGTGCCCTGGGCGTGATAGACGCCGTAAATCAGCAACGCCACGATAAGCGCCATGATAGCAACCTGAATCACTACAACAAAGCTGTTGATATTGGCAACCAGCTTGATGCCACGCAGGTTAAATGCGGTCATCAGCCCCACCAGCGCAACCACCCAGATCCATGAAGGGAAGCCGGGGAAAATAGCTTCAAGATAGATTTTTGCCAGCAGGATGTTAATCATCGGCATGAACAGGTAGTCCAGCAACGATGACCAACCCACCATAAAGCCGACGTGCGGGCTAATAGCCTTTTGCGCGTAAGTATAGGCCGATCCCGCTGACGGGAAACGTTTGACCAGCTTGCCGTAGCTCACCGCAGTGAACAGGACCGCAATCAAGGCAAAAAGATACGCCGTAGCCACATGACCGTCAGTCATGCTGGTCACGATGCCAAAGGTATCGAAGATAGTCATGGGCTGCAGATAGGCGAGACCCATCATCACCACCTGAACCAAAGTCAGGGTCCGACGAAGCTTGACGCGCGGTGCAGCGGCTATTGTAGCGGTATCATTAAGCGACATGGGCGAGCCTCCCCTGACCTGCAAAGTTCTGGCGTGCTAAGGCCGAATTCAGCAAGGTACTGGGAAAACTTCGTTCGAGGCGACTCGTTGAGTAAAATGGGGGATTAATCTTCACGTCGAAGAAAACAGACGCAAAGGCGGCCGGCTGTGGCACGCGGCAGGAAGCAACACCAGAAGGTATTGGTACAGGTTTGAAAAATTGCCCCATCTTACTATTCCTCATAGTGGCGATCGTTATTTATTTGGGATCGCACACGAAATCTGGTTATCTATCCGGATCTGGGTCCGGCCTCTGTTGAATTAGTTTGAAAAACCATGCAAAAAAAATAACCGGCGCGTTTAGGCGTCGGTTATTTTGCATGAGCGCTATTTTGCACTAATTTAGCGCCCGATGACAAGATTTCGCGGGCTAAAGTTACAAATTTCTTTTAGTAAAACATCCCGTGACTCACTCAATGCCACTCCCGACGACGCGTTAAGCCCTTTATCAGACTTTACTCAGGTTTACTCGGATCTTATTCAGGTATCCCAGTGACAGTTTAAGAAATTCCTCAGGAAAAAATCAGGCATTTCTCAGCATCCAGTCGATCTCGGTTTCAGTCACTCGGCGCTCGAACTGTAATAGCTCGTCAGATTTGCAGCTGTGGTAGACGTGGCTAAAACGTTCACCGAGATATTTTTTCAACTCGGTTTGCTGCTCAAACTCGTTAAGCGCGTCACTTTGGCGGATAGGTAACGGGATCCCTTCCTGCTCCAGACCATTACCGGTGACCGGTTCAGGCAGCGGCAGAATGTTATCAAGGCCAAACAACACTCCGGCCAACACGGTAGCGACCACCAGATAAGGGTTGGCATCAGCGCCTGCAACGCGATATTCCACGCGATGATTCTTGGCATCGCTGCACGGAACGCGCAGTGCAACGGTACGGTTGTTGTGGCCCCATGACGCCTGAGTCGGGACATACATTCCCGGCTGGAAGCGACGGTAAGCGTTGATGTTCGGTGCCAGTATCGCCATTGATGCCGGCATCATGGCAATCATTCCCGCCAGCGCTCTTTTCATCAATGCGGAATCTTCACCCTGCTCATTGGAAAACAGATTTTTGCCGTTGTCATCAAGCATGCTGACGTGAATGTGCATGCCGCTACCGGCATAATCGTCATAAGGCTTGGCCATAAATGTGGCGTCCATCTGGTGATTTTCGGCCACCAGGCGAACCAGTCTTTTCAGCGTCAGCGCATGATCGCAAGCGCCAAGAATATTTTCTGTGTGATGCAAATTGATCTCGAATTGACCTGGCGAGGATTCCGCCACCGCGCCATCAGCCGGTAAACCCTGCAGATGAGCCAGTCGGTCAATGTCGCTGAGTACGTCAGAGAAATGGTCGAGATTGTCGAGAGAATAAACCTGATTCTGTACATTTCTCTCTTGCGTACCTGGCGTACAAGGCGGCTGAAGCGCGCCATCGGCATCCCGCTGCCTGTCGAGCAGATAAAACTCCAACTCTACCGCTATCACCGGGAACAGGCCCCGCTGGCGCAATGTCTGCCAGATATGGTTCAGCACATTGCGAGGTTCAACGTCAAAGGGAGTGCCATCTTCGTCAAGCATGGTTAGCAACAGTTGACCGATATTTTCAGGATCGTTGGCTGAAGGGGTCAGCGTGCCGGGAACGGGGAGGCAAATTCTATCTGGCTCGCCTAATTCCTGCCCAAGTCCGGCCTCTTCAACCACGTTGCCTAAAATATCCATGGCGAAGACGGAGGCGGGGAAATAGCAGCCTTTTTCAATTTTACGCAGAGCTGAAAGTGGGATGCGTTTACCGCGAAAACTGCCGTTTAAATCTGTAAGAAGGACATCAACATGCTGGGTCAGTGGGTGACGTTCCAGGTAATGAGTAACTTCATCCTGGAACGCGCTACTTCGCTCTTCTTCGCCCGGGATAGCGAAGCTGTCAACTTCGATGTTATTAGTTATCAGATCAATTGCTTGCATAAAATTTCCGCCGTTATCCTTTGGATGACGTCTACCGCATTACCCTCATGGTAAGGCGCGCCAACGTTAATTTGCTCTGTTCAATTGCGTTATTCCCGTAAAGTAAAGTGCCAGATAGTTAATAAAAATAAGGTGAAATCTGCTGATATAAGTGTAAATACTCTATAAATATAGACTATGCAGAAGTTTCCGAAACATTGGTTTTAAAAAACCTTCGCGCGAAATATTGGCATTGGCGCTTAAACTCACGATTAGCGCCGCGGTTTGAAAAAGCATCAACAGGCTGTTAGATTGGTAGATCTGCTTAATTAAAAAACTTTGAACATTGCCACGCGAAGTCACTTTTGTTGAACTAACGCAGAACAATGGGAGGGCTGTCATCATTTTAATCACTCAACGAGGCGGTAAAATGGACAATAAATCTTCCACTTTAGAACTTATTCAATCCCAGGATCACGAGCCTTCCGACTATAGCCCGGTCATCGGCGTAGTGATGTGCGAAAATATTATCGATGAAAATCCTGCGTTAACTGTGCACGAAAAGTATCTCGACGCCATTTTTCACGCCAATGGCCTGCCCATTGCCCTGCCTCATGAACTGGCTTCCCGCGAAGGCGCCATCGACAGTATCCTCGCTCGCCTCGATGGCATTTTTCTCACTGGCAGCCCGAGCAATGTCGAGCCACATCAGTATGGCGAAGAAGGCGTTGAGGAACTGGCCGATCCGGGGCGGGACAAACTCAGCATCGCGTTGATTAAAGCGACGCTGGAAAAAGGCATCCCGCTGTTTGCCGCCTGTCGGGGTATGCAGGAGCTGGTTGTCGCTACGGGCGGCACGCTGTATCGCAAGGTCCACGAGCAGCCAGGTTATATGGATCACCGCGAAGATACTGCCCTGCCGCATGACAATCAGTATGATTTAGTGCATCCGGTCGAGATCCAGCCGGGTGGCCTTTTAGCGGAGTTACTGCCAGAATATCAACGCTTTGAGGTGAATTCCTTGCATGGTCAGGGGGCAAGGCGCTTAAGCTCGGTGCTGACAGTCGAAGCGGTCGCGCCGGATAATCTGGTCGAGGCGGTAAGCGTGCGTAATCACCCTTTTGCGCTCGGCGTACAGTGGCACCCAGAGTGGCACAGCCTGACGGATCCTGTCTCAAAGCAGCTGTTCGATGCGTTTATCAGCGCTTGTCGAATCCGCCATGATTTATTGCAGGAATAACGTGCTGCCTTGCGATTTTGCAGGGCAGAAAATAGAAAAAGCCGTCTGCGATTTTATCGGGACGGCTTTTTACATTACGTTTTTCGTTAGATAGTTGGCGTATTAACCAGACCATCAATCAGAATCTGCGGAGTGCCCTGCGAACAGCGCTCGATACGCCCTTTTACGCCGTAAACCCTGGCCAGGCTTTCTGCTGTAATGACCTCTTCCGGTTTACCGTCGGCAATTAGCTGGCCGTCTTTCAGCATCAATACGTTATCGCCGTGACGCAGCGCGATATTGATATCATGCACCACCACAACGGTAATGATATTTCGCTTACGAGTTTCGCGGCGCACCAGATCCATAACGTGAAACTGATAGTTAAGATCCAGCGCGCTTAAGGGTTCGTCGAGCAACAGGAGTGAAGGTTGGCGGATCAATGACTGTGCCAATCCCACCAGCTGTTTTTGGCCACCGGAGAGTTGATCTAGATAGCGCAACGCCAGATGCTCAATTCCCAGCAGCCGCAGCAGTTCCATCACCTTGTCGGTAGTTTGTGCCTGATGGGCCTGACCACCAGACGCGCGCTGGGCGACGATAATCGACTCCAACACGTGTAGATGCACGCCCGCAGGCAGCGACTGTGGCAAATAAACTACCTTCTCGGCACGTTTGGCGAAGGTCATTTTCATCAGGTCGTGACCGTCGAGAATAATCTCGCCCTGCGCCTTGTTCAAACCCGCCAGCGCGCGTAGCAAAGTAGATTTACCGCTGCCGTTGGGTCCAAGCAGTACGGTTATCTCTCCGCGCGGCAGTTTAGGCACCTGCAAGTCGCGGATCACCGCCCGCTTGGGATATCCAGCGGTAAAATCACGAATTTGTAATCCCTGCGTGCCGCTCAGCACGTTAACCGCCTGTTTTGCCAGCGTTAGGCTCATACTGTTCCCCTATGGCGCAAAATAATGCTCAGGAAAAACGGCACGCCTACCAGAGAAGTTACGATGCCGACTGGAATTATCACGCCGGGCACCAAATTTTTAGAGGCGACCGAAGCCAAAGACAGCACCAGAGCGCCAATCAACGCGCTGGCAGGCAAATAGAAACGGTGATCTTCGCCAAACATCATGCGAGCAATGTGCGGTGCAACCAATCCGATAAAGCCGATAGGCCCGACAAACGCCACCGCCAGTGCAGACAAAATGCTAATGCGCAGCAGTGTGCCAAGACGCAGGCGACGCACGTCAATACCAAAACTTACTGCACGATCCTCACCCAAACGTAGCGCGGTGAGTTTCCAGGAACTTTTCATCGACAGTGGCAGCAGGATAACAAAAGCCGCGGCCATCACCGCGAGTTTGACCCAGCTCGCACGCGCCAGGCTGCCCATGGTCCAGAAAACCAGCCCCTGCAATGTGTCTTCGGAGGCAATAAACTGCATCAGCGAGACCAGCGCATTGAAGGTAAACACCAGCGCGATACCAAACAGCACCACGCCAGAGCTGGCAACCTGCGTCCAGCGGGTGATGCCGTCCAGCATCAGCGCCGCGAGTAGCGCAAAGATAAAGGCGTTCGCCGAGATAAACCACTGATCGGGAATTCCCGGAATACCAATATTCAGCACGATAGCCAGCGCGGCACCAAACGCGGCGGCAGAAGACACGCCAAGGGTAAATGGGCTAGCCAACGGGTTATTGAGGATTGTCTGCATTTCGGCACCGGCAAGTCCCAGCGACATTCCCACGACCACCGCCATCAATGCATACGGCATGCGGATATCCCAGACGATGACGCGGGTTCCGGCATCGGCAGCCTGAGCATGGAAAATCGTTTGCCACAGTGTATCCAGCGATAAACCGGCAGGACCCATGACGAAATCAAGCACCAGAGAAGCAAAAATCGCGATGACCAGCACCAGCATCATTGAAAGGCGACGGCGCAGGATGGATTTATAACGGCCCATCACGCTGCCATCGGCACCGGCTTCACTCGGCTGACTGGCTGAATTGAAAAGGGGATCGGTTGTAGCACTCATGATTACACTTATTTCTCGCTTGGCACGGCGTGGCTAAAAAAGGCAAAGTAAGGTCTGTAACAGTAATATAAACGATAACTATTATCAATCCAGCATAACCTGAGCCGCCTCGTTTGGATTAACCAAAAAAGGTAAAAGTGACAATCAAGGAGTAACAAAGCGTGTTGTAAGAGGAAATTCTTTCCCCGCACAGTGGCGGGGAAAGCGTTAAGCGCAGATTATTTCTTTTCTACTTCAGGAAATTCCATTTCTTGATACTTGATGAACTTGGTGCCTTGGGTCAGTTTGTAACCAAACCAGATAATCAGGAACAGCGGAATACCGATGTAGGTTGCCGCCACGCCGTACCAGTCGATTTTATCAGCCAGGAATGCCTGATAGTTCTGACCCAAAGTGATGATCATACACAGTATGAAGGCAAAGATTGGCCCCAGCGGGAACAGGCTCGATTTATAGGGTAGCACGTTGAGGTCACGCCCTTGCGCCACATAGCCACGACGGAATCGGTAGTGGCTAATCGCAATACCCAGCCAGGCAATAAATCCGGTCATACCCGAAGTATTCAACAACCACATATACACGGACTGGTTGCCGTACATCGAACTGAAGAAGCACAGCGCCGCAATTACCGTGGTGGCATACAGCGCATTACGCGGCACACCGCCTTTCGACAGTTTGGCGAACATGCGCGGTGCTTTGCCTTCGGTAGCCAGGTTGTATAGCATGCGGGTTGAGGCATACATCCCGGAGTTACCGGCTGACAGCACCGCAGTGAGAATCACCGCATTCATTACCGCCGCCGCCGACAGCAGGCCAGCATTGCGGAATACCAGCGTAAACGGACTCACGCCGATATCTTTGACGTCGTTACGCAGCAGGCTTGGATCGGTATAGGGAATGATCAGGCTGATGACCAGAATTGCCAGCACATAGAACAGCAGAATACGCCAAAACACCTGACGCACCGCGCGTGGAATATTCTTGCCCGGATCTTCTGATTCGCCCGCCGCAACGCCGATAAGCTCGGTTCCCTGGAATGAGAATCCGGCTATCATCGCCACGCCAATCATCGAGGCAAATCCTCCGGCAAACGGCGCATCGCCGATGGTCCAGTTTTGCCAACCAGCGTGTTCGCCACCCTTCATGATGCCGAAAATCATCAATACGCCAACGACGATAAAGACAATAACGGTCAACACTTTAATCAGCGAGAACCAGTATTCTGCTTCGCCAAAACCGCGAACAGAAATGTAATTCAGCAGGAAGATAATCCCCAGGAACAGCGCGCTCCAGATCCAGCCGGGAGTGTGCGGGAACCAGTAATTCATCACCAGCTGCGAGGCAACCAGCTCAACGGCAATGGTCACCGCCCAGTTGTACCAATAGTTCCAACCCAGCGCGAAGCCAAAGCCTTCTTCAACATATTTCGCACCGTAAGTGGAGAAAGAACCGGCAACCGGCATGTAAGCGGCCAATTCGCCGAGGCTGGTCATCAGGAAATAAACCATCAGACCAATTATTGCGTAGGAAAGCAGTGCCCCACCCGGGCCTGCCTGAGAAACGGTTGCACCAGAAGCCACAAACAGGCCGGTTCCGATAGAGCCACCAATGGCAATCATGGTTAAGTGACGCGCTTTCAGCTCTCGTCGCAGTGTAGGCGTCGCAGCCACCTGCTGATTTTTTGTATGCTTTTGAGCCATCTTTGCCCTATTTCTGCTCGTCGTGAGTAATTTTAGCCGCGGATTGTAACAAAAACCGCCGTGCTGAGTAGCAGGAACACGAGGACATAAGAATGCTTCATAATCGACTGTGGATTATTAGGAGACCCAATACCTTTCACGATGCAGCGGCGCGCAAAGACGCTTCTACATAATGAAAAATAATGAATTTACCATCAGGAAAGTTCTTTGCAGTAGGTCAGAAAACGCGATAGCGCGTTAGAGATATGTTTTTGACGATGGTGAATCAGGTAAAGCTTGCGCACCAGTGGCGGCAATGGAAGCCTGATTTCCACCAGCGAACCACTAAGCAGCTGCTCGGCAATCACCCGCCGTGAAAGACAGCTGATACCAATGCCGTGGCGTACCGCGTGTTTGATCGCTTCGGAATTACCCAGCTCCATGACCAGATTAAAATCGCCAAGCTGGGATAACAGCTGGTGATCAAGCACCTCGCGCGTGCCTGAGCCACGCTCGCGCAGGATCCACGGTGCTTCGGTGAGCATTGCCAAAGTAACCTGCCTGCCGACCAGAGGATTATCCGGCGCGGCAAACACGACCAGCTCGTCGTCAAGCCAAGCCTGGGTGATGAGTTCCGGCATACGACACGGACCTTCAATCAGCCCAAGATCAACGCGAAAATCGGCTACGGCATTTATCACATCGTCGGTATTACCCACATTGAGTTCGAGGGGGGTATCGGGGAAATCCAGCCGGTAACCGGCTATCATCGCGGGCAACATATAGTTACCGATGGTACTGCTGGCACCAATTTTCAGCGAGCCGCTGTCATGGCTGAACAAGCGTTCTATTTCGCTGGCCTGCTCAAGCAGAGCCAAGGCCTTAGGGTATAACAGACGTCCGTGCTCGTTAATCACCAAACGTTTACCCACGCGGTCAAACAGTTTTACTCCCAGCTGCCCTTCTATATCCGCCAAGGCTGCACTGACCGCCGATTGTGATAGAGACAAAACAACAGAGGCCTGAGTGGTTGACCCACTTTTGAGCACCTCGGAGAAAACTTCCAGTTGACGCAGTGTAATATGCATAGAGTCTCGATATCGGTTACCTGCCCTGAATGCTGGCCTATAACTTGTTGATTCATTAGTAAAAAGTGCTCAGCGTCTTATCTGCGCCCCTTGGCCGAATCCGCTCCTCCCGCTTTTTGTCTCACTATTGAGTATAGCTCCATCCGCATTAGCCATCTGCGCCGGGTTATGCTTATTCTATACCAGTTTTTTCGATTGTTTATAGGATTACAATCAATTTCACATTTATAACCCTGCTGGATATGCTTATTCCCAGGCAATCTAAGCAGGATTACATCATGAGCCACGTCCTTTCAGAGCAACATCGAGCACCAAAATTACGTAACCTGAATAAACCGATCTATTCATTTGGACGTCTTTTACCGGGTTTAGTTCTCACCGGGTCAATAACTAGCCTGGTTTTGTGGTTAAGCCACTTCGAATTCCTGATTTCGCTGGGGATGAGCGCGCTAACGCTGGCGATCGTTGTCGGTATGATTATCGGCAATACTGTTTACCCGCTAGCCCGCCCGCAGTGCGCCGAGGGGGTTAATCTGGCAAAGCAGAAACTGCTGCGCCTGGGTATTATTCTCTATGGTTTCAAGCTGACTTTCACCCAAATTGCCGACGTTGGCGCATCCGGCATCGTCATCGATTTATTGACCCTTGGCAGCACCTTTTTTCTGGCCTGCTGGCTTGGCAAACGCGTGTTTGGTCTCGACAGCGAAACCACCATGCTGATAGGCGCGGGTAGCAGCATTTGCGGTGCCGCCGCTGTGATGGCGACTGAGCCGGTATTGAAAGCCGATGCCGAGAAAGTCACGGTTGCGGTGGCGACGGTAGTGATTTTTGGCACCATTGCCATCTTCCTTTATCCGTGGTTATGGCAGTTAAATCAGCACTATCACCTGCTGGAGATCACTGCCACACGCTTTGGCATTTATACCGGTTCAACCTTGCATGAGGTCGCACAGGTGGTCGCCGCCGGGCATGGTGTTTCGCCCGATGCTGAAAATGCGGCGGTGATCGCCAAGATGATCCGCGTGATGATGCTGGCACCTTTTCTACTCATGCTCAGTTTTTGGAAAAGTCGGGGTCAGGCGCACGCTGGTGGCAGCGCTCAAAGCAAAAGCCTGTGGTCGAGCATCACCATTCCGTGGTTTGCGCTGTGGTTTATCGGCGTGGCGGCGTTCAACAGCTTTGGCTTATTGCCGGCAAGTTGGGTGCATAGTCTGTTAACGCTGGATACTATCCTGCTGGCAATGGCGATGGCCGCGCTGGGATTAACCACGCATTTCAGTGCGTTGCGCCTCGCTGGCATGAAACCACTGCTGCTGGCCGGGCTGCTGTTTGCGTGGCTGATTGTCGGCGGTGCAGGCATCAACCTGCTGGTACAGCATCTGCTGTAAGTCACTTCATCTGTCAGGTTTGCGTGAACTTTTAACATTTATTGCCTGCCCAGCTGCCGATAAAGAAGCTATCATTCGGAAAAACAGAATGTCATCAGCAGGGGTTAATATGAAATTTGTAGGGGCACACGTTAGTGCAGCAGGCGGGGTCGATCAGGCAGTTTTGCGCGCACATGAACTGGAAGCGACTGCATTTGCGCTATTCACCAAGAACCAACGGCAATGGCGCGCAGCTCCTCTGGCAGAAGATGTTATTGAACGCTTTAAAACGGCATGTGAAAAATACGGTTACAGCAGTAACCAAATTCTGCCCCACGACAGCTACCTGATTAACCTCGGTCACCCGGTCGAAGAGGCGCTGGAGAAATCCCGCGAGGCGTTTATCGACGAACTTCAGCGCTGTGAACAGCTTGGACTCTCGCTGCTGAATTTCCATCCTGGCAGCCACCTGATGCAAATCGATGAAGATAAATGTCTGGCGAAGATTGCCGAGTCAATCAATATTGCTTTGGATAAAACCAAGGGCGTAACTGCCGTGATTGAAAATACTGCGGGTCAGGGCAGCAATCTGGGCTTTCGTTTCGAACATTTGGCGGCAATTATTGACGGCGTAGAAGATAAAAGCCGCGTCGGTGTCTGCATTGATACCTGTCACGCTTTCGCAGCAGGTTATGATTTGCGCACCGAAGCCGCCTGTGAAGAGACTTTTAAACACTTATCTGACGTAGTGGGGTTCCAGTACCTGCGCGGTATGCATCTCAATGATGCGAAAAGTGAATTCAACAGCCGCGTTGACCGCCACAACAGCCTGGGTGAAGGTAACATCGGTAAAGCTGCATTCAGCTATATTATGCGCGACCCACGTTTCGACAACATCCCGATGATCCTTGAAACTACGAATCCAGATATCTGGATCGATGAGATCGCCTGGCTGAAATCCCAACAAAAAGCCGATCAGGATGAAGCCGCAGCCTGATAAGTTCTCGCTGTAGCGAATGAAGTAAAAAACGAATGAAGTAAAAAACGTCTGATGCTTCGGCTCAGACGTTTTTGTTTAAATTCAGAAATTTAGCTGGCAGGCAGCGGCATAATTAAACGTTTCTCCGCCAACCCCGCAAATCTTGCTTTACCCTTTTACCTCTATTATATCAAACCAGGTCTCAGCCCCCTTCTTTTAGCCCGCCAAATAGTCGTAGTGATCGAGCCAAGGGCAACTGCTGCAATGAAAATCCCCACCGCGGTCATCGAGTTCAAACCAAATTGCTTATAGAGCAGAAGTCCTGTGATCCCGCCGATTAAGAAGGACATGATTGTCACCGAGTGAGTAATAAACTGGCTGCGCTGAGCTTTGATCTGTTTTGATGGATCGCGTCTCATCAGCGTTGCCATCACCGAACCTAAAGATATTCCGGCATCGGTCAACGTGCCCGTAATGTGGGTCGAGCGAACTCGCCCGTTGGAAAGCTGGGTCGAGGTCGAGTTATGTATCCCCATCAGGAAGCTTAGAAACACGATGATTTCATGATTATTTTTCAATGAGAAGAATAATATTTCGAACAGCGAAGTGAGAATTAACAGTATTCCTTCCATCAGTAAAATCAGACTAAATATGGTGCGAATATTATTTTTAATTCCACTAATGGCTATCAGCCGCGAAGTGGTTGATCCAATAACAAACGCGCCAATTATTGCCGACAGTAATAAAACGTCACTTAAGTCAGTATTAGTCATTTCTGAGGATAATTGTGAGGTATTTCCTGACATGTGCGACGGAAAGAAGCCAAAAGCTCCAAGCGCCATAGCATTAAGGATGCCTGCGCTGGTAGCCAGCACTAATGCAAGGTGGCGGTCTTCGGTGTGCGTTCTACGCCCCTTTCTTTTTATCAACATTTTCAACATGATCGCCCCTCATTTAACTTCTGTTTAATAAGTATATATGACTAAACATAACAATTAGCTTATTTACTTAAAGTATTGTAAATGTTTGGGCATTTATTAAAGGTATTCAGCATGAGTAATTAAGAGGCGGTAAATTAATTAGAGTCCAATTAATTTAGTTTAGTAATTAAAAATAAAGTCCCAATTGCTATTTATAATAATAAATTCTTGTCTCAGTGGCAGACTGTTTGATTCATTAAATAAAAAAGCGCTGCGATCAGGCAGCGCTTTATATTTGCAAAAACTTCAAATTAATTAGCTGTTAGCTACCACTTTGGCGGCAACGGCTGCGTCAGAACGTTTCAGAATCGCGTAAGACACGCCAGTCAGAACCGTACCCGCAATAATCGCTACCAGATACAGCAGCACCGGAGTAATTGCGCCTGGGATCAGCAATACAAACAGACCGCCGTGTGGTGCCATCAATTTTGCGCCAAAAGCCATGGAAAGTGCGCCGGTCAAGGCTCCGCCTGCGATACAGCAAGGGATCACACGCATTGGATCACGCGCCGCGAAAGGTATTGCTCCCTCGGAGATAAAGCACAGGCCCAGCACCAGCGCCGCTTTTCCACCTTCTCGTTCACCTTGTTCAAACTTGTGACGCGCCAGCAGCGTAGCGAGGCCCATTGCCAGCGGAGGAACCATTCCCGCCGCCATGATTGCCGCCATTGGGGCATACACGGAAGAACTCAGTAATGCGACACCAAACGCGTAGGCCGCCTTGTTAACCGGACCACCCATATCAGTACACATCATCGCGCCGACGATTGCGCCCAGCAGCACCGCGTTGGCTGTACCCAGTGACTGCAACCAGGCAGTCAGGCCCAGCATGATTTTAGCGACCGGCGTACCGACCACATAAATCATCACCAAGCCGGTTATCAGACTGGCAATCAGCGGAATAATCAGTATCGGCTTAAGAGCTTCCATACTCTGCGGCAGGCGCAGCTTGTTGCTGATAAATTTAGCCACATAACCCGCCAGGAAACCGGCAATAATACCGCCGATGAAACCGGCACCGGTACTGACAGCCAGCATACCGCCGATCAGACCTGGGGTCAGACCCGGACGGTCGGCAATTGAGAAGGCGATAAAACCTGCCAACACCGGAACCATCAAAGCAAAGGCTGAAGCCCCGCCAATCTGCATCAATGCCGCTGCCAGCGTGCCTTTCACTTCAAAGGCCTTGATACCGAAGATAAACGACAGCGCGATACACAAACCGCCGGCGACAACCATTGGCAGCATGTACGACACGCCTGTCAGCAGGTGACGATAAGGACCGCTGCCCGTCTCTTTTTTCTTGCCGGAAGACGCCTGCCCCTGCTTTTTAGGCTCGAACAGTTCGGCTTCAACCAGCGCTTTATCCAACTCTTGTTTAGTCTTTTTCAGTGCCAGACCGGTGGAAGTGCGGTACATCTGCTTGCCCGCAAACTTCTCGAGATCCACCTCGATGTCGGCGGCCACGATGACTAAATCGGCAGCAGCGACTTCTTCAGCAGTGATGGCGTTACCGGCACCCACTGAGCCACGGGTTTCAACCTTGACCCACCAGCCACGCTTTTTGGCTTCGGTTTCAATGGCTTCAGCCGCCATAAAGGTATGGGCCACGCCGGTTGGGCAGGCGGTGATTGCTACGATGCGTTTCGGGCCTGCGGCTACGGGGGCGGCAGCCGAGGCGGTAGTTTTCACAGTCTGCGCCGGTGCCTGATAAGGCTTGGCGTCGATTGCCGCCTGCTGCACAAAGGCGTCCGGCGCACGAACTGCGTCAGCCAGAGACCCTAAATAAACGTTTTTGCCGTTCAGCTCGGCGTCAGCTGGCACTGTATCGCCAACGGCCAACACAATTTCAGCCTCGGCAGCGCGGGTCACGACCTGATGCCCTGCTTTTACCGCGGCAGCCGCAAGCATATCTCTTGCAATCTGCGCGCTCGCCTGTCCAATCGATTTATCTACTATCAGCAGCGTCTTCATACTTGCTCTCCTGCTGTCAATTAAAGGGTTTCAGATCAACACGTGCCATCATCGCCGCCAACTGCGGGCGATCTTTGACACCAACATTGCTTTGGCTCACGGCAAGCGCGGCGACGGCAGTAGCCAGACGCAGCGTGTGCTCGCTTGATTCACGCATCAGCAAACCGTAAATCAGCCCGCCGACCATCGAGTCACCGGCGCCTACGGTACTGACCACTTCACAGGCCGGTGGCTTGGCAATCCACGCGCCAGAAGCGTTTACCCACAGCGCGCCTTCAGCGCCCAGAGAAATCACAACGTGTGCAATGCCCTGATCGCGTAAGGCGTGGGCGGCCTCGACGACGTCGCTTAAATCGTTAAACTTGCGTCCAGCCCAGATTTCCAGCTCACGGCGATTAGGCTTGACCAGCCAAGGTGCAGCTTTAAGTCCTGCTACCAGCGCTTCGCGGCTGCTGTCGAAAATAATGCACGGACACTGACTGCGCAGGCGGGTCATCCAGTCGGTAAATGCCTGAGGATCAACGCCCGCCGGCAAGCTACCGCAAACTGCAACCATGTCGAACTGCCCAAGCCAGCTCAGGGAATCATTAACAAAACGTTCCCAGTCCTGCGGGGTCACTTCGAAGCCGGAGAAGTTAAAATCACTGACCTCACCGTCTTTTTCAGTCAGCTTAACGTTGATACGGGTACGGCCTTCGACCACCTGAAAACGGTTGGCGATGCCCAGACTGCTGAACAGGTGCTGAAAGCCATCCTGATTCTCTTTACCCAGAAATCCGCCCACGGTGACATCTATACCCAGGTCTTTAAGCACCTTGGCAACGTTAATGCCTTTACCGGCGGCGTGCAGACCGGCGGTCTGAACCAGATTGACTTCACCGCGTTCAATTTCAGGGCAATATCCCACTAAATCGTAAGCAGGATTTAAAGTAATAGTGGCTACTCGACGACTCATGCGCCCTCTCCCAGACCTTCGGCAATAGCTTCACCGATAGATTTCAGTGCAACTTCGGCATCTTCACCGCTGGCAGTGAAGCGCAGGTGATGACCTTTTTTCACACCCAGTGCCACGACTTTCATCAGGCTGCGACCGTTGGCTGGTTTACCGCTGCCGTCCAGATTGGTCACTGTAATTTCGCTGTTGAATTTCTTGATGCAGTTAACCAGCGCGGTGCCCGGACGAGCGTGCAGGCCGTGCTCATTGCGGATCACATATTCGGCGGTCAGCACTTCGCTTTGCTCTTCGACTTCGCTGGTCAGCAGCGCCAGCACACCTACCGCATCGGCCGTCAGCAAACGTTCAGCCTTGCCCGCTCTCAGTAGAGAGCCAAGGTAACCCAACAGCTCGACAGGTTTGTCGTCGGCGACAGCAATAGTAAGCAACAACGCGACTTTCTCACCCTCATGTTCGAAAGCAGTCTGAGGACGGCTAACAGTTGCAGCACTGCTCAGGTTGCCGTTAACCGCATCGCTCAGCCACACACCCTGACCCAGACTTAGTGGTTTACTGCTGATTACTTCGCTGACGAACGCAGTATCAACCGCGCCAATCTGCTGTAAACGCCCGGCGTTCAGGGCTTGCAGAGTGATCAGAGTATCGGCGGCAACGTCGACGGAAATCAGCTGAGTGTCGAAACGAAATTCAGCGGCGGTTTTTTCGCCCATTAACAGGCTGCGCAACTCTTCAGTTGAATCCGTTTTAGCCAGCTGTTCCGCCACGCTGTCATCGCTGAGAACGTGGGTGAGTTGGCGAAGCAAGGTAAGGTGTTCATCGGAGCGGGCGGCGATACCAATCACCACGAAGGCTTTTTGCCCTTCACCCCATTCGATCCCCTGTGGAAACTGGAACACCTGAACACCGGTATTCAGCACCAGATCACGCGTGTCGGTTGTGCCGTGCGGGATGGCAATGCCATTACCCAAATAGGTTGAGGTTTGCAGCTCTCGGGCCAGCATTCCTTCTACATAACCTTCGCTGACGCGACCCGCTGCGGTCAACGCGGCGGCGACTTGACGGATTGCGTCCTGCTTATCGCCTGCGGCTGCGCCCAGGTGGATGTCTTGCTGTGACAACTCGAACATAGTTCTCCTCTCCTGCCGAACTTGAATCGTTTCAGCTTTACTGAGAAAAAAGGAGCGCCGCAGGATTATTAAGAATAATCGAACAACGCTGAAACGTTTCACTGAGTCTCATTCTGCGCCGCTTATTTTGCAAGCGTTGCGTGTTTTGGCGTTGCATTTTTATGATGCTACGCACATTTTTCCTTTTTAGTTTCGAGACTTTCAATCAAGCCGAAAAAAGCTGAAGTATAGCTGACAGTGTTTGTTACCGTGGCTGAAGTTGGCTGACGTAAATTTCGCCATATCGCGTTTTGAACATCTCGTGCTGAAAGTGAAAAACGCCCTGCTTAATTACGATCAAAACCCGTGTTTGTTATTTAAAACAAGCGTATTATTCGCGCGAATTTCCTCTCCGCTACAATATTATTCGGGTATACACCTAAAAAATGACCGTTTTTACCACCACAGCGCGCCGCCTGCGTTTGCCTGACATGACGTCAAGCGCGTTCCTGATCATTGCTTTTTTGACCGGTATCGCCGGTGCGCTGCAGACCCCGACGCTGAGCCTTTTTTTGACTTCCGAAGTCAAAGTCTCGCCCTTTATGGTCGGACTCTTTTTTACCGGCAGCGCGGTGATGGGGATTCTGGTCAGCCAGTTTTTGGGGAGTTGGTCAGATAAAAAAGGCGACCGCAAAACGCTGATTCTTTTTTGCTGCATTCTTGGAGCGCTGGCGTGTGTGCTTTTCGCCTTTAACCGCAGCTATTTCATCCTGCTGTTGGTCGGCGTGCTGCTTTCCAGCTTCGGCTCGACCGCTAACCCGCAAATGTTTGCTCTGGCGCGTGAACATGCCGACAAAACCGGCCGCGAGGCGGTGATGTTCAGCTCAATTTTGCGAGCGCAGGTCTCACTGGCATGGGTCGTCGGCCCGCCGCTGGCTTTCGCGCTGGCGCTGGGCTTTGGTTTCACCTTTATGTATTGCGCGGCGGCAGCGGCCTTTTTGTTGTGCGGACTGATGGTGCGCGGCTTCCTGCCTTCAATGCCTAAAGCGGTGTTGACGGGCACTGTTCCTCTGCAAGCACCGCGCGTTAATCGTCGCGACACGTTAATGCTCTTTATCGCCTGCTCGCTGATGTGGGCCGCAAACAGTATCTATCTGATTAACATGCCGCTTTATGTCGTTAAAGAGCTGCATTTACCGTCGAAGCTGGCAGGAATGCTAATGGGCAGCGCCGCATGCCTGGAAATCCCGACGATGCTGATAGCCGGATATCTTGCCAAACAGCTGGGCAAGCGTTTTCTCATGCGTTTTGCGGTCATTAGCGGCGTGTTTTTCTATTCAAGTCTACTGTTCTTCACTGGCACCGCAGAGCTCATTGCCATTCAGGTGCTGAATGCATTGTTTATTGGCATTCTCGCCGGGATTGGCATGCTGTATTTTCAGGACTTGATGCCGGGTCAGGCCGGTGCGGCGACTACGTTGTTTACCAATTCAACGCGAGCGGGCTGGATTCTGGCGGGTTCAATAGCGGGATTAGTGGCGCAGTTCGCCAGCTATTACGCGGTATTTTACGCGGCGCTGGCGATGGTGGTGATTTCGGTAGGCTGTATCTGGCGGATAAAAGAAGCTTAAAACTGAGCTTATGGCGCCGCGCGGAAAATCAGGGCGCGGTATCGGCTTCAAGGGTAATTAAATAGGTCAATGCCTGATCGCGATGGGTAAAACACATCTCGCGGCTGGCCTGCAGGCTGGCACAGACTTTTGGCCGCAGCGGCGAGGTAAAAATCTTGCACATAAAGTTGTCTGCCAGTTGAACGCAGCGGGTATTGGCAGGTTTACCGTTAGGCATACCCGGGATCGGGCTCGAAATCGAAGGCGCGATACAGCAAGCACCACAGTCTGTACGACAGTCCATCGGTAGCTCTCCTCTGGGCTGCGATTGAAGGGCGGATGGGCACCAGACCCATTAGCCGCAGACAATAGCAGCACGGTGAAAATCTCACCAGACAAATCGCCAAAATCCCGCTACAACGGCCATTTCGTCACTCTTTTTGAGCTAGCTACTTGCCTGAAATCACGCGCGCGAGTAACGTGTCGCCCATTATCCAAACTTTTTGCAAACAGGTTATTTTTATGGCACGTGCTAATGAAATTAAACGCGGTTTCGTTGTAAATTACGACGGTAAATTGCTGCTGGTTAAAGATATCGACGTTCAGAGTCCTAGCGCGCGTGGCGCAAGTACGCTGTACAAAATGCGGTTCTCCGACGTGCGTACCGGCATGAAAGTTGAAGAGCGTTTCAAGGGTGACGACATCATTGATACCGTGACTTTGACCCGCCGTAAAGTGAACTTCTCCTACGTTGACGGCGACGAGTACATCTTTATGGATGACGAAGACTTCACGCCTTATACCTTCAATAAATCGCAGATCGAAGAAGAGCTGCTGTTTATCCCTGAAGGCGGTCTGGCCGGGATGCAGGTTCTGTTGCTGGAGACTCAGTTGCTGGCGCTGGAAATGCCACAAACTGTTGATCTGGAAATCATCGAAACCGCGCCTGGCATCAAAGGCGCGTCTGCCAGCGCTCGTAACAAGCCCGCAACGTTGAGCACCGGCCTGGTGATTCAGGTTCCAGAATACTTGAGCAGCGGCGACAAAATTCAGATTCATATCGCAGAACATCGCTATATGGGCCGCGCATAAGCGTTTAACCCTTATGTTTTTCAGAGCGCTGCGGCGCTCTTTTTTTTGCCTGCAATTAATCAGTCAGCTTGTTTGCAGCATAGTTATGATCTGTCTCACAAATGCGCCTTAATATTTGGACTTACCAATTCTCATTGCTGTTATATCACTTTACACTGAATGCTTGATTAAACGGCTGATTAAGACGAAAAATCGACCTTAATCCTTTGCCTTGGCTATTTTGGCCTGACCAATTTAACCTAAGCCCGAATGTGACGGAGTCAAAATGAACAAGATTTCCACTAGCCCGCTGCCCGCTAATGTCCAACATCCTAAATACGACCGTAAAGCGCTGAAAACCCGCATCGTGCATATCGGTTTTGGAGCCTTCCATCGTGCCCATCAGGCGCTAATGACCGACAGAGTGTTGAATCAACAGGGCGGCGACTGGGGAATCTGCGAGATTTCACTGTTTGGTAGAGATAATTTAATTAAAGCGCTGCGTGAGCAGGATCATTTGTTCTCGGTACTTGAGAAAGGCGCGGAGGGAAATCAGCCGATTATTATCGGTGCAGTGAATGAGTCTATGCATGGGCGCATTGAAGGAATCGGGGCCATTGTGGAAAAGCTGGCCGAGCCGCAGGTTGCGATTGTCACTCTGACCATCACTGAAAAAGGCTACTGCATTGAGCCGGTTAGCGGAAAACTTGATGTTAATCATCCAGATATCATCAAAGATCTGCTCGGTGGACAGCTCCCTGCGACTGCGCCGGGTCTGCTGGTCGAAGCACTGCGCCTGCGTCACCAGCGCGGTCTGCCGGGTTTTAGCATCCTTTCCTGTGACAATATTCCTGAAAACGGTCACGTAGTAAAAAACGCCATTCTCGGGCTGGCGCAGGCAAAAGATCCGGCGTTAGCCAGCTGGATCCATGAAGCGGTGACTTTCCCCAGCACCATGGTTGATCGCATTGTCCCTGCCTTGACGGAAGAGTTTGAAGCCGAGATCACCGAGTCGCTGGGCGGCATTAGCGATCCCTGCGGGATTGCCGCCGAGCCGTTTATTCAATGGGTGATCGAAGATAACTTTGTGGCAGGTCGCCCGGCCTGGGAAATTGCAGGCGCGCAGCTGGTCGATGACGTTCTGCCGTTTGAGCAAATGAAACTGCGCATGCTCAACGGCAGTCACTCTTTCCTGGCCTATCTCGGCTATCTGGCGGGTTATCAATACATTAATAGCTGTATGGAGGATGAAAATTATCGCCGTGCGGCCCGCCAATTAATGTTGAATGAACAGGCTCCAACCTTAAACGTCAAGGCAATCAATCTGACTGCTTACGCTGACAGCCTGATTGAGCGTTACAGTAATCCTGCGCTGAAACACCGTACCTGGCAGATAGCGATGGACGGCACGCAAAAGTTACCGCAGCGCATGCTCGATTCGTTGCGCTGGAATCTAGCCAACGGCGGCGAGTATGCCTGTCTGGCCCTGGGTGTCGCGGGCTGGATGCGTTATGTCGGCGGCGTAGACGATGCAGGTCAAGCGATTGAAATCAAAGACCCAATGGCGGCAAAACTGAGTGAAATCGTAGCATCCAGCGAGGACGGCGAGGCCCGAGTTCATGCGCTGCTGGGACTCACGTCGGTGTTTGGCGAACAATTACCCAATAATAAAGACGCCGTAGCGGCGATTGTCAGCGCCTACCTCAATCTGCAACAGCATGGCGCGAAGGCTACCGTAGCTAAACTGTTGAGATAAAACACTTACTGCCCCGCTAGTCATTTAGGCTGGCGGGTATTGATCTAAACAAATAACCATCGAACGCGGGGTCTTCGGCATCTGATATTTCCAGCAGTTTGCTTTTTACATTTTCGAGATGTTGCCACGTGGCCTGCTTGGCGGCCTTCGGCTCGCGGCGCAGCACTGCCTGCAAGATTTGCTGATGATCATTGAGCCACAGCTGGCTGTAATTCTCACCGCCAATGTGCTGATGCAAACCCTGCCACATCCGGCTATTTTTTCGTACCTGCCAAAGTTCATAAACCATATTCGCCAGTACACTATTTTGCGACGCCTGCGCCAATAAAGTGTGGAACAGCTCATCGGCACTTTCATCGATAATACCCTGCGCGACAAAACTCTTTTCCAGCTCGATAGCATCGCGCATCTTCAGGATATCGGCTTTAGTGGCCTGGACGGCGGCAAAGGCGGCAACCTCACTTTCTAGCAACTGTCGTGCCTGAAGCAGCTCAAAAGGACCGTAACCACTGTCGCCGAAGGGGGTCACGATGGCACTATTTTGTTCCAAAACATAAACACCAGAACCTTTACGCACCTCGACCACTTTCTCCAGCTCTAGCATGATCAGTGCTTCTCGCACTACGCTGCGGCTAACGGAAAAACGTTCTGCGATATCACGTTCTGGAGGCAGGCGATCGCCGGGCTGATGCTGGCCGGAAACAATCGCCTGGCGCAATTGATTGCCGATTTCCTGATAAAGCCGCATGTTTACCCTCCTTCGCCTGCAAATAATGAAAACAGTATACCATGCAGCCAGTTAGCGTTGCAGAGAGGTTAAATGTCGGCGGCTGCACAATTTGAACATTGATTCGTCGGCATAAAAGAGCTTTCCTGAGGCGTAAAAGTCTCAATGGGCTAGATTTTCTGTTCATAGAGGGGCATCTTATTGCGGATATTTTGATTAACAACTTTGCTGTTTGCCTGGCATCAGGCCGAGAGTGAGGGGTCACAAGGACAATGACATGACGCAAACCAACCTTATCACCGGATTCCTTGGCAGTGGCAAAACTACCACTATCCGCCACCTGCTGGCCCAAAAGCCGGAAAACGAAAAATGGGCGGTGCTGGTCAACGAATTTGGCGAAATCGGCATTGATGGCGCTCTGCTGGCAGACAGCGGCGCGGTGCTAAAAGAGATCCCCGGTGGCTGCATGTGCTGTGTCAACGGACTGCCGATGCAGGTTGGTCTGAATATGTTGCTGCAAAAAGCCAAACCGGATCGCCTACTGATCGAACCCACCGGACTGGGCCATCCTAAACAGATCCTGTCACTGCTGACCTCCGAGGTTTACCACTCCTGGCTGACATTGAATGCCAGTCTCTGCCTGCTGGATGCCCGCCTGCTCAGTGATGAGCGCACCTTCAATAATGAAAATTTTCGCGATCAGCTCGCCGCGGCGGATATCGTTATCGCCAACAAAGTCGATACCTACACTGAAAATGATAACCAGAAGCTGGCCGAGTGGATCGCCACTCAAAACCCGGCCTTGCGGATTGAACGGGTATCGCAGGGGCAAATTGATGCCAGCCTGCTCGATGAACTGCGTTTAAACCAGCGCGAATTACCCGACGGCAAACATCACCACGCCCACGCCTCGAAACAAGGTTTGGCAGCATTGAGCCTGCAGGGCCTGCAGCGCTGGCGACGGGCGCTTAACGAAGCCGGTGAATATTCAAGCTGTGGCTGGATTTTCGATACCGAGACAGTCTTCGACACTGCGGGAATTCTTGATTGGGCCAGACAAGCACCGGTAGATCGCGTGAAAGCCGTGGTACGTATTAAGGAAGGTACGCTGCGGGTCAATCGTCAGGGAAATGATCTGCACATTGAGACGTTAGGAGCCGCGCCTGTAGATAGCAGAATCGAGCTAATATCACGCAACAAGTGCGACTGGAATACTCTACAGTCCCTTTTGTTGAAGATCCGTTTAAGTTAGCAGGCTTACCGTATTTGGCAGTAAAAAAAACTGCACTCCAATAAATACGGGTTTAAATCTATGTTTCGCCGCAATCTTCCTGCGATCCTTGTGCTTAATGTGCTGGGGATCGCCCTTTTCCTATCTTACTACTTGCCTGCCAACCACGGATTTTGGTCGCCTATCGACAAGTCGGTATTCTTCTTCTTTAATACGCGTCTTGCGACCAATGAAACCTTCCTGCATCTGGTCGCCGTCACCAACAACCGCGCCTTTGACGTATGCTCACTCTTGGCAATGGGCCTGCTTTATCTTTCCTATTATGTGAAAAGAGACAGTGCTGGCCGCCGCAAGATGATTATTGTCGGCATTGTGATGCTGCTGACCGCCGTGGTGTTGAATCAGCTTGGCCACCAGCTACCCGTGGTGCATAAAAGCCCTTCTTTGAGTTTCCCCCACGTTAACCGCGTGAGTGAACTGACCGGCATTCCGACTAAAGATTCTTCCGGCGACAGTTTCCCGGGCGATCACGGCATGATGCTGATGGTATTCACCGTATTTATGCTTCGCTATCTGGGCGCTCGCGCCTTCGCCATTGCCCTGCTGATAACGGTGGTATTTTCAATGCCGCGTTTGATGATCGGTGCGCACTGGTTTACCGATATTATGGTCGGTTCGCTGTCGGTGGTATTAGTCGGTGGAAGCTGGTGGTTAATGACCCCGGCCAGCGATTTATTAGTGAATTGGTTAGATAAAAAATTGCCAAAGAAAAAGGCAAATTAATTCCTTTTTAGGAAAAACCTTATTTTCTTAAACATAGTTTTTAATTATGGCTCGAGACATATTGTCATGTTTTCGGGCCATTTTATTTGTTGCCAATGTAAATAGGCGAAAACAGAAAATTGCTCGCAGACCGCACTCTGCTGCGCTTTTAAGCCAAACCAGCGCAAATCTCAATCAGCTGATTTTACATTAATAGTTACATTGCCTTACATCAGTATTTCTTATTAAAAAAGCGTTAAAACATCTCGCTTTCCCTAAATCATTACGGTAATCTCGACCTCGTTGCACAGAAATGTGGCATTACTGGCTTGATTCCAATTAAAAGTGTGTTGTACCACACAATTTCCTGGCTAAGCCTTTGCCCCAGCTGATCGCGACAGGTAATCTCGCTTGGTTTTTGGCAATTTGATAACGAACTTTCGGCTTCGTTAAGGACAGCAAGGGAAAACAACATACATGGTCAAGTCTCAACCGTTTCTGAGATATGTGCTGCGGTTAATCCCCGCAATTGGCGCGGCAATTCTTCTCTCCGCGTGTAGTACTACTCATTCTTCGAACACAGAAAGCGCACAAACTGAGATGCATGCAGTTAAAGACAAAGATGGTCTTTTACTTCAATCCTCTCAGGATGAATTCGAAGCAATGGTTCGTAACGTCGATATTAAATCCAAAATCATGGATCAATATGCAGACTGGAAAGGCGTTCGTTATCGGTTAGGCGGCGACAGCAAGCGTGGTATTGATTGCTCAGCCTTCGTACAGACAACATTCCGCGAACAATTCGGCATGGACCTACCGCGTTCTACCTATGAACAGGAAGATATCGGTAAGAAAATTCAGCGTAACAAGCTGCGTCCTGGCGACTTAGTGTTATTCGGTGCAGGCTCTACGGGCCGTCACGTAGGTATTTATCTCGGCAACGATCAGTTCGTTCATGCTTCAACAAGCAATGGCGTAATGATTTCAAGCCTGAGTGAAGCTTACTGGACCAAACGTTATCGCGAAGCAAGACGTGTATTGCCAGGTGCAACGCAGAATGCGGGTAACGGGAACTTGACGACTGCCATGCTGCAATAGCGGCTAAAACAGAAGTCCCTCTTGTTGTCCAGGCCAAGCGAATAAAAAAAGACTCTTTTCGAAGGGTCTTTTTTTATTGATGCTTTCCCCTCTGTAAATCAAGCCTCTCCCCTCTGTTTTGCTATAGACTCATTCAGCCACTGTGCTAGAACTGCCAAAATGGTTATTTAAACATTTTCAATCTATTATTGACTCATTACCCGTCAGCGACGCCCAGACAGGAGTTAACTTTCAGGATGTTTCCTCGCGCACTCACAGCTCTGTTATTGTCGCTTATTGGATTTTTCGCCCATGCCGACACGATAGAAGACGGCTATGCCTTCGCGATTCTTGGCGATCCCAAATACATTTATAACTTTACCAATTTTGACTACGTGAACCCCGCCGCGCCCAAAGGCGGCAGCATCACTTTTTCAGCCCTTGGCACCTTCGATAACTTCAACCGTTTCGCTTCGCGAGGTAATGCCGCTATCCGCAGCGATACCTTGTACGACAGTCTGTTCACCCCTTCCGCCGACGAGATTGGCAGTTATTATCCGCTGATTGCCGATTCGGCGCGCTATGACAGCGATTTCAAGTGGGTTGAAGTGGAAATTAATCCCCACGCCGTTTTCCAGGATGGTAGCCCGATAACCGCCAATGACGTGGCCTTTACCTTCAAGAAGTTTATGACCGAGGGCGTGCCGCAGTTTCGCGTGGTTTACAAAGGCGTGGTAGTGAAAGCCATCTCGCGACTCACGGCACGTTTTGAATTCCCTTCGCCCAACAAAGAGCAGATGCTGGGACTTCTCGGCCTGCCGGTTTTGCCGGAAAAGTTTTGGCAGCATCGTAAACTTAACGAGCCGCTTTCGACACCGCCGCTCGGCAGCGGGCCTTATCGCATCAGCGACTATAAGCTGGGTCAATATGTTACCTATTCCCGCGTTAGCAACTATTGGGCCGCCAATCTGCCAGTGAACCGTGGACGCTATAATTTTGATACCATCCGCTATGACTATTATCTTGATGATAACGTTGCCCTCGAGGCGTTTAAATCTGGCGCGTTCGATTTCCGCAGCGAGGCTTCACCCAAAAATTGGGCCACCCAGTATCAGGGCAGCAACTTTAGTCGTGGGCTGATAATCAAGCAGGACGATGAAAACAAGGCTGCGCAGGATGCTCGCTGGCTGGCGTTTAATATTCAACGGCCTATGTTTGCCGATCGCAAAGTACGTGAAGCCCTGACGCTGGCATTTGATTTCGACTGGATGAACAAAGCACTGTATTACGGCGCTTATCAACGCACGAATAGCTATTTCCAGAATACCGAATATGCCGCCGGCAATTATCCCGACGCCGCAGAGCTGGCCTGGCTAGCACCGCTTAAAGGTAAAATCCCTGACGAAGTTTTCAGTCAGCTTTACCAGCCACCGCATTCGGACAGCAGCGGTAACGATCGTGCAAACCTGTTAAAAGCTACCGCGCTGCTGAAAGAGGCCGGTTGGACGGTGAAAAATCAGCAGCTGGTGAATGATAAAACCGGCAAGCCGTTTAACTTTGAGCTGCTATTGCCCAGCAGCAGCAACTCGCAGTACGTGCTGCCGTTCCAGCATAACTTGCAGCGTTTAGGCATCACCATGAGCATTCGTCAGGTTGATAACTCTCAGTTTGTCAGCCGCTTGCGCTCGCGCGACTATGACATGATCCCGACGCTGTACCGCGCCATGCCCTACCCCGGCACCGATTTGCAAATCATGTGGAATTCCAAATACATCAACTCGACCTACAACGCGCCAGGTGTTTCCGACCCGGCTATTGATACCCTGACCAACGAGATCGTTGCCCATCAGGGCCAGCCGGATGCACTGCTGTCTTTGGGTCATGCCATTGACCGCGTATTGACCTGGCACATGTATATGATCCCGATGTGGTATTCCAATCGCGACCGCTACGCCTACTGGGATAAATTCTCGATGCCGGCGATTCGCCCACCTTATTCATTGGACCTCGATACTTGGTGGTTCGATATGAATAAAGCCGCGCGGCTGTCCGCCGCCAGAAAATAAGGAGACGACATTGACCGCCTATCTGCTTCGTCGACTTCTGCTGGTGATCCCCACGCTGCTGGCAATCATTACTATCAACTTTTTTATTGTGCAGATTGCTCCGGGCGGCCCGGTAGACCAGGCGATTGCGGCGATTGAGATGGGCCAGGGCAATGGTTTACCAGGCGGCAATGCGGGCAGCGGAAATGGCCATGCGGTTGCCGGTGTCGGCCAGGTTGGTGACAGCAACTATCGTGGTTCGCGCGGGCTTGACCCAGAGGTTATCGCCGAAATCACTAAACGCTTTGGTTTTGATAAACCGCTGCATCAGCGCTATTTCGACATGCTGTGGCAGTATGCGCGTTTTGATTTCGGCGACAGCCTGTTTCAGGGCGCAACAGTGATGCAGCTGGTGAAGTCCAGCCTGCCGGTCTCTATTAGTCTGGGGTTGTGGAGTACGCTGATTATTTATCTGGTGTCGATTCCGCTGGGCATCCGCAAGGCGGTAAAAAACGGCAGCGCGTTCGATACCTGGAGCAGCTCGGTGATCATCATCGGTTATGCCGTACCGTCGTTTTTATTCGCCATTTTGCTGATTGTGTTCTTTACCGGCGGCAACTATCTCGACTGGTTCCCGCTGCGCGGCCTGACCTCGGCTAATTTCGACTCGCTACCGTGGTACGGTAAAATTACCGATTATCTATGGCACATCACGCTGCCGGTGCTTGCGACGGTGATCGGCGGTTTTGCTACCCTGACCATGCTGACCAAAAATTCGTTTCTTGACGAAGTGCAGAAGCAGTACGTGGTTACCGCCCGCGCCAAAGGGCTCGACGAGAAGAAAATCCTCTATCGCCACGTTTTCAGGAACGCCATGCTGCTGGTGATCGCCGGTTTTCCGGCTACTTTTATCAGCATGTTTTTTACCGGTTCGCTGCTGATAGAGGTCATGTTCTCGCTACACGGACTCGGGCTGCTGGGTTACAACGCCACGCTACAGCGCGATTTCCCGGTGATGTTCGGCACGCTGTATATTTTCACCCTGATTGGCCTGCTACTGAATATCATCAGCGATATAACTTACACGCTGGTTGACCCGCGCATTGATTTCGAGGGCCGCGAACAGTGAAGCTCAATCCTGCCAACCGTGCCCTCTGGATGCGTTTTCGACAAAATCGACGTGGATTCTGGTCGCTGTGGATCTTCGCCGTTGTTATGGTGCTGGCGCTGTTATCCAACGTGATAGCCAATGAAAAGCCGCTGCTGGTGCGCTATCAGGGCCATCTCTATCTGCCATTTATGTTTAACTATACCGAGTCGACCTTTGGCGGCGAGCTGCAAACCGCGGCTGACTATCAAGACCCTTTCGTGGTGAAACAGCTGGAAAGCCACGGCTGGGTTATTTGGGCACCGCTGCGGCAAAGCTACAATTCAATCAACTTTTCAACTCTTCAGCCCTTTCCTTCGCCGCCGTCGCGACACAATCTGTTAGGCACTGACAGCAACGGGCATGACGTGCTGGCGGAAATACTCTATGGCCTGCGTATTTCGCTGTTCTTCGGCGTAATGCTGACTCTGTTCTCTTCGGTAATTGGCATGGTTGCAGGCGCAATTCAGGGCTATTACGGCGGCCGGATTGATCTGTGGGGGCAGCGATTGATTGAAGTCTGGGCCGGCATGCCAACGCTTTTCCTGATTATTCTGTTGTCGAGCGTGGTGCAGCCGAATTTCTGGTGGCTGCTGCTGATTACCGTACTTTCAGGCTGGATGATACTGGTTGGAGTGGTACGCGCCGAATTTCTGCGTACTCGCAATTTCGATTACATCCGCGCAGCGCAGGCCATGGGCGTCGCCGACAGCACTATCATGCTGCGTCACATGCTGCCAAACGCGACGGTCGCGACCCTGACCTTTATGCCTTTCATTCTTTGTGGCTCTATCACTACGCTGGCATCGCTGGATTTTCTCGGCTTTGGTTTACCGATTGGTTCGCCTTCGCTCGGCGCGCTGCTGCTGGAGGGCAAAAATAATCTGCAAGCACCGTGGCTGGGGATCAGCGCCTTTATGGTTCTGGCTATCCTCCTGTCGCTGCTAATCTTTATCGGTGAAGCGGTGCGCGACGCTTTTGATCCCAGTCAGTCACGTTAGGATTGCCATAACATGTCTCAAACGCCCCTGCTCAGCATAGAAAATCTCGATATTGCCTTTCGCCACGAGGGGCAGCTTTCGACCGTGGTCAATGACCTGTCGCTGACCCTCTCGGCCGGGGAAACGCTGGCGCTGGTTGGCGAGTCCGGTTCGGGCAAAAGCGTGACCGCGCTGTCGATTCTGCGGCTGCTGCGATCGCAGTCAGTGGTTTATCCTCAGGGCGATATTCTTTATCAGGGGCAAAGCCTGCTTCACGCCAGCGAACCGGCGCTGCGCAAGATCCGCGGTGACCGGATCGCGATGATTTTTCAGGAGCCGATGGTTTCGCTTAATCCGCTGCACACCATTGAGAAACAGCTGGCAGAGGTTTTGACGCTGCACCGAGGGATGCGACGTGACGCCGCGCGTAAAGAGATTATTCAATTCCTGGACCGCGTTGGTATCGCTCAGGCAGCCTCCAGACTGAGCGACTTCCCGCACCAGCTTTCCGGCGGCGAACGCCAGCGAGTGATGATTGCCATGGCTATTCTCACCCAGCCCAGCCTGCTGATTGCCGATGAACCCACAACCGCGCTGGACGTGTCAGTGCAGGCGCAAATCCTCTCCCTGCTGCAAGAGCTTAAACAAGAGCTGGGGATGGCGATGCTGTTTATTACTCATAATCTGCGCATTGTCCGTTCTATTGCCGATAACGTGGCGGTGATGAAAGAGGGGCGCTGCGTGGAGTATAACGCGCGCGAGGCGCTGTTTACCGCGCCTCGACATGCTTACACACAACAGCTTTTGCAGGCCGAACCTAAAGGTAGCCCGCGTCCAGTGCCGCCGGAAAGCCCGGTTCTTCTAAAGGTTGAAAATCTCGGCGTTGGCTTCCCGGTCCGCCGTGGTCTGCTGCGCCGCACTGTGAGCACCAAGATGGCACTGCAAGGCCTTAGCTTTACTCTGCGTCGCGGTGAAAGTCTTGGCTTGGTGGGCGAGTCTGGATCGGGCAAAAGCACCACCGGCCTGGCGCTGCTGCGGTTGCTGCGCTCACAGGGCGGTATCGAATTCGACGGCCAGCCGCTGCAGTCGTTAAATCGCAAAGCAATGCTGCCATTTCGCAGCCGCATTCAGGTAGTGTTTCAGGACCCGTATTCGGCGCTAAATCCGCGTCTCAACGTGATGCAGATTATCGCCGAGGGCTTACAGGTGCATAAACGGCTAAGCGAGCAGGAGCGCGAACAGCAGGTGATTGCCGCCATGCAGGAGGTAGGGCTTGATCCGCAAACGCGTCATCGTTATCCCACCGAGTTCTCAGGAGGGCAACGTCAACGTATAGCCATCGCCAGAGCGCTGATTTTGCAGCCGGAGCTGGTGATCCTCGACGAGCCAACCTCTTCGCTGGATAAGTCCGTACAGGCGCAGATTTTGCAGCTATTACATAATTTGCAGCAGCGCTACGGCCTGTCATATCTGTTTATCAGCCATGACTTACAGGTGGTGAGAAGCTTGTGCCATCAGGTGATTGTGTTACAGAGCGGGAAGGTCATTGAGCAGGGGGAGTGCGAAAAACTGTTTACTCGGCCTGAGCAGCCGTACACGCAGCAGCTGTTGGCGCTGGCGGAGGCGAATGACGGCCAGCAGCGTTAGCTGATAGTCGTCAGAAAGGATAGATTGCAGACACAGAAACGGATTCGGCAATGGCAGTACCGATATTTTTCAAACGACACATCGTGGCGCTTTCATCGTCGCGCTTAACAAATAGGCAAAGCTCGCCTTCACATTCTACGATATTGCTTTCAACCTGAATTTCACGCAGGGAAAGATTTAGCCCCTGTAGCACCTGACGCGCGCTCTCCCCTTCAGGGCTTAACAATTTTAGGCCGATCAGATTGCTGTCTTCTTCATCGGCAGGCAGTGGGATAACTTCCACTTTAATGCCCGCAAAGCCTGACAGCCAGCGATAGCTTTGTGGTAATCGATGTACCACCGAAAAGTGATTATTGTTCACGGTGCTCCCCAAAAGCATTTATTAAAATTGTATTTCCAACGAAAGACTCATCTTTAAACAATAAATTTACAAATACGCAACGCATGAACCAAGTTATAACGCAGACCAAGCCTCTACGCTTGTAAAATAGTTAAATTTAAACCTATTTTTCACATCTCATTAACCATTTAAGTACAGAAATGGCCCGTTGTGACGTTTTATTGAACACTCTCCGTTTAAAATGGGATCCGGCTCTCACTTCGCCTCATTTGTAACCTGTTCAGAATCATTTCTCAACCAATTTCATTCATCACCGTTACTTTTTTGACGCTAAAATATCACAAATAATAAACAAAACTCAGCGTCCATGATGGATTTTATTCATTAAATCAATGAATTAATAATGAAACATTTGGTTAATAAATAATGAACCATTGGGTTCGTAACGACTTGGACATTTCGGATTTTTTCGACTAGCGCCTGTTGCAATTTTGTTAAGTCAATTTCAAATGAAAACGGAATGTTATTTTTTTAGCACGATTTGTTAGCGCTTTTTTGCATTACTGGCATTATCATCCACACCGTTTTTACTGGATTACCCTATCCAAGAGGCGCCGAACCTCCGTAAAGAGGCCTCAGCTTCTGCATAAACAAAAAAATAATAATAATTCTAAGCCGACTAATGGCTCACTCACCCGATCTAAAGAGAATTGAGATGGACAAAAATCGTTCACTTTTTGACGCAGGCACTCAGGA
The DNA here is from genome assembly GCF_000257645.1 of Serratia sp. M24T3. GTDB lineage: Bacteria > Pseudomonadota > Gammaproteobacteria > Enterobacterales > Enterobacteriaceae > Rouxiella. The sequence goes on from NZ_AJHJ01000034.1 coordinate 38,115, forward strand.
AAATGGTACCGGTTTCAGTCGCCGCGATATGTTAAAAGGCGTTGGTTCAGCCATGGTAGCCGCTACCTTGCTGGGCTTCCCCTTCCTAACTCAGGCAGAAACAGCTACCGCAACTAACTCCCCGGTCATTTTTACCCAGTTTTTTATTGTTTCTCAGGCCATTACCGAGCATCAAGATCTGAGCCCCGGAATGTCGGCACAGATTTTCAACGCCTTTTACCACGGTAACCCACAGTTTTCTGTTCAGGTTGCGAAACTGTACGCCCTGCTCCAGCCTAATATGCGTGCCAAACAGTTTCAGGATTTGGCTAAACAAAACGGTTTGGGTGACCTGCTAACCAGCATCATCACGGGCTGGTATACCGGTACAGTGAAAAATGGTACCGATACCATACTGATCGCATATAAAGATGCGCTGATGTATCGACCGGTTAGTGATGGGCTGATCGTTCCGACTTACTGCGGCAACGGCCCGCTGTGGTTCACCGCCGCACCTCCCGCTGCACCAATGCCGGAATATATGAAAGAAGAGCGCCTTAAGGCGACGCCAGATTCAGTTAACGCGAGTAAAGCATGATGAATAAACCTACTTTTACCGCAGACGGCGATGCGTCTGCGGATGTGATCATTGTCGGATCAGGGATTGTTGGCGGTATGATTGCCGACCAAATGGTCAGTCTGGGACATTCCGTATTGGTGCTTGAGGCCGGTTTGCGTATTGAACGCGCACAGGCGGTTGAAAACTGGCGCAATATGCCGTTTGCAAACCGCGCGGGTTCTGACTTCCAGGGCCTTTATCCGCAGTCTGAACTGGCTCCTGCGCCGCTATATTTCCCAAAAAACAACTACGTGAACCTGACTGGACCTAGCGCCAGCAGCTTTCAGCAGGGTTATCTGCGTACCGTAGGCGGGACAACCTGGCACTGGGCCGCTTCATGCTGGCGTCACCTGCCAAACGATTTCAAAATGAAAACGCTGTACGGCATTGGTCGCGACTGGCCGATTTCCTATGAAGAGCTGGAACCTTACTATTGCCGTGCCGAGGAAGAAATTGGCGTGGCCGGTCCAAGCGATCCAGAGCTGCAATCCCCCTCCGAGCGCAGCAAGCCATATCCAATGGAACAAGTGCCTTACGCCTACGGCGATACCCGTTTCGCCGAAGTGGTAAATCCGCACGGTTTCAAATCAGTACCTATCCCGCAGGGCCGCAGTACCCGCCCGTGGAATGGTCGTCCAACCTGCTGCGGCAACAACAACTGCCAGCCTATTTGCCCAATCGGCGCGATGTACAACGGCATCAGTCATGTTGAACGCGCTGAGAACAAAGGTGCAGTAGTTCTCGCTGAATCAGTGGTTTATAAGATTGATACTGACGAAAACAACAACGTGACCGCTGTGCATTGGCTGGACAATAAAAAACAGTCGCACAAAGCTACCGGTAAAATCTTTGCTCTGGCCTGTAATGGCATCGAGACACCGCGCCTGCTGCTGATTGCCGCCAACGAAAAAAATCCGAACGGCATCGCCAACTCTTCAGACCACGTTGGCCGCAACATGATGGATCACTCCGGTTTCCACTGTACTTTCATCGCCTCTGAACCACTGTGGATTGGCCGCGGCCCCGCACAAAGTAGCTGTCTGGTCGGCCCTCGTGACGGCGAATTCCGTAGCAAATATTCAGCCAACAAGATGATCGTCAACAATATTAGCCAGGTCATTCCAGCCACTAACAAGGCGCTGCAAATGGGACTGGTTGGCGAAGAGCTGGATGCGGAAATCCGTCGTCGTTCAATTTACGGCGTGGACTTGTCAATCAGTCTTGAGCCGCTGCCAGATCCCAATAACCGCCTGACACTAAGCACCACCCGTAAAGATCCGCACGGCCTGCCTTGCCCGGATATTCACTATGACGTAGGTGATTACGTGCGCAATGGTGCCGTTGCTGCGCACAAACAGTTGGAGGAAATCGGCAAACTGTTTATGGCTGAAGATTTCAACATCACTACCAGCCTGAACGCCAATAACCACATTATGGGCGGCACTATCATGGGCAACGATCCGAAAGACTCGGTGGTTAACGGCAATTGCCGTACCCATGACCATGCCAATCTGTGGTTGCCGGGCGGCGGTGCAATCCCGTCTTCCAGCGTGGTAAACAGTACATTGACCATGGCTGCACTGGCGTTGAAAGCGGCTGATGATATGGCTAAATCTCTGGCAGGTCAGGCATGAAAAAACTTCTGAGTTTAGGATTACTCGGCGCGGCGCTGACTGGTTTCGCAGCCATGGCGTCGGCACAGGACAGCCAGCTGGACCTGATTGCCAAAGGTAAACTGGTCGCCACCGCGGCTGACTGTCAGGCGTGTCATACCAATCCTGAAGGCGGTAAGCCTTTTGCTGGTGACTACGCAATTCATTCCCCGATGGGCACCATTTACACCACCAACATCACCCCGTCCAAACAGTTTGGTATCGGCAATTACACTTTGCAGCAGTTCGGCAAAGCGGTGCGTGAAGGGGTTCGCCCCGACGGTGAAAACCTTTATCCGGCAATGCCTTACACCTCTTACAGCCATATGAGCGACGAAGATATTCAGGCGATGTATGCCTACTTCCAGCTCGGCGTGAAACCGGTAGAACAGCCAACCAAACCGACCGCGCTGCCGTTCCCGTTCAACATGCGTATCGCAATGGCTGGCTGGAACATGATGTATCTGGACAGCTCCGCCTTTAAACCGGACGCCAGTAAAAGCGCAGAATGGAATCGTGGGGCTTATCTGGTTAACGGCGCGGGCCACTGCGATACCTGCCATACGCCGCGTAACCTGATGATGGGCGAAGTCACCGATAAACCGTTGGGCGGTGGCATGGTTGGCCCATGGTATGCGCCAAACATCAGCTCTGATCCAGTTAGCGGCATTGGCAATTGGACCCAGGCACAGCTGGTCGAGTACATGAAAACTGGCCGTACCGTAGGCAAAAACCAGGCCGCAGGCCCGATGGCTGAAGCCGTGCAGAACAGTTTGCAGTACCTGCCTGACTCCGACCTGAATGCCATCGCGGTTTACCTGAAAACCAGTACTCCGGTGCGTAATCCGGGCGATAAACAGGCGGCGGACAGCTTTGGCCCGAAAGGCGTTAACGTCGAAGATGGCCTGCGCGGTATACATCCGTCCAACTCCAACCACACCATTATTGGTGGCGCGGCGTTGTTCAGCGGCTACTGTGCCAGCTGTCATCAGCCAGACGGCGGCGGCAGCAAAAATCAGGCATACCCGTCACTGTATAACAACACCGCGACCGGTATGACCAACGCGTCAAACCTGATTTCAGCTATTCTATACGGTGTCGATCGTCAGGTCGGTGACCAGCATGTGCTGATGCCGAAATTTGGTGAAGGTTCGTATGTCGGCCAGTTGACCGACGCACAGATTGCTGACATCTCCAACTACGTGCTGACCAACTATGGTAACCCGGCGATTCAGGTTACCCCGCAAGATGTGGCGGTGCTGCGCGGCGGTGGCCCTGTGACCCTGCTCGCGAAGCTTCAGCCATATATGGCTCCGGCAATGATTGTAGGCGTGATTATTGTACTGGCGCTGATCTTCTGGTTATTTAGAAGACGCAAAACTCGCTCACGTTAATAATGTATTAACAGTTTTTGGCGAGCAAAGTAAAAGGAGAGTGCCGGGGGGCGCTCTCCTTTTTTTATTTGCCTTTGCCAAATGAAACGTTATCCGCGGCCCACGAACGGCATCGCGGTAGCCATTACCGTCAAAGTCAGAATATTGGTACCATCTGGCTGATTAGCCATAAACGCCACGGCTTCTCCGACTTTGTCTGCCGGCATTACCGGCTCGGGTTCCAGCTCGAAATTAGCCTGTAATCTGCCGCCCAATGCCTTGTTGCCCATATCAGTGGCAGCATTTCCCACATCAATTTGCCCACAGGCAATGTTGTATTGTCGACCGTCCAGCGAGGTGCTTTTAGTCAGGCCGGTAATAGCGTGTTTGCTGGCCGTATAAGCCGCTGAATACGGGCGTGGAGTATGGGCTGAAATTGACCCGTTGTTGATGATTCTTCCGCCGATTGGCGTTTGCTGTTTCATCAATTTTACTGCCGCCTGAGTACACAAATAGGCGCCGTTAAGGTTGGTATTAATCACCGTCAGCCAGTCTTCATAAGGCTGGTCTTCAATCGGCTGTTCCTTGACGTTGGTTCCGGCATTGTTAAACAACACATCTAAACGACCAAAAGTCTCCTGCACCGTTGAAAACAGCGTCGCGACCGACTTGGGATCGGTGACGTCTACCGTCAGCGCATGAACTTGCCCCGGCTCAAACAGCGCGGCAGCCTTTTGCAGTTTATCCTGATTGCGCCCAGTCAAAATAACCAGAAACCCGCTGGCCACCAATGCTTTGGCAGCACTCAACCCGATGCCACTGCCGGCACCGGTAATCAATGCAATTTTCTTATCAGTTGTGATCATAAGGTATCCAAAATCTATTCAGCTTGATTGCAAAAAATCAGCGATCAGACCGCCGCCATCATGCCGCCGTCGATAAACAGCAGCTGGCCGTTTACGAAATCTGACGCGCGAGAAGAAAGGTAAACCGCACCGCCGATTAGCTCTTCAGGATTACCCCAACGGGCGGCTGGCGTTCTTTTACAAAGCCAGTCGGAGAACTCTTTGTTATCCACCAGCGCCTGGGTCATATCAGTTTTGAAATAGCCGGGAGCAATGCCGTTGACCTGAATATTATAGCGGGCCAGCTCGACACACATGCCGCGGGTCAACATTTTGACCGCGCCTTTTGAAGCAGCGTATGGGGTGATGGTGTCGCGACCCAGCTCACTTTGAATCGAGCCGATGTTAATGATTTTGCCGCGCTCGCGCTTGACCATGTAACGAGCAACCGCCTGTGAAACCAGGAATACCGATTTCTGGTTTACCGCTACGATGTCGTCCCAGTCTTTTTCCGGGAATTCGGTAAACTTGTGGCGACGCTGAATCCCGGCATTGTTGACCAGCACGTCGATAGGCCCGATTTCCTTTTCAATTTTGTCGATCGCCTGATTCACTGCAACACTTTGAGTAACGTCAAAAGCGACCGCATGAGCAATAAAACCTTCGGCACGCAAAGCTTCGGCAGCTTTAGCCGCTGATTCCTGCGTGGTGCTGTTGATGATGACTTCGGCGCCATTTTCAGCCAGACCTTTTGCCAAGAGGAAACCCAGTCCGCGCGAAGAACCGGTAACCAGAATTTTTTTGTTATCCAGGGAGAATAAATTTGTCATTGTGATTTTCCTGACGTTAAAAACGAATAGAGTTCGTGAGACCCACGATCAAATGAATAAAGTGATGTTCATCAATAAAAGCGGTTTATCGGCCCACAAACTGTGATGCAGATCACTTTATTGGGTGTTAAGAAACTCTGTTACCGCAAGCGTGATCGGGGTCATTCGATAAATTTCTCCTAACGCAAATTTTGCCAGTCAGAGAGAGGTGTTAAGGGCAACAAAATGTGTCATCGTCATGAAAGTAAAAGTTTTTTATGCCCTTCTATTGCGTTGTTATGAGATAAGCTATTTGGTAACATAAACCGTATCATTTTCCCGCCACTTGATGTTACCCACAGCGGCACCAGCAGGACTTCTGGATGAGAAATCAGCGCGTCACACTGCAAGATATCGCGTTACTCGCCGACGTCACTAAAATGACCGTCAGCAGGTTTCTCCGCACGCCTGAAAAAGTCTCTCCAGAAACGCGGGAACGCATTACCAAGGTGATGCAAGAAGTTGGATTTCCGCTGGAAGAAACAGAAAAAAAGAATAAAAGCAGGAAGATAGGCATTCTTGTTCCCTCTTTTAATAATCAGATTTTCTCCGAACTGTTGGCAGGCATCGAATCGGTAACCTCAGAACAGGGTTATCAAACGCTGGTAGTGAATTACGATTACAGCAAAGAACGTGAAGAAGAACATATTATCAATTTGCTGACCTACCGCCTTGCCGGTCTAATCCTGACTGATTCAGTACACACGCTAAAAGCCGATAAATATCTCAATGCCGCTGATATTCCTATTGCTCAGGTAATGGATCTCGATGATTCCCATGGCCGTATAGCCGTCGGCTTTGATAATTTTCAGGCCGGGTTTGATATGGCGACGGCGTTAATTGCCAGCGGCAAAAAACACGTCGTTTATTTCGGCTCGATGTCCGATCCCCGTGATATGAAACGTTATGAGGGATACCGAAAAGCCATGGAAAATAACGGACTTACTCCGCAGCATATTACGCCAAATAAAGTTTCTTCGGTGTCTATCGGCGCAGGAATGTTGACCATGGCACGCCAGTTTGATCCGCTGGTTGATGCGGTTCTTTGCACCAACGATGATATTGCCGTCGGCGTGTTGCAGGAATGTCTTCGCTTAGGCATTCGAGCACCGCAGGAGATGGCGATCTCCGGCTTCCACGGCCTGGATATTGGCCTGGCGACTACGCCACTGCTGGCCAGCGTGATCACCCCGCGCTTCGAAATCGGCAAAGTCGCAGCTGAAATCATGCTAAAAAAGATTAATAAAATTCCGACAATTGAAAGAGTTGACCTGCATTATCGTATTTCCCTCGGCGGTACAATTTAACCTTCCATCTCAAAATTACACCATTCACTTCCTGGGGTAACGATCACGTTACCAGTAACATCCTTTTTTAACATGATCTAACGTGACTTGAGTCACATATTATATTGACAGAAATGCTTTTATTAAGGCATCGACGGATCAGGTTAATAAGAACATTATTCCAATGCCTTATTTCATGTACCAACCGAATTCGCGTATTAATTCATTCCCTATAGTTGGAATGCTTCTGTGAATAAACGAGGTGTACCCATGGATAAAAAAATACCAAAGGCCCGCTGGCTTCGCGTTATAACGCCAATACTCATCGCCTGCATTATTTCATTCATGGACCGAGTCAATATCAGCTTTGCAATGCCAGGCGGGATGGATAGCGCATTGGGCATCACGTCATCAATGGCCGGTCTTGCCGCGGGTATTTTCTTTATCGGTTACCTGTTTTTACAGGTTCCCGGTGGCAGCATTGCAGTCCACGGCAGCGGCAGAAAATTTATTGCCTGCTCACTGGTCGCCTGGGCAATCATCTCCGTATTGACCGGGATGGTGACTAACCAATATCAACTGCTATTCCTGCGCTTTGCGTTGGGTGTGGCCGAGGGTGGGATGCTGCCGGTGGTGCTAACCATGGTCAGCAACTGGTTCCCGGATGCTGAACGCGGCCGTGCCAATGCCTATGTACTGATGTTTGCGCCAATTGGCGGGATGATCACCGCGCCGCTGTCTGGCTATATTTTACAGGCACTTGACTGGCGCTGGCTGTTCATCATTGAAGGTATGCTTTCCGTCGTCGTAATGGTGTTCTGGTGGTTTACCATCAGTGACCGCCCTGAAGAAGCCAAATGGCTGTCCGAGCGTGAACGTAATTATCTGGTGACCGAGCTGACACGCGAACGTGACGCGCTGAAAGAGCTGGCTCCCGTTGAGAATGCCCCGTTGAAAGAGGTATTCCGCAATGCTTCAATCATTAAATTAGTGGTGATTAACTTCTTCTATCAGACCGGGATTTACGGCTATACCCTGTGGTTGCCAACAATCCTCAAGGGTTTGACCGGCGGAGACATGAGCAAAGTAGGTCTGCTGGCAATAATCCCTTATATCGGGACCATGCTGGGTATTTTGGCCTTCTCTGTGCTGTCGGATAAAACGGGCAAGCGCAGACTGTATATCATCCTGCCATTGTTAGGATTTGCCGGCAGTCTGGCATTATCAGTCACTTTTAAAACCAACATTGTCGCCTCTTACTGCTTCCTGGTCTGTGCCGGATTCTTCCTGCAGGCCGCAACCAGTGGTTTCTGGACTATACCGGGCAAGGTTACCACTCCTGAGGTGGCCGGTAGCGCACGAGGTGTTATTAACGGTTTAGGTAATTTGGGTGGCTTCTGCGGCCCGTACCTGGTGGGTGTTTTGGTGAGCCTGTATGGCCAAAGCACGGCGATTTACGCTCTGGGCGGCTCATTGCTGATTGCTGCTATGGTCACTGCGCTGTTGCCGAAAGAGTGTGATATCGCGCTGGTCCCTGGTGCCAAAGCCATAGCGTTGGCGGAGCATTACGCCGTAATGCGTGCAAAATACAAACCTCAACGTATAACGGCATAACCGCCAACTTAGGGTCACGCCAATGAAAAGGCCAGTGTTAATCACTGGCCTTTTCGTATCTTGAGAACGACAGCTTGCGGCGTTATTCAGCCGCAGCGGAACTCGCCTCGGTGCCAGCAACCCTGGACGGCCTGCTGGCATACAAATACAGCGCGACGGAAGCAATGATACAGAACGCCATCGAACCGACCATCGGCCAGGCACTGTGTGCCGGGAACATCGACAAAAGCGAGCCTACCAACGCACCGGTACCAAAGCGGATCGTTCCTGCCAAAGATGCCGCCGTGCCAGCCATATGCGGGAAGTCATCCATAATCACCGCCATCGCATTGGACGTTACCATCGCGATACAGCCCACATAACCCGCTACACCCAGCACCAACGCCCAGAATCCAAGGCCGAAGGCGAGCACCACCAGCAGCCATAGCCCCATCGTCAGCTGAATCATCAGTCCAAGACGGAACATTTTTACCGCCCCCATCCGACGCACATTACGGCTGTTGATAAAGGTCAGTACTACCAGAAACACCACATTCAGTGCGAAATAGAAGCCAAAGTTCTGCGGCGACACGCCGTTAAGCTGGATATAAACAAAAGGCCCGGCGCTCAGAAACGAGAACATACCGGCAAAAGAAAAGCCGCTGGCCAGCATGTAGCTCAGCACGCGTTTGTGTCGAAACAGCGAAGCAAAGTTGCCCAGACTGGTGCGCATGTGAAAACGCTGCCTGCGCTCTTTGGGCAGCGTTTCTTTTATGAATACCGCCACCAGCACCGCAGCAATCAGGGCCGCAATCGCCATCGCCCAGAAAATTGCGTGCCAGCTGAACCACAGCATCAGCGCACCGCCGAGCATAGGGGCCAACAAAGGCGCCACGGTCATTACCAGCACCACAAAAGACATCATTCGCGAGAATTCGTCTTTGGTGAACATATCGCGCATCAGGGCGTTGATCACCACGCTGCCCGCTGCTGCTGCAAGGCCATGCAGAAAGCGCATATTGACCAACTGCTCAACGGAGTTGGACAGCGCACAGGCCGCCGCCGCGATGGCAAACACCAGCACGCCCCAGAAAATCACCGGTTTACGTCCCAGACTGTCGGCCATCGGACCATAAAAAAGCTGGCCAATAGCAAAACCCAGCACATAAGCACTTAGCGTCATTTGTACCTTGCCAGCCGGAACACCAAACTCTTGGGCAATCATCGGCATACTCGGCAGATACATGTCGATCGCCAGCGGCATCAACATCGACAACAGTCCCAATATCAGGATCAGACCTAAGTGGGATGTCCGGGGTTCTTGCACTTTTTACAGCTCCTGTTAGCTAGAAAAACCTGTGATTGAAAACTAGCGCGGTACGACTACGCTGGCGATTTCTTCTTCAGTTAATTGACGATATTCACCTGGCTCCAGGTCTTCATCCATCACTATCTCGCCAATGCGTTCGCGATGCAGCTCGACAACGCGGTTACCCACGGCGGCAAACATGCGCTTAACCTGGTGGTAGCGGCCTTCACTGATAGTCAAGCGCACAACGTGTTCGCTCAACTGCTCAAGAACGGCAGGCTTGGTCAGTGAATCTTCATTATGCAGTTGAACGCCAGCGGTAAACTGGGCGGCGGTATCTTCAGCCAGCGGCAGCTCCAGCGTCACCAGATAGGTTTTTTCGCAATGATGCTTTGGCGAGGTGATGCGGTGTGACCACTGACCGTCGTCGGTCATAAGAACCAGTCCGGTGGTGTCGATATCCAGACGGCCCGCGGCATGGAGCTTGTAAGCAACCGGTTCTTCGAGGAAGTACAGTACGGTAGGATGATCCGGGTCATCGGTTGAGCAAACGTAGCCCTGCGGTTTGTTCAACATGAAATAACGAAAACCGGTGATCTGCTCCAGCACGTTGCCGTCAAACTCAACGGACATTTCCGGGGTCAGTTTTAACGAACCACTCTTGACCACTTCGCCGTCTACGGTAACGCGCTTTGCACGCAGTTCGCGCGCCACTAGCGCACGGCTTACGCCTAACTGTTGAGATAAAAACTTGTCCAATCGCATTGAATCTACTTAGCCTTTGCTGGCGAGCGGAAGTTGCCCGCGCTTTAATAAAATACAACACCCCGCCGCTGCATAACGCTGCAACCGCAGGGTGTAAGGTATTGTTTAATGAATTCAGAGTTAATGAATTTAGAGCGGCAGTCGGCCCGCCGTTTAGAGCCGTCATTATAGCGGGCCTTGGCAGGCATTGTCGCGTCTATCTGTAAAAGTTAGCAGACTAAATTTTCACGTTGAGTGACATCGCCCAGGTTCGCGTTAGGCGATAAATGTTGGCATACTGATAACCTGTAATTATCAACAGGTAAGTTTCGAGCTCTTCATGCAAGCACTCCCCTTTACTCTTCGCCCCTATCAGCAAGAAGCCGTCGACGCCACGTTGCGCCATTTTCGCAAATATGACGAGCCAGCGGTGATCGTACTGCCTACCGGTGCGGGGAAAAGTCTGGTTATTGCCGAGCTGGCAAGGGTGGCTCGCGGGCGCGTGTTGGTGCTTGCTCACGTTAAGGAGCTGGTGGCGCAGAATCATTCAAAATATCTATCATACGGTTTGCAGGCCGATATTTTCGCCGCCGGGCTGAACATCAAGCAAAGTGAAGGCAAGGTAGTCTTCGCCAGCGTGCAGTCGGTCGCGCCTAATCTCGACAAGTTCGACAGCGCCTTCTCGCTGCTAATCATTGATGAATGTCACCGCATCAGCGACGACGACAAAAGCCAATATCAGCAGATTATCGCCCATCTTCGCACCCAGAATCCGCGCTTACGCCTGTTGGGACTGACCGCGACGCCCTATCGTCTCGGCAAAGGCTGGATTTATCAGTACCACTATCAGGGCATGGTGCGCGGCGATGAAAAAAGCCTGTTCCGCGACTGCATCTACGAGCTGCCGCTGCGCTACATGATTAAGCATAAGTTTCTGGTGCCGCCAGAACGGCTGGATATGCCCGTGGTGCAATATGATTTCAGCCGCCTGCAGCCCAATGGCAGCGGGCTGTTCGCCGAGGCGGATCTCAACGATGAGCTGCGTCGGCAGGCGCGCATTACGCCGCACATTGTTAATCAAATCATCGACTTTTCCAAAGACCGCAAAGGAGTAATGATTTTCTGCTCGACGGTAGAACATGCCGGGGAGGTGTTCAAACTGCTTCCCGCTGGCGAGGCGGCGCTGGTCAGTGCCCAGACTTCGGCACAGGATCGAGATCGGCTGATAAACGCGTTTAAACAACAGCAGTTGCGCTATCTGGTTAACGTTTCGGTGCTGACCACCGGCTTCGACGCGCCACACGTTGATTTGATTGCTATTTTACGCCCTACCGAATCGGTTAGCCTGTATCAGCAGATTGTCGGGCGTGGCCTGCGACTGGCAGCAGATAAAACTGACTGCCTAATCCTCGACTACGCTGGCAACCCGCACGACCTGTTCACCCCCGAAGTGGGCAGTCACAAGCCGGGTAGCGATAATAAACCGGTGCAAGTGTTTTGCCCCGCCTGCGGCTTTGCCAATATTTTCTGGGGCAAAACTACTGAAGATGGCACGGTTATTGAACATTTTGGCCGCCGCTGTCAGGGCGTTCTTGAAGACGATGATGACAATCGCGAGCAGTGTGATTTCAGATTCCGCTTCAAAAGCTGTCCGCACTGCGGTGCAGAAAACGATATCGCAGCCAGGCGCTGCCATCAGTGTCAGGAAGTTCTGGTCGATCCCGACGACATGCTCAAGGCTGCGCAAAAGTTGAAAGATGCGCTGGTGCTGCGTTGCGGTGGAATGAATCTGGAAACCGGTCAGGATGATAAAGGCGAATGGCTGAAAATCACCTATTACGATGAGGACGGAGCCAATGCCAGCGAAAGATATCGTTTGCAAACTCCGGCCCAGCGCACCGCCTTTTTACATAGTTTCATGCGCCCGCACCAGCGTGCGCCGGGTATTGAGCTGGTGTGGAAAACTGCCGCCGATATCATCGCGCAGCAGGCCCTGCTTCGGCATCCTGATTTTGTGGTCGCACGCATGAAGGGCCGTTTCTGGCAGATCCGCGAGAAGATCTTTGACTATCAGGGGCGTTTTCGCCGCGCTTACGAGCTACGCGGCTAACGATTTAAGGCATTCTCAGGGATTAATCATTTGCCGTACAGGCGATACTTCGGTAACATACCGCCCGCTTTCGCCATGTGCGGAGCGAAGATCTATCACCTGTTGCTGGGTCGCCTGTAACAGTAATTTTCTTTTTAAGAGAAAAATCATGACTACTATTAATGCACAAGTACGTACTGCGCAGGGTAAGGGTGCGAGCCGCCGCCTGCGCGCAGCAAACAAATTCCCAGCTATCGTTTACGGTGGCTCTGCTGAACCTGTTTCTATCGAGTTGGACCATGACTCTGTAAAGAACCAGGAACTGAAAGCGGAATTTTACAGCGATGTAATTACTCTGGTTATCGACGGTAAAGAAACCAAAGTTAAAGTACAATCTGTACAGCGTCACCCGTTCAAGCCAAAACTGGCTCACATCGACTTCGTTCGCGTTTAATCGCAAACTGAGCAGATGCGCCTAGGGACGCCTAAGCGAGAACAATAAAAAAC
>NZ_AJHJ01000035.1 GCF_000257645.1 Serratia sp. M24T3
AAACGGAAAAACCTCAGTCGAAAGACTGGGGTTTTTTTGTTTGCCTGCTATAGGGCGGTTCTCGGCGCGAGCCGGGGTTTTTTGCTGTCGATGATTTAAGAAAAAAAGCGCGAGGGCGGGTCAAGAGCCGGTCAGGAACGCAAAAAAAGAGGGCCCCTGTCTGACGACAGGGGCCTTTTTGCTGTTGCGGAGGGCGAAAACTGCGGTCAGCGGCTTCCCTTTGGGTGATAAAAGGCGCTGCGAGCACGAGAGGAGGGGCAAAAAAGCGCTGAAAACAGTCGCGTCAGCCCTTTCAGGGTCATTTAACTAACTCTAGACTGCAAAAAATTATCCCTATGTGCTTAAAATTAGATCACTTTAAGACGAGTTTTCCTTCTGACTATAGCTAAATACAATGCCTCTACTCCTTATTTTTATGCCAAAAATCCCACTTTCCAATCCTACAAATAACCTATCGTTATGAGAATTTGGCATTAAGCTGAATAATTTTCACCTTGCACATGCAAGCTCGACATACTGGTTGAAACGCGTTATCTTCGGGCATCTAGATGTCTAAACGTATAAGCGGATGTAGTGAGGAAGTTGTTATGCCAATTCGGGTCCCAGATGAGTTACCAGCCGTGAACTTTTTGCGCAATGAAAACGTGTTTGTGATGACGTCTTCGCGTGCAAAAACTCAAGAAATCCGTCCACTCAAGGTGCTGATACTCAATTTGATGCCGAAGAAGATCGAGACGGAGAACCAGTTCCTGCGTCTGCTTTCTAATTCCCCATTGCAGATAGACGTGCAGCTATTGCGTATCGACAGCCGTGAGTCAAAAAACACGCCTGCCGAGCATTTGAATAACTTTTACTGCGATTTTGAAGACATCCAGCATGATAACTACGACGGACTTATTGTCACTGGTGCTCCGCTGGGTCTGGTCGATTTCTGTGACGTTGCGTATTGGCCGCAGATAGAACGTATCGTGCATTGGGCAAAAGAACATGTTACTTCAACGCTGTTTGTTTGCTGGGCGGTGCAGGCTGCATTGAACGTGCTTTACGGCATGCCAAAAATGACCCGTGAGACCAAGATCTCAGGCGTTTTTTCGCATCAAACCTTGCAGCCACTGGCATTGCTGACTCGTGGTTTTGACGAATCATTCCTGGCACCTCATTCTCGCTATGCCGATTTCCCTATTGAGGAACTGCGTAAGTACAGCGATTTGGATATTCTGGCTGAGTCAGAAGATGCCGGTGCCTATTTGTTTGCCACCAAAGACAAACGTATGGCCTTTGTCACCGGTCATCCCGAATATGATGCCGGGACTTTGGCGGGCGAGTATCTGCGGGATTTGGCCGCTGGCCTGTCACCTGATATGCCAAACAATTATTTCCCAAAAGATGACCCAGAACTGGCGCCTAAAGCTAGCTGGCGCAGCCATGGGCACCTGTTGTTCACCAACTGGCTCAACTACTACGTTTACCAGATTACGCCATTCGACCTGCGCCATATGAACCCTACGCTGGAATGAACTCTCAAGTGATTGGTTCTCTGTGGGGCATTCACCGCTGTTGAACTGATCTTTAAGCAATCCCCCAAGTTTTAAAGCGGCCATTAAGTTGGCCGTTTTCTTTTTTGTAATCCTGGATCCCAATACCACGCTTCATCAACGTTCTTCTCGCAAAAAATGCAATTAATGGAATCTCATCCTGTTTTTCAAAAAATAATTTATCTTCTAATTCCATGTATAAAAACGTGTTTATTTTTATTTCGAATAAAAATGGAAATCGTTTTTGATTTTATTTTTTTATTGATTACTCTTAACTCTACTGGCTATTAAATAACCTGTCAGATCGTGTTGTTAGAAACGATCCTTGAGATGTCGGGTAACACGGCCAAGATCGTTGCGTCGTGCTCAGATAAGTTAAGGCTGAGTACCTTGATAAATCAGGAGATTGTTGATGACACAACAGATAACACGCAGTTCACTCGACTTTACGCTGCCATCTTCACAGCAGACTGCCAGTGTTTTGACTGAACAGGCAGTAGACTTTTTATCCGATCTGGTGAGCCAATTCACACACAAACGCAACCAGCTGCTCGCCGAAAGAAAGGTAATTCAAGCTGGTATCGATCGAGGTGTATTGCCTGATTTTATTTCGGAAACTAATTCCATTCGTGATACCAATTGGCAGATCCAAAATATTCCTGACGACCTGCGCGATCGTCGAGTAGAGATCACTGGACCGGTTGAAAGAAAAATGGTGATTAATGCGTTGAATGCCAATGTAAAAGTTTTTATGGCTGACTTTGAGGACTCATTGGCACCGGATTGGAAAAAAGTGATTGAAGGCCAAATTAATCTGCGCGATGCCGTGCGCGGAACCATCAGCTACACCAATGAAGCAGGCAAGATTTATCAACTTAAGCCCGATCCCGCTGTTTTGGTCTGTCGTGTAAGAGGAATGCATCTGCCTGAAAAGCATGTCCTGTGGCAAGGAGAACCCATCCCCGGTGGCCTGTTTGATTTTGCCTTGTACTTCTTCCACAACTATCAGGCGCTATTGGCCAAGGGGAGCGGCCCCTATTTTTATCTGCCGAAAATGCAGTCCTACAAAGAAGCGCAATGGTGGAGCGAAGTATTCAGTTTTGCCGAGGATAGCGTCGGCCTGCCGCGCGGTACTATCAAAGCCACCGTGCTGATCGAAACCCTGCCAGCGGTGTTCCAGATGGATGAGTTCCTCTACCACCTTCGCGAACATATTGTTGGGCTTAACTGCGGGCGCTGGGACTATATATTCAGTTATATCAAGACATTGAAAAACTATCCTGATCGCGTGTTGCCTGATCGCCAAGTAATGACCATGGAACAACCGTTCCTGAATGCCTACTCGCGTTTATTAATAAAAACCTGTCACCGACGCGGCGCTTTTGCGATGGGTGGAATGGCGGCATTTATCCCAAGCAAAGACCCGCAGCGTAATGAGTGGGTGCTCAATAAAGTCATTAAAGATAAAGAGTTGGAAGCCAGCAACGGGCATGACGGTACCTGGATTGCGCATCCTGGCCTCGCTGATACCGCGATGGCGGTATTTAATCAGGCACTGGGCGCGCGTGCTAATCAACTCGAAGTCACACGTGAGCAGGATGCTCCCATTTTTGCCGAACAGCTGCTTGCGGCTGGCACCGGCCCGCGCACTGAAGAGGGTATGCGCGCCAATATTCGCGTAGCCGTGCAGTACATCGAGGCGTGGATCTCTGGCAACGGTTGCGTTCCGATTTATGGACTGATGGAAGATGCCGCTACTGCTGAAATCTCGAGGACTTCTATCTGGCAATGGATCCATCACGGTACATCCTTGGACGACGGCCAGCAGGTTACCAAAACCCTGTTTCGCCAGATGTTGGCAGAAGAGATACAGGTGATCCAGCAAGAGCTGGGAGAACAACGTTTTAGCGCCGGACGTTTTCAGGAAGCGGCTGCGCTAATGGAAAAGATCACGACACAAGATGAATTAATCGACTTTCTTACGCTGCCGGGCTACGCGCTGCTGGCTTGATTTTGTCCCCCTACAAAACCGGAGTCACAACTATGAAAATTACTCGTAGCCAACAGATACATCAACTCGAAGAAAGTTGGTCACAGCCACGCTGGGAAGGCATCACGCGACCTTATAGCGCGGCAGAAGTTATCAGCCTTCGCGGTTCTATTAGTCCTGAATGCACGCTTGCCCAGTTGGGAGCGGCCAGATTGTGGGATCTACTGCATGGCGCTTCCCGCAAGGGGTACGTCAACTGTTTGGGGGCGTTGACCGGTGGGCAGGCACTGCAACAGGCGAAAGCCGGGATTGAGGCGATTTATCTTTCCGGCTGGCAGGTAGCAGCTGATGCCAACACTGCATCGAGCATGTATCCCGACCAGTCACTTTATCCGGTGAATTCGGTGCCGGAAGTGGTAACACGTATTAATAATACTTTTCGCCGCGCTGACCAGATCCAGTGGGCAAACAATATTGAACCTGGCCATCCGAGTTACACCGACTATTTCCTGCCGATTGTTGCCGATGCAGAAGCCGGTTTTGGCGGCGTGCTTAATGCTTTCGAGCTGATGAAGGCGATGGTTGAAGCCGGTGCCGCGGCGGTGCATTTTGAAGATCAGCTGGCAGCAGTGAAAAAGTGCGGTCATATGGGCGGTAAGGTTCTGGTTCCGACGCAAGAAGCGGTGCAAAAACTGATTTCTGCACGTTTGGCTGCTGACGTGCTGGGCGTGCCGACCATTTTAGTGGCGCGAACTGATGCCGATGCGGCAGACTTGATCACCTCCGATTGCGATCCATACGACAGCCCTTACATTACCGGCGAGCGCACTCACGAAGGTTTCTTCCGTACCGATGCTGGTATCGAGCAGGCGATAGCGCGCGGCCTGGCTTACGCACCGTATGCTGATGTTGTCTGGTGTGAAACTTCCACCCCAGACCTGGCTCTGGCTAAACGATTTGCCGAGGCCATCCATCAGCGTTTCCCTGGAAAACTGCTGGCCTACAATTGTTCTCCATCGTTCAATTGGAAGAAAAATCTAGATGATCAAACCATTGCGACTTTCCAGGAGCAGTTGGCTGCAATGGGTTATCAGTATCAGTTCATCACTCTGGCGGGGATCCACAGCATGTGGTTCAACATGTTTGACCTTGCCCACGCCTACGCGCAGGGTCAAGGCATGAAGCATTATGTCGACAAGGTGCAACAGCCAGAGTTTGACGCTGTTTCGCGAGGCTATACTTTCGCCTCTCATCAGCAGGAAGTCGGTACCGGCTACTTCGACAAAGTCACCACTATTATCCAGGGTGGGCGTTCCTCGGTCACGGCGTTGACCGGCTCTACGGAAGAGCAGCAGTTTTCCTGAAAACGCAATGGCCCGTAGCTTTATGCGGGCCTTTTTCATGCAATTTTACTGCGATCGGAGCTGAACGATGAAAACCGAACTGCTGATTGCCCAAACTATCCTGCAAGGTTTCGATGCGCAGTATGGACGTTTTTTGGAAATCACTTCCGGCGCACAGCAGCGTTTTGAGCAGGCTGACTGGCTGTCCGTGCAGCAGGCGATGAAGCAGCGCATTCATCTTTATGACCATCACGTTGGACTGGTTGTGAGTCAGCTTAAATGCATTACTGTCCCCTATTTTTATGACGCGACATTTACCGCCCGCGTTAAGCGCTGTTACAGCGAATTGTTGCCGGATTATCCTCGCGGAGAAATAGCAGAAAGCTTTTTCAACTCGGTTTATTGCCGCATCTTCAAACATCGTGAGTTAATCGAGGATCGGCTGTTTATTTTCAGCGAACAGCATCCCGATAGCGGAAAATGCCTCTCCCGTCCTTTGGCTCGAAGAATTAATCCTCGTGCTGACCTTTTGAATATGCTGCATAAATTATTGATTGAGCTGCCACTGCGCCTGACGTGGCAGGACATTCATCGCGACACTCTTGCCATATCCGATGTGCTGGCTGAAAACTTTCCCGAAGACTCAATGGATCAAATTGAGTTTGAAATCGTCACCGAGCTTTTTTATCGCAACAAAGCCGCATGGATAATCGGCAAGATTCGATTACCTGGCAAGATTCACCCTTTTTTGCTGCCTATTCATCAGGATGAGCACGGAAAACTGTTCGTGGATACTTGCCTGACCGAGCATGATGATGCCAGCATTGTTTTCGGCTTTGCTCGTTCATATTTTATGGTTTATGCCCCTCATCCCGGCGCGCTGGTTGAATGGCTGCGGGAAGTTCTACCTTCAAAAACAACCGCTGAGCTTTATAGTGCGATTGGTTGTCAAAAACATGCAAAAACAGAATGTTACCGTGAGCATCTGCGCTACATGGCTTCGAGCAGCGATCCCTTTATTATTGCTCCGGGCGTGAAAGGCATGGTGATGCTGGTATTTACCCTTCCCGGCAGCGATAGGGTATTTAAGGTTATCAAAGATCGTTTTGCACCGCCAAAACAGGTGACTGAACAGCGAGTACGCGAATGCTATCAGCTAGTTAAAGAGCACGACCGTGTAGGCCGTATGGCCGATACTCAAGAGTTTGAACATTTCGTTCTGCCCAAAGATCGTATCTGTCCTGAGCTGATGGCAGAGCTACAGAAAGAAGCTGGCAACAAAATCCAGGATCTTGGTGATAGCATTGCCCTGAGCCATCTCTATATTGAACGCCGCATGACCCCGCTAAACCTCTATCTCGGCCAGGCAAATTCAAAACAGCTACACGAAGTAATCGAAGAGTATGGTAATGCAATCAAGCAATTAGCAGCGGCAAATATTTTCCCTGGCGACATGCTGTTTAAAAATTTTGGCGTCACTCGCCACGGTCGCGTGGTGTTCTATGATTACGACGAAATTTGCTACATGACCGAAATAAACTTCCGTGATTTACCCAAGGCCCTTTATCCGGAAGATGAGTTGGCAAACGGCCCATGGTACAGCGTTGCCGACAACGACGTTTTTCCAGAAGAGTTTCGCTATTTTCTCTGTAGCGACAAACGCTTGCGGCCATACTTTGATGCTCTGCACGGTGATCTTTTTTGCGCTGATTACTGGCGCGGGCTGCAAAAGCGTATTCAGGCCGGGCATGTCGAAGACGTGTTTGCCTACCGTCGCAAGCAACGGTTTATCCATCGAAATATGCAGCGCCACTCGTACTCAAAGGCGCTGCCGATGCAGTTGCCTATTACCGATTAGTGTTTGCCTCCGCCGTAAGCTTGCGTAATTTCTTTCGCTGCATGGATGACTAAGGCCCCAAGTTCGGTTACGCGGTCATCGGTTATCCGCGATACTGGGCCCGAAATAGAAATTGCCGCATAGGCATCGTTATGCTCGTCATAAATA
Source organism: Serratia sp. M24T3 (assembly GCF_000257645.1). Taxonomy (GTDB): domain Bacteria; phylum Pseudomonadota; class Gammaproteobacteria; order Enterobacterales; family Enterobacteriaceae; genus Rouxiella. The sequence goes on from NZ_AJHJ01000035.1 coordinate 6,874, forward strand.
CAGGTCGCCACGCAGCGCAATCCTAACGCATGTTCTTCATCATCAAAGGCATAACCGCGCTTACGCGTGTCAGCCAATTCTTGCTTGAGATTGACCGGTGAGGTACGCGTCATCGGGGTATAGCTGTGCAAACCAATTTTATGCAGCATCTTGACCAGGCGGTCTTCCGGCAGAGTCGACAAAAACGCTTTACCTGCTCCTGAGGCATGCATTGGCAGCTTGCCGCCTATCGGTGCCGACATGCGCATAAGAGCGTTACACTGCACCTGATCGATGATGATCGCCTGATAGTCACTGTGATCCAGCACGGCCAGATTCACCGTTTCGCCCGATTCTTCCATTAATCGCCGCAGCATCGGATGCACCATCGCCAATAAGTTACGGCTCTGCAGGAAACTGCTGCCGACCACAAAGGCGTGAGAGCCAATTGTCCACAACCCCAAATCACCGACCTGACGAACAAAGCCCTGTTGCTGCATGGTTGTCAGCAACCGATGTGTCGTTGAATTAGGCAATCCTGCCTGCTGCGCCAAGTCAGTTAGCGCCACGCTCCCCTGAGCTTCCGCAATATATTCAAGCAGTTTTAATCCTCGAGTGAGGGATTGCACCTGACCAGTGGCAGCACTGGCACTGGTCGACGGACTTTTAACTTTTTTTGCGCGTTTTCCTGCCGGAGCAGAAGAGGTCACCATGATGCATCCCTTTCAGCGTTGCCTAAGATACCGGCTTTAAAATATTATTTTGGAATTGGTTTTCGTTTTTACAGTATGGATCGCAAACAACTTTTGCGCTCATCCGATGTGTTGCAGACAGTTTGGAATAAAGCTCGAGGAATTGATGAAAAAGTCTCACGTTGTCGCCAATCCTGCCCATAGCCGAGGTATGCTAGGATGATTGCCGGATTTTAGTACAGTAAATACGTATAGAATGAGCACATAGTCAGGCCAAATTGTGTTGGTAGAAGCAGATTGCAAGTGATGAGGTGAAAGTGACAAATCGAGTAAACGCACTACATGAGCAGCTGGCAAAGCGGATCTTAGTCCTGGATGGCGGCATGGGTACTATGATCCAAAGCTATCGTCTGGAAGAAGAGGACTACCGCGGCACACGTTTTGCTGACTGGGAAAGCGATCTCAAAGGCAATAATGACCTTCTGGTACTGACTAAACCAGAAGTGATCACCGCTATTCATTATGGTTATCTTGAAGCCGGTGCCGACATACTCGAAACCAACACCTTTAATGCCACGCCAATCGCCATGGCCGACTACCATATGGAATCACTGTCAGCCGAGATAAACTACGAAGCTGCGCGTCTGGCACGTATTTGTGCTGATGAATGGACCGCACGCACTCCAGACAAGCCGCGTTATGTCGCCGGGGTGTTAGGTCCGACCAACCGCACGGCCTCGATCTCACCGGACGTCAATGATCCTTCGTTTCGCAATGTCTCTTTCGATCAGCTGGTGGAAGCTTACCGTGAATCGACCCGTGCATTGATTGAAGGCGGTGTTGATCTGATCATGGTGGAAACGATCTTCGACACCTTAAACGCCAAAGCTGCGACCTTTGCCGTGGAAACCGTGTTTGAAGAGATGGGCGTGCTGCTGCCGGTCATGATTTCCGGCACCATCACCGACGCCTCCGGGCGTACGCTTTCAGGGCAGACCACAGAGGCTTTTTATAACTCGCTGCGCCACGTTAAACCACTGACCTTTGGCCTTAACTGTGCTTTGGGCCCTGACGAGCTGCGACAATACGTGGCCGAGCTGTCGCGTATCTCCGAATGCTACGTCACCGCGCACCCTAATGCCGGCTTGCCCAACGCTTTTGGTGAGTACGATCTCGAAGCCAAAGAAATGGCCGAGCATATCGGTGAGTGGGCGAGATCAGGATTTCTGAATATCGTTGGCGGCTGCTGTGGCACCACGCCAGCACACATCGCGGCCATGGTTAAAGTGCTTGAAGGCGTGCCACCTCGCCAACTGCCAAAAATCCCGGTGGCTTGCCGCCTTGCCGGTCTAGAACCTTTAACCATTGACGCACAGACGCTTTTCGTTAACGTCGGTGAACGCACCAACGTGACCGGCTCCGCGCGCTTCAAAAAATTAATCAAAGAAGAGAAGTATCTCGAAGCACTGGCGGTTGCTCGTCAGCAGGTTGAAAGTGGCGCGCAAATTATTGATATCAACATGGACGAAGGCATGCTCGATGCCGAAGCCGCCATGGTGAAATTCCTGCATCTAATTGCCGGTGAGCCTGATATTGCCCGCGTGCCGATCATGATTGACTCTTCAAAATGGGACGTCATCGAAAAAGGCCTTAAATGCATCCAGGGCAAAGGCATCGTTAACTCGATCTCCATGAAAGAAGGGGAAGAGGCTTTCCTCAAATACGCTCGCAAGGTTCGCCGCTACGGCGCCGCGATGGTGGTGATGGCCTTCGACGAAGTAGGGCAGGCGGATACTCGTGCTCGTAAAATTGAAATCTGCCGCCGTGCTTACAAGTTATTGACCGAAGAGGTCGGATTCCCACCGGAAGATATCATTTTCGACCCGAATATCTTTGCTGTGGCGACCGGTATCGAAGAGCATAACAACTACGCCGTCGACTTTATCGAGGCCTGTGCCGACATCAAAGCCGAGTTGCCACACGCGCTGATTTCTGGTGGCGTCTCCAACGTTTCCTTCTCGTTCCGTGGTAACGACCCGGTGCGCGAAGCAATTCATGCCGTGTTCTTGTATCACGCGATTCGTAACGGCATGGATATGGGCATCGTTAACGCTGGTCAGCTGGCGATTTACGACGATTTAAGCACCGAACTACGTGACGCGGTTGAAGATGTGATTCTTAACCGGCGTGAGGACGGTACCGAGCGTTTGCTCGATTTGGCCGAGAAATATCGCGGTAGCAAAGACGATGGCGAAGCGAATAAACAACAGGCTGAATGGCGTGGTTGGGAAGTTAAAAAGCGTCTCGAATACTCATTGGTGAAAGGTATTACCGAATTTATCGAGCTGGATACCGAAGAAGCGCGTCAACTGGCAGCAAGACCTATCGAAGTGATCGAAGGGCCATTAATGGATGGCATGAATGTCGTTGGTGATTTGTTTGGTGAAGGAAAAATGTTCCTGCCGCAGGTGGTAAAATCTGCCCGCGTGATGAAGCAGGCGGTGGCGTATCTTCAGCCGTACATTGAGGCTAGCAAAGAGAAGGGTAAAACTAACGGTAAAATCTTGCTGGCAACAGTAAAAGGCGACGTTCACGACATCGGAAAAAATATCGTCGGAGTGGTTTTGCAGTGCAACAACTATGAAATCATCGACTTAGGCGTTATGGTCCCAACCGATAAAATTCTTAAAACCGCCATTGAAGAAAACGTCGATATTATCGGGCTTTCTGGACTGATCACGCCGTCTTTGGATGAAATGGTCAATGTGGCGAAAGAGATGCAGCGTCGCGGTTTCACTATTCCACTGCTGATAGGCGGTGCAACTACCTCTAAAGCCCACACTGCGGTGAAAATCGAGCAGAACTATAAAGGTTCAACCACTTACGTGCAGAATGCTTCCCGTTCTGTTGGTGTAGTTTCCGCCTTGTTGTCCGATGAGCAGCGCGATGCGTTTATCGAGAAAACACGCAAAGAGTACGATACGGTGCGTATCCAGCATGGGCGCAAGAAACCGCGTACTCCGCCGGTAAGCCTGGAAAAAGCCCGAGCCAATGCTAGCCAGCTTGATTGGGAGAGCTACACGCCGCCGGTAGCAAGGCATTTAGGCATTCATCAGGTTGAGGCCAGCATTGAAACATTGCGTCGGTACATTGACTGGACGCCATTCTTTATGACCTGGTCGCTGGCAGGAAAATATCCACGTATTCTTGAAGATGAAGTGGTCGGCGAAGAGGCCAAGCGCTTGTTCCAGGATGCCAACGACTTACTGGATAAGCTTTCACGCGACAAATCGCTTAATCCGCGCGGCGTATTTGGTTTATTCCCGGCTAATCGAGTTGATGATGATATCGAAATTTATCGCGACGAAAGCCGAGAAGAAATGCTGGTTGTTAGCCACCATCTGCGCCAGCAAACCGAGAAAACGGATTTCGCCAATTATTGCCTGGCTGATTTCGTCGCACCGAAGTCCAGCGGCAAAGCTGATTACATGGGAGCCTTTGCCGTAACCGGTGGTTTGGAAGAGGATGCCTTGGCCGAGGCCTATGACAAGAAGCACGATGATTACAATAAAATCATGATTAAAGCGCTGTCTGACCGTTTGGCTGAAGGTTTTGCGGAATATTTGCATGAGCAGGTGCGCAAGCTTCACTGGGGCTTTGCAGCAGATGAAAACCTCAGTAATGAAGAATTAATTCGTGAAAACTATCAGGGAATACGCCCGGCACCCGGTTATCCGGCCTGCCCGGAGCACACTGAGAAAGGACAAATCTGGAAGCTGTTGGATGTCGAAACCCACACCGGTATGCAGTTGACTGAGTCATTCGCCATGTGGCCTGGTGCTGCCGTTTCTGGATGGTATTTCAGTCATCCCGAAAGCAAATACTTCGCCGTGGCGCAAATCCAGCGCGATCAGGTTGAAGACTACGCAGCGCGTAAAGGTATGCCAATAACTGAAGTTGAGCGCTGGCTGGCACCTAATCTTGGTTATGATGCTGATTAACCTAATTATGTGACTTACCCATTTTGTGAAGCGCTAAGCACTTCTTCAATTTGGTATGAGACTGAGTAGTGCTTCAATTTGGGAGGGGATAAATATTTTCTCGCGAACGGGAGAGGGTTAGGGAGGGGAGCTGCCATCTTGGGCTCCCCAGCAAATCCTTATCTATTTCGTATTGCTTCACCCTACCTCAACATCAATCTGCAAGGCATCGTAGCGCCAGTATTCCAGATCGCAGTCAATGATCCGATCCTGTTGATCGCGGTTGATTCGCGTGATCACTAACGCCGGACTTCCCGACGTAACTTTCAGTGCGTTAGAAGCTTCTGTGGGTAATCGTGTCGGCACCATATCAAAACGCACACGGCCATATTTTATCCCATAGCGAGACAAGTACAGATCGGTCAAGGATCGGGTGAGATCGTCGTTAATGATATCTGGAAAGAACTGTGGATTTAGATAATGTTCAACGTACAGCACAGCCCGGCCATCAATGTAGCGCAGTCGACGGATGCAGTAGATGTCACTTTGCGGTGGCAAATTTAACTTCTGGCACAGACTGTCACTGCCTTTAATCTGGCTGGCGTCGATAAGCTCGGTTTGTGCGATTCGCCCCTGCTCTTTTGCCATCGCGTGGAAATGACTGCGCTGAAGCGGATTATAAAGAATACGTGGCGGCGATATAAACCAGCCGCGGCGCACTTCGCGATAGATAAGCCCCTGTGCCTCAAGCTGGCTTAGCGCCTCTCTCAGAGTAATACGGGTAGTGGAAAACTGCTCGCTCAGCGTTCTTTCCGAGGGCAAGCGTCCCTCGGCTGAATAAAGTCCGGCAGTTATTTTTTCACTCAATGTTTGGCAAATAGTTGCAACAGTGGTCTGGGATTCACTCATCAATATTCAGCCTCATTTCAGTGCATTTTTGCACCACTATGGCAATTAAAGGTTGAAGATTTGTGCACTTGTTAACAGCTATTCGCTTAAAAATGCTGCTTTATCACGCTGTCATATAATTATCACAAACGATCGTTAGATTGGCTTGGATCTTGCTGGACTAGACCAGCACTCACACACACTATCATCTGGAGCATCAGTTATGAAACAGTTGTTCGCTTCTGTGTTAACCACCGCGCTCGTTATGACAACGACTACCGCGTTTGCTGCCGAATCTCTGGCCAGTCTTGAAAAAGCCGCTAAAGCTGAAGGCACCGTGAACAGCGTTGGCATGCCTGATTCGTGGGCAAACTGGAAAGATACCTGGAATGATTTGAATACTAAATACGGCATCAAGCATAGCGATACTGACATGAGTTCCGCGCAGGAAATTGCTAAATTTCTGGCAGAAAAAAGCAACGCCAGTGCAGATATCGGTGATGTGGGGGCGGCATTTGGTCCAATAGCGGTGAAAGAGGGCGTAACTCTGCCTTATAAACCAAGTACCTGGGACCAGGTGCCTGCCTGGGCCAAAGACAAGGACGGTAACTGGGTGCTGGCTTATACTGGTACTATCGCCTTTATCATTGATAAATCTCAGGTTAAAGACGAACCACACAGCTGGGCTGACCTGATGAAAGGCAAATATAAAGTGACTATCGGCGACGTGAGTACTGCGGCGCAGGCAGCTAATGGCGTTCTTGCGGCCACTTATGCCATGGGGGGTAACGAGAAAAACCTTAAGCCGGGTCTGGATTACTTTGCCAAGCTGGCGAAGGCAGGGCGTTTGAGCCTCACCGACCCGGTTATTGCCTCGCTGGAAAAAGGCGAAGTTCAGGTTGGCGTAGTCTGGGACTTCAACGGTCTTAACTATCGTGACCAGATTGATAAAACTCGTTTTGACGTGGTGATCCCATCAGACGGCAGTATCACTTCGGGTTATTCCACCATCATTAACAAATACGGTAAGCATCCAAACGCGGCAAAATGGGCTCGTGAATATATCTTCTCCGATGCCGGCCAAATCAATCTGGCCCGTGGTTATGCGCGTCCAATCCGTGCCGAACACTTGACGTTGCCGGATGACGTAAAAGCCAAGCTGTTGCCTAACAGTGAATACGCCAACGCGCATCCGATTGCTGATCCAGAAGCCTGGAACAAGAGCGCCAAAACGCTTCCAAGGCTTTGGCAAGAGCAAGTCATGATCAATCTCCAACAATAAATCCTCGTTATCTTTCGTGCCTCAGGTGCGTTGGCAGCGCGGGCTTACCCCAGTCACTTACTTGTGTAAGCTCCCGGGGATTACGCCTGCTTGCCGCCTTCCCGAGACGCGAAATCTTTAGAGGATTGATTTTAATCGTTATCTTTCGTGCCTCAGGCGCGTTGGCAGAGTGGGCTTACCCCAGTCATTGACTTGTGTAAGCTCTCGGGGATTACGCCTGCTTGCCGCCTTCCCGAGGCGCGAAATCTTTAGAGGATTGATTTTCTCTCCTTTGTAAAAAGAATGAGGGATCTTTCATCGGGAAAAGAAATGAATCGTTCGTTCATCGATGAAAAATTTAAAGCTCTTTCCATGCATTGAATTTCATGAACTTTTATCAGGGTATTACGTAATGAAGAGCATTCTGGTGGTACTGGACGGCCTGAATTATCAGGTTGCCCGCGAAGCAATGGGATATTTACAGGCACAGTGCGCTGCGGGACGCGGGCGCTTGTATCAACTGGAATGCGAACTACCGTCACTGTCACGCCCGCTGTATGAATGCATTCTTACCGGCGTGACGCCCGTGCTGAGCGGTATCGTACATAATCATGTAGACCGCTTATCGACTGGGCGCAGTATTTTCCATTATGCCCGCGACGCCGGTTTAACGACTGCGGCGGCGGCCTACCATTGGGTTAGTGAGCTTTATAACCGCACGCCGTTTACTCCGGCACGCGATCGCCATACCGACGATAAGAGTCTGGCGATTCAGCACGGTCATTTCTATTACGACGATACCTATCCCGATTCACATCTGTTTGATGACGCCGAAAGCCTGCGTTTAAAACATGATCCAGACTTTTTGCTAATTCATCCGATGAATATTGACGATACGGGCCATAAGTTTGGTCTCGATTCGATGCAGTATCGCAACAAGGCGCGTGTCGCTGACGGTATTTTGTCGCACTATCTCGGCGCCTGGCTCGAGGCTGGATATCAGGTGATCGTCACCGCCGATCACGGTATGAACAACGATCGCAGCCACGGCGGGATTCTGCCAGAAGAGCGTCAGGTCCCGATGTTTGTGTTTGGTAACGCCTTCAGTTTCAAAGACGCCGCGCCGCTGCAAACTGAACTCTGTGGCACCGTCTGTGAGTTGCTTAATGTCAGCCATGACAAGCCACACTGCGCGGATTTACTGGCCTGATTCGGGTCGAGAAGATGGGGAATAACGGATGAAAGCTAAGTGGCTTGCTCTGCTTTTTGTGCTGCCTTTCGCGGTGTTCTTTATCGCTTTTCAGCTTGCGCCGCTGGTCTGGGTCGCTGTAAGCAGTTTTTATAGCGATACCTATGAAGCCTGGGGATTCGGCAATTACAGCGATATTCTGACCTCGCCGTTCTATCTGCAAGCGATGAAGTTCTCACTGGATATCTCTTTCTGGTCAAGCATTTATGGTCTGCTGATCGCATTGGTTGGTAGTTACTCACTTCGCCAGCTGGGCCCGACCAAGCTGCATGATTTTGTGATGTCATTTACCAATATGACCAGCAATTTTGCTGGAGTGCCGCTGGCCTTTGCCTTTGTGATTCTGCTCGGCCTAAACGGTACCCTGACGTTAATCCTGAGAAAATATGGTCTGATGAGTAGCTTCAATCTGTACTCCAGAGATGGCTTGATCGTGCTTTATACCTATTTTCAGATCCCATTGGGCGTTCTGCTGCTTTACCCGGCGTTTGACGGGCTGCGAGAAGACTGGAAAGAGTCGGCGGCGCTGCTCGGCGCAGGCAAATGGCGCTTTTGGCGCTACATCGGATTACCGGTGTTGGCCCCGGCTTTAATGGGCACCTTTGTTATCTTGCTGGCTAACGCGCTGGGGGCTTATGCCACAGTCTACGCCTTGACCACTGGCAACTTTAACGTCGTGCCTGTGCGAATCGCCGCGCTGGTCTCGGGCGATATTTCCCTCGATCCGAACATGGGTAGCGCGCTGGCGATATTGCTGGTGCTGTTAATGGCGGTCATCACGCTGGTGCATCAATGGCTGTTGCGCAGGAGCTATGTCAATGTTCGCTAAGGCTAATTTTTTGACTATCACTGGCCTGGAGGAAAAATATGTCGCGCGCTGAAAGTATTTATCACCGCCTGATTGTCTGGGTGCTGTTTATTGTTCTGATGTTACCGCTAGCCGCAACGCTGATTTATGCGCTGGTGGAGGACTGGGGAGCAACCATTCTGCCGAGCGGCTTCACCATGAAATGGCTTGTCTCGCTATGGAGCGATCCGCGTTTTCTGGTGGCATTGGGGCATTCACTGTTGATCTGTCTGGGTACGCTGGTGTTCTCGCTGGTACTGATCCTGCCACTTATGTTTGTGATTGCTTACTATTTCCCAAGGCTAGATGCACTGATGAACGTGCTGATCCTGTTGCCGTTTGCTGTACCGCCAGTGGTCTCTTCGGTGGGCCTGATGCAGCTCTACTCTGCGCCACCGTTTGAACTGACCGGCACGCCCTGGATTTTGATTGGCTGTTATTTCACTATCGCGCTGCCGTTTATCTATCGGGCCATATCCAACAATATTCAGGCCATTAATATGCGTGACCTAATGGACGCCGCCCATTTGCTCGGTGCCAGCACCTGGAAAGCCGCGTTGCTGGTGATTTTGCCAAATTTGCGCAAGGGCGCGACTATCGCCGTGCTACTTTCGTTCTCGTTTTTAATTGGTGAGTTTGTGTTCGCTAACCTGCTGGTCGGCAGCCGCTATGAAACATTGCAGGTCTATCTCTACAATATGCGCAATGGCAGTGGCCATTTCACCAGCGCATTGGTTATCTCCTATTTCGTGGTTGTCCTGGCATTTACCTGGGTGGCTAACGCAATGAATAAAGGGAAGCGCTAATCATGTCCTATTTGCAAGTCACCCAACTCAACAAACATTACGGCCAGACGCAGATTTTCAATAATATTGATTTTAGCGCCAAAGAGGGCGAGTTCGTTACGCTGCTTGGTCCGAGCGGCTGCGGAAAGTCTACACTGCTGCGCTGTCTCGCGGGGCTGACTTCGGTCGACAGCGGGCAAATTTTGATTCAGGGTCAGGACATTGTTCCACTTACGCCGCAAAAACGCGGGATTGGCATGGTGTTTCAGAGCTACGCGCTGTTTCCCAACATGACGGTTGAGGGGAACGTAGCTTTTGGCCTGAAAATGCAACGCATTTCTGCCAGTGAAACGACCCGCCGCGTGGCTGAAGTGTTAGCGCTGGTTGAGCTAAACGAGTTTGCCCGCCGCTATCCGCATCAGCTTTCCGGTGGGCAGTGTCAGCGTGTGGCGCTGGCCCGTTCGCTGGTCACACAGCCGCGCCTGCTGTTACTCGATGAGCCTTTATCAGCGCTCGACGCCCGTATTCGTAAACATTTACGCGAACAAATCCGCCGTATTCAACGCGAAATGAACCTGACCGCCATCTTCGTTACTCACGATCAGGAAGAGGCGCTGACCATGTCGGATCGTATTGTTTTAATGAATAAAGGACAAATCGTACAGAATGGCGACGCCGAAACATTGTATACTGCACCGGTCAATGCTTTCGCAGCCGGTTTTATTGGCAGCTATAACCTGCTGACCGCCGAACAGGCACATACCTTGACCGGGCAAAGTTATCCCTCCCAGGTCGCCATCAGACCGGAGTCGATTGCGCTTTGTGCGCCAAATCAGGGAATTCCCGCCCGTATCCTGAATCACAGCCTGCTAGGTAACGTCGTTCGTTATCGTGTTATGGCTCACAATGTCGAGTTATCGGTGGATGTTTTAAACCGCTCCGTTGAGTCTCTGTATGCCGATGGCACCGATATTGGTCTACAGTTAGATCTTGATACCTTGAGAGAAGTTGCATGAATCTGGCGCTATTTGATCTTGATGAAACTCTGATCCATGGTGATTGTTCCAGCCTGTGGTCAGCTTTTATGGTCAAGCAGGGCTGGGTTAGCGATCCTGACGATTTCCTGCAACAAGACGCCGAAATGATGCGCCTGTATGCCGTGGGTCAAATGGACATGACGGAATACATGAACTGGACGCTAACTCCGCTTAAAGGTCGCAGCGAAGATGATGTGGCCGCGATGGTTGAGCGGTTTGTTGAGGAAGTGATTGCCGGAAGGATTTACGCCGATGCGCGAAAATGCCTGGCCGAGCATCAGGCGAAAGGCGATCGAACGATTGTAATTTCTGCTTCTGGTGAACATCTGGTTGCTCCAATTGCTAAATATCTGGGAATTGACGAAACGCTGGCTATCGGAGTCGAGACTCGTGAAGGTCTTTTTACCGGCTTTACTCAAGGCGTACTGACCTTTCGTGAAGGAAAGGTGACGCGGCTGATGACCCTTCTCGAACAGGACGATAGCCTGCTTGCCAATGCCAGTTTTTATTCGGACTCGCACAACGATTTGCCGCTGCTGGCTAAAGTGGGCAAACCCTGTGCCATTAATCCGGATGCCATCCTGCTCCAACACGCCAGGCAGGCAGGATGGTCTATACACGCCTGGCGCTAAAGGAGTTCTTGTTTAGTGTTAACTCTTCTTCATTTGCTTTCAGCGGTTTCATTACTCGTATGGGGTACGCACATTGTGCGTACAGGGATCATGCGCGTGTTTGGTGCCAATTTGCGCCGCGTCCTCAGTGGTAGTGTAGAAAAAAAACCGCTGGCGTTTGTTTCGGGTATCGGCGTGACCGCGCTGGTACAAAGCAGCAACGCCACTGCATTACTGGTCACTTCCTTTGTGGCTCAGGGACTGGTGGCACTTTCGCCGGCGCTGGTGATTATTCTCGGTGCAGACGTCGGGACAGCGCTGATGGCGCGTGTGCTGACCTTCGATCTTTCCTGGCTTTCCCCGCTGCTGATTTTCGTCGGTGTGTCGTTCTTCCTGAGTCGGAAACAAACGCGCGCCGGTCAAATGGGCCGTGTAGGGATCGGTCTTGGGCTAATCTTGCTGGCGCTGGAGCTGATTGTGGCTGCCGCGACGCCAATTACTCAGGCCTCCGGGGTCAAAGTACTGTTCTCGTCGTTGACCGGCGATACGATTCTTGATGCGCTGACCGGAGCAGTTTTTGCGATCATCAGTTACTCAAGCCTTGCCGCGGTGCTGCTGACCGCCACGCTGGCCGCAACCGGTGTTATCTCGCTAAAAGTTTCACTCTGTCTGGTTATCGGAGCCAATCTCGGTAGCGGTATTCTGGCAATGATCAATGCCAGTAAACAAAATGCCGCCGGACGCCGGGTGGCGTTAGGTAGTTTGCTGTTCAAGCTGATCGGCTGTGTCATTGTGTTGCCGTTTATCGGGCCGCTCACCGGGCTACTGGCGAAAATCGGCATTCCCGACGAAGAACTGGTGATCTATTTCCACGTATTTTACAACCTGATCCGCTGTCTGGCGCTGGTGCCAACGGCCGGAATGATGGCCAGAATCTGTGAGCTGTGGATTGCCGATGTGCCCGAGGATGACCCGCGTCTTCGTCCGCGTCACCTGGACGTCAGCGCCATCGATACTCCTTCACTGGCCCTTGCCAATGCGGCGCGTGAAACTTTGCGAATGGGCGATGTGGTTGAACATATGCTTATTCTTCAGCATGAAGTCATGCATGGAAAAATCACTAATGATCGCGAGGTTCGCCGGCTTGATGACGACGTAGACGTGCTATACACCGCCATCAAACTGTATTTGGCTCAGATTCACAAAGAAGATTTAGGCGAGGATGATTCCCGTCGCTGGGCCGAAATTATCGAGATGGCGCTAAACCTGGAGCAGGCTGGAGATATCATCGAGCGTATGACTGGCGATATTGCCGCTAAATCGCACGACGCCCGCCGCGCATTCTCTGCGGAAGGTCTATCGGAGCTTGATAGCCTGCATGAGAAGCTGGTGGATAACCTACGTCTGAGTCTCTCTGTTTTCCTGTCCAGCGATATGACCAGCGCTAAGCGTTTACGCCGCTCAAAGCACCGTTTTCGCCTGCTCGACCGCCGATATGCCCATGCCCACGTTGATAGGCTGCATCAGCATAACGTTCAAAGTATTGAAACCAGCTCGCTGCACCTTGGCCTGCTTGGTGACATGAAACGCCTCAACTCGTTGTTCTGCGCGGTGGCCTATAACGTGCTCGATAAAGACGAGAAAGAAGATGAACGCGAAGATCTCGACGATCTACCTGGGCTGGCAAAATAAGCTTCTGGCCGCGTAAAAACAAAAAGGGTCACGATATTCTCGTGACCCTTTTTTCATTCAAACAGTTCGCTATGAGTGCCTAAATTGATAAATGTTAGTAAGTTCTGTTTTTCATCAACCCGGTAAATAAGCAAAAAGTCACCGCCAATATGACACTCCTTTGCATTATCCCAATCGCCCCCCAGTAGATAATGATCGAGGAATTCTGCGGGTAATGCCGAGCCAATGAAAAGGAGCTTCATGACCTCTGTCATATTATTCATATTTCGCCTGCCCGCTCTGTTATAGCGTTCCCAGGCTTTGGCAAAGGTACGGGTATATTCAACTCTTCTTGGAAGTTTACTTCTCTTGTTTTCCTTCATCGCTCAATCCTTTGATCATCATCTCTACTGATTCGTAGCGATTTTCTGCGTTCAACTCCATTTGACGCGCTTCGGCCAAGGCCTGTTTGGTAGTGGCTGACGGGCGTTGCTTGACTTCAAAAGGCAGACCCTTGCTTTGCACTACTTGTTCCAGAAAAATGCGGATTGCGCTACTCACTGTTAAACCACATTCGTTTAACACGTGCATTGCCTCATTTTTTAAATCTTCTGAGATTCTTGTCTTGATGCTGGTTTGCATAATTATGACTCCTTTTGTGGGTACATTGTACCCACAGATTATTATTTGAGCAATGCTGGCTTAATATGAAATTAAAACAAAAAGGGTCACGATATTCTCGTGACCCTTTTTTCATTGCTCAAACGCGAGATTATTTATGCGCGTTCTTTTCATCATTTTTCACCGGACGACCCGACCAGTAACCAGCAAGCAGGGAGCCTGAAAGGTTGTGCCACACGGAGAATATTGCACCCGGCAATGCGGCCAAAGGGGAGAAGTACAGTTTGCCCAGAGTCGCGGCCAAGCCGGAGTTCTGCATTCCGACTTCAAGCGCGATGGTGCGACAGGTCGTTTCATCGAAGCCAAACAACTTGCCACCCCAATAGCCGCTGAGCAGGCCGATGGCGTTGTGCATGATAACCGCGATGACCACTACCAGACCCACGGAACCAATCAGACTTTGGCTACCGGCAATCACCGCACTGATGATGGCCAGAATGCACACCATGGAAAATAGCGGCAGAACAGGCTCGATACGTTTGACGACTTTGGTAAACAGGTGATGAACAATCAGGCCGGCCAGGATCGGCACCACAACAATCTGCAGGATACTGAGCAGCATGCCTTCCACGTCGACCTTGATATGAGTGTCAACATACAAGCGAGTCAGCAACGGCGTGGCGAATACGCCAACCAACGTTGAAACGGAAGAGATAGTCACGGACAGCGCCACGTCGCCTTTGGCTAGATAAATCATCACGTTGGATGCAGTTCCGCTGGCCACGCTGCCAACCAGAATCATCCCGGCAGCCAGATCGTCAGGCATGTGGAACAGTTTGGCCAGTAACCACGCGGCTAGCGGCATCACCAAATAATGCAAGAACGTGGCAGCTGCGACTGGCGCAGGGCGGGAAAGTACGCGTTTGAAATCGCCAAATTCCAGCGTTACGCCCATCGCAAACATAATCAGCATCAGCAGGGTGCTGACGTGTGGGCCGATAGGAGTGAATGTCGTCGGTGTATAATAGGCGGCAACCGCCAGTAAAACTGCCCATAATGGAAACAGGCGTGTGATTTTAGCTAACATGCAGGGAAACCCTCTGTATTTTATCGTTTTATTATGGATGTTGTGTTTTTTTAGTTAAAAAAAACCGGGTCTTTCGACCCGGCTTATTCACACTACTCGCTGGAATCGTAAATCGATTAGTCCTGCTCGAATAGGTTGTGATGTAGTTTCTGAACCACCTGATTGGCGTCATCGCCGGGAACCAGGAAGCACAGGTTATAGCTGCTTGCGCCGTAACAAATCATCCGAATGTTAAACGGGTCCAGAACGCCAAAGACTTCTTTACCGACGCCACAGGCCTGTGAAAGCTTGTTGCCGATAATAGCGATCAGCGCAAGATTCTCTTCAACCTCGACGCGACAGAGTGAGGAAAGCTCGGTCAGCAGAGAGGTGGTCAACAGGCTATCGCCTGAAGATGTGGAACCGGTGGTATCTAAAGTTAACGCAACACTGACTTCTGAAGTTGTGATCAGGTCCACGGAAATATTGTGGCGGGCCAAAATGTTAAACAATTCAGCCAGAAAACCCTGTGAATGCAGCATGCTCAGGCTATGCAAGGTCAGCAGCGTTTGCTTGCGACGCAGAGCCAGCGCGCGGAACAGTGGCGGGTTCTCGGTGGTATCACACACCAGCGTACCGCCAGCTGACGGGTCTTTGCTTGAACCGACGAATACCGGAATGCCGCGGCGAACCGCTGGCAGCAGAGTCGCAGGATGCAGCACTTTAGCGCCGAAGGTGGCCATTTCGGCAGCTTCTTCAAAGGCAATGCGATCAATGCGTTTTGCACCCGGCACCAGACGCGGGTCTGTGGTGTAAATTCCTGGTACGTCGGTCCAGATATCGACACGAGAAGCGTGCAACGCTTCACCCAGCAGAGCCGCAGTGTAATCGCTGCCGCCGCGGCCCAGAGTTGTTGTGCGCCCCTTCGGCTCGGCACCGATAAAGCCCTGAGTAATAATCAGCGCTTCTTGCAGGCGAGGGAGAAGTTGTTGCGTTGCCAGTTCCAGCAGAACCTGCGTGTCTGGTTCGGCGCGTCCAAACCGGTCATTGGTGCGCATGATTTTACGCACGTCGAACCATTCGGCAGAAACATTTCTCTGGCGCAGAATTTCAACAAACAGCAGGGTGGACATCATCTCACCGTGGCTGACCAGCTCGTCGGTCAGTGCGGTTGAGGTCGCCAGGCTTGCCGCCTCGGAAAGCATGCTGATATTTTCCAGCATACGTTCGATTTCTTCGTGGATTACCGCAGGCTGATCCAGACAATCGATAATAGCGTGTTGAATGCGGCGAATTTCGCTCAGCAAGAATACGCGACGATCGTTGTCTACGCCTTCGGCCAGCTCAACCAGCAGGTTAGTCACCCCGGCAGAAGCGGATAAGACCACGACGCGGACGTCTGGATTGGATAGCACCACATCGGCGCTGCGGTTCATGGCTTCGAAGTCCGCCACGCTAGTACCACCAAATTTGGCGATGACCGTGTTGCTCAGTGGCGACAAGTCTGCGTTGCGGGGTGCTGCTTGATTCATTTGAAACCTCGTGTCAGGGTCGCCCTTCTTAAGACGGCCTTTTTAATTGCATATTCCTTGGCACAAGGGTAGAGCGGGAAACGGGAGCAGGCGTAGAAATGCTACGATACACCCAGAAGCGCCCCACCATGCCAATAGCTCTGTGAGCTATAGCGGTGACAACCCAGGGGATTCAGCCCCTGTAGTCGATCTTTTCCCAACCGTTGGGTGTCTGACCTCGGCGTCGCACCCCATAATGCACCTTCGCAGGATACGGTTCCTCCGATACATTGCCTGGGCGACGCGCCTCTTCTGGCCCATACGCGCGGACGCGTATAAGTTAGGCGCTTAGAAATAACGGGTTCTGTGTCATCTGTCAACGATCAGAAGCCATCTCTCTCACATTTTGCAGCATTGTCATCTATTATTCATTGCGGTATTTGACTATTAGGCTTCAAAGCCAACTGTTGCTGCC
The DNA here is from genome assembly GCF_000257645.1 of Serratia sp. M24T3. Taxonomy (GTDB): domain Bacteria; phylum Pseudomonadota; class Gammaproteobacteria; order Enterobacterales; family Enterobacteriaceae; genus Rouxiella. Next base: position 23,547 of record NZ_AJHJ01000035.1, read on the forward strand.
TATTGCAAGAAACGCAATAAATGCATCTCATCTATTAAAATACCAGATACAATCAAGGCAGTTGCGCTAAAAAATAGTCAAGATGTCACCTTACATTCTCAGCCTAAGAGCATTGCTATGAAAAATATCAATCCAACTAAAACCGCTGCCTGGCAATCCCTGCAGCAGCATTTCGATAAAGTTAAAGATGTAACGATTAGTCAACTGTTTGCAGAAGATAGCGACCGTTTCTCCAAGTTTTCAGCCACCTTTGAAGATCAAATCCTGGTGGACTTCTCCAAGAATCGCATCTCTGAAGAAACCCTGAGCAAACTGCAGGCGCTAGCCAAAGAAACCGAGCTGCAAGAAGCTATCAAGTCGATGTTCTCGGGCGAAAAAATCAACCGCACCGAAGACCGCGCTGTATTGCACGTTGCACTGCGTAACCGCAGCAACACGCCAATCGTGGTTGATGGCAAAGACGTCATGCCAGAAGTCAATGCGGTACTGGCAAAAATTAAAGGCTTCACCGAGCGCGTGATCGGCGGAAGCTGGAAAGGTTACACCGGCAAGCCAATCACTGATGTCGTCAACATTGGTATCGGCGGCTCCGACCTTGGCCCGTTCATGGTGACCGAGGCGCTGCGTCCTTACAAAAACCATCTGAACATGCATTTCGTTTCCAACGTTGACGGCACCCACATTGCCGAAACGTTGAAACCGCTGGACCCTGAAACCACGCTGTTCCTGGTGGCGTCCAAGACCTTCACTACTCAAGAAACCATGACCAACGCCCACAGCGCGCGCGACTGGTTCCTGAAAACAGCGGGTGATGACCAACACGTTGCCAAACACTTTGCGGCGCTGTCTACCAACGGTAAAGCCGTTTCCGAGTTTGGTATTGATACCGACAACATGTTCGAGTTCTGGGACTGGGTCGGCGGTCGTTATTCTCTGTGGTCCGCTATTGGCCTGTCGATTGCCCTGTCAGTCGGTTTCGAGAACTTCGAAAAACTGCTGAGCGGCGCGCACGCGATGGACAAACACTTCGCAGAAACTCCGGCCGAGAAAAACTTACCGGTTATTTTGGCGCTGATCGGCATCTGGTACAACGATTTCTACGGCACTGAAACTGAAGCGATTCTGCCATACGATCAATTCATGCACCGTTTCGCGGCCTATTTCCAGCAGGGGAATATGGAGTCCAACGGTAAATATGTTGACCGTAACGGTAGCCCGGTAACTTATGAAACAGGTCCAATTATCTGGGGCGAGCCGGGCACCAATGGTCAGCACGCGTTTTATCAGCTGATTCATCAGGGCACCAAAATTGTTCCTGCGGACTTCATTGCTCCGGCAATCAGCCACAATCCGTTAAGCGATCACCACGCCAAACTGCTGTCTAACTTCTTCGCACAAACTGAAGCGCTGGCATTTGGTAAATCGCTGGAAGTTGTAGAGGAAGAGTTTGCGGCGCAGGGTAAAAAGCCTGAAGACGTTAAACACGTGGCACCTTTCAAAGTGTTTGAGGGCAATCGCCCGACCAACTCCATTTTGCTGCGCGAAATTACCCCTTACAGCCTGGGTGCGTTGATTGCGCTATATGAACACAAAATCTTCACTCAGGGCGCTATCCTGAATATCTACACCTTCGACCAATGGGGCGTAGAATTAGGCAAGCAGCTGGCGAGCCGTATCCTGCCGGAGCTGGAGAGCGATGAGAAGGTTAGCGGACACGACAGTTCTACCAACGGTTTGATCAACCGCTTCAAAAACTGGCGCGGTTAAGCACGACAATCGGCAATAATGCTGCATTTGTCGAAGTAACCGTTTGAAGTAATAAGGGCTAACTGCTTGTCAGTTGGCCCTTTTCTATACTAAAGACCCCATAATAAAAAATTGTGTAACCTTCCGAATATCTGCCTTTTCCGACCTAAACCCTGTGGTATTCTTCTGCCATTCAACATTAAAAGTGGGATGTACATCACATGGCAGGGTCACACAAGTCAACGATGGTTGCAGTTATTATGCAGCGAATCTTAAACGTTTTTTTACTGGGGCTGGCGGCGATCCTGATGCTCTTTCTAGGCCGGGAAACCTATCATCTGGCGCTGGTACTTTTCGTTAACAATGACGAATCTTCTTCCTATATGCTGATTGAAGGTATTGTCATTTACTTCCTGTATTTCGAGTTTATTGCCCTGATTGTTAAGTATTTTTCTTCGGGTTACCACTTTCCGCTGCGTTACTTTGTTTACATCGGCATCACCGCGATCATTCGCTTTATTATTGTCGACCATAAAAGCCCGGTAGACACTCTGCTCTATACCGTGGCGATCCTGGTGCTGGTGGTTACCCTCTATCTTGCAAACGGCGAACGCCTGAAACGCGAGTAAAACTTCTCCCCGGCGGGATTACCGCCGGGGTAATCTGCGCTAGAATACCCTCCTGATTTCCTTTATTCGGTAGAGCCTGCTACCCACTCGGAGTGTATCGATGTCTGAGTCAATTGTTCCTTTTCCTGATGCTATTCATTGGTTTGAATACTCTTCTGACGTCCCTCCCGAGGTTGTAGGCTGGCTGCTGGAAATGGGCTCGATGACCCGTCGTTTTGAGCAGCACTGTGCAAAAGTCAGTGTGACTCCGCAGCGTGAGGGATTTATCAGCCGAGAAGAGCTCAGCGATGAAGAGGCTGCACAGCTGCCGCCAAGCGAGCGTTATTGGCTGCGCGAAGTGGTGCTGTTTGGCGATGAGGTTCCATGGTTGCTGGGCCGAACAGTGATCCCGGTAGAAACACTGACCGGCCCCGATCACGCACTGGTCGATCTTGGCACCTTGCCGCTGGGGCGTTATTTGTTCAGTGGAAATCAACTTAGCCGTGACTATATTCATCTTGGACAGCAGGCAAAGCACTGGGCCAGACGTTCACGCCTGCGACTTTCTGATAAGCCTCTGCTGCTCACTGAAATCTTTTTAACTGCTTCACCCGTTTATCAATCATCCAATAAAGCCGAAACGGGCAAGGCGTAATCACATTATATCAAGGGAGAACAATAGGTTGATAGAGACTGCAAAGCAGGGACAATGGCGTGACTACTGCCGTTTGATGAGAATAGATAAGCCGATTGGCTCACTGTTATTAATGTGGCCGACGCTGTGGGCGCTGTGGCTGGCCAGCGACGGTAAGCCCCCCATCAAGATCCTGATTGTGTTCGTATTGGGAGTTTTCTTCATGCGCGCCGCGGGCTGCGTTATCAATGATTACGCCGACAGGAAAGTAGACGGTCATGTTAAACGAACCGCTGCACGCCCTCTGGCGAGTGGCGCCGTGACCAGCGGACAGGCCAAGAAGTTGTTTGGCGCGCTGGTGCTGGCCTCGTTCTGCCTGGTGCTGTTGCTAAACGGCAAAACTATTATGCTTTCAGTCGTTGGGCTAGCGCTGGCGTGGGTTTATCCTTTCGTCAAACGTGTTAGCAACCTGCCGCAAGTGGTGCTCGGTGCGGCTTTTGGCTGGGCTATTCCGATGGCATTTATGGCGGTAAGCGAGTCGCTGCCGCTGAGCTGTTGGTTGCTGTTTATCGCAAATCTCTGCTGGACCGTGGCTTACGATACTCAGTATGCAATGGTTGACCGCGACGACGACCTAAAGATTGGTGTGAAGTCTACCGCCATTCTGTTTGGTCGCAATGACAACCTGATCATCGGGCTGTTGCAGCTGGCTACGCTGGTATTGATGGCGCTGGTAGGGCATTTGACTCATCTTGGCGCGCCATTCTACTGGTCGCTGTTATTAGCCGGCTGCCTGTTTGTCCATCAGCAAAAGATGACTGCAAAACGCGAGCGCGACCAGTGTTTTCAGGCTTTTCGTAATAACAATTATGTCGGCATGGTGATGTTTATCGGTATCTTGCTTAGTCTGACGATGAGCGCCGCATAGCTTCCGGCTACATAAGAAAAACCCCGGTAAACGTTGAGCTTACCGGGGTTTTTTATTTCAGCGTAAAAAGCCGTAATTAGTGGTCAGTATCTCTGACGTCTATCTTGGCTTCGACGGGGGGTTCGGTCGCCAGCGGCAGCTCCGACGGCATGCCAGCGCTTTCGATAGTCAAACGAATGTCTGGCGTAATCAGATCTCTGAGGATGGTGTAAATCTCGAAGGTATGCTCCGGGATAGCATCACCAATATCATTGATATAACCTTCATCGCGCAATGTGCCTACCAGTGTAGTAAACACTGCTTTATCAAAGAATTCCGGCGCGTTGATACCGTGCAGCACGGACAAACGCTGCGCCATAATCCGACTTTCTTTTTCCAGCGCGCCGCGACTAATGCTCGGGTTGTTGCTGAGTAGCGAAAGGGTGATTGCGAAGCGTTGCAAAGTTTCGCGCACGCCCGCAGCCAGCAACTGGAGAGGGCGGCTGCGTAACGGATTCAACATCAATTGATCGCCGTCGATCAGAATAAGCTCCTGACGCACCAACTCGGCACTCAACACTTCAAGCAACGCCGGAAGCTGTTCTTTGCTGTAATGCATAAACAGTTCGGCTTTAATCATTGGATAGATAAGCTCGACCTGACGCAGCACCTCAGTCTTGCTCACCGTATTATGATGCAACACGATGCTCGCGAGCAGCGAAGGCATGACCAGCAAATGATGAATATTATTGCGGTAATAGGTCATCAGCACTGCCTGATCGCGCGGCAGAATGATGATATCGCCAATATTGTCCTTCTCGACCTGGAACTTGTTCATGTTCAGGGCGTGATCCAGCAGCTGGTCAGCGGTCAGGTCAGGCACCGTCGAGTCAGCAGTGTAAGGCGCATTGCGCAACAGTTGCAGATAACAATTGAGCTGCTCAATCAGTTGCTCGCGAGTCAGTGAGCGCTGACGCGAAGCCAGCAACGCGGTTGAGCACAGGTTCATGGCGTTGGCTGCTGCAGCATTGTTGATGCGCACCATGATTTTGTCGGCGATGTCTTGCACGGTTGGCGTTAGCCAGCTTGGACGGTGCGCCTCGATAGGGTCAATCGAGTCGCGCCACTGAGGGACCTTTTTATTCAAATAAGGCGTCAGGTGCAGCGGCTCGCCAAAGTTTACGTAACCTTGACCCAGGTTGCGAAGTTTGCGCAATCCATTGATCATCTGCAGGAAGCTTTCTTTCTCTTTCGTTGCCCCGCGCAGCTCTTTGGCATAGGTGCCCACCTCCATCACATGTTCGTAACCGATATAAATCGGTACCAGAGTGATAGGGCGTGAACCGCCGCGCAGCATGGCCTGAATAGTCATGGCGAGGGTGCCGGTTTTGGGTTCCAGCAACCGGCCAGTGCGCGAACGCCCGCCTTCGACAAAGTATTCTACCGAGTAACCGCGACTGAACAGTTCACCGAGATATTCGCGAAATACCGTGGAGTAAAGTTTATTGCCTTTAAAGGTGCGGCGAATAAAGAACGCCCCAAGACGGCGAAAGATAGGACCGGCTGGCCAGAAGTTCAGGTTGATACCCGCAGCAATATGTGGGGGAACCAGCCCTTGATGGTAAAGCACGTAAGACAGCAGCAGGTAGTCCATATGGCTACGGTGGCAGGGCACATAAACGATTTCCTGACCATCTTGAGCCAACTGACGCACGCGCTCGGCATTGTGTACATTAATGCCTTTATACAGGCGGTTCCAGGTCCAGCCCAGAACGCGATCGGACAGGCGAACGGCTTCATATTTGAAGTCGGCGGCAATCTCTTCCATCAAGTCGATGGCATTCTGCTGTGCCTTGTCGTGAGAGATTTTCTTGCTGCGCGCTTCGTCTTCCACCGCTTTTTCGATGGCTTTCGAGGCCAGCAACTTGTTAAACAAGTCTTGTCGAGCGGGCAGGCGTGGACCTACTGCAGCCAGTCGCTGACGGGAAAAATGCATGCGCGCGACGCGAGCCAATTTGTGGGCTATCGTCTTGTCTGTGCCATGCTGGATGGACATATCACGCAGAGAAACGGTATTGGAAAAGCGCACAAAGCTGTCACGCCCCAGCCACCACACCGCGAAGAATTTCTGCACGCCGTTCAACACGCGCAAATGTGGCGTTTCCTGACCTTCACGACCCGGAGCGCGACCAAACATGACCGAAACTGGCAGCATCTGAATATCCAGATTTGGATTATTACGATGCAGATCCAGGTAATCGTGGAACAGTTTTACTGATTCCTGTTTCGGATGATAATAGGAAAATACGCGAGGACCTTCGCTGACGAAAACGTGGCTTGGCAGATGCACGCCATCGATTTCAAGGGGAATTAGCGGGTCGGGAAGATTCTGCGCCAGGCACTGGGTTCGCAGAGTGAGAAGGTCGGCCTTAGAGTTGTAAGGCAAAACGTACAGAATTGGACGAGTTGGATCTAAACGCAACTCCGTCACCGGATCTGTAGGAACGACCTTGCTTCTTACCAGCAAAGAAAGCGGTAAATTCAGCAAGGTATAATAAAGTCTACGCCATCCTGACATAAAAAAACGTAAAGCCTCTTGTTAGCAAGTCGCCGCAAGGATACCAGAAAGCTGGTATGAGATCTGTGGTGATAGAACAACGAAATCAGGCTAAAATGCCTATAAACAAACTTAAGACGTAAAGTATAATGCCAAATCAGGTCACTGGATTCACCCGTATATATAAGGCAGCGGGCTATTCTTTAAAAGGATTAAAAGCGGCATGGAAGAATGAAGCCGCTTTTCGAGAGGAAGCTCTCGTTGTGGTCCCTGCTATCTTACTGTCATTTTACCTTGATGTGAGTAGCGTCGAGCGTATTTTAATGGTCGGATCGCTGGTTCTGGTAATTCTTGTCGAATTATTGAACAGCGCCGTTGAAGCTGCTATCGATCGCATCGGTCCAGACATCCATGAGCTTTCCGGTCGCGCCAAAGATATGGGTTCTGCAGCGGTGTTTATCGCCATCGGTTTTGCAATCTTTACCTGGGCGGTAATCCTGCTGCCGCGATGGTTATAATTTATAAGTATTTCAATGTCGCTTTTTGTTCACTCTTTGGTTTTCATTCCACCATTACCTGTATATACTCACAGCTAGACTGTATAAACAACCAGGGGGCGGAATGAAAGCACTAACGGCCAGACAACAAGAGGTCTATGACCTTATTCGCGATCATATCTCCACCACCGGTATGCCGCCAACCCGTGCAGAGATTGCCACTCGTCTGGGGTTCCGCTCACCTAACGCAGCAGAAGAGCATTTGAAAGCTCTGGCGCGTAAAGGGGTGATTGAGATAGTTTCAGGTGCTTCTCGCGGCATTCGCTTGCTGATGGAAGAAGAGGAAGGTCTGCCGCTAGTTGGCCGCGTTGCCGCCGGAGAACCTCTGCTGGCAACCCAGCATATCGAAGCTCATTACCAGGTTGATCCGGCAATGTTCAAACCCAATGCCGATTTCCTGCTGCGCGTCAGTGGTATGTCGATGCGAGATATTGGTATCCTTGACGGCGATCTGCTGGCGGTTCATAAAACGCAGGAAGCTCGCAACGGTCAGGTTGTTGTCGCGCGCATTGACGATGAAGTTACCGTTAAACGCCTCAAAAGGCAGGGTAACACGGTGCAGCTTCTGCCAGAAAATAGCGATTTCGAACCGATTATTGTCGATTTGCGCCAACAAAATTTCAGCATTGAGGGTTTAGCCGTCGGCGTAATCCGCAATGGCGACTGGTCTTAAGATTAAAAAATAAGTTTGCAATGCTCGCTGTCGGCATGAGTTTGACGATAAGCGTTAATAGATTCGGCAAATTTATAGCTTCTACAAAATAGCCTGGCAGTTTTGTCTATCGCCCCTTAATTGGGGCGATCTTGTTTATGAAGGACGCTATGCACTCGCTTTTTTCACTCGCTGCACTTAAAAAAACCTTCCTCAGCCCGGCAGATAAGGCGCTGTGGCTGTTAGCTCTGCCGATGATCTTCTCCAATATCACCGTGCCTCTTTTGGGGCTGGTAGATACCGCGGTGATAGGGCATCTTGATAGCCCTGATTATCTCGGCGGCGTGGCAGTCGGCGCAATGGTCACTAGCTTCCTGTTTATGCTGCTGTTGTTCCTGCGAATGAGCACCACCGGATTAACCGCTCAGGCATTAGGGGCGAAAGACAATCTTTTACTGGCTCGCGCTTTCGTGCAGCCTTTCCTGCTGGCGCTGATAGCCGGGACATTGATATTCCTGTTTCGTCACCCATTGATTTCCGCTGCCCTGAATATCGTCGGCGGCAATGAGGCAGTACTTAAACAGGCAAAAATATTCTTGTCGATTCGCTGGTATAGCGCACCCGCGTCGTTGGCCAATCTGGTGATTCTCGGCTGGTTGCTGGGTATTCAATACGTTCGGGCTCCTGTAATTATGCTGATTGCCGGTAACCTACTAAACGTGATCCTCGACCTGTGGTTGGTTGTGGGGTTGGGGTGGAACGTAAAAGGTGCTGCCGTTGCTACTGCCTGCTCTGAGTACGCGACCCTGGCGTTAGGCCTTTGGCTGGTGTCTATCGTCATGAGAAGACGCGGTATCGGCTGGATATTGCTGAAACAAGCATGGCGCGGCAACCTTCGCCAGCTGATTGCGCTAAATCGCGACATCATGCTGCGTTCCTTACTGCTCCAGCTCTGTTTTGCCTCGCTGACTATTATTGGTGCCCGTCTCGGCAGCCAAATCGTGGCGGTTAACGCGGTGTTGATGAACCTGTTAACCTTTACCGCCTTTGCGTTAGATGGTTTCGCCTATGCGGTTGAAGCTCATTCCGGTGAAGCTTTTGGCGCGCGTGACAAGAGCCGCTTGCTTCATGTCTGGCATGCCGCTTGTCGCCAGGCAGGACTGGTCGCATTGGCTTTTGCTCTGATTTATGCGCTGGCGGGGGTGCAGATAGTCAATCTGCTAACCTCTTTGCCTGAACTGCGAACGCTCGCCGATCGCTATATTGGTTGGCAGGTCATATTGCCGCTGATCGGGGTCTGGTGCTATCTGCTGGACGGTATGTTTGTTGGAGCCACTCGTGGCAGGGAAATGCGTAACAGCATGGCGGTGGCGGCAGCGGGATATGGACTTGCCCTCCTGACTTTGCCGCTGTTGGGCAATCATGTGCTTTGGTTGGGTGTCACGGTATTCCTCGGGTTACGCGGTTTGGCTTTAGGCTGGATCTGGCGGCGACATTGGCAACGCGATAGCTGGTTTTAAATGCTTTAGATTAATCCGAGTTGTGGCCTATATCTCTAAATTTCCCTGCATAGTCGAAACCATCGACTAGAATTAGTGATGTTGATAAGCATTTATCAAATGCAGTAAAACCTAAGCTAAACAGGAGAATTTATTATGAATAAGGACCAGGCAGACGGTAACTGGAAGCAGTTTAAAGGTAAAGTTAAAGAGAAATGGGGTAAGTTGACCGACGATGACCTGACAGTAGTTGAAGGTAAACGCGATCAGCTTGTCGGGAAGATTCAAGAAAGATACGGATATCAGAAAGAAGAGGCTGAAAAGGAAGTTAAGTCCTGGGAATCGGATCACAAATACCACTGGTAAGTGCCAATTCCCCCCGAATCTGCATCCTGTGAATTAAAGCTGCTCCTACCCAAGGCGCTTTTCAGGATGCAGGGTACATGGATGTACCCAACTAATTCATTTATATCTAAACACTTCGCAAACCTTCTTCGAATTACCTTCATTCCTTTGTAAATCGACTCATTTCGCATGCCTGATTTTGTCGCTGCACTAATCCGACTCGCTATAACGCAGATAACCTGCAATCAATGCTCCAGCCTTGGTATCAGTAGGATGTGTCGTGCCATTCATTACAGGAACTTCAGGAAAATCGAAAGGTGAGACCCCTTCAAGACACGCCACGTTGATGCCATATTGAGAAGGATTGGAACGTCGTTGGTGGTGGGTATAAATTCCACAAATCGAGCAGAAAAAGTGTTTGGCTGCCTGGGTGTTAAAGCGATATTCGGTGAGTTTATCTTCACCGCCGAGAAAAGTGATATCGCCTAACTGGGCCGAAACCGCGACTGCACCGCGCATTCGGCATAGCGAGCAGTTACAACGCCTGATGGTGTTGAAGCCGTCGGTGAGTTTTACGCTGAATTTTACGGCACCGCAATGGCAGCTGGCATTAAATAGTTTGTCCATAAATCCCTCTAAAAAGTCTCAACACTTATAGAGTAGAAGCTTTAACGCTTTTTGACCGCAATGCTGTGATCGTGTTCGCAATGGTCATGACTTTCACAAGACTCAACAACCGCGCATTCAGCACAAAGTCCATGGGCTTCAACCACGGAATGACGCAGGGCGAATCCAGAATCCTTTGCCAGTTTGGCGAGTCGTTCTTCAATGCCGTCGGTGGTTTTTTCTGTCACCAGACCGCAGCGATCGCAGATAAACAGCGCCGAGGTATGACTAGGTTCTTCGAAATGATGGCAAAGCACATAGCTGTTAGCAGACTCAACGCGATGGATAAAACCTTGCTCAAGCAAGAAGTCCAGCGCGCGATAAACGGTCGGCGGCTTAGCCTGCGGCTCAGTTTTGCGCAGAAGGTCGAGGAGGTCATACGCGCTGATTGCACCCGGTTGCTCGGTCATCAGACGCAATACCTCAAGCCGCTGCGGGGTTAGCCGAACGCTACGTTGCTGGCATAAGTGCTCGGCTTGAGTGAGGAGAGTTTCCGTATTGGTTGAGTTCATCGCGACGTCTCTGCATAAATAGAAACACGATTTTATCACGCTTCTTGGCGATCGCCGAGCGCTACGCCTCAGTTACTTATCTTCCTCAAAGTTTACAGGGTAATTATTTTGCGATAAGTTTATCTAAGGATTGTCGGGAATGGCCACATTTCTGTAACGCTCTTTCATAGCCGATAATATATCCAGCTTCGAAATCCTCTTTGGCAAAACGAATTCTGGGGATTGAGTAAAGCTGTCGGCGTAAAATAATAGCGCCCATTTCGGTGGTGACTATTTCATTCATGTATTTATCAAAAGCGTTCATAAATATCCTCACTAGTCTCGAGGGAGAGGTTTTATATTCAATGCTTTGACCGGTTGCCATTCACCATCGGTACCAAGATGTGCGCAAACGCCGCGTCCAGGAGCAACAACGAGTCTTGGCACGCCGTCATCGTCGATAATGCGACAGACAAAACCAAATTTGGCCCATACCGGATAAAACTTGCCCGCTGTGAAATAATCACATTGAGTAAATCGGGTGAGAATATATTCTTCTGGTTCTTTCATCCCGGCCTCTTAATAAAAATGTTTTTTAACGATGTGATATTTTTTATTACTCAGGTTTGTTAATTCTTCTGAGTATTATCGCAATTGCCTTAAATAAATAGGTGGAATCATTCCTTGGATCTAAAACCTTTATTGGCAGCATCCCAACGTCAGGCTCATCTATGTTATAGTAGGGAATACTTCAGCTAATTCCGGTATCCACGTACACCATGATTTTGTGTACTGCATGGTGTACGGAGAAAGCGTCAATTAGCCTAAATAGATAAAAATGCTCGAAAATAAACCAGAATCCTCAGCTCCACCCGTCGGCCGCCAGGACGGAAGTTCTGCACCTTATTCAGCACAGCGGTTTTCCATTGCGCCCATGCTGGATTGGACCGATCGCCACTGCCGCCATTTTCATCGTCTGATGAGTCGTGAAGCGCTGTTGTACACTGAAATGGTGACTACTGGCGCGATCATTCACGGTAAAGGCGATTACCTGGCTTTTGGCAGCCAGGAACATCCCGTGGCGTTGCAACTGGGTGGTAGTAATCCGCAAGATTTGGCAACCTGCGCCAGGCTAGCCGAACAGCGCGGCTATGATGAAATCAACCTGAATGTCGGTTGCCCTTCAGACCGCGTGCAAAACGGCATGTTTGGCGCCTGCCTCATGGGGCAAGCAGCTTTGGTTGCCGATGGCATCAAAGCCATGCGTGATGTGGTTTCCATCCCGGTAACGGTAAAAACGCGCATCGGCATCGACGATCAGGACAGCTACGAGTTCTTGTGTGATTTCGTGCAGCAGGTTTCCGAGCGTGGCGGATGCGACACTTTTATTATTCACGCGCGCAAGGCCTGGTTATCTGGTTTGAGCCCGAAGGAAAACCGCGAGGTGCCGCCATTGGATTACCCGCGTGTTTATCAACTTAAACGCGATTTTCCGCACCTGACGATAGCAATCAATGGCGGTATCAAGTCGCTTGAAGATGCCAAACAGCATTTGCAGCATATGGACGGAGTCATGATTGGCCGCGAAGCCTATCAAAACCCTTCAATGTTGCTGGACGTCGATCGCGAGCTGTTTGGCAGCCAGTCTCCAGTGCTCACTGGGCCAGAAGTGATCCGTGCGCTGTATCCTTACATTGAAAGCGAGTTGTCCAATGGAACCTATCTGGGGCACATTACTCGCCATATTCTCGGTATTTTCCAGGGGATACCGGGAGCGCGTCAGTGGCGTAGGCATTTAAGTGAGAATGCGCACAAGCCGGGAGCAGGCGTCGACGTAGTTGAGAAAGCGCTGGCGATGGTAACGCGTCCGCAAATGGCAACCAGCGAAGCCTGAACCTCGAAGTCCCTGTCGAATTCACCAAAAGTTAGTCTGCCTGACTAAATTCCCAAACCCGCCAATCGCGGCGGGTTTAATAAGTCTTTGAATATCAGAAAGTTAAAATCCCTGCCTCTCTGGCACGTTTCTTGATAGTTCCCTGTATATAACATTTTTTATTTTTAATTTTTTTCAGTGCCGAATTTGGCCTGAGGCTGGCAGATTCCAGCTTGATTGTGGTTTGAGGAGTTAAGTTATGTTGGAAATACTCTTTGTGCTCGGCTTTTTCTTTATGCTGTTGCTGACAGGAATTTCACTGCTCGGGATGCTCGCTGCACTGGTCGTTGCATTTGCCGTCATGATGCTGGGCGGGTTTCTGGCAATTGTTATAAAAATGTTGCCTTGGCTGGTTCTGGCCGTCGCGGTGGTATGGATTTATCGTGCAGTGAAACAGCCCGAGAAACCTCGCTATAAGCGCAGACGTTTCCCGCGAATTTGATTGATCGCGCGTTTAAAATATAAACACCATGCTTATCAGCGCGATAGAAAATAAAAAGGCGAGCGACCGAATGTAATCATGCTGCCATAACTTTTACTTATGTGGGCTTGATCACAGGTTGAACTATAAAATGCCTTTGCTGTGAATTAATCATATTTTTTAACATAGGTCGCTGCTAGGATGGACGTATCGTCGATGGCGAAAAATTTTCATCCGATCTGGTGAGGTAAAAAATAGTCGCTCAAGCGACATCGCCCCCAGGTTAACCTTGCAGTAACCTACAGGCAGTACCGTTCTGAACTCACACGATTGACGCAGGAACAGCATCAGAGGGCTCCCTAACCGGAGCCCTCTTTGCATCTAAAGCGCAGACGGCCTTATTTGCCTGGGATCAGCAGACTTGAGCCGCTGGTCGCTCGGCTTTCCAGCGTTTCGTGCGCTTTGCTTGCCTGCGACAGTGGGAATTTCTGCTGCTCTTTGACATCCACTTTGATTGCACCGCTAGAAATCAAACCAAACAGCTCGCCGCTGGCTGCTTCCAGTTCCTGCTGATTGGTAACGTAGTTGTTCAGGGAAGGGCGAGTCACAAACAACGAACCTTTCTGGTTCAGGATCCCTAAATCAACGCCGGTAACCGGGCCAGAAGCATTACCGAAGCTGATTAACAGGCCGTGGCGTTTAAGGCTATCCAACGAAGCTGGCCAGGTACTCTTACCCACCGAGTCATAAACTACCGCAACTTTCTCGCCACCGGTCAGTTCCTTGACGCGCTCGGCGATATTCTCTGTCTGATAGTTAATCGTTTCCCAGGCACCGTGGGCTTTCGCCAGCTCGGCTTTTTCATCGGAACCCACAGTACCAATCAGCTTAACGCCAAGCGCCTTGGCCCATTGACAGGCAATCAGCCCAACACCACCGGCGGCTGCGTGGAACAAAATAGTATCCCCCGCTTTGACTTTATGAGTCTGGCGGAAAAGATACTCAACCGTCAGGCCTTTCAGGAATGAAGCTGCGGCTTGCTCAAAGCTGATGCTATCTGGCAGCACGGCGACTCTGAACGCCGGAACATTGTGAAATTCGCTGTAAGAACCCAATGATGACTGTGCGTACACCACACGATCGCCAACTTTCAGGTGCTTAACATCAGCGCCAATTTTAGCAACTACGCCGGAAGCTTCGGTTCCCAGCCCGGACGGCAGCGAAGCCGTTGGGTAAAGACCGCTGCGAACATAGGTGTCGATATAGTTGATACCAATAGCCTTGTTCTCGATTTGGACTTCGTTCGCAGCTGGGTCAACGGGTGTAAAATCCACATATTCCAAAACTTCTGGTCCGCCTGTGGTGCTAAATTGAATACGCTTGGCCATTATTGTTCCTCGCAATGGGGTCTGATTTTTACCCTACGCTAATTGATTGAGCCGATCCAGTCGGGGTGTGCTGCTGCTAAGACCGTTTGGAAATGAGGCATCACAACAGATTATAATTCGGTATACTGACGCGTTATTAGCGTTCGCTCTGACCCTCAGGCTGCGTCGTCACGCCAGTTATTCATAGTAGGAAAGTATTGACCAATGGCCGGAAACAACAAACCAACCAACAAACCGCACGAACCCCGCGATCGTCAGATGGAAGGGCTAAAGCTTCCGCCACACTCAATTGAAGCCGAGCAGTCTGTGCTGGGTGGGTTGATGCTGGATAACGAACGTTGGGATAACGTTGCCGAGCGCGTGGTCAGCAATGATTTCTTCAGCCGCCCGCATCGCCTGATTTTTACCGAAATGCAGCGCCTGTTGGAGATGAGCAAGCCAATCGACCTGATTACCCTGTCCGAATCTCTTGAGCAGAAAGGCGATCTGGATTCGGTCGGTGGTTTTGCCTATCTCGCAGAATTATCCAAAAATACCCCAAGTGCGGCTAACATCGGCGCTTACGCCGACATCGTGCGCGAACGTGCGGTAGTGCGTGAAATGATCTCGGTCGCCAACGAAATTGCCGATGCCGGTTACGATCCTCAAGGTCGCAGCAGTGAAGACCTGCTGGATCTGGCCGAATCCCGCGTATTCCAGATTGCCGAAAGTCGGGCTAACAAAGATGAAGGTCCCAAGAGCGTTGACCGCATCCTCGAGAGCACAGTGGCGCGTATCGAAGAGCTGTTCCAGCGACCGCATGACGGTGTGACCGGCGTATCAACCGGTTATAGCGATCTCGACAAGAAAACCGCCGGACTGCAAAAGTCTGACCTGATTATCGTCGCCGCCCGTCCGTCGATGGGTAAAACGACCTTCGCCATGAACTTGTGTGAAAACGCCGCGATGATGCAGGAAAAGCCGGTGCTGATTTTCAGTCTCGAGATGCCCGGCGATCAGCTAATGATGCGTATGCTGGCCTCGCTTTCCCGCGTTGACCAGACCCGTATTCGTACCGGTCAGCTTGATGATGAGGACTGGGCGCGTATTTCCAGCACCATGGGTATTCTGCTCGAAAAACGTAATATGTATATCGATGACTCGTCAGGCCTGACTCCTACTGAAGTTCGCTCTCGCGCGCGCCGTATTTTCCGCGAGCACGGCGGCCTTAGCATGATCATGATCGACTACCTGCAACTGATGCGCGTACCTTCACTTTCCGACAACCGTACTCTGGAAATTGCCGAGATTTCCCGTTCGCTCAAGGCGCTGGCTAAAGAGTTGCAGGTGCCGGTAGTGGCATTGTCCCAGCTGAACCGAAGCCTGGAGCAACGTGCAGATAAACGCCCGGTCAACTCCGACTTGCGTGAATCGGGTTCCATCGAGCAGGATGCCGACTTGATCATGTTTATCTATCGCGATGAGGTTTATCACGATAACAGCGAAGAGAAGGGCATCGCGCAGATCATCCTCGGTAAGCAGCGTAACGGCCCGATCGGGACAGTGCGTTTGACGTTTAACGGGCAGTGGTCACGATTCGATAACTATGGCGGCCCACAATACGACGAAGACTAGTTTTTTAAGGCTAGCTTAATTTGATCCCATCCAGAAGGAAACCTGATGAAGGCGGCTACGGCTGTAATTGATCGCCGCGTTCTGCGTCAAAACCTGCAACGCATCCGTAATATAGCTCCGCAGAGCCGGGTGGTCGCGGTGGTGAAGGCGAACGCCTACGGGCATGGCCTGCTTGAGGCTGCGCACAGTTTGCAGGATGCTGATTATTATGGCGTTGCGCGGCTCGGCGAGGCGCTTGCGCTACGTGCAGGTGGCGTGCTAAAGCCAATATTATTGCTGGAAGGTTTCTTTGCTGCCGAAGATTTGCCGCTGCTGGTGAGGCACGGAATTGAGACGGCAGTACACAGTTCCGAGCAGCTTGAGGCGCTCGAAAATGCCGAATTGGCCGCTCCGCTCAAGGTGTGGTTGAAAATTGATACGGGCATGCATCGCCTGGGCGTTGCACCTGAAAATGCTGAATCTTTCTATCAGCGTCTTTTGCAGTGCGCTAACGTTATTCAGCCGGTGAATTCAATGAGTCATTTCAGCCGCGCCGATGAGCCGGAAAGTGACTACACCTTAAAGCAGATGCAAAGTTTCCAGTTGGTAACTCAGGGTAAATCAGGGTTGAAATCAATCGCCGCATCGGGAGGAGTGTTGCTGTGGCCGGCTTCGTACCTTGATCTGGTTCGCCCTGGCATCATCCTTTACGGAGTATCGCCATTGGCTACTGCCGAGGCCAGCAGCTTTGGTCTACAGCCAGCCATGACCCTGACTTCAAGCCTGATTGCCGTGCGTGAGCATCGCGCGGGAGAGCCAGTCGGCTATGGTGGAATATGGACCAGCACCCGAGATACTCGCCTGGGCGTGGTGGCCATTGGCTACGGCGACGGTTATCCGCGCACTGCACCCAGCGGCACGCCAGTATTGGTCAACGGGCGCGAAGTCCCAATTGTCGGGCGTGTCTCAATGGACATGATTTCTGTAGACTTAGGCCCGGACGCGCAGGATAAAGTCGGCGATGAGGCTATCCTTTGGGGCGCGGAATTGCCGGTAGAACGGATTGCCGCTTTCACCGGCATTAGCGCCTACGAGTTGATCACTACCCTGACATCCCGCGTCGCCAGAATCTACTTAGGCGATTGACGCAGCGGTAAAATCTCGATAAAGCGCAGCTTTCGAGCCGCGCCTTATTGATCTATAACGCCTTCATCAGGATTGTTTCGCCAGCCATTGACCCATGATTTTCTGATAATCGCCATTGGCCTTGCTCAGATGCAGCCACTGATCGACATACATCTTCCAGCTAATATCATCTTTTGGCAGCAGATAGGCCTTCTCGCCAAACTGTAGCGGCTTGTCAGGATTCACGGCACACAGCTTTGGATAATGCTTCTGCTGGAACAGCGCTTCTGAAGCATCAGTAACCATCACATCAGCTTTTTTATCGACCAACATCTGAAAAATAGCCAGATTATCGTGAGACAGTGTTAAATACGCATCGGGTAAGTAGGCGTGGACGAAGGCTTCATTAGTTCCACCTGCCGGCTCGATCAGGCGAGTGGCAGGTTTGTTTAACTGCTGCACGGTTTGATATTTTTTAACATTCTCACAGCGGACAAACGGAATTTTACCGTCCTTATCCAGCACGTTGGCGAACCAGGCTTTTTGCTGGCGTGGCAATGTGACGGAAATCCCGCCCATCGCGATATCACAACGGTTTGAAGTCATATCTGCCATCATGGTCTTCCAGGTGGTTGGCACCCAGTTAACTTTCACGCCCAGACTGGCAGCCAGCGATTCTGCCATCGCGATATCGATGCCTTCATATTTCCCGTCGGCACGCAAATAGGTGTACGGCTTGTAATCACCTGTGGTACAGACATTTAGCGATCCTTTCTGAATCACTCTGTCGAGGTGAGATGAGTTCCCTTCTGCCTGGGCCGCAGTGGTAGTGCTCATTAATAGGCTGATAGAGAGGAGTATTTTTTTCATCAGATTTCCTTGCCAGCGGCTTTTATACCCTCATATTCCTCAATCAGGCATTGTTATTGCAAGGAAAATAGTGATTTGAGATCAAAAAGCCACCGTCAGCGCACAAAGCAACGGTTTGGCTAATAAAAAACTGATAGTGTGTTAAGTAATAAAATTTATAAGCAGGTAATAAACCATGTATAGCATTGACGATTACGACTTAAAAATCCTCACCTTACTGCAGGCTAATGGACGTTTGACCAATCAGGAACTCAGCGAAATTGTCGGCCTTTCGGCATCGCAGTGTTCGCGCAGAAGGATCAGCCTCGAGCAGCAGCAAATGATCATGGGCTATCACGCCCGTTTGGCTCCTGAAGCTTTAGGGTTGGGCATGATAGGTCTGATTGAGATAAGGCTTATCAATCATTTACCTGAAAATGTTAGCGATTTCCACCAGATGCTGGAACAGGTTGATGCCGTCATTGACGCCTATAAAACCACGGGTGATGCAGACTATCTTCTAAAGGTTGCCGTCGCAGACTTAGCCGGTTTAAGTACTTTAATCAGCCATATTCTTTCGGTACATAAAAGCGTGGCGCATATTAAAACCTCTGTAGTGCTCAATCGTATCAAGGAAAATGGCCTGTTAACTTCGCCAATGGAACCCGCTGAAAAACCCGCTTAAGCCACCTGTATAATACTGCTCCAAGTTGGTGCAATTTCACTAACTTGGTGCGTTAAAAGGTGACTTTATGCATGAAAATGTCACTTTAAAATGAATAAATGCGTGAGATGATTATTTTTTTGATTAAATGCGGTTGAGTTGTGCAAAAGTGATTGCCTTATTTGGCCCTGTCGTTAATTATCTATGAAAATTCATGGCCCCAGCAGGCACGCATAGCCTGCGCGGTATTTTCATATTTAAAATTTACAGGCAATTTTATGGATAACACAGACAGCATTACACCGCCGCAGGTTGGGCATACCTGGCTTGAAGACGTGCTCGCTATCTTGATGGGCACATTGATGGTTTCGTTTGGCGTCATGATGTTGCGCCAGTCAGGTGCTTTGACCGGCAGCACGGCGGGTCTGGCATTCCTGATCCACTACCTGACCCACTATTCTTTTGGCGCGGTATTTTTCACCATCAATCTACCATTCTATTGGCTCTCGATTCGCCGCATGGGATGGCCATTTACCATCAAGACCTTTAGCTCAGTGGCATTAGTCTCACTTTTCACCAGCCTGCACCCGCTGTTCATCCATTTTGATCACCTTGAGCCTTTTTATGCGGTGCTGTTTGGTAACGTGATTATGGGCATGGGCTTTATTGTACTGTTCCGCCACAAGGCGAGCCTCGGTGGCATGAATATCTTGTCCCTGTATTTGCAGGATAAATACGGTATCCGCGCAGGCAAATTACAAATGGGCGTCGATTTTGTGATTGTGCTGGCATCGCTGTTTGTGGTCAGTATTCCCATGCTGATTGCCTCAATCATGGGCGCGTTTGTGCTCAATCTGATTATTGCCATGAACCATCGCCCTGGGCGCTATAGCGTTTAAGTGGCAAATTCCTGAATTTGCCTCGCAACAACGCAACATTAAAGTGATTTTTTTGAGCAATATTTGTTAGTCTAAGAAATAACAAAAAACAGTAAATCGTCGCTGCTTCGACATAACAGATCCCCCGGAGAATGGGAATTCTGGCGCTTGTCCAAGAAAAAGAAATCCAAGGAGAAATACCGTGTTCCAACATGTTGATGCTTATGCCGGTGACCCAATATTGTCGCTGATGGAAAGCTTCAAGAACGACCCAAGAGAGAAAAAGGTAAACCTGAGCATCGGTCTTTATTACGACGATCATGGAATTATCCCACAGCTTGGGGCAGTCGAAGCCGCTGAAAACCAGTTGAATTCCGTGGCGCAAACTGCGTCGGTTTATTTGCCGATGGAAGGTCTTGGCGCTTACCGCAGCAGCATTCAGAGCCTGTTGTTTGGTGCCGAACACTCTGCTTTACAACAGCAGCGTATCGCGACTATCCAAACTGTAGGCGGCTCTGGCGCGCTGAAAGTGGGCGCTGACTTCCTGAAATACTACTTCCCTAATTCTGAAGTGTGGGTGAGCGATCCGACCTGGGACAACCATGTCGCAATCTTCTCTGGCGCGGGCTTCAAAGTTCACACCTATCCCTACTTTGATGGTGAGAAACTCGGCGTAAACTTTGCCGGTATGCTCGAGAAGCTGCACACTCTGCCAGCGCAAAGCATCGTATTGCTGCATCCGTGCTGCCACAACCCAACCGGTTCTGACCTGAGTCAGGCCCAATGGGATCAGGTTATCGAACTGGTTAAACAGCGTGAGCTAATCCCGTTCCTCGACATCGCCTATCAGGGCTTTGGCGTAGGCATGGATCAAGACGCCTATGCGATACGCGCGATGGCTGCTGCCGGCGTCAACATGCTGGTCAGCAACTCCTTCTCCAAGATTTTTTCACTCTACGGTGAGCGCGTTGGTGGCTTGTCAGTAGTGTGCGAGAACAGCGAAGCCGCGGGTCGTGTATTAGGGCAGCTGAAAGCAACGGTTCGCCGTAACTACTCAAGCCCGCCAAACTTCGGTGCTAAAGTGGTTTCTACCGTTTTAGGTGATGCCGAACTGAAAGCCCAGTGGCTGGCGGAAGTTGAAACCATGCGTACTCGCATCATCGAAATGCGCCAGACGCTGGTTAACAGCCTGAAGAAATCTCTGCCGGGTCGTAATTTCGACCACTTGCTGCAACAGCGCGGCATGTTTGGCTATACCGGCTTCAGCGCGGCTCAGGTTGACCGTCTTCGTGAAGAGTTTGGCGTCTACCTGATTGCCAGCGGTCGCGTCTGCATCGCCGGTCTGAACCACCACAATGTGGAGCAGGTTGCGGCGGCGTTTGCTGCAGTAGCAGGCGAGTAAACGCTTAGCTCGCTTTTTCCGTTCAGGAAAAGGCAAAAAAAGTCGGCGTCATTGCGCCGACTTTTTCTTTTAAACTAATCTTGAATTTTCACCACAACACGTCCACGAATCTGGCCTTTCATCAACCGATGGGCAGCCTCAATGGTTTCATCCAGCGTAATTTCCTGACTGATAGATGTCAGCAGGGAAGGATCTACTAACTCGGCCAGCCGTGCCCAAGCCACCTGACGTTCCTCCGCTGAGCGAGTCACGCTGTTGATTCCGGCGAGAGTAATATTGCGTAAAATAAACGGTGCGACGCTGGCCGGGAAATCCATTCCCTGTGCCATCCCGCAGGCTGCGACGGTGCCACTTTCTTTTATGCTGGCGCAAACGTTGGCCAATGTGTGACTGCCTACTGAATCGATCGCCGCCGCCCAGCGCTCTTTTTGCAGCGGTTTACCCGGTTCGCTTAATAAGTTGCGATCAACGATTTCACAGGCTCCGAGCTGAGTTAAATATTCTGCTTCCTCCGGTCTGCCAGTCGATGCGGCTACCTGATAACCCAGTCGAGCAAGCAGGGAGATAGCGAAGCTGCCGACGCCGCCGTTAGCGCCGGTCACCAGCACCGTGCCTTTATCGGGCGTCAGGCCGTTTTTTTCCAGAGCAATAATTGCCAGCATGGCGGTATACCCAGCGGTGCCGATGATCATGCTGTCTTTCAGGCTTATCGCAGCAGGGACCGGGGTAAGGTATTGCGCATCTACACTGACTTTTTGCGCCAGTCCACCCCAGGCCTTTTCCCCAAATCCCCAGCCGTTAAGCAGCACGCGATTTCCAGCGGCAAATTTTGGGTTACTGCTTGTTGAAACCACGCCGGAGAAATCAATACCGGGTACCATTGGGAAGCTGCGCACGATGGGACCGCTGCCGGTGATGGCCAGTCCGTCTTTATAGTTCAGCGTGGAATAGTGTACATCGACCACGACTTCACCGGCTGGAAGCTGGCTTTCTTCAACGTCTTTTAGCGTAGCCTGGTAATGATCGTTTGATCCATCAACTGTTTTTTCTATCAAGATAGCTTTAAACATTTTGAACTCCAGATTTAATGCTGACGTCGGGTTGGCGAGGCAGCCCGGCCAGAAAGAGGGTGATAAAATTATTTAAAGGATCGGCATTGCCGTTGAGCTTGGCGCGCATCACGGCACCTTCCCATCCGGCCCAAAAATAGGTTGCCAGTGCATGGCAATCGGCCTGTTGATCAAGAGTTTTCTGCTGCCGGGCAAGCTCGAGACATTGCTCGATTCGCTGCTCCCAACTGCGCAGGATCGCGATAAGCCGTTCGCGATAATCAGTGGGGAGATTAGAGACTTCTTGCCCCAGATTGCCGATCAGACAACCGCGACGGAAATGGTATTTCGCCATACCTTGTGCGGCATCTGTGACAAAAGCCTGAATCCTTTCGAGTGGGGCAACATTCTGATTGAGAAGGTATTTATCCAGTTTGTAGGCAAAAAAACGCGCGTAGTTTTCAATAATTGCCTGGCCGAAGGCCTCTTTACTGTCGAAATAGTAATAAAACGAGCCTTTTGGCACGCCGACCTGACGCAAGATCCCTTCGATACCGGCAGCGGTAAAGCCTTGCTCGGTAAGGACGGCGGTACCGCAGCGGATCAGCGCTTCGCGAGTATCAATGTTTTCGCGCCCGGCTTTTGGCGGACGACCACGGCGTGGTTTTGGGGCTTCAATGGTCATCCGTTAAATATAGACCGATCGTCTTGTTAAATCAAAAACCTAGAAAAGAACTTATACTTTCATTGATTTTTATCAAATAAGGAGAGCGCTATGTGGTTTCAAAAAGAGATCAAACTGAAGCAACGAACTCGTGGTTTTCATTTGATCACCGATGAAATTTTGCAGCAGCTGCCCGAGATTCGACAGCTGTCGATAGGCCTGTGCCACGTATTTATCCAGCATACTTCGGCCGGATTAACCATCAACGAAAATGCCGATCCCACCGTGCGGCAAGATTTTGAGGGCTTTTTCAATCGCGCGGTAAAAGAGGACGAGCCCTGGTATCAGCATGATTACGAAGGCAGTGACGACATGCCAGCGCATCTCAAAAGCAGCCTGCTTGGCTGTAGCGTGAGTATTCCAATCAGTAACGGGCGGTTAAATCTCGGTACCTGGCAGGGGATTTATCTCTGCGAGCATCGCAATCACGGGGGTTCCCGTCGTATCGTCATCACCCTTAACGGTTCATCCTCGGCAAACTAGCGCTGAATTTTGTTAACTGGGTTGCAGTTGTGTGTTTTTTGTCCAGATATACTGCCTTCTCAATTTCCAATGCAAGGCGTCAATAAGATGAATAATACTCAACTGCTTGATTATTGCCTCTCGAAACCCGGGGCTCAGCAGAGCACAGAAAATCAGTGGCAGGCCAACCAGATCAAGGTTGCCGGGGTGATGTTTGCCATGCTGCGCGATATCAAAGGCCATCCGGCAATTTCATTAAAAACGGGTCATCAGACGGCGGAGAATCTGCGCCATCAGCATCCAGAGATTATCGCCTGTGATTGCCTTAACAAGGCCCACTGGAACAGCGTCCTGCTTGATGGCAATCTGCCAGACTCGCAGTTTTATGCGTTAATTGACAGCTCGTATCAGCTTGTTCTATCTAGCCTGCCCGAAGAAAAACGTCATGCGATTGCCAGCTAATGTTGCAAGATCCCTTAGGCCCAAATCCCGGTGCTGAGTGTTGCAGGCGAGAATTCTATATCGCTTCCTTGCCACGGCAGCAAACCGGGAAATCGCCATGCGGATGTCACATGCAAACACCAAAAGCGCTCGGCACCCTCAAGTTTGTGCTGGGCATCAACCTGCCAATTTAACTCAGTATGGCCCTGCAGGTGCAATACGTCACCATTCACAAAATCCAGAAATAACAGTGCCGCGCGCGGTTCTGCCAGCATATTGCCGAGGGTGTTCATGTAGCGGTTACCGCTGAAATCAGGCACCCACAGGGTCTCGCCAACAATTTTCACAAATCCGGGATTGCCGCCTCGGTGTGAAATATCCACCCCGCCAGTGGATGAACCAGCATGGGCGTGGGTAGCTACGAAAAAAGTGTCCGCTGAGGCGATCATTTCACGCGCTTTACTATCTAATCCGCTGAGATGATCAATTGCTTCGAATTCATTTTGGCGTGGTGTGATTTTCCGACGTTGAATATATTTTGGGCAGTTGCCAAAACTTTGCTTAACGGCAAGCTCAAGCCGATTTTTATCCATCCGGCTAATTACGCCGTTGACCCGATTTCTGCGCCGATTGCTGAAATCCAGACCCAAGGCCCCTAATTCTTTGCCAGGTTGTAATGCCGATAACGCCGGACAATCTTCGCGCCGTGGAGCATTGATGCGTAAATGGCTGTTGTCCACGGTGCTAATAAATCCCGGCGGACCACTGAGTACGGTCGCTACCGGCCAACCGTGGTCATCCAGAGTTGCGATATAAAAAGACGGCAGCCCGGCGAAGAAATCACGGTGCTGCTGCGGCATGGAAGGGTAAATTCCAGCTGAGCCGACCATAAATCCGGCCAGCGTCTGTGCTCGTTTCTCATCCGGGTGGAAAATTTCCATCGCATCACCTCGTTACTGAGCAGGCTCGGGCAAAGGCAGCGGCGGCGTTGCGATAAAGCCCGGCAGACTTTCAATACGCAACAGCCACTGTCTGATAGCGGGAAAAGCTTCGAGCGAAATCCCGCCTTCGGGAGCAAGAGCGACATAGCTGTAGCAGGCCAGATCGGCTACCGTAGGTTGATTTATTACCAAAAATTCGCGTTGACTCAGATGTAGCTCGAGCTGAGGCATAAATTTTTTCGCGACCTTCACCGCAACGGGGTAATCTTCCGGCGTGCCGAACTGCGCAATCAGGCGCGCCGAAGCTGGCCCGTAGCGAATCTCACCTGCCGCCTTGCATAGCCATTGCTGCGTATGTGCCGCTGCTACTGCATCTTCAGGAAGCCAATGAGTGCCCGGGGCATAGGTTTTCGTCAGATAAATCAAAATCGCGTTGCTGTCGGCAATGACCGTTTCGCCATCGACCAGCACCGGGATTTGTCCCCACGGATTCAGCTGGCGGAACTCCTCGGTCGCCCGTAATTCTGCTCCAGCTTCGATAAATTCATACTCTAGCTCAAGCATTCTCAGTAGTAGCGTGACGCGATGAACGTGTCCTGAAAGCGGTGTGCCATAAAGTTTTAGTCTAGTCATCAGGTTTCTCCCTTTAGGTTTCCATCCAGATTACTCTTGCAATAGATGAAAGGAATCAGGGATTATTGAAATTGATAATTTCACTAAATGGAATAATTTATGGATCGCCTTGATGAACTCGCTATTTTTCTTGAAGTGCTGAATCAGGGCAGTCTTGCAGGAGCCGCACGCAGGCTCCGGCGTTCGGCTCCCGCTGTGACACGCGCAATTGCCTCGCTTGAACAACGATTTGGTGCAAGGTTGGTGGAGCGAACGACAAGAAGTTTAGCGCCGACCGAGGCGGGAGTAAGGCTGGCAGAGCAGGCGGCTAATATTTTGAAAAGCTATAACGAAGCGGTGCAAGATACTGCTGAAACTCAGCTTAAAGGACTGCTGCGCGTGACTGCTCCGGTACTGTTTGGCCGGCGACATATTGCACCGCTGGTCATGGAGTTCCAGAGTTTACATCCCGAGATTCAGATCGAACTACTGCTTAGTGATAGAAATCTTGATCTGATTGAACAGGGGATCGATGTCGCCGTACGTATCGGACATCTTGAAGATTCCTCAAAGGTTGCGCGGCGGCTGGGGCAAGTTAGTCTCGTTATGATTGCCAGTCCACAATATTTGGCCGCGTATCCTGACCTGCGCCATCCCTCTGAGCTGGCAAAGCACCAAATAGTGTTGAGCAGCAGCGATACGTTCAACGAATGGCGGTTTGGCGCGCACGAAGAAGGGCCGCGTCTCAGACTTTCGCCTCACTTGGTGTTTAATGATGTTGAGACCCGAGTGCTGGCAGTGAAATCAGCAAAAGGAATTGGCAGATTTCTATCCTATCAGGTGGCCGACGAATTGGCAGATGGCACGTTGGTCAGACTATTGCCTGAGTTCGAACCCTTGCCGCTCCCAGTGCAGCTGGTGGTACAAAATATTCAACGTATGCCGTTTAAAGTCAGAACCTTTTGGGACTTTATACGCACCAGATTACATGACTTACCTCAAATTCACGCGTAGTCGTTTCAACAAATAATTATGAGTATAAATAAAATAAAAAAACAGGTCATATTAATCATGATGTTAAATTATCATTATCATGATTGTTAAATTAATTTTTTATTTTTAAATTAATTAATAAAACTATTATCGCGGTCCGCAAATAACATTCTAACTTGTAGGTAGAGCTTGCTTAGTTATGTTTTTTAAATAACTTCGCAAGCCACGAGAGTGTTTTGATAACACATCAAAATGTAAGTTAATTGTCTGAATTATATTTCCAGATGTTTGAGTAATATTTTTTTGATAATTAAATCTAACTGTTAGAGGTGGAATTATGGCGGGTACAGCGATTACAACTTATACCTTTTCTGCAGGAGCTACACTGAGTTCGACTGCGGATATCATTACTGATGGAAGCTATTTATATTCCTGGACTGGCACATATCCAAAAGTTGTGGCAGCTTCAACAACAGCAACTTCAACGGGAGGAATTGGACTGGGTGGCTGGTCAATTCTTGGTGATGCGGTTCTACGTTCAAATCTTGCTTCGGTCGCAGATTCCTACGGTGATGCTTTAATTGGTGTAAAGCAACCTTATGATGGGGCTGCAGCACGAAACCAGTCTGATAAAAACGCTGAATCAATTAGCCTTATGGATGCTGGTGGCACTCGCGATGCTTTTGACCCATCCAAATTGGAAACCGCTGTAAAATTAGTGGCTAACGAAAATAGGATCCCTTACTTTGGGGCTAAGCAATTTGCTTTTCCACAGCAGACCGTTAAAGCCTGGAGTTGGCTTGATGGCGAAAGAGATAGAGGGGTTGTAGCATCCTTTAGTAATGTGGTTGCCCCTACGTCTGATGAGCCAGTAACTCAGGTTGTGGGCCTGGGTTCTGCAGCAGGTCTCGGTTATTATTCCGATCGAGACTTCGTTCTAATGTTTGGACAAATTGAAGGACCTCCTGCATTACTTTCAACCTCTAATACGACCTTTACGACTAATACAATTACTTCCACTGACATAAGTTCTGTTAGCGCACACCTACGGGCAGGCCAGATCATTGATGTTACTGATTCATCAAATTCGAGCCTTATCTATAGTGGACTAATTTTGAGTTTATCTAATACGACCGTTACTGTTGATACCGCCTGGTATTTAAAGGGGGGCAACGGGTCGACGGGTATTCCTTCTGCCTCTTCGACTGCAAACTTTGTTCCTAATACAAAAATTTGGGGACAGAATCTAAATGTCACCCTTGAC
>NZ_AJHJ01000036.1 GCF_000257645.1 Serratia sp. M24T3
TAGCGGCTTTTTTGTCTTTGCTTACCGATTTTTCGACACTGGTCGAGGTCGTAGCTTTAGCCGCGCTTTCTGTCGCAGCCTGCACGCTTAACGGCATAACTGCGAGTCCCAAAGCTAGTGTCAGGGTAGTGATTGATAGTTTTTTCATGCTGTAATCCTCCGTGTTGTTGACAGCACGGACAGAGTGTCGCAATGGGAATTGAATAACAAACGGCAGAAGTCAGAAATGGAAAAGGCCGCGAAAGCGGCCTTTAGGTATTGCAGAGTGTTGCACTCAGGCTCCGTGAAGCCTCGCAAATTTACTGATTCTGCGCGGCAGCACCATACTTCACTTTTGCCTGATGGCGCAGACTAGCTAACAGCGCATCAAAGGTATTGTTGGAAGAAGTCTGTTGCAACTGCTGAGCAAATTGACTGGCTTCAGCATCAGGTAATTTGCCCTGAGTGACTGCCGTCAACTTAATCAGAACCGTATTGCCATTGTTGTCCTGAGAAATTCCGTAGCTTGGTTTGTCTGCAGTCGCCTGTGGCAATGCATAAACATTTTGCTCGAAATCTGACGGCTGGGCAGTACGCTGTACTTTTTGTACGCCGCCGAAACTGACACCGGCGGCTTTCAGTGCATCATCGCCTTTGCCTTCTTTCAGTGCCACCAACAATTTTTGCGCATCGATACGAGCCTGATCGGCTGCTTTCTGGCGTTTCACCAAGGTCGCTACCTGATCTTTCACTTCGGCGAATGGCTTGATACCGGCCGCTTTATGAGAGTCAACGCGAACGACGAAGGCACGGTCACCATCAACGGTAATGACGTCGGAATTGCTGCCTGGCGCGTTGTCATGGCCGAGCAGTGAACCGTCAAATAGCACCTGATCTACTGGCTTGAAGTTAATAGCTGCAGGGATATTCTGCTGAGTAAACCAGTCGGTATGCGCAGCCTGAGTTCCGGCGGCTTTCTCGGCAGATGCCAGAGATTCGTTGTCGTTGCTCGCAGCATCGCTAACTTTCTGCTGAAGTGCATAGTAAGCATCCAGCGCTTTCTCTTGCTTGAGCTTGTCTACAATACCGTCGTGCACCTGAGCCAGCGGTTTTACCTGCTCTGGCACGATATCAACCAGACGCAGAATGAAGTAACCGCTGTCGGATTTGATTACACCAGCGGTCTGGCCTTTGGTGGTCAAGTTAGCGCTTTTGAATTCTGGCAGCGTGGTTTCTGGCTCCATCCAACCCAAATCACCGCCCTTCTTGCCACTAAGGGTATCGATAGACTTGGTTTTTGCCAGCTCGGCAAAATCGGCACCACTTTTCAGCTGAGTGTCGATAGCCTGGGCATCGGCCTGATCTTTAGCCACAATAACGCTGTAACGACGGCGTTCCGGCTGGCCAAATTCGCTTTTATGCTGGTCATAGTAAGCCTCGACATCCGCATCGGTGACCTGAATCTTGCCCTGCATCGCTGCCGCATCCATTTCGATGTAGCTAACTTTCATTTGTTCTGGAGCAACAAACTGCTCTTTGTGCTGGTCGTAGAAAGCCTGTAATTCGCTGTCGCTCGCCTGCTGTTTGGCAGCGAGAGTGTCAGTGTCGAAAGTTGCCGTGTGGACATCGCGCTCCTGCAGCACCAGCTCGGCCATGGATTTGGTTTCAACCGGCAGCACGAAATCAGAATCGCCATAAGCCTGAGCTAACTGTTGGCTGACCAGCTGCTTCTTCATCAGCTGTGCGAAGTTATCCGCGGTATAACCCATACCCTGCACGGTTTGCAGATATTTGGCATTATCAAAACGATTGTTGGTCTGGAACTGAGGAGTGGCCAGAATCGCATCTTTGATTTGCTGATCACTCACGGTCACGCCCAATTTTTGTGAGTACTGCTCGAGAAGGGTGACGTCAATCAGGTTGTTAAGTGACTGCTGACGCAGTTGCTGCATGTAACCTTCGCTACCGGCTAGCGCAGCGAACTGGTCACCAAGCTGCTGCTGCAAACGGCTGCGCTGATTCTGAACAGCGTCGTCAAGCTGTGCACGGCTGATTTCCTGGCCGTTTACTTTCGCCGCATAGTCGCTAGACCCACCGATTAAGTAATTGCCAACACCGGTCAAAACAAAAGATAAAACGATCAGACCAAGAATGATTTTGAGCACGACGTGATTAGCTGCCGCGCGTAAGTTGTCCATCATAGTGAAGCAACACTCCGCTGTATTTGGGGTTTAAAACTTGGGCTGCGTGGATGATACCAACGATCCCTGTGACACCCTTCAGGGTGTTGCACAATAAACTGCGTGTTTACACTGACACTTCGTTTCGAGTGGTGTTCAAAAGAATCACTGTTAACAGGCAATGTCTAAAACATGAGCCACTCTGCGTGCTGGCTCGCAAAAGTAAAAAAAGCGCATCTCCAAGATGCGCCTTATATATTACCTTACCAACCCTGTGACGTCAGGTTATTGTTAGTAATTATCCGTTTACCGCATCTTTCAAAGATTTACCTGCGCGGAAGCCAGGTACTTTGGCAGCCGGAATACTGATTTCTTTACCGGTTTGCGGGTTACGGCCAGTGCGAGCAGAGCGCTCACGAACTGCAAAAGTACCGAATCCTACCAGTGCAACTTCTTCCCCGGCTTTCAGAGAATCAGTTACCGATGCAAGCACCGCGTCCAGCACACGTCCAGCGGCCGCTTTAGAAATATCCGCACCGGCTGCAATTTTGTCGATCAGTTGTGACTTATTCACGTTTTCATCCCCTCTTAAAATTCTATCGTCACGCCGAAATTTCCCTACGGACGTGACAGCGCAGCTGTTATATCAAGCTTGTCAGGGGTATGCAAGCTACCCAGAAACCGTTGCCCCCGTCTGACATGGCTTACTAACTTAACGGCACAAAAAAAAGCTGGCAAGTAGGAATTCACTTGCCAGCCTCAGTTTTACTTACACTTTATGCATCAGGTCACTATTTCGCAGCGACAGGCAGTGCACCAAACGCTGGATTTTGCAGCGCAAAGTTCAATACGTCATCGATACGCTTGACCGGATGAATCTCCAGATCTGCTAATACGTTGTCTGGGATCTCTTCCAGATCGCGTTTGTTATCGTCCGGGATCAACACCACTTTGATACCACCGCGATGTGCGGCCAACAGTTTTTCTTTCAGGCCACCGATTGGCAATACCAAACCACGCAAGGTTATCTCGCCAGTCATTGCAACATCGGCACGCACCGGGTTACCGGTCAGGCAAGAAACCAGCGCGGTACACATTGCAATACCGGCACTTGGACCGTCTTTCGGCGTCGCCCCTTCTGGTACGTGAACGTGAATATCACGTTTTTCGTAGAAGTCAGGGTTAATACCCAGCTTGTCTGCACGCGCGCGAACCACTGTCAAGGCAGCCTGAATCGACTCTTGCATCACTTCACCCAATGAACCGGTGTAGGTCAGCTTGCCTTTGCCCGGAACACAGGCGGTTTCAATGGTCAGTAACTCGCCGCCCACTTCGGTCCACGCCAGGCCAGTGACCTGTCCTACGCGGTTTTCAGTGTCAGCACGGCCGTAATCAACCTTCTGCACGCCCAGATAGTCTTTAAGGTTATCGCCATTAATGACGATGTGCTTCAGGGTCTTGTCCAGCAGCAGTTGTTTAACTGCTTTGCGGCACAGCTTGGAAATTTCACGTTCCAGGCTACGCACGCCGGCTTCACGGGTGTAGAAGCGAATAATGCCGATAATCGCGCTGTCTTCAACCGTCAGCTCGTTTTTCTTCAGCGCGTTACGCTCGATCTGTTTTGGCAACAGGTGCTGTTTGGCAATGTTCAGCTTTTCGTCTTCGGTGTAGCCCGACAAACGAATGACTTCCATACGGTCAAGCAGCGGTGCCGGTATGTTCATCGAGTTAGAGGTCGCGACAAACATCACGTCCGACAAATCGTAGTCGACTTCCAGATAGTGGTCGTTAAAGGCCACGTTCTGTTCTGGATCAAGTACTTCCAGTAAAGCCGATGCCGGATCGCCACGCATGTCGGAAGACATTTTGTCGATTTCATCAAGCAGGAACAGTGGGTTCTTAACGCCAACTTTCGCCATTTTCTGGATCAGTTTGCCTGGCATAGAACCGATATAGGTACGACGGTGACCGCGAATTTCCGCTTCGTCACGCACGCCACCCAGTGCCATACGCACATATTCACGACCGGTTGCGCGAGCAATGGACTGCCCCAGAGAGGTTTTACCCACACCCGGAGGCCCTACCAGACAAAGGATCGGCCCTTTGATTTTGCTGACGCGCGTCTGCACTGCGAGGTACTCGAGGATACGGTCTTTCACCCGCTCCAGACCAAAGTGGTCGGTATCCAGTACCTCCTGCGCCTTACGCAGGTCTTTTTTCACTTTACTGCGCGCGTTCCATGGCACCTGAAGCATCCAGTCGATGTAACCACGGACTACTGTGGCTTCGGCGGACATTGGTGACATCATTTTCAGCTTTTGCAGCTCGGCTTCTGTTTTTTCACGCGCGTCTTTTGGCATTTTTGCCGCATCGATTTTGCGTTTCAGCGCTTCATGCTCGTCGGGCGCGTCGTCCATCTCGCCCAACTCTTTCTGAATAGCTTTCATTTGCTCATTCAGATAGTACTCGCGCTGGCTTTTTTCCATCTGTTTTTTGACGCGATTGCGGATACGTTTCTCAACCTGTAACAGGTCGATTTCCGATTCCATCATCGCCATCAGGTATTCCAGACGTTCGGTAATATCGAACATCTCGAGCACCGACTGTTTGTCGACCAGCTTCAATGGCATATGCGCAGCGATAGTATCCGCCAGGCGTGCCGCGTCTTCGATGCTGTTCAGTGAAGTCAGGACTTCCGGCGGGATTTTTTTGTTCAGCTTGATATAACCTTCAAACTGATTAATAGCCGTACGTACCAGAACTTCCTGCTCACGCTCGTCAACCGCTGGCGATTCCAGGTATTCGGCCTGGGCAGCAAAGTGTTCACCGCTGTCGGACAGTGTCGTGATGCGGGCGCGCTGTAAACCTTCAACCAGAACTTTGACGGTTCCATCTGGAAGTTTAAGCATCTGTAAAATAGAGGCTACGGTGCCCACTGAGAACAAATCGTTGATACCAGGCTCATCCGTCGAGGCCTCTTTTTGCGCAACGAGCATGATTTTTTTATCATTGTCCATTGCCGCTTCAAGACAGCGAATCGATTTCTCCCGGCCAACGAACAGCGGGATCACCATGTGCGGATAAACCACCACATCGCGCAGAGGCAATACGGGGATTTCTATGCGTTCGGAACGCTCAGGGTTCATAGAGCTCTCTCTTAGTTTAGCTTCCGCCAGGTTAAGGAAATCTCGTGAAACACGAGTCAGCGGGTTTCAGCAAGTAGTTAACTGAGTATATGGGGATGAATATCTGACATTCAACGACAAGAATGCGAGGAAAAAAAATGGGGGAAAAAATCCCCCATTTCTCCACTAAACGTCTGTAAAGCTGGCTATTTATTCACCAGAAGCTTGTTGCGCCTCAGGTTTGCCATAAATCATCAGAGGTTCAGATTGCCCCGCAATGACGGACTCATCAACAACGACTTTGTCCACACTGTCAAGAGATGGCAGATCGTACATCGTATCCAGTAAAGCAGCTTCAACAATAGAACGCAGACCACGAGCACCTGTTTTGCGATCCATCGCCTTTTTCGCGATTGCAATCAATGCTTCATCGCGGAACTCAAGCTCAACGCCTTCAAGGTTGAACAATGCCTGATATTGTTTAGTCAGGGCATTTTTTGGTTCTTTCAAGATTTGAATCAGCGCGTCTTCACTCAGTTCGCTCAGCGTTGCCACGACGGGCAGACGACCAATGAACTCAGGGATCAGACCAAACTTGATCAAATCCTCAGGTTCTGCCTGAGCCAGCAACTGCCCTTCCGTTGCTTTCTCTGACTTGCCTTTAACCACTGCGCCAAAACCGATACCGGTGCTGGTATTCAGACGTTGGCCGATAACTTTATCCAAACCAGCAAATGCGCCGCCGCAGATAAACAGGATTTTTGAGGTATCAACCTGCAAGAACTCCTGCTGTGGATGCTTACGTCCGCCCTGAGGAGGAACGGCAGCCACAGTACCTTCGATCAGTTTCAACAGCGCCTGCTGCACGCCCTCGCCCGAAACGTCACGGGTGATAGACGGGTTGTCAGACTTACGAGAAATCTTATCAATTTCATCGATATAGACAATGCCGCGCTGAGCTTTCTGTACGTCGTAATCACATTTCTGCAACAGCTTCTGAATGATGTTTTCGACGTCTTCACCCACGTAACCGGCTTCGGTCAGCGTGGTGGCATCGGCCATGGTAAATGGCACATCCAGGAAACGAGCCAGCGTTTCAGCCAACAGCGTTTTACCGCTACCGGTCGGGCCGATCAGCAGAATGTTGCTCTTGCCAAGTTCGATACCATTGCTGGAGTCGCCATTGCGCAAGCGTTTGTAGTGGTTATAAACCGCAACAGCCAGAACTTTCTTCGCAGGTTCCTGACCGATAACATAGTCATCGAGGTGTTCGCGGATTTCGTGTGGAGTCGGCAGCGCGCTGCGTTCGCGATGCGGTGCGACCTCTTTAATCTCTTCGCGAATAATGTCATTACATAAATCGACACATTCATCGCAGATATACACTGACGGCCCGGCAATCAGCTTTCGCACTTCATGCTGGCTTTTGCCGCAAAAAGAGCAGTACAGCAGCTTTCCTGAACCGTCTTTGCGCTTATCTGTCATCAGTAAACCTCTTCTTTAATCTTTGTCCCGCGGACAACTCACGGCGGTACGACCATTTAACCCAACAGACATGTCACTCACTGACGCACACATGCTGATGTCTATTGAACAATTCACTCATACATTGTGCCTTGGGTAAAGCATTGGGCGGCGATTTATCGCCGCCGCACAAAAACGTCGGTATGAGTTTAACTATAGACCATCGCGCCAGCAGAAAATTGCCTGTTAGAGTTCGCCGCGATGAGTCATTACTTTATCCACTAAGCCATACTCTACAGCTTCACTGGCTGACAGGAAACGATCTCGCTCAGTGTCACGCTCTATTTCTTCAAGAGATTTGCCCGTATGTTGCGCCATCAGCGTGTTCATGCGGTTTTTCACTTTCAGGATTTCTCTGGCGTGAATGTCGATATCGGTTGCCTGGCCCTGGAAACCGCCCAGCGGCTGGTGAATCATCACGCGTGAGTTTGGCAGCGCGTAACGTTTGCCTTTAGCACCGGCGGTCAGCAGGAATGAGCCCATTGAACAGGCCTGGCCCATACAAATAGTGCTGACATCAGGCTTGATGAACTGCATGGTGTCATAGATTGACATCCCTGCGGTGATCACACCGCCCGGAGAGTTGATATAAAGATAGATATCTTTCTCTGGGTTTTCGGCTTCCAGAAACAGCATCTGGGCCACAATCAGGTTAGCCATATGGTCTTCAACCTGGCCAGTCAGGAAGATGATACGTTCCTTTAACAGGCGGGAAAAAATATCGTAAGAGCGCTCACCGCGTGAAGTCTGCTCTACAACCATCGGTACTAAGGCCATGTTTGGCGCAAATTGTTCTCTTTCACCACTGTATGACATAACCGTCTCCTAATAGAATTCTCTTTAGCGCGAGTTGAAACCGATTCTACTTGAGATAAGCGATGATGACTATGCTCAAGCGGCCAAGTCGCCACATACACGGCTGACGGTGGTTATCAGTCAGAAGCTAACAGCAAAGTTACCCTTGTAGCACTAGACAATTGGGGAGAGAGCGCAAGATTTCAAGCCTTGCGACGAATTCTTTTGCTTACCTTAACCATTAAGTCAGCAAATAGCTCACTTATTGTGCTGACCGGCTTTTTTCGGTTATCACTCTGATAAATATAGCGCAACGTCCCTTAAATATAGAGCAGTCGCTATCTAAAAAACCAGTCCAAAGCCAGAATAGGCAAAATAAAAAAGCCCGTAGCGCAAACTACGGGCTTTCAAGACCTCATCGACTCGCTCCATTAAAGGGACGGGGGATGATCTCTGGACAATTAAGCCTGAGTGGTCTGGTTCATCAGCTCGGTAAAGGTCGTGGCTTTTTCAGTCACTTTAGCTTTGGACAGCAGGGTTTCGACGGCTTGTTCTTCCAGCGCGACGTTACGCATGTTGTTCATCAGCTCTTTATTTTTGCTGTAGAACTCAACAACTTCTGATGGATCTTCGTAAGCGGAAGCCATTTCTTCGATCAGCGCTTTAACGCGATCTTCGTCAGCTTTCAGTTCGTGCTGGCTGATAACTTCGCCCAGCAACAGACCAACAACAACGCGACGCTTGGCTTGCTCTTCGAACAGCTCACGTGGCAGTTCCAGGGCTTGCTTCTCGTTGCCGCCGAAACGCTGTGCAGCCTGCTGACGCAGAACGTCAACTTCGCTGTCAATCAGGGCAGCCGGCACGTCGATTTCGTTAGCTTTAACCAAGCCTTCGATGGCCTGAGTCTTGATACGGTTACGCACCGCGCCTTTCAGCTCACGATCCATATTTTTACGCACTTCAGCACGCAGACCGTCTACAGAACCATCAGCCACGCCGAAACGTTTGATGAATTCTTCAGTCAGTTCTGGCAGAACGCGGGTTTCAACTTTCTTCAGAACGATAGCGAACTTGGCTTCTTTACCTTTCAGGTTTTCAGCGTGGTAATCTTCCGGGAAGTTTACGTCGATGGTGAATTCTTCACCGGCTTTGTGACCGACCAGACCTTCTTCGAAGCCTGGGATCATGCGGCCCTGGCCCATAGCCAGTACGAAATCAGAAGCTTTGCCGCCTTCGAATTCTTCACCGTCGATAGAACCAGAGAAATCTACAGTCACGCGATCTTCAGCTTCAACAGCAGCTTCAGAGTCTTTCCAGTCAGCCTGTTGCTTGCGCAGGGTTTCCAGCATGGTGTCAACATCTGCTTCGTTAACTTCAACAACCGGTTTTTCTACTTCGATGTTTTCCAGATCTTTCAGTTCTACTTCTGGGTAAACTTCGAATTCAACGGTGAAGTTGAAATCTTCGCCCTGCTTGTATTCGCCTGGAACATAGTTCGGCGCGCCAGCTGGGTTGATTTTTTCTTTGATGATCGCATCAACAAAGCTGCGTTGCATCATATCGCCCAACACGTCCTGGCGAACGCTTGCGCCGTAACGCTGTTCGATAACGTTGTGTGGAACTTTGCCCTTACGGAAGCCGTCGATACGTACAGTTTTAGACGCTTTTGCCAGCTCGCTTTTTACTGCTTTTTCAATGCTTTCAGCAGGAACAGTAATAGCGATACGGCGACCAAGGCCTTGAGTGGTTTCAACAGAAACTTGCATCTTGTTACCTCAAAAAAATCAAAGTGCTCGGTCAACCCCGAACCGGGATGCACTGCACTAAGCAGATCCCTGGCTCAGTGTTCGAGGAAGTCCCGAAACCATTCCGGAAAAATAAGACGCGACATTATAGCGGCGCAACGGCGGCACGTCGAGGATGCGTGTCTTGAAATCAAAAAAACGCGACATCATCGCCTTAAAAACAAAAACGGCCCGCAGGCCGTTTCAAAATTCGCTTCTACTAATACAGCAACTCGGGGGGAAAGTTCCAGAGATACCGTCGATTAATAGCGATTTAGGGTGATTTTTGCAGAAAGATCTCTGTTTTATGCAAGAGTTCCTGCACCACGGCACGGCGGAGATGCCGGAACCGTATCCTGTAACCCTTCCCATTCCTTAAGCGTGTAAGTGTGCAATGCCAGAGCGTGCACGCTTCCTGCCAATTCTTCCGACAGCACAGAATAAATTGAGCGGTGACGTTGTAAAAAACGCTCGCCTACAAACTTATCGCTTACCAACACCACCTTGAAATGGCTCTCTGACCCAGCAGGCACGTTGTGGCGATAACTTTCGTCTGTGACATCCAGATGCGTGGGTTCAAACGCAGCTGCCAACTTTGCTTCTATTTGCTCGCGAATCATAGCCATCTCCTTAAAAACACGTTTTACAGAGAACTGCGCCCAACTATTTCGCCGTCTTACCTTAAATAGTAGGCGGTTTTCTGTTTTATTCTTTCTTTCAAAAAGAAAATATTACTTATGTGAACAAAAAGGTAGTTTGAGACACAATTTAGTACGCCATAGGGCTAATTTTTTGCTTCTCCGCGATAAATTCATCGTTTTAGCGGTCCAATCTCATGGCAAGCCGAATATCCGCAATGCTATGATGCTGCCCATTCTACAATCAAAAAACGTCAAATCCTGACTTTGAAAAGATGGAAAATTGAGAACATGAATATGTTGAAAAAAATCCTTTTCCCTGCACTGGCACTCTTTATGCTTGCAGGCTGTGCTACCAGCAGCAACACCCTGAACATTTCGCCTAAAATCGCCTTGCCTACACAGGACCCATCCCTGATGGGCGTGACCATTAGCATCAATGGTGCCGACGTGCGTCAGGACAAAGCGCTGGCCAAAGTTAATCGCGACGGACAACTGGTCTCACTGACCCCTTCTCGTGACATGCGTTTCCTGCTGCAAGAAGCGCTGGAAAAACAGATGACCGCTCGCGGCTATATGATTGGTCCTGACGGCGCCGTTGACTTGCAAATCGTGGTTAACAAACTGTATGCCGACGTCCAGGAAGGCAACCTGCGTTACAACATCACCACCAAAGCCGATATCTCTATCATCGCTACTGCGAAAAACGGCAACAAGCAGGTCAAGAACTACAACACCAGCTATAACGTTCAGGGCGCATTCACCGCGACCGATTCCAAAATCACCAACGTAGTCAATACTGCGCTGGGTGACGTTATCTCTGATATGGCACAGGACACCAGCGTGAGCGACTTTATCAAGGCGAACTCACACTAATTCCTGCCCGCTTCTGCCCGGCAACTGTCGGGCAGAAGACTTTGATTTTACGGTTCCCTTTGGCATTCCCCATCGATTCCCTCCTTTATTATCCGCGTTTATCCTTTATCATGCCCTTGAGCCCCCTTTTCAACGGCCTGCGGGAATACGGATGCCATGCTAAAACAGTACTTTTCAATTTTTACCCAACGTAATACCGCGATCCTGCTGCTTTTGGGCTTTGCTTCCGGCTTACCTCTGGCGCTGACCTCCGGCACGCTACAGGCCTGGATGACAGTCGATAATCTGGATCTCAAAACCATCGGTATCTTCTCGCTAGTCGGTCAGGCCTACGTGTTTAAATTCCTCTGGTCGCCGATGATGGACCGCTATACGCCAAGCTTTCTTGGACGCCGCCGAGGCTGGCTGGTCGTTACGCAGCTGTTGCTGGTAGTCGCGATTTTTGCCATGGGATTTATGGACCCTACGCGTAATTTATTCTGGCTCGCAGCGCTGGCAGTGCTCATAGCCTTTGCCTCTGCTTCTCAAGACATCGTATTCGACGCCTATAAAACCGATCTACTTAGCGCCGAGGAGCGCGGTAACGGTGCAGCGGTTTCAGTACTGGGCTATCGTCTGGCGATGTTGGTATCAGGTGGATTGGCGCTGTGGCTGGCCGACCGCTATCTCGGCTGGCAACATACTTACTGGCTGATGGCCGTGTTGATGCTTATAGGCGTGGCT
Organism: Serratia sp. M24T3; assembly: GCF_000257645.1. Lineage (GTDB taxonomy): Bacteria > Pseudomonadota > Gammaproteobacteria > Enterobacterales > Enterobacteriaceae > Rouxiella. The sequence goes on from NZ_AJHJ01000036.1 coordinate 11,625, forward strand.
GCAACGCTGTTTGCCCCCGAACCTGATATCCATCAACCTGCTCCCGCTACGCTGGAAATGGCGGTGGTAGCACCGTTGAAAGATTTTTTTGGTCGCAACAATGCGTGGCTGATTTTACTGTTAATCGTAATGTACAAACTCGGCGATGCCTTCGCAGGCAGCCTGAGCACCACCTTTTTGATCCGCGGCGTTGGCTTTGATGCCGGTGAAGTCGGGCTGGTAAATAAAACATTGGGGCTGTTGGCCACCATCGTCGGCGCACTGCTCGGCGGGGTATTAATGCAGCGCCTGAGCCTGTTTCGCGCGTTGATGCTGTTCGGCATCTTGCAGGGAATATCAAACGCCGGTTACTGGATTTTGGCGATTACCGACAAACACCTTTATTCGATGGGCACGGCTATCTTCTTTGAAAACCTGTGCGGCGGGATGGGAACGGCGGCGTTTGTCGCGCTGCTGATGGCGCTGTGCAACAAATCATTCTCGGCAACCCAGTTTGCACTGCTTTCGGCGCTTTCGGCGGTGGGCAGAGTCTATGTCGGGCCAATAGCGGGCTGGTTTGTCGAGGCTCACGGCTGGCCACTGTTCTACCTGTTCTCTATCGTAGCTTCCGTACCTGGCTTGCTGCTGCTGGCGCTGTGCCGCCAAACCCTTGAGCACGCACAAAAAACTGACTCCTTTTTACCGCGCATTCATTTCCCCGTGTCGTATCGCTGGGCGCTGCGTTTGCTGTTAATCGGCAGTTTAATGCTGGCACTGTGGGTATTAATGCTGATTACCGATGGGCTTAACTGGACCCATGCATCGTCACTGGCGGTTAAAATTATGCAGGCAGGAGCCTTATTTGCCGTGGTGGGCATCTTACTGGGCAGCACGCTCGATTTCCTCGCCCTGCGCCGACAGCAAAGAATTTAGCGAAATTCTGGCGCGATTGATAATCCCTTCTACACTCTCATTAGCATTTGCGGTTACTTCGCCTTCATTAACTTAATTTCCGGGATACACAATTGTTGTGTATCCTGGGGAATCATTGTTGTTATTTGGTTAATATCTTGATTTACTCTGATCTGGATCAATTAATGCTTTAACAACATTAAAAAAATATTTCCTGTTTACAACTTGTTTCAACCACCTTTTTTTTTCAGCGTTTTTTTTAATCTTATTTAAACCAAATTACAACATCCTGTTTACATAATTTCTACCTATATAAAACATTTAAAAAAAGCACTAAATATCCATACCGTTGCTAGGCCTTGTTTTTCCTCACCATAGTGATGGTTAATAGCGCAAGGTACTGTTGCCACAAAGAAATTGTCACTTACCGTAACATGTGTGACAACGTTAACATAAAGTGTGGGACGTGCATTTACACAGCTTTAAGCGTGTTTACAGTACCGTAACCTTCCCGTAAAATGCCCGCACACATGAGCGACAATAGAGCCCTGTTATTGAGGTCGTTAGATGAGACTTAAGAAATACAATAAAAGTATTGGGATGTTGTCTATATTTGCATCTACTGTTCTACTGAGTGGCTGTAATTCGGCAATATTGGATCCCAAGGGAGCAATTGGACTTGAGCAAAGAACGCTGATACTGACAGCGATTGGTTTAATGCTAATCGTCGTTATACCAGTAATCATTATGGCTTTTGCTTTTGCATGGAAGTATCGCGCTTCTAATACAAACGCTAAGTACAGTCCAAATTGGTCACACTCCAACAAAGTAGAAGCTGTGGTATGGACCATTCCAATTATTATTATCGCCATCCTGGCAACAATAACCTGGAAAACCACTCACCAGCTTGATCCGTTCAAACCTATCGTTACCAATGAAAAGCCAATGACCGTCGAAGTTGTTTCACTCGACTGGAAATGGTTGTTTATTTATCCAGAGCAAGGTATCGCGACGGTTAATGAACTGGTGATCCCTAAAGATGTTCCTGTGCAGTTCAAAGTGACTTCTGACACTGTCATGAACTCCTTCTTTATCCCGCAGTTAGGTGGGCAGATTTACGCGATGGCCGGTATGCAGACTCAATTGCACTTGATTGCAAATGAAGCTGGTACATATAAAGGCATCTCGGCAAACTACAGTGGTCGCGGCTTCTCTGGTATGAAGTTCAACGCTATTGCAACACCTACGCGTGCCGATTTTGATACGTGGGTTGCTAAAGTTAAGCAAGCTCCGAATCAGCTCGCAACAATGGGTGATTTCAAGAAACTGGCCGCGGACAGTATCGACAACCCAGTCGAATACTTCTCTACCGTTCAACCAGACTTGTTTAAATCAATCATTGATCAGTACTCGCATGACATGAATATGCCAGCAGGCCAGACAATGTCTATGCCAGCCGGTACAGACATGAAAGGTATGGATATGGGTGACAAGTCTCACACTGCCGGAGCCGGGGAATAAAAGATGTTCGGAAAACTAACGTTAAACGACATTCCATTTGATGTACCTATCGTCATGGTTACCGTTGGCGCTATCATTTTGGGCGGTATCGCCCTGTTAGCGGCAATTACCTATTTCGGTAAATGGAAATATCTGTGGTCAGAGTGGATTACCTCTGTTGACCATAAAAAACTGGGTATCATGTACATCATCCTTGCGATTGTCATGCTTATCCGCGGCTTCGCCGATGCCGTTATGATGCGTACCCAACAGGTTATGGCATCGGACGGTAGTCCCGGCTTCCTGCCACCGCACCACTACGACCAGATCTTCACCGCGCACGGCGTAATCATGATCTTCTTCATGGCGATGCCTTTCGTTATCGGTCTGATGAACGTAGTTGTACCGTTGCAAATCGGTGCGCGTGACGTTGCCTTCCCATTCCTGAACAACATCAGCTTCTGGTTCACCGCCGTTGCTGTGGTACTGATCAATATCTCTCTGGGTATTGGTGAGTTCGCACAGACAGGTTGGCTGGCCTATCCGCCGTTGTCAGGTAAGCTGTATAGCCCTGGGGTGGGGGTCGATTACTGGATATGGAGTCTACAGATATCCGGTATTGGTACCTTGCTGACCGGTGTTAACTTCTTCGCAACCATCATGAAGATGCGTGCGCCTGGTATGCCGCTGATGAAAATGCCGGTATTTACCTGGGCTGCACTGTGTACTAACGTCCTGATCATTATTTCCTTCCCGATCCTGACCGTTACTATTGCACTGCTGACTCTCGACCGCTATCTGGGCACCCATTTCTTCACCAATGATATGGGCGGCAACATGATGATGTACATCAACCTGATTTGGGCCTGGGGCCATCCGGAAGTGTACATTCTTATCCTGCCAGTGTTCGGTGTGTTCTCGGAAGTTACCGCAACCTTCTCCAAGAAACGCCTGTTTGGCTATACCTCACTGGTATGGGCAACGATTGCCATCACCGTGCTGGCGTTCATTGTTTGGCTGCACCACTTCTTCACCATGGGTTCAGGCGCAAACGTCAACGCCTTCTTCGGCATCATGACGATGATCATTTCTATCCCTACCGGGGTAAAAATCTTCAACTGGCTGTTCACCATGTATCAGGGTCGTATCACCCTGAACGCAGCAATGCTGTGGACCATCGGCTTCATCATCACCTTCTCCGTGGGTGGTATGACCGGCGTTCTGCTGGCGGTTCCAGGTGCTGACTTCGTACTGCACAACAGTCTGTTCCTGATTGCCCACTTCCATAACGTTATTATCGGCGGTGTGGTATTTGGTTGCTTCGCAGGTCTGACTTACTGGTTCCCTAAATCATTCGGCTTTACGCTGAACGAAAAATGGGGCGTGCGTGCCTTCTGGTTCTGGATCATCGGCTTCTTCGTAGCATTTATGCCGCTGTATGCTCTGGGCTTTATGGGTATGACTCGTCGTATCAGCCAGAACATTGACCCGCAGTTCCACACCTTGCTGTGTGTTGCCGCGTTCGGTGCCTTCCTGATTGCCTGTGGTATCGCGTGTATCTTCATCATGTTCTGGGTTTCTGTACGTGACCGTGAACTGAATCGCGACCTGACCGGTGACCCATGGGGTGCTCGTACTCTGGAGTGGTCAACTTCTTCTCCTCCTCCGTTCTACAACTTCGCTATCGTGCCACATATCCACGACCGCGATGAGTTCTGGGACATGAAAGAGAAAGGTACTGCTTACAAGAAACCGGCTAAATATGAAAAAATTCATATGCCTAAAAACAGCGGCGCGGGCTTTGTAATTGCCGTGTGCAGCCTGGCCTTCGGTTTCGCAGCTATCTGGGACATGTGGTGGTTAGTGATCGCTGGATTCGCCGGTGTTGTTATCACCTGGATCTGGAAAAGCTTCGACGAGGATGTTGACTACTACGTTTCAGTTGAAGAAGTTGAACGTATCGAAAACCAACATTATGAAAATATCAGCAAAGCGGGTGTGAAACATGGCAATTGATTCCCTGAATCCCCATAGCGCGGTCCATGATGAAGATCATGGTCACCACGACGCGGGTGAGACCAAAGTCTTTGGCTTCTGGATTTACCTGATGAGCGACTGCGTGTTGTTTGCAAGCCTGTTTGCAACCTTCGCAGTACTGGTACACGGGACCGCTGGTGGTCCCTCTGGTAAAGACATTTTCGAACTGCCGTTTGTATTGGTAGAAACCTTCTGCCTGCTGTTTAGTTCTATTACTTACGGCTTCGCAATGTTGGGTATGAGCAAAGGTAACGCGGGCGCTGTCAAAGGCTGGCTGTTCGTTACCTTCCTGTTCGGTCTCGGCTTCATCGGCATGGAACTCTATGAGTTCCATCACCTGATTAGCGAAGGTTTCGGTCCGGATCGCAGTGGCTTCCTGTCTGCATTCTTTGCACTGGTTGCTACTCACGGTCTGCACGTAACCTGCGGCCTGATTTGGATCATCACCATGATCGTTCAAATCAGCCGTCGTGGCTTGACCCCGACTAACCAAACACGTCTGATGTGTCTGAGCCTGTTCTGGCACTTCCTTGATGTTGTATGGATTTGTGTATTCACCGTTGTTTATCTGATGGGGGTCCTGGGATGAGTCATTCAGCAACTTCCCACGGCGGCGCAAGCCACGGCAGCTTCAAGTCTTACATGATTGGCTTCGTTCTATCGATTATCCTGACGGTTATCCCGTTTGCGATGGTGATGAGCAACACTGCATCACACTCGTTAATTCTGGGAACAGTCATTGCTTCAGCGATAATCCAGATCGTGGTCCATCTGGTGTATTTCCTGCATATGAATACATCATCGGAAGGACGCTGGAACCTGATTGCGTTCCTGTTCACCGCTGTGATTATCTTTATCGTTGTTGTGGGCTCACTGTGGATTATGTATAACCTCAACCTCAATATGATGGTCAGTTAAAAGCCGAGCTGCATGTGATGATTAAGAAATACCTGCAAGTAACTAAGCCAGGAATTATTTTCGGTAATTTAATTTCTGTCGTCGGGGGATTCCTCCTTGCTTCCAAAGGAAGCATCGATTTCCCTCTCTTTCTCGCTGCGTTTGTTGGCGTCTCGTTGGTTGTCGCTTCAGGCTGTGTGTTTAACAACTACATAGACCGCGACATCGACAAGGTAATGGAAAGAACGAAGAACCGAGTCCTGGTAAAAGGACTTATACCGCCGAAAACCACCCTGGTTTACGCTACTATCCTGGGTATTTTAGGCTTCGCACTGCTGTACGTTGGCGCCAACCCATTGTCTATGTGGTTGGCGGTAATGGGCTTTGTGGTTTATGTCGGGATTTATAGCCTGTACATGAAACGCCACTCAGTCTACGGCACGCTGATTGGTAGCTTATCCGGCGCAGCGCCGCCGGTTATCGGATACTGTGCCGTAAGCGGCCAGTTCGATACCGGTGCGTTGATCCTGTTGCTGATCTTCAGCCTGTGGCAGATGCCGCATTCCTATGCGATAGCCATCTTCCGCTTTAAAGATTATCAGGCAGCCAACATTCCGGTTCTGCCGGTAGTTAAAGGCGTTGCAGTCGCCAAGCATCATATTACGGTCTGGATCCTGGCCTTTATGATCGCCACTTTGATGCTGACACTCAGCGGTTACGCAGGTTATAAATACCTGATCGTCGCAGCGGCAGTGAGCGTTTGGTGGTTGGGCATGGCTCTGCGCGGATACAAAACTGAAAATGACATCGTTTGGGCAAGAAAGCTGTTTGTTTTCTCCATCGTTGCCATCACTTCACTGAGTGTCATGATGTCTGTCGACTTTAATGCAGCAGCAGCACCGAATCACTTGCTGGCCTACGTTTGGTAAGCTATTGAGTTAAAGGTTAAATGGCCGGTATCGCTACCGGCCATTTTTTTTGGATCTCTCGCCTGAAATACCCCAGTTTAAAAAACATTCTCGTCAATCTTGAGAAATCTGAAATATCTGCTAAACATCCAGCGATTTACCTGCGCGCAAAGAAAACACTACAATGACGCTGTTTGTAATTTTGAGGTAGCAATGAACGATAATCAAATGACTCGGCAGGAAAGTCGGGCAACCTGGGGACTAGGGACGGTATTTTCATTACGCATGCTCGGCATGTTCATGGTTTTGCCGGTTCTAACCACTTACGGTATGTCTTTATCCGGGGCCAGCGAAACCCTCATCGGTATCGCCATCGGTATTTACGGCCTGGCTCAGGCCATTTTCCAGATCCCGTTCGGCCTGCTCTCTGACCGCATGGGGCGTAAACCGCTTATTGTCTTCGGACTGCTGATCTTCACGGCAGGTAGTGTCGTTGCCGCCAGTACCGATTCCATTTGGGGCGTGATTATTGGTCGTGCGCTGCAAGGCTCGGGTGCCATTGCCGCAGCGGTCATGGCGCTAATGTCAGACCTGACTCGCGAGCAGAACCGCACCAAGGCTATGGCCTTTATCGGAATCAGCTTCGGTATTACTTTCGCCATCGCGATGGTATTAGGCCCAATCATCACCCACGCCTGGGGTTTGCACGCGCTGTTTTGGGCGATTGCCGTCCTGACACTTGCCGGCATCGTGATCACTTTAACCGTGGTCCCCTCCCCTGCTACGCATATTCTCAATCGTGAATCGAGCATGGTAAAAGGTAGCTTCAGTAAAGTGTTGACCAACAGCAAATTACTGAAACTCAACTTTGGTATCCTTTGCCTGCACATTCTGCTGATGTCGAGCTTTGTGGTCTTACCTCGAGTGATGGAGAGTGCCGGTTTCCCACCAAGTGAACACTGGCGCGTTTATCTGATCACCATGCTGACGTCATTTATCGCGGTGATCCCGGTTATTATCTATGCCGAGAAAAAACGCCACATGAAGCAGGTCTTTATGGGTTGCGTGGCGGTTCTCCTGCTTGCGGAACTGGTGCTGTGGTTTGCCGGTCTGCATTTCTGGGTAATTATTGCAGGTATCCAGCTGTTCTTCCTGGCGTTTAACGTGATGGAAGCGATTCTGCCTTCGCTAATCAGTAAAGAATCTCCAGCAGGCTATAAAGGCACGGCGATGGGCCTTTACTCCACCAGCCAGTTTATTGGCGTGGCGATCGGCGGCAGTCTGGGCGGATTTATTTTTGGTCATGCAGGAGCCGGGGCGGTATTCCTGGTGTGTGCGGCCATTGCCCTGGTTTGGTTCTTTGTCAGTGCGACCATGTCCGAGCCGCCTTATGTCAGCAGCCTGCGCATTACTCTTTCTGAAGAAGTGGCTAAAGACGCGTCGCTGGAATCACGCATGAAATCGCAACCTGGCGTTGCCGATGTCGTTGTGGTGGCGAGCGAACTGAGTGCTTATGTGAAAGTTGATACCAAACAGACTAATCGTCAGGCGCTTGAGGCGTTTGTTAGTCAGGCCTGATTGAAGTAGGTAGAAAAAAGGGGACTACGGCTGAGTCGTTTGTCCCCTTTTTTGTCATCCTTTTAGAAAGGAAGATTATTTTTTAGTCGCGGAAGTTCTTGAACTGGAACGGTTGTCCGAGATCGCCACCGCGCACCAGCGCCATTACAGCCTGCAAATCGTCGCGAGCCTTGCCGGTTACACGCACTTCATCGCCCTGGATCTGCGCCTGCACTTTCAATTTACTGTCTTTAATCAGCTTCACAATCTTCTTGGCCAGCGCGCTCTCAATGCCTGAATGCAGCTTGGCGTTGACGCTAAAGGTTTTACCGCTGTGCTCCATCTCTTTAGGAATTTCCAGTGCGCCGCCTTCAATGTTGCGCTTGAGCAAGGCAGAACGCAGGATATCCAGCAGCTGCTCGACCTGAAAATCTGAAACGCTGGCAACTTTGATGCTTTCGTCTTTTTCGTTCAGTTCAAAACTAGCCTCAACGTTGCGAAAATCGAAACGGTTGGCCAAATCACGGGTAGCATTCTCTACCGCGTTGCGAACTTCCTGCATATCAATTTCAGAAACAATATCGAAAGATGGCATTGTCGCTTCTCCCTTAAATTTATTTGTACGTAACTCTTCGATGGCCATCATAATACCTTCTTAGCTGCCCATTTCCAAAGACCGGCCGTACAAACTGAAGCTTCTGCCTGCTTTTAAGACTATTTTAGCCCCAATAGTCTTAGCCCAGCCGTTAAAGCCGCTGCAACAAGAATGACGACAATTAGAGGCCGCTTGCGCCAAGCAAGAAATGCCGCTACCGCGACGCCAGTCGGGCGAGCAAAACCGGCAAAGTCCTCCCCCTGATAAAAAGTTGCAATCGCGGCGACGGCCAACAGCAAAGTGGTTGCTGCATCGGCGAGCAATGCCGTCGCGTTGGCTGAAAGTGTCAGGCGACCGCCGAGTTTGAAACCGGCAAAACGGAATGCGTAGGTGCCCAATGCCAGCAACGCAATGCCCGAGATGATCAATGCTTGATGACTCATTTATTCCTCCCCCAGGCCGCCAGCCCCAGCAGCGAGAACAACACCGGTAGCCCGGTAGGTAACCAAGGCACCGCTGCCAATGAAATCAGCATTCCACTCAGCGCCCGGCGCAATGTTTGGCGCTGCCTCAATGCGGAAACTGTCAGCGCCATGATAATGGCGGGGAATACGGCATCCAGACCAATCACATTGATATCTGGAATGAATTTCCCCAAAGATCCGCCAATCAATACGCTGACCGGCCAGCAAACGGCTATACCAAGCCCGCACAGCCAATAGGCAATACGCGCCTTGGCCGGGCTTTTTTGTGAAACGCCGAATACCACGCTTTCATCATTCATAATGTGGCAACCAAACAGCTGACTGGCTTGATTATTTTTTCCGATTAATTCGTTAACCGCCATACCAAACGGCAGATGACGCGCATTAACCAATAGCCCCGCCGCCGCCCCGGCAAACGGGCTGCCGCCACCCGCCACAATGCTGACAAACAAAAACTCTGAGGCACCCGCCATCACCAGCAGCGACAATGTCATCGGCACCCAAAGTGGAAAACCGCTGGCCGTGGCCAACGATCCGTAAGATAACCCAACAACCCCGTCAGCCAGACAGACCAGAGCGATGGCTCTAATAACATCGCCCCCCAGAGGCGAAATCCATGATGAACGCATAATTCCTATCCCATATCGAACGCGTAGACTGTTATAATGAACAATCTGCAATAGACTTTCAAGTCGAACGATCGTTCGATATATAAAACGATGGAAGCCACGATGACTCAACCTATTAGTATTATTGCCAAAGCACTGGTGAGAGAACGGCAAAGAACGGGGCTGTCTTTGGCTGAAATTTCACGTCGCGCGGGAGTCGCTAAATCGACGCTGTCGCAATTGGAATCCGGCAACGGCAATCCAAGCATTGAAACCCTGTGGTCGCTTTGCGTGGCGTTGGATATCCCCTTTGCTCGCCTGATGGAACCGCAGGTGGACTCCTCACAAGTCATTCGCTTTGGTGAAGGCCCGTCAGTAACGGCCGAAATGGCCCATTACAAAGCCATCCTGCTCGCCACCTGCCCGCCCGGCGCCAGAAGAGATATCTACATGTTGATCACACAGCCGGGCGATGACCGCCATTCACACCCGCACTCACCGGGTGCCGTAGAACACATCATCGTGACAAAAGGCCGTGCTTTAATTGGCCCCGAAGACAATCCGGTAGAATTAAATCCCGGCGATTACATTTGCTATCCCGGCGATCAACCCCACGTTTTCAAAGCATTGGAACCCGATACCCATGCGGTTATGGTCTTGGAACAGAATTAACACTTGGCATAAAAGTGTGATCTGGGCCTCAAAAGGCTATACTTGAAATATAGATTTTACATTCTGGCAACATCTGCGTTTTATCTAAATGGCTTTAAGCTTTTGAGACACAATCTATACCCCTGTAGGTTTAGTGCTGTAACAAAGCAGCGAACACGTTAATCCCTCAAGTCAGTGACCAGGGTTAGCGAGGGATGTGAATACAGTTACTGTACGAAAGATGCGGGGTATATAGGAGCAAAAATGAAGGTTACTGTTTTAGGCTGCGGAGCACTGGGCCAGCTCTGGCTCTCCACGCTGTATCAGCAAGGACATGATGTGCAAGGTTGGGTGCGCATTCCCCAGCCGTTTTGCGCAGTGAACGTCATCTTTCCTGACGGACAGGCGTTTAATCGCAACTTGCCCACTAATGATCCACAGCATTTGGCCGACAGTGAACTATTGCTAGTCACGCTAAAAGCCTGGCAGGTCTCGAGCGCCCTCGGCGCATTGCTACCGCAGATTAACGAAAACTGCGTAATATTGTTGTTGCACAACGGCATGGGCACGATTGACGAACTGCCACGTCACCGCCAGCCGATTCTTTTGGGCGCAACAACGCACGCGGCCCGCCACGAAGGCAACGCGATTGTTCACGTTGCCGCGGGCATTACACATATCGGCCCAGGCAATACTCGCGGCACCGGGGCGAGTCACATTGCCGACATGTTGCACGAAGCCTTACCCGACGTGGCCTGGCACGACAATATTTTGCCTTCGCTGTGGAACAAACTCACGGTGAACTGCGTGATTAACCCGCTGACCGCGCTGTATAACTGTACCAACGGCGATCTGCTGGCCTATGGGGATCAGATTGAAAAAATCTGCGCAGAAGTGGCCGAAGTGATGGATTTCGAAGGTTATCAGACGCATAAAGATTCGCTGCTAAACTTTGTTTATCAGGTGATCGACACAACTTCGGCCAACCATTCTTCAATGCTGCAGGATATTCGCAATCAGCGTCACACCGAGATAGATTACATTACCGGATATGTGCTGCGCCGTGGGCGTAATCATGGCCTGCAACTGCCAGTTAACACCGCTTTATTTGAAAAAATTAAAAGAAAGGAAAATGATTATGAGCGTTTCGGCTCTGGTATGTCTGGCACCTGGCAGTGAAGAACTGGAAGCCGTCACGGCGATAGACCTGCTGGTGCGCGCCGGTGTCAACGTCACGACCGCCAGCGTTGCCGGGGATGGCAATCTTGAGATTCTGTGTTCGCGCGGAGTAAAAATACTCGCCGATGTGGCGCTAGTGGATGTAGCTGATGAAGATTTTGACGTCATCGTGTTACCCGGCGGCCTGAAAGGCGCAGAATGCTTTCGCGATAGTCCGCTATTAGTAGAAAAAGTCCGTCATCTCAACGTGACGGGCAAGTTGGTAGCAGCAATATGCGCGGCTCCGGGTCTGGTTCTTGAATATCACGATCTTTTTCCGGTGGCGAATATGACCGGCTCTCCTTCGTTGAAAGACAAAATTTCTGTCAATAAATGGATGGAAAAACGCGTGATGTTTGATCCTCGGGTTAATCTGTTGACCAGTCAGGGGCCAGGAACTGCTATCGAATTTGCCCTTAAGATGATTGACCTGTTGATAGGTAAAGAAAAAGCCGCCGAGGTTGCCTCACAGTTAGTGCTGTATCCAGGGGTACACAACTATCAAGACTAATTGCTTCGCTTTCGTTTCTTACTAGATTTAAGCGAAAAGTATAAGTTTTTGCGTTGCAACGGCTCTAAAATCTCATTTTTGAGCCGAGAACCCGATGACATCAATAAAGCCCTCTACCGCCAATGCGGTGTTTTATCCCTCTCATGTTAATCAGCCTCCGAGTGCCAATCCCACAAACCAAAGCACTGCCCAACAAATGGTTAAACAAATCAATGGATTAAAAAGCGCGTCAAAAATGCTCGAAAGCAATACTTCTGCGTTCAATAAAAAATGTAATAAGGCACTCAGATCGTTAGATAAAATAGTTAAATATCCAGACAGTAAGTGCGCCGCTGTTGCAGTAGCAAAATTAACTAGGCGAATGGATAAAATCTATGAATCCTCAAAATTTGCAGAGTTGCATGCAGCAATCCCTACCCCAATGGATCAGGTAAGAACTCGACTGTTAACTATGAACCTTGATCTTGTCAGGGATACGCTTACGCAAATTAGTTAATGCACTGGCTTTTCCCCAGTCGCCAAAGTTTTGAGGCAACTCAGAGCTTTGCGCGACCGTGGTCACAATAGCGTGCCATGCTCGTTGCAGTCCTATCAGTGGTTGTTATGATTTTATGTCTAAATATTTCATAAAGTAATAGAACTCATTGCAATCACCATAGGGAAATCAAGCGTGAAGAAATTAACCTCTGCCTTATTAATCAGTTTAGTATTAACCGGTTACGCTCATTCAGCAGATAAACATTACCTCACACTGCAAGACACAGCAGACAGCGTGCAGCTTCTGCCGCCGCCTCCCGCTTTTGACAGTGTGGCGTTTCTGGCCGATAAGGCTGCTTATGAGCAGGGAAAATATTTGCGCAATACGCCACGCGGCGAAATTGCCTACAGCGATGCCGACTCCACTGCCGATAACGTGACTAAAAACTTCTCGAAGCCTTTTGGCTTTGATATTGATGCAAAAAATACGCCTGCGACCTATGAACTGATTTCAACGATGAAAGAAGATGCGGGCGATTACGCCACCAAATCGGCGAAGGAAAAGTACAACCGTATTCGCCCGTTCGCTTTCTTTCATGAGCCGACCTGCCGCCCGGAAGATGAAAGTAAATTAGCCAAAAACGGCTCTTATCCATCAGGTCATACTGCAATTGGTTGGTCGATCGCTCTGGTGCTGGCCGAGATCAACCCGCTGCGCCAGAACGAGATCCTCAAGCGCGGTTTTGAACTGGGGCAAAGCCGAGTAATTTGCGGGTATCATTGGCAAAGCGATGTGGACGCGGCGCGGGTGGTTTCATCGGCTGTCGTGGCTAGATTGCACAGTAATCCGCAGTTCGTCAGCCAGTTGGAAAAAGCTAAAGAAGAAATTTCCAAAATGCAGTCAGCCAATAAATAAGCGGCCACTTAAGTAAAAAAGGGACTGCCGAAGCAATCCCTTTTTCATGCGCAATGCTTAACGACTAAGGGCGATAAACCTTAACGTTTTTATAGCCTTGCTCGTGCAGATACAGCGCCTGCAAGCGACTCATTACACCGCGATCGCAGTACAGCAGGTAGGTTTTGCTCTGGTCGAACGAGCCAAACACGCCGCCGAGTTTATAAAACGGCAACACCTCAACCTCAACGCCTTCAAGCTGCAGAGGCTTCTCTTCCTGCTCGTCAGGGGCACGGATATCCAGCACCACATCGGTTGCAGCAAATTCAGCCACGGTTTCAACTTCGGCAACTTCCTGCTCGGTTTCTTCGGCAATGGTGCGGATGTCCTGATTTCTGGCTTCGGAAATAACTTTTTCCAGAATCGAGAAATCAAACTGTTGTTCTTCCGCTTCAATCTTGGCTTTAATTGCCTTGACCGTCGGGCTTTTGGAAATCACACCGCAGTATTCTGGCATAGTTTTAGCAAAGTCTTCGGTGCCGATTTCACGCGCAATATCGATGATGTGCTGCTTGTCATGAGAAATCAGCGGGCGAAGAATCAGGGTGTCGGTGGCATTGTCAATCAGGCGCAGGTTCGACAGCGTCTGGCTGGATACCTGACCCAAGGCTTCACCGGTCACCAACGCCTGCACGCCGTAGCGCTCGGCAATGGTCGAAGCGGCACGAACCATCATGCGTTTTAATACCACGCCCATCTGGCCGTCTTCGATTTTCTCGAGGATTTCACCCACCACTGGCTCAAAATCAATGGCGATAAAACGTACCCGATGCGAACTGCCAAAACGGTTCCACAGATAATAAGCGACCTGTTTTACACCAATTTCATGGGCCGAACCGCCGAGATTGAAGAAGCAATAATGTACACGGCTGCCGCGACGCATCAGCATGTAGCTGGAAACACCCGAGTCAAAACCGCCGGAAATCAGCGACAGCACGTCTTCCTGGGTGCCGATTGGGTATCCGCTCAGGCCTTTATAGCGACTCTTAATCAGGACCAGCTGGTCGTCGTTGATTTCAAGCTTAACGGTTACTTCAGGGTTAGTGAGATTCACTGACGCCGAGGCAATATTCTGATTTAGACCGCCACCGACGTAGCGTTCAACGTCACCAGAGCTGAAGCTGTGCTTGCCGCGGCGTTTAACGCGCACGCAGAAGGTTTTGCCTTCCAGCTCTTCACGATAGGCTTCAAGAGTCTGCTCAAAGATGTGGTGCACATCGTTGTACGGACGGTCTTCAACCTCGAGTACGTGATTAATACCTGGAATTCGGCAAAGCATTTCAACAATCTGATCATGTTTGCTTTCGTCTTTGCTGCGAACTTCGATATGATCCCAATGGCGAACCACGGCCAAAGTCTCATCGCTAGGCTTCACAACGTTACGAATGCTGCTTGCAAGTATCTTAATGAAGCGCAAACGCACAGATTGGCTCTTGATGGTGATTTCTGGAAACAATTTAATGATAAACTTCATGGCATTCTTTTGTTGGCTGGTGAGAATACTGGGTCGTAAGTGTATGAATAAGGATCTAGAATCTACTATTGGTAAAGGTATGCTTCAACGAAACTGCCCTTACCAATAGATTCTGCGGCGCGAAGTATAGCACTTTAATCGGGTACTTTGCGCGCAAAAGGATGCATCATACTGTCCGGTTATTCGCGTCATAGGTTTCTGAAAAGAGCTTACGACTCCCCGACCTTCGATATTGAAAGAGAATTATGCCAAAAAAAGCTGCACCACCTGCCAATTTCGAAACTGCATTGGCTGAACTTGAACAAATCGTCGCACGCCTTGAATCAGGGGAACTGCCACTGGAAGACGCGCTGAATGAGTTTGAACAGGGCGTACAGCTTGCTCGTCAGGGGCAGCAAAAATTACAGCAGGCTGAACAGCGGGTACAAATTCTGCTCGACAGCGATAATGACGCCCCTTTGCAACCTTTTACACCGGAAGCTGAGTAATACCTGATGTCCCAAACAGAACAACAATTCGAAGCGAAAAGCTTCAGCCATCAGCTCCGCGACATGCAACAACGTGTCGATGGCGTGCTTGAAGCCTACATGACGGTGTTGCCTTTTGCCGATACACCGCTGGTTCAGGCGATGCGCCACGGTTCGCTGCTGGGCGGAAAACGACTACGCCCTTATTTAGTGTATGCCAGTGGACAACTTTTTGGTCTGAATCCGAGCAATCTGGACGCGCCTGCCGCCGCCATTGAATGCATTCACGCCTATTCTTTGATTCATGACGATCTTCCGGCCATGGACGACGATGACCTGCGCCGCGGACAACCAACCTGCCACATCAAATTTGGTGAGGCCAACGCCGTTTTGGCCGGTGATGCGCTGCAAACGCTGGCGTTTTCCATACTGGCGGATGTCGAAATGCCCGACGTGGCGGTTAACGATCGCCTGTCGATGATTTCTGAGTTGGCTCGAGCCAGTGGCGTCGCCGGAATGTGTGCCGGACAGGCCCTGGACCTCGCCGCAGAAGGCCAACAGATTGATTTAAATGCGCTGGAGCTAATCCATCGTCATAAAACCGGCGCACTGATCCGTGCAGCCGTGCGCATTGGTGCACTGGCTGCCGGTAAACCAGGGCGCGATGCACTGCCAATGCTTGACCGCTATGCTGAGGCCATTGGTCTCGCCTTCCAGGTACAGGACGATATTCTGGATGTTATTGGCGATACCCAAACGCTGGGCAAACGCCAAGGCGCGGATCAACAGCTTGGTAAAAGCACCTACCCTGCCCTTTTGGGTCTGGAAGGCGCACAGGCCAAGGCCAAAGACCTTTATCTGGAAGCCGTAGCCGCCCTGGATGAGCTGGCCACACATTCTTACAACACGGCCCCATTGCTGGCGTTAGCCCGCTTTGTTATCGAGCGTGATAGCTGATTTGCCCCAAACGCTGTCGTCGCGATATTTCCAAATTAATTGGATGAGCCTCTTATATGAGTAACCAATGAGTCTTGATATAGCCAAATACCCAACGCTGGCACTGGCGGAGAACCCTCGGGAACTCCGCTCGCTTCCTAAAGAAAGCTTACCCAAGCTTTGCGACGAGCTGCGCCAGTACCTGCTGGACAGCGTCAGTAAGTCCAGCGGACATTTTGCTTCCGGTCTGGGTACCGTTGAGCTGACGGTTGCCATGCATTACGTCTACAACACACCTTTTGATCATTTGATCTGGGACGTAGGGCATCAGGCCTATCCGCACAAAATTCTGACCGGTCGCCGTGACAGAATTTCTACAATTCGTCAAAAAAATGGTCTGCATCCGTTCCCGTGGCGTGATGAAAGCGAGTACGACGTGCTTTCTGTCGGCCACTCTTCGACCTCGATAAGCGCCGGTCTGGGCATGGCCGTTGCCGCCGAGCGTGAAGGCAAAGGCCGCCGTACTATCTGCGTCATTGGCGACGGTGCCATCACTGCCGGTATGGCGTTTGAAGCGATGAACCACGCCGGTGATATCAAATCCGATATGCTGGTGGTGCTCAACGATAACGAGATGTCGATTTCCGAAAACGTTGGTGCGCTGAATAATCACCTGGCGCAGCTGCTGTCGGGCAAACTTTATTCCCGCCTGCGTGAAGGCAGCAAAAAAGTGTTGTCAGGCGTTCCGCCAATCAAGGAACTGATCCGCCGCACCGAAGAGCATTTGAAAGGCATGGTCGTGCCGGGTACGCTGTTTGAAGAGCTGGGCTTTAACTACATCGGCCCGGTTGACGGACACGACGTGGTGGCGCTGGCGCAAACCCTGAAAAACATGCGCGACCTGCAAGGTCCACAGCTGCTGCACGTCATGACCCGCAAGGGCAAAGGCTACGCGCCGGCAGAAAACGATCCCATCAGTTTCCACGCGGTGCCAAAATTCGATCCGGCCAGCGGCACGTTGCCAAAAAGCAAAGAAGGTCTGCCGAGCTATTCGAAAGTGTTTGGTGACTGGCTGTGCGAAACCGCAGCGGGTGACAGCAAGCTGATGGCCGTCACGCCTGCAATGCGCGAAGGTTCGGGGATGGTCAAATTCTCAAAAACTTACCCGCAGCAGTACTTTGACGTCGCGATTGCCGAACAGCACGCAGTTACCTTCGCCGCAGGTCTGGCGATTGGCGGTTACAAGCCGGTGGTGGCGATTTATTCTACCTTCCTGCAACGCGCCTACGATCAGGTCATCCATGACGTGGCCATTCAGAACCTGCCGGTGCTGTTTGCCATCGACCGTGGTGGCATTGTCGGCGCTGACGGGCAAACTCACCAGGGTGCGTTCGACCTGTCGTTCCTGCGCTGTATTCCGAATATGATTATCATGACGCCAAGTGATGAAAACGAATGTCGCCAGATGCTGCATACCGGTTATCACCACAATCAGGGCCCGGTTGCCGTGCGTTATCCGCGCGGTACCGGCACTGGCGCGACCTGCGAGCCGCTGATTTCCTTGCCAATCGGTAAGGGCGTGGTGCGTCGCGAAGGCGAAAAAATAGCTATTCTCAACTTCGGTACTTTACTGCCAGAAGCCAAAGCGGCAGCAGAGAATCTCAACGCAACGCTGGTTGATATGCGCTTTGTGAAACCTCTGGATAACGAGTTAATTCTGTCTCTGGCTGCCAGCCATGACTCACTGGTTACGGTTGAAGAAAACGCCATTATGGGCGGTGCGGGCAGCGGCGTGAACGAATTGCTAATGTCGAAACGCGTTAGGGTTCCAGTGCTTAACATCGGCCTGCCTGACCTGTTTGTGCCTCAGGGCACACAGGAAGAAGTGCGCAGCGATTTGGGTCTTGATGCCGCCGGTATCGAGCGTCAAATCAATGACTGGCTTGCCTGATATTCCACAGTAATCTGCCTTGTCTCCCCCTTTTTCTTTAGCAAAAAGGGGGATTTATCTCTCCAGTCCTCTTCAGCTACATTTTCCCGTTCCAGACTGAGCTACAGTTAACGTTACCCACGTTTTTAAGAAGTTCACTTTGCGCTCGTCGCGGAGATAGCGAACTTCTGTTCAATAAGCTGATGCCGGAGAAATCATGCAATATACCCAATTAGGAACTACCGGGCTGAAAGTGTCACGCCTGTGCCTCGGCTGTATGACCTATGGTGAGCCATCGCGGGGGAAACACGCCTGGACACTGCCCGAAGAGAGCAGCCGCCCACTGATTAAGCAGGCTGTCGACGCCGGAATTAACTTTTTCGATACTGCCAACAGCTATTCTGACGGCAGCAGCGAAGAAATCGTCGGCAAAGTACTGCGCGAATTTCTGCCACGCGACCAGTTCGTGCTGGCAACCAAGGTATTTTTCCCGCTGTCGAACCTCAAAGGGGGCCTTTCTCGCGCCTCGATTCTACAATCTATCGATGACAGCCTGAACCGCCTCGGCACCGATTATGTAGATTTGCTGCAAATCCATCGTTGGGATTATGAAACGCCGATCGAGGAAACGTTAGAGGCATTGAATGAAGTGGTTACCGCCGGCAAGGCGCGCTTTATAGGCGCTTCTTCCATGCACGCCTCACAGTTTAAACAGGCGCTGGATTTGCAGAAACAGCACGGCTTTGCCCCGTTTGTCTCAATGCAGGACCAGTACAACCTGATCCAACGCGAAGAAGAAAAAGAGATGCACCCGCTTTGCCTGGAAAAGAATATTGCTGTGTTGCCGTGGAGCCCATTGGCGCGCGGCCGCCTGACTCGTCCTTGGGGTGAAACGACTGCACGCTCGGTTTCTGACGAGGTGATCCCGGCACTTTATGGTGAAACCGAAGAGGCAGATGCCAAAATTGCCGAACGCGTGGCTAAAATCGCCGAAGACCACAATGTGCCGCGCGCGCAAATTGCGCTGGCGTGGATCTTGAGCAAACCGGCGGTGACTGCGCCGATTATTGGCGCCTCGCGGGCTGGGCACCTAGAAGATGCGATTGCCGCTCTGGATATCAGATTGAGCATTGAAGAGATTGCCGAGTTGGAAATGGCCTATGTTCCTCATCAGGCCACCGGCTTCAAGTAAGGCAGTTTCCCTGAAGTCACCTGATTTTTTCCTGATTTTTGCTACGGGAACTGTGAAGTAATCTGATAAGTTGCTGAAATATAAAACGGGCGTCGGGATATTCTCCCTGACGCCCGTTTTTTCGTGGTCTAGCTTAGAATGCTCGAATCGCGGATTGGCTTTGCCAATCGGATCACATTTACATCTATCAGAACAGCCCGGTCGGCCAGTGATGACCAATCAGATAGATAATCGCCGCGCCAAATACCCCGGCCACTACGTCATCAATCATGATACCCATGCCGCCCTGCACGTTGCGGTCAAACCAGCGGATAGGCCACGGCTTCCAGATATCTAAAATACGGAACACCACGAAGCCGATAACTACCCACTGCCAGTCATTGGTCGGCAACGCCATCAGGGTTATCCACATGCCGACAAATTCGTCCCACACGATACTGCCGTGATCGTGTACGCGCATATCTTTTGCCGTCTGGCGGCAGAGATAAACCCCGATACAGATGGAGAACATTACCACCAGCGAATAGACCTGCCACGGCAGATAAGTCAGCACTATCCAGAAAGGGATCGCGGCGATAGAGCCTGCGGTGCCTGGTCCGACTGGAAATAATCCGCTGCCGAAGCCAGTTGCCAGCAGGTGCCACGGATTACGCAAGTCAAGTCGCTTCTTCGCCGCCGCCATATCGGCAGCATCGTTACCTGTTCTGCCTTTGTGGCGCATCGGCCGTTTTTTGTTTCCTGCATTACCGCGGGTATTGTTCTCGATGGTCACGAGCCATTCTCCTGTGCGAAATGATCGAATCCCTGCCATTCAAGCTCAATGGTCTCGCCTGAACGCTGATATTTGATGCCTTCAGAAAGCGGTGCGATTTGGCCGATACAGGTAAACTGCGCGCCTAAATGGCCCAAGGCAACGTCTAATGCCCCGCGATTGATTTCTGGAACCGTGAAGCACAGCTCATAATCCTCCCCCCCGGTAAGCGCCCACTTCAGCGCCTGCTCCGGCTCGACGTGCTGTTGCAACTCAGAGGAGTATGGCAGCAAATCGAGATCCAGACGTGCACCGCATTCGCTGGCCTTGAGAACGTGTCTAAGGTCGGAAATCAGGCCATCGGAAATATCAATCGCCGAAGTGGCAAGTTGGCGCAGCGCCTGTCCCTGTAACACACGCGGCTTGGGACGGAGATGGCGCTTGCACAATACCTCAGAGGCCTTTTCGTCATCAATGATAAGGCGGTCCTGCAAGATAGCCAGACCCGCCGCGCTGTCACCCAAAGTCCCGGTGACATAGATCCAGTCCCCTACCTTTGCGCCGCTACGCAACAAGGCGCGACCTGCGGGGATAAGCCCCTGAATCGTTAAAGTCATACTCAACGGACCGCGCGTGGTGTCGCCGCCAATCAGCTGCATGCCATAATAATCAAGCTGCTCAAACAGGCTGTCACTAAACGCCTCTAACCAGTCGGTATTCACTTCCGGCAATGTTAACGCCAGGGAAACCCAGGCAGGATCTGCCCCCATAGCGGCTAAATCACTGAGATTGACCGCCAGTGCTTTATAGCCGAGGTCGGCAGGTGAAATCGTTTTTAGGAAGTGTATGCCTTCGACAAGGGTGTCAGTACTCACCGCTATCTGCTGTTTGTCGGCAACAGTCAGCAGGGCGCAATCGTCGCCAATGCCTAACTGAACGTCCTGACGAGCCGTTCTGTAGCGATTAAAATAGCGCGCAATTAAATCAAATTCGCCGCATGCCATAGTATTATTCCAAAAATTGACGATCCTGCGTTTCACAATGCATTAAGGCCGGAGATCCGGCCTTAATGAAACGCGTTCTTTAACAAGGAACGTTACTTCTTACGAATGTGCGGGCCTGCTTTATCCAGCACACCGTTAACAAACTTGTGGCTGTCTTCGGCACCGAAGGTTTTCGCCAATTCGATTGCTTCGTTGATAGCCACTTTGTAAGGGACGTCCTGGCGCTTGCTCAGCTCAAAAAGAGCCAGACGCAAGATCGCACGTTCAACCTGACCCAATTCTTCGAGCTGACGAGACAAATACGGAGCCATCAGCGCGTCGAGCTTGTCGGCCGAGGTGGCAACACCTGACAGCAGCTCACGGAAATAGGTAATGTCGACATCTTTGACATCCTGCTCGGTCAGGAACTGTAATTCAACATCGGCGATGTCGTTTTTAGACAACTGCCAAGAGTAAAGCGCCTGTACGGCACATTCACGGGCGCGGCGACGAGCAGCAGGTTTCACGGAATTCCCCTTAACTAGATTCAGGCCTTGATGGCCTTGATAACATTGATCATTTCAAGCGCGGTCAGGGCAGCTTCTGCACCTTTATTACCGGCTTTGGTTCCCGCGCGTTCGATGGCTTGTTCAATGCTTTCTGTTGTCAGCACACCAAAGGCAACCGGGATTTCACTGTTCATCGCAACGCTGGACAGGCCAGAGCTGCATTCGCCAGCAACGAATTCAAAATGGGCGGTACCCCCACGGATAACGGTGCCCAGCGCGATAACAGCATCATATTTCTTGCTGTTAGCCAACGCGCGAGCCGCGAGAGGCAGCTCATAAGCACCAGGAACCCATACAACGGTGATGTTGTCGTCTGCAACCTGGCCAATACGTTTCAACGCATCAATCGCGCCGGAAAGCAGGCTGTCGTTGATGAAATTGTTAAAACGGGCAATCGCGATGGCTACTTTCGCGTTAGGAGTTGCTACAACACCTTCAATAACGTTCATAAAGTTTCCTTAGAATGGGTTAAATCGTTATGTTTTTTATGACAAAGCTTTTAAGTTAAAGCATCGACCCAGCCCATGCTTAGCCGCAGGGGGGCGGATTCTATCATATTATTCACCTGCCTGGACACACGGTTTTGTAAACCTGCTCAGACAGTACCAAATATTGGCCGTTCTTCAGCTCTTAATAGACCGGTTTCATACGCAAACGCAGATCCGGGCCGACCTGCCTGACATCACTGAATTCAAAGGCCGGAGCATCGGTCAGGCTTTCCAGCCCAGGTAATACACAAAGCGCACGACCGTTATCACCCAGCAACTTTGGTGCCATGTAGATAATAAGCTCATCGACTAAACCGGCCTGCAACAGCGCACCTGCCAGCTCTGATCCGGCTTCGACCCAGACAGAATTCACCTGCTGTTTAGCCAGCTGCATCATCAGGATTACCAGATCAACGCGGTTGTCGGCGGTTGCTGGCACCACGAGCTGCCGGAGATTTTCTGGCCAGCTCTGCCCGTCGGCCTGCAAACGGGCCAGCAGGGTCTCGCCCGGCTGATGCACCAATTTGTGCTGCGGGGTTACCCGGTTTTTGCTATCGACAATCACCCGCAGCGGTTGGCGAAGATCATCAGGTGCGGTACTGCCAATCGCTGACAACGCCTGGTTGTATTGATCCTGCGTATCTTGATCTAGCTCGCTCCAGCGCACAGTTAATGACGGATCGTCGGCCAGGACGGTAGCGCTGGAACTCAGAATCGCCGAGCTGGCGGCGCGAAAACGCTGAACGTCCTGACGCGCGGCAGCGGAAGTAATCCACTGACTTTCCCCCGAGGCCATTGCGGTTCTGCCATCAAGCGAGGCGGCCATCTTAAGCTGCACGTAAGGGAAACCAGTGCGCATACGTTTCAGGAAGCCGAGATTCACCGCTTCGGCCTGGCTAAGCATTAAACCATTGCTGACTTCTACTCCTGCCTGCCTGAGGCGATAAAGACCACGACCGGCGACCTCGGGATTTGGGTCCTGCATTGCGGCCACGACACGGATAATACCGGCATTGAGCAAAGCATCAGCACAGGGCGGCGTGCGGCCATGATGGCTACAGGGTTCCAGCGTCACATAGGCAGTTGCGCCGCGAGCCTGCTCACCGGCCATGCGCAGGGCATGAACCTCGGCGTGCGGTCCTCCGGCTTTGATATGATAACCTTCGCCGACTATCTCGCCGTCGCGAACTATCACACAGCCTACGTTAGGATTTGGAGTGGTGGTAAAGCGTCCCTTGCGCGCAAGCTCAAAAGCTCGCGCCATGTAGTAATCGTCGCTGAACATGGCCTTCCCTGTGGAGTTAGAAAGAAGTGTTAGTCCTGAAGCCGGGCAATTTCTTCACCGAACTCACGGATATCTTCAAAACTGCGGTACACCGACGCAAAACGTATATACGCCACTTTATCCAGCCCTTTCAAAGCATCCATCACCAAATTGCCAATCATTTTGGCGGGAACTTCACGTTCACCGGTGGCGCGAAGCTGCGATTTAATATGGCTGATCGCCATTTCCACGTCGTCGGAACTGACAGGGCGTTTCTCGAGTGCTTTTAAAAAACCGCTACGCAGTTTGTCTTCGTTGAATGGCTCACGGACTTCATTGCTTTTGATCACGCGAGGCATAACCAGTTCTGCCACTTCGAAAGTGGTGAAACGTTCGCTGCACACCAGACACTGGCGACGACGGCGGACCTGTGATCCATCGCCTACCAGACGTGAATCGATAACCTTGGTGTCAACGGCTGCACAAAATGGACAATGCATAGAACTTCCTGCTCGGATATTATCTGGACAGTAGTTTACCGCGAACTGACCCGACAACAAAGGCTGTCAGATAACCAACGCACTATCATGATAAACTTGGGCATTAATTCTTCATAAAACCTATAAGGACATCAGGTCAATGACTTCCTATTCTCGCGCTATTTTCGCCGTTACCGCCCTGCTTGGTTTGGCGGGTTGCGCCCAGCAGAAACCTGCCACGCCAGCACTGACTAGCGAAGTCAGCCAGCTTAATCAGAAACTCGACAGGCTGACGGATCTTGCTGGCGCACTGGAACGTCAGACCTTGCTGAACCGCCAATCCACCAGCGGCGTTTATTTGTTGCCACAGGCTAAAACGGCAGCCTTGCTGAATACTGAATTCGGTCAGTTGAGTCTCGAGTTGGACTCAGTTTCGCCAGACAGCACCGGCACCAGCGCGATATTGAAAATCAAGGCTACCTCTGGCAAACCGCTGCCGTCGTTTAGCGCAGTCGTTGAGTGGGGACAGCTGGATCAGGTCACCGGCAAACCGCTGACTGTGGATATGCAATCTCAAATTATTACCGTTACACCGCGTCTGTTGCCTTCAAGCGAGCAAACGACCGAAGTGCGGTTTAGCCATGTCACTCCTGAAACGCTGGGCTTTGTCCACCTGCATCAGCTGACGCCGATTAGCGCACAGAAGTAACTTCACTTGTAGCATCCAGAGCAGATCGCAGGCGTAAAAAAAGGCCTCACAGCTAAATACTGTGAGGCCTTTTCCATAAGGTTTTTTCACTTAATCGGGCGCTACAGAGAGCACCCGATCAGGCTCAAGGCAGGATAGACGGTTGATCCGCCCCTTCCTTCTCGACCTTCTGCTGCAACATATGTTCGCGCTTCATACCCAGCTTCAGAGCCAGGGCGGATGCGACATAGATTGAAGAGACAGTACCGATTGAGACACCAATCAACATGGTCAGTGAGAACCCTGCAAGCAGAGGCCCCCCGAAGATGTAGAGCATCAACACCACCATCAGCGTGGTCGCTGAGGTCATGATGGTACGGCTTAGCGTCTGGGTCAGCGACACGTTCATGATTTCGTAAGAGTTACCGCGACGAATCTTGCGGAAGTTTTCACGAATACGGTCCGATACCACGATACTGTCGTTCAGTGAATAACCAATAACTGACATCAAAGAGGCGACGATGGTTAAATCAATTTCAATCTTGAACAGTGCCAGCACGCCCATGGTGATGACAACGTCATGCGCCAATGCCAATACGGCACCCAGCGCCAAACGCCACTCAAAACGGAAACCGACATAAATCAGGATACAAATCAGCGCAATCAACAGCGCCATGCCTCCAGCCTGTGCCAGATCGCTCCCCACGCTTGGACCAACAAACTCGATACGTTTAACGGTAGCGGTTTTATCGACATCGGCGTTAATCAGGCTGATAACCTTGTTACCTAATTCCTGACCGGCAGTGTCAGACTTCGGTGGTGGTAAACGAACTACCACGTCGCGGCTGCTGCCAAAGTTCTGGACGATCGGATCCTGGAACCCGGCCTTCTCCAGCGAACCGCGCATATCATCGAGATTGGCAGGCTGAGACAGGGTAATTTCAATGACCGTACCACCGGTAAAGTCCAGACCCCAGTTAAACCCGCGAACACCCATAATCAGCACGGAGGCGATTAACAACAGGCCTGAAAGACAAAAGGCCACGTTGTCCCAGCGCATAAAGTCGATGACTTTACGGCCGTAGTTTAGTTGTTCAACAGTATATTCTTGCTGTGCCACAACGCACTCCTCAGATAGACAGCTTTTTGATGCGTTTGCCGCCGTAAAGCATGTTGACGATGGCACGAGTACCGACGATCGACGTAAACATAGAGGTCGCAACACCGATAGCCGTGGTGATTGCAAAACCTTTAATCGATCCCGTACCGACCGCATACAGAATAATTGCCGTGATCAACGTCGTGATGTTTGCATCGACGATACTGGAGAACGCACCGCTGTAGCCTTCGTGGATCGCCTGCTGAACGGAACGCCCGTTACGCAGCTCTTCCTTGATACGCTCGTTAATCAGTACGTTGGCGTCAACCGCCACCGCCAGCGTCAGTACGATACCTGCAATACCTGGCATGGTCAGCGTTGCACCCGGAAGCAGGGACATAATCCCGACAATCAGTACCAGGTTAACGATCAGTGCCGAAGTCGCAATCAAACCAAACTTACGGTAGAACACCACCATAAACAGAATCGATGCCAGCAGGCCAAACAGACAGGCTTCAAGACCCTGAGAGATGTTTTGAGCTCCCATGGTTGGACCAATGGTCCGTTCTTCAACAATCTGAATTGGCGCAATCAGCGCACCGGCACGCAGCAGCAGAGACAGCTGGCGAGCCTGGTTTGGATCGTTCACACCGGTAATACGGAAGCTGTTACCCAGACGAGACTGAATGGTCGCGACGTTAATAACCTGTTCCTGCTTGGCCAGAATCGCACGGCCATTGGCATCTTTCTTACCGCTGTCCTTATACTCCACAAACAGGGTCGCCATCGGCTTGCCGATGTTGTCCTTGGTGAAGTTGGACATAATGTTACCACCCGCGCTGTCGAGGGAAATATTAACCTGTGGTTGGTTATATTCGTCCTGACTCGAGGTGGAATCGGTAATGTGGTCACCGGTCAGAATCACGCGCTTGTACAGCACAACTGGCTGTCCATCCTGCATATTCTTGACTTCGCTGTCGCCAGGAACACGTCCGCTGGCCGCCGCTGTCGCATCAACGTTGGTGTTAACCAGGCGGAATTCCAGCGTTGCGGTTGCACCCAGAATTTCTTTGGCGCGAGCGGTGTCCTGAATACCTGGCAGCTCTACCACGATACGGTCAGAACCCTGACGCTGTACCACTGGCTCGGCAACACCCAGCTGGTTCACACGGTTACGCAGAATATTGATGTTCTGCTGTACTGCGTATTCTTTGGCCTCGCTGATGCGATCGTCAGTCATCACGACACGAAGATCGGTGTCACCGCTGTTGCTGAATACCAGATCACGATGGCGCGGCGAAAGGTAGCTTGAGGCTTTGTCGCGGGTAGCAGAATCACGGAAACTCAGTACAACGCCGTAGTTATCAGCCTTGCGAACCGTGGCATAAGGAATGCTCTGGTCACGAAGGTCGCTACGCATGTTGTCCATGGTCTGTTCTTGCAGTTTGCCCAGCGCAGTGTCCATGTCGACTTCCATCAGGAAGTGCACGCCGCCGCGCAGGTCGAGACCCAGTTTCATAGGCTCGGCACCCAGCATGGTCAGCCAGGAAGGCGTCGCAGGAGCCAGGTTCAATGCGATAACAAATTTGTCGCCCAGCGCCGCGGTCAGAGCATCGCGGGCGCGCAGCTGAACGTCGGTGTCGTTGAAGCGAGCAAGGATTGAGCCGTTTTCCAGCGCAATGGACTTGCTGACAAGTTTATCTTTATTCAGTAGATCTCTGACTTGGTCCAGCGTTGCAACACTGGCGTCCGAACCTCGGGCGCCAGTAATTTGAACAGCCGGATCCTCACCATAAAGGTTGGGAAGCGCATATAGCAGACCGACGATGATCACGAAGATCAGCATCAGATACTTCCACAAAGGATAACGGTTTAACACGGCAGTTCCCTTCGGGAAAATCAAAAATTAAAGCGCCTTCATCGTACCTTTCGGCAGAACGGCAGCTACGAAGTCACGCTTGATCATTACTTCGGTGGTCTCGTTCAGTGCGATAACAACGTAACCGGTATCAGCTACTTTGCTCACACGACCGATCAGGCCGCCGGTTGTCATGACTTCATCACCTTTACCGATGGAGTCCATCAGTTTTTTGTGCTCTTTAGAACGCTTTTGCTGCGGGCGCAGGATCATGAAATAGAAAATCAGACCAAATACCACCAGCATGATAACCAGAGAGTAAGGACTTCCCTGTGACGTGGCGCCAGTTGCTGCGACGGCATCAGAAATGAAAAGACTCATTTAAATTCCCTCATTGTTGTTATAAAACAAGTTATTGAAACACAAAAATCTTTGATTTCGCATTATTGAACATGACTTAGAGCCACGTTTAATTTTTGCAAAATCAGAAGTTTAAAGGCGGAACTGCCTTGCCTTGTCGCTCGTAAAAATCGGCCACAAACTGCTCTAACTTACCTTCTTCGATAGCCTGGCGTAAACCGGCCATCAAACGCTGATAATAACGCAGGTTGTGGATCGTATTTAAGCGCGCACCCAGTATTTCGTTGCAACGGTCGAGATGATGCAAGTAGGCACGGCTATAATTGCGACACGTATAGCAATCACAGTGCTCATCCAGCGTCGAGGTATCATCTTTATGCTTGGCATTGCGGATTTTCACCACGCCGTCGGTCACAAAAAGATGGCCGTTACGCGCGTTACGCGTCGGCATAACGCAGTCGAACATATCAACGCCGCGACGAACGCCTTCAACCAGGTCTTCCGGTTTTCCGACGCCCATCAGATAACGAGGTTTGTCCTCTGGAATCTGCGGACAAACGTGCTCAAGAATACGATGCATGTCTTCTTTTGGTTCGCCGACAGCCAAACCGCCCACAGCGTAACCATCAAAGCCAATATCTACCAGCCCTTTTATCGATACATCTCGTAAATCTTCGTAAACGCTGCCCTGAATAATTCCGAATAAGGCGTTGTTATTTTTCAGTTCGTCGTGGCGGTCGCGGCTGCGCCTGGCCCAACGCAGTGACATTTCCATCGAACGCTTAGCGTAATCCCAATCGGCAGGATAAGGCGTACATTCGTCAAAAATCATCACGATATCCGAGCCGAGATCGTTTTGGATCTCCATGGATTTCTCGGGACTAAGAAATACCGGATCGCCGTTGATAGGATTGCGGAAATGCACGCCCTCTTCTTTGATCTTGCGCATCGCTCCCAGACTGAACACCTGAAAGCCGCCTGAATCGGTGAGGATCGGGCCATGCCAATTCATGAAATCGTGCAGATCGCCGTGCAGTTTCATGATCTCCTGCCCAGGGCGCAGCCACAGGTGGAAAGTGTTACCGAGCAGGATTTGCGCGCCGGTTTCTTTGACTTCTTCCGGGGTCATCCCTTTTACGGTGCCGTAAGTACCCACGGGCATAAAGGCTGGAGTTTCAACAACACCGCGCTCGAACACCAAACGACCGCGACGTGCGCGGCCATCAGTGGTAGATAGTTCGTACTTCATTTTCAATCAATTCTCCACACCGGAAAAACAGTCCAATGCTTGGTAAGATTCAGGTTAAACCTGAAAAGTAAGGCCCTGGACGATAAGAGCCAGCAAAAATTACTGTCCCACAATTTCCTGTGAAGCCAGTAGGTTACGGTGGATAAACATCGCATCACCATAACTAAAGAAACGATACTGCTCTGCCACCGCCTGATGATAGGCGTTGATAGTATTTTTATAACCGGCAAAAGCCGAGACCAGCATAATCAGCGTCGATTCAGGCAGATGGAAATTAGTGATAAGCACGTCGATCACATCATATTCATAGCCAGGGAAAATAAAGATGCTGGTGTCACCAAAGAATGGCGCAATCAGCCCTTCTTTACAGGCCTTGGCCGCGCTTTCCAGCGAACGAACCGAGGTGGTTCCCACCGCCACCACGCGATTACCGCGCGCTTTACAGGCGATTACCGCATCCACGACTTCCTGCGGTACTTCGGCGTATTCGGCGTGCATTACGTGCTCTTCGATAGTATCGACACGTACCGGCTGGAAGGTGCCTGCGCCAACGTGCAGGGTCACAAACGCAAATTCGATGCCTTTTTCCTGCAACGCATCCATCAGCGGCTGATCAAAATGCAGTCCCGCCGTTGGTGCAGCAACTGCCCCCAGGCGTTCGCTGTAAACTGTTTGATACAGCTCGCGGTCGGCGTCTTCGTCAGGACGATCAATATAAGGAGGCAACGGCATATGGCCGATCTCGTCGAGTAGAGTAAAGACATCGCGGTCTTCATTGAATTCCAGCTCGAACAAAGTATCGTGACGCGCCACCATGGTCGCCTTGATGTTTTCGGCGTCGCCCAGCAGCAATTCTGCTCCCGGCTTAGGTGATTTGGAGGCTCGCACGTGGGCCAGCACGCGTTTTGAATCCAGCACGCGCTCAACCAGCACTTCAATTTTGCCACCGCTAGCCTTGCGACCAAATACGCGGGCAGGAATAACGCGGGTATTGTTGAATACCAGCAGATCGCCCGGGTTCAGCTTGTCTAAAACGTCGGTGAAAATACCATGAGTCAGTTCGCCGGTCGGCCCGTCCAGAGACAATAAACGACAACCGCTGCGCTGACTCTGCGGATAGCGGGCAATCAGGGACTCGGGGAGTTCGAACGTAAAATCGGCAACACGCATAGCTGATATTTCCACTTAAACTTAAGATATAAAATCGTTTATCCCGCTTTTTGCCGCGAACGGCTGCACGCAGGATAAAAAAACAGGCGGCTTAGTCTAGAGTGCGCGCGTTGTGGCTGCAAGTTTTACCCTTAATAAATGATGCTTCCTGACGGTACGTTAAGTGGACAGCGAAGCCAATGGCGCTGCAACTTGCGGCATAAAGGCGTTATACTGCGCAAATGAATTTTCTCGCACACCTTCATCTGGCCAAACTGGCCGACAGTTCGCTGATGGGCAACCTGATGGCGGATTTCGTTCGCGGCAATCCCGAGGGCCTGTATTCTGCTGCTGTAGTCAGCGGAATACGCATGCATCGGCGAGTTGACGTGATGACCGATTCACTGCCGGAAGTAAAAGTTGCCCGTGACTTTTTCCGCCCCGAATTTCGACGAGTGTCCTCCATAACGCTCGACGTCGTTTGGGATCACTTCCTGTCGCTGCACTGGGACAAGCTTTGCCCGGAGATGCCGCTGGCAGTGTTTATCAATCAGTGTCGTGAAACGATTGAACCTCATCTGGCAGAAACTCCCGAGCGATTTCAAAGTCTCAATACCTATCTTTGGCCTCAACGATGGATGGAGCGTTATGCCGAACTCCCCTTCATAGGCGATGTGTTACAAGGTATGGCCAATCGGCGGCCACGACTGGCGGCTCTCGCTGGCTCGTTTTACGACGTTAGTCTCCAATACGAGCATTTAGAGCGACAGTTCTGGCAGTTTTACCCGCAAATGATGCAACAGGCCAAGAATAAGCAGATCTAGATCACATTTGATAGCCGAATGCTATCTGATCGATTGGTCCCATGGGGTTTATTCCCCTAGTCGTTGCACTTATACTGGCTGCGATTTGATAATCCCTCCATTTACCTAATACTAGAAAGGAGTTTTTATGGTTCTGGTAACTCGTCCGGCCCCAGATTTTACCGCAGCAGCTGTTCTTGGCAGCGGCGAAGTTGTTGAAAACTTCAACTTTAAAAAACACACTGCGGGTAAAGCTACCGTTGTTTTCTTCTGGCCAATGGACTTCACTTTCGTGTGCCCATCTGAGCTGATCGCTTTCGACAAGCGTTACGAAGACTTCCAGTCAAAAGGCGTTGAAGTAGTCGGTATCTCTTTTGACTCTGAGTTTGTTCACAATGCATGGCGTAACACCCCTGTTGAAAACGGCGGCATCGGCAAAGTGAAATACGCGATGGTTGCTGATATCAAACGTGAAATCCAGAAAGCCTACGGCATCGAACACCCAGACGCTGGTGTTGCTCTGCGTGGTTCTTTCCTGATCGATGATAAAGGTATCGTGCGCCACCAGGTTGTTAACGACCTGCCGCTGGGCCGTAACATCGACGAAATGCTGCGTATGGTTGACGCGCTGCAATTCCACGAAGAGCACGGCGAAGTTTGTCCTGCACAGTGGGAAAAAGGCAAAAAAGGCATGAGCGCATCACCAGACGGCGTTGCTGCATACCTGTCTGAGCATGCTATCAACCTGTAATCACATTTGATTATTGGCGTTAGCTAAAACAGAATTGCCCGACGGTCAGCCTATGCTGGCCGTTTTTTTTTGCCTCGCATCTTTAAACCCTCTCTCCAACGCAATTTTTTTTCGACCAAGCTCATACTCCTGCCTGCCTTTGTATCTCATATGTTAAATAACATCTAAGCTGATGTATGTTATTGCAGCATTTGAATTTTTGTTTCAATAAATGGCCTGCGCTTTGCATTATTAACGCGACAAAAAATCACACTACAGGGTGTAACCAGGAGCTTTTATGTTTTTAAAACAATGGACGAAGCCGTTAACCGTACCTCTGACCTTGGCCGCGCTGCTAGTCAGCGGTTCTCTATATGCCGCCTCTAACCCGGCGGTAGAAGCCAAAAACGGCATGGTGGTGACCTCCCAATACCTCGCCTCTCAGGTGGGCGTCGATATTCTCAAGAAAGGCGGTAACGCGATTGATGCCGCAGTAGCGGTGGGCTACGCCGAGGCGGTGGTCAACCCATGCTGTGGCAACATTGGCGGCGGTGGCTTCATGACGGTGCATCTGGCCAACGGCAAAGACACTTTCATCAATTTCCGCGAGATGGCGCCCGCTGCGGCCAGCGCCAATATGTATCTCGACGCACAGGGTAATATCAAAAAAGGTGCCAGTCTGTATGGTTATCTGGCGGTAGGCGTACCGGGTACGGTGATGGGTCTGGATCACGCTCAGCGCGCTTACGGCAAGCTGACTCGCGCTCAGGTAATGGCTCCGGCAATCAAGCTGGCTCGCGATGGTTTTGTGCTGACTCGCGCCGACACCGACATTCTCGACACCAAGACCGCAAAGTTTAAAGACCAGCCCGACGTGGCGAAAATCTTCCTGCGCAAGGACGGCACTCCGCTGCAACCGGGCGACAAGCTGGTGCAAATGGATCTGGCCAAGACGCTTGAGGCAATTTCTAAGCACGGCCCTGATGCTTTCTATAAGGGTAAAATTCCTGCTGCGGTCGAAGCGGCCTCGAAAAAAGGCGGCGGTATTATCACCGCGGCTGATTTTGCCAACTATAAGGTGACTGAAACCGCGCCAGTAACCTGCAGTTACCGTGGCTACAAGTTTGTTTCTGCGCCTCCGCCAAGCTCGGGCGGTGTGACGATGTGTGAAACGCTGAATATTCTTGAAGGTTATGACCTGAAGAGCATGGGCTTTAACTCGGCGGCGTCTATTCATTATCTGACTGAGGCAATGCGCCATGCTTATATGGATCGCAACACCTTCCTTGGCGATCCGGCGTTTGTTGACAATCCTGTGGATCGTTTGTTGAGCAAGAGCTACGCTGCTGATATCCGTAAGAAAATCGAAGCTGACAAGGCCACACCTTCTTCGCAGGTTCAGCCTGGTATGGAGCCGCACGAAAAACCGGAAACCACGCATTATTCTATTGTCGACAAAGACGGCAATGCAGTTTCGACCACTTATACAATCAATGGGCTGTTTGGTTCCATCGAGATTGCTCCGGGTACAGGGTTCTTCTTGAATGATGAGATGGACGATTTTACCAGCAAGGTCGGCGAGAAAAACATGTACGGGCTGGTGCAGGGCAGTAAAAATGCCATCGCCCCCGGTAAGCGCCCACTATCGTCGATGAGCCCGAGTTTAATCACTAAAGACGGCAAAACCTTTATGGTTCTGGGGTCGCCGGGGGGGTCTCGTATCATCACTATTACGCTGGAAACCGCGTTGAATGTGATCGATTTCGGCATGCCTCCGCAGGAAGCAGTAAATGCGCCGCGTATTCACCATCAGTGGTTGCCGGATGAAGTGTATTACGAGCAGCGCGGTGTGTCGGCTGACAGTTTGAATTTGTTGCAGAAGATGGGTTACAAAATGGTTGAGCAGACGCCATGGGGCGCGGCGGAGCTGATTATGGTAGGCCTGCCGGGTGCGGTGGGGGTTACTCCGCAAAGTTCGGGCAATGACGCGGCGGTATCTGGCAAGGTGCGTGAGGGCTATCTTTACGGCGCCAATGACGTTCGTCGTCCTGCCGGGGCGGCAAAAGGTTATTAATATTTAAACCTTGTTGACCGAGATACTCGGGTCGACCGTCCCGCGAGGCGCTTCGGCGGCAAAAACGCCGCTACGGCCTCATCGGAACGTTTCCCCTAATAATGAGCATTTGTAAAAGTGTATCTTGTTGACCGAGATACTCGCCCATAAAGTAATTAAGTGAATAGAAATCAAAAGGGAGGTGAGCGCTTGCTTACCTCCCTTTCTTATTGCTGCAGGTTATTGCTTATCAGGCCTGCCTGCGGGTTTTAATCCAATAGCTGACCACCAGTGCAAGAATCCATACTCCCCCAACATACAATGACATGCGGGTATCCGGGAAGTAGCCAATCAGCCCGATGATAAAGAACAGGAAAATGATAGCAACAATCGAGGTGAAGATGCCGCCGCGCATCGGGAATTCCAGCTCAGAAATCTGTTTGCGGCTTAACTTGAGGCGGAAACCAATCTGCGAGAAGAGGATCATAATCCATACCCAAACGGTGGCAAAGGTCGCAAGTGAGGCAATGACCAGGAACACGTTTTCCGGCATGATGTAGTTCAGATATACCGCAATCAGCAGGGCAACCATCATCACAATCACGGTCATAAATGGCGTGCCGCGACGGGATACTTTAGCAAACACTTTTGGTGCCTGCCCCTGATTGGCCATGCCGTGCAGCATGCGGCCGACGCCAAAGATATCGGCGTTAATAGCTGAAAGCGAAGCAGTAATCACTACAAAATTAAGAATAGTTGCAGCAGCGGCAATGCCCATGTGCTGGAAAGTCAGAACAAACGGGCTGCCCTGAGTACCCACCAGATTCCATGGGAAAATGGACATGATCACAAACAGCGTGCCCATGTAGAACACCAGAATACGCCAAGGCACAGAGTTAATGGCTTTTGGAATGGTGGTTTTTGGATCCTCGGCCTCGCCGGCAGTAATACCGATAATCTCGATGCCGCCATAGGCAAACATCACCAGTTGCAGTGAAAGAATGGTGCCCATCAAACCATGACTAAAGAAGCCGCCGTGACTCCACAGGTTGCTTATGCCGGTCGGATGTCCGCCGTTGCCAATGCCCCAGATGATGATGCCTAAACCGGCGAGGATCATCACGATGATGGTCAATACTTTGAAGAACGAGAACCAGAATTCCAGCTCGCCGAACACTTTAACGCTCATCATATTAATGCCGCCGATGATAAGCACCACGCTCAGAACCCACATCCAGTGCGGCACGTCGGGGAACCAGACGCCCATGTAGATGCCGAACGCTGTCACGTCGGCGATACCAACGATCAAAATTTCAAAGCAGTAGGTCCAGCCGGTGATATAGCCTGCCAATGGTCCTAAATAGTCTTGTGCATAGCGTGAAAACGAGCCTGTCTGTGGGTTGTTTACCGACATCTCTCCCAGCGCACGCATGATGATGAAGGCAATAATCCCGCCAATGAGGTAGGCGAGCAGCACGCTTGGCCCCGCCATTTTTATCGCATCTGCCGAACCGTAAAACAGGCCGGTACCAATCGCCGAGCCGAGAGCCATAAAGCGAATGTGTCGGGTACTTAATCCGCGTTTAAGCGAAGTCGAGGGTTTCTCGGCCGACTGTGTATCTAGAGATTGTTGCATTTAAAAATTCCAAATCATAAAGCGCGGTCTAAAAACGAGATAACGGAATGGTCGCCGCTATCCTCTGCCAACGAAAAAGCCACGGAAACGAGTCCGTGGCCCTGATTGGCGAATGCTTAATCAACGCGGGTGCCACTCACCGAGGGCACCTTTCTGGCGTTTTCATTACTGGTGTGCTGTAACGCTGCGCGCACCACTCACTTTGTCGTAAATCCCAACCAGCAGCAGCATCAAGACTGACGGTGGAAGCCAGGACAAACCTTGCTCGGCCAGCGGCAAATGAGCAGTCCATTCCGGCAGGCTGGCAGCAAAGTTGGAGCTTTTGATACCGTCAATAATACCGAAAATCAGGCTGACCAGCATCACCGGCGCGATAATACGGGCGGTGCTATTCCACCAGCGCAGGGTAAAGCTCAGAACAACCAAGGCGATGCACGGTGGATAAATAGCGGTCAGAATCGGGATTGAAATCTGAATCAGGTGGCTCAGGCCAAGGTTAGAAACCAGCATCGAGAACAGGCCCAGAATAAATACCAGCGTCTTGTAAGACAGCGGCAGATATTGCGAGAAGAACTCGGCGCAGGCGCAGGTCAGGCCAACCGCAGTCACCATACAGGCGATGAAGATAAGCGCTGCCAGGAAGAAGCTACCGACACCGCCAAAGGTCTGCTGTACGTAGGTGTGCAGAATAACAGCACCATTTTGCGCCTGTGGCACCAGCGATGCAGTGTTAACGCCGAGCTTGAACAGGCTCAGGTAAACCAGCAGCAGGCCCAGACCGGCAATCAAACCGGCTAAAACAGTGTAGCGAGTCAACAGCTTGGCGTCGCTTACTCCGCGAGAACGTGCTGCGTTAACGATGACAATACCGAACACCAATGCGCCCAGCGTATCCATAGTCAGATAACCATTCACGAAACCGTTGGAGAACGGCTGGGTTTCGTAAGCCTGAGTGGCTGGCAGCGGTTGACCGGCAGGCCACAGCACGGCAGCAATACCCAGGATTGCCAGCGCAACAATTTTCAGCGGCGCCAGAATATGGCCTACAGTATCGAGCAGGCGGCCCGGATAAAGCGAAATTCCGATCACCAGCACGAAGTAAATCAGGCTGTACACCAAGAGCGGAGTTGCGCCGTCACCGGTTAACGGTGCAATCCCAACTTCAAAAGAAACCGTTGCGGTACGCGGCGTGGCGAAAAGCGGACCAACGGCCAGGTAGCAGACGGTCGCCAATAACAGACCGGCCTTGCGACCAATTGGGGTGCTCAGCGCATCAATACCGCCACCGACACGAGCAAGAGCAATCACGGTCATCACCGGTAGACCGACGGCAGTGATCATAAAACCGAGTGCGGCCCACCATACGTGGTGACCGGCCTGTAATCCTACCATCGGAGGGAAAATGATATTTCCCGCACCGACAAATAAGGCAAAGGTCATAAAGCCCAATGCCAGAATATCTTTGGTTTTTAACTGATGACTCATGATGATGTCGTGATGCCTGTGCAAAATGAATAAAAGTGTCCGCTGCTGGCACTCGGCATAAACTTGAGGAAGTTGCCTGACGATATGAAAATGACTTTTTTATGCAGGGGGAATGCGAGTGCAGCGGCGTTAAGGTACGCTTTTATAGTGCATGAAGGCAAGTCTCGATCCTAAAAGCAGAATCTTAAACTGGATTTGAAACGCTGGGCAGTAAAATTCACTGGATTTAGCTAAAAAATCACCACATGATACGTATGATATTTGAGCAATCAATGCCAACTTTGCGCTTTAATTAAATGAAAAGTGCGTGAAACTGCCGTGAAATGGACGTTTCACGCACAAAAATGCGGGTTATTTTTAACTAAATAGCAACAGTCAGCTTTGTAAGCGCTAAATTAATGATCTTGCAGCACTATTAAATGCACAAAGAGCTTGAGTCTCTTATAAATCTGATAGTCAGATTTGAAGATGCTTAAAAACAAAAACCCGAGCGACTTTTAGAAATAAGTCACTCAGGTTTGGAGTATTTTCATTCTCAACACCAAAAGCGCAGAGATTTCGAGTGAGAGCAAGGCAGCAACCAAGTTCATCCCCAGGAGCTTACACAGGTCAGTGACTGGGGTGAACGAGGGAGGCGAACGCCGCTGTAGCTCGAAAGATCAAACTGTTGCCAAAGCGCAGAGATTTCGAGTTAGAGCAAGGCAGCAAGCAAGTTCATCCTCAGGAGCTTACACAGGTCAGTGACTGGGGTGAACGAGGGAGGCGAACGCCGCTGTAGCTCGAAAGATCAAACTGTTGCCAAAGCGCAGAGATTTCGAATTAGAGCAAGGCAGCAAGCGAGTTCATCCCCAGAAGCTTACACAGGTAAGT
>NZ_AJHJ01000037.1 GCF_000257645.1 Serratia sp. M24T3
AGTGGGCCGTTAGCTCAGTTGGTAGAGCAGTTGACTTTTAATCAATTGGTCGCAGGTTCGAATCCCGCACGGCCCACCACTTAGTAAGAAAAAAGCGCCTAACGGGCGTTTTTTGCGTTTCAGCGCCACTCAAAATTTTAGCATTTCAAAAGCTGCAGATTCCCCTGGCCGTGTGGGTGAGAAGCTGCGCACAGGTTCGAGCCGAGCGAAGCGAGACGACAATGCGCAAGCGTTGCCCGCAGGGTGAGGCCGAAGGCCGAATCAATCCCGCACGGCCCACCACTTAGTAAGAAAAAAGCGCCTAACGGGCGTTTTTTGCGTTTCAGCGCCACTAAAAATTTTAGCATTTCAAAAGCTGCAGATGCCGTCATATCCTTCTATTTTTAATTTCATTTTACTTCAATAGCATGCGCTTCGCTTACTGGGCTGCGGCCCAGACCGCCTCAAGGGTGGCCCTTGGGCCGCCACCCTTAAGAATCCCGGGCCCTTGTCGCCGTTGAATAAAACGGTTCTCAAGTTTGTAGCCCTTTCCAGTTACTCCTGTGTGTGGCGCGTTGCCGCGTGGCTCCGCCATTCCTTCGCTCGGTCAGGAGCCAAAAACGTCTCCCTCCTCTCACTCAGCGCCGTCACGGAGTGCGCCAATATTAGCCCCTAGGGAAAACCGCTCCCTCCTTTTTCAAATAAAACTCACAACGGCAAAGGAAAAATAACGGGTAAGGGCGATGGATTTTTGACTTTATGCTGGATGGAAAGTTTTTGGACCTAAGCTTAGGTTGCCGATTTTTCTTTAATAGCCCTGATTGGCGGCCTCGGGGCGGCGCTGAGTGAGGGAGAAAGACGTTTTTGGCTTTCGAACGAACGAAGGGACCGCGCAGCGGCGCGACCAACGCCACACACGGTGGCAACTGAAACAAACTCATCGTCTGGTGCCGTACAGGCAAACGACACCCAAAGGGCGCGGAGATGCAAGAGGGCTCGCCCCGGAGACCTCTTGCCCGGTTCCGGCGCGGCTGGTTAAATATCCATTGAAATTATTGAACCGGAAAAAATGCTCGGAGTTTGATGGCCTTAAAAGTTGCTCGCGACCAACGCCACACTTGATGCTGCGCGCGGCCTTTAGCTTAACTTCAAATTCAACTTCAACTTCATGCGCTTCGCTTACTGGGCTGCGGCCCAGACCGCCTCAAGGGTGGCCCTTGGGCCGCCACCCTTAAGAATCCCTGGCCCTTGTCGCCGTTGAATAAAACGGTTCTCAAGTTTGTAGCTCTTTCCAGTCACTCCTGTGTGTGGCGCGTTGCCGCGTGGCCCCGCCATTCCTTCGCTCGGTCAGGAGCCAAAAACGTCTCCCTCCTCTCACTCAGCGCCGTCACGGAGTGCGCCATTAATAGCTCCTAGGGAAAACCGCTCCCTCCTTTTTCAAATAAAACTCACAACGGCAAAGGAAAAATAATTAGTAAGGGCGACGGATTTTTGACTTTATGCCGGATGGAAAGTTTTTGGACCTAAGGTCAGGTTGCCGATTTTTCTTTAATAGCCCTGATTGGCGGCCTCGGGGCGGCGCTGAGGGAGGGAGAAAGACGTTTTTGGCTTTCGAACGAACGAGGGGACCGCGCAGCGGCGCGACCAACGCCACACACGTTGGTAACTGAAACGAACTCATCGTCTGGTGCCGTACAAGTAAACGACACCAAAGGGCGCGGAGATGCAAGAGGGCTCGCCCTGGAGACCTCTTGCCCGGTTCCGGCACTGCCGGTTAAATATCCATTGAAATTATTGAACCGGAAAAAATGCTCGGAGTTTGATGGCCTTGAAAGTTGCTCGCGTCCAACGCTACGCTTAATGCTGCGCATGGCTTAACTTCAAATTCAACTTCATGCGCTTCGCTTACTGGGCTGCGGCCCAGACCGCCTCAAGGGTGGCCCTTGGGCCGCCACCCTTAAGAATCCCGGGCCCTTGTCGCCGTTGAATAAAACGGTTCTCAAGTTTGTAGCTCTTTACAGTCACTCCTCTGTGTGGCGCGTTGCCGCGTGGCTCCGCCATTCCTTCGCTCGGTCAGGAGCCAAAAACGTCTCCCTCCTCTCATTCAGCGCCGTCACGGAGTGCGCCAATATTAGCCCCTAGGGAAAACCGCTCCCTCCTTTTTTAAATAAAACTCACAACGGCAAAGGAAAAATAACGGGTAAGGGCGATGGATTTTTGACTTTATGCCGGATGGAAAGTTTTTGGACCTCAGCTTAGGTTGCCGATTTTTCTTCAATAGCCCTGATTGGCGGCCTCGGGGCGGCGCTGAGGGAGGGAGAAAGACGCTTTTGGCTTTCGAACGAACGAAGGGACCGCGCAGCGGCGCGACCAACGCCACACTCGGTGGCAACTGAAACGAACTCATCGTCTGGTGCCGTACAGGCAACGACACCCAAAGGGCGCGGAGATGCAAGAGGGCACGGCCTAAGCCAAATCCCCCCTCACCTTCTTTAAAAGTTTTAAGCAGGTTTTTCCAAAAACCGCCCCCTCGACCATAAGATAATCCTGTCGCAAAAATCCCCTTTCACCTAACCTTCATACAATTGACTTATATTTCGCCACATTGCACATATTTCAATCACTAAACCGCTTTACTAAACCGGTTTACTTTGATATCAAAGGGTCATCAGCCGTTGAGATATTTGAGGATCGATCACGATCCACCCCCCATTTTAAATCGCAGCATCCCTCTTTTAAATCCCGGGGGCAAGAGCAAGCCCCGTTCAGGAGAGCAGCATGAGCAAACGCGTATTGTTGTTAGGTGAAAGCTGGGTCAGTTCAGCGACCCATTATAAAGGATTCGATCAGTTTGGCAGTGTGACCTTCCATTTAGGTGCCGAACCTCTGGTCAAAGCGCTGGAAAATACTGAATTTGAGCTGACTTACATACCGGCTCATGAAGTGGTCGAGAAACTGCCCTTTGACCTCCAAGGTCTGAAAGAATACGACGCGATTATTTTGTCTGATATTGGCGCTAACTCCTTGCTGCTGCCGCCTGCCGTGTGGATGCACAGCAAACCCATGCCTAACCGCCTGAAACTCTTACGTCAATGGACCGCAGAAGGCGGTGGTCTGATGATGATTGGCGGATATTTCTCCTTCCAGGGCATCGACGGCAAGGCTCGTTGGCGCAATACGCCGGTCGAAGATGCGCTGCCTGTGACCTGCCTGCCTTATGACGATCGTCTGGAGATCCCCGAGGGATTCTCGGCCAAGATTGTTGCCGCGAAAGATCATCCAATTTTGCAAGGCATTGATGGCGAATGGCCTCTGCTACTTGGCGCTAATGAAGTATTGCTTAAAGACGGTGCCGAGGTGCTAGCCACTCTTCCTGACGAGGAAGGCGGGCATCCGCTGCTGGTAAGCGGTGCCTATGGTGAGGGTCGTTCGCTGGTCTGGACCTCTGACATCGGCCCGCACTGGGTGCCGGGAGAATTTATCGAGTGGCCGGGCTATGACCAGCTGTGGAAAAACTGCCTGAGCTGGCTCACCCGTTTAGAGTCCAAATGATAATCAGGGGCGCCGTGCGATGAATCAACCCTACATTCAGGCTAAACATATCAGCAAACGCTTCGGCGCACTGACCGCGCTCAATGATATCAACATTGATATCTATGCCGGAGAAGTGCTGGCACTGCTGGGTGATAACGGTGCCGGAAAATCGACCTTCACCAAAGTGTTGGCAGGAGCCTATCCCGCCACGCAGGGTGAATTGCTGGTCGCAGGCAGGCCGGTGATATTTTCCTCGCCAAAGGAAGCCGCCGACTGTGGTATTGCTACCATTTTTCAGGAACTTGCGCTGTCTGAAAATTTGTCGATAGCAGAAAACGTATTCCTTGGCAGAGAGTTGAAACGCCGCTTTCTTGGCATTCCTTTTTTACGCCAGCAGGCGATGCAAACTCGTGTCGCCGAGTTACTGCAAGAACTTGAAGCGCACATTAGCGATCCGCAAGCCCCGGTTGGCAGCCTCTCGGGCGGGCAACGGCAAGCGGTGGCGATTTGCCGCGCGCTGAATCTCAATGCACGGCTGGTTATCATGGATGAGCCCACGGCAGCTCTGGCGGTAGCCGAAACGCGCAAGGTATTGTCCCTGACCCGAAAACTGGCCGAACGCGGCTGCGCAGTCGTATTGATAAGCCACAACATTTCCGACGTATTTGAGG
The DNA here is from genome assembly GCF_000257645.1 of Serratia sp. M24T3. Classification (GTDB taxonomy): domain Bacteria; phylum Pseudomonadota; class Gammaproteobacteria; order Enterobacterales; family Enterobacteriaceae; genus Rouxiella. The sequence goes on from NZ_AJHJ01000037.1 coordinate 4,185, forward strand.
TCGCCGATCGCATGGTCGTGTTCCGCCGTGGCAGGAAAATCGCCGAACGCCGTCGTTCAGAAACCACACCCGAAGAAATTGTCTCGTTAATTACGGGCGCTCATCCCGACGCGCGAGCGTTCGATGCTGTCACTGTTTAGCCGCGTTAATCCTTTATCGATGGTGGAACCCTATGCTCAAGACTTCAAAGCTAGTAAAGACGCTTGCAGTAACATTGGTCGCCTCTACCCTGCTGGTCTCGGGGACTGCAACGACCTGGGCCGCAGACAAACCGAAAGTTGCATTCGTGCCGCAAATCATCGGTATTCCCTATTTCAAGGCGATGCAGGACGGCGGTGAGCGCGCGGCCAAGGCCTTTGGCGTCGATTTTATCTATTCCGGTCCGGTTGATACCAACCCCATGGATCAGCTGCAAATTGTACAGAATCTGATAGCCCAAGGGGTCAACGCGATTTCGGTCAGCGTGCTCGATGCCTCGAGCATTGCTCCCGTGGTCGCTCAGGCGAAAGCCAAAAACATCAAACTTTTTACCAGTGACAGTGATGCACCTGACAGCGGCCGTGCGGTTTATGTCGCTCAGGCAACCGACCAGGGATTGGGTGAAACCATGATTGACCAGATGGTCCAGCGCGTAGGCGATCACGCCACCATCGGTATTGTCTCGGGTGAAGCCACCGCCTCTAACCTCAACGCGTGGATCGGTTTTATGCAAAAACGCGTCAAGGAAAAATATCCACACGTCGTGCTGCTTAAGCCACAGTTTGCCGGTGGCACCGCCAGTCGTGCGGCGCAGATCTCTACCGATCTGATGTCATCGCATCCCGATCTTAAAGGCATCATTGCGGTCGCCTCGACGACTTGCCCTGGCGTTGCTCAGGCTATCGAAACGGCGGGCAAGATTGGCAAAGTGGTCGGCAGCGGATATTGCAGTCCGAATACCGCCCGCAGTTACCTGAAAAGCGGATCGTTTGGCTTCACGGTGCTGTGGGACCCGGAAAAACTCGGCTACCTGACCGTTTGGGCCGGTAAGCAACTCATTGATGGCAAAGCTTTCTCTGCTGAAAACACGGTTCCGGGCCTAGACCAATCGGTTAAATACGATGCAAAAACCGGCATTTTGCTGCTTGGCGCACCGGCGGTGTTCACGGCTAAAAATGTCGATCAGTTTCATTTCTGATCTGGCTCATGAAGTTTGACTCAACGGAGAGCACAGCGCCGTGGCAATTCCATTGACCCTAAAATCGATAATGTCGTTTTCCGCGCGCGAAATCACGCTGGCCTCCGTCTGCCTGTTGGCGATAGTTATTTTTAGCCTGGCATCGCCCTATTTTGCGACCGCCGACAACCTCACCACCGTGCTGCGCAACAGTGTTGAGCTGCTGCTGATTGGTCTTGGCATGACGCTGCTGCTGGCGATGGGTGGCGTCGATGTTTCGGTCGGCGTGGTGATGGGGCTGGCGGCAATTGTCGTCGGGCAACTGCTGAACACCACGCTAGATCCGACACTCACTGCCTTGGCTGGTCCGGCGATTGGTATTATCGCCGGGTTGATTACCGCAAGCGTGGTAGTGCTCGGCAAGATCCCTTCAATTGTCGGTACTTTAGGGCTGTACGGCGTTTATCGCACGGCGGTATTTGCCCTGCTTGGCGGTCAATGGCTTTCAGGTCTGCCAGCCACTCTCACTCAGCGGCTCGAAAGCCACTTTATTGGCTTGCCGGTGACCGCCTGGGTGATCATTTTGGCTTATCTGCTGGTATGGCTGGCCCTGCGCCGCACGCCATTTGGGCCGCATCTGCTGGCTATCGGGCATTCTGCCGACAAGGCCAGGTTGTCAGGTATTGCGGTGACGCGCGTGCGTTTTGCCACCTTTATCATCAGTGGCGCACTCTGTGGTCTCGCCGCTACTTTTTACGTCGCCACTTATCGCAACGTCGAAATGACGGTCGGCAGTACGCTGGCATTGGAAGCGATCGCCGCCGTGGTTTTAGGCGGCACCGGAATTATGGGCGGACAATGCAGCCTGCTCGGCACGGTACTCGGGGTATTTTTGCTGCGCATCCTGCAAAACGGTCTGCTGTTAATCGGCGTGCCTTCTTTGTGGCAAACGGTAGTCACTGGCGCGTTGCTGCTGGCAGTGCTGATTGCCGAGGTAGTCGCCGGTCGTTTGAAATTTCACCCGTGGCTGACGCGCCCAAAAGCGGTTTCCGTTAGCGGGAGGCGATCCTCGTGACCTTATCCCACTCCTTTAGCCTGCTGCGCTGGTGCCAGCGAAACCTGGTGCTGAGCATTCTTGCCAGCCTGTGGATCCTGTTGGCCATCGTGGTGCTCATCGCCCAGCCTTCGATACTTTCTGGCTCCACGCTGAGCAGTATTTTGCAATTTGCTACCTTGCTGGCTCTGGTCTCGCTCGGACAGGCGCTAGTGGTGCTGTGCGGCGGTGCCGGTATCGATCTCTCGGTGGGCGGCAATGTCTCGCTGTCAGCTATCGTGGGCATAATGAGTCTGCAATACGGCGTTCCATCGGCGCTTTTGCCGCTGGTTTGTCTGCTTTGCGGCGGACTTCTCGGCGCGTTGAACGGGCTATTAGTCGCCAAACTGCGTATTTATCCGCTGATTGTCACCCTCGGCACCTTTTATCTGTACTCCGGTTTGGCGCTGTGCCTCACCGACGGCGCGGCGCAGTCTGGCGTACCTGGCTGGGCGCTGCCGTGGGGTCGAGGCATGCTGGGCGATATTCCGCTGCCATTCTTGACGCTGGTTGTTCCTGCGTTTGTGATTGTCGCGGTGATCCTGTCTTACACCAGCTGGGGTCGCTGGATTTACGCGATGGGCTTCAACGAAAACTCGGCGCGTCTGGTCGGCATTCCGGTCGATAAAGTTCGCATTTTGCTCTACAGCCTGTGTGGCCTTCTGGCGGGTGCTGCCGGCTTTGTTTCTCTTTCCTGGCTGGGCAGCGGCCGCCCTGATGCAGGCGTCAATCTTGAACTCGAATCGCTGACCGCCGCGCTGCTGGGGGGTATCGCCATTTTTGGAGGCAAGGGTGGCGTCAGCGGCGTCTTTGCCGCCGTACTGCTGCTGGTGGCGTTGAAAACCAGCATGTTGCAGTTTGGCATCAATAGCGTCTGGCAGGTTGGCGTAGTGGGTATTCTGCTCATCGCCGTACTGCTTGCCGACCGTCTCTCATCACGCGTTTCGCAAATTAACGGAGCCCGATAATGTCTCTTTCAGAAAAGATTTCAGCGCACATTGAAGCCAACTCACAGCGCATTGTCGATACGCTGTGTGACATCTTGTCATTCCCCTCTATTGTGCTGGTTGACCCAACACAGGCAGGGCCAGGCGAACGCGACTGCCAGCTGTATCTGCAAAAACGACTGGAGTCTCTGGGCATGACTACCGATCTCTGGGACCCAGATGGTCCGGCATTGTATGAAAAATATAAAGGCCGTCCGGGGGCCAACAAAGGCCGTACTTTTGAAGGTCGCCCTAACCTTGGCGGCACCTTAAAAGGCAGCGGTGGCGGCAAATCGATCATGCTAACCGGCCATATTGACGTGGTTCCACCCGGCGCTCGCGCGCACTGGAACACAGACCCTTTCGCTCCAGAAGTTATTGACCAGCAAGTGTTTGGGCGCGGCGCAGTGGATATGAAAGGCGGCGTAGCCTGCATGCTGATGGCGGTCGAGTTTTTGCAAGAACTGGGGATTAACCTGTCTGGCGACGTCGTTTTCACCACCGTGGTCGATGAGGAAATTGGCGGCATGGGTTCGCTGGCGATGGTTGACCGGGGATTCAAGGCCGATGCCGGGATCATGACCGAACCCAGCGCCAATCGCATTGCGCCACTGTGTCACGGTATCCTGTGGGGGAAAATTCTGGTCAACGGCGTTGGCGGTCACGCCGAGCTGATGCCGAATTCGTGGTACAGCACCGGGCCGGTAGACGCCGTGCAGCTGTGTCGCCAGATTATGGACGGCATCGATATTATTAACCGCCGCTGGCAATTCGATCCCAAAAAGAATCACCCGCTAATGGAAATGCCGAACATGATTCTGGTGACTCAGCTTAAAGTCGGCGAGCACGCCTCTTCAACGGCAGGATACGGCGAAATCGTGATTGACGTGCAATATCTGCCGTCCGAGAAAGACGAGTTCGGCCTCGGCGGTCACGTGAAGCGGGAAGTGGAGGAGCATCTGGCGAATATCTGTCAGGCTGATCCCTATTTACGCCAGCATCCGGCCACCATCGAATGGATTTTAGATGCCGACTGCGCCGAAATTCCGGCTGACCATCCGTTCGTGCAGACTTTTCAGCAAGCAGTGATTGAGGCCGATCTCTCCCCTGCACTCTCAGGATTTGGCGCGCACAGTGACATTGGTTTGCCGACTGGTTTGGGAAACACGCCAACGGTGAACTTTGGGCCAGGCGATCCGGCACAGTCCCACCAGCCAAACGAACGTGTATCGATAAGCGACCTGGTAAGCTGCACCAAGGCAATCGCTATAGCGGTCGAGAAATGGTGCCGGTGACATGAGTTTTTTTGCCTTTTAGATGTAGAGCAAATATCTTCACGGATGTAAGCCTGTGAAGATATTTGCCAAGCCGTTAGTTTTCCATTCGAATTCGAAAGCCTATCATCACGGTTCAATTTCCCTCCTCAAAACTCCTTCTATTAAAATATAAAAGTTATATTGATAGAAAATAAATATAATCCATCACCATGAAATTCTATTTTAATATATCAAGCTAATATCTTTGCCCGTCACTTGTAAATGTGCCAACCTATGGCTTTAACATTTACAAGGATGGTCTAAGTGTATAAAAAACAGAAGTTAGAAGTTATTCAAAAAAACATAAAATACTTATTAACTTCGCGTGGTAAGACTCGGGTATCATTATGTGATCGAACAGGATTAAACAGAACAACAATTTATAATATTTTGGATGGTAGAGTTCTTAATATTCACAAATCAACAATCCAAAAGGTTTCTGACTTCTTTGGCGTTTCTTATAAAGAGATTGAAAACCTTGATTTGGCCGAACGGGAGCATATTGATACCCTAGTTTCTTCATCGGGCAACATGAACCCTTGCGCTGTACCGCTTTTTTTACAATCTGAATGCATATCTATGAGATTTTATTATGAAAAAATAGGCTTACTCGTCTCAGAGCAAAATCTAACATTTTACTTTGGTCATGGCCCAAATGTCATAGGCATCATATTAGAGAGTGACATCCCCGAAAAATACAATTCAGGGGACTTACTGATAATCAAAAGAGGCAATATACATCGGCACTTGCAGCCTCTGTGTTATGAAATAAAAACCAACCAGTTCTCAGTTAAAAACGGCAGATTTGAGGATACCCCGGAATTGTTAATGATTGGCGAAATTATTGAAGAGCGATATAATTATGGGAAATAAATATAAATTGCTTGGTTTTAATCGAGCAGATCACTCAGCGAACATCCTGATATCGCAATCCGGCAAGTTTATGAAAATAGACATTAAAGAACTGGAAAAAAGTGAAATAATCGATGAATTATCTATCCATGAGATAAAATCGGTTTATCGTAAAATTTACTCCAGCGGTAGCGACACAACGTCGGTTTATGAGTACGAGGATCGCAATGAAAAATCGTGGATGCTCTATGCAGTACTAGTACTGTTATTAAGCATTTTCTACATTTTCAGCAACCTTTCGGCAGCAAAACCTGTTTACATCGAATCATTCGATTTAATTGTTACGCCGGGAACTTTTATCTATCCTTTTTCTTTTCTGGTTATAGACCTGTTAAGCGAATTCTATGGGTTAAAACTGGCCAGGCGTGCGATTTATCTATCGCTATTTTCAAATTTGACTATCGTTTTACTGCTGAGTATCTCAACCATGCTGCCGATCATCCCCAGTTGGGGATTGAATAATGCCTATGACTCGCTAATCTCTCAGGTATTATCAGCGGTACTCGCCTCCTCGTTATCCTTCTTCTTGTCAGAGTATGTAAATTCATACGTCCTATGCAAAATCAAAAGGATGACTAATTCCAGATATTTATTTATCCGAATATTTTTCAGTACACTAACGGCGGCAATAATAGACAGTTTCGTTTTCTGCCTTGTCGCTTTCTACGGAAAATTAAGCACTGAAGAAATCATTAAAATGGCGGTGGTACAAATTATAATCAAGTTTGGTTATGCATTTTTTAACGTATTTCCCGCTTACCTGTCTCGTTATTACTTTAATCGCTACTTTATCAAGAATGACGCATAGCTAATAGTGGGGGCTAGTCCCCCATCTGTAATTTTGGTATCTGAAAAACTCGATTTCGTCACACTTGCAATAATCCCCCCCTGTTTAATATGGCTACATCGTTTTTTAAAAGTCACCATCCATTAAAATTAATGTTGATTATCATATTAATTCAGCGTATTAATTACCCTTATCAAAAAAGTCATTACAATAAATTAAATTCAAAAATCAACGAATAGATATAATTAAATAGGCAAGGGAATACCTACTATGATCAAATTCTCAAAACCTGACTGGGATAGAGAGGATATTATGGCCGCAGTAAGAAAAGCCAAAAAATCCTTATCCGCTCTTTCACGAGAGCACGGACTTGCTTCAAGCACATTAAGTAATGCCTTACAAAGACCTTGGCCAAAAGGGGAGAAAATTATTGCAAACTCCATAGGTTTGGAACCTGAAAACATTTGGCCTAGTCGATACCTAGTGATAACCATTCAAAAAGTATTATTAACTAACAGTCCGGTTAAAAGGAATATTTTAAGAAGCGTCAAATGATCTGCAAATATTGTCGTGTTCTTTAGATTTATTTTTAACCATTAGTCATTACTTACAGTACCGTAATGACTTTATTCCAGCCGAACCCGACCCTGTAATGCCGGATTATCGCTTTCATCTTTAAGATTAACGCCTGAGAGCTGGCGGTGAAATGCCTGTTCCAACAACCAGGCGAGCTTGAACGCTGCCTGAGGATAGTCAAGTCCTTCGGGTCGAACGTTAGAGATACAGTTGCGCTCCGACTCCATGCGGCGTGTGTGCGGCCCCCAGGTCATATAAATCCCCAAACTGTCCGGTGATGAAAGCCCCGGCCGTTCGCCAATCAGAATGGCAACCGCTTTAGCTTTCATAATTTCAGCAATGTCATCACCCAGCGCGACCCTCGACTGATGGGCAAGGATCACCGGTCCCAGCTTGAGATCTAACTGCCCGAGATACGGCAATAGTGCCTTAATCAACGGTACAGCCTGTCGGTGTACAGCTTTCGAAGAGAGTCCATCAGCCACTACCAGAACCAAATCGGCCACCTCAATCGGCAGTGACTGCAAAAACTCACGGCTATCCTGGGAAAGCTTGCGCCCCAGGTCAGGTCGGCAAAGGTATGTCGCGCGATCGGCCGCCGCGCTGTCTACACGCAACGTTTTTAGCCCCAACTCGTGCAACTCCGGCTCCAGCTCTTCGCTGTTAAAAGGTTGATGGACCGCATCGCGAGCCTGTGCATGCGCCAGTCCAAAACGCAGCACTTCATCGGTTGGCAAACTGGCACCCGTGCGGCCCAAAGCAATACGGGCAGCGGTAAACTGGCGCAGAGTTTCCCACGGGTTGGGATGCACTGAAGAGCATTTTTATCCCCTTCCTTGCTCATTATCGACCTCCCAACTGCGGCAACTGGCTCAGTAACGGATGTGAAGCGCGAGTCTCACGCAGCCTGCCGTCGCCGTCTATAATCTTCATTTTCTCGAGCCATGCCGCAAATTCAGGCGCATGTTTTAGTCCCAGCAACTCGCGGATATATAATGCGTCGTGAAAGGAGGTGCTCTGGTAGTTCAGCATGATGTCATCGGCACCCGGTACGCCAATCAGGAAGGTTAAACCCGCCGCGCCGAGCAGGGTCAAGAGTGTGTCCATATCGTCCTGATCGGCTTGTGCATGGTTGGTATAGCAGACGTCGCAACCCAGAGGCACGCCGAGCAGTTTGCCGCAGAAATGGTCCTCGAGCCCGGCGCGAATTATCTGCTTGCCGTCATACAGATATTCGGGGCCGATAAACCCGACCACCGTGTTGACCAGCAAAGGTGAAAATCGGCGGGCAATAGCGTAGGCGCGCGCCTCGCAGGTTTGCTGATCGACACCAAAATGGGCATTGGCCGAAAGACAGCTGCCCTGCCCGGTTTCGAAATACATGACGTTATCGCCCAAAGTACCGCGTTTGAGGCTCAGCGCTGCCTGCTGCGCCTCTTCAAGCAGTGCCAGATTGATGCCGAAACCGCTGTTGGCTGCTTCACTACCGGCAATCGACTGAAAGACTAAATCTACCGGTGCGCCGCGTTCCACCAGCCGAATAGTGTTAGTAACGTGAGTCAGAATGCAGGACTGGGTCGGGATCTCAAAACGGCTGATCACGTCATCGAGCATATAATTGAGATTTTCGAGCAGCGGCAGGCTGTCGCTGGCCGGATTGATGCCGATAACCGCATCCCCCGAGCCGTAAAGCAGCCCGTCGAACATGCTGGCCGCGATGCCCTGCAAGTTGTCGGTCGGGTGGTTAGGCTGCAGGCGCACGCTCATATGACCCGGCAAGCCGATTGTATTGCGAAAACGAGTAATCACCCGGCATTTTTTGGCTACCAGAATCAGGTCCTGATTGCGCATCAGTTTACTGACCGCCGCGGCCATTTCAGGGGTAATGCCCTTGGCGACTGTAGCCAGCACTGCCGAGTCGGTGGTTTCACTCAACAGCCAGTCACGAAAGTCGCCAACGGTAAGGTGTGAGATTGTCGTAAACGCAACGGCGTCGTGACTGTCGATGATAAGGCGTGTGACTTCATCCTGCTCATAAGGGATCAGCATCTGTTGCAGAAATAATTTTAGCGGCACCTCGGCCAATGCCATTTTCGCCGCCATACGCTCTTCCGCGCTGTCGGCGGCGACGTCGGCAAGATAGTCACCGGAACGCGCCGGTGACGCCTTGGCCATCAGTTCGCGCAAATCACGAAACTGGTAGCTGCGATGGCTTAATGTCGTCTGGAACATAACACTCCCTGGAAAGCCCGTTATTTACCGCTTTTCACCGGAGCCGGTTTCAGGCTGCCAAGTTGCGGATCATGATCGGCATCGCTGCGCGCCTGGTGGGTCAGCCTGAACCAGGCGTAGGCCAGCAGCATCATGGCGGCAAAAATCATAAACAGTAAGGTGTTGTAGTAAATCATCGCCCCGAGGCAAACAACCGCCAGCACCAACGCCAATGCCGGTGCAAAAGGATAAAACGGCGCACGGAAAGGACGTATCAGCTTCGGCTCGCTGCGGCGCAGTTTAAACAGCGCCGCCATAGAGATGATATACATAACAATTGCGCCGAATACCGACATGGTCACAATATTGGCGGTCAAAGGTTGCCCGCCGATGACAATTAGCTGATCCGAGAAAATCGCGGCGATCCCGACTACGCCGCCGGCAATAATCCCCAGATGTGGAGTCTGGAAGCGGGCGTTAACCGTGGCGAGTTTTTTGGGCAGATATCCGGCTCGCGCCAGTGCAAAAATCTGCCGTGAATAGCCCATAATAATACCGTGGAACGAGGCGATCAGGCCAAACAATCCTAGCCAGACCAGCATGTGCAGCCAACCACTGTTATTGCCGACAATCAGTTTCATCGCCTGAGGTAAAGGGTCGTTAATGTTGGCAAGCTTGCTCCAGTCGCCCACGCCACCGGCAAACAGCATCACACCGAGCGCCAACACCGTTAGAGTCAGAATGCCGCCGATAAACGCCTTGGGAATGGTAGTCTGTGGATCTTTCGCCTCTTCAGCGGCCATCGATGCCCCTTCGATGGCTAAAAAGAACCAGATGGCAAACGGGATGGCGGCGAAAATGCCAGAGAATGCCGCCGGGCTGAAGCTGTCGCTACCGGCCCAGCCATGGTGAGTAAAATTAGCCATGCTAAAACCGGGCGCAACCACGCCCATAAATACCAGCAGCTCAAAAATAGCCAGTAGCGTAACCAGTAGCTCAAAGGTTGCTGCGATGCTGACACCAATAATGTTGAGCCCCATAAAGACAATGTAAGCACCCACGGCCACCCATCGCGGGTCAATGGCCGGGAATTGAACGTTGAGATAAGCACCGATCGCCATCGCAATCGCGGGGGGTGCGAAGACAAATTCGACTAATGTAGCGAAACCGGCAATAAAGCCGCCTGTAGGTCCGAAGGCGCGGTAGGCATAGGCAAAAGGCCCACCGGCGTGTGGAATTGAGGTCGTCAGTTCGGTAAAGCTGAAGATAAACGCGCAATACATGGCGGCAATCACCAGTGCGGTAATCAGAAAGCCCAGGGTTCCGGCCTGCGCCCAGCCATAGCTCCAGCCGAAATATTCACCGGAAATGACTAGCCCTACGGCAATGCCCCATAAATGGAAACTGCCTAACGTGCGTTTTAAAACCGGTGCAACTTTTGTTTTCTGCATAACCGAGTCCCCTGCCAGTGGATGTATCACTGCATTGCAAACCTATCATCAGGTCTTGCAAGGGCTGTACCAACTGCGCAAAATTAGCCTTATCTGGATAACGGCTGATTTAAATCGTTAAACAACTTCAGGGCTGAATGCCACTGCCTCATTTTGGCGCGCGGCCTTGATAACCCGGTCTTAAAAGGTGCGTCAGACCCGTTATCGTTATTCGGTACGGCTCGATTTATTAAAGGACGAGCAAAGGTCTGCCAGGATAAAAATGGCTTAATACTCGGAGGTAATGATGAGTCAGCAGCAAATATTTGAATGGATTAAACAAGATGCGCTGCGCATGCGGGCACTGTATGAAGCACAAAAGCTGGGCCTTGAAGACTGGTGCCTGGCGGCAGGATTTGTCCGTAATTTGGTGTGGGACCGCTTGCACCAGCGCTCCGATAATTCGCCGCTGAATGATATAGATGTCGTGTATTTTAATTCACAGGATTTAAGCCCTGAAACCGATCGCCAGTATGAGAAACAGCTCGAAACTCTCGCTCCCGACTTGCCTTGGTCGGTGAAGAATCAGGCCAGAATGCATTTGAAATACAGTCGCGAACCTTACACTTCGACCTGCGATGCTATGAGTTATTGGGTCGAAATCGAGACCGCCGTCGGCGTTCGTCTCAATGCTGACAATCAGTTGGAGCTGGTTGCGCCGCTGGGTATTGATAGCCTGTTTACTTTTACCATCAGCGCCAATCCAAAGCACGGCATCCCTGAGGTTTTGCAGCAGCGCGCGCGTGATAAACGCTGGACTGAGCGCTGGCCGCAGTTGGCAATCAAGCTTTGATATTGGTTAAGCTTTGAAATCCAATCCAAAAACTTTGCGCTTCTCCGTAAGAAGCTGCGCCTGCTGTTTGACGACCTCCCAAATGGCCAGGGCGGCGGGCGTCAATGAGCGATTTTTACGTTTCACCAGCATCAACGCTCGATTCACCTCGGGCACCAGCGGGCGGATCACCAACTTGCTGCCAGAAGGAAGGGGCAGCGCCAGCGCGGGCAGAACGCTAATGCCGATACCTGCTTCGACCATCGGAAACAGTGTCGCTGGATGACCTATTTCCTGCACGACGAGAGTTTTTACAGAGAAATCTGCCAGCGCCTTGTCGATAAGCTGGCGGCTACCGGAAGAGTAATCTTGCAGGACCAGTCGCGCATCGTCCAGACTGGTCCACGGCACCGCCTCCATCGCCGCAAACGGGTTGTCTTGATGGCACAGCAGCAGGAAAGGTTCGTGCAGAATCACCTCGGTGTCCAGATCGTTGCTGTAACCGGGGTCGATCACGATGCCAAAATCCACCTCGGCATTGCGCACGCTGTTCAGCACCAGCTGTTGTGATTGATCCCTGAGTAAAATCTGAATATCAGGGAAAATATCGGCGCTGCTGGCGATACACTGCGGCATCAGATGAGCTGAAATTGTTTGGCTGGAGGCAATCCTCACTCGTCCGTTTTGCTCTGTGCCGAAGCTGCGGGTATCGAGCAGCATTGCATGCAGTTCATCCAGCAAGGGTTCGACACGGTTTGCGAGACGACGTCCGGCATCGGTTAGCGCCACCTCACGGGTGGTTCGGTCGAGCAGCCGCACGCCCATCTCACTCTCCAACTCTTTGATACTATGACTTATACCTGACTGGCTGAGGCCTATCACCTCGCCGGTACGGCTAAAGCTGCCATAACGCGCCACGGCGATAAAAACCTTGAGTTGCTTGAGAGAATAATTCATGAATCGGATTCATTAATGGATTAGATAAATCAATTTTATAATTTTAACTGAAACAGTCAAAATAGCGCTATTACTTACAAATTATTGAGACAGCTATGAAAGCCCTGCGTTTTTTGCCTGATACCTTTACCCTGATGTTGGTCGCTACCGTGTTGCTGGCGACGTTCGTCCCGGCACGAGGTATTTATATCACTGCCTTCAATGACCTGACGATTTTCGCCATCGGCCTCCTGTTCTTTATGCACGGCGCCAAGCTATCGCGCGCGGCGATCCTTGAAGGCAGTAACAACTGGCGTCTGCATCTTTGGGTGATGTTCAGCACCTTTATTTTGTTCCCAATTCTGGGCCTGCTGTTCCAGTGGTGGCATCCGGTTGACGTCAGCCCGCAGATATATTCTGGCTTCCTGTACCTCTGTGTCTTGCCCGCGACGGTTCAGTCTGCAATCGCCTTTACCTCGATGGCCGGGGGCAATGTGGCGGCAGCGGTGTGCAGCGCATCGGCTTCAAGCCTGTTGGGGATTTTCGTTTCGCCTCTGCTGGTCAGCGTATTGATGCACGTTCAGGGCGACACAGGTAACGGCCTGGAGCAGATGTGGCACATCATCCTGCAACTGCTGGTTCCTTTCCTGGCGGGTCACCTGCTGCGTCCGGTTATTGGCAAATTCGTGGATAAACACAAGAAGATGATCGGCAAAACCGACAGAACCTCGATTTTGCTGGTGGTTTACACTGCGTTCAGCGAAGCGGTCACTCAGGGTATCTGGCATAAAGTTGGGCTGGGTACCTTCGCGTTTATCGTGATCGTCTGCATCATTTTGGTGGCGATTGTCATCATCTTTAACACCTACATGGCGCGCTGGATGGGCTTCTCGAAAGCAGATGAAATCACCATCGTGTTCTGCGGTTCAAAGAAAAGCCTGGCTAACGGTATTCCGCTGGCAAATATTCTGTTCCCGGTAAGTGCGATTGGCATGATGGTGCTGCCGCTGATGATTTTCCATCAGGTACAGCTGATGATCTGCGCCGTGCTGGCAAAGCGCTATCACAATAAGCAGCTGAAGTTGCAAAACGATGAAGCACAGCAGGCTGAAGGTGGCGCGAAAGTTCAGGCTAAATTGAATTAACTCTCTGATTCAAATTAAAAAAGCCGATCATTAAACTGATCGGCTTTTTCGTGGAATGACTACGGTTTAATCAATACCCAACGTTTATTCGCTGTGCGGGTTGTTGCCGCCGCGCCTCAGGGGTGTCAGTAAATCCTGTAGTCCCTCAATTTTTATCGCCAGCGCCATTTCCATCAGCATGCCAAGCTTGCCCTCGGGGAATTCTCCCTTGCGAGCAAACCATAACAAATACTCTTCCGGCAGGTCGATCAGTACCCTGCCCTGATATTTGCCAAACGGCATAACAGTGTTGGCGATTTCAATTAAATTTTCTTTTTCCATAAATTGCCCTCATTACTACCCAACGTCATTGAAGTCGCTGCCGCTTCAAGTACTTTGGGGATCGCCTAAGAGGCGGATCATTTCCTCTTCGTCGATCACCGGAATACCCAGTTCCAACGCTTTGGCCAGCTTGGATCCCGCGGCCTCACCGGCGATCACCATGTCGGTTTTCTTCGACACACTGCCAGTCACCTTCGCGCCAAGTGCCGTCAGGCGATCTTTGGCTTCGTCGCGTGAAAGAATCGATAGCGAACCGGTCAGTACCAGCACCTTGCCGGCAAACGGGCTGTCAATTTCTTCAGCCACAATCACCTGCGGCGCAGGCCAGCGCACGAAGTTAAGCAGATCGTCGATCACTTCTTTGTTGTGATCTTCGCCGAGAAAATTGACAACATGTTTGGCCACCACATCACCGACATCCTGCACCTTTTTCAGGGACTCAACATCGGCTTCACGCAATGCATCAATAGTGCGGTAGTGCGCCGCCAGGTTTGCCGCCGTAGCTTCACCGACTTCACGAATACCCAGCGCGTAAAGGAAACGCGCAAAAGTGGTATCTCTGGATTTCTCCAACGCCGCCGCCAGATTTTGCGCCGACTTCGGCCCCATGCGATCCAGCCCGGTCATGATCCCGGCTGTTAAGCGGAATAAATCGGCCGGATTTTTGACGTACTCTTTTTCCACCAGCTGGTCGATAATTTTATCGCCCATGCCGTCAACATCCAGCGCGCGACGGGAAACGAAATGCTTCAACGCCTCTTTACGCTGTGCGCCACAGAAGAGTCCGCCAGTGCAACGCGCGACAGCCTCGCCCTCGACACGTTCGACGTCGGAATGGCATACCGGGCATTGGGTCGGGAATACCACTTCGCGCGCATCTTCAGGCCGCTGGTCTTCAATCACCCCAACCACCTGCGGAATAACGTCTCCGGCGCGGCGTACTATTACCGTGTCGCCAATGCGCAATCCCAGCCGCTCAATCTCATCGGCGTTGTGCAAAGTAGCATTGCTGACCATGACTCCTGCGACCAAAACCGGCTCCAGGCGTGCAACCGGAGTTATCGCGCCTGTGCGCCCGACCTGGAATTCAACGTCTTTCACCAGCGTGATTTGCTCTTGCGCCGGGAATTTAAACGCCGTCGCCCAACGCGGAGCTCGGGCCACAAAGCCCAGCGTTTCCTGAGTTTCCAGCGAATCGATTTTTACCACTACGCCGTCGATATCAAACCCGAGGTGGACGCGATCCTGTTCAACCTGACGATAGAATGCCAACACTTCACTGCTGCCGGTACAGACTTTGACCCGCTCGCTGACCGGCAATCCCCAAGCCTTAAACTGCTGTAAACGCTGGAAATGGCTGGCTGGCAGTGTGCCGCCCTCCAGCGCGCCAACGCCGTAGCAGAAGAAGGTCAGAGGACGTTTGGCGGTAATCCGCGGGTCCAGCTGGCGCAGTGAACCGGCAGCGGCGTTACGTGGATTGGCAAACACTTTACCTCCGGTACGTCGCGCCTCTTCATTTAGCGCTTCAAACCCCGGCTGCGGCATAAATACTTCGCCACGAACTTCAAGGCGAGCGGGGATATTGTCACCGGTCAAACGCAGCGGAATAGCCCGAATGGTGCGCACATTCATGGTGATATTCTCACCCGTGGTGCCATCGCCGCGCGTCGCAGCCTGCACCAGCTCACCGTTTTCGTACAGCAGGCTAACCGCCAGCCCGTCGAGTTTCAGCTCGCAGCAGAAGGTCAGTTCGGTAGAAACTTTAAGACGATCTTTGACGCGTTTATAGAAAGCCAGGAAGCTCTCTTCATCAAACACGTTGTCCAACGAAAGCATGGGTACCTGATGGCGCACCTGATCAAAAGCTGAAAGCGGCGCTGCGCCGACACGTTGGGTAGGAGAGTCTGGGGTAACGAGATCGGGATTTTTTTCTTCGAGTTCGCGCAGGTCGCGCATCAGGCGGTCATATTCGGCGTCTGGAACTTCGGGGGCATCCAGCACGTGATACTGGTATTCATGGTGGCGCAGCTTGGTGCGCAGATCGTCTATTTGTTGTTGAATTGTAGCCATGGCTCACCATCTTAATGATAAAAAACCCCCGACATGCGGGGGTTAGTAAGATTTAGGCAGATTGTAACGCATACTGTTGCTTGAGCGAAGAACTAGGCGGTAGCTTCCAGCACTTCACGGATACGCGCTTTGTAGGACTCAAGCTTCTGCGGCGTGATCATACGACGCTCGTCATCCCAAACTACGGCACCAACGTCGTCAGCAATACGCTGGGCAGACTGGAGCAACAGTTTGAAATTCTGATGAGCATCGCCGAAGCAAGGCACCATCATAAACAGCGTAATACCCGGCGTTGAGAAATCAGACATATTCTCAGGGTCGAATGATCCCGGTTTCACCATGTTAGCCAGGCTGAACAGCACAGGACCGCTGCCCGCAGGACTGACGTGGCGATGGAAAATATTCATCGCACCAAACTGGAAACCGGCCTGCAGCACGCTTTGCAGCAGTACTTCTCCGCCAATTACCCCACCCTGATGAGCCGCAACGTGCAGCACCAGAACGGTTTCTTTCAGTTTCTCTTTCACCGGCTCGGGCTCAGGCTCGGCAGGTGCGAAAGGCTGTGGTTCGGCGCGAGCGGCTGGCGCAGCGTCAGCATGAATTTCAGCTGGCGGCACCGGCGCGATATGCTCACGAGCAGGCTGAGCAACAGGCTCGGCGTAAGCTTCGTGATGCGGTGCGTTTACCGGCTCGGCAGCGGAGTAACCGCCAAGCAGAGGATCGTCATGCAGCGGCTGCTGAACCGGCGCCTGTGGAGGCACGGGTCTTTGCTGCGGCGCATGCTGAACCGGCTGCTGATGCGCAGGTTGCTGCTGAGTAGGCTGAGGCTGCACAGGTGCCTGCGATGCGCGCTTGGGTTCGGCGTGCATCGGGACAAAACTTTCAGCTTCGTCATAGCTACCCATAGACGGCTCGTCATGTGAGTGGGACGCACGCACGCGCACTTCTCCCACCCCATCAACGAAATCTTCGCTCGGGGTTTGCTCTCGTTCTTTTTTCACTCGTTTAGCTGGACGATCGCGAAAAAGCGAAGAGCGTTCTTTACGGCTGGTCCACAAACCGTGCAATAACAACGCTATTATGGCGATCGCACCAACAACGATTAATATCAGACGCAAGTCCTGCATCATTGCTATCTCTGTTGTTCTTTACCCATAAGGTAATTATTCATTGCCAACGCGGCAAACATTCACCTATCTAACTCTATTTGGCTGAGTTGATAAGTGCAAGTCTGGACACTGTTTTATGCTAATAAACATGAATGTTGCATTCTTTTTGAACACTTTTCATCCAACAAGTGCCTAGTCAGTGCAAAATCATATCGATATGATAGCCCAGCCTATTCAATTGAGAGAGAAAATTTCTTTTATGCCGTCATCTGATGTCAATGGAGTGCATTATTTTGCCCAGGGTTGGAAGTTGATCTCTCTTCCCGGTATCCGCCGATTTGTGGTGATCCCGCTGCTGGTAAACATTTTACTGATGGGCGGCGCTTTTTGGTGGCTGTTCACCAAGATGGGTCAGTGGATCCCGGCCCTGATGAATCACGTGCCCGCATGGCTACGCTGGCTGGATTATTTGATTTGGCCGATAGCCGTGATTTCTGTGCTACTGGTGTTCAGCTTCTTTTTCAGCACGATTGCCAACCTGATTGCCGCACCTTTTAGTGGACTGCTGGCGGAACAGCTGGAAGCTCGCCTCACCGGCAAGGTTATTCCCGATGCCGGTATCTGGGGCATCATGAAAGACCTGCCGCGCATCATGAAACGCGAGATGCAGAAGCTCGGATACTACATTCCACGTGCGCTGCTACTGCTGCTACTGCATTTTATACCCGGCGTCGGACAAACGCTGGCTCCGGTGTTATGGTTTTTCTTTAGCGCCTGGATGCTGGCGATTCAGTATTGCGACTACCCTTTCGATAACCACAAAGTCAGCTTCGCCGATATGCGCCGCTCGATGGGCCGCCATAAGGTCGATAACCTGCAGTTTGGTTCATTGGTCAGCGTGTTTACGCTGGTGCCAGTGCTCAATTTGCTGATCTTGCCGGTAGCCGTTTGTGGTGCTACCGCAATGTGGGTTGACCGTTACCGCCATGTTCATTTGCCCGAATCAGGCAGGCGCTAAGGGTTTTGTACTAGAATCAAAACATATTTCATATTCACATATCATATACTAATTCTTTACTTCACTAGGGGAGACGTTCAAGTATGCTTTTTACGTTTTCCTCTTAATTTCATAAAATTATCCTCAAAAGAATTCGACACAAGGTAGGAAAGGCTATGAGCAAGATCTATGATGACAATTCATTAACAATCGGCCATACGCCGCTGGTTCGCCTGAATCGTATTGGCAATGGCCGTATACTGGCTAAAGTCGAGTCACGCAATCCAAGCTTCAGTGTAAAAGACCGTATTGGCGCAAGTATGATTTGGGAAGCCGAGAAAAGCGGCATTCTGACCAAGGACATCGAACTGGTTGAACCTACCAGTGGCAATACCGGTATTGCACTGGCCTTTGTAGCCGCCGCGCGCGGATACAAGCTGACCCTGACCATGCCTGAAACCATGAGCGTGGAACGCCGTAAGCTGCTGAAAGCTCTGGGTGCCAATCTGGTACTGACTGAAGGCGCAAAAGGCATGAAAGGCGCTATTGCCAAAGCTGAAGAAATTCAGGCCAGCGATCCTAAGCGTTACCTCATCTTGCAGCAGTTCAGCAACCCGGCCAACCCGGCAATCCACGAAAAAACGACTGGCCCTGAAATTTGGGAAGATACCGACGGCGCGGTTGACGTGCTGATCGCGGGCGTTGGTACGGGCGGAACGATTACCGGTACCGGCCGTTACCTGAAAAGTAAAAAAAGCAGCGTAAAACTGGTTGCCGTTGAGCCAGTCGATTCACCGGTTATTACCCAAACGCTGGCAGGCCAGGAAGTGAAGCCGGGCCCGCACAAGATTCAGGGTATCGGTGCAGGTTTCATTCCAGGCAACCTGGACTTGGAATTGCTGGACCGCGTCGAGCTGATTTCCAATGACGACTCCATTTCCTACGCACGTCGCCTGATGGAAGAAGAAGGCATTCTGGCCGGTATTTCTTCCGGTGCGGCCGTTGCTGCCGCGGTGAAACTTTTGGAGGATCCAGAGTACGCTGACAAGACTATCGTGGTGATTCTGCCTTCTTCCGGCGAACGCTATTTAAGTACCGCATTGTTTGCAGATTTGTTTACAGAAAAAGAATTGCAACAATAATGCCACCCCGCCTCAAATGAACAAAAAAGCACCTTTATAGGTGCTTTTTTGTGGTCTGCATCAAAGTTTAGTGCACTTCGTGATTGATTTTAGCAGCAAGGTTTAGTATTTAACCCATCAATTATTTCGATGCGTAAAATTAATCACCGTTACAATTGCTTTTAGCTGAATCGTTTTACTGATTTGTTACAGCATAGTAAATGGCGGCATAATGGAAATGAATCAGAAAAGATTTTGCATCGGGTCTGAAGATTGATCACGGTGTGCGAATTTTTACTTTTTCGGTTGCATCGGAGTTTATCCCTGAACAATATTCAGGCGCTAATCTCACAGGCTAAAGCAAGGCCTATAAGCTAAGCTTTAGCCCCACAACGTTACTTTAAATTAAGTTGGGGAAACATCAATGTTCCAGCAAGAAGTTACTATTACTGCTCCAAATGGTCTGCATACTCGCCCTGCTGCACAATTTGTGAAAGAAGCAAAAGGTTTCACTTCAGACATTACCGTGACCTCTAACGGGAAAAGTGCCAGTGCTAAAAGCCTGTTTAAACTACAAACTTTGGGTCTGACTCAGGGTACTGTTGTTACCCTTTCCGCTGAAGGTGAAGACGAGCAGAAAGCCGTCGAACACTTGGTAAAACTGATGGCAGAGCTCGAATAAGAAGCTTGGTCAGAGGGACACTTAACAGGACGTTTTTACTTTTAAGCCAATAACTTATACCCGGTATTAATGTCCTGAACAGTCTCTAAAGAGTTAACACCAGTCAACAGTAAGGTAGGGTTATGATTTCAGGCATTTTAGTATCTCCCGGTATTGCTTTCGGCAAGGCGTTGTTGCTGAAAGAAGATGAAATTGTCATCGACCGGAAAAAAATCTCTCCTGAGAATGTCGATCAGGAAGTTGAACGTTTTCTGTCAGGCCGTGCGAAAGCCTCTGCACAATTGGAAACGATCAAGACCAAAGCCGGCGAGACCTTCGGTGAAGAGAAAGAAGCCATCTTCGAAGGCCACATCATGTTGTTGGAAGACGAAGAGCTAGAACAAGAAATCATAGCCCTCATCAAAGATGACAAATCCACTGCCGACGCTGCCGCCTATTCAGTGATTGAAGGCCAGGCCAAGGCGCTGGAAGAACTTGACGACGAATACCTGAAAGAGCGTGCTGCGGACGTGCGTGACATCGGTAAACGTTTGCTGCGCAATATTCTCGGCATGCCAATTATCGATCTGGGCACCATTCAGAGTGAAGTTATTCTGGTTGCCAGTGATTTGACTCCCTCGGAAACCGCGCAGCTGAACCTGAACAAAGTACTGGGCTTCATCACCGATTTGGGTGGCCGTACTTCGCACACCTCCATCATGGCGCGTTCTTTGGAACTGCCTGCGATTGTGGGTACCAGCGATGTGACCAAACAGGTCAAGAATGACGACTATCTGATCCTCGATGCTGTAAACAATAAAATCTACGTCAACCCGACGCAGGACGTTATTGAAGAACTTAAAGCCGATCAGGCTCAGTACATCAGCGAAAAAGACGAGCTGGCCAAGCTGAAAGACTTGCCTGCGATTACGTTGGACGGGCATCAGGTTGAAGTCTGTGCCAACATCGGTACCGTGCGTGACGTCGCGGGTGCAGAGCGTAATGGCGCAGAAGGCGTAGGCCTGTATCGTACCGAATTCCTGTTTATGGACCGCGATAGTCTGCCGACCGAAGAAGAACAGTTCCAGGCCTATAAAGCCGTTGCGGAAGCAATGGGATCACAGGCGGTGATTGTTCGTACCATGGACATCGGCGGCGATAAAGAATTGCCGTACATGAATCTGCCTAAAGAAGAGAACCCGTTCCTCGGCTGGCGCGCTATCCGTATCTGTCTGGACCGTAAAGAGATTCTTCACGACCAGCTGCGTGCAATCCTGCGTGCATCCGCTTTCGGAAAACTGCGTATCATGTTCCCGATGGTGATTTCCGTCGAGGAAGTTCGCGAGCTGAACGGCGAGCTGGAATTGCTCAAAGGGCAACTGCGCGAAGAAGGCAAAGCCTTTGATGAGACTATTGAAGTTGGCGTGATGGTAGAAACACCCGCGGCAGCGGTAATTGCTCACCATCTGGCAAAAGAAGTCGATTTCTTCAGTATTGGTACAAACGATCTTACCCAGTATACTCTGGCAGTAGATCGCGGTAATGAACTGATTTCTCATCTTTATAATCCGATGTCCCCATCAGTGCTTGCACTTATCAAGCAAGTTATTGATGCATCGCATGCCGCGGGTAAATGGACTGGCATGTGTGGAGAGCTAGCAGGTGACGAACGTGCTACACTTCTCTTATTGGGCATGGGTCTGGATGAGTTCAGCATGAGCGCAATCTCGATCCCACGCATCAAGAAAATTATTCGTAATACAAACTTCGAAGATGTGAAGGCGCTGGCAGAAGAGGCTCTGGCCCAACCTACGGCGCAAGAGTTGATGAATTTGGTAAACAAATTCATTGAAGAGAAAACACTCTGCTAATTGCGCGTTGCTGGAAAGCTGCCCAAATTAATGCTTAGGAGAAAATCATGGGTTTGTTCGATAAACTAAAATCATTGGTTTCTGATGATAAGAAAGAAGTCGGCATAATTGAAATCGTTGCGCCGATCTCTGGTGAGATTGTCAATATTGAAGATGTTCCCGATGTTGTTTTTGCTGAAAAAATTGTGGGTGATGGCATTGCCATCAAACCATCAGGAAACAAAATCGTAGCGCCTGTTGATGGTACCATCGGTAAAATCTTTGAAACTAACCATGCTTTCTCAATCGAATCCGACAACGGCATCGAGCTGTTTGTCCACTTCGGTATCGACACTGTCGAGCTGAAAGGTGAAGGTTTCAAGCGTATTGCCGAGGAAGGGCAGCGCGTTAAGAAAGGCGATTTGATTATCGAGTTTGATTTGGCCCTGCTGGAAGAGAAAGCCAAGTCGACCCTGACTCCGGTTGTTATCTCTAACATGGATGAGATTAAGGAACTGATTAAGCTTTCTGGTACCGTAGTGGTTGGCGAGACGCCGATTATTCGCATCAAGAAGTAAGATCTTTCCTGATGAAAAACGGCGCTGATTGCGCCGTTTTTTTTGCCAGACATTTCTAAAAACTTTCTAAATAGTCAGGTAATGATTTTCCAGTGAGGAACTTTAAGGTCGATTATAAGGCCTCTGGGAGAGCCATTACGCGCTTCAATTTTACCATGATGCGCTACCATCACTTTCTTGGTGATCGCAAGCCCCAGGCCATAGCCCTTGCCAGATAGCGGCGACATCACACGAACGAAGGGATCAAAGATACTAGAAAGCTTGTCTTCCTCGACGCCCGGCCCCTGATCGGCGACTTCAACGCAAAGATATTCCTCTTTTGCCCCCAGCGAGACATTCACTGTCTGACCGCGTGCCGAAAAACGCAGCGCGTTACGCACCACGTTATCAATAGCTCGGCGCATCAGCTCGGCATTCCCCTTCACCGTATAGTCTTCATCCGCTGCATCGCAGTTGAGCGCAATTTCAACCCCCGGCAACTGAGCCTCATAGCGCGCATCGTTAACCACTGCTTCAACGAGCCCGAAGAGGTCAAAATACTCTTCGTCAGGCATGATGCTGTGCTCGGTTCGAGAAAGCGCCAGCAATTCGCCAATCATCTTGTCCAGTCGCCCTGCCTCATGCTCGATGCGTTTGAGGGAGGTTTCGACATTAATCGGATTTTGCCGCGCCAGGCCGATAGCCAGCTGCAGTCGCGCCAGGGGAGACCTCAGCTCGTGAGATACATCGTGCAGCAACTCTTCACGGGCTTTGACCAGCACCTGCAAACGCTCTGCCATCGAGTCAAAATCGCGAGCAACCTCGGAAAGTTCGTCGTGACGTTTGCCCATGGTCGAAAACAGGCGTACAGATAAATCACCCTGAGAGACACGGCCAAAGGCTTTGCGCATTTGTAGCATCGGCCGGGTTAAGTTCCAGGCCATCAGGGCGCTGAATATCAGCCCGCCAATTCCCCCAATCCACAAGAATGGAGGCGGCATATTAAACACGTGATTTTCTCTTTTTGGCCGATACTCATCCATCAGCCCTTCAACATCGTAATGCAGTCGATAGCCCTGACCGTCGGGTGCCTGAACAAATTCGACAACATCTACCGGCGCTTTTCCAGGTTCCAGCTCGTCAACACTTATCCCTTTGGCCGGGATCATGGAAGGCTGCACAGTGAACAAACGCCGATCGTCGGCAGGCCAGCCCGCAATCATATGGTTCAGGGCAGGTAAACCATCCGTGTGCAGCGTGGAAACCGCCGTAGAGATTTGCAGTTTGACAAAACGCCGCGCAATGCTGCTTTCAGGAGGCTCGTGGTGGTAATAAAAGGTGAATACCGCCCACAGAAGCTGGGTCATGATGACAAAAGTCACCCAGTAGGCCAGCAAGATTTTCCAAAACAGCCTGCCGCGCAGGCGTTTATCGGATTCGATAGCCAATGCTTCGCACCGTCTCGATGGTCATCACATCTCCGCCCTTGAGGGAGGCAAGTTTCTGACGAATATTACTGATATGAACGTCGATACTGCGGTCGTAGGCTTCGCGCGGACGGCCCAGACCTTTCTCGGACAGTTCGTCTTTGGAAACCACGCGTTCAGGAGAGCGTAACAGCAGCTCAAGCAGGTTGAATTCAGACGCGGTCAGGTCAAAAGAAACACCTTGCCATTCGCTGCTGCGAGTCGCAGGATTCAGTGTTAGATCGCCATAGTGAATGCTGGAGGAGTCGGAATGGGTATCCTGCTGCTCTTCAACACGGCGCAGCACAGCCCGCAGGCGTGCCACCAGCTCGCGTGGATAGCAAGGTTTTGGCATGTAGTCATCGGCGCCCATTTCCAGGCCAATAACGCGGTCGATGTTGTCGCCTTTTGCCGTGAGCATAATGATTGGCAAGCGACTGTTTTTACGCACCTGACGTAATACGTCGATGCCGCTCATGTCCGGCAGCATAATATCAAGGATCATTGCGCTGTACTCGCCAGACATTGCCCCTTCAACACCCGCTTTACCGCTAAGGACCAAAGAAGCATCAAAACCTTCGGCAATCAGGTATTCGCACAGCATAGTGCCCAGCTCAAGATCGTCATCAACCAGTAGAATTTTCATTATTTTTTTCCGCCTTACAAATTTTCGCCTATTTTTACCCCGTTCCGCCCCGCTCGCAGCTGCATTTACTCTATTTTTACCTTTGAGCTGCCTCAATGACACAAAACAGGGTTAATTGCCCGCAAAAATGATTCAATCGGGCCAGGCTTTCAGCAACGATATCTCCAGCTTTAAGCAACAGGATAGTAGTATAGAAAACGGAAATCGGCCTGTTTAATCAAAGACGCCGGTGGAAAGGTAGCGGTCGCCGCGATCGCAGATAATCGCCACAATCACCGAGCCGGGATATTCTTTTGCCACCCGTAAGGCACCCGCTACAGCCCCGCCCGAACTCACGCCGCAGAAAATACCTTCTTCACGAGCCAGCAAACGCATGGTTATTTCAGCTTCGCTTTGCGCCATGTCGATCACTTCATCGACCAGCTCCGGCTGGAAAATCCCGGGCAAATAGGCTGCGGGCCAGCGGCGGATACCCGGAATACTGCTGCCCTCTTCCGGCTGCAGACCAAAAATACGGATATCCGCACGCTGGCTTTTCAGAAAGCGACTGACGCCGCTGATGGTGCCGGTAGTGCCCATGCTAGAAACAAAATGCGTGATACGCCCAGCCGTTTGTTGCCAGATTTCAGGACCCGTGGTGGTAAAGTGGGCCAGCGAGTTATCAGGATTATTGAACTGATCCAACACTTTACCTTCGCCACGCTGCTCCATTTCGCGAGCTAAATCGCGCGCGCCTTCCATGCCTTCAGCTTTACTGACCAGCAGCAGCTCTGCACCGTAAGCCCGCATCGCGACCTGCCGCTCCATGCTCATGTTTTCAGGCATCAGCAGTTTGAGCCTGTAGCCTTTAAGCGCGGATATCATCGCCAGGGCAATACCCGTATTGCCGCTGGTGGCCTCTATCAGCGTGTCGCCGGGGCGGATTTCACCGCGTTTTTCGGCCTGATCGATCATAAAAAATGCCGCACGATCTTTTACCGATCCTGCCGGGTTATTGCCTTCCAGTTTGACCCAAATTTCGCTATCAAGATCCTTTGACAGGCGTTGTAACCGCACCAAGGGTGTATTACCGATAAATTGTTCGAGCGTGCTCACTGTGGCTGCCTTATTTCAGTTGGATATAAATACCGCACTAAAATGAATAAATGAGTATAAGACGATAAAAAGGGCGGATTTTACCGCCCTTTTTTTAACCATATTAATTAAAGTTGAAGGATTTTAAAACTATTAGGCCGTTTTAGCGAGCGCAACGGGTTGCAGCTGCTGATCGCCCGCGTACAGGCGAGCATTAAGGCCACCAACATAGAAACGGTCACCGCGCTGCGGCGCGCGCTGATCTTCAACCTCACTTAATACCACGGAAATCGGCTCATTGTGCCAACCTTGCGGCTGTACGGTAAGCTGCCAGAAATGACCGCGCGGGCTGACTTCCAAAACCTGTACCGGCAGCGGACAACGAGTGTTCGCCTGAGTGGTGATTTCCATTTCCCACGGATGCAGGAAAAGGTCAACCTTACCCTGATGCAGCGGCGCAATTGCCAGCGGCCAATGATGCTGGCCGACATACAGCTGAGAACAGCGGATCTCGCCGCCGATGCGGTTAACTTCACCCATAAATTCCAGTACAAAACGGGTCGCCGGTTCGCGCCAGATTTCAATCGGCGTGCCAACCTGCTCAATATTGCCCTGACTCATCACCACCACGCGATCGGCCACTTCCATCGCTTCTTCCTGATCGTGAGTCACGAACACGCTGGTAAATTTAAGCTCTTCGTGCAACTGGCGCAGCCAGCGGCGGAGCTCTTTGCGCACCTGTGCATCCAGTGCGCCGAAAGGCTCATCGAGCAGCAGAATTTGCGGCTCGACCGCCAGCGCGCGGGCCAGGGCGACGCGCTGTTTTTGCCCGCCAGAAAGCTGAGCCGGGAAACGGTTGCCGAGATGACTCAACTGAACCATTTCCAGGAGTTTACTGACTTTCTGTTTAATCGCTTCGGCATTCGGCCGCTCGCGGCGAGGCAATACCGTTAAACCAAAGGCGATATTATCGAACACCGTCATGTGGCGAAACAGCGCGTAATGCTGGAACACAAAGCCAACCTGACGATCGCGAGCATGCAGGCGCGTCACGTCTTTCCCGTGGAAACTCAGCTTACCCGAGCTTTGATTTTCCAAACCGGCAATAATACGCAGCAACGTCGTCTTGCCCGAACCGGAAGGCCCAAGCAGCGCCACCATCTGGCCAGAAGGAATATCGAGCGAGATATCATTTAGCACCTTGGTGCGACCAAAAAATTTGTTGATACCGTTAATTTCAATGCTCATTGTTTCCCTCCCGCTCAAGTCGGTCGTTGCTACGGGCTAAACGCCACTGCAAACCGCTTTTCAGAAATAGTGTGACGATTGCAATCAGAGTCAGCAGTGCGGCAGCGGTAAACGAGCCGGCCACGTTGTAATCCTGATTCAATAATTCAACCTGTAATGGCAGCGTGTAGGTTTCTCCGCGAATTGCGCCGGAAACGACAGACACTGCACCAAATTCACCGATGGCCCGCGCGTTGGTCAATACCACGCCGTAGAGCAGCGCCCAGCGGATATTGGGTAAAGTCACGCGGCGGAACATCTGCCAGCCGGATGCGCCAAGCAGCACCGCGGCTTCATCTTCCTGGCTGCCCTGACTCAGCATCACCGGCACCAGCTCACGAATAACAAACGGGCAGGTCACAAAAATAGTCACCATCGCCATGCCCGGCCAGGCAAACATAAACTGCAGATTATGCTCGTCCAGCCAGCCACCCAGCGGGCCGTTGGCGCCGTAAAACAGCAGATAAAGCAGACCCGCAACCACTGGCGAAACCGCAAAGGGAATGTCGATCAGCGTTAACAGCAGTTGGCGACCCGGGAAATTAAAGCGTGCCACCAGCCAGGCCAGCAGCGTGCCGAAAATCAGATTCACCGGCACGGTAATCAACGCCATCAGCACTGTCAGCCAAATAGCGTGCAGCATATCCGGGTCGACCAGATTCTTGCCCACGGCTGCAATGCCGTCTGACAGCGCCAGTACAAAAATGGTGATCATCGGCACCACCAGCAGCAGTATGCAGATTAGCGTGCCGACACCGATTAACGTCCATTTAAGCCAGTCAATGCGGCGTGGCTCGGTATTTTCTACCTGGGTAAGTTGCGACATTATGCGCCTCCCAGTCGACGGCCATAACGGCTTTGCATCGTGTTGATTGCGAACAGCAAGATAAGCGAAGCAGCCAGAATCACCGAGGCAATTGCGCTGGCAGCCGCGTAGTCAAACTGTTGCAGGCGGACAAAAATCATCAACGAAGTGACTTCCGTTTTCCAGGCAATGTTACCGGCGATAAAGATAACCGCGCCGAACTCACCCAGGCTGCGGGTAAACGACAGCGCAGTACCGGCCAGCAGCGAAGGCATCAGTTCCGGCAGCACCACGCGACGAAAGCTCTGCCAGCGCGATGCACCCAGCGTCTCGGCGGCTTCTTCGTATTCTGGCCCCAGTTCTTCGAGTACTGGTTGCACGGTACGCACCACGAAAGGAATACTGGTAAACGCCATCGCCACGGCGATACCTAGCCAGGTATAGGCAACTTTGATATCAAACTGTGCCAACCAGTGACCATAGAAACCGTTTACCGAGAACAGCCCCGCCAGCGTCAGGCCCGCAACAGCGGTAGGCAGCGCGAAAGGCAGGTCCATCAGGCCGTCGAGAATGGTCTTGCCGGGAAACTCGTAGCGGGTAAGGATCCAGGCCATCAACATACCAAAAAAGCCGTTAAAAATACTCGCAACCCCGGCGGACAGCAGCGTGACTTTGTAGGCCGCCACGACCTGAGGATCGGAAACTACCGCCCAATAC
This sequence comes from Serratia sp. M24T3, assembly GCF_000257645.1. Taxonomy (GTDB): domain Bacteria; phylum Pseudomonadota; class Gammaproteobacteria; order Enterobacterales; family Enterobacteriaceae; genus Rouxiella. The sequence goes on from NZ_AJHJ01000037.1 coordinate 32,246, forward strand.
TGTGCCAGCGTCATGTGCGAAAGCTGGATGACCAGCGCGCTAAGCGGCAGCAATAAAATCAGGCAAACAAACAGCAGGCTGCTGCCCAGGCTTAACGTAAAGCCCGGTAATACTCGTTTGGTAGACAACAACATTACTGGTGTCCCTGCGCGATCAGTTTATCCAGCTCACCGCCGGTATCGAAATGGGTTTTCATCACTTGGGGCCATCCTCCAAATTGGTCTTCAACTTTAAACAGTTTGGTCTGGGGGAACTGCCCCTTCGCCTGATCCATCACCTTCTGGTCATAAACGCGATAGCTGAAGCTAGTAATAATCTTCTGCCCTTGCGGACTCCACAGGTAATTCAAATAGGCCTTAGCCGCCTTCTCGGTACCATTTTTTTCGACATTCCTGTCAACCCAGGCCACCGGGAATTCCGCCAAAATATCCACTGGCGGCACGATGACTTCGTATTTGTCCGCGCCGTACTGTTTACGAATATTGTTTACTTCAGATTCAAAGCTTATCAGCACGTCGCCCAAACCGCGGTCGACAAACGTGGTGGTTGCACCGCGCCCGCCGATATCAAACACCTCGACGTTTTTAATCAGCTTCGCCATTTTTTCACGGGTTTGCGCCTGATTATTGCCATCTTCGAGGTTGAATGCGCCCCAGGCTCCAAGATAGGTATAACGGCCATTGCCCGAAGTTTTAGGATTCGGGAACACTAGCTTGACATCGCTGCGCGTCAGGTCGTCCCAGGTGTGAATATTTTTCGGGTTACCTTTGCGTACCAGAAACGCCATGGTCGAATAAAACGGTGAACTGTTGTTCGGCAAACGGCTTTGCCAATTCGCCGGGATCAGATCCCCGCGATCGTGCAAAATTTGTACATCGGTAACCTGATTATAGGTGACCACGTCCGCTTTAAGCCCCTGCAAAATCGCCAGCGCCTGTTTTGATGATCCGGCGTGCGACTGCTTGATCTCCAGCTTGTCGCCATTGTTCTGCTCGGCCCACTGTTTTTCAAACGGCGGATTCAACGCCGCAAACAGTTCACGAGAAACGTCGTAGGAGCTGTTAAGCAATTCAGTCGCAGAGGCAGAGGCAACGCCACCGGCAATCAGCAGCAAGGCAAGCGCACCCTTGAGGGTTTTATTCTTAACCGATGTATTGTTCATTCTCTGCCCTAATTGAAAACAGCTATAGATCTACAGTGTATTTATAACTGACTCGGGAGTAGTAAGGGTTTTATATACTATTTGGTGATTTACAAGCATCAAAAGCTATAAGCCACGCGGAACAAGGGGGAATCAAGATAGGAAAAAGCGGCACCGCAGCCGCGGTGCCGAAGATGACGGGTAAATTAGTTGGTTGAGGCGTGCCAGACGATCTTGCTGACCTTCCAGCTTTTCAGCGTGTCATCGGACGGCATCAGCTGGTCCGGACCGTCCCACGCGCCGGTGAAGACATAGCTGACGTGCTGGCTGTCAGGCGCTTTACACTCAATATTCTGCGAATCATCGCCGTGCCCTTTCACACAAGATTCAAAGGCTTTGCTGTACAACGAGCTAAACACTGTACCGATTTTGACACCCGACTGGCTTTGAACCTTAGGATCTGAAACTTCAATCCTGTCAACGTTGCCTTTAGGTTCGCCGGAAACGGTAATTTTAACCGTATCGCCATCCATCGCCTGATAGAAGGAACGCATCTTGCCGTCGCTCATCGACATTCCGCTGCGCAGGCGGTAATCATCGTCGAGGCCATCTTTGATATCGCTTTCATTGAGCGGTGTACTGGCGGTTAATTTACCAACGCCTTTATCGGTGACTTCCAGACTGTTACCGAACCAGTTAAGAGGGTTAAAACTGGACCAGCTCGGCGCATGCATATTCGCCATGGTTGAGCAGCCGGTCAGCATCAATGGTAGCGCCAGCAAAAGTGGGCGGATAGTCATGAAATACACTCCTTGATAATTATTCAAATTTGTCGCTAATGGGCAGTTGGAGTGCATCTGCCGCAAAAAGTGCCGCAAAATATTGAAACCTACAGCTCAAACTTGCTCACACCAGTCGACGCTCTTCATCGAAACAGGCACGTAACCGGCGGCTCAACAGCCAGTAAGCCAACGCGCCCGCATCCATCAGCGCCAAAGCAATATCGATTAGGTTAGGTTCTTCCATTGATTGCCATAATCCCAAAGCCTGCAATGCAAAGGTGGCAAACATTCCGGCAAGCAGCAGCCAATAGCTCATCTGCCAAATTCTCGGCCAGAGATGGCGTCGGCTACTAAGCAGAAAAATGACTACTGGCGGGATACCAAGAAAGATCCCGTTCCAGAAAGAGTGTCTGTCAGGGTAAAACAATGACAGCAAACCGTTACCTTGCTGCCTCGATGCACCGGCCATCACAAATAACAACCAGGTACGCGCCTGTAGCACTAATATCGTCCAGAACCACAGCGGCAGGCGGAGCATGCCGTGGCTGTTGTAATCGTCAGGATTCATAGCCTGGAAAAATCATCCTCGATAATTTAAGACGCCAGAAAATAGCGTCGGAAACACAAACTGATCGCGCGTTAAGCCCGTTGGCCATTGATACTTTGATTATTCTTCTGCGCGAACGGCATATCTGCCGCGATCAGCATAAATTAAGTCACCTTAAGAAACTGTTAAGAACAGTCTGCTTTACTGTTCATCAAGGCAACACTCACTGGCCACGTCAGCGAAGAATCTCCCGTTGGGAGGTTGCCTGAAATTCACAGAAATTAAAATTAAGGATGACTATTATGATGAAGAAGATAGCTCTGGCAAGCCTGATCACACTCTTTACCCTTCCAGCATTGGCACAGACCAGCGGAGGTTTTCAGGGTCCTGGAGATCAGCAAACACACGGCAAAGGCGGTTTCTCCGGTGATACGGCGTCATTAAGCAGTGTAAAAGACGTTAAAACCTTGAAAGACGATCAGTGGGTTGCACTAGAGGGTAACATCGATAAACGTACCGGCGACGATAAATATATTTTCCGCGATGCCACTGGCACGCTGACCGCCGAGATTGATGACAAGCGCTGGAATGGTCAAAACGTCACGCCGAAGGATAAAGTCCGCCTCGAAGGCAAAATTGATAAAGACTGGGATTCAGAAGAAATCGACGTCAAAAAGGTCAATATCATTAATTAATAACAATATGTGCATTGACTCTCCTGACCTGAGTAGGTTGGGAGAGCCGGCATTTAGCCCTGAATGCAAGAAAACTATAAATCCTCATAAAAAAATCAGGCCGCACTCAGGAATATCTCCTTTTGCGACCTGATATTTATAATGATGGGTTAAAAACAGGGCTGCGAATAAGCATTGTGCTTACTCTTCTATCTCGAAAATTAATACTCTTGATCGACTATCAGCCGTTTACCCAGACTAATACTCTCAATCACTTCGTAATCCAGCTTTTCATACATGCTGATCACTGCATCGTTTTCGGCGCGAACCATTAACTGAATTTTTGGACAGCCGCGAGCGATCAGTTTTTTCTCTAGACGATTCATCAACGCGTTGGCAATGCCACGTCCGCGATATTCTGGATGCACGCCCAGATAATAAGCCGATCCGCGGTGCCCGTCGTATCCCCCCATCACTGTGCCTGCCACTACACCGCTGACTTCAGCGACCAAAAATAGCTCGGGATCGTGATTTTGCTTACGCTCGATGTCCAGCTCGGGGTCGTTCCAGGGACGTAATAAATCGCAGCGCTCCCATAGGGTCAGCACTTCTTCAAAATCTTCTTGTTTAAATACGCGAATTTCCATCACTCTTCGCCGTTGTAAAAAAGTTATTCATTGATTATCGCGTGATCTGCTTGTTACGCAATATCAAAATCACCGCTTTTACCCTGCAGAGAGGATTTTTTTAATCAGCAGCGGCGATTTTTAACCCTTTCCCTAGCGATTTCATGCCAGCCGGACCGTTCCTCATGAAAAAGTCAGGAAAATATCAGGCCGAGAAAATATGAAAATCGCACAGTTTGTTAATAAACAGCAATAGTTCTCATGTCGATTATGCTGATTGGATACTATATAACATCCGCATTCTGCTTTTTATCAAAGGGCTGCGGACAGATGCTTAATCCACTCAATAAATTTCTCCATTTCCAACCGCTTCCTCGCTCTGCTACGCGTCGTCAGGTTTTACTCACTGGTCTCGGGCTTGCCTTTGGCGCATTTGGTAGCCGTTTTGCACAAGCGCAGCAAAACGAACATGTCACCAAAGTTGCGCCAAAACCCAAGCCGCCCGGTGCCAAAAAGCTGGTGATGATCGACCCCGGCCACGGCGGTATCGACTCGGGGGCAATTGGCCACGAAGGCTCAGAAGAGAAACACGTGGTGCTGGAAATCGCCAACTACGTGCGCCAGCATCTTGCCAGTCACCCAAATATCGAAGTTAAGCTGACGCGCGATGCCGATCATTTTATCCCGCTTTATCAACGGGTCGAGATCGCTCATCAGCATCAGGCAGATTTATTCGTTTCAATTCATGCCGATGGTTACATCAGCCCGGAAGCCAGTGGCGCATCTGTATTTGCCCTTTCCAACCGCGGTGCCACCAGCGCGATGGCGCGCTATATGTCGCAAAAAGAGAACGATGCAGACCTGGTTGCCGGGGCAAAATACAAAGAAGCAGACAACAATTACCTGCAACAGGTGCTGTTCGATTTGGTGCAGACCGATACCATCAAAAATAGTCTGACGCTGGGCCACCACGTGCTGGACCGTATTCGTCCGATTCATCACCTGCACAGCCAGCAGACCGAGCAGGCGGCCTTTGCGGTACTGAAATCACCCTCAATTCCTTCAATTTTGGTGGAGACCTCGTTCATCACCAATCATGAGGAAGAACAGCTGCTCAACACCACCGCGTTTCGTCAGGAAATCGCCGGGGCTATTTCACAAGGAATAGTCAATTTCTTTGCCTATTTCGACGCCCACGAACGAATTCCGCGCTGACTGTGCAAACTGGCGGGCAAATAGGGCTATAATGGCCGCCTATTTGTCCGCAAGACTGCGAGTTAGCCCGTGAACCCATTACCTGATATCAACCAAGTAAAAGCCTTTCTGCTGTCACTTCAAGACCGTATTTGCCAACAGCTTGCCGCCGCCGATGGCCGCGCGCAGTTCAAGCAAGACCAATGGGTCAGGGAAGAAGGCGGTGGCGGCCAGAGCAGGGTATTGACCGGCGGTGCGGTCTTTGAACAGGCCGGAGTGAATTTCTCCCACGTTTCCGGCGCTACCCTGCCCGCTTCGGCCACTGCGCATCGCCCGGAGCTTACTGGCCGCAGTTACCAGGCCATGGGAGTCTCGCTGGTTATCCATCCGCTCAGCCCGTATATTCCGACCAGCCACGCCAACGTGCGCTTCTTTATCGCCGAGAAACCGGGTGAAGATCCGGTGTGGTGGTTTGGCGGTGGTTTCGATTTGACCCCTTACTACGGTTTTGAAGAAGACGCTCGCCACTGGCATCAGACTGCCGCCTGTCTTTGCCAGCCCTTTGGCGAAGACGTTTATCCGAAATACAAAAAGTGGTGCGACGACTATTTCTATATCAAGCATCGCGACGAGGCGCGCGGCATTGGCGGCCTGTTCTTCGATGACCTGAACACTCCAGATTTCACCCAGTGTTTCGCCTTCATGCAGGCAGTCGGCAACGGCTTTACCGAGGCCTATCTGCCGATCGTTGAAAGGCGCAGGGCGCTGACCTGGGGCGAACGCGAGCGCGATTTCCAGCTTTACCGCCGTGGTCGCTACGTGGAATTTAATCTGGTATGGGACCGTGGCACGCTGTTCGGCCTGCAAACCGGCGGCCGCACGGAATCAATTTTAATGTCGATGCCGCCGCTGGTGCGCTGGGAATACGGTTTTGATCCCGCTCCCGATAGCCCGGAAGCCGCACTGTATCGCGATTTCCTGCCAGTACGCGACTGGCTGTCGGAGAGTAAATAATGCAGATTTGGGTTGACGCCGACGCCTGTCCAAACGTCATCAAAGAAGTGCTTTTTCGCGCCGCTGAACGCACCGGCACCCTGGTGACATTAGTCGCCAATCAGACTATTCGTACCCCGCCCTCGCGCTTCCTGCGAACTCTGCGCGTGGAGGCAGGATTCGACGTTGCCGACAACGAAATCGTCAAGCGTGTAGAAATGGGCGATTTAGTCATCACCGCCGATATTCCGCTGGCGGCGGAAGTGATTGAGAAAGGCGGCATGGCGCTTAACCCGCGCGGCGAGCGCTACACCACCGAAACTATCCGCGAACGCCTGAACATGCGTGATTTTATGGATACGATGCGCGCCAGCGGCGTGCAAACCGGAGGCCCACCGACCATGAACCAGCGCGATCGCCAGCAGTTCGCCAACGAGCTGGACAAGTGGCTGGTGCAGGCCAGGAAAGGCTAATCTGAAAGGGGCTGGCCAATCAAATCAAGGCCCGTGCTCCAAAATAAACGATCACAAGAAAAGTGCTCGTGCTGATAAATAGCAAAAGCCCGGCAGTCAGCAACGACAGCCAGGCTTTTTTGCATCGAATGCGAGTCGCTTACTGCGACATATTTAAAATAGTGCGGATATTCAATGCGGTAGTGGCGATAATGTCTATTGCGCCGGTGCGCAATGCGCCGAGAATTGCCAGCGCCTTGGTGTTTTCTGCGGCAATGGCAATCACGCAGGGGATTTGTCGTAGCTCATCAATGCTCAGGCCAATCACCCGTTCATTCATTACCGTGTCAACGTGCTGGCCCTGTGCGTTGAAAAAGTCATAACCTGCTACGTCGCCAATGACCCCCTGATTGAGGTTAGCGTCGATAATCTCGTGTGGGGTAAACCAGCCCAGCTTGACCATGTAACTATTTTCATTCATATCACCGATGCCCACCAGCGCGATGTCCGCCTTGCGCGCGCGATCCAGCGTTTCATTGATAGTACCGTTGCGCATAAACGCTTCGCGCTGGGCTTTCTCTTCCACATAGGCCGGTGCGTAAAGTGTTTCACTGATGCCACCAAACTTTTTCGCCAGCCGACGGCTGATGTGATCAGCATTAATCGAATCGCCGGGACGATGCGTGCCGCCAATGCCACAGATAAACTTGCACTGCCGCTCAGGCATGCTGCCCGGATGATCGGCGATCGCCGCTACGTTGCGCCCTTGACCAACGGTAACCACGGATTGGTCTTTTAGCGTCGAGCCGAGATAATTGGCGACCAGCGCGGCGACCTGACGACGCTGCTCATCTTCATCCAGATTGTCCAGCGCAATCAGCGCGCGTTTGATGGGAAAACGCTCCAGCATTTGCTGCTCAAGGCGCGTGCTGAATACCGGGTGATAGCGCACGTTAATCTCAACGATGCCCTCTTCTTTCGCGCGTTTAAGCAGGCGTCCAACCTTGATGCGCGAGATACCGAATTTTTTGGCAATCTCTTCCTGAGTGATCTCGTCCTGATAGTAGGCGACGGCTATCTCAGTCAGCAGTTCGTTATCTTGAATGACAGTTTGCTTTTCCATCCGGGGCTCAATTCTCCTGGCAAATTCTGCCTTTGATAAGCTAATCGATGATTATTGCCTAGATAAAGATATTACGACAGCATGACTTGGAAGAGGCGGGAAAAAAGAGTCATCAAGTGGATCTGCTGGAAGGGGCGCAAACCGGGCGGTCTGCGCCATGTTTCACTGCTGGTTCAGTTAATGTCAAACCGCCAATCAGCGTTTGATAGCATCGATTTTCAACATGCGGGCAATCACGATATCCAGCTCTTTCTCTTCAAAAATCTGTTTCCAGTCTTCTTTGATAATTTTCTCACGGCCATATTCCATGGCGATCATACAAGCATCCGAGAACGGATTTGTGCTACGAAATGCCACTGCCAGCGCGATTTGAATGTGCCCGTAGAGCATGGCTTTCGCCGCCTCTTCTGGTACGCCGCAGGATTTCACGGTTTCATCCAGAGCTTCTTTCATAAATGAACCGACCATACAGGCAACGGTTTCCACCAGCGTCGGCTCCAGATAGGCCAGCTGCTTGACGGTTACCCAGTGAACCTGCTCGACCGGCCCGTACATTACGCTGACAACTTTTGCCAATTCAATACGATCGGCATCGCTGCCCTGCTCATAGGAAGCCGCCACGTGCTGGATAGCCGCAATGCCGCCAAAGGCGTCGGCATGTTCTTCTTTGGTGTAGCGTTCAAGGAATACCGACGGATGACACGGGTGCGCCACCGCGTATTTAATATCTTCTCGATGGGCAATCAGATTGGCGTAAGCTGCCGCCGGATCAAGAGTCAGCAGCACCGCGCCGGCCTTCATTTTAGGCACGATAGCAGTAGAAACCGCACCGAGCGCGATGTCTGGCACTGCCAGAATCACCACATCGCTGTGCTGAACTACGCTGTCAGCATCAGAGATTTCACGCCCCTGAGCCTGGACTTGCTCTTGGGCGCGCGGCGAGTTTTCGCAGTAAAACACCTGGTAACCGCTTTTCTGGAAATTGGCAGAAATTCGCATGCCCATTTTCCCGCCAGCGCCCAATACAGTGATGGTTTTCAAAGTCGTTGTCATGATGTGTTCCTCACTTAAATTATTAAATTTCTATAAAATTGTTAAACCCGTTTTATGAATGACGGGACAGCAAAAATTCGAGATTGTGACGCGTCCACGCGTCCTCCATGGCACAGGTCGCGGCGGCATTTTCCTGCCACGGTAACCAATGCTCGATAATCTGATTGATCCCGCGCGTCTCTGGCTTCACGGCGGCAATCATGGCGTCATAATCCAGCAATCCCTCGCCCATTGGGCATCCGGCAAAGGTAAAGCCCACCCAGCCATCGCGGCGGGAAAACGCAAAATCTTTAACGTGCAGATTCAGCACATAGGGGGCGGTGCTGCTAATCACCTCCTTCGGCGTTTCCAGCGCTGCCACACAGTTGGCAGGATCAAGACAAATCCCCAGCCACGGGGAGTTGAAATGTTTCACCACTGCCAGATTGTCTGCCGTCGGGACTTGCTCGTAAGTTTCAATGCACAGCGCAACTTCACTGCGCTCAAAATCAGGCAATACGTGGGCCAGCTGCTGCTGCGCCTCGGCAATGGTTGGCCGCGAGTCCGGGCTGTTGAACATTGAACGCAGAATTTTGGCATCCAGCGCCTGCGCCAGCCTGAGATAGCGGCCAAGATGATCGGCTTTCAAGCCGCGCGTGCCCAATTCCAGCACTACGCCCAGTGATTCTGCGCGCTGCCTCAGTTTTTCAAGGTTTTCTACCGAAAGACGTTCGATTCCGACGTAATCACAGATTTGAAACACCTGACCACCCAGCTCGGCGGTGTTTTCCAGCATCGCGTCCAGTCCCATTGGCGCAGGAACGCGGTCGGAATGGCGCCAGAAAAAGGCGTAAGTGCTCAGTCCAATGGCCATCATCAGCTCCTGTTGGCGGGAGAAAGTAAAAGAGTCGCCGCTTCATCGAGAATGGCTTTATAGGCAGCGGGCTGATGCGAGAAGCGGCCGAGGAACAACCCGCCGGTGCGCGTGCCCAGCTGGGTTAACAGTCCCGGACCGGCGCTGCCACCGTAAATCACCCGACGTGCGCCACTGGCGTTTTCAGCCAGACGAGCGGACAGCCCCTGACAAACCTCACCAATAAAATCGGCCGAAGCAGGCTCTTTCGCGCCGATCGCCCACTGCGGTTCGTAAGCCAGAATCGCGTCGCCGCTTAATGAAAGTTTCTCGGCCGGAGCCAGTGCCTGATGCGCCTGATCCACCGCCTGATCGATAGCCTGTGCCGCCGGGCAGCGTTCGGCCTCGCCAATGCAAATCACCGGGATGAGCGAATTTCTCAGCGCAGCGGTGGTTTTATCGGCGATGTGTTTATCGGTTTCTGAAAAATAACGACGGCGTTCGGCATGGCCGATTTCGACGTAACCACAGCCCATTTCTCGCAGCATCACGCCGCTGACTTCACCGGTGTAAGCCCCGTTGTCTTCCCAAAACATGTTTTGCGCGCCGACTTTCATTGGCGTGCCGCGAAACGCGTCCAACGTGCCGGCAATGGCGGGTAATGACGGGAAAACAAACAGCTCGACCAGCCCGTCGCGCACAACCGGATGCAGGCGGATGATGTCGGCGATTTGACGAGACCATTCCAGCGTCTGCTGATAGCCAAAATACATTTTGAGGCTCACTCCCAGCGTCAGTTGTGGTTTCATCAGATTTGCTCCTCATGCGGTTTAACGTTGCCAGCAGTCTTGCTGCTGAACAGCGGCAGTAGTGCGTTAACAATTAATGCCAGTGAAACGGCACCGGCATCGGGTGTGCCAATACTTTTTTCAGCCAGCGGACGAGCGCGGCCCATTTTCGGACGCAGATTTGAGGTCGCTTTCGCCTGTGCATCGGCCTCCTGTGCAGCCAGCTGCCAGGCAGTGCCGAAATCATCACCGCGTTTCACGCTGGCGCTCAGGGTGTCGCTGAACGGAACCAGCACGTCGACCAGTGTTTTATCGCCAACCTTGGCTTTACCAAAGTGCATGATGCCCTCTTTGGCTTTACGAACACCCTCGGCGACGCTTGCCGCATCGGGATATTTTTCATCACCAAATACTGTGCCCAGCGCGTTCAGCGCCATGCCCCAAAGTGCGCCAGAGGTGCCGCCTGCGCGATCGGCCCAGGCATCGGCAGCCTGTTGCAGCAAGGTCCCGGCACCTGCACCGCGCAGCTGCATTTCTGCGGCTTTTTCGGCGGCGGCCAAAGCACCGCGCTCCATGCCGATGCCGTGGTCACCGTCTCCGGCGATAGCATCGATGCGGCCCAGCTCATCGGCGTGGGTCACTACCGTTTGCGCCAGCGTATTCAGCACACCGACCAGGCACTGTGCGGCCTTTTTCGACTCGGTGCTGGCGGTTGGGACCAATACGGTCTCGACGGCGGCCAGTTTTTGCTCGTCCAGCGGCGCGGCTGCGATCACAGAACCTTTGCGAAACGCGGGGGCATCGGCCGGCGCGCGCCACAGTGTTTCCAACTGTTCATCGAGCCAGAATAGCGTGAGTGAAGCTCCCGCCATATTAAAGCTCGTCACAAATTCACCCACTTCTGCATCCACCGCCACAATGCCGGCCTGATCTAAAAGCTGGGCGATACGGCGATAAACCACAAACAGTTCCTCATACTTCACCGAGCCCAGGCCGTTGAGGATAACTCCAACGCGTTGCCCTTTGGCGCTGGCAATATCATCGGGCAACTCGTCAAGCAGGCTTTTGACCAGCACCTCGGGGCCAGCTCGTCGGCGGTCGGGATATCTGCCTCACCGATGCCCGGCTCGCCGTGTATGCCCATGCCTAGCGCCATTCTGCCTTGAGGAACGCTGAACAAAGGATGGTCAGCACCCGGCAAGGTGCAGCCGCTAAACGCCACGCCAAATGAGCGAATTCGCTGATTGGCGAGGCGGGCAATACGTGTCACTTCTTGCAGAGAATGGCCCTGCTCGGCGGCAACCGATGCCGCTTTGAACACCACCAGATCGCCCGCCACGCCGCGTCGTTTCTCGCGCTCGGCCTTGCTGGCGCTGGAAATATCGTCAGTGACCAGCACGATTTCACAGGGAATGCCTTCGGAAATCAGGCGATCGCGTGCCAGTCCAAAGTGCAGTACGTCTCCGGCATAGTTGCCAAAAGTCAGCAATACGCCGCCGCCGTTGTTGGCCGCACGCGCCACAGAAAGAATTTGCTGGGCCGACGGCGAGGCAAACAGGTTGCCCATTGCCGCGCCGTGAGCCATGCCTTGCCCGACTAATCCTGCAAACGCCGGATAATGACCCGATCCTCCGCCAATAACGACGGCAACGGTACCGGGTTCACTACGGGTACTTCTGACCACCCCGCCTGGCACCTGCCGAACTTTGGCAGAGTGTGCAGCAACGAATCCTTCGATCAGCTCATTGGCAAACGCTGAGGGCTTATTAAATAAATAGGTCATTTCACTACTCCTAGGCAGCTTTTGCGGAATGCGAGTCTTTCAGGGTGGTGTTTACCGGTTTTGCCGGACGCTGAGTGGCACGCAGCAGCACCATCAATAGCGCAGACAACAGCATAAATCCGCCGACCACCATCATCGGAACGGTATAGCTCGAGGTGGCATCGTGCAGTGCTCCGGTGACGTAACCGGCTGAAAAACCTGCCACGTTGCCGAGGGTGTTAATTAACGCTACGGCGGCCGCGGCGGAGGCTCCTGATAGGAACTGCGTTGGCAGAGTCCAGAAGTTTGGCAGTGCCGCAAAAATTGCACAGGCGGTAACGGTTATTACCGCGATGGTGGCTGCCGGAGAATTCATGTACAGCGCAAGCGGAACGCTAATGCCGCCAACCAACGCAGGCAGAGCGATGTGCCAGGTTTTGCAACCACGTTTTGAGGCATCACGTGACCAGAAGAACATCACTACTGCGGCAACCAGATAAGGAATGCCGGTAATCAGGCCTTTTTGCAGCACGCTGAAAGTCACGCCGAACTGCTGCTGGAATCCGCCGATAATCGTTGGCAAGAAGAATGCCAGCGCATATAGGCCATAGACAAAGCCGAAATAAATCATGCACAGCATCCACACGCGACCGCTGGCGAGAGCGGCACGCAGACCCTGATGGCCGTGAACATTTTTCTTGCTCGACTCTTCTTTCTCCAGCTCGGTTTCCAGCCATACGCGCTCATCTGTAGTGAGCCATTTGGCGTCTTTTGGCTTATCGACCAGATAGAACCAGGCTACCAGACCGGCAATAATGGCCGGAATTGAAACGCCGAGGAACATTACGCGCCATCCAGCAAGACCAAACAGGCCGTGATGATTGATTAGCCAGGCGGCCAGCGGCGCGCCGAAAACCACAGTCAACGGCTGAGCCAGATAGAACAATGCGAGAATTTTGCTGCGATAGCGTCCCGGAACCCAGGCACTAAGGAAGAAGATTGCGCCGGGAAAGAATCCTGCTTCAGCCACGCCCAGCAACAGGCGCAGCCAGTAAAGTCCTTCAACGCTGCTCACCCAGGTAAACAGCAGTGAAACGATGCCCCACGAAACCATGATGCGCGACAGCCAACGGCGTGCGCCGAAGCGATGCAGCGCCAGATTGCTCGGCACTTCGAGCAGGATATATCCCACAAAGAAGATCCCCGATGCCAGTCCGAACTGAGCAACCTGAATGCCCAAATCGCTGATCATCCCATTTGGGCCCGCAAAAGAAATGGCGGTGCGATCCAGGAAGTTAATAAAGAACATCAGCGCCACAAAAGGCACCAGTCGCAAACATATTTTGCGAATCGCTGACTTTTCAGCGCTGCCCGGTATTGCTGTAGAAATCGTTGTCATTTTCTTACTCCTTTTGCCCAAAAGCAGGCAAAGCGTTAACTGAGGAGCTTCTGGTGTGCTGACACGTGCAGCGTTCAAAAGCGCGGGATGACTTATCCGACGCTGCAAAATGGGCAATGCTTGTAGGGCTTTTGCAGGCTTGAATCATGGTCTCATCCTCTAACGGGTATCGAGTTGTTCATAAATTCGTTAAGTGAACATATGAACAGTAGACCTTTCATTAAAACTTGCCTATCACCCGATCACAAAAGTGTGACCTGACTCATAAAGCTGGAGTAAACGGGTTAACCAACCCATAACCACACTTTTTGTTCAAAACATTTAACTCCACAACGTGGATTTAGATCACCCATCACAAAACAAATGAACACGTGTTGAACATATGATTGGTTTTGCGTTATCTTGCATATAATCGTTGCGCGCTGCCGAAAGGCACCGGTTGTCGCAGCAGGTAAATGGACGTTATGTCAAATGGCATGAAGCACTCCCACAGTCATAACCTATTAATTAGGCAGGAGAAATTATGTTACCTATCGCGATTGGAGCCGATGATGCGGCTATTGAATTGAAAAATATCGTGAAAACTTACATCCAGCAGCAGGGGTTTGAAGTGGTGGATTACAGTCAGGACGCCAATAACCCGCTGTATCCGGATATTGCTTTCACCGTGGCTACGGCAATTAAAGAAGGGAAATTTGAGCGCGGCATTCTATTGTGCGGCACAGGGATCGGTATGAGCATTGTGGCAAACAAAGTGCCGGGCATTCGCGCCGCCCAGTGTCACGACACTTATTCGGCAGAGCGCGCGCGCAAGAGCAACAATGCTCAAGTCATGACCCTCGGCGCTCGAGTTATCGGCCCTGAATTGGCAAAATCAATAGTGGCAGCCTGGCTGGCTTCTGACTTCGAAGGTGGCGGCTCCACCAGCAAAGTCGAGAAAATTGGCTATTATGAAGGATTGAAGAACGCGTAATATTTCTGCTGTTAGCGGGTCCTCGTCTTTGCAACCTTCAAGTTTGTAAATCAGGACTCGCCAACAGGTTTCACAACCTGTTGATTTCTAAAGCCATAGTTCTGGCCCATCACAACAATCAGAAAAAGCGCATTCAATGTGTTAATAAAATGATGCAGTCTATGTACTCTAATTAAAACGTATAGACATTTTGCTGTATCGATTCTTCTTAAGGAGTAAGAGATGAACCAGTTAGACGCACTTAAACAGCTAACTACCGTGGTAGCGGACAGCGGCGACATTGAATCCATTCGCCATTTCGAACCGCAGGACGCGACCACCAACCCTTCCCTGATTCTAAAAGCAGCCAATATTCCTCAATACCAACCTCTGATTAAAGAAGCTCTTGATTACGCCCGCAAGCAAGGCGGAAGCAAGGAAACGCAAATTATCAATGCTTCAGACAAGCTGGCTGTGAATATTGGTCTCGAGATCCTCAAAAGCGTACCGGGCCGTATTTCAACCGAAGTGGACGCGCGTTTATCTTTCGATCGCGGAATGTGTGTTGCGAAAGCGCGTAAACTGATTGGCATGTACGCCGATCACGGCATTGATAAATCGCGTATTCTGATCAAACTGGCTTCGACCTGGGAAGGCATCAAAGCCGCCGAGCAGCTTGAACAGGAAGGCATTAACTGTAACCTGACGCTGCTATTCTCCTTTGCTCAGGCCCGCGCCTGTGCCGAAGCCGGCGTTTACCTGATTTCGCCATTTGTAGGCCGTATCTACGACTGGTACCAAGCTAAAGAACCAAACGCGGCTTACGACGTGGCGAAAGATCCCGGCGTTCAGTCCGTGGCCGACATTTACAAGTACTATAAAGAACATCGCTATCAGACTGTGATCATGGGTGCCAGCTTCCGTAAAGTGGATCAGATCCTGGCTCTGGCCGGGTGCGATCGTTTGACCATCTCTCCTAATCTGCTGGAAGAGTTGAAAAACAGCAACGAGCCGGTTGAACGTAAACTGACTCCCTCTACAGAAGCATTCCATCAGCCAGCGCCGTTGGCCGAAGAAGAGTTCCGCTGGCAGCATAACCAAGACCCAATGGCGGTTGAGAAGCTGTCTGAAGGCATTCGTTTGTTCGCTGTCGACCAGCAAAAGCTGGAAGATATGCTGTCCGCTCAACTGTAATCAACTGGAGTAGAACATGTCCTCTCGTAAAGAGCTTGCGAACGCTATCCGCGCACTCAGCATGGACGCCGTGCAGAAAGCAAATTCCGGCCACCCCGGTGCCCCAATGGGCATGGCCGACATCGCCGAAGTCCTGTGGCGCGATTATATGAACCACAACCCGACCAACCCGCACTGGGCTGACCGCGACCGCTTCGTGCTGTCAAACGGTCACGGCTCGATGCTGATTTACAGCCTGCTGCACCTCACCGGCTACGATTTGCCAATCACCGAGCTGGAAAACTTCCGTCAGCTGCACTCAAAAACTCCGGGCCACCCGGAGTACGGCTACACCGCTGGCGTTGAAACCACCACCGGCCCGCTGGGTCAGGGTATT
>NZ_AJHJ01000038.1 GCF_000257645.1 Serratia sp. M24T3
GTTCGATGGCTTCTTTTGATATCTTAATCAGAAAATCTAAATGATAATCATCTTATTCACTTTAAGTCCTTTTACAACCGACTAGTCACTTGAGTTCGTTATCCTTTATCCGAGATCAATTTCCGTTAACCTCTGTCAGCATGGCGCAGCGTCGTTAGGATCGCGTAGGTAGTTGTAACCATGTATGTAAATAACGGTAACAAGATTGACGGCGATAGGTTTAGGTCTTATATCAGTCGGAAGAAGTTTGTAATCGTCTGTAGTTGACCCCTGAGGGGACTGAAATGAAAAAGCTTGCTGCATCACTATTAACCCTGAGCCTGCTCTCACCTACGCTCGCGATGGCGCATCCGGGTGGACATGGATTCAACATTTTGCCTGATGCCGCAGCGGCCGTGGTGATTGGCGGTTTAACTTACTGGGCATTGAACGGAAACTATTATCAGAAAAATGGTGATCAGTATGTTCAGGTTCAAGCTCCACCACAGAGTGAAGCTGCTCCTCAGGATTACGAGCCCTCTCAAGATGAAGCCGCTCCTCAGGATGACACCCCGCCGCCACCTCAAGAGGAAGAAGAGTACGACTCTGCGCCACCAGACCTTTCTCCTATCGACTTCCACGGCGAGCGTTTCTATGTCAGCCACGGGCATTATTACAAACGTGATCCATCTGGCCAGTATTTTGAAATCCCTCGCCCAGACGGACTATAACGTTTTTCAAAAACAACAATAGCAGGCCTAGGCCTGCTGTTTTTAGCTGCTAAAGCGTCTGCGATTAAGCTTTGTGAGAAACCGGCGGTACTGGCTCACGGTCCCCGGCATAGTCGGGTAGTTTAACTTTATAAATCTTGTAAGGCCGCTGCACCAGATCTTTACCTCCCGGCCCACGGTTATAAGCAAGTCTGGCAGTCTGCGGACACGGAATATATAGCTCACGCTGATGGCTAATAAACAGCGCGTCCGGCCCCCAAATCCTGTCATCCTCGACAATTACTTTTAAATCCCCGTCTGGGGTCAGCATGATCACCCTTGGTCGCTGGGCCTCAGCCATGTAAATATTGCCTTTGTTATCAATCGCTGTGCCAGAAAGTGCCGGAGTATCGTAAACAAACTCAACCTGTTGTCCTAACGCCTGTTCAGAAAGCTTTTCATCACGTAGGGACGCAGTGGGAACCCGATACATTGGGCCTGACAATGTTTGATAATAGAGCCATTTACCATCCGGGCTAAGCTCGATGGGATCGGAATTCACCACCTTCGGGCTGCCATCATCTTTCTGAAGCACTGTTCCGGTCTCATCCATCGCCGGACGTTCCAGTTTGGCTTTTATCGAGGGGTGATTTCCTAATCGACGCCATGATTTACCGCTCTCGAGATCGGTATAAATAATACCGCCCAGTCCGGAATCAGTGAAATAAGCATATTTAGAATCAAGACGCAGATCATTGATGTTACCGCCCTTGGGAAGGACGTGTTCGTCGAAGGTGATTTTTTTCAGCAATTTCCCTGTTTTGGTATCAAATTGCAGGATTTTTTGCGCCTTACGGTCGAGTTTTGGATCGCCCTGATCGACCACCCAAAGTGTATCGTCATCGAAAATATGAACCGTATTGATTAAAACAAAAGCGTCGTCACCAGGTTGGCCGGGCTGCCATTCATTCCAGCTTCCGCCAGGGAAAGGTTTGAGAGTGCCATCAGGAAGTAATTCAGCGACTGAGGGGGTTTTTTCATTGGTTGGCCAGCGAGGTAAGCCAACAAAATTGCGACCGGTGCTGGTTACGGCTATAGCATTTGATAGCCAACGCAGACTGGCAACCTGCTTTAGCTCAGAACCAAGCCCCTTGCTTAGGCCATAATCCGTTGCTGCAAATGCCTGCGCCAAATTAGTACCAAGTAATGCCATGGAACCCGTTGTGAGCAAAGAAGCTTTAAAGAAATCTCTTCTGTTCATACCATTTCCTCTGAGTTAAAAAATTCGAATTTTTATTTCAAAAGTTTAACGAACGGAAATAATTATATGTACAGATGAAAATTTTGTATAAAAAAGCCCGAGTTATCGGGCTTTATGGCACTAAATGAAAAAAATCAAGCTTCCCAGCGTTTCAACAGTACGCAGGCATTAACACCACCGAAGCCGAAACCGTTAGATAATGCATAGTTAATTTCATGCGGCTGAGCGGTATTACCTATGATATTCAGGCCTTCTGCTGCTGGATCTTTGTTATCCAGGTTCAGCGTTGGTGGCACGATTTGGTCGCGGACGGCCAAAACGGTGAAGATAGTTTCCAGACCACCTGCCGCGCCCAGCAAATGACCGGTCGCTGACTTGGTAGAAGTAATGGCCAGCTTGTCACCAGTGCCGAACAGATTTTTGATGGCATTGATTTCGCCGAGATCGCCAACTGGAGTTGAAGTCGCGTGAGCGTTCAAGTGATCGACCTGCTCAGGCTTAAGTCCACCCTGACGCAAAGCGATTTTCATTGCACGGCCTGCACCGTTGCCGTCTTCTGCACCGGAAGTCATGTGATAAGCATCACCGCTGGTGCCGTAACCGATGATTTCGGCCAATGGTTTTGCACCACGCGCCAAAGCATGTTCCAGCTCTTCAATCACCAAAATGCCCGCACCTTCACCCATCACGAAACCATCACGCGCGCTGTCAAACGGACGCGACGCTTTTTCAGGATGATCTTCATGACCAGTAGACATGGCTTTTGCCGCGGCAAAGCTGCCCAGGGTCACAGTATCGATAGTCGCTTCAGCGCCGCCACACAGGGCAACGTCGGCTTCATCATTGCGAATCAAACGAACAGCATCGCCAATTGCCTGCACGCCAGCCGCACACGCAGTTACCGGAGCGCCAATTGGCCCCTTGAACTGATGTTTAATGGAAACCTGACCCGCAGCGAGATTGACCAAGAATGAAGGAATAGTAAATGGAGACAGACGCTTAGGACCGCGCTGGTCGTTGGTTCTTACTGCATTGGTAATTGCCGGGAAACCACCGATACCTGAGCCAATAACTGTAGCTGCGCGCTCTTGCTGCTCAGGAGTTTCAGCTTTAAAACCAGACTGCGCGAGCGCTTTGTCTGCAGCAGCCATAGCGAAAAGAATAAAACGGTCCATCTTCTTCTGGTCTTTTGGCAAAACGTGTAAGTCAGGATCGAACCCAGACTCAGGGTCTTGCTCAAGCGATAATACCTGGCCACCAATTTTAACAGTCAGGGTCTCGCAAATTTCAGCAGGCAGAACACCAACGCCTGACTGACCGGCAAGCAGTCGTTTCCAAATGGTTTCGATATCACAGCCGAGCGGGCTCACCGCCCCCATGCCAGTAATTACTACGCGACGATGAGTCATAAATATTCCTCTACGGATCATTCCATTAAAAGTTTAGATGTGAGTAGCACACGTTTTTATAAGTCTGGTCATTTCACCAAACTTCGTAAAACTAAATTTGTAATTACTACAACTCGCTCTTCCAACTGCTCAGGGGTCTTTTCCTCAAGCATTAGCGGATGCGAAAATGGTGTCATCACGCTGGCAATCGCCATACAGACTTCATCCAGCGGCGTTTCAGATTCGAATTCGCCTGATTCACGCCCTTCGAAAATTACCTGTTTCAAAATACTATAAAGCGCAGCGCGGTGATTATTAGCCGAATCCCAATGGTTTGCTGCCGCTACAGCAGCGATATCATGCAGTTTCCGCTCTTCGAAAAACAACGCCAAACTCTTGATTAACAGTGAGGCAAATAGCTCTCGCAACCGGTCCGATGCAGATTGTTTGCTCTGCGCAATCTCTCTGAGTGCATCGTCGATTTGTCCCAGGCAATGAGTGCAAACGGCCTCACCAATAGCCTGTTTAGATTCAAAAAATTTGTAAACGTAAGCGCTTGAAACACCAATAGCCTTCGCCAAATCTGCCACTGAAGTCTTCGAATAACCATAGTGGCGAAAATGATCCAGCGCAGCCTGAATTATCTGCTCTCGGCGTTCATGCAACGCAGGACCACGCTGCGGCAACACAACCGGGATTTCATGTTTCATGCAGCACTCCAGGGCATTATAAAAGCTAGATGTTTAGTTTGAGTTTACAGGTGATAAATATACACATTCGTCACCATAACCCCTAGAAGTTTTATTCAAGGAGATTTACTGCGAGGGATTAATAGATATTCAAGAGGATTTTTATGCAATAAAAAGTAATGCCAATATAAAATTAATTGTTAAAAAATCCAATTAAATAAGCATCTTATTATACTTATACATTAGATTAAATAATTTGAAGTGGCTGTTTTAAAAAAACTCAGTCGAGGCTCCCCTCAAAGCTAATTACTCTATAGTGAGTAATCTTCCGCGTATTTGACTGGCGAAATCTATGTTGCTCACTGTTCTTTATATCATTGGCATAACTGCCGAAGCGATGACTGGCGCGCTTGCGGCTGGCCGTAGAAAGATGGATGTTTTCGGCGTCATTATCATTGCCTGCGCCACAGCAATAGGCGGTGGTACTGTGCGCGATATGGTATTAGGGCACTACCCTCTAGGCTGGGTGAAACATCCACAATATGTTCTGATTGTTGCTGCTGCAGCTATTGTGACCACTTGGCTAGCACCTTTGATGAAGCATCTGCGCAAACTGTTTCTGGTGCTCGATGCTCTGGGCTTGGTGGTGTTTTCTATCATAGGTACACAAATCGCACTGGATACCGGTCATGGCCCGCTGATTGCCTCTATCGCCGCTGTCATCACAGGCGTTTTTGGTGGCGTGCTTCGCGACATGCTGTGCAATCAAATTCCTTTAGTGTTTCAAAAAGAGATTTACGGCGGCATCTCCTTTGCTTCAGCCTGGATCTACATTTTCTTGCAATATCTGTCCGTGCCACAAAATCTGGTAGTTATCGCAACGCTGTTAATTGGCTTTGCCGCCCGCCTGCTGGCGCTGCGCTTTAAGCTTGGCTTACCTGTGTTTAACTACCCGGATTCTGAACACTAGCAGTTTATTCTACAAGGCTACTGGCCTGGCTAAAGGCCGGTATTCCTTCTTGCATCAGTTTTTCAACCATCGCGACTACCTCGGGATGCTCGATAAACCGACGGATCAGCGAAGTACTTTTTACACCAATACCCTGCATCGCCTGCCACTGTTCTGGCGTGATTGCTCTTAATTCAGGCCAATTCGTTGCATTGCCTGTATTTAGCCCCGCGGCAGGAAACCCCAGTGCAGCCATCCATTTTTTAAAGCTTTTTTGCCGCGCAAGTTCTATTTGAGCCAATAACTTACCTGCCTGTTTCTCACTAATACCCGGAACGGCTACCAGCTGTCGATGTGTCAATTCAAGCCAACTCACTAAGCCAGGCAACAGATTAGCATCCAATAATTTACTCCAGGTCGCCAAGCCCAGCCCCGTGATATTTAATCCCTGTGGTCCACTGAGCCAGGCAAGTCGTGACAGGAACTGCTCGCGGCACTGGTTATAAGGTGTAAAGCACGTGAAGGCATCGAGTTTCGAATCTGGAATGAATTTAGAAAGGTTTTTTTCATCTCGTACAGCGACCCGCCAGACTACCTCGTCAATACGCGGAATGCCCTGGCCTGCCAAACTGATAGCCACCCGGTCACCAATAATAATGTCCCACTTTTTAAGCCTCGCAGGTGAACCCAAACTGACTCTGGAGACCTGTTTATCATCCAGCATGATCGGGTTTAAATGCAGAACTACCGATCTCTTCCCGCTTCTACCCACTGTCATTTCAATTCCCGTTACGTCCGTCAGCTTGCGCACCACTGGATACTTCCACGCTACGGCCCAATTGGCGGGGCGGTTGCGCCAAAAACGCCCTTCCGGCTCATCCTGCTGGCGGATAACTATTCCGTCAGTGGTGAAAGGCAGCGGCGCCTGATACCAATTTTCTCGCCATTGCTTAGCCTGCTCAAAATTTTCAACCGGGTGCGTAAACTCGGCAGTTAATGGAAACCCCATTTCTTTTAGTCGCTGAAATCGTGATTGCATTTCCAACGGGCCGTCCGGCCATTCCCAGATAAAAATTCCGATCTGCGGCATTTGCTGTGACGAAGAACGGCGCATCATCGCTCCTGCAACTTTCGAACGGGCATTTAGCCCTCCTGACGCATTCTGATGATGACCGCTCATCATCAGAAATAGCTCGCCCTGTAAAACCAGCCGCTCAGAAGTAGCAGGAATTTTTTGGGGGATTGCGGCTATGTCCATCGCCTTATGAGTCCAATCCTGGCCATAAAGGCCATCACCCCGGCTCAGCAACGAAACCAAGTTTCCCTGCTCATAAACGAGGGTAACCGCTACACCATCCACCTTAGGCTGCACCCAGAGGTTGTTTCTGTTGTTCATCCAACGACTAACAGCCGCGGCATCAGGGAGTTTCTTGAGACCCGTATGGGCAAACGGATGACTTATTTTTGCAGTGCCTCTGGGCAAAGACGGTGGCTCAGAAGGCTGGCTTGCACAGTGCAGCCAAAATTGATGCTTCTCACTCAGGCTATCGTAGGTAGCATCATCAACCGCACTAACGCCAAGCTGGTGATATTGAACATCCCAGTTTTTCAGTTGCACCGACAGTTGGTTTATTTCTTTTGCCCATCTTGATTCGGACCACGAAGGGCAAGCAGATTCAGAAGCGCCACAGGCGCTCCGAATAATAATTAATCCCAAAAACAAAGCAGTGAAATTCAAATAGCGCATGGCGACTCTCCTTGTTGCGCTTATTCAATGCCTTTACCTTTGCCATAACCAGCGGCATTGAACATTCTTTCGAGAGGTCGCGGAAACTTATTTCAGAATTACATAATTGCCATTTATTAATGGAATAAGCCTCGCAAAAAGATGAGTCAGGGCTGTTTTATGCCGATTACTTGCGTTCAAATGTGTCGGAACGCTGCACCCTAAGCGGTGAACGTGTATACTGTGCCGAAGATCACTCTTCTGTATTTTCATTTCAACCCAATCAGCTGAAACGTCAACATGGTCCAAGGCACTTTATATATTGTCTCCGCCCCCAGTGGAGCAGGTAAATCAAGTCTGATTCAGGCTTACCTAAAAACTCAACCGCTCTACGATACGCAGGTCTCGATTTCTCACACAACCCGTCAAGTCAGGCCGGGCGAGAATCACGGCGAGCATTATTATTTTGTCTCCAAAGACGAATTCTGCGAGATGATCGAGAGAGATGAGTTTTTAGAACATGCGCAAGTGTTCGATAATTATTACGGCACTTCCCGCAAAGCCATTGAGCAGGTTTTAGCTTCTGGCGTTGATGTATTTTTAGATATCGACTGGCAGGGCGCGCAGCAGATTCGCCAGCGCATGCCTCAGGCGCGCAGTATTTTCGTGCTGCCTCCGTCGAAAGATGAACTCGATCGCCGCCTTCGTGGCCGCAATCAAGACAGTGAAGAAGTTATCGCTAAACGCATGGCTCAAGCCGTTGCTGAAATGACGCACTTTGCTGAATATGACTATTTAATTGTGAATGATGATTTTGATTTGGCTTTATCCGATCTTAAAACCATTATTCGTGCAGAACGTCTTCGTCTGAGCCGTCAAAAGCTCCGTCATGACGGATTAATCACCAAACTATTGGCAGACTGAAGACACTTTCAGTATTATGCCCAGTCTTTCGTCACCCTGTGGAGTAGCACATATATGGCACGCGTAACTGTTCAAGACGCTGTAGAAAAAATTGGTAACCGTTTTGACCTGGTGTTGGTGGCTGCTCGTCGCGCTCGCCAGCTGCAATCTGGTGGTAAAGATCCACTGGTCGCTGAAGAAAACGACAAATTCACCGTTATTGCCCTGCGTGAAATCGAAGAAGGTCTGATCACCAATCAGATCCTCGACGCTCGCGATCGTCAGGAGCAAAAAGACCAAGAAGCCACTGAGATTCAAGCGGTTACTGCTATCGCCGAAGGTCGCCGTCCAACCTAATCAGCGGGTCTATCTTGTACATCTTTGAAAGCCTGAATCAGCTGATTCAAAAATACCTGCCAGAGGACCAGATCAAGCGCCTCGTGCAGGCATACCTCGTCGCGCGGGACGCGCACGAGGGTCAGACACGCTCGAGCGGTGAGCCGTACATTACTCACCCGGTAGCCGTGGCCTGTATCTTAGCTGAAATGAGACTCGACCATGAGACCTTGATGGCGGCGCTATTACATGACGTCATTGAAGACACGCCTGCGACTTACCAAGACATGGAGCAGTTATTTGGTAAAAGCGTGGCCGAACTGGTTGAAGGTGTTTCAAAGCTAGACAAGCTGAAATTCCGCGACAAAAAGGAAGCCCAGGCGGAGAACTTCCGCAAGATGATCATGGCGATGGTGCAAGATATCCGCGTCATTTTGATCAAACTGGCTGACCGCACCCATAATATGCGCACGCTGGGTTCTCTTCGCCCGGACAAACGTCGCCGCATTGCCCGTGAAACGCTGGAGATATACAGTCCTCTGGCGCACAGGCTGGGTATACATCACCTTAAAACCGAGCTTGAAGAGCTAGGTTTTGAGGCGCTTTACCCCAATCGCTATCGCGTTATCAAAGAAGTGGTGAAAGCCGCGCGTGGTAACCGTAAAGAGATGATCCAGAAAATCCTCTCCGAGATTGAGGGACGCCTGACCGAAGCCGGCATTCAATGTCGTGTTAGCGGGCGTGAAAAGCACCTCTACTCGATTTACCTCAAGATGCACCTGAAAGAGCAGCGTTTCCATTCCATTATGGATATCTATGCTTTTCGAGTGATCGTAAAGGAAGTCGATACCTGCTATCGCGTTCTCGGACAGGCCCATAGCCTCTATAAGCCTCGTCCGGGCAGAGTCAAAGATTATATTGCCATTCCAAAAGCCAACGGCTATCAATCGCTGCATACTTCTTTGATAGGCCCGCACGGCGTGCCTGTTGAGGTACAGATCCGTACTGAAGATATGGATCAGATGGCAGAAATGGGTGTGGCAGCGCACTGGGCTTATAAAGAGAACGGCGAAAGCAACGGCACAACGGCACAAATCCGCGCACAGCGCTGGTTGCAGAGCCTGCTTGAGTTACAGCAGAGTGCGGGTAACTCCTTTGAATTCATCGAGAGCGTTAAATCTGACCTCTTCCCTGATGAAATCTATGTCTTTACTCCGGAAGGCCGCATTGTCGAGCTGCCTGCTGGCGCAACACCGGTCGACTTTGCTTATGCAGTACACACCGATATAGGTCATGCCTGTGTAGGTGCGCGCGTCGACAGACAGCCTTATCCGCTTTCGCAGCCGCTGACCAGCGGCCAGACCATAGAGATCATTACTGCTCCGGGCGCGCGTCCGAATGCGGCGTGGCTAAACTTTGTGGTCAGTTCCAGAGCGCGAGCAAAAATTCGCCAGATGCTGAAAAATCTTAAACGTGACGATTCCGTTTCACTGGGTCGCCGTTTGTTGAATCACGCATTTGGTAGCGGTCGTAAAATCAGCGATCTGCCGCCAGAAAACATCCGCAAAGAGCTTGATCGCATGAAGCTCGGCGAGATGGACGACCTGCTGGCCGAAATCGGTCTGGGCAACGCCATGAGTCTGGTGGTGGCTAAAAACCTAATGGGCGACCAGTCATCAATGGCGACCTCGGGTTCTCGCAATCTGCCAATCAAGGGTGCAGAAGGCGTACTTATCACCTTCGCCAAGTGTTGCCGTCCGATTCCGGGTGACCCGATTATTGCTCACGTCAGTCCAGGCAAAGGTTTGGTAGTACACCATGAATCGTGCCGTAACATCCGTGGCTACCAGAAAGAGCCTGAGAAATTTATGGCCGTGGAATGGGATGACCAGGAAACTGAGCAAGAATTTATCGCCGAAATTAAAGTCGATATGTTCAATCATCAGGGTGGATTAGCGAATCTGACCGCCGCGATTAATGCCGCACAGTCAAATATTCAGAGCCTGAGCAGCGAAGAAAAAGACGGTCGCGTCTACAGCGCGATTATTCGCCTGAGTACTCGTGACCGCGTACATCTGGCCAACATTATGCGTAAAATTCGTATCATGCCGGATGTGATTAAAGTTACCCGTAATAGAAACTGACCTGATGACTCCTGAACGTTATGCGCGCATACGCGAAATGCTGGCAGCCCGACAACCTGATCTGACCGTTTGTATGGAACAGGTACATAAACCGCATAACGTTTCAGCCGTGATTCGCACCGCCGATGCCGTAGGCGTCAATGAAGTCCACGCCGTTTGGCCCACCAGCAGAATGAAAACCCAAGGCTCTTTTGCTGCCGGGGCCAATAGCTGGGTGCAGGTTAAAACGCATAAAACAATTCAGGAAGCCGTTGCCAAAATGAAGGCAATGGGTATGCAGATTTTAGCGACCAACTTGTCAGAGAAAGCCGTAGATTTCCGCGCCATAGACTATACCCGCCCGACCTGTATTCTCCTCGGTCAGGAAAAAACGGGTATCACCCCCGAAGCTTTAGCTCTGGCAGACAGCGATATCATCATCCCTATGGTCGGCATGGTGCAATCACTCAACGTTTCGGTGGCCTCGGCGCTGATTCTCTATGAGGCCCAGCGCCAACGGGAAAATGCCGGGATGTATCAGCGCGAAACCAGCCTGTTAAAAGAAAAAGAACAGCAACGCCTGCTGTTCGAAGGGGGTTATCCGGTGCTGGCCAATGTTGCCAAGCGAAAAAAACTGCCTCGCCCGTTTATTGACGAGACTGGCAGTATTGTCGCTGACGATGCCTGGTGGGCCGCTATGCAAATGACGGTTGCCAGATGAAGGGCCGCCTGCTCGATGCCGTCCCGCTTACGTCCCTGACCGGCGTTGGCGCAAGTCAGGCAGAAAAGCTCGCTAAAATCGGCCTCGAAACTATTCAGGATCTGCTGCTTCACCTGCCTTTGCGCTATGAAGATCGCACACGTCTTTATGCTATCAATGATTTACTGCCCGCGATTTACGCCACCGTTGAAGGTGAAGTGTTGCGTACCGACATTAGTTTTGGTCGTCGCCGCATGCTGACCTGTCAAATTAGCGACGGTACGGGGCTGCTTACACTACGTTTTTTCAATTTTAACGCAGCTATGAAAAACAGTCTGGCACCTGGCCGACGCGTAACTGCTTATGGTGAAATCAAACGCGGAACGATTGGCGCAGAAATCATTCATCCTGAATATCGCGTTCAGGGCGAGAACAGTGAAGTAGTGTTGCAAGAATCGCTGACGCCGGTGTATCCGACTACTGAAGGCATTCGTCAGGCAACCTTGCGTAAACTGACCGATCAGGCGTTATCACTGCTTGATACCCAACCTATTGCCGAACTTCTGCCACAAGAGCTAAGCCGTTCGCTGATGCCGCTATCGCAGGCATTGCATCTGCTGCACCGACCACCGCCCGATATGCAGCTTGCCGATCTTGAAAAAGGCCAGCATCCTGCCCAACGTCGGCTGATTATGGAAGAACTCCTGGCACATAATCTCAGCATGTTGGCGGTTCGCGCCGGAACACAGAGTTACAAAGCTCTGCCGCTGGTCAAAGACCACAAGCTGATGGACGCATTTCTGGCATCTCTGCCGTTTAAACCAACCAACGCTCAGAGTCGCGTGGTCGCCGAAATCGAGCATGACTTAGCTTTAGGTTATCCAATGATGCGTCTGGTACAGGGCGATGTTGGCTCGGGAAAAACGCTGGTTGCCGCTCTCGCCGCACTTTGCGCAATTGCTCAGGGCAAGCAGGTTGGATTAATGGCTCCAACGGAGCTGCTGGCAGAACAGCACGCCAACAATTTTCGTCAATGGTTTGAGCCGCTCGGCATTCAGGTCGGTTGGCTGGCAGGAAAGCAAAAGGGCAAAGCGCGTATCGCACAGCAAGAGGCGATTGCCAGCGGACAAGTTTCAATGGTTGTCGGCACGCACGCCATCTTCCAGGAACAAATTCAGTTTTCGGCGCTGGCCTTGGTTATTATCGATGAACAGCACCGTTTCGGCGTACACCAACGTCTGGCTCTTTGGGAAAAGGGCAAGCAGCAGGGTTTTCATCCGCATCAGCTGATCATGACCGCCACTCCAATCCCGCGCACGCTGGCGATGACCGCCTATGCAGATCTTGACACCTCAGTTATCGACGAACTACCGCCAGGGCGAACGCCGGTCACTACCGTTGCTATTCCTGACACCCGTCGCAGCGACATTATCCAGCGGGTGAAAAGTGCCTGCGTGGAAGAAAATCGTCAAGCTTATTGGGTCTGCACGCTAATTGAAGAGTCAGAAATGCTCGAAGCTCAGGCCGCGGAAGCTACCTGGGAAGGTCTGAAAGTCGCCCTGCCGGAGCTGAAAATCGGTCTGGTTCATGGCCGTATGAAAGCTCAGGAAAAGCAGGCAGTGATGCAGGCTTTTAAGCAGGGTGAAATTCAACTGCTGGTCGCCACCACGGTAATTGAAGTTGGTGTTGACGTGCCAAACGCCAGTCTGATGATTATTGAAAACCCCGAGCGACTCGGACTAGCACAGCTGCACCAGCTTCGCGGCCGCGTTGGCCGTGGTGCTATCGCCTCTCACTGTGTGCTGTTGTATAAAACGCCTTTAAGCAAAACGGCACAAAAGCGGCTGCAAGTTTTACGTGACAGTAATGACGGCTTTGTGATTGCTCAGCAGGATTTGGAGATCCGCGGCCCAGGTGAACTGCTTGGCACACGCCAAACCGGCAGTGCTGAATTCAAAGTTGCCGATCTGCTTCGTGACCAGGCAATGATCCCTGAAGTTCAGCGTATCGCCCGCCATATTCAGCAACAGTATCCTGAACATGCCAAAGCGTTGATCGAGCGCTGGCTCCCGGAACGTGCCCGCTATACCAACGCCTGATCTTCTCTCAATAGCAAACATCTTCACAGCGCGATAATTTTGAACCTCTTCATGCTGGCTTATCTCTAATTATCCACTAAAAATGCTGATAGCAACCGATTGCTTTTATCCTCGATATCATGAAAAATGCCCGCTTTGCGGCTAACCGGGGAAATGCCCAACGTGACTACACAACCAGCCGAGCCAGAAGCTCAGCGCCAGACGGCAGAAACGCCGCGCAGCAGTGAATTAATTTATCGTTTAGAAGACCGTCCGCCGTTGCCACAGACAGTGTTTGCGGCCTGCCAGCATTTACTGGCCATGTTTGTTGCGGTGATTACTCCGGCATTGTTGATTTGCCAGGCTTTAGGCCTGCCAGCGCAGGATACTCAGCACATCATCAGCATGTCGCTGTTCGCCTCTGGTTTAGCGTCAATCCTGCAAATTAAAACCTGGGGACCCGTCGGTTCGGGCCTGCTGTCGATTCAAGGCACCAGCTTCAACTTTGTTTCTCCTTTGATCATGGGCGGTATGGCGCTGAAAAATGGCGGTGCCACCGTTCCTGTCATGATGGCGGCGCTGTTCGGCACACTGATGGTCGCCTCCTGTACCGAGATCCTGCTTTCACGGGTGTTACACCTCGCTCGCCGTATCATCACCCCGTTGGTATCCGGCATCGTGGTGATGATCATCGGCCTGTCACTCATTCAAGTTGGCCTGACCTCAATTGGCGGTGGTTACTCGGCAATGAGTGACCACACCTTTGGTTCACCGAAAAACCTGATTCTGGCAGCCATCGTTTTGGTGGTGATTATCCTGCTGAACCGCCAGCGTAATGCTTACCTGCGAGTGGCTTCTTTGGTGATTGCCATGGCCGTCGGTTATATCGTTGCCTGGGCAATGGGCATGTTGCCTGTGTCTGCACCAGCCGTAGCCACGCATCTGATCACCATTCCAACTCCGCTGTATTACGGACTCGGGTTTGACTGGAATCTGCTGGTTCCGTTGATGCTTATCTTTATGGTGACCTCGCTGGAAACCATTGGCGATATTACCGCGACCTCCGACGTTTCGGAGCAACCGGTCAGCGGCCCGATTTATATGAAGCGCATCAAGGGCGGCGTGCTGGCCAATGGCCTTAATTCGATGCTTTCCGCCGTGTTCAACACATTCCCCAACTCCTGTTTTGGCCAGAACAATGGCGTGATCCAACTGACCGGCGTTGCCAGCCGTTATGTCGGATTCGTAGTTGCATTGATGCTGATCGTGCTCGGTTTGTTCCCGGCGGTGGCGGGTTTTGTGCAGCACATTCCTGAGCCGGTTCTGGGCGGCGCAACCATCGTAATGTTCGGCACTATCGCAGCCTCGGGTGTGCGCATCGTTTCACGCGAACGCCTCAATCGCCGCGCGATCATGATTATGGCGCTGTCGTTGGCCGTCGGCATGGGCGTATCGCAGCAGCCATTAATCTTGCAATTCGCTCCTGACTGGCTGAAAACGCTGCTCTCTTCCGGTATCGCTGCTGGCGGTATTACCGCTATCGTGCTGAATTTGATCTTCCCGCGCGAACCTTGAGATTCAAAACTTAACGCAAATACCACCACGGCGGCAGGGTTATCCCTCCCGCCGTTTTTTTTGCCTGTAACATGGTAACCTATTGAGAAAGATTGCTGATTACGGCATAAACAATTGTACGTTTTTCCGACTTACCCAACGGATATGGATTGCGACGATGAAATTTCTCGGTAAATTGCTGCTGACACTCGTTATGTTGTTGGTTCTGGCAATCGTCATACTGTACTTATTATTGCAAACACGCTGGGCCGCTGGCTCGATTAGCCGTTGGGTAACCGAGAACAGCCAATATCGCCTGTCCATAGATGAAGTCGATCACTCCTGGTCTGCTCCTTCGCGCATCACGCTTAACGGTGTGAAATTCGCCGAGAAAAATAAACCTGATGTTCTTGATGCAGGTGAGGTCGATTTAGACCTGAGCTGGCGTCAAATTACAAATCCATACTATTTTGACCGCGTGGTGCTAGTTAACGGCAGGCTGAATCTCTCCCCCGATCCGCTGACTCTTCCGTTGCAGGCAAATACCTTGCAGCTGAATAATATTTCGCTGGACGGTGACATCGAGCAATGGAAAGTCGTTGGCACCAACGTTAATGCCGGCATCACGCCTTGGCAGCCAACGAAAACCGCAGTTTTGGGCAATAACGCGCAATTCCAACTCAGTGCTGACACGCTGGCGCTGGACACTATTCCGGCCAGCAACGTATTGATTCAAGGGCGAATTGATAACCAGCAGCTGACACTTAGCAATTTTGGTGCCGATATGTCACGCGGGCAACTGACCGGCAAGGCCAGCCGCGGCAGTGACGGTAGCTGGACTCTGGACAACCTGCGCCTGAGCCACGTCCGACTGCAAAGCTCGCAACCGCTCTCCGCTTTTTGGCAGGAATTCATCAAACTGCCGAAAGTAGATATCAAACGCTTTGACCTTATTGACGCCCGTTTGCAGGGCAATAATTGGGCATTTAACGATTTGGATTTGACGGTAACCGATTTGACTCTCGAAAAAGGAGACTGGCAAAGCACTGATGGTCAGCTCTCGTTGAATGCTACAGACTTGATCGACGGTAATCTGCATTTCAACGATCCTAATATTAATCTCGACCTGACGCCGCAAGGCATTAATATCAGGCAGTTTTCGACTCGATGGGAAGGCGGTTTACTGCGCACCTCGGGCAACTGGGAGCGTGCCAGTCACAATCTGAATCTTGATGAGTTAAGCATTGCTGCCTTGGAGTACACGCTGCCGCAAAACTGGCGTCAGCTGTGGCTCGATGCTTTGCCGGATTGGCTTTCAGACGTCACAGTCAGCAAATTCACGGCCAACCGTAACCTGATCATCGATATTTCCCCGGAATTCCCGTGGCAGATTACCGGTGTTGAAGGTTATGGTACTGACCTTAAGCTGGCAGAAAACCATCAGTGGGGGATTTGGTCGGGCAAACTGAATCTTAATGCCGGTGACGCAACCTTTAACAAGAATGACGTTCGACGCCCTTCTCTGGCGCTGGAAGCCAGTGCCGACAAGCTCAACATTACCGGGCTTAGCGCGTACACCAAAGAAGGTTTACTTGAGGCCACAGCTACCGTTAGCCAGCAGCCGCAGCGTAATTTTACCGTGAATCTAAACGGCCGCGCGGTGCCTGCCAATGAACTGCAAAACTGGGGCTGGCCGCAGATCCCGTTGCAGGGCAATGTGAACATGCAATTGACTCTGCAAGGGCAGATGCCCGCCAACGTCGATTTCAAACCAACGTTGAGTGGCACGCTGCACGCCACGGCAAACGAGGGCAAGCAGATACAGCAGCAGATGAGCCAAGGTGTGACTGGCCCGGCTCAGTAGATAAAATTTATTCTTTAAACAGCTAAACGCCCTAAGTCATTGGAGTTGTAGCAAGGCGGCAAGTCCCCAGAAGCTTACTCAGGTAAGTAACTGGGGTGCGCCTGTGTAGCTACAGCTTCAAGTACGACGGGGCTTTCAGTTTATAGCCGGTTCAAGAGGAGCATCGGCGGAGGCCGGGAGAACCAGATAAGTCCCCTCAAATATCGCACCCTCGCCTTCATCCCCCATCAGTTGCACATCTAATTGCACCCGCGCCTTGCGCCCTTTCGCCAGACGATCCAAATCTCCGCTAATTGAACTGAGATCGGCTATCGCTCTTGGACGCCCAGTGACCGGCGAACTATAGCGGATGTGTGCATCGGCCAGCACGATGGTGCCGCCAAGATGACGTTCGCGCAGTAGCAGCCAAATCAGGCCCCAACCGGTTAAGGTTGCCAGTGAAAACAGGCTTCCGGCAAACAGTGTATGGTGCGGATTTTGGTTACCCGTTTCCGGCATAGTCGTCACAAAACGCTGGCCGGTGTACTGGCTAATCCGCACGCCCATCTTCTCGCTCAGAGGAATGTGATCATACCAGGCCTGCTGAAGCTGCCCGCACCAGTCTGGGCGATGCAAAATATCATCCAGCGTTTCGACCGGTTTGATCATCAAAAAGTGACGCACCGGCGTGGTCTGCGGCGTAGTGATTTCGCCCTGATTAATGAATCCCAAGGTAGCAAAGAACTCGACGGCATCTTCACGGGCGCTACACACTACACGTTTAACCCCTTCCTGACGCGCGACGGATTCCAGCGTCATTGCGACCAGCGTTCCAAGCCCTTTCGCCTGTACGTCGGGATCTACCGCCAGAAAGCGAATAGAGGCTTCATTGTCAGCATTGATATACAAGCGCCCTACGGCGACTGTTCTTCCTTGCTCATCGACCACCATCTGGTGATGGGCCATGGCATCATAAGCATCACGCTCCGATCCCTCTGGTTGATGAAGAGGCTTGCGCAGCATTTCCCAACGAAATTTATAATATGCAGCTAATTCTGATTCGGTAACGGGAACTCTAAGGTGATACATAGATGCTTTCTCTCTCAGGCAGTGCGGCGTTGCTTTAAACCTGCAACCAGAAGGTTACTGGCCCGTCATTGACTAAGGCCACCTTCATGTCCGCTGCAAAACGTCCGGTTTCGGTATGGATGCCCTTCTCGCGGCACTGACCATAAAAATATTGATAAAGCCTGTCGGCATCTGCAGGGGCTGCGCCACGCGAAAAGCCGGGACGCGTGCCCTTCTGGGTGTCCGCAACCAGGGTAAACTGTGAAACCACCAGCAGACTCCCTCCCGCCTGGGTCACATTTAAATTCATCTTGTCGTCGCTGTCGGCAAACACGCGATAGGCCGCCACTTTTTCACACAGCTTTTTGGCTTTTTGCTCGTCGTCTCCCTGTTCAACGCCCAGCAATACCAGTAATCCCGAGCCAATTTTTCCGCAGACTTCGCCATCTATCGTCACGCTGGCTTCTAAAACACGTTGAATTAGTGCAATCATAACTGCCTTATTTCTCCTGCGTCGCGGCCTGTTGTGCTTCGGCCGCCTCGAGTTCTTTAGCTCTGTACTCGCCCAGTGTGATGGTGATTTCTGCCCCTAACAATACGATACACCAGCTCACGTAGACCCATAAAAATAATATCGGGATCACCGCCAATACACCATAAATCAGCTGATAAGAAGGGAATAGCTGAACATAAAGGGCAAAAATTTTCTTACCTAACTCGAACAACGCACCCGCCACCAACGCGCCAATTAGCGCGTCGTGATAAGGAACTCGAGCTTTGGGCACAATCGAATACAGCAGGAAGAATGTTATCCACGAGATTAACAGCGGCAGTGCACGCAACATCCAGTCAACGAGGGAATGAACGCCGTTGAGGCTCAGCCAGTTAAGCGATAAAAGGTAAGAACTGACTGCCACGCTGGCCACCAGCAGGATAGGCCCCAAAGTCAGCACCATCCAGTACACCGCAAAAGAATAAACGATGGGCCGTTTGGTGTGGCTGTTCCAAATTTTGTTCAGCACGCTGTCTACCGAGGCAATCAACAGCAGCGAGGTGACTATCAGTCCGCAAGTCCCCACCGCCGTCATTCTGCTTGAGTTGGCAACGAACTGTTCAAGATAGTGCTGAATAATATTGCCGGTTGCTGGCAAAAAATTGGCAAAGATAAAATCTTTCAGCTGAGTACTGATGTCGGAGAACACCGGAAAAAGCGCAAATAGCGAGAATACCACGGCTATCAGCGGCACCAGCGAAAGCAAAGAGACATAGGCCAGATGGCCCGCCAACAAGGTTAGTCCATCGTTGTCGGCGCGCTTGATCAGCATATGACTAAAACGGGCAGCACACTTCAGTCTCGGATGGAGCCTCGGCATTCTTACATCCTTTCAAACTTAGGTGATTTGGTTTCCAGAAAAATGACGCGGCAGTGTCTGGTCATCTGAAACCAGAATGGCCTGGATGCCAAGAGAGCTGGCAGCATTGACGTTTTCGGCTACATCATCAAAGAACACGGCTTCCTGTGCGCTGAATCCTTCTTTATCCAACACATATTGGAAGATTGCCGGATCAGGTTTACGCAGGCCGATCTCTTGAGACAAGT
The DNA here is from genome assembly GCF_000257645.1 of Serratia sp. M24T3. GTDB lineage: Bacteria > Pseudomonadota > Gammaproteobacteria > Enterobacterales > Enterobacteriaceae > Rouxiella. The sequence continues at coordinate 18,908 of NZ_AJHJ01000038.1, forward strand.
ATAACGCATCGGCATTTTGCTCAACTTCTGGGTAGTGAGTTGGCCAGTGCTCAAGATGCAGGTTATTGGTGTTGGATAAAACCACCACGCGATGACCCTGCTCGCGAAGGTCTTTCATCACAGCGATAGCATCGGGACGCAGGCTAACAAAAATCGATTGCCATCCGGCACTGAACTGCTCAAAGCTCAGGGCGATCCCCATCTCGTTGCACAGCGATTCGGCAAACTGTTCATCGCTGATTTCGCCACGCTCGTGCTGCTGAAACACCTCACCCATAGTGAATCGTTCCATTAGATGTGCCAGCGGGGCTCCACTGAGATTGCTCCATACGCCCAGCACACGTTTGAAATCTATATCAATTAACACGTTGCCCATATCAAATATATACAGCATTGCACGCTCCTGATTTCAAAGATGAAGCTTACTTTATTGATAACTTACTTCATTGGTAAATAGTAGGTTATGGGTAAATAGAGGTTAGCGGTAAATCTTGGCTCTGAACAGTGACACGGATAGAAGCTTGATGCTTGTTTAATGAAAAAATAGGTAAAAAAAAGAGCACCCAAAGGTGCCCTTATGACAACAAACGTTTAACCGGGAAGAAGATTAAGCTTCTTTAGGACCACGGCTAGCACGTTTACGGTCGTTCTCGGTCAGGTGGCGTTTACGGATACGCACAGACAGAGGAGTAACTTCTACCAATTCGTCATCATCCAGGAACTCGATGGCTTGTTCCAGAGACATTTTGATAGCAGGAACCAAAGTTGTTGCTTCGTCAGTACCTGAAGCACGCATGTTGGTCAATTTCTTACCAGTCAGGCAGTTAACAGTCAGGTCGTTGGAACGTGAGTGAATACCGATAACCTGGCCTTCATACACTTCCGCACCGTGACCCAGGAACAGTTTGCCGCGATCTTGCAGACCGAACAGAGCAAATGCAACTGCTTTACCCTGGCCGTTAGAGATAAGCACGCCGTTCTGACGCTGGCCGATGTCACCCTGACGAACGTCGTCGTAGTGGCTGAATGTTGAGTACAGCAGACCGGTACCAGAAGTCATGGTCATGAATTCGGTACGGAAACCGATCAGGCCACGAGCCGGGATCAGGTAATCGAGACGAATACGACCTTTGCCGTCAGGGATCATGTCCTTAACGTCGCCTTTACGCTCACCCATGGCTTGCATGACTGAACCCTGGTGTTGCTCTTCGATATCCAAAGTCACGTTTTCGAACGGCTCTTGCATGCGGCCATCGATTTTACGGTTGATAACTTTAGGACGAGAAACAGCCAGCTCGAAACCTTCACGACGCATGTTTTCGATCAGAACCGACAGGTGAAGTTCACCACGGCCTGAAACGCGGAATGCGTCGGAGTCTTCGGTTTCTTCAACACGCAGTGCAACGTTGTGCACCAGCTCTTTGTTCAGACGGTCAAGGATCTGACGTGAAGTCACATACTTACCTTCTTTACCACAGAACGGAGAGGTGTTTACGTTGAAGTACATGGTAACGGTTGGTTCATCAACGCTCAGAGCTGGCAGCGCTTCGACATTCTGTGGATCACAGATGGTGTCGGAGATGTTCAGTTCGCCCAGACCGGTGATTGCGATGATATCGCCCGCTTCGGCGGTAGCAGCTTCGATACGCTCAAGACCCATGTGGGTCAGAACTTTACCGACTTTACCGTTGCGAGTTTTGCCTTCGCTATCAATGATAGTGACTTGCTGGTTAACTTTAGCTACACCGCGTTTGATACGGCCGATGCCGATAACGCCAACGTAGTTGTTATAGTCCAGCTGGGAGATTTGCATCTGCAGTGGGCCATTGCTGTCAACCTGTGGAGCAGATACGTGGTCAACGATTGCCTGGTACAGCGGAGTCATGTCTTCGGCCATATCGTTATGGTCGGTACCCGCGATACCCATCAGTGCAGAAGCATAGATGATAGGGAAATCAAGTTGCTCATCGGTAGCATCAAGGTTTACGAACAGGTCGAATACCTGGTCTACAACCCAGTCAGGACGCGCGCCAGGGCGGTCGACCTTGTTGATTACCACGATCGGCTTCAGACCGTTAGCAAATGCTTTCTTGGTCACGAAGCGGGTTTGCGGCATAGGGCCATCCATTGCATCCACAACCAGCAGCACCGAGTCAACCATTGACATCACACGCTCTACCTCACCGCCGAAGTCGGCGTGTCCTGGGGTATCAACGATGTTGATGCGATAGTCTTTCCAATTAATGGCGGTGTTTTTTGCGAGGATGGTAATCCCACGCTCTTTCTCCAAATCGTTGGAGTCCATTACGCGCTCGGTGGCTTCTACACGCTCTCCGAAAGTTCCGGATTGCTGCAGCAGTTTATCAACCAGGGTAGTTTTACCATGGTCAACGTGGGCAATAATGGCGATGTTACGCAAATTTTCGATCACAGCTTTGCCTCAGGCATTTAGAAATATAGAAATAGCGCGCTATTGTACACGTATTAGGCTAGGTTCTAAACAAGTTCACAAGATTCTCTTCGAAACAAGTTCTGTCTGGTTAATTAACGATCCCTTTCACGGTGCAAAAGTCTCTCTGACCCAAAATGGCGCACCAATTTGGGTCACTACTGGCGTGACGATGAACCAAAATGGTGCATAAATCCCGTTATGGTGCATACTAACTATCCATGCAACCCGCATAGAATGGCTTTCACACCTCTTTGTCAAAGTTGGCACAGATTTCGCAACCGTTAACCAAGGGTGAAAAGAGACTTATCAGAGCAATTAGAAAAGCTGTTTAAGCCACACGCCATTTTCAACAATGTTTGTTTATTCGTTTCGTTACACGACGATGACATAATGAGAAATTCGGGAGAACTAGTATGTCCGCTGAACACGTTTTTGCGATTATCAAGGAAAATGAAGTCAAATTCATTGACCTTCGCTTCACTGACACCAAGGGTAAAGAACAGCACGTAACCATTCCATCTCATCAGGTAAGCCCTGATTTCTTCGAAGATGGTAAAATGTTCGATGGTTCATCTATCGGCGGCTGGAAAACTATCAACGACTCAGACATGGTTCTGATGCCAGATCCAAGCACTGCGGTTCTTGACCCGTTCTTTGAAGAATCAACCTTGATCATCCGTTGCGACATCGTTGAACCAAACACGCTGCAAGGTTATGACCGTGACCCGCGTTCAACTGCAAAACGTGCTGAAGACTTCCTGAAATCTTCAGGCATCGCGGACACCGTTCTGTTCGGACCTGAGCCAGAGTTCTTCCTGTTTGATGACGTTCGCTTCGGCAGCAGCATCTCTGGTTCTCATGTTGCTATCGACGATATCGAAGGCGCATGGAACTCAAGCACCAAATACGAAGGCGGCAACAAAGGCCACCGTCCAGCAGTTAAAGGCGGTTACTTCCCGGTTCCTCCTGTCGACTCAGCTCAGGATCTGCGTTCTACCATGTGTCTGACCATGGAAGAAATGGGCCTGGTTGTTGAAGCTCACCACCATGAAGTTGCTACCGCTGGCCAGAACGAAGTGGCAACCCGCTTCAACACCCTGACCAAAAAAGCTGACGAAATCCAAATCTACAAATACGTGGTTCACAACGTGGCTCACGCATTTGGCAAAACTGCGACCTTTATGCCAAAACCAATGTTTGGCGATAACGGTTCAGGCATGCACTGCCACATGTCTCTGTCCAAAGACGGTAATAACCTGTTCTCTGGCGACAAATACGGCGGCCTGTCTGAAACTGCGCTGTACTACATCGGTGGTATCATCAAGCACGCAAAAGCAATCAACGCGTACGCCAACCCGACTACCAACTCCTACAAACGTCTGGTCCCAGGCTACGAAGCCCCTGTTATGCTGGCTTACTCAGCGCGTAACCGTTCTGCTTCTATCCGTATTCCACACGTTTCCAGCCCTAAAGCCATGCGTATCGAAGCTCGCTTCCCTGATCCAGCGGCTAACCCATACCTGGCGTTTGCTGCACTGCTGATGGCTGGCCTCGACGGCATCATCAACAAAATCCATCCTGGCGATGCGATGGACAAAGACCTGTACCACCTGCCACCAGAAGAAGCGGCAGAGATCCCACAGGTTGCAGGCTCTCTGGAAGAAGCATTGAACTGTCTGGATGCAGACCGTGAGTTCCTGACTCGTGGTGGCGTATTCACCAACGACGCTATCGATGCTTACATCGCACTGCGTGTTGAAGAAAACGATCGTATTCGCATGACGCCACACCCAGTAGAGTTCGAACTGTACTACAGCGTTTAATTTAACGTTGTAGCGCAACGGGAGTGGATGGGTTCGCTCCCTGAGCCGAGCTTTACTCTGCGCCGCCGCCCTTTGCTGGCAACGACGGCGCAGAACAAAAAATATCGAGATATTTTTGTTGCCGTGGAAATTTCTAGCCCATCTCCGGATGGGCTTTTTTCTCCACGCTACTTTCCTGTTTGACACCTCTGACCCGACTGTTTGGCGGGTAGCGGTTTAAATGCACCAATCAGGTGCGGGAGACTGCTGTATGGCAACTGGCAAGCTGCCCGATGCTGGGCAGATCCTCAATTCTCTTATCAACAGCGTTCTGCTGTTGGACGACGAATTGGCCGTGCATTACGCCAATCCGGCGGCTCAGCAATTATTAGCGCAGAGTTCACGCAAGCTTTTCGGGACACCACTGCCCGATCTGGTGGGCTACTTTTCGCTCAATATCGAGCTTATGCGTGAAAGTATCGAGGCTGGGCAAGGGTTTACCGACAGCGAAGTCACCCTGGTGGTCGACGGTCGTGCGCATATTATGTCGCTGACCGCACAGTCTTTGCCGGAAGGTTTTATCTTGATTGAACTGGCGCCGATGGATAACCAGCGTCGCTTGAGTCAGGAACAGCTTCAGCACGCGCAGCAGGTTGCCGCAAGGGATCTGATCCGCGGACTGGCACATGAAATTAAAAATCCGCTGGGTGGTTTACGCGGCGCGGCGCAGCTGCTGTCAAAAGCGCTTCCCGATCCTGCCCTGCTGGAATATACCAAGGTCATTATCGAGCAGGCCGACAGATTACGTAATCTGGTGGACCGCCTGTTAGGCCCGCAGCGCCCGAGTCAGCACATCACACAAAGCATCCATCAGGTTGCCGAGCGTGTTTGCCAACTGGTGTCGATGGAAAAACCTGACAACGTCCAACTGGTTCGTGATTACGATCCAAGCTTGCCGGAACTGGCCCACGACCCGGATCAAATAGAGCAGATTCTGCTCAACATTACCCGGAATGCCTTGCAGGCATTGGGAGAAGAAGGCGGCACAATTACGCTAAGAACGCGTACCGCTTTCCAGATTACCTTGCACGGTGTGCGTTATCGCCTGGTGGCTCGCATTGATATTGAAGATGACGGTCCCGGCGTACCTGCGCATCTGCAGGATACACTTTTTTACCCTATGGTCAGTGGCCGCGAAGGGGGAACAGGTCTGGGCCTGTCCATCGCGCGCAGTTTGATTGACCAGCATTCGGGTAAAGTTGAATTTAACAGTTGGCCAGGACACACCGAATTCTCGGTCTTCCTGCCTATTCGCCAGTGAGGTTCTTATGCAACGAGGGATAGTCTGGATCGTCGATGACGATAGCTCCATCCGCTGGGTTCTTGAACGCGCGCTCACTGGGGCGGGTTTAAACTGCACCACGTTCGACAGCGGCAATGAAGTGCTGGAAGCCATTGCGACTCAAACCCCTGACGTTTTGTTATCAGATATTCGCATGCCCGGAATGGATGGGTTGGCGCTGTTAAAACAAATCAAACAACGTCATCCGATGTTGCCGGTGATTATCATGACCGCGCATTCTGATTTGGACGCGGCGGTCAGCGCATACCAACAGGGCGCATTTGATTATTTGCCGAAACCTTTTGATATCGACGAAGCGGTTGCCCTGGTTGAACGTGCTATCAGCCATTATCAGGAACAACAGCAGCCGGCGCGGAGCCAGCCTGCCAGTGGCCCAACGGCGGATATTATCGGTGAAGCGCCAGCGATGCAGGACGTGTTTCGCATCATTGGTCGTCTTTCCCGGTCATCAATAAGTGTGTTGATCAACGGCGAATCAGGAACGGGTAAAGAGCTGGTCGCTCACGCCCTGCATCGTCACAGTCCACGAGCCAAAGCGCCGTTTATCGCATTGAACATGGCGGCTATTCCCAAAGACTTGATCGAGTCAGAACTGTTTGGTCATGAGAAAGGGGCCTTTACCGGCGCTAATCAGATCCGCCAGGGACGTTTTGAACAGGCCGATAACGGCACCTTATTTCTGGATGAAATCGGCGATATGCCGATGGATGTTCAGACCCGTTTGCTGCGCGTTTTGGCTGATGGTCAGTTCTATCGCGTAGGCGGCTATGCGCCAGTGAAAGTGGACGTGCGTATCATTGCCGCAACCCACCAGAACCTGGAGCTGCGCGTACAGGAAGGCAAATTCCGTGAGGACTTGTTCCACCGCCTGAACGTAATTCGCGTACATTTGCCACCGCTGCGTGAACGCCGTGAAGATATTCCACGTCTGGCGCGTTATTTCCTGCAAGTTGCCGCTAAAGAGTTGGGTGTTGAAGCCAAGAATCTTCATCCAGAGACTGAAACGGCACTGACGCGTTTACCGTGGCAGGGCAACGTGCGCCAGCTAGAGAACACCTGTCGCTGGTTGACAGTGATGGCGGCCGGTCAGGAAGTATTGATTCAGGACTTGCCTTCTGAGTTGTTTGAAAGCAGCGCGCCGGAGACCGGTGGGCAAAGTCTGCCTGACAGCTGGGCAACCCTGCTGGCACAGTGGGCCGATCGCGCGCTGCGCTCCGGTCATCAAAACCTTCTTTCAGAAGCACAGCCAGAAATGGAACGCACTCTACTGACCACCGCGCTGCGCCATACGCAAGGTCACAAGCAAGAAGCTGCAAGACTGCTGGGCTGGGGACGTAACACGCTTACCCGCAAGCTTAAAGAATTGGGCATGGAATAAATTCGCTGCATCTTGATTTAAGGTAAGTTAACTTAAGAGATGTTAAAGTTTCAGGCAGTGTCGCGAAGCCCGAACAAAATAGTCCCGGCCCTTGAAGCCGGGCTTTTTTTTGCCTTTTTGCTGGCAAAATAGGGTTCAAGTCTATGTTCTTTCTAGGTAACCGTGTAGTGAGAATTTCACCGGCCTTGGAGAGCATTCATAGCCTGCGTATAATATTAATCATTAACACCACGATTATGGGGAACTGAGGCTCAATAAAAAATGAATAAAACAGTATTGGAAGAAGACACTTTCGACGGGATGCTTGAACTGTTTGACGTCAGCTATGAAGAGCTGAAGATGACGCACTCGAATGAGCTTTATCGACTAAGAAAAAAACCTTTAGCGATCGGCTGGGATGGGATGTGGTTTGCAACGTCGACATGGAGTTCGATGAGTTCGATAACCCCAGCACTCGTTATATTCTGGGTCTGTGTAAAGGCCAGCTGATTTGTAGCGTGCGTTTTACCGATCTCGATCAACCCAACATGATTACTCACACTTTTCGTGAATGTTTTGATTCTGTTCCGCTGCCACTCGGTGGCATGGAATCGAGCCGTTTTTTTGTCGATAAAACGCGTGCGCGACAACTGCTTGGCGAACGCTTCCCGATTAGTCAGATTCTGTTTGTTGCCATGATTAACTGGGCACGACAAAACAACCGCGATGGGATCCATACTATTGTAAGCCGACCGATGCTGACTATCCTGAAACGCTCAGGATGGCAGATAGAGCCACTTAAAGAGGCTTACCTCAGCGAGCGGGAGCGAATCTATCTTGTATATCTGCCAACCACTGCCGAAGACCAGTCACAGATGGCCTCAGGGCTTGTTAACGACCTTGGCCATGCTGAATCTTCGGTGATTACCTGGCCGCTGTCGCTGCCGGTGTAATGAGTTCTAGTTCAACGCCCAGCCGGATTGCCTGGCGGGCGTTGCTGACCCCCAGCTTGCTGACAATATTACCCATGTGAAACTTTACCGTGCTCACGGAAATACCCACGATGCCGACAATCTCGCCATAGGTTTTCCCCATGCTTGCCCAATAAAGCACCTCGTTCTCACGAGGGGTGAAAATAGCTTTGTTGGTATCGGCATTTTTTTGCCTTCCCGATGAAGCAGCGCTAGCCAAGTGATACATCTGCTCATTGATATCGATGAGCAGCATCTGCATGGCTCCCCGCTCGGAAGAGAGCCGGGCTTCTAGTTCCTCTTGTTGGTTGCTGGCAATAATGATCGACAGCAACGCCAGATTATTCATATGGTCATGCAACACAAAGGTGAAGCCATTGACGATGTTGTACTTCCTGGAGAGAGAAAAAATCTTGGTAAACTTCAGATCGGACATCAGGGTAATATTTTCATCCCAGGCAAAAGGCGATGTGCGTTTAAACGCCGTCAATATTACCGGATCGGTCAGTTGAAAATTGTTGGTGCGATATAAATTCACCCATTCGTCAGGATAGCTCGAAATAATAAGCATATCTGAAGGTTTTTTCTTGCTGAGGACCGTGTAAGCGTATTCCACACAGCCGAGTGAGGACAATTTTCTATCGATGTGATCCCGGAGTGTTTCCGTGATGGTCTTATTTTCATTGAATGCAGAAAACATGCAGGCTCCGTTACAGTCAGACTTTCCCTTTTAGCGTGACAACCTGCACTTAAGTACAGGTGCGCATCATACTTAAGTACAACTTACAAATTAGGAAGATCAACATATAATAAACCTCGTTAGGCGAATCGAAAAAACTCCCGACGACTCAGTCAGGTAGCCGATTTGGCCGACACCAGGGAAAAATTATACCGGTCAGACAGGACGTTGATAAAGTCTCTGCTGGCCGATCTTTTTACTTTAACACCGCTTATATTTCCTATCAAACCCGCGTTTGCCAAATCATTAAGTCCATTTTTTAATCACTTTTCCTAAATCTCAATTCCCAGGAGAGACTCTCCTCGGCCAATGCTGATATTCGGCTCAAAAAAATTGACGATTGCGACTGAAAACAGGCTTGAAACAGCCTAATTCCATACTCATTGGCAATAACTCTTTCAGAAAGCCAATAGAAATATTTGTCCTTGCTCACAAACTCGAAACACCATTTTACCCGCACAGCTCAAGCTTTTGCCCTAAAGCTGCCTTTGAAATACTCCACAATGACTGCTTCGTATTTTCTTAAAAGTCACTATTATCAAGGTCGACAGCAAATTTCGAACCCTTTGGTACATTATTAGTTTAATTTATCAACATAATTTTAAGCGCCTCTCATTCCCTACAGGAATCAATTCATAAAACCAGATGACATTATTAACCTCTTGTTACTGACATAATCCTTGAAAATAACCCAAAAGAAACAAGCAGCTAACAGACTGTTGCAACACCCTACAACTTATCTCTACCCTACCGAGGAATGAAGCGATGCTGGTGATATTGAGTGTTTTGATGCTCATCTTCTTTATATTTTGTTTGATGACCAAGCGACTGTCAGCCCTGACCGCCTTGATCCTTATTCCCACCATTTTCGCGCTGATAGGTGGTTTCTATGCCCACATCGGCAAATTTATGATGGATGGGATAAAAACCGTCGCACCCAATGGGGTGATGATTATCTTTGCCATGCTTTATTTTATGGTAATGACCGAAGCAGGCATGTTTGACCCGCTGGTTAAACGGGTAATTAAGGCGGTAAAAGGCGATCCGGTAAAAATCTTTCTCGGCACAGTGCTGCTGGCGTTTATTGTCGCGCTGGATGGCGATGGGGCAACTATTTATATCATTGTACTCTCAGCTTTCCTGCCGATTTATAAACGTCTGGGCCTGTCTCTGCCGATGGTTTGCTGCCTGCTGCTGCAGGTATCCGGTCTCGGCAACATGGTGCCATGGGGCGGCCCAACGGCGCGTGCGGCCACTTCAATGCACGTTGATATTGGTACCATGTTTGTGCCGATGCTACCTGCCTTGGTGGCCAGTGCGATATGGACCTTTGTTCTTGCCTATATCTTTGGCCGCCGCGAGCGAGCGCGCTTAGGATCAGACTTGAACCTAAATTTCGAGAACGCAATCGACGAGCAACATCGTTGTCGTGGCCCGAAAACCTTCTATTTTAACTGGGCACTGACCATTTTATTGATTATCGGTTTATGTGTCGAAGTGTTACCGTTAAGCTATCTGTTTATGATTGCCGCCTGTCTGGCGCTCATCGTTAACTTCCCGGACCTGCAAGCCCAAAAAGAACAGCTGGAACAACACGCGCCACCGATTCTCGCCGTGTCCAGCCTAATTTTTGCTGCGGGAGTCTTTACCGGCGTGTTTACCGGCACAGGCATGGTCAATGCGGTTGGTAGCGCGCTGCTGGATGTCATCCCTGACGCGCTAGGGCCATACATGGCCGTTGTAACAGCCTTGCTGAGTATTCCGATGACCTGGCTGGTGTCCAACGATGTGTTCTATTTTGGTGTGCTGCCCGTGTTGGCAGATACCGCAAAACATCACGGCATTAGTGGTATCGAAATGGCGCGAGCCGCGTTGATGGGCCAGCCAGTTCATATTCTGAGCCCGCTGGTTGCTTCAACTTATTTGGTGGTCAGTATGCTGAAACTCGATTATTCAGAGAATCAGTACTTCACCTTTAAATGGTCTTTGGTCAGTAGTTTAATTTTGATAGCGGTTTCGCTGCTGACCGGGATTTTCCCTTTTTACGCTGCATAGAGTGTTTTATGACCTGGTTATTTGATCAATGGGACTTCATCGTCATCCTGCTACAAATCATCGTAATTGACCTGCTGTTAGGCGGTGATAATGCGGTAGTCATTGCGATGGCCTGCCGGAAATTGCCGCCGCATCAACGCAACAAAGCCATTATTATTGGCACCATTGGGGCGATTGTCGCGCGCGTGGTCTTGTTGATCATTGCGGTCAAGCTGCTGGACCTGCCATATCTGAAGTTAGTCGGCGGGCTATTGCTACTGTGGATCGGTATCAAACTGGTTGCCAATGAAGATGAAGAAAGCGATATCAAGGGCGGTTCCAGCCTGTGGAAAACCGCGATGACCATTGTGGTCGCTGACGTGGTGATGTCTCTGGACAACGTATTGGCAGTAGCCGCAGCGGGTAAGGGAAATTACCTGTTGGTTGCACTCGGCGTTGTTATCAGCATTCCAATCATTATCGCCGGCAGTAAACTGGTGTTGGCAATCATCAACCGGTTCCCGGTGGTTATCATGCTCGGTGGCGCGCTAATTGGCTGGATTGCCGGCAGCATGTTCGTGACTGACCCGGCAATAGCCCATCTGCAAATTACGGCGATTAATCATCTGCCAACCATTGCCGGTATTGTGGGTGCATTGCTGGTTTTGGCTGTGGGAATGGGTAAAAGCAAACTGGCCGAGAAGAACAGCCACTAAACTGCGATAACTCGAATCCCGTCATCAAAAAAAGCCTCAGTGGAGTTCATCCCTGAGGCTTTTTTACTGCCGACTTACCGCTTACTTCAGGCTTTCGGCGGCTGCCTTGGCAATCTCTATTTCATTCGGATTGGCAGAACCACTGACGCCTACAGAGCCAATAACTGCATCGCGGTACACAATCGGGTTACCGCCACCCAATGGCACCATACCAGGCAATGTAGCAATAGCAGGCTCTGCGCCGTTGGCACGCCCCATATATTTGTCAGTCGGGGTATGATAAAGCGCGCCTGCGCGTGCTTTTAAAATTGAGGAATCAATGCAGCCTACCGGTGCGTTATCCATACGCTTGAATGACATCAGCTGGCCAGCCTGGTCAACTATGGCAATACAAACATTGGCATGCAGGCTCTGCGCTTTTTCTGTTGCCACTGTAATAAGTTTTGCTGCATCTTCTGCTGAAAGAATAGTTTGCGTGATTGTGGCATTGGCTGAAAATGCACTCAGGCTGCCGAGTGAACATAAGGCCGCTAACATCAGAATTTTTTTCACTGTTATATTCCCGTATTGATTAATGAATAGCATTGTTGATAGCTGGAACTATGAATAGTTAACATTACTCACCAAATACGGGCCGACCCAATATCAGGCAGGTCGGCCTAAAGTTAAATCTTATTATTATTTTATTATTTCAGTACTGTCAGAGCCGCTTTAGCTGCTTCTGCATCAACGCTGCCATCAGGCGTGCTCACACCAATAGCGCCAACGACCTGGCCGTCTAATTTGATTGGGATCCCTCCTGCGAAAGGCAGAATTTTTGGGTTACCCAAAATAAGCATATTTCCTTTAGCAACTTTGTCTTGATAAGCCTCTGTCGGCTGTCCGAAATAAGCCGAGGTTTTTGCTTTCTCAGGAGCTAATGCAATATTAGCAGGTGTAGAACCGTCTAAACGATCGAAGGTAATTAATTGACCAGCAGCATCAACAATAGCCACTGCGCCACCAATGTGGTGCGATTTAATGGTTTCTTCGGCCTTTTTAACTAATTCGTTGGCCTGATCGTGGGTAATGACTGGAACGCGAGTAATACCGTCGTCCGCCGCCTGTGCTGCAAAACCCACCAGCAGGCCAGAAACCAATAATGCACAACTTACTTTCTTCATAATAAATCTCACTTTATTTGACACATTACGCGGACACGATAAACGTGGAACCGCAGTTACAGATTTAATTCTGAACGTCAGGCCACGCTCTTCTGTACACCAGCGGTTTTCTTGTTACCCAGCTTCAGGCTAATCAGGTGGTCAATGCTCCAGCGGCCCGGGCCATTGATAACCAGTAAAATGAATCCTGCAGCACAAGAGGCATTTTTTAACCATACAATCAGGTGCGGCATGGTAAAGCCTTGATAAAAAAGAAAACCGGCAATGATAGAGAACGCCGCCATAAACACTGAGGTAAAACGGGTCAAAAAGCCGAAAGCGATAGCAATGCTGCCACCGACTTCAAGCAAGATAACCAGTGGCAGAAAGAAGCTCGGCACGCCATTCTGTGCCATCACAGAGACGTTTTCCGAGTATTGAAATATCTTTTCTGCGCCTGACGTAAAGAACAATCCAACCGCCAGAATACGCGCAACAACATAAGCAAGATCTAAAGATTTATTCATAATTGTTTCGCCGTGGTGATAATTAATTTGAGCTACCCTTTCGCCCTTTCTGAAGACAGTATATTTGGCTGCAATCAGAAGTTTCGCAGGATAAAAATATACTGACTAAAACGATTACTCACTAATTGATAACATTTGATATACATTTCTATCACGCCATTATCATTAAAAAAAGTGCCTATTGGTTATAGTTAGTAGTAAGTTTGGTTATTTATCACCGGACGAAATTACTTAAGTAAAAATATAGCAGGATAATCACGCCTATTGTTCTCTGGCATAAAACCCAGAGAACAATAAGTCGTATTGGCTTGAATTTTGAGAAGGTATATAAGAGGTATATTCAGAGATCAGAGCGCTGGTTGTTTATTTTTTGAGTAGACAGGTATCAATAGATTAATTAATCAACAATTACTCTTTTAATAAACAGTGCTGATTAGTGATAATTCCAGATCTTCTCGGCGATCAGCACAAACTGCCGCGCGACTGGTGATAGCTCGCTCCAGGAGTGGAACTGTAAACCAAAGGTACGCGGCATGACTAACAGCGGCATTGGGATCTCCACCAGCGGAATAGCATGTTGGATCTCTTGCAGAGCACGGCGCGAAATAAAGCTTAACAGGTTGGTCTCGACAATCACTGAATGCAGTGTCGCAATTGAATTGGCTTCGATTTGAATACGCGGGGGTGGATAACCACCGGTCTGCAAGCGCTGCTCAAGCCATTGTCGGGTCGCGACCTTTCTTGAAGGCAGCAGCCAGTTATATTGATCGAGCTGCTCTGAAGTCGGGTGAATACCGGCCAAAGGATGGTCTTTGCTCGCTACCAGCACCACCGGATCGTCGAGTAAAGGCCGGGCAATAAATTCATTACTCTTGTCGGGTAAAAAGCCGAGAATAATATCCAGCTGCTTCTCGCGCAGAGTATTTTGCAGCAGGTCGTTCATCCCGACTTTTACATCCAGGCGCACGCTCGGGGCTTCCTCCAATAAGCGTTTTGCCAACTGCGGCAACATAAACTCTGCAGCCGTAGCCGCAGCACCGAGACGAATATAACCCGCAGTGCCATCGGCCAAAGCGCTCATGTCGCGCTGAGTGACTTCCATATCCTGCACGATTTTTTGAGCCCGCTCACAAAGTAGCAATCCCGCTTCGGTCAAACGGATCCCTCTCCCCACCTTTAATATCAGTCTGGTTTTATAAATTTTCTCCAGTCGCTGAATACATTTTGTAAGCGCAGGTTGAGTGATACCAAGGGTTATCGCGGCACGTCCCAGATGCCCGGTGTCCTGAATAGCCAGGAAATAGCGTAGGTATTTCAGTTCCATTCCATTCCTCGTAGGAATCAATAAATAAAATTCAGGCGTTATGATTTATCTTTTAACAGTGCCAATATGGGTAAAAATAGCACTGGAGTAGCGTATGACCTATAAGTTTTTAATGACCGCACCGGCCTTGGGTGCAGCTGGGCGCAAAGTATTGGCGGACGCGGGTTGCGAGCTAGATTACCTGCAAAATGCCAATGATTTTGAGGAAGTCGAACAGTTGATGTCCACCCGCGCCTATGATGCCGTCATTTCTCGTACCGTGACTTTGTCAGCCAAAGCCATCGAGTCTTGCCCTTCGCTAAAAATCATCTGCAAACATGGGGTTGGCGTCACCAATATTGATGTTGCGGCGGCTACGGCGCGCGGTATTCCAGTATTGACGACCCCGGCAACCAATGCTCAGTCCGTTGCAGAACTTGCTATAGGCCTGATGCTCAGCGCCGCACGCCAGTTGCCTTTCTTCCAACACGAAATTGCCGAAGGACGTTGGACCCGCAGCAGCGAAGGGATTGAGCTGTTTGGCAAAACCTTAGGCTTGGTTGGGTACGGAGAAATTGGTCGCCGCGTTGCTCACATTGCCAAAGCCATTGGCATGCGCGCCGCCTTTTTTGACCCTGCTATTCCATTAGGAACCGACTCAACCGATGCCGTGCAGTACGCTTCTCTGCAAGAACTGTTGAAAAACAGTAACGTGCTGAGCCTGCACTGCCCAGTTAACAAGGCAACCGAAAAGATGCTGAATGCCGACACCCTGGCGCAGCTGCCCGATCGGGCTATCGTCATTAATACCTCTCGCGGTGAGCTGATTGATGAACCTGCACTTGCGCAAGCTCTGACTGACGGAAAACTCGCCGCTGCCGGTCTGGACACCGTGGCCGTAGAGCCGTTACCCCTTGACCATCCATTCCGTCAATTCAGCAATATTGTCATGACTCCGCACATAGGCGGTACCACCCCTGAAGCACTGGATGCCGTATCGCGTTCGGCCGCTCAACAGTGTCTGGATTTCCTGCAACAGCAGCGTATCAACGCGCGTGCCTGCGTAAATCCTGAAATTCTTTAAGAAAGGAGAATAACGAATGACATCTCGCAGCGAATGGCCAGCTGGCTATTTTATCGGTCAACGTGACAACGTTCCTGATGCAGCCACTATTGAAGCATTTAGCCGCCTGCCAGTACCAAACATTGGCGACACCATGGGCCGCAGCGTGGGCGCGCTAGGATTACAGCCTTATCATGCTGACAACAAAGTCGTACTCTGCGGACCAGCCATTACCGTTAAAGTCCGCCCTGGCGACAACTTGATGATTCATAAAGCGATTGAGATGGCTAATCCCGGCGACGTTATCGTTGTGGACGGTTCAGGCGACCTCACTCAGGCACTGATCGGCGGACTGATGCGTACCTCTGCTTTAACCAAAAAAATCGCGGGCTTCGTGATTGATGGCGCGATTCGCGATTTGAACGAATGGGCAGAAGGCGGGATTGCCGTATTTGCTCGCGGCAATACGCTGCGTGGGCCAAGCAAGGACGGTCCGGGCCAGGTTAATATTCCAATCTCTTGCGCAGGTCTGCTGGTAAATCCGGGTGATCTGATTATAGGCGACGCGGACGGCGTGATTGCTATCCCTTACGAAGAGCTGGAACACCTGCTGCCGAAAGTGCAAAAACATGCCCAGCGCGAAGAAGAAATCCGCGCGCACAACGCTTCGGGTACGACTGATCCAGAGCGTTTCAATAGCCTGCTGCGTGCAAAAGGTTGTCCGCTCTAATCAACCTGTTGAAATTTAGACTATCTTTGGGGGTGGCAACACCCCATTTTGCCGCACAACTTACGCAATGTGGCACGGTAAGAACGCGGCTTGGGCAACGGATGCTTATTCCCCTGTCTACACGCGAACTCCCCTCAATCTCTGGGTATTTTCTTGAAAGGAGCTGGCATGAAACACGTGGTAAAAACGTTAAGTTTAACTATCGGCCTGTTACTGGCTGCAGGAGCACAGGCAAAGGATACCTTGCCGCCAACATTACCCACGCAGCAGGATGCGCGCTTACAGCAAGTTGCAACTTCCTCACACGTTTGGAACGGCGTCACGGTCACCAAAGACGGACGCATTTTCGCATCATTTACTCAGTCTGAAGGCCCGGGCCTGGAATTGGGTGAAGTTGGCGAAAACGGCAAAATCACGCCTTATCCTGACAATGAATGGAATCAGTGGAAACCTTCTGATCCTGAACACCATTTTCTGCATGTCAACGCACTGCGCATTGGTCCCGATGGTAATCTTTGGGCGATGGATTCCGGTAACACGGGGATCGGCACTGGTGCAAAATCTGTCGACGGTGCTGCCAAATTGGTGAAAATCGATTTAGCCACCAACAAGGTCATCAAGACTTACCTCATCAAACCGCCGGTCCTTAAACCTGCCAGCTATATTGATGACGTACGTTTCAACGGCCATTACGCTTACATGACCGATCCGGGTGCCGTGGGTCTGGTGGTATTGGATCTTGATACCGGCAAAGCGCACCGCGTGCTGGATAATCAGCCGCTGTCGATTGACCACACACCTATCTACGCTGACGGCAAAAAGCTTATTTTGCCGAATGGTAAAGAGAAACGCGTAGGTCTCGACCAACTGGAGGTTTCTCCAGACGGCAAATGGTTGTATTACCAGGCAATTCCTGGCCCTCTTGCACGTATCGAAACTCGCTATCTGAATGACGCTTCACTGCCAGCCGGCGAAGTGAACAAACACGCCAAAAAATTCCTTGATACCTGGAGCACAGGCGGTACGGCAATTGATAGCGAGGGCAATATCTACGCTTCGGATATCAACACTCGTTCCATCAAACGCATTACTCCAGAAGGCAAGGTTTCGACCGTAGTTTCCGATCCGCGACTGGTTTGGATTGATGCGATGTGGGTCAGTGACGGCGCGTTATATATGCCTTCAGGCCAAATTAACCGTACTCCGGCCACGACTGGCGGCAAACCATCAACGGTTGAATATCCGGTCAAAATCTACAAGTTGTCTCTGCCAATTAAACCTTCACCGATTGATCATCCTTAATAAGCTTTGATGACTTGAATCTGACAACAGCCGCATTGCGGCTGTTTTTATTTAGATCACTCGGGAAAACTGCCGCTGACGAACCTGCTGCCGCAGATAACTATCAAAACACATGCAGATATTGCGGATCAGCAAACGGCCTTTAGGCGTTACCATTATTTGATGACCGGTTAATTCCACCAGCTCATCCTCAATCAATGGCTCGAGCAACGCTAAGTCTTCGGCAAAATAGTCTTTAAAAATCACGCCGTGCTCGCGTTCAATCGTCGCGAAATCCAGCTTAAAATGACAAATCAGCGCTTTAATCACGTCACGACGTAGACAATCGTCACGCGTCATGGTGAGACCGCGCCAAAGAGCATGGCCCTGGTCCTCAATTTTGGAGTAATAGGACTTGAGGTCTTTTTCATTCTGGGCATAGGTATCCCCGATCATGCTAATGGCCGAGACCCCAAGCCCAAGCAGGTCGGTGTCGCCCTGAGTGGTGTAGCCTTGGAAATTGCGATGCAACTCACCATTCTGCTGCGCGATAGCCAGCTCATCTTCAGGACGAGCAAAATGGTCCATGCCGATTAATCGATATCCGGCATCGGTCAGACAGGCGATGCTGCCCTGCAAGATGTTGAGCTTGTCTTCGGCGCTGGGTAAATCCGCCTCTTTAATCTTACGCTGAGCGGCAAAAAGCTGTGGCATGTGGGCATAATTGAATACGCTCAGGCGATCAGGATTTAGCTGTGCAACACGTTGCAGCGTGAGGGCAAAACTTTCTGGAGTTTGTTTCGGCAGGCCATAGATTAGGTCGATATTAGTCGAGCTAAATCCCAGCGCCCTGGCGCGTTCAACCAGCGAGAAGATAAACTCCTCATCCTGTTCACGGTTAACCAATTGCTGAACCTGTTTATTAAAATCCTGCACTCCCATGCTTAGGCGATTGAATCCTTCATGGCGTAAATGATCCAGTACATCCAACTCTATTTCTCGAGGATCGATCTCAAGCGACATCTCTACGTCGGGAAGAAAATCAAAATTATTGCGCAGTACACTAACCAATCGACTGATCTGCGATTTATTAAGATAGGTCGGTGTGCCGCCGCCCCAGTGCAACTGGCTGACTTGCCGATTTTTGAATAACTCGGCGCGCTGGATAATCTCCTGTTCCAACCAGTTCAGATATTCTTCAGCCTTATGCAGCTGACGCGTGACTAACTTATTGCAGCCGCAGAAATAACAAAGCTTGTGGCAAAAAGGAATATGCACGTACAGGGAAAGCGGGCGCTCAGGATAGCGCGCAGTGGCCAGAATAAAAGCGTCGTTTTGATATCTTGGGCTGAATTCTAACGCAGTAGGATAAGAGGTATAGCGCGGTCCGGAATAATTGTACTTTTGAATCAGGGCTCTGTCCCATTCGATAAGCTGTGCCGCCATGCTTGTCTCCATTGCGGATAAAAAGCCCGCAGATACGAGCAGTTATCGGCTATCGTTTTTACGATGCCGGGCTGACCGTCGCAATGGAAGAGGTTTTCTGAGAGGTTGAGCCAGGCTCGCCCTGCGCAGGCGTGACTTCTGTCTCGACAGGCGCTTCAGTCTACATAACAAGCAGGCGACAAAACACACGAAGAAAGAGCTTATGACCAATACAATGATATTCATCAAGAAGACCTGAAAAATAATTAAAAAGAGAGATTAAAAAGCCGAGTTTCTGCCAGTAGGCAAAACAGCTGACAGTCGGAGTTAACGTCAAGTTTACTCATGGCGCGCAACTTATGAGCGCTGACGGTTTTGATACTCAAGTTCATTCGGCCAGCGATACTGGTGAGATTATGCCCTTTACAGAGCAAACGCAGGACTTCCAACTCTTTTAACGAGATAGGTTTTCCATTGAGGTCTCCGCCTTGGAACAGGGTCTTCATCATACCTTTTTCAATATAAACTTCATTATTGATGACTGAAACAATCGCCCGCTCGAGGATCTTTTCACTTACGTTTAAACTGATATAACCCAAAACGCCCATTTCGAGCACCATGCGTATTAATTGTGGGTGCCTGTACGGTGAGATGACTATTATTTTTAATTCAGGATACTTCCGAGCCAACCATTTTATTAATGCGTAACCATCAAGAGCCGCAATCGGGCTATTATTCTGAAAAGTCTCTAGCGAATATCCAAGAATAAGTAAATCAACAGGTTTGCCAGACAGAACAGTGATTAATTCATTTGGCGTTGAGACATCAGCAACAATATTGAATGATGACGTATTTTCTAGCCGCTCAATGCTACGCATAGTGCTGATTAGAGAAATGACGCCTTTACGCACAAGTTGGAATTCGTCAGCCACCACAATATTGATATGCATGGTTTCCCTTAATAGGGTTAAATTTATTTAAGACATACAGTTGTCGGCATCTCACCTGAGCTCTCAAAGCCGAGTTGTCCAACTAGGTAAAGCTCAGGGCTGCATTGGTTTTAGCAACTTAATGAGTTATCTGCGAGAGTAATCACATTAATTAAATATTTAAAAACCAGCAACGATCATCATAATTATATATATTCAGTGTAAACTATTTCTTTTATAAATGTATCAACTTTGATTATCAACAATAAAAATCATCAGCCTTATTACAATCGTTGTACGTTAAAAACACTAAAATTAAATAGCGATGTATTTTAAATAATTTAACTTATTAGTGGTTAATATTTTGGACTGCAGTGATTTAGGACTGAACTACTTAGCGAAGTTTATTAATAGTGATTTATTAAGCGAGCAGTATAAAGGATAGATTGCGTTAAAATTGATTAAATTAGGAAAAAAAACAGCCAGCAACTATTGCTGACTGCCATTTTACTGGCCGTAATTTTTATAATTACGGCGCGACGAAAATCAGTTACCGCCTTTCAGCAGACGATACATATTTTCGCCCTGCTCTTCGTCTTCGTCATCTTCATCACCCAGCTCGATACCAAGCAGCTCCATCAGCACGTCGATACGATCCAGCGTCTGATCAACATAGCTTTGATCTTCAGCACTCAGCGTTTTGCCGTCATCGATCAAATCCAGCAATGAATCCAGGCGCGCATCGTTTTCAAGAAGAGTCAATTCTTCTTCTGGCGGCAGAACCGGCTTGGCTTCTATTTTCGGCTTAGGCGCTTTCTCAACTTTTGGAGCATTGTTGAAAACAGTTTCTACGATCAACGGAACGGCTTTTTTGCTGCCGATACGTGGGTCAGATTTTTTGGCTGATGCAGACTGGTTCTTATCTGCATCAGGATTGGCGCGTGAGCCCGGCTTGTGGCCACGACGTTTGTTGTCACGCTTACGTTCGCGCGCTTCGATATCAAGCTCAACGCGACTTTTTTTCTTCGTTTTAGACGTCGCGGCTTTGGCACGCGGTGCTTTCGCTGACTGGTTCATAGCATGTACTCTTAGGTGTGTTCATTTAGTATAGAATTGCGGCGGAATCTAGCAGAAAGCGGGCAAAGAAAAAAGGCAGCAAGCTAACCTTGGCACCTTTTTCTTTATCTTCATGGAAGATTTTTTGTACACTACTGTGCTTATGCGCCAATAATACTCTTATTTTACTGCTTTCGTTCATCGAGTAATAAAACTTTACCCTAACGCGCTAAAGGCTCAATATACGCCCGCAGTGAATGCGTTATGTAAAACAGAACCACATCTCGCCTCTCTTACAGCTATAATCGCCAGCCAGTTACTGAAGCCCCACGGAGACACACGTTTTGACCAGCCAAACTTACAACTATCATATGACCCATTTCGTCATCAGTGCCCCTGATATCCGGCATCTACCGAGTGATGAGGGCATTGAGGTCGCATTTGCTGGTCGTTCAAACGCCGGAAAATCCAGTGCGCTCAATACGCTGACCGGGCAAAAAAGCCTGGCCCGTACCAGTAAGACGCCGGGCCGTACCCAGTTAATCAACCTCTTTCAGGTAGAAGAAGGTATTCGTCTGGTCGACTTACCGGGTTATGGCTATGCGCAGGTTCCTGAAGAAATGAAGCGTAAATGGCAGCGCGCACTGGGTGAATACCTGCAGATGCGTAACTGTCTTAAGGGCCTGGTAGTGTTGATGGATATCCGCCACCCGCTAAAAGATCTCGACCAACAGATGATCCAGTGGGCCGTAGACGTTGGCACACCAGTGCTGGTGTTGCTGACCAAAGCCGACAAACTGGCTTCTGGTGCGCGTAAGGCGCAGACCACTATGGTTCGCAATGAAGTCGAGTCCTTTATGGGCGATATTCAGGTCGAAGCCTTTTCTTCACTGAAGAAAATCGGTGTCGATAAACTGACAGCCAAACTGAATACCTGGTTTAGCGAGATCCCACCGGAAGTCTTGGAAGATATTATCTCCGGGGAATAAGCCATCAGCCGCTATTTGCCTCGAACTTTATTAAAGGCATTGGCAGAGCACGAGTTTTGCACAATGAAACAGGGTAGCTTCGGCTGCCCTTTTTTGTTTCAGAAAAAGAGCAAATTTCAGTAACTTTCTGCCAAAAATACAATAAAAAACGCCCCAGACATAAATGCCTGGGGCGGCTAAAATATTCAGCCAAATCCGATTACGTGAAGTAAAAGGTCTGAAAGATAGAACATCTTACCTCTGTACCCTACGACTCAGACTTTACCTCATTTTTTTCCGGGGAAAAAGTATTTTTTGTAGTTTACTTACACAAAAGTTGAGGGATATGCGATCAGCCTCATCCTTTTTCCCGCGAATGATGTTGCTTAATTACAAAATCAGCTTATTTTATCGTCACTTAGTGAGCTTGATCCCAATTTTTGCCCACTCCCACATCTACTTTTAATGGAACTTCTAATGTCATCGCTTCTTCCATTAATTGACGAATCGTTTCAGTTGCCTGCTCGACGTCATCTTTATGCACCTCAAAGACCAGTTCATCGTGTACCTGCATAATAATGCGGGCACGCGGTGCATCGGCCTGTTCTAACCAGCCTGCAACCTTGATCATGGCACGTTTGATGATATCGGCAGCGGTTCCCTGCATTGGTGCGTTGATCGCCGCACGCTCAGCTCCCTTACGACGCATGGCGTTGCTGGATTTAATATCTGGCAGATACAGACGACGGCCATCCAACGTTTCAACATACCCCTGCTCGGAAGCCTGTAAACGCGTACGCTCCATATATTCGAGCACGCCAGGGTAACGCTCAAAGTACAAGTCCATATAACGCTGAGACTCTTTACGCGGAATATTTAGCTGACGCGACAATCCAAAGGCGCTCATACCGTAGATCAAACCAAAGTTAATCGCTTTGGCGCTACGACGCTGCTCATTGGATACTTTTTCAAGAGCGGTGCTGAACACTTCGGATGCCGTTGCGCGGTGGATATCCTGCCCCTCGGAGAAGGCTTTCAACAGGCCTGCATCTTTCGACAGATGCGCCATGATACGCAGTTCGATTTGTGAATAGTCGGCTGCAACGATGCAATAATCTTCAGGAGCAATAAATGCCTGACGAATACGACGCCCTTCATCATTTCGCACCGGAATGTTTTGCAGGTTAGGATCACTGGAAGACAGGCGGCCGGTCGCCGTTACCGCCTGATGGTACGAAGTATGCACCCGTCCATCGACCGGGCTTATCATCAGCGGCAGCTTATCGGTATAGGTCGATTTCAGCTTGGCCAAACCGCGATATTCAAGAATGACTTTTGGCAACGGATAATCCAGCGCCAGCTCGGCCAACACTTCTTCGTTGGTTGAAGGTGCGCCACCCGGCGTTTTCTTGAGGATCGGCAGTTTCTGTTTTTCATACAGAATTGCCTGTAGCTGCTTGGTTGAAGATAGATTAAAGGGCTCTTCTGCCAGCTCGTGGGCCTGTGTCTCAAGCTCATTCAAACGAATGGTCAGCTCTTTAGAGTGCGCGGCCAAAATGTTCTGATCGATTAACACGCCGGTGCGCTCAATGTGCGAAAGCACGGCAACCAACGGCATATCGATATCGGTAAATACTGTCTTCAGTCCCGGCTCTTTGGCTATTTTTGGCCACATTGCCTGATGCAGCTGTAAAGTTACGTCGGCATCTTCTGCGGCATACGGCCCCGCTTGCTCCAGCGCAATCTGGTTAAAGGTCAGCTGATTTTTACCTTTACCTGCAATCTCTTCGAAGGTCACGGTTTTGTGGCCCAGCAGCCTGTCGGCCATGCTGTCCATGTCGTGGCGCCCCGACACGCTGTCGAGTACATAGGACTCAACCATAGTATCGAAGTCGATGCCTTTAAGGTCGATGTCATACTTCAGCAGCACGCCGCGATCAAACTTGAGGTTCTGCCCGACTTTAGCTTTTTTAGGGTTTTCCAGCAGCGGTTTAAGCTGTTTGATCACCTCATTGCGATCAAGCTGCGTCGGTGAGTCGAGATAATCGTGGGCAACCGGTAGATACGCGGCTTTGCCAGGCTCGACTGCAAACGACAAACCAATCAAATTAGCAGTCAGCGTGTCTAGGCCATCTGTCTCGGTGTCAAAGGCAAACACCTCGGCATTTTCGAGTAAGACCTTCCATTCATCAAACGTAGCCTGGTCGAGGATAGTCACATAACCGTCCTGAGAGAGCTGAGCGCGGTCTACGGCGGTTTGCGTACTGGTTTCGGCCTGAGACGTTGCCCCTTTCTTGCTAACCGCAGGAGTACCTTTCTTACCGTTTAACCAGCCACCCTGATCCACGTCGGCCAGCCAGCGTTTAAACTCGTAACGCTCAAACATCGTTTTCAGGTCGCTATCGTCTGGTTCACTGACGGTCAGCTCTGCGCAGGTGATATCCAGCTCAACGTCGGTCTTGATCGTAGCCAGTTTATAGGAGAGGTAAGCCACCTCTTTATTTTCAGCTAATTTTACGCCCATGGTTTTGGCTCCACGGAAACTCAGCGTTGCAATCTTGTCAAGATCGCCGTAAAGCGCGTCTAATCCGCCGATGCCCTGTAGCAAGGCCTGAGCAGTTTTTTCACCCACACCCGGCACGCCAGGAATGTTGTCCGAGGAGTCACCCATTAGTGCAAGGAAATCAATGATCAATTCAGGCGGTACGCCGTATTTAGTCACGACTTCGTCAGGACCAAGAATCGAGTTGTTCATGGTGTTAATTAACGTCACACCCGGCGTGACTAGCTGCGCCATGTCTTTATCACCGGTGCTGATAAGTACAGAGTGGCCCGCTTTTTCCGCTTCAAGCGCCAATGTGCCGATCACATCATCGGCCTCAACGCCAGGCACGACCAGCAACGGCAACCCCATAGACTTTACCATCTGATGCAACGGCTCAATTTGCGCACGCAGGTCATCAGGCATCGGAGGGCGATGGGATTTATACTCGGTAAACAGTTCGTCGCGGAAAGTTTTCCCTTTGGCATCAAATACCACAGCGACGTGGCTTGGCTGATACTGCAATAGCAGGCTACGCAGCATGTTCAGCACGCCGTACATTGCGCCTGTCGGCTCCCCGGCTGCGTTGGTCAGCGGTGGGAAGGCGTGGTAAGCGCGGTAAAGGTAAGACGATCCGTCTACCAGGATCAGGGGGTTTTCAGCTATCTTGGCCATAACTCATCTTTATTCGTGGCATGTCATCCCCTAAGCATGCCATAGCTGAGGGTAAAGTCGAACCTCGAAAGGGAATTTGATGTTGATCCTGCGAGGTTTCTCGCAGGATCGTCCCTGTGGATAAGTTTGTGAATAGTTTTACAGCCAGATCGTGAATCTGAGTTGCATATAGCAGAACAGATCGATATACGATGTTTAATCATCAAGTTATAGGTGTGTTAACTGCAATCGAGCTGTCATGTTAATTTAATCATCGTTGTGGATATAAATAGAATGCTTACTCATTATTTAGGATTTTTGTCATTCGTTATCAAATTAACAGCAGTAAAAATTTAATCTAAATGAATTGTGGAAAAGTAAAATTACAAAGCTTAAAACGCAGCCAAACCAATTGCAGTAATAGGTAATTGACAATGTTAATAGCCGGAACGTTTTATAGCTGTTTAGATCTGAGGCAAAAAAAAACGCCAGCATCACGCTGACGTTTCATTAACGACCTACTCGAATCTTATTTCTGGGTAGTCAGGAAATTAACTACGTCTGAGAATTGTTTTACGTAAGCGTCCATAGAGCTGGTATCAAGTCCGTCATTTTTAACCTGATATTTGCCATTAACGAAAACAGATGGCACACCTTGCAGGCCAAAGTCAGCGGCGGCCTTCTCTTCTTGAACAACTAACGATTTAACCACGAAGCTATTCATTGCAGCGTCGTAATCTTGCCCGCTAACGCCGGCTTTAATAAATACGTCACGAATATCTGCTTCAGTTTTTACTGTCTGAGATTTCTGAACAGCATCAAACATCAGTGGGCTAATTTTATCTTCAATACCCAGCGCCATGGCAACAGCCCACGCCTGAGTTAACTGCTTGCCTAATGGACCCAGGAATTCGACGTGATACTTCACATATTTTACACCCTGTGGCAGGTTTTTACGCACGTTATCGGAAACATGCCAGACGCGTTCAAACTCGTAGCAGTGTGGGCAGTAGAAAGAAAAAAACTCTACAACCTGCGGTTCATTTGCCAGCGGCTTGTCTAATGTCGTGTACTGGGTGCCGTCAGAGAATTGGGCAGCAGAAGCGCTGAACGCCAACACCATGCCAAACACGGCTAACATTATCTTTCTGGCAGAAAAAAGGTTCTTCATAACTCATCCATCTCCGTTTAAATAATTATATAAAGCTTATTTATTTCTCAGTACATTGGCATCAACTGTAAAGGAGGTGCCCTCAGTTTATTAATTTGCTCTTTAAATGCCGCTGCCTGTCCCAGCCAAAAATCTTCATCCTTCATCCAGGGGAAGCTATTAGGGAAAGCGGGATCCTGCCAGCGGCGTGTTACCCAGGCCAAATAATAGACCATACGCATCGCGCGCAGAGGCTCAATAAGCGCCAGTTCGCGGCTGTCAAAATCCGCAAACTCGCCATAAGCCTCAAGTAAAATATCTAATTGAATGAGTTGCTCAGAACGATCGCCATGCAATAACATCCATAAATCCTGAACAGCAGGACCATTTCGCGCATCGTCTAAATCAACAAATATAGGACCATCGCGCCAAAGAATATTTCCTGGGTGACAATCACCGTGTAAACGACGCGGTTGCCAATCGTGGTGCCAATATTCTGTAATAGTGGCGATTAAATCATCTAGAACAGATATAAATGTGCTGCGTTGTTTGGCAGGAATTAATTCACTATTGGCCAGTACCGATCTTGGTTCAGTAAGATATTCTAATAGATCTATCGTAGGACGATGAGTAAACAAGTTTTCACTGCCGACCTGATGGATCCTGCCAAGAAAACGGCCAACCCATTCCATCTGATCCAGATTATCAATTTCGTACTGCCTGCCACCGATGCTTGGGAAAACGGTAAACATATATCCCTGATGGTGATGCAAGGTGTTCCCCATAATAGAAACGGGAGCCACTGCGGGAATTTCAGCAGCAGAGAGATCGAAGGAGAAACGATGCTCTTCTTCTATTTGCTCGGCGCTCCAACGCTCAGGGCGATAAAACTTAACGACGTAACGCTGGCGATTTTCATCAAGAAACTGATACACCCGATTTTCGTAGCTATTGAGCGCAGTTAACCCTGACTCAGCAATCAAGCCAACACTTTCCAGCGCATCAAGGATAAGGTCTGGAGACAGTGCCTGAAAATTAAAAGCAGAATTATTCATAACTTCATTCAGATTGGCCAGAAAGCAAAACGATAGTCTGAAATAGTACCATCAATTTTTGGCCTGACGCATGAAGTTCACATAAGTTTACATCAATCGTTAATAACGCCCCTGGCTCGCAAAAGCGCGGTTTTAAAATCCTCTTCATAGTCTTTTTTTAAACCGGGAATTTCATCCGTACTGGCACTGTCTCGCATTTTAAGCTGATAAATCAAGGCGTCATCACTTAGATTTTCGAGTTTATCCTTAAAGCCACACTCCCCAGCCAGTTGTTTGAGAAACTGTAACAAGCTTAAATCAGGCTGCTGTTTCCAGGCTGGATGCAACAGTTCTATCAGCTCATTGACCCGATGATCTTCCATAGTAAAGTCTCGAAGTTATGAAGTATCCTTCAAGCTAACAGGGTTATTTGTTGCTGAACAGCAGTGGCTCAGGGAAATAAAACAGAGCATGATCTAGAACAACTTTCATCAGTCTTGCTTCCGCTTTATCCCTTAAACCTTCACACTATAATAAAGTCATGCAAATTAAGGTCGAATAACATGATTGCGGATGCAATAACGGGGGTCATCCTTGCGGGAGGGCGCTCTTCAAGAATGGGGCAGGATAAGGGATTGCTGAATTCTGATGGCTTGCCACTGTTTGTTCACATTGCCCGGCGGTTAGCCCCGCAGGTCAGTACTATCTTGGTGAACAGTAACCAGAATCAGCAACAATACGCTGAGCATTATCCGGTGATCGGTGACCTTATTCCCGGCTTTGCCGGTCCGTTAGCGGGGATGCTTTCTGCGCTAGTCTCCAGTGAAACTGAATGGGTCGTATGTGTTCCCTGCGACGAGCCAAGTTTGCCTGATGATTTGGTCGCGCGGTTGTGGCAAGCCAGAGATCAGGCCCAAGCGGTCTACGCCTGCGATACAGACCGCGCACATCCTGCAGTATGTTTGCTTAACAAAAGCCTAATACCCAGCCTTCGGGAATATCTTGAACAAGGTGAGAGAAAAGTGATGCTTTTCCTGACCCAGTGCAGAGCTAGTAAGGCGATATTTGCTAATCCTGCAGACTTTGCCAATCTGAATACGCCCGAGGACCTTGCTCAGTGGCAAAGTGCTTTAGGGAAAACACCATGACGACGCCAATATTGGGGATCGTAGCACACAGCGGCAGTGGGAAAACCACTCTACTAAAGCAGTTGATTCCTTATCTGCGCGATCGCCAGATTCGTGTAGGTTTGATTAAACATAGTCATCACTCTGTAGATATCGACACGCCAGGAAAAGACAGCTATGAGCTGAGAAAAGCCGGAGCCGATCAAACTATGGTGGCAAGCAGTAATCGATGGGCGCTTATGACGGAAACACCAGAGGCTGAAGAGTTAGATTTGCACTTTTTAGCCAGCAGATTCGATGATTCAACATTGGATCTAATTCTGGTTGAGGGCTTTAAGCGTGAGAAGATAGCTAAAATCGCGTTATTCAGAGCAGCAAGCGGCAGAGAAATAGACGATATCTTAGACGATTTTGTCATTGCTATCGCCACTGATACATTTTTCAAGTGGTCCGTGCCGCTGTTGGATCTTAATAATATTGCCGAAATAGGCGAGTTTATCGTTAACTGGTTGAGTGATCGGTCATCAAGCTAGCTTCTAATCCTCTGTTCTCCAGGTGAAATAGCTTCCATAGCGGCCCGCTTGCTTAGCGATAATGGCTGACGCGACTGTTTTCAGCGCTTTTTATCACCCTGCGGGAAGCCGCTGACCGGAATTTGTGCCCTCCGCAACAGCAAAAGGGCCCCTGTCGTCA
>NZ_AJHJ01000039.1 GCF_000257645.1 Serratia sp. M24T3
TTACGGCGCCAACGGGTCTTGGGATGTAACATCGTTGGCTTCACTCTTTCACCCGAATCATTGACTAAATGTAAGCTCATCGGGATTCACTCTCTTGCCGCCTTGTTACAGCGCTAGGGGCTTTGGGGTACAACATCGCTTGCGTCGTTTAAATTGCGAGTTAAACTGTCGCGGCTTAAACAGGGTGAATCAGAAAGGGGAAACCGCCACCATGAACGACGTATTTGACCATCCCGACCACCAGTTAGACGCGCTCGGCCTGCGTTGCCCAGAGCCGGTAATGATGGTGCGCAAAACCGTGCGTAAAATGAACGACGGTGAAACCCTGCTGATTTTGGCCGACGATCCGGCAACTACCCGCGATATTCCAGGCTTCTGCCGTTTTATGGAACACACCTTAGTAGCCTCTGACATTGAACAGCTGCCTTATCGCTACCTGCTGAAAAAAGGGTTGTAATAAAAAAGCACCGACGCATAACCACGCCAGTGCTTTTAGATTTTAAACAGTCCAGCATTCTGACCTGATTATTTTATGATTTTTTCCTGAGTAACCGCAGCGCATTGGCCGTGACCAAGGCCGTTGCCCCCGAATCTGCTAATACCGCCAGCCAAAGACCGGTCAATCCAATCAGCGTCGTCACCAGGAAAATCCCCTTTAGACCCAGAGCGATAGTGATGTTTTGGCGGATGTTAGCCCGCGTTGCTCGTGAAAGCTCAATCATCTGTGCCAGACCGCCGAGGCGATTGTGAGTCAGGGCCGCATCGGCAGTTTCCAGCGCTACGTCGGTGCCGCTGCCCATCGCAATACCTATACGCGCGGCCTTCATCGCCGGTGCATCGTTGATGCCGTCACCTACCATTGCTGTAACCCGGTTCTGGCTAAGCTCGGCCACTGCACGTACTTTATCTGCCGGAAGCAGACCTGCCTTGAAGTCGATGCCCAGTTTGGCGGCAATACTTTGTGCGGCCAGCGGGTTATCGCCGGTCAGCATCACCGTTTCAATTCCCAATCGTTTAAGGTCCGCCAACGCGCTGATAGCATCCGCCCGCAGTTTGTCCTGCATCGCCAACAGCCCAACCGGGCGCTCATCCTGAACAATCACGACGACGGTTTTACCCATCAACTCCAGCTTGGTAATTTGCGCAACCACTGTGGTCGCCAAGGTATTTTCAGGCAAATGTTTGGGGGCAGCGACCAATACCCGTTTTTCGTGTATCCAACCTTCAACGCCCACACCAGCTAGTGCTCGACGACGTTCGGCAGTCAAAGCCGGTTGCGCCGTGGCCGCTTCGATAATCGCCTTGGCCAGCGGATGATGCGAGCCGACCTCCACGGCTGCGGCCATTGCCAGCAGCTGCGATACCGAAATATCGGCTAATGCGATACTGTCGGTGACCTCTGGTTTGCCTTCGGTCAGCGTGCCTGTCTTGTCCAATGCAATAGTCTCAACCAGCGCCAGCTGTTCGAGCGCGGCACCGCCTTTGATTAGCGCGCCCTGACGTGTTGCCGCCGCCAGTCCAGAAGTAATCGCGGCTGGGGTTGAAATCACCAATGCGCAAGGGCAACCAATCAGCAGCAACGTCAGCCCGCGATAAATCCAGGTTTCCCAAGCTAAACCCATCGCCAGCGGCGGGATGAGAATGACCAGCAGCGCCATCAGCATGATAACCGGAGTGTAATAACGGCTAAAGGTATCGAGGAAACGCTCGATGGGTGCGCGGCGTTCTTCTGCTTCTTCAATCAGCTGCAAAATGCGGTCGATTGCGCTTTTGCCCGGCGCAGAAGACACGTTGAGCTGCGCAACCGTATCAACACACAGGCTGCCTGCCGGAATTTTTTCGCCGGGCTGGCGTTCGACCGGAACGGACTCGCCGGTTAACGCGCTTTCATCAAAGCTCGCAGCGGCCTGCATCAACACGGCATCCACCGGCAAACGGCCACCGGCCGAGACTTCAATAACATCATCAGGGCGCAGGCTGGCAACTGGCACCGTCTGCAATTTACCCGCGACCATCTTCTGGGCGCTTTCGGGGATCAGTGCCATCAGGGCTTTGACACCACTGCGCGCTCGGCTGGCGGCAAAGGCTTCAAGCTTTTCACCGACCATAAACAGCAGCAGAACCATCGCTGCTTCGGCGGTGGCACCAATAAACAGCGCGCCAATTGCGGCAATGCTCATCAGGGTTTCAATGGCAAAGGGCGTGCCGCTGCGAGTCTGACGAATTGCCTGACGCAGCACCGGCCACAGGCCAACCAGCGTAGTTAGAGTAAAGGCGATTTTGCCAAACTGCGGCGTAAACTGATTGAGTAAACTACTCAGCAGCATCAGTACAATCAGTCCAATCAGTAAGGCGTTTTCCCGCAGAAAGGAGGGCGCTGCAGCAGCGGGGGATTCTGGCTCGATCAGCGTGAAACCGGCGGCTTCAACGGCCTGAGTGATTTTTAGGGAAAGGCTTTCAGCCGAGAGGTTGTGAGGGGCATCAACCACCAGTTTTTCGGTTGCGAAAAGTACTTTGGCCTTGCTGATATTGGCCAGGCCGCCGACGGCATTTTCAATCTTGCGCGCACAGCTAGGGCAATCCATACCCGTTACTAACCAGCTTAAACGCTGTGTATTGGGTTGAGCCGCGCCGGGACTTTCCTCATCACCGCCTTCATTATCATCACTGTCGCAAGCCTCGTGGTTGTGCGAGTGTGAGTGCCCACTGGGTGGGGTTGAAGTACAGCAGGAAGAGGCGGCCAGAGGCGCAGAATCACTACAGCAATCAGCCGGATGCGGGCCAACAGGTTTGATACGGCTAATTTGCTTGAACGTCGTCGTGCGAGGGGCCGAACTTTTACAGCTCCCGCCACAGCTGGAAGAATGTTGATGTGTAGACATATAAACTCTCCTGAATAGCGTCTTCGAACGCTGATTGCAGGAGTGTACACCTTGGAGTGGACTCCAGGGTCAAGGCGAAAGTACAGGCCGATGCCCAACGCCCCCTTTAAATAATTTTTACGCTAATAATTTCAATTATTTAAAGGGGGCAGAAGGCGTTACAGATACAGTGATTCCACAATCAGGAAGTGGCCGCCGAAATAACAGGCGGCAACAATGGCGTCTGCCGTGCGGAATTTATAGCGGTAATGGCTGACCATCCAGACGATATTGGCGACCAGCAACAGGATCGCGCCGCAAAGTGCTGCGAAGGCTGCGTTAGTGCCACGGAAGAAATATTGCTCGCCGGCAACCCATACCATGATTAAGGTCATAACCATGAAGGTGATAATCGCCCAGCGCATTTCTTCGAGTCGGGTCCAGATCGTTGCCAGCAAAACCAGGCCGATGACGAGGAGCACGACGGGTAGCGGCCAGTAGTATACAAAACTCATCTGACTGGCGAAGCTCAGGGTGTAAAGCAAGTGCGACAGGAAAAATGCCCCGATAGCGTAAAGGTAGCGCTCTTTAGGCAATAGCAGCAGCGCATCGGCAATCAGCGTTGCCAGCAGGCCCACTTCAATCAGGTAGCCATTGGTGGAAATCACCGGCGCTAACCACGCGAGCAGCATCAACAATAGCAGGGTAACAGGTTTAAACAGCCAACCTTGCCAGCGCGGCCCCCGATAGCGAGCATCGACATACAGCCAGGCAGAAAGAAATACAGCAATAAACGGCCAACTCATTGTTTGTCCTTATCTATTCAAAGAAAGCAAAGAACTGCCAAAACAGCGGAGCAATTCCCGCTCCACCACATCCTTTCAGTGTAGGAGAGGCACGGGGGGGCCGACAATCTTAAAACAGGCTTAAAATTGCTTTAGTGAAATAAACTGGGGATTTAGACAGGTTGGTTTAACTTTTATCTAGCCAAATCGCGCCGTGCTGGGGATGAAAGATGCGATGGCGATAAGCGACTCTGACAGGCAACACAATTACCTTAGTCATCGACAGAGTCGCCGTAGTCATTTATTTTTTCGGCAGCGGCGGCTGTTTCTTCTGCCAGGCCAGCAGTTCAAATACGCCGAACAGGAAAATTCGCAGCTCAAGCCAGCCGCCAATCTTAGGCTGATCTTTGGCCTGCGTGGCTTTAAGCAGCATGACCTGAATCCCGTGCATGAAGAACATAAACACCATCGCCACGTCGAGGAAATATCTCATCGGTTTAGGGAACGGGTGCACGATGTTCGACAGCAAGAAAATCCAGATGCAAAGCATCAGTAAACGACCAAAATTAATCAACATCTGACTGCTCCTGTGGCGAGGTGTCCGCGTCTGGCGTAACGTCGCGATGATATAAACGATAGGCAACTTGTCCGGCTATTTTTTCGCGATGCAGACGCCAGCCATTGGGCACCGGGATCGGGCCGTGTTCCACTTCTGATTCAATGTAAATCCAGGCTTCATCAGCCAACCAGCCGTTTGCGTCGAGTAATCCGAGCGTGTCTTGCAGGATGCCTTTGCGAAAAGGCGGATCGAGAAAAATCACATCATAGGGTGTGCCACTTTTAGCTAGCCAATTCATGGTGTTAACGTTAATCACCTGACCCTGCTGCGCATTCAGCAGCGCGAGATTACGCTCGAGTTGCTGAGCTACCGGTTTTTCGAATTCCAGCAACGTGGCGCTGCCCGCATAGCGCGACAGGGCTTCGATACCCAGTGCGCCACTGCCGGCGAAGCAGTCCAGGCAACGCGCACCCTGAATTACCGGGGCCAGCCAGTTAAATAATGTTTCTCTCACCCGATCTGTCGTCGGGCGCAGTCCTGGGCTGTGCGGCACCGGTAGCTTGCGTCCACGCCATTGCCCACCAATCAGGCGGATCTGGCCAGCAGCCGGGGTTTGCGGTTTTTTTGCCATAGTTTTTGAGTATAAATTCTGGTTGTATAAATTTCGTCGTGGGTGTTCAGAACACGGTTTGGAGGGCTATTCTACCGGTGTGGCACGTTTGGGCAAACATTTATCCCTCTCTTGCGTAACGGTTCGGCGCGTAGTTGATTGTATGAGCAGTGAATTCATCACTCAGGCGTGTTGCGTTTAAGGGAAAGTGATAGACTGCTAGGTTATTACCCTATTAATAATCCGTTCGTCGAGAATTAACGGCGTGGAGTGAAGTTGTAAAATGGCAAAAGAGAAAAAACGCGGCTTTCTTTCCTGGTTTGGACGTGGTCGCAAGGAAGAAGAACAGCCGCAAGATGCAGAAAAACTTGAGCAGCCCGTTGAGCCGGTAGAACATGCCGAAGCCGAGGCGCACGTAGCTTCTGAACAGCATCATGAAGCTCCTCGCGAAGAGCACGCCGGAGAATGGGACGCTGCCGCAGTCGCCGAAGCAGAAATCGTTGATAAAGCCCACGAAATCATTTCCGAGCCTCAGCACGTCGAGCCAGTGGTTATAGAATCCGAGACTGTAGGGTCTAGTGTCATAGAACCTGAAGTTGCAGAGCCTGAGGTTATTGAAAGTCTGCCGGAAGCCGAGCCTGCAATTGCAGAGCACCAGCCCGAAGCCGAGCCAGCGATCATTGACGTCGAGACGATAAAAGAGGTTGAGCCGACTTCACAAGTGCTGGCACAGGAAATCGTTGAAGTCACCGAGCAGGTTGCCGCGCACCAACATCTGCCCCAGACAGTGATCGAGCCAGAGCACGACGTGCCTGAAGTGCAGGATTTACCGGTTGCACAAGAGCCGTTGGTCAGCCTGCCTGCGCTGGAACAGCAGACCGAGCAGGAGCGCCCAACCAAAGAAGGCTTCTTTGCGCGCCTTAAACGCAGCCTGATTAAAACCAGGCAGAATTTAGGTTCCGGCTTTATTGGCCTGTTCCGCGGCAAGAAAATTGATGACGAGCTGTTCGAGGAGCTGGAAGAACAGCTGCTGATCGCTGATGTCGGCGTCGAAACTACCCGTAAAATCATTACTTCCCTGACCGAGCATGCCAGCCGCAAGCAGTTGAAAGATGCTGAAGCGCTTTACAGCAAGCTGAAGGAAGAAATGTCTGAAATATTGGCTAAAGTTGATAAGCCGCTGGATGTTGGCGGGAAAACCCCGTATGTCATCCTGATGGTCGGTGTTAACGGCGTCGGTAAGACCACAACCATCGGTAAACTGGCGCGCCAGTTTGAGGCCGAAGGTAAATCGGTAATGCTGGCGGCGGGCGATACCTTCCGTGCAGCGGCGGTCGAACAGCTACAGGTGTGGGGCCAGCGCAACAATATTCCGGTGATTGCCCAGCATACCGGCGCTGATTCTGCCTCGGTGATTTTCGACGCGATTCAGGCAGCCAAATCACGCAAAGTTGACGTGCTAATCGCCGATACTGCGGGCCGTTTGCAGAATAAATCCCATTTAATGGAAGAGCTTAAGAAAATTGTCCGGGTCATGAAAAAACTGGACGAAGACGCCCCTCACGAGGTTATGCTGACGCTGGATGCCAGTACTGGGCAGAACGCGGTGAGCCAGGCCAGGCTGTTTAACGAAGCAGTTGGTCTGACGGGCATCACCTTGACCAAGCTGGACGGTACCGCCAAGGGCGGCGTGATCTTCGCTATCGCCGACCAGTTTGAGATCCCTATCCGTTACATCGGCGTAGGTGAGGGTATCGAAGATTTAAGGCCGTTTAAGGCTGACGATTTTATTGAGGCACTTTTTGCCCGAGAGGATTAATACGGATGATTCGCTTTGAACAGGTCAGTAAAGCTTATCTAGGCGGGCGACAGGCGCTGCAAGGCGTCGATTTTCATATTCAGCAGGGAGAGATGGCGTTTCTGACCGGCCATTCTGGAGCCGGTAAAAGTACACTGTTGAAACTGATTTGCGGTATCGAACGCCCGAGTGCAGGAAATATCCTGTTTGGCGGACATGATATTAGCCGCTTGAAGAGTCGCGAGGTGCCGTTCCTGCGTCGTCAGATCGGCATGATCTTCCAGGATCACCACTTGCTGCTGGATAGAACCGTTTACGACAATGTGGCTATGCCATTGATTATCGCTGGTGCCAGCGGTGAAGATATTCGCCGTCGCGTTTCTGCCGCGCTGGACAAAGTCGGGCTGCTGGACAAGGCGAAAAATTTCCCTATCCAGCTGTCCGGCGGCGAGCAGCAGCGCGTGGGCATTGCTCGTGCCGTGGTGAATAAACCGGCGGTACTGTTGGCCGATGAACCTACAGGTAACCTGGACGAAGCGCTGTCGGAGGGGATTTTGCGGTTGTTTGAAGAATTTAACCGTGTCGGCGTAACCGTGTTGATGGCAACCCATGACATGGGGCTGATTGCCAGCCGACGTTATCGCACGCTGACTTTGAGTCAGGGAAGAATGGCCGGAGGCGCGTACTATGGCGAATAGTCCAAAACCGGTCAGGAAAGCCAAGAGCACCCCTGAATCGAAGAGTAAATCATTGCAGGGCGGTTTCCGCGAGCAGTGGCGCTATGCTTGGAGCAATACCATCCGTGACATGCTGCGCCAGCCGCTGGCCACACTGTTAACGATTATGGTGATCGCCATCTCACTGACTCTGCCGAGCGTTTGCTATCTAGTATGGAAAAACGTTAGTCAGGCAGCCGAGCAGTGGTATCCCACGCCGCAATTGACTGTGTTTATTGATAAATCGCTGGACGATGACGGCGCTCTCAACGTTATCAAACAGCTGAAGGCCGAAGCTGGGGTCGATAAAGTCAATTATCTGTCCCGTGAAGAATCGTTAAGTGAGTTCCGCAACTGGTCAGGTTTTGGCGGCGCGCTGGATATGCTGGAACAGAATCCATTGCCTGCTTTGGCGATTGTTACGCCGAAAATGAATTTTGAGGATTCCAAGACGCTGAGCACTTTGCGTGATCGCATTGCTGCGGTTCAGGGCGTTGAGCAAGTCCGCATGGATGACAGCTGGTTTGCACGTCTTGCTGCGCTAACCGGGCTGGTGGGGCAAATTGCTTCTATGATCGGCGTGCTGATGATAGTCGCCGTGTTCCTGGTCATTGGTAACAGCGTACGCCTGAGCATTTTCAGCCGCCGCGATACCATCAACGTGATGAAGCTAATTGGTGCCACCGACGGCTTCATTCTGCGACCTTTCCTTAACGGCGGGGCAATGTTGGGCTTCTGCGGCGCGGTGCTGTCATTGATCCTTTCCGAAGGGCTGGTGTGGCGTCTGGAAACCGTGGTTACTCAGGTGGCATCGGTGTTCGGCACGACCTTTGTTCTGCACGGCCTTGGCTGGGACGAAAGCCTGCTGCTGCTGCTGATCTCGGCAATGATTGGCTGGATCGCCGCTTACCTGGCAACCGTACAACATTTACGACGATTTACACCACAGTAAGATTTTTTTGTTATACTCTTCCCTTGTAGCTGCGGATTGTGCTGCAAGGGAAGATCCCCATATTAATACTCTGCGTCAAAGGATCCTTATAATTTAGGACCTTAACTTGTTCTTCCCCGGTAAGCACAATTTCCCAATCATTTCCCCTTTACCTCGCATAAAGTCATTGGGCCGAGAAGGCGCTAAGAATGAACTTTGAACGAGATTCAGGGTCAAATCAGCAGCAAATGTGAGTGGTTCTTCGTTGAACTGTATCCGTCGGTATTCATTCCACGGCAACGTTGTGTAAAACCTTCTTACGTCACATTAGAGAGGCTTTAATGACCAAAGAAATGCAAACTTTAGCATTAGTCCCCCAAGGTAGCCTGGAAGCCTATGTTCGGGCCGCCAATGCCTATCCTATGCTTACGGCAGAGGAAGAGCGGGCGCTGGCTGAACGGCTGCATTACGAGGGTGATCTGGAAGCGGCCAAGCATCTGATCCTGTCTCACTTACGCTTTGTCGCTCATATCGCTCGTAATTATTCAGGTTACGGTTTGCCACAGGCTGACCTTATCCAGGAAGGCAACATCGGCCTGATGAAAGCGGTTCGCCGTTTTAATCCAGAAGTCGGCGTACGCCTGGTTTCCTTCGCTGTGCATTGGATCAAAGCCGAGATCCACGAATACGTTCTGCGTAACTGGCGTATCGTGAAGGTCGCGACCACCAAAGCTCAGCGTAAGCTGTTCTTTAACCTGCGCAAAAATAAACAGCGTTTAGGTTGGTTCAGCCATGAAGAAGTCGAGCATGTTGCGCGTGAACTTGGCGTAACCAGCAAAGACGTGCTGGAAATGGAATCCCGCATGGCAGCGCAGGACATGACCTTTGACCCAACGCCGGACGAAGAGCCGCGCGATGGTCAGGCTATGGCACCGATGCTGTATCTGCAGGATAAAAGCTCTGACTTTGCTGAAAGCATCGAAGAAGATAACTGGGAAAGTAACGCCGCCGATAAACTGACTTTCGCAATGGAAGGTCTGGACGAGCGTAGCCAGGATATTATTCGTGCTCGCTGGCTCGACGACGACAACAAGTCGACGCTGCAAGAGTTGGCCGACAAGTATGGTGTTTCCGCCGAACGTGTCCGTCAGCTTGAAAAGAATGCGATGAAAAAGCTGCGCACAGCGATCGAAGCCTGATGCGATAATACAGACAAATGCAAAGTAAAAAGCGACCTTGAGGTCGCTTTTTTATACCTAGAATTTGCCGAAAAAACAGTCGCCTTGCTGCTTGAGATAAAAATTACTCGCAGAATCAATGCCGTGTTTTATGCCAGCCGTCTGCTATTAATTCAAATCCGCAGGCGCGCATAAAAGCGTCTAAGGCCGGTTTATCAGCCACTGCCTGCATTGAGAAATCCCGCACTTCAGGCAACTGTTGCTGCAAATCTTCCAGCAAATACAACCCGACACCGCGACGGCGGGTGACTTCACGCACGCATAAATCGTTTAATTCAGCCTGCTTGCCGCTAATAGAAACTTTTACTGCACCCAGCAGGCGATCATTAAAACGAGCGGCAAAAATTATCTTCAGATCGCCCTCGCTTTGCCAATCGGAGACCTGTTGATTCGGCCAGATTTTGGCTAAATCAATTTTATCCTGATCAGTTAATGCGTCGAGTCTTTCAATGGTTAATTTCATGATGAGATGCAGATTTTTAGGGAAAAAGGACGGTGACAGTTTACCTGATCACTCCAGATTCGTTACCTGACTTTTTTCAAGGAAATTTGCGTTTGGTAAGCCGTTTGCCCAGCGCGCAGGGCGTGCCGCTTGCCTGCTAGTGTGATAAAGATTGTTGATTCCAAAAAAATCTGTGTTAAATCTATTAAACCGCACGCTAAGTGCTTTGCGGTTTTTTGTTTATCTATAAATTAACTTTGCTCACATTCTTATCAATTTTGCACACGACCGGGAACATTAAATGAACACAGAAGGTTTACTCGCCGCCCGCATGACCAGGCTCAAGAGTTCGGCTATTCGGGAATTGCTCAAGCAAAGCCAAATGGAAGGCGTTATTTCACTGGCGGGAGGTATTCCTTCTTCGGCGCTATTCGATTTTGAAGGTTTGGCGCAAGCCACCCAACTGGCAATTACCGAGCGGCCTGAGTTAGCATTCCAATACGGCCTGACTGAAGGCAGTCACGGACTGCGCGTCGGCATTGCCGAGCTGTGCAAAGGTCGCGGCATTGTTGCCACGCCGGAAGATATTGTAGTGACCGCCGGATCCCAGCAGGCGCTCGATCTGGTGATGCGCGCGGTGGTTAACCCGGATGACGTGTTCGTTGTTGAGCGCCCAACTTATTTGGCCGCGCTGCAAACCTTGGAACTGGCTGAAGCAAATCTGGTATCCGTTGGTTCTGACGGCGACGGCATGAAGGTTGACGAACTGGCCGAAGTGCTGAAAACCCGCAAAATCAAAGGCGTTTACTTAGTACCGACCTTTGGCAATCCAAGTGGCGTGACGCTGAGTTTGGCGCGTCGCGAGCAGCTGGTAAAACTGGCCGCCGAGCACCATTTCCTGATCGTTGAAGATGACCCGTATGGCGAGCTTCGTTTCACGGACGAGCGCCTGCCGACCCTTTACGAGCTTTCGCATGCTCAATACGGCCATGCAGATAACATCATCTACACGTCAACATTCTCCAAAATTCTGGCACCGGGCCTGCGTCTTGGCTGGGTTATCATGCCGCAATGGCTGTTGAATAAAGTGGCGATCATCAAACAGGCCGCCGACTTGCACGCTAGCTCGCTGTCGCAAACTGTGGCGGAATACTATTTGGGGCTGGGTCGACTGGATAAGCAGATTGAAACTATCCGTGCTGCCTACAAAAAGAAATGTACCGTACTGGCCGAGTTGCTGGAACGCGAGCTTGGCCACGTTTTGACCTTCGAATATCCTAAAGGCGGTATGTTCCTGTGGGCGCGATTCCGCGAGCCGCGTAACTGTACCGAATGGATGAAGAAAACCCTCGAGCAGGGCGTAGTCTTCGTGCCGGGCGAGTTCTTCTTCTCGGACAATCCGGATTACTCGACTTTCCGTATCTCCTTCGCGACCGCGACAGAAGAGCAGCTGCATGAAGCCGTTGCCCGCCTGAAACGCGCGCTGTAAAACCGAGATAACAGGTTGGCTGTCTCACTGAGGCGGTTAAGCTTAGTGCAAACTGATAAATAACTTAAGGCGCATCGCTAACCCGATGCGCTTCTTTTTTGCCATCTTCCCGTCATCTGCGTTTCACTCTGCTGTCACGTCATTGTCATTTAACGGTTATTTTTCTGTCATTTAGCCGTGTCATGTTAGCTCCCGAATAAAAAAGTTTTTTAACTTCCATTACTTCTCTGCAATTACAAATTCAAACACCGGCAGAATTCAGGAGACAGGCATGTTCAACAATTTAAAAAAATCGGCTCTGGGTGCAGCACTGATGCTGGCTTTCAGCGCCAACGCTCTGGCCGTCACGGAAATTCCTTTCTGGCATTCCATGGACGGCGAGTTAGGCAAAGAGGTCAACTCATTGGCCGATCGTTTTAACCAAACGCATCCTGACGTAAAAATTGTTCCTGTTTATAAAGGCAAATACGACCAGAATCTGGCTGCCGGTATTGCCGCTTATCGCACCGGCAATGCTCCGGCGATTTTGCAGGTCTATGAAGTTGGCACCGCGACCATGATGGCCAGTAAAGCGATCAAGCCGGTCTATCAAGTGTTCGCTGACGCGGGCCTGAAAGAAGACGTTTCCCAATTCGTTCCAACGGTTTCCGGTTACTATTCAGACTCTCAGGGTCGTCTGCTGTCTCAGCCGTTCAACAGCTCCACGCCGGTGCTGTACTACAACAAAGACGCGTTTAAGAAAGCGGGTCTGAATCCCGATCAGCCGCCAAAAACCTGGCAAGAGCTGGAACAGGATACTGCGAAGCTGAAAGAGGCCGGCATGAAGTGCGGCTATGCCAGCGGTTGGCAGGGCTGGATCCAGATTGAAAACTTTAGCGCCTGGCACGGTTTGCCGGTGGCGACCAAAAATAACGGTTTCGACGGCACCGACGCAGTTCTGGAATTTAACAAGCCGGAGCAGATCAAACACATTCAGTTTCTGGAAGATATGAACAAGAAAGGTGAGTTCACCTATTTTGGTCGTCAGGATGAGTCTACTGCCAAGTTCTACAACGGCGATTGCGCGATGACTACCGCCTCATCTGGCTCGCTGGCCGATATTCGTCAGTATGCCAAATTCAACTATGGTGTAGGCATGATGCCTTACGACGCTGACGTGAAAGGCGCGCCGCAGAACGCCATTATCGGTGGTGCCAGCCTGTGGGTGATGAAAGGCAAGGATGATGCGACCTACAAAGGCGTGGCCGAGTTCCTGCAATTCCTGACAACTCCGGCAATTGCCGCGGAATGGCATCAAAAAACGGGCTATCTCCCGGTTACCACTGCCGCCTATGAGCTGACCAGACAGCAGGGCTTCTACGATAAGAACCCAGGTTCTGACGTTGCAACTCGCCAGATGATGAACAAACCGCCGTTGCCGTTTACCAAAGGTCTACGTCTGGGCAACATGCCGCAAATCCGTACCATCGTAGATGAAGAGCTGGAAGGCGTATGGAGCGGCCAGAAGACGGCAAAACAGGCGCTTGATGAGTCAGTACAGCGCGGTAACCTGCTGCTGCGCCGTTTTGAAGCCTCTGTTAAGCAATAACAACGACCGTTGCCAAATCAATAGGGCAGTGCGTAACAATGAATCTCGACAGCCGTTGTTACGCATTGTTCTTTTGAACAGTTTGGTGATGCCATCGTTGATCTTCGTTGCCCTTTTCAGCCCTTAGTTTCTATGAGTAATTCCTATGAGTTCACACCGTCCCGGGTTTGGCTGTAGTTGGTTGCCGTATGTGCTGGTTTTGCCTCAGCTGTTGATTACGGCGATCTTTTTCCTCTGGCCCGCCGGTCAGGCACTGTGGTATTCCGTGCAAACCATGGATCCTTTTGGTATCTCGAGCCAGTTTGCTGGGTTCACCAACTTTCAGCAGCTGTTCCAGGACCCCTACTATCTCGCTTCTTTCAACACCACGCTGAAATTCAGCTTCATGGTGGCGTTTTTCGGCCTGGGTATTTCGCTGCTGCTCGCTGCGATGGTGGATCACGTAATCCGCGGTAGTCGTATTTATCAGACTTTGCTAATTCTGCCTTATGCCGTAGCGCCCGCCGTGGCTGCTGTTCTCTGGATGTTTCTGTTTAGTCCTGGATTAGGGCTGATCACTCACTTCCTTGGCACGCTCGGCTATAACTGGAACCACG
Source organism: Serratia sp. M24T3 (assembly GCF_000257645.1). GTDB lineage: Bacteria > Pseudomonadota > Gammaproteobacteria > Enterobacterales > Enterobacteriaceae > Rouxiella. The sequence goes on from NZ_AJHJ01000039.1 coordinate 13,614, forward strand.
CACAGAACAGCGGACAGGCGATGTTCCTGGTAGTACTGGCATCTATCTGGCAGCAGGTAAGCTATAACTTCTTGTTTTTCCTCGCTGCGCTCCAATCGATTCCACGTTCGCTGGTCGAGGCCGCTGCCATCGACGGCGCTGGCCCAATTCGTCGTTTCTTTAATTTGGTGTTGCCGCTGATTTCTCCAGTCAGTTTCTTCTTGCTGGTGGTCAATCTGGTTTATGCCTTCTTCGATACCTTCCCGGTAATTGATGCGGCCACGCAAGGCGGTCCGGTACAGGCGACAACAACGTTGATTTACAAGGTTTATCGCGAAGGTTTCACCGGGCTCGACCTCTCAAGCTCTGCCGCACAGTCGGTGGTATTAATGGTCATGGTGATCGCCCTGACATTTATTCAGTTCCGCTTCGTTGAGCGTAAGGTGCGTTACCAATGATCGAAAACAGAAGAGGTCTCGATATTTTCTGTCACCTGGTGCTGATTATTGGCGTGCTGCTGGTGTTATTCCCGCTGTACGTGGCCTTTGTTGCCGCGACGCTCGATAACAAACAGATTTTTGAAGTGCCGATGAGTCTGGTTCCGGGCGGGCACTTTTTCGAAAATATACGGACTATTTGGTCACAGGGCGCAGGCGGCAGCAGCCCGGCATTTGGCCCGCTGTTGCTGAACAGCTTTATCATGGCGATGGCAATTACCATCGGCAAGATTTCGATTTCGATGCTGTCGGCCTACGCCATCGTCTATTTCCGTTTTCCGTTGCGTAACCTGTTCTTCTGGCTGATCTTTATGACACTGATGCTGCCGGTTGAGGTACGTATTTTTCCTACAGTACAAGTGATCGCCAATCTGCACATGCTTGACAGCTACACCGGCCTGACTTTGCCTTTGATGGCTTCTGCCACGGCTACGTTCTTGTTTCGCCAGTTCTTTATGACGCTGCCGGATGAGTTGCTGGAAGCGGCGCGCATCGACGGCGCAGGAGCAATGCGCTTTTTCTGGGACATTGTCCTGCCGCTCTCGAAAACCAATCTGGCGGCGCTGTTTGTCATCACCTTTATTTACGGCTGGAACCAATACCTGTGGCCAATTCTTGTCACCAGCGATGCCTCGATGGGCACGGCGGTGGCGGGGATTAAAAGCATGATCTCTTCGGGAGACGGCTCAACACAGTGGAATCAGGTAATGGCTGCGATGATCATGACGTTATTACCACCCTTGGCGGTGGTACTCCTGATGCAGCGCTGGTTTGTGCGCGGCCTGGTAGACAGCGAGAAATGATTAACTTGGTAAACGATTCATTTGGTAAACAATAAACATGGCAAATTTAAAACTCCAGGCAGTGACCAAGTCCTACGACGGACAAAACCAGATAATCAAGACTATCGATTTGGATGTCGCTGACGGCGAATTCATCGTGATGGTTGGCCCTTCCGGCTGCGGTAAGTCAACGCTGTTGCGTATGGTAGCTGGCCTCGAGCGCACCACCAGCGGTGATATTTATATCAACGACGTGCGTGTGACCAATCTTGAGCCGAAAGATCGCGGTATTGCGATGGTGTTTCAAAATTACGCACTGTATCCGCACATGAGCGTGTACGACAACATGGCCTATGGCCTGAAAATTCGCGGTTTTGGCAAGGTGCAGATTCAGTCGCGCGTTGAGGAAGCGGCGCGCATACTGGAATTGGGTCCGTTGCTGAAACGCAAGCCGCGTGAGCTTTCCGGCGGCCAGCGTCAACGCGTGGCAATGGGGCGCGCCATCGTGCGAGAACCGGCAGTATTCCTGTTCGACGAGCCGTTATCAAACCTTGATGCCAAATTGCGCGTGCAGATGCGTCTCGAGCTGCAACAGCTGCATCGCAGATTGCGCACCACCAGCCTGTATGTGACTCATGATCAGGTGGAAGCCATGACCTTGGCCGAACGAGTAATCGTGATGAACAAAGGGATTGCCGAGCAAATCGGTACGCCTTCCGAGGTTTATCAGCGTCCCGCCAGCCTGTTCGTCGCCAGCTTTATCGGCTCTCCGGCGATGAATTTATTGCCGGGTCAACTGACCACCGACGGTACCTCTCTGGTGATGGAGGGCGGCTACGAACTCCCATTGCCAAAGGCGCGACCAGAATGGGGCGGCCGTGAATTGACCTTGGGTGTACGACCTGAACATATTCAGCTAACCAATGATCCGCACAGTGGCATTCCGATGGAGCTAAAAAACCTTGAGCTGCTGGGCGCGGATAACCTGGCGCACGGAGTTTGGGCAGGAAGTGGGGTGGTGGTCAGACTCTCTCACGAAAATTGTCCGGCTAGCGGCACGTATTTACGTTTGGTTTTACCCGCTCACGCGCTACACTTTTTTGATTCGAAAAGCGGATTACGGATGGAGTGAAAATGACAGTTTGGCCTTATCCACGCATTGTGGCTCATCGCGGCGGCGGTTCGCTAGCGCCTGAGAATACCCTGGCAGCAATTGATACCGGGGCTCGCCTCGGTCACAGCATGATTGAGTTTGACGCCAAGCTGGCGCAGGACGGCGAGATTTTCCTGTTGCACGACGACACCCTGAATCGAACCAGCAATGGCTGGGGCGTAGCGGGTGAGCTGAGCTGGGACAAGCTGGTGCAGCTCGATGCTGGCAGTTGGTACAGCACCAGCTTTAGCGGAGAAAAACTGCCGTTGCTCTCTGAGGTTGCGTCGCGCTGTGCCGAATACGGCATGATGGCCAACATCGAAATTAAAGGCACCACCGGGCTGGCGTATGAAACAGGCGAAAAAGTGGCGCTGGCGGCGGCTGAATTATGGCGTGGTCAGTCAGTTCCCCCGCTGCTTTCTTCGTTTGATGTGCCGTCTCTTGAAGCTGCACAGGCTGCTGTACCTGAGTTACCGCGTGGTCTATTGCTGGATAAATGGGATGAAAACTGGCAGGCGCTTACCTCGCGTCTGGGCTGCGTTTCTTTGCATATCAATCATAAAGAGCTGACTGAAGAACGGGTTGAGAGCCTGCATCAGGCAGGTCTGCGCATTCTGGTGTATACCGTGAATAGCCCGGAAAGAGCGCGGCTGCTGCTGGACTGGGGCGTGGACTGCATCTGCACCGATCGCATCGATCTTATCGGCCCTGATTTCGCGGTTTAAAGCCTTCACAAACGGTAGCGATTGATTACAGAGGCTTAAATTTACTTGGGTATTAAATGTAGTATCAAATTTAATACCCAGTGAGCGCCTAATAATTACTCATCACCAGTGCAGATACTGTGGTGTTTGTTAAATACTGTTGTGTTTGATTAAATACTATGGCGTTTGATTAAGCTTCTGCTGCAAGCGTTGCTGATTATTATCGAGCTGGCTTTGCTGCAAACGCTGCTGATCGTTGAGTGACTGAGATTGCAGCCTTAGTCGCTGCTGCTGCTGGCTGAATTTCAGGTCTTGCTCTTGTTGGCGCTGATGTAATTGCTGATCGCTTTGCATCCGCTGCAGCATCCGTTGTTGCGCCGGATTATTCAGTAGCTGCTGCTGCCTTTCGATGGGCGTTTGGGTGATCGCGGCGAAGCTGGAAGCGGTCATTAGCATCATCCCAAGTCCCGCTAGAATCTGTTGAAAACCTTTCATGGTAAAATCTCCTGCTGGATGTTTCCTACATTAAGTTTACTTCATTAGCCTGTTGTTTGGATGATTTTTAGGACAAGCTCAGAGTTTGCCAAAAACTAGCGGTTTAACGGGTTTTGGGCGAAGTATTCCACCAGATAGTCGATAAATGCCCGCAGTTTGGGGGTGACGTGCTTACTCACCGGCCATAGCGCCCAATAGCCGTTCTCGGCCGCTGGCTGATCGGCAAACACTGGCAGCAGCAAGCCGTCACGCAAATAGGCTCGAACCTGATATTCCGGCAGACAGGCAATGCCAAGCCCCTTGAGCGTGGCGTCGATTATCACCCGATTGGTATTGCAAACCATGGCGGCGGGAAGCTCGGAAGCGTCAATGGAGCCGGTCCACTGTTCAATGCGGCCGGTGCTCGGATACTTGTGCAACAGGCAGGCGTGTTGCAATAAATCCAACGGCTGCTGAGGCATGCCTCGTTGCGCAATGTAGGCCGGAGCGGCAACAATGGCTCGCTGATACCCACCGAGATAGCGCGACTTCAGCCGTGAATCGACCGGCGTGCCAGTGCGGATCACGGCATCAAAGCCTTCCTCGATAATATCGACCATGCGATCGGTCATATCGATATCAAGCTGAATTTCCGGGTAGCGTTGCATAAACCCGCTGATCAGTGGCAGAACAATGACGTCGACAAATGGCAGGCTGATTTTTAATTGCCCCTGCGGCGCGCGATGACTTTCCATCAGTTCAAGCTCGGCGTTTTGCACCTCGTCCAGAATACGGCGGCAGCGCTCAAGATACTGCGACCCTTCGTGGGTCAAAGTAATGCTGCGGGTGCTGCGGTAAAACAGCTGTACCGATAAACGCGTCTCAAGCCGGGCGATACTTTTCCCTATCGCCGATGAAGAAACGCCTAACTGTTTCGCCGTTTCTGAAAAGCTGCGCGTTTCTGCCACTTGCACAAATATCTCGATGCCGCTCAGCTTGCTCATTATAGATCCTGCTCATTTAAGACATTTATGTCCGATATGATAAGAATTTTAGCCTATTTTTCTTCTATGTTTTTGTCTTTATCCTGTACCGCACTCTGAAAGGTGTTTTTAGCCGCTTTATAACAGGAAAAAATCATGTCGCAGTCATTACCGGCCGAAAGCCCTATAAACTCAGCAAAACTTGGCGTTCCAGGCTATTCCCCTGCACGACTGCTGAAATCCGCGTGGTTGGTCGTCGCCGTATTTATGCTTTCCAATGCACCAACGCCGCTTTATATCCACTGGAAGCAGCAATTTGGCTTTTCATCCGGTACTTTAACGCTGATTTTTGCCTGCTACATTTTGGCGCTGGTTTTCACGCTGCTGGTTGCCGGCCAGCTGGCGGACAGGTTGGGGCGTAAAAAAGTCATTATTCCCGGCCTGATTGCCTCGGTATTGGCCTGTTTGTGTTTTATCGGCGCACAGTCGATTTATGCACTGTTGGCAGCACGTTTTCTGACCGGGATTGCAGTGGGCGTTACCGTGACCGCCAGTATGGCCGCGGTTGTCGATGCTGGTGGTGAAAGCCGTAAACGTCAGGCCGCGCTGGTAGCATCGATTGCAATGGTTGGCGGAGCAGGGCTGGGACCAGTGATGAGCGGGGCGATTGTGCGCTTTTTGCCGCACCCGGTATTCACCGTTTTTGCCGTTGAGCTGCTGGTGCAACTGAGCGCAATTATTATTGCTTTACGCCTGCCGCCGGTGCAGCGAATCGGCGTGTCGGCATCGCGCCCGCTGCGCCTTCCTTCTATCCCGAAGAAGAATATTTTTCATCTGCTGATGGGGTGCCTGTTTTTCGCGCCGGGTCTAACCGCAACTTCGCTGATGCTTTCGCTAGGACCGGTGCTACTGAGCCATTATTCGAATGCCGGTAGCCCGGTAATTGCCGGGATCATGGCCTGCGTGATGTTTACGGTCGCGGTGGGAACACAAATTTTGTGTCGTAAACTACCCATCAGCAAGGTGTTTTACATTAGCGGTACGGCGCTGATTGTGGCGATGCTGAGTATTATTGCCACGCTGCACGGCGGGGGCGTAAAAATGATTTTCATCGCCGCACTTGCCTCGGGTGCCGCACAGGGGCTGGGGCAATTGGGCGGACTGACGCTGTTGTCGATGAATATCGCCGCCGATCGTCGTGCCGAAGGCAACGCGCTGCTCAATATCGGCGCCTATATTCCGGCAGGATTACTCCCCGTTGCAACCGGCTATCTGATGGATATTACTGGCATGACCCTGAGCTTCACCCTGCTTGCCTCAACGCTTGTTACCGTGGCGGTTATAGGGCTGACGATAGCGACACGCCAACGTAATCTGGGTTAATCATCAAGCTTCTGGCGGTTCTGAAATCGCCCTTGGAGCAGAAGAAATTCCAGGGCGCGAGGCGTCTCGTACAAACGGCAAATGATTGCAGGCGTGCTGGCGCGCCGATCGGATAAATGCCTCTGTCACTGCCTGTCGCTGCTCTCCATCGCGAACGGCAGCGTACAGGCGGCTCCACAGGCCGTCACCCAAAGTTTTAGTCACTACCAGGCCCTGTTTCTCAAAACTCTCCACTACCCAGTGCGGCAGCGCGGCAATACCCATGTGTGCCGACACCATCTGGATCAGCAGCAAGGTATTATCAACGCTTTTCAGCGCCGGACTGACACCTGCCGGCTGCAGGAAATGTCGCCAGATATCGAGACGTTGGCGCTGAACCGGGTAAATCAGCAGAATTTCGCTGCTCAAATCTTCCGGAGTGATCACGTCTTTGCTGGCCAATGGATGATCCGGTGCCAGCACCAGTCGAACTTCAAAATCAAACATTGGCGAATAGTGCAGGCCGCTGCGAGGAAGAATGTCGGAAGTTAAAACGATATCCAGCTCGCCCTGTTGCAAGGCCGGCTGCGGGTCAAAAGTCACACCTGATTTAAAGTCCATCAACACCTGTGGCCAAGTCTGATGAAAAGCATCCAGCGCGGGCGTTAGCCACTGAATACAGCTGTGGCATTCAATCGCGATGCGTAGCGAAGCCTGATGTGGTTCATGACAGGCCTGCAATGCCTGCTGAATTTGTGGCAATACCTGCTCCGCCAATTGCAGCATGATCTCCCCCTGCGGTGTAAAGCGCAGCGGCTGACTTTTACGCACGAACAGTCTGAAACCGAGACGCTGCTCCAGGTCGCTGAATTGGTGCGACAGGGCTGATTGGGTCTGGTGTAACTGTGCCGCTGCGGCGGCAAGAGAGCCGGTATTTCGCAGAGCTTGCAGCGTCCGCAGGTGTTTCAGTTCGATCATGAGAGTCCTTCACTGTCACTGTGAATAATTTGCGCTTGTGGAATATACAGTACCTGCGGATTATGGATGTGTAAACATCTGGATGGCCAAATGGGAATTTAAAGATGACGATACTGAATCACACTCTGGGTTTTCCACGCGTTGGTTTGCGTCGTGAACTGAAAAAAGCTCAAGAAAGCTACTGGGCTGGCAACATCACTCAAGAAGAATTATTGGCGACGGGCCGCGAACTGCGCGCCCGCCATTGGCAACAACAACAGCAGGCTGGCGTGGATTTAGTGCCCGTTGGCGATTTCGCCTGGTACGATCACGTTTTGACTACCAGCCTGTTGCTGGGCAATGTTCCAGAGCGTCACCAAGGCGCTGACGGTTCCGTCGATATCGACACCTTATTCCGCCTGGGTCGTGGCCGAGCACCGACGGGCAAACCTGCCGCCGCTGCCGAAATGACCAAATGGTTCAACACTAACTATCACTACATGGTGCCTGAATTCGTGAAGGGTCAGCAGTTCAAACTGACCTGGACTCAGTTGCTGGAGGAAGTTGACGAAGCGTTGGCGCTAGGCCACAAGATTAAACCTGTGCTGCTCGGCCCGTTGACTTACCTGTGGCTAGGCAAAGTAAAGGGCGAGCAGTTTGACCGCCTGTCACTGATCAACGATATTCTCCCGGTTTATCAGCAAGTTCTGGCTGAGCTGGCAGAGCGTGGCATTGAGTGGGTACAAATCGACGAGCCTGCACTGGTGCTGGAATTGCCACAGGAATGGCTGGATGCCTACAAACCGGCTTATACCGCGCTGCAAAGTAAAACCAGGCTGCTGCTGACTACCTATTTCGACAGCATCGGCCACAATCTGGAAACTATCCGTCATCTGCCGGTACAAGGTTTGCACATTGACGCCGTGGCGGGTCGCGATGATCTGACGGCGGTGGCCAACGCGCTGCCAAAAGACTGGCTGCTGTCGCTGGGCGTGATTAATGGCCGTAATGTCTGGCGTGCCGACTTAAGCACCTGGTTTGATCGCCTTAAACCTCTGGTTGCCGGTCGCAGTATTTGGCTCGGTAGCTCCTGTTCACTGCTGCACAGCCCAATCGATCTTAGCGTCGAAACGCGTCTGGATTCAGAAGTGAAAAGCTGGTTTGCCTTTGCCGTGCAAAAATGTGCCGAGCTGGCGTTGCTGGCTGATGCACTGAACAATCCGAGTGCTGAAGCGCAGAGAAAACTGGCTGAATACAGCGCCCCAATTCGTGCTCGTAAAGAATCTACCCGTGTAAACAACGCCGCTGTCGGCAAGCGTCTGGCGGCAATCAATGCCAGGGATATCGAGCGTCCAAGCGCCTATCCAAACCGTGCCAAGTCTCAGCGCACGCGTTTTAATCTGCCCGCCTGGCCGACCACGACGATTGGTTCATTCCCGCAAACCACCGAAATTCGAGGCCTGCGCCTGGACTTCAAACAGGGTCGGCTGGACAGTAAAAATTACCGCACCGGCATCAGCGAGCACATCAAGCAGGCAATCAATGAGCAGGAACGGCTAGGGCTGGACGTGCTGGTACACGGGGAAGCCGAGCGTAACGACATGGTCGAATACTTCGGCGAGCATCTGGACGGTTTTATATTTACTCAAAACGGCTGGGTGCAGAGCTACGGCTCTCGCTGCGTTAAACCGCCGGTAATCATCGGTGACGTGAGCCGTCCTGAAGCCATTACTGTTGAGTGGGCCAAGTACGCGCAGTCTCTGACCGAAAAACCGGTTAAAGGCATGCTGACCGGTCCAGTGACCATTCTTTGCTGGTCATTCCCGCGTGAAGACGTGAGCCGTGAAATCATTGCCAGGCAGATTGCTCTGGCACTGCGTGACGAAGTTGAAGACTTGGAAAAAGCCGGTATCGGCATTATTCAAATCGATGAACCAGCGCTACGCGAAGGCTTGCCTCTGCGTCAGTCCGAATGGCAGGCTTATCTGCGCTGGGCAGTTGACGCCTTCAAACTGAATGCCGCGATTGCTCGTGACGAAACACAGATCCACACTCATATGTGTTACTGCGAGTTCAATGACATCATGGATTCTATCGCCGCGCTGGATGCAGACGTGATAACCATCGAGACTTCTCGTTCAGATATGGACTTGCTGGAATCGTTCAGGCACTTCGACTATCCGAATGAAATCGGTCCGGGTGTTTACGATATTCACTCGCCGAATGTGCCCAGCGTGGAGTGGATTGTGGACCTGTTGCGTAAAGCTGCAGACCGCATCCCGGCTGAGCGCCTGTGGGTAAATCCAGACTGTGGGCTGAAAACTCGCGGCTGGACGGAAACACGCGAATCGCTGGAGAACATGGTGAAAGCCGCTCGGCGCCTACGCGCTGAAAACGTCTAAGAGTTAATGTGTGATGTTGTGATGTCATTGGGCGCTTCGGTGCCCTTTTTTACGTCTGATTGCCCGCCATTATTATTTTGTAACTTCTTTGATGCTGCTCTGTAGCCCCCGACACCCTTTGTCTGCCCCCAATCGTTACGCGCTAATTTGGCCGATTTGAGCCGAAATAGCAGATTTTTTACTAGGCTGAAAGGAGTAAGCCCTTTAGACAATAGTTGATTAATGATTCAACGTAAGGAGACAAAGATGAGCCGATTTAAAGATAAAGTGGTCGTCGTCACTGGCGCAGGTTCTGGTATGGGAGCTGCAACCGCGCAACGCTTCTCGGCTGAAGGAGCCATTGTTGTGCTGGTCGGACGCACTGAAGTCAAGTTGGCCAAGGTGGCTAACACGCTGGAAAATACCCACTATTATATCCACGTCGCCGATATCTCAAATCCGCAGGATGTTGAAAAACTTGCCAAAGTGGTGCTGGACAAGTTTGGCCGCGTTGACGTGCTGGTAAACAATGCCGGTGTGGTGGTGCAGGGTAAAGTCAATGAAGCCAGCATTGATGACTGGAAGAAAATTCTCGATATTGATGTCAGTGGCGTGTTCTACGCGACGCGCTTCTTTATCGATGCCTTGAAAAAGAGCAAAGGTAATATTGTTAATGTTTCATCGGTTTCAGGTCTGGGCGGTGACTGGGGCATGAGCTTCTATAATGCCGCCAAAGGAGCCGTGACTAATTTTACCCGCTCTCTGGCAATGGACCACGGTGCAGACGGTGTGCGTGTCAACGCTGTCTGTCCGAGTCTCACGCTGACCGACATGGCCGGTGACATCAAAGACAACAAGGCGTTACTGGCGAAATTCGCTGAACGAATCCCGCTAGGTCGTGGTGCCGAGCCTGAAGAGATTGCCTCGGTGATTGCCTTCCTTGCCAGCGATGACGCCCGCTTTGTTACCGGCGTTAATCTGCCGGTTGATGGAGGCTTAAGTGCCTCGAACGGGCAGCCTAATCAGTCTTAACTATTTATTTTTAACTTATTGTTCATGTTGCATGAGCATTAAAAAAGCCTCGGGGTAAATGCCTCGGGGCTTTTTGATTCCATTAATGGAAAATTCTATTAATGCGCTCGAAAGATTTACTTCACGCCATATTTGGCAAACCACGCCAGCATGCGCTGCCAGCCATCGGCCGCGGCTTCCGCGTTATAGCTTGGGCGATAATCGGCATTAAATGCATGCCCGGCTTCAGGGTAAACCACGATCTCGGCATTGGCATTGGCGGCACGTATCGCCTGACGCATACTTTCCACCGTATCCTGAGCAATACCTGTGTCCTGACCGCCGTACAGTCCTAATACCGGAGCCGTTAAGTCAACCGCTTCATCGACAGGATGAGTTGGCGTGCTTAGCGTTTTATTGCCCACCAACTTGCCGTACCACGCAACGCCAGCCTTGAGTTGCGGGCTATGAGCAGCATAAAGCCAGGTGATACGACCTCCCCAGCAGAAACCAGTGATCGCCAATTTGCTGGCGTCACCACCGTGCTGAGCGGCCCAGTGTGCGGCATGGTCCAGATCCGCCAGCACCTGTTGGTCAGGAACTTTGCTAACCAGTTTCTCCAGCAGCTCACCGACCTCGGTGTAGTCGGCAGGATCGCCCTGACGGAAATACAGCTCAGGCGCGATCGCCAGGTAGCCTTCTTTAGCCAGTCGGCGGCAGAGATCGCGGATGTGCTCATGTACGCCAAAGATCTCCTGAACCACCAGCACAATCGGCAGTTTGCCAGTGTGTTCGGCCGGTCTTGCCAGATAGGCAGGCAGATTTTCTCCCTGCGATGGGATGGTAGTTTCGCCCGCGTGCAGGCCTTCAGTATCGGTGTGGATAGTGGTAGCGGATACAGGCGTAACGGCAGGGGAGAAACTGTCAGGTGCTTGTTTTAATTGTATTAAATCATCAGTCTTCATTGCAGTCTCCATACAAGGGTAAATACTTTTCTTTTAAAACGATGAATCGGATTTTCGAAATAAAGACTCAGTTTCTAAACTATAAGCCATAAAATGATCACATCAACAACCATAGCCTGTCATCTGCCTGCACCTTATGTAAAAAATGCTTAGGCGCGCGAAATTTGACCGGTTAGGCATTAAGACCGCAGGGATTAATCATGATAGATCGGCTTAATTGCTCAAAATTTTGTGATTTCTATCACATTTAAAATGTAATCGATGGTAATTGTAGTGTCGCTTAGCGATTCGCATCACAAAATTAAGCTGCAATGAGCGATAAAGTAAGGAGATATTATGCTCGTTATAAATGACCGAATTAAAAAGGAGTTCAATTATGTCTCAGTCTGAAGTTTTCCATCTTGGCCTGACCAAAAGCAGCTTGCAGGGCGCCACTCTGGCCATCGTACCAGGGGATCCCGAGCGCGTAGAAAAAATCGCCAGACTGATGGAGAACCCGGTACGCCTGGCTTCACACCGCGAGTTTACCTCTTGGCGCGCAGAGCTTGATGGCAAATCGGTCATTGTCTGTTCTACCGGCATCGGTGGACCTTCAACTTCAATCGCCGTGGAGGAGTTGGCTCAGCTTGGCATCCGCACTTTCTTGCGCATCGGGACCACTGGCGCAATTCAGCCGCATATTAATGTCGGCGACGTACTGGTAACGACTGCAGCAGTCCGCCTTGATGGTGCGAGCCTGCATTTTGCACCGATGGAATTTCCGGCCGTGGCAGATTTCGCCTGCACAACCGCGCTGGTTGAGGCCTCGAAGGCGGTCGGCGCAAATATTCATATCGGCGTGACGGCTTCCTCTGACACTTTCTACCCTGGCCAGGAGCGTTACGATACCTACTCAGGCCGCGTGGTTCGTCGTTTCAAAGAATCGATGCAAGAGTGGCAGGAGATGGGAGTCATGAACTATGAAATGGAATCGGCGACCCTGCTGACCATGTGTGCGAGCCAAGGTCTGCGTGCTGGTATGGTGGCGGGCGTAATCGTCAATCGTACTCAGCAAGAGATCCCAAACGCCGAAACCATGAAGCAGACAGAAAGTCATGCGGTGAAAATTGTAGTTGAGGCTGCGCGCCGCCTGATTTAATCCTGATAATAACCTGATTTTTTCCTGATAATGCGGCGTAACAGGCGTTAACCGTGTATCTGATAAGGGCTGCCAATGGGTGGCCCATTTTTTTATCTTTTTCGGGCTATCTGGTATGGTCTTAGCACTGACCTTTGAATAATAAGAGACTCTATGACGGCAACTATTTTCCTGCACCCCTCGCTAACGCTTCTGGAAGGCGGCGTTAATTTTCGCGATCTTGGCGGTAATACCGTAGCTGATGGCCGACGCATCAAACGCGGTTGGCTTTACCGTTCAGGCGCGCTGGATAACCTGACCCAGCAGGATCAGCAGTTTCTGAGCAACATTCCGGTCAAATACATTCTCGACTATCGCGATGCCGATGAAGTCGCAGCCAAGCCCGATATTCTATGGGCCGGCTGCGAGTATCATCACGCGCCGGCGAATCCGCTGAGCCACGTGGTAAACGCTAATCTTGAAAGGCTGACGGCAGAAACTATCGCTGAATTTGATCCGCAGGAATTTATGCAGGAGCTTTATCGTCGTTTGCCATTTAATAACGATGCCTATAAAAAGCTGGTGGGTCTGTTATTGCAATCCGGAGGCGGTGCGCTGGTCCAGCATTGTGCGGTAGGCAAGGATCGCACCGGCATCGGATCAATGATCGTATTGCTGGCGCTGGGCGCTGACTGGAACACCATCAAAGAAGATTATTTACTGACCGAAACCACGCTGGCAACCTTCCGCGAGAACATGCTCGATAAACTCTCGGTAACCCTGCCACCAGAAGCACTGGAAAAGTTCAGCTATGTGCTTTCAGTCAAGGAACTGTTCATTGATACCGCGATAAACGCTATCACCAATCTCTATGGCAGCACGGATAACTGGTTGGAAAAAGAGTACGGTTTGACTGCCGAAGTGCGTGAAGAACTGCGAAGTCGTTATCTGGAATAAGCCCTCTGTTAAGGTTTGGTTGAGATAGCCTGCCTTTAAATATTGGAACATAGGTTTTTTTAGATTAGTAATAGAGGCGGTCTTTTTGAGCATCAACGAAGTTATTCAATACGTTACGGAGTTTGTACGCCAACATCAGACCTGGGCTGCACCGATCGCGTTTTTCCTCGCTTTTGGCGAGTCGCTGGCTTTCCTCTCTTTATTACTTCCAGCCACGGTGATCCTGCTGGGTGTAGGGGCATTGATTGGTGAAACGGGCATCCCTTTCTGGCCAATATTTGCCGGAGCTGCAGCCGGGGCATTTTTTGGCGACTGGCTGTCATATTGGATCGGTTCCCACTATCGCGACAGCGTGCCGCATATTTGGCCATTCAAAAAACATCCGCAAATGCTGGTACGTGGTCACGCATTTTTTGAACGCTGGGGGATGCCTGGTGCCTTTATTGGTCGCTTCTTTGGCCCATTACGTGCTGTTGTTCCGCTGGTGGCAGGAATTTGCGGAATGCCGCAACGCTACTTCCAGCTGGCAAACTTTACTTCGGCGCTGGTCTGGGGCTTTGGTATTTTGGCTCCGGGGGCGTTTGGCATTAAATGGCTTAGCCAATGGTTTTAATTAAATAGTAAATCCGCAGTAAAAGGCTATTGGGACCCGTTTTCTGGAAGACGTCTCGCAAAGTTTTGGCTGGCGATTTAAAAGCATCTGGACATCCATACAGTATGCATTTACCTTGACCCTCAAGAGACTTACACAGGGGAAAATCGGTGGATATCAGCATCATTTACGCGGTGGGTGCAGGTTTGATCGGCCTTTTACTGGGCTGGCTAATTGCCAGTATGCGCCAGCAGCAGGTGCAGGCAGACAGCGATACCCGCTATAAATTGCTTGAGCAGGCACAGGCACAACTAGCGAACGAGAAAGTTGCGTCGCAAAGTGATCTACTGCAGGCCAGGCAACAGCAACGTGAAAGCGAGCTGGAGCTGCGGACCTTGCACAGCGCTCAGGCGGCCAGTGCCGAAAAACTGCAGCTGCTGGCACATTGGCAAAACGAGTGTGAGCAGCTTAATCAGGAGCTGCGGGCCCAGCGTGAGGTTAACAGCGCGCAAGAGGCTGAACTGCGTGAAGTTGTGACTCGACTCGATGAAACAAGAATGGCCGCCGAAGAGAAACAGCGACTATTGATCAACAGTGAGCAGCGTCTGAATAGCCAGTTTGAAAATCTCGCCAACCGTATTTTTGAACAAACAGGCCGTCGTGCCGACGAACAAAACAAGCAAAGTCTCGACAAACTGCTGCTGCCACTGCGTGAGCAGCTCGACGGCTTTCGTCGTCAGGTGCAGGATAGCTTCGGTCAGGAAGCCCGCGAGCGACATACTCTGACCCACGAGATCCGCAGTCTTCAACAGTTAAATGCCCAAATGGCCCGCGAGGCGCTAAATCTAACCAAGGCGCTAAAGGGTGACAATAAAACCCAAGGCAACTGGGGCGAAGTGGTGCTGAGCCGGGTGCTCGAGGCTTCTGGCCTGCGCGAAGGGTATGAGTATCAAACACAGGTAAGTGTGCAGACTGAAAATAATAGTCGCATGCAGCCAGACGTAGTCGTGCGATTACCACAAAATAAGGACGTGGTAATTGATGCCAAGATGTCGCTGGTGGCATACGAGCGCTATTTCAACAGCGAGGACGATCTCGAACGTGAAGCGGCGCTAAACGAGCACATCACCTCTGTACGCGGACATATTCGCTTGCTGGGGCGCAAGGATTACCAACAGTTACCCGGCTTGCGAAGCCTCGATTATGTGCTGATGTTCATTCCCGTCGAACCCGCTTTTTTAGTCGCTATCGATCGCGAGCCTGAACTTATCAGCGAAGCGTTGAATCATAATATTATGCTGGTTAGCCCGACGACCTTACTCGTTGCTCTGCGTACTATCAGCAATCTGTGGCGCTATGAGCATCAGAGCCAGAACGCCAAACGCATTGCCGATCGCGCGGCACGGCTGTATGACAAACTCAGATTGTTCGTTGATGACATGCAGTCGATGGGGCAAAGTCTTGATAAGGCGCAGGCAAGTTATCGCCTTGCAATGAACAAACTTGCCCAAGGCCGTGGTAATCTTATCGGCCAGGTTGAAGGCTTTAGAGCATTGGGCGTTGAAGTAAAACGGCCTATTAGTCCGGCGCTTGCCGAGCAGGCTAGCGTGGAAGACGACCCAGATTATCAGCCCTCTTTAGATGACACAGAGGCTGAGAGTCAATTACGGGAGAGGGCGCATCTGTCGACCGAAACGGCCGCTTCAGACGATGAAGAGAGTCAGTCCGCTGACGCCGAGGCCGCTTCCTCAAAACATTTTTAATTTTTTTGCTCAGAGAGTGAACGATAATTCCGTACCTTGATCACCGCGTGCGGCGAGAATCGCATCGGTGATGGGGCTTTCCCCGGGGTTCTGGTACACTTTGCACCAGGCGATATACTGAATAAGCAGGCAGAAACATGGAAAAGCAGACGCAGGAAAATGTAGATTCACCAGAAACTACACACTTTGGATTTCGTACCGTAGCCAAAAACAACAAAGCAGAGATGGTAGCTGAAGTCTTTCACTCTGTGGCCGCGAAATATGACCTGATGAATGATCTGATGTCATTCGGTATTCATCGTATCTGGAAGCGTTATGCTATCGACTGTAGCGGCGTGCGCCGTGGGCAGCGCGTTTTAGATCTCGCAGGGGGTACTGGTGATTTGACCGCCAAGTTCTCTCGTCTGGTCGGTGAGCAGGGCGAGGTCGTGCTGGCCGACATTAATGATTCAATGCTGAAAATGGGCCGCGAAAAGCTGCGCAACAACGGCATCGTGGGTAATGTCAGCTACGTTCAGGCCAACGCCGAAGCACTGCCTTTCCCGGATAACTATTTTGACTGCATCACCATTTCTTTCGGCTTGCGTAACGTGACCGAAAAAGAAAAAGCGCTGCGCTCGATGTTCCGCGTGCTCAAGCCAGGCGGCCGACTGTTGGTGCTGGAATTCTCCAAGCCGCTGATCGCTCCGTTGAGCAAAGCCTACGACACTTATTCATTCCACATTTTGCCAAGAATTGGCGAGTTGGTGGCGCAGGATGCCGAAAGTTATCGCTATCTGGCAGAATCTATTCGTATGCATCCAGATCAGGAAACCCTCAAGGGTATGATGTCTGATGCAGGCTTTGAGAACGTGACTTATAACAACCTCACTGGTGGCATCGTTGCGCTGCATCGGGGTTTCAAGTTCTGATATGGAAATGCCGATGTTGTTGACTCCGTTATTGACCGCTGCCATTGAAACTGCCCTTAATCAGTTGCTGTTTAAGGATCGCAGTATGAAAGCCGCAAGGCTTCGTCTGGCTGGCAAAGTCTTGCGTATCGAGTTACAGGAACTGAGTTCACCGCTGACGCTAATCTTCAGTGAGCAAAAAATTGATGTATTGGGGCAGTGGGACGGCAGTGCAGATTGCACGGTTATTACTCGTCTCTCTACGCTGCGAAAACTACGTGACCGCCAACAGCTTGCTCCGCTTATTCGCAGCGGCGAGCTGAATGTCGAAGGTGACATTCAGGTTGTGCAACAATTCTCTGCATTGATGGATATGTCCGAGTGGGAGCCTGCCGAGTTGCTGGCACCTTACATCGGCGATATCGCCGCGCAGGGTATCAGCCAGGCCGTCGCGGGTGGTTTTCGTTTCCTGACCGCAGGCGTGAAAAAACATCAGGGCCAGATTGCACAGGCTCTTACCGAAGAGTGGAAACTTGCGCCGGGCGCGCTTGAGGCCGCCTGGTTTAATGATGAAGTTTCTGCCGTCGAGCGTCAGGCCAACGCGCTGGAAGCGCGCTTGAACAAACTACTGGGAGGGAATTAATGACTCCAGGTGAAATGCGTCGCCTGTATCTGATCATTCGGGTATTTCTAACTTATGGCCTCGATGAACTGATCCCCAAGATTAAACTGACGCTGCCTTTGAGACTCGGGCGCTATCTGTTCTTCTGGATCCCGTTCCGCCACAAAGACCAACAGCTTGGCACGCGTCTGCGTCTGGCCCTGGAGGAACTCGGGCCGGTATGGATCAAGTTTGGTCAGATGCTGTCAACCCGCCGCGACCTCTTTCCCCCACATGTTGCCGATCAACTTGCTTTGTTGCAGGATCACGTAGCGCCTTTCGATGGCGCGCTGGCACGCAAGCATATCGAGCTCGCGCTGGGCGGACCGATTGAAACCTGGTTTGATGATTTCGATCAAAATGCGCTGGCATCCGCTTCTATAGCTCAGGTACATACTGCCGTCCTGAAAGAGAATGGCAAGAAGGTCGTACTCAAGGTTATTCGCCCTGACATCATGCCAATCATCAAGGCGGATACTCGTCTGATGGCACGTCTGGCCGGATGGGTTTCTAAATTGCTGCCTGATGGCCGTCGTCTGCGCCCGCGTGAGGTGGTCAGAGAATACGAAAAAACGCTGCTGGACGAGCTGAATCTGCTGCGCGAAGCGGCTAACTCTATCCAACTGCGCAGAAATTTCGAGAATGACCCGGTGCTGTATGTTCCCGAAGTCTATTCTGATTACTGCCGCGAGCGTTTGCTGGTCATGGAGCGTATTTACGGTATCCCGATTTCAGACGTGGCTGCGCTTGAAAAGCAGGGTACCAATATGAAGATATTGGCCGAGCGCGGTGTTCAGGTGTTTTTCACTCAGGTATTCCGCGACAGCTTTTTCCATGCGGATATGCATCCAGGCAATATTTTTGTTAGCTATGAAACACCTGAAGATCCTTGCTACATAGCCATAGATTGCGGCATAGTTGGATCATTAAACAAAGCTGATAAACGTTATCTAGCCGAGAACTTTATTGCATTCTTCAACCGCGATTATCGTAAAGTTGCAGAGCTGCATGTTGATTCTGGTTGGGTTCCGCGTGATACCAACGTCGAAGAGTTCGAGTTCGCTATCCGTACCGTGTGTGAGCCGATTTTCGAAAAGCCGCTGGCAGAAATTTCCTTCGGTAATGTGTTATTAAATCTGTTTAATACCGCCAGACGTTTCAACATGCAGGTTCAACCACAGCTGGTTTTGCTGCAAAAAACCCTGCTCTATGTTGAAGGCCTTGGCAGGCAGCTTTATCCACAGCTAGATCTCTGGACCACGGCCAAGCCGTTCCTGGAAAGCTGGATAAAAGATCAAATTGGTTTACCGGCCATGGTGCGTGCCTTTAAAGATCGGGCGCCATTCTGGATTGAGAAACTCCCTGAGCTTCCTGAACTGGTATACGACAGCTTAAAACAGCAGCAGCTGATGCAGCACAATATTGAAAAGCTTACGCAGCGTATTGAAACGCAATCGGTGCGTGAAGTTCAATCCCAATATCTTTTAGGTATTGGCGCAGTGTTGTTGATTAGTGGTGCAGTTTTAATGGTGGGTAAAGTTGAAGTTTATCCCGCCTGGCTTATTGCTGCCGGAGTGGTCTCCTGGATTTTCGGATGGAAACGAACCAGTAAGACCGAGTAAGCCATAAAATCTATAATTGATGTTATGCGTCGTCTCTGCGACAACTGTTAATTCTTATTAAATTGAGGTGAATACCATGGGTGCATTTAGTCTTACGCACTGGCTGGTCATAGCGGTAATCGTGGTGCTGCTGTTTGGTACCAAAAAACTGCGTGGCCTCGGTAGCGATCTTGGCGCATCTATCAAGGGCTTTAAAAAAGCCATGAATGATGACGATGCGGCCAAGGCACGTAAAGAAAATGAAACAACCGGGTCTGATGCAGATTTTTCGGCCAAGTCAATTGATGCCACTAAGCCGGAAGTGAAAGCAGAAGAAACTAAGAGTCAAAACAAAGAGCAGGTATAAGCCGTGTTTGACATTGGGTTTAGTGAATTATTACTGGTGTTCGTTATTGGTTTGGTTGTCCTTGGACCAGAACGCTTACCTGTTGCGGTAAGAACTGTTGCAGGCTGGATCCGCACTTTGAGATCGATGGCTGCATCGGTGCAAAACGAGCTGAATCAAGAGTTCAAACTGCAAGAGTTGCAGGATAGCCTGAAGAAAGCTGAAGAAGCCGGATTGAAGAATTTATCTCCTGAAATCAAAGCATCCATTGATGATTTGAAAGAGGCGGCATCTTCTATGAAGCGCTCTATTCATGAGAATCTCAGCCCGGCCGACCAGGCAATAGCCGATGCTACTGAAGGAAACACCAT
The DNA here is from genome assembly GCF_000257645.1 of Serratia sp. M24T3. Classification (GTDB taxonomy): domain Bacteria; phylum Pseudomonadota; class Gammaproteobacteria; order Enterobacterales; family Enterobacteriaceae; genus Rouxiella. The sequence goes on from NZ_AJHJ01000039.1 coordinate 33,160, forward strand.
TCATAATCCTGTGCTCAGGGATGCAGAAGCGCATCATGATGAAGGTATTTCTCCGGCATCTGCCGAACATGTAGCGGAATCACCGGCGGTAAGCCCGACTGCAGAACATGCAGCTTCGCCGGCTATGGCACCTTCGGCGGAACATACAGCGCAATCGACTGTTATCCCAGCGATGGAGCCTACTGTTACGCCGGTTGCTCAGCCGATGGCCAAGCCAGCGTCAGAACCTGCTGCTCAACCAAACGTTGCGTCTGCACCTGCCTCAAGGCCTGCGCCAGTGGTCGAAAACCAATCGGCGGTAAAACCTGCTCCTTCTTCACAAACAACGGGTGAACGCTAAACATGGCTGTTGACGATACACAACCGCTTATCAGCCATCTGATAGAACTGCGTAAGCGCCTGATGAACTCCATTATTTGTGTGATTGTGGTGTTTTTGGCTCTTGTTTACTTTGCCAATGATATTTACGACCTGGTTTCTGCTCCTCTAATCAAAGTCATGCCTGCGGGCGCGAGCATGATTGCAACGGATGTAGCTTCGCCGTTCTTCACGCCTATCAAACTGACCATGATTGTTTCGGTGTTTGTGTCTGCACCTTTCATCCTGTATCAGGTATGGGGTTTTGTCGCGCCAGCGCTGTACAAGCATGAACGCCGTCTGATGATGCCATTGCTGTTCTCAAGCTCGGCGCTGTTTTATCTCGGCATGGCTTTCGCGTATTTTCTGGTGTTTCCACTGGCGTTCGCGTTCTTTGCGAAAACAGCACCGGCAGGCGTAGAGATTGCTACCGACATCAATAAATACCTCGATTTTGTCATGACTATCTTCATGGCCTTCGGAGTGTCTTTTGAAGTGCCGATTGCGATTATCCTGCTGTGTTGGACCGGGGTCACTACCCCAGCCGACTTACGCAAGAAACGACCTTATGTTTTGGTCGGTGCTTTCGTTGTGGCGATGCTGCTGACTCCTCCGGACGTATTCTCGCAAACACTGTTGGCGATCCCGATGTACATCCTGTTTGAGATTGGTGTGTTCTGTGCCCGTTATTATGTCGGCAAAGGACGCAACGCAAACGCAGAGGATTCGGATACGGATTCCGATGAGCCGTAAGCGATAAGATTTAAATTTTAAAACCGCCCTGTTGGGCGGTTTCTGTTTTGAGAGAGCGCTATGTTTGAGATCGGCCTGAATTTAACCAGTAACCAATTTGACAAAGATCGCGCTGCGGTGGTTGAACGCGCAAGACAAGCAGGGTTGACCGGTATGTTGATTACCGGTACTTCGCTGGAAGAGAGTCAACAGGCTCAGGCGTTGGCGGCCGAATACGCTGATTTCTGCTGGTCGACAGCGGGTGTGCATCCACACCGGGCAAGCAGTTGGAATGCAGAAGTCGAGCAGGTGATACGGACTCTGGCCGCCGCGCCTGAGGTTGTTGCCATTGGTGAGTGTGGGCTGGATTTCAATCGTAACTTTTCTACGCCAGCCGAGCAGGAACTCGCTTTTACCGCTCAGCTGAGTCTGGCAGTCGAGCTGGATTTGCCGGTATTTCTGCACTGTCGCGATGCTCATCCCCGTTTTGCAGAGCTGCTTGAACCCTGGCTGCCACGCTTGCCCGGCGCAGTAGTACACTGCTTTACTGGTAGCCAGCAAGAGTTGGAACACTACCTTTCTCTCGGGCTTTCAATAGGTATAACCGGCTGGGTATGCGATGAACGTCGCGGGCTGGAGCTGCGTGAGATGCTGCCGTTAATTCCTGCTGAACGATTGCTATTGGAAACCGACGCGCCTTATCTGTTGCCCAGAGATATGGAAAACAAGCCGAAAAATCGTCGAAACGAACCTGGTTTCCTGCCACATATTGTCAGGCAAGTTGCCTTGTGGCGTGGCAAAGATGAAGACTCGGAATGGCTGGCAAGAGTAACCGACGAAAATGCCCGCCGGTTATTCAGGCTATAGGGAAAGAGTAACTCAGATTTTTTGGAACTCGGTGTTACAGATGCTTTGTTTCACCTGTTTGTTAAGTAGATTAAGCAACAGATGGGAGCGGCGTTCGCCGTCGGGTTCAGTATAAATAGCTTGTAACCCCTCAAATACGCCTTCAATAATCAGCACCTGGTCTCCCTCATGCGGTGTCTCGGGATCGCGGACACCGGTTGGCGGTTGATGTATTATCTGCTCGATAACATCCGAGTTTACCCTGGCAAGCTGGTGTCCAAAACGGACAAAGTGGCTAACACCGCGGGTGGCACTGATAGTCGTGGTATGAATTTTTTCAGGGTCAAATGCAATAAACATATAATTTGGAAACAGAGGTTCATCTGCCATGGTCCGGCGGCCACGCACCATTTTTTCCAACTTGATCGTCGGTACTAAACATTGAACGTTTTGACGCTCGAGATGTTCCTGGGCGCGAACATGTTGACCTCGTTTGCAATACAGTAAGTACCAGCTTTCCATTTTTCGTTTTTCCTCGTGACTAACACGTTGAGAATAACAAAAGCTTTAAGGGATAAATAGCCGTTGTAAGGTCCCTCACCACCAGTGATGTTAACATTCAGATTAATAGATATCTTCGGAGAAAAATATGGAGTTGTTCCTACTTAGCAACGGTAAGCTTTCAAGCGACAGCCAACCTTTGGGCTATGCCCATGAGCAGATCAAGGCGACGTTTAAGGCGCGAAACATTACTTCGGCGGTTTTAATCCCCTATGCATTGCTGCGCAGCGACTACGACGCAAAGGCTTTGGAGCTAGAGCAGGCGTTGGGTATCAAGGTGGGCAGTATCCATCATGCGGGCGTTCCTTCTGAAGCCATCGAGCAGGCTCAGTGTATTCTGGTCAGCGGTGGCAACACCTGGATGCTGAATCAGATGCTGCATGAAAAAGGTCTGATTATTCCTGTTCAACGCGCTGTGCGTGAACGTGAAGTGACTTATATCGGCTGGAGTGCGGGCTGTAATGTAGCGACGCCAAGTATTCGAACAACTAATGATATGCCAGTGCGTAACTCGGTGGTGCTGCCTGCTTTAGGGCTGTTCCCGGTACAAATCAATCCACATTATATTGACGCGCATATCAGTGGTCACATGGGTGAAACCCGCGATGAACGCATTGCAGAATTTTGTGCGGTTAATCCGAGCGAGTCTGTAGTAGCGCTGCGTGAAGGCAGCATGTTGCATGTATCAGGTAACGATCTACGCTATTACAGCGCCAGAAATGAAGGCTTTAAAGTGTTCCGCCATGGCCATGAGACGCAGGAATATCAGGACACACAAGCTCTTGCCAGTCTTGTTCCGTTCAACTGCTGCTAATGATTGAAAAGTCTGTTGGTCGCTGATTTTTGGTTCAATAAAATTGAAAAAAGCAGCCATGGCGTCCGACAGGCTTTATACTGCCTCCTAAATTCGGTAACAAAACTTATAATGACGTGCCTCGTATGAAATATCGTGACCTGCGTGACTTCCTGTCTTTGCTTGAAAAGCGGGGTGATCTTAAACGTATTACCCAGACTGTAGATCCCTATCTTGAAATGACCGAAATTGCCGATCGTACCTTGCGTGCGGGCGGCCCGGCGTTGCTTTTTGAAAATCCAAAAGGCTATGACATGCCGGTTCTGTGCAATCTGTTCGGCACACCCGAGCGAGTTGCCATGGGGATGGGTCAGGAAGACGTTAGCGCCCTGCGCGACGTGGGTGAACTGCTGGCATTTCTTAAAGAGCCTGAACCGCCGCGTGGGTTCCGTGATTTCTACGACAAGATGCCGAAATTCAAGCAAGTGCTGAATATGCCGACCAAGTGTCTGAGTTCTGCCCCTTGTCAGGAACAGATTTGGCAAGGCGAAGATGTTGATCTGGGTCGTATTCCGGTGATGCACTGCTGGCCTGAAGATGCTGCGCCGCTTATCACCTGGGGTCTGACCGTTACTCGTGGGCCACACAAGCCACGTCAGAATCTGGGGATTTATCGCCAGCAGGTGTTAGGCAAGAACAAACTGATCATGCGCTGGTTGTCTCATCGCGGCGGTGCGCTGGACTTCCAGGAGTGGTGTCAGCAGAATCCCGGCAAACGTTTCCCGGTTTCTGTCGCGCTGGGTGCCGATCCGGCAACTATTCTTGGTGCGGTAACACCGGTTCCTGACACGCTTTCTGAATATGCGTTTGCTGGTTTATTGCGCGGCAATAAAACCGAAGTAGTCAAATGCATCTCCAATGACCTCGAGGTCCCTGCCAGTGCGGAAATCGTGCTCGAAGGTTATATCGAGCCGGGCGAAATGGCACCGGAAGGCCCTTACGGCGACCACACGGGCTACTATAATGAAATAGATAGCTTTCCGGTTTTCACCGTGACACACATTACCCAGCGCAAAGACGCTATTTATCATTCGACATTTACTGGCCGCCCGCCGGATGAACCTGCGGTACTGGGATTGGCGCTAAATGAAGTCTTTGTGCCTATCCTTAAAAAGCAATTTCCGGAGATCGTCGATTTTTATCTGCCGCCAGAAGGATGCTCCTACCGTTTGGCCGTTGTGACCATGAAGAAGCAGTATGCCGGTCACGCCAAGCGCGTCATGATGGGCGTCTGGTCATTCCTGCGGCAGTTTATGTACACCAAATTTGTTATTGTGTGTGACGATGACATTAACGCACGCGACTGGAAAGACGTGATTTGGGCGATTACCACCCGTATGGATCCGGCGCGCGATACCGTTCTGGTCGAAAACACGCCGATCGATTATCTGGATTTTGCCTCTCCGGTTTCCGGTTTGGGTTCCAAGATGGGTATGGATGCGACCAACAAATGGCCGGGCGAAACGCAGCGCGAGTGGGGACGACCTATTGTGATGGACCCTAAAGTGCGCGATCGTGTTGATGCTATCTGGGATGAGCTGGACGTATTCAGCAATAAAAAGCCCGGCAACGGTAAATAATTAAAATTACTATCGACTGGTAAATGAGGTTGTGGTTTATAGCCGGCCAAGTTTACCATCCGTGTAGATTGATGACCCTCAGAGGGAACGCATGACAATAATGAGCTGTAAAGTGTCCTCAGTTGAGGCCATAACCGACACCGTATATCGGGTTCGCCTGCAACCTGAAGTCTCCTTTTCATTTCGTGCCGGTCAATATCTGATGGTCGTGATGGATGAGCGTGACAAACGTCCGTTTTCCATCGCCTCTGTGCCTTCAGAGAAAAATTATCTTGAATTGCACATTGGTGCCTCTGAGATGAACCTGTATGCAATGGCCGTGATGGATCGTATTTTGAAAGAGCAAACGATCAATGTCGATTTGCCGCACGGCGATGCCTGGCTGCGCGAAGACAGCGATCGTCCTTTGGTACTGATTGCTGGCGGCACTGGTTTCTCTTACGTACGTTCGATTTTGGTTACCGAGTTGGCGCAGCATCCAGATCGAGATATCTCTATCTACTGGGGCGGCCGCGAGCTTAAACACTTGTATGATTTAGGCGAGTTGGAAGCATTGAGCGTGGTACACCCGAATTTGAAAGTGATACCGGTAGTCGAGCAGTTCGAAGACGGCTGGCAGGGTAGAAGCGGTAACGTGTTGAGCGCGGTATTACAAGATTTTGAATCACTGAGCGAACATGACATTTATATCGCTGGTCGTTTTGAAATGGCTAAAGTTGCCCGCGAGCGTTTCTGCGCCGAGCGCGGTGCGGTGGAAGATCGTATGTTTGGCGATGCTTTTGCCTTTATCTAAATTTGTTAAAGAGAAAGCGGGTATCAAGCCCGCTTTCTCTTATATGCAAACTTCTCCCGCTAAACCCTCTCAAAGACCGTCGCAATCCCCTGACCTAAACCGATACACATGGTCGCTACGCCAAACTGCACATCTTTACGCTCCATCAGGTTCAGCAACGTAGTAGAGATTCGCGCGCCTGAGCAGCCCAGTGGATGACCCAGAGCGATAGCGCCGCCGTTGAGATTCACTTTGTCTTCCATACTTTCCAGCAACCCGAGATCTTTGATACACGGCAGCGACTGGGCGGCAAAGGCTTCGTTAAGTTCGAACAGGCCGATATCCTCAACGGAAAGGCCAGCTCGTTTCAATGCCAGCTGCGTCGCGGGTACTGGGCCATAGCCCATAATCGACGGATCGCAGCCAACAACCGCCATAGAGCGAATTTTTGCTCGAGCTTTCAGACCCAGCGATTTTGCACGCGATTCACTCATGATAAGCATCGCCGACGCGCCGTCAGACAGGGCCGACGAGCTACCGGCAGTCACTGTGCCGTTGACCGGATCGAACGCCGGGCGCAGTGCCGAAAGCCCTTCGACAGTGGTTTCGGGGCGGATCACCTCGTCATAATTCAGACTAAACAAACCCCCATCAGAATCATGGCCATAAGTCGGCACAATCTCGTTGGCAAAATATCCCGCTACCGTCGCCGCGTGAGCGCGCTGGTGGGAGCGGGCAGCAAACTGATCCTGCATTTCGCGGCTGATATGATGCATTTTGGCCAACATCTCGGCGGTCAGCCCCATCATTCCGGCCGCTTTTGCCACGGTGCGGCTCAGGCCCGGATGAAAATCAACTCCGTGACTCATCGGCACATGCCCCATGTGCTCAACGCCACCGATCAGGCTGATATCGGCATCGCCGACCATAATTGTGCGTGCTGCATCATGCAAAGCCTGCATCGAAGAGCCACACAGCCGGTTAACCGTGACTGCCGGAACGCTATGCGGGATCTCTGCCAGCAGCGCGGCATTGCGCGCTACGTTAAAACCCTGCTCCAGCGTTTGTTGCACACAGCCCCAGTAGATATCGTCGATTTCTTTGGCATCAAACCCTGGATTGCGCGAGAGCACGGCGCGCATCAGGTGCGCGGATAAATCTTCGGCGCGGACGTTGCGAAAAGCCCCACCTTTGGAGCGGCCCATTGGCGTGCGGACCGCATCAATAATGACTACATTTTCCATGATTTCGGTCCTTATGCCTGACGGCCAGTGTTAAGCTCAGCCAGCGGTTCGGCCTGCGGATAATAGCTTTCGTTGGTTTCTGCCTTGCGGCGCAAACCGGCAGGTACCTCATACATTGGGCCAAGATGAGCGTATTGCTCGGTCATTGCGAGATAGTTGGCGCTGCCAATCTTGTCCAGATAACGGAAAGCGCCGCCGTGGAATGGCGGGAAGCCAATGCCGTAGACCAACGCCATATCGGCTTCCGCAGGACTGGCAATAATCTTTTCCTCCAGACAGCGGACAACTTCATTGATCATCGGGATCATCATTCGGGCGATAATTTCTTCCGGGTTGAAGTTTGTCAGTTTTATGTCTGTCGCTGCCAACAGTGTGGCAACTTTGGGGTCCTGCTCTTTACGCGGCTTGCCTTTGCTGTCTTCACTGTAGCGATAAAAACCGTGCTGATTTTTTTGACCAAAGCGTTCGGCGTCAAACAGAATATCCACGGCGTCGCGATAGTCCTTTGCCATCCGATCCGGGAAGCCGTTGGCCATCACCGCTTGAGCATGGTGGGCGGTATCGATGCCAACCACGTCGAGCAGATAAGCCGGGCCCATCGGCCAGCCAAACTGTTTCTCCATAACTTTATCAATCTGGGCGAAATCAGCGCCGTCACGTACCAACAGGCTAAATCCGGCGAAGTAGGGGAACAGCACGCGGTTGACGAAAAATCCTGGACAATCGTTGACCACGATAGGCGTTTTACCCATCGCCGAAGCGTAAGCCACGATGCGCGACAGAGTTTGATCTGACGTTTTGCTGCCGCGAATAATCTCGACCAGCGGCATCCGATGCACCGGATTAAAAAAATGCATCCCGCAGAAGTTTTCCGGGCGCTTAAGCGCGGCAGCCAACGTATCGATAGGAATGGTTGAGGTGTTAGACGCGAGTATCGCGTCGCTGTCGAGCAGCGCTTCAGCCTCGGCCAGCACCGCCGCTTTAATCTTTGGATTCTCGACCACGGCTTCGACGACGATTTGCGCGCGTTCAAGGCCGCTGTAATTGAGTGTCGGCTGAATAGTAGACAGGATCTGTGCCATCTTCAGGCCGCTAACTTTGCCGCGCTCCAGCTGTTTGTTGAGTAGTTTAGAGGCTTCGTTAATGCCGAGATGCAGCGATTTGTCGTTGATATCCTTCATAATAACCGGCACACCTTTCAGCGCCGATTGATAAGCAATGCCGCCGCCCATAATCCCCGCGCCTAACACTGCCGCCTGTTCAGGCTTGCCATTGTTGCCCGCCAGTTTTTTGGCTTTGCTTTTAATGAACTGGTCGTTCAGGAAGATACCGACCAGAGCATGGGCTTCATGGGACTGGGCGAGGGAGACAAAGCTGGGAGTTTCCAGCGCCAGAGCCTCATCGCGTCCTAATTTCGCCGCTGCTTCGATGGTTTTCACTGCGGTCATTGGGGCCGGATAATGTTTGCCTGCGGTTTGCAGCACCATCCCTTTTGCTACACTGAAACTCATCGCCGCTTCGATAGGGCTGAGTTTTAATGGCAACAGTTTCGGACGGCGAGCGGCTTTCCAGTCAAGCTTGCCTTCAATCGCCTGACGCAGAGTAGCCAGGGCAGACTCATGCAGTTTATCTACGCTGACAACCGCGTCGACCAGGCCGATTTTCAGTGCTTCGCTGCCGCTGACATCTTTACCTGCGGCGATAATCTCAAGCGCGCTGTCGGCGCCTAGCAGTCGAGGCAAACGTACTGAACCGCCGAAGCCGGGCATAATCCCCAGTTTTGTTTCGGGTAGGCCGATGCGAGTGTCTGGCGTAGCAATACGGAAATCGGTCGCGAGCACACATTCGCAACCGCCGCCCAGCGCGTATCCGCTGATCGCCGAGACGGTCGGTACGGGTAAATCTTCCAGGCGATTAAAAATGCTGTTGGCAAAGCCCAGCCAGTCATGCAGTTTTTCAGCCGGTGCAGTAAACAGCGATAAAAACTCGTTGATGTCTGCGCCGACAATAAATGCCGATTTGGCCGAGCTCAGTAACAGCCCTTTGAGTTCAGTTTGTTGTTCAAGCACGGTAATTGCTTCGCCCAGGCTTGCTACAGTCTGGGTGTCTAGCTTGTTGACGGAGCCTGGAGCAGCAAACACCAGCTCGGCAATGCCGTCTTCGAGCCAGTGCAGGTGTAATGTTTCGCCTTGATAAAGCATGTGTCTCTCCTGAATCATCGGTGATGATCTGGTATGACCAGATGAATGGAGTGTGGTTTTGATGTTAATGAAATGCAAACGGACTGATTGATATTTGCTGACAAGATCACAAAGCCAGCGGGGCTACGAGCGACGGTTGGCTGTGATAAGATGCGGCATCGTTTTGCATTAATCGTATGAATCCAGTAAAGGACAGGTCGATGGAATCTCTCTCTACACTTTATAAAGAACATATCGCTGTTTTACAGGCGCGTGCGCTGGAAATACTGCAACGCAATCAACTCGATGCTCTGCTGATTCACTCCGGTGAGCTGCTGGGCACTTTTCTCGACGACTATAATTATCCGTTCAAGGTCAATCCGCAGTTCAAGGCCTGGGTGCCTGTCACGCAGGTTCCAAACTGCTGGCTGTGGGTGGATGGCGTCAATGCTCCGAAACTGTGGTTCTATTCGCCGGTTGACTACTGGCACAGCGTCGAGCCGCTACCAGACTCATTCTGGACGCAAGACGTTCAGGTGCTGCCGCTGGCCAAACCTGACGACATCAGAAAACAGCTGCCTGCCGATTTGTCTCGCGTTGCCTATATTGGTTACGCTCAGGGGCGGGCGCTGGAGTTGGGGATCTCTGCCGACCATCTGAATCCGAAAGCGGTACTCGACTATCTTCACTATCATCGGGCGTACAAGACCGGTTATGAAGTGGCTTGCATGCGTGAAGCGCAAAAGCTGGCAGTCAGCGGGCATCGCGCGGCGAAAGAAGCTTTCTTGTCCGGCATGAGCGAATTCGACATCAGCATGGCGTACCTTACCGCCACCGGCCATCGCGAAACTGAGGTGCCCTACGGCAATATCGTTGCTTTGAACGAACACGCCGCTGTTTTGCACTACACCACCTTGCAGCATCAGCCGCCTGCCGAAATACGCAGCTTCCTGATTGATGCCGGTGCCGAGTACAACGGTTACGCAGCCGACCTTACCCGCACCTATTCTGCGAAAAGTGACAACGATTTTGCTGCTCTGGTTAAAGATTTAAACAACGAACAGCAGGCACTGATCGGTACTATCAAGCCGGGTGTGCGTTATACCGATTATCATGTGCAGATGCATCAGCGGATCGCGCGTATCCTCAAGGCGCACGAAATTATTGTTGATATCAGTGAAGAGGCAATGGTCGAACAGGATTTGACGGGGCCCTTCCTGCCGCACGGGCTGGGGCATCCGCTGGGCCTGCAGGTGCATGACGTCGGTGGATTCCAGCAGGATGAAAACGGCACACACCTCGCCGCGCCGTCACAATATCCTTATCTGCGCTGTACCCGCATCATTCAGCCAGGCATGGTGTTGACGATTGAACCCGGTATCTACTTTATCGAATCGTTGCTGGCACCGTGGCGCGAAGGCAAGTTCAGCAAGCACTTTGACTGGGACAAGATTGAAGCATTGAAGCTGTTTGGTGGCATCCGCATCGAAGACAATATTGTTATTCACGACAACCGTGTTGAAAACATGACTCGTGACCTGAAACTGGCCTGATGCAGCCTTATCCTGTCCCCGCTCAATCGATCGAGATAAGCGAAGAAATAAAGAAGAGTCGTTTCATTACCCTGCTGGCACCTACGGCAGGGGTTGAGGCGGCCAAGGCGTTTGTCCAGCAGGTAAAAGTTCAGCATCCTGCGGCGCGGCACCATTGCTGGGCATTTGTCGCCGGTCCGCCGAATGATTCGCAGCAGTTGGGGTTTTCTGATGACGGAGAACCCGCGGGCACGGCGGGTAAACCGATCCTCGGTCAGTTGATGGGCAGTGGGATAGGTGAGATAACCGCCGTGGTAGTTCGCTATTATGGCGGCATTAAGTTAGGCACCGGGGGATTGGTTCGCGCCTACGGTAATGGCGTTCAGCTGGCATTGGCCCAGTTGCCGGTGATAGAAAAAGTGCCGCAGGCTGAATTTTTGCTGCAGTGCGATTACGCGCAGATCTCGCTGGTCGAAACGTTATTGCAGCAGGTCGGTGGCAGCATAGTGCAGAGTGAGTACGGCGCAGCGGTGGATCTTCGTCTCACGCTGCCCGCCCTGAGTGCGGCAGAAATAGCGGATCGGCTCTTTAATCAGAGTCGTGGTTCGTTGGTTCTGCAGCCCGTTTGATTAATTTTTTTGCAATTTATCTGCTGAGGAACGCGCCAGCATGCATTTCCGTGCCATAACCCGCATTGTCGGGGTGCTCGTCATTCTATTCTCGGGAACTATGATTATTCCCGGATTAGTGGCTTTAATTTACAGAGACGGGGCCGGGCGCGCGTTCAGTGAGACGTTTTTCGTTGCGCTGGCCATCGGGCTATTGCTTTGGGTCCCCAACCGAAAACAGCGTAGCGAGCTAAAACCTCGTGAAGGCTTCCTGATCGTGGTGCTGTTCTGGACCGTGCTGGGCAGCGTCGGTGCCTTGCCGTTTTTATTCTCCGAGCGTCCGCATCTGGGAGTAACCGACGCCTTCTTTGAATCTTTCTCCGGGTTGACGACGACCGGCGCTACGACGCTGGTGGGGCTAGACAGCCTGCCGCACGCGATCCTGTTCTATCGGCAGATGCTGCAATGGTTTGGCGGTATGGGGATCATTGTGCTGGCAGTGGCGATTCTTCCTATCCTTGGGGTAGGGGGGATGCAGCTTTATCGCGCCGAGATGCCTGGTCCGCTAAAAGATCACAAGATGCGGCCGCGTATTGCCGAGACGGCTAAAACACTGTGGTTCATCTATATATTATTGACTATCCTTTGTGCGCTTTGCCTTTGGGGCGCGGGGATGTCGGCTTTCGACGCCATTGGGCATAGCTTCTCAACTATTGCGCTGGGCGGTTTCTCAACCCATGACGCCAGCGTCGGTTATTTCCATAGCGGCACTATCAACACCATCATCGCTGTGTTCCTGCTGATCTCCGGCTGTAATTACGGCCTGCATTTCGCGATGTTCAGCGGCCGAAATCTTAAAGTCTATTGGCGCGACCCGGAATTTCGCATGTTTATCAGCGTGCAGCTGACGTTGGTAGTGGTGTGTACCTCGGTGCTGTGGCTGCATGATATTTACACCTCAGGCCTGGAAACGCTGAATCAGGCCTTCTTCCAGGTGGTATCAATGGCGACTACGGCGGGATACACCACAGACAGTATTTCTAAATGGCCGCTGTTCCTGCCTATTCTCCTGCTATGTTCTGCCTTTATTGGTGGCTGCGCAGGGTCGACCGGTGGTGGGCTCAAGGTGATCCGTATTCTGTTGCTTTACCTGCAAGGGTCGCGCGAGCTGAAACGTCTGGTCCATCCGAACGCGGTTTACACCATCAAGCTGGGCAATCGTGCATTGCCGGAACGGATCATTGAAGCGGTATGGGGTTTCTTCTCTGCCTATGCGCTGGTGTTTATTGTCAGCATGCTGGCTATCGTGGCGACGGGCGTAGACAACTTCTCGGCGTTTGCCGCAGTAACGGCAACACTTAATAACCTCGGGCCGGGTCTGGGCGTGGTAGCAGACAACTTTCAGTCTATGAATCATGTCGCGAAATGGATATTGATCGTGACTATGCTGTTTGGTCGTCTGGAAGTGTTTACCCTGTTAGTACTGTTTACGCCTACCTTCTGGAAAGAGTAGTCATCATTAATTAGAAAGGAGAGCAGATGAAAGCCCTGGTACTTTACTCGAGCCGTGATGGACAAACGCACGCTATCGCTTCTTATATAGGTAATGCAATTAAAGAAGAAGGCGAGTGCGATGTAATGGATTTGCAAGATGCGGGCAATATTGATTTGGCCCGCTACGGTAAGGTGATGATTGGCGCTTCTATTCGCTATGGCCACTTCTCTCCGCTGCTCGACAAGTTTGTTAAGCGCCATGTTAATCTGCTCAATGCGATGCCCTCGGCTTTCTTCTCGGTTAACCTCACTGCGCGTAAGCCTGAAAAGCGAACTCCGCAAACCAATGTCTATACCAGCAAGTTCCTTTTGGCTACGCCCTGGAAGCCAACATTGTGCAATGTGTTCGCCGGAGCACTGCGTTATCCACGATACGGCTGGTTTGATCGTGTGATGATTCAGCTAATTATGCGTATGACCGGCGGTGAAACGGATTCCAGTAAAGAAGTTGAGTACACAGACTGGGAACAGGTGAAGCAGTTTGCTGTAGATTTTGGCAAATTACCGGTCAAAAAATAGCAATAACGGCGTGTTTAACGGCGGTTTGGTGAAAAAAGAAACACTCGGAAAGTTTTTTCGAAAAAGGGGTTGCGGCCTTCTGAGAACTCCCTATAATGCGCCTCCACTGACT
>NZ_AJHJ01000040.1 GCF_000257645.1 Serratia sp. M24T3
CCGCCGCGCAGGCTTTTTGCATCACCAATCGAAGAGACTGTGATATCGATCGTCTGCCCGCGCGCATACATCGGCGGCAGGGTGGCGCTTATGGCAACGGATGCAACGTTTTTGACCTTCGGGTCCATCTTCGGCGGCAGCTGAACGCCAAACTGGCGTAGCATGTTCATCATCGACTGGCTGGTAAATTTAACCTGATTTTTATCGCCGGTTCCGGCCAGACCAACCACCAGGCTATAGCCTACGAGCTGATTGCCGCGTACCCCCTGAATGTCCACAAGTGAACCCAGCGATTGTGCCAACGAGGCTGGAACGGCCAGCCACAGCCCGATAAAGACAATAAAGGCCCGATTCATAATGCTACTCCTGGGATGTCGCTGCGGTTAAATGGGAAAGAAAGGATGGTTGAACAGGCGCATTAGCCAGCCTGCCGAATTCGAATCACTCAACGCGCCACGGCCAGAATAAGAGATGCGGGCGTTGGCGATACGCTGTGAGGAAACGGAGTTGTCGCGCTCGATATCCTCCACGCGGACCAGTCCCGAGACGCGCATATATTCATCACCCTGATTGAGGGTCAGCCATTTTTCACCACGGATCACCAGCACGCCGTTGGGCAGCACCTGATGGACCGCAACGGTTATCGCCCCGCGCAGCATATTTTGCTGCTCAGAGCTGGCATCGCCGTTGAATTTACGATTGCCCGACACCGAGCCGCCGAGCTTGTCCAATGATTTGCCGAAGATCTCCGGCACGCCGATGGATGCATCATTTTTCTTGCCGAAGTGAGTGTTGGCCTGTTTGCTCGATTGGGTGGATTCGTCCAGTTTTACGGTCAGAATATCGCCGACACGATAGGCGCGGCGGTCCTGAGTCAGAGACCAGTTATAACCGCTTTGAAACAGCCCTCCGCCGCTGTTTGGCGTAAGAGGCTGGAGCAGGTTTTCAGGCGGCGCGAACGCGGCATCGTCTTTATGCACCATCATCGAAGAGCTTTCACAGCCGCTCAATGACAAAATAATCAGCCCGCTTAATAATTTGTTTTTCATAGGATCTTTTTATTCATCGCGATGCCGAACCTGACGGATTAACATCGCGCAGATGGCGGATTTACAGCGTTTGTGTAGCAAACTTCAGCATGTCGCCCGCGGCCGAAACCATTTTCGCGTTCATCTCGTAGGCGCGTTGAACGGTGATCATGTCGACCATCTCCTCCACGACCTGAACGTTGGAACCTTCCAGCGATCCCTGTTCGAGCTGTCCAAATGACTCTTCGCCCGGCACACCTTCGACAGCTTCGCCGCTGGCCGCAGTTTCTTTATAGAGATTGGAGCCGAGAACCTCCAGACCGCCAGCGTTAACGAAGTTGACTAGCGTAATCTGACCAACCTCGACCGGGTCTGCCTCTCCACCGACGCTTGCAGTCACCGTGCCGTCTTTGCCGATGTGTAACTCTTTGGTATTCGCCGGAATTTCAATCCGCGGGATCACCGGTAATCCTTCTGCGGTGACCAACGTACCGTCCGGGCTGGACTGAAAGTTTCCGGCACGGGTATAGGCAATATCGCCGTTGGCATTTTCGATCTGGAAAAAACCCTGACCTGAAATTGCCAGGTCCAGGTTGCCTTTGGTGACCTGATTCGAGCCTTGGGTAAACTGCTTTTGGGTGCCAACAACTTTAACGCCGGTACCAAACTGAATACCGGTCGGGGCAATGTGCGCCTGATCCAGCTGGCCGCCGGGAGCGCGCTGATTCTGGTAAAACAAGTCCTGGAAGATGACCCGATCGCGCTTGAAGCCGTTGGTATTAACGTTGGCGAGGTTATTGGAGATGGCACTCATCTTGGCATCTTGTGCCGCTAGCCCGGTTTTGCTTATCCATAACGCAGGATTCATGGGGTCTATCCTTTAAATTCAATGAATTGATTAACTGTTTCGCAGTAAACGATCGCCGGCCTCAGCCAGTTCCTCCGCCACTTTCATCATCTTGATCTGTGCCTCAAACTGGCGAGTCAGGGCGATGCTGGCCGTCATTTCGCTGACCGCAGACACGTTGCTGCCTTCAAGATGCCGGGCCTCAAGCTCTACGCCGTCATTGCGTGCGAGGGCGCGCCCGCTTGCCACTAGCCAACCCTGAGCATTTTTGTGCAGACTTTTGGCGGCAATATCCACTAGCTTGATACGGTCGATATCCTGCTCTGCGCTTACGTCGCCATCGGCTGGAATAATGGAAATCGTGCCGTCGCTGCCCACCGAAATATGTTTGTAAGGTGGCAGAATGATGGGGCCGCTATCACCAAGTACCGCCAAACCGCCGATGGTGAGTTCGCCGCTATCGTTGACGTTCATTAAACCATTGCGGGTATAGGCTTCTCCTGCATCGCTGTGAACGGCAATTAGGCCCGCGCCGCGAATAGCGATATCCAGATCGCGACCGGTAATGTCGGCATGCCCTTGCGTCAAATCCACCCCGGCATTTTTCTCCTCCACCAGATAACGAGTGTTGTAACCGGCACCCGTGATGCGCTGCGCCTGCGCGCTTTCCAGATCGGCGCGAAATCCTTGAGTATTGACGTTGCTCAGATTATTGGCGTGGATAACTTGCTGGTCGAGGCTGCGTGTTGCGCCGCTGACAGCGGTATAAATAAGGTGGTCCATTACAGTGCCTGGAACAGCGCGGTCATCATGCTGTTATCTGTACTGATGACTTTGGTATTGGCCTGATAGCTGCGCTGAGCGGTCATCAGTCCCACAAGTTCGGCGGTTAAATCGACATTTGACTCTTCAAGCATTGATGCCTTGATGCTGCCATACAGACCTGTTCCCGGATTGCCGGTCAGCATTTCTCCCGAGGCGCTGGTCTGCTGCCAGGTCGTGTTGTCCTGCGGGCTAAGGCCGTTGGGATTACGGAAGTTGGCCAGCACAAGCTGCCCCTGCAACAAGCGTTCGCCATTGCTGAAGGTGGCATAAACCGTGCCGTCTTCATCAATTCTTTGGCCGGTTTTTTGGCCGGTCGGGTATCCGTTGGATTTATCCTGTGTGACGTCAAATGGCGATTGGTACTGACTGGTCCCGGCATAATCCACGGCAAGTGAAATCGTGGCGGCACCGGTCGTCGGGGTAAAGATCGAGTTCAGCATCAGCGGGCCGGTCGGGGTAAATAATTTACCGCTGCTGTTAAAGGTCAGGCTTTGCGGCGGAGTGCTCGACACTTTACCGTCGGCGACATAGTGAACGTCCCACTTATTGACGCCGGTTTTCACAAAATACTGCGTCAGCTGATGTTTGCCGCCGAGAGAGTCATATACCTCACTGGTGTGTTGCGAATTAAAGCTGCTGGCATCGGCAGGGTCGAACGTTTTTGTGGTCGGCACTTTTGCATTGCTGTCCAGATTGGCGGTAAAGCCCAGTGTATCGCTGGCCTTGGCCGGTATCGCGCCGTTGGAGATTTTCAGATCCGTCAAAGCGCCGGTTTGCAATGCGCCTTTGGCATCAACGCCATGCCCCTGCAACAGCATGCCGTTGCTGCTCAGTCTGCCCTGATTATCGAAACCAAAAGTACCTGCGCGTGTCACGGCCGGCGCGCCTGAACTATCGCGAACGATAAAAAATCCTGCGCCATTGATAGCCAGATGCAGCTCGCTGTCAGAAGCCAAAAAGTTGCCTTTACGGGTTATGCTTTGCGCTATTTTACTGACGCCAACACCCATTGGCTGACCGTTGGCATAGAGGGCGGAAAATTGGGTGTGCCCAGACTTGAATCCCACGGTTCCCGCGTTGGCAATATTATTACTGACACTGTTCATCTGCTGAGTCACGGCGTCTAAACCTGAAGTGGCGATACTGAAGCTCACGATAAAATTCCTTGATTAATAGAGAGTTAAAAGCTGTGTGCAGGCTTGCCATGGGCAGGACCAAACTGGGTGATCCGGTCGTAAGGCACATCACCAAGCCCGTTGATATCCAGTAGTATTTGCCCATCGGCCGGGGAGATCCGTACCGTATTAACCGTGCCAGCCAGCTCGATAGTCGGGCTTTTCTCTCCGGTATCGGTCACGATGCTGAGGGTATATTTACCCGCTGGCAGCCCATTTTTTTGCGGATCGAGAGAGAAACCGTTTTGGCCGACCGGCAGTTTTCCAAGCGATATAGTGTGGTCCGTACCTTGCTTATCTTTGAGATGGAGGGTCACAACCGAGGCCGGGTTTTTTAGCGTTATGCGGGCTTCAATTGGCTGATTTTTCAGGTCAACGCTGTCCGATTGCACCATCACCTGTTTACCTACCAGATTGGCGGTGCTCAACGTTTGCAGGTTATCCATCAACATATTATTGGCGTTCAGCAGCTTCGCCACGGTAGTGAGCGATTCGGTTTGTGCCATCTGCGCGAACTGGTTAGCCATCTGATTGCTGTCAGTAGGATTGCTGGGGTCTTGATGGGTCATTTGCTCAAGCATCAGGCGCATAAACATATTTTCCTTGCCCGCGACGCTGTTGCTTTGTGGCACCGCTTCGGCGGCGTAAGGAGTCAGGTGCTGGCCGGTGGTACGGTTGTTGACGTTCATTTATCAAGCCTCTCCCAGCTTCAGTAAACTTTGCTGCATGCTTTTCACGTTATTCAGGACTTCGACATTGGTCTCAAAACCGCGCGAAGCAGACATCATGTCGGCCATTTCCTCTACCACGTTGATATCAGGATAAAAAACGTAGCCTTGCTTGTTGGCCAACGGATGATTTGGCTCATAGCGCTGCACGCTGGCCTGAGTTTCCGTGACGTCGATAATTTGTACTCTCGCACCGGCAACGGCTTTAAAATCCATCAGCTGACTATTTTGATAAACTGCCGCAAACAGCGGATGGCGTGCCTTGTAAACCGACTGTGCATTGGCTGCCGGGGTTTCAGCATTGGCCATGTTGCTGGCGATAGAATTTAGCCTGACCGTTTGCGCTGTCATGGCTGAGGCAGAAATGCGATAAATATCAGTAAAGGCCATACTTATTTCCCTTCAATGGCTTTCTTTAGCCCGCTAAATTGCAGATTCAAAAAAGCCAAACTTGTCTGATAATCGAGAGTGTTTTTAGCAAACTCAGCCTGCTCAACGTCGAGCGCAACGCTGTTGCCGTCTTTAGACGGTTGATAAGGAACGCGATATTTCAATTGCGCTGTTGAAGCCATTCCAAAACTTTGTCTGGCGCGTTGCATTTCCGAAGAAAAATCAATATCTTTTGCCTGGAAGTTAGGTGTGTCTACATTCGCCAAATTTGCCGCTAACAGCTCTGCTCTGGTCAGTCGAAGCTGTAAGGCCGCAGGATGAACGCCTAACGATTTCTCAAAACTAATACCCATAAAACTTCCCCCCCCAATTTCCCATCGAACCCTGCGCGGGTATTTCTCCATAGTCCATTCATTTGCAACAACTATGCCAGGATGAAATATCATGATTTTCAATGAGTTAAATTTTTATATGTTCCATAAGCGGAAAGGCGTTTTCCTGCGGAATTTCCGCCTGCGTGCATTAATGCTGTTGGGTTTAATGCTCTCGTCAACAGCCTTTTCCGCCACGATAAGTGCGCGTAAACAGGTCTATGCCGAGGCGATTCAGGCGGCTACCGCAAAAGTTAACGCGCAGGCAAAACTGCAAAAGTGGCAAGATTTCAGCGCGAAATTCAGCGTGTTTATACCTGGTGAGATTGCCCAATATTCGTCCTGCCATTCTGCGCTGGTCGCTGCAATACCGGCCAATGACCGCAGCAGTTTTCAGCGGCTGCGTTATGACATTCGCTGTGAGGATGCACAGGGCTGGGAGGTGGCGGTGACGATAAAACCTGATGTTTATCTGCCGGTGTGGGTCGCGAAAAAAAATCTTGCGCGCGGGCGTTGCGTGTTGGCGAGTGATATTGAATTGAAAAAGCGCAATATAACCAACATGAACGGTGGTTATTTAACACAGCCGGAAGATGTGCTGGGCCTGACCTTGAAAAGACGCGCACAGGCTATGCAACCGCTGTCTGCGTCACTGCTTGAACAACCTTTGTTGGTTGAACGCGGTCAGGTCGTGACGATGATTGCCGAAGAACAGGGAATTAGCGCACATACTCTGGGAGAGGCTGCTAAAAAGGGCCATAAGGGCGATATTATCAAAGTCAAAAATCTGGCAAGTCACAAAATGGTCATGGCGCGAGTTACCGAGGCAGGCGTAGTAAGAATTCTTGGTTCAGCAGAAGAAAAAGGCGAGGAGTGAGGGGGGCGGCAGAGCAAAATAATATTAAAGTTTTGCCGATCGGCTGACGCCTGTAGGCATTATGAAAAAAAATTTTCGTGCCCTGCGCTGCAGGGTAACGTTGATGCCTTCACTAGGAGAGTGTGATGAAAATTAATCCGCTGAATTTGAGGCCGATAGATTCGGCAAGAATTGATAAAAAAGCAAAGCCAAAAGAGGGCGTTAACAACTCTTCTATTAAAGAGGCAACGCTTTGCGAGACTCTTAAACAGGCCAGAGAAAAGCTAGCGAACATGCCAGAGATAGATACAGAAAGGGTTGCATGCATCAAGGCGGCGATTGCCGACGGCAAGATGGACGTTTGTCTGGATACTCTAGCCGAAAGCTTGCAGCAATTTTATAAAGGCTGAAGCGAATGGATGGCAATGAAGATCTCAAATCTCTGGTAGTCGTTCTGAATGAAGATAGAAAAGATTACCTGTTGCTGTCTGAACTGCTCAGGCAGCAGAGAGTGCTACTGATTGAACGGCGTGGGAGGGCGTTGATGGCGATGAATCTCAGGCTAATGGAAATCTATGGGCAGTTAAACGATCGCGCGCAACGGCGCCTGCAGCTGTTTAGCCTGTTGGGGCTTCCAGCCAGCAGTATAGGTTTCGAAGGTGTATTGCTTCAGGTTGCGCCTCAACATCACACATCGCTCCGTGCGCTATGGCAGCAGCTGGCTCATCACGCTAATAGTTGTAAAATTCTTAATGAACGCAATGGCGTTTTGCTTCGAATGCAGCAGGCGATTCTGGCTCCTTTGTTGCAGCAGGAGTCAGAAGAACTTTATTATCGTTAAGTGTCGCTACTTTATCTGGACGGATCAGAGACAAATAAGCGCTAGAGCATTCAGCAGATTATTCGTTTTATCTCCCAAATCGTGCTTGCCTGGGTTGGTTTCCTGCTGATTTTCGCCTGCCTGATGAAAGGCAGTGAATATTTTAATTACGCTATCCTCATCCATTGCGATATCACTCGATAAAGCTATCGCCAGCAGTGTTTTTAATTCGTAAATATCAGCAAGCAGCTCAAAATAACAGTCCGTTATGCGGTGAGATACGGTCGGGCTAAACGGCTGATGATACAAGCAATAAAGCAAATAATTACGCCAGATATGCGAGCGCTTTGCGAAATAGGGCGTGCAACTATCTTGCCAGACAGTTTTTATCTCATCATGGCGTTCGGCAAACTGCGCTGGACTCAATAGGGATAGCTCACTCAAAGCCATCTGTAACGCCATTTTTTGCAATTTTGGCAAAGCAAACGCAAAAGACTTTTTACCCAATGTTTTAAAGGCTTTGGCCTGAATTTCCGGCACTGGGGGTAATAAAATGTACTGCTGCTGTAGTTGACCATTTTCAGCCAGCGCCTGTAAATCTGCTGCCATGTTTAACAGAGCGTCGAGAGATTCGCCGGCCTGAGGATCGAGACTTTCGGCTTTGCTGACCAATATTCCAAGGGCAAACAGGCTTTCTTCAAAACTTGGCTGCGGGGCAATCGCCAGATTAATACACTGCTGATTCAAGGCTTGCTCAAACGCAGTAAACTCTTGTCGGACCTGATTTTCTTCTGTATCCAGACTGCTATCATCCAACATAAAAGCCTGGGGATCGAGCAGGACCGCCCGGCAGGCACTTTCACAGCGTAGAGACACACTTTCACGTTGTTGATTTTTCCAGTATTGCGTCACCAACGCCGTTTTTGGAGGCGACTTTTTGCAGCTCAGGCAAGTACAGCATGTTGAAGTTTGCTTGAACTTCACCACATAGTTTGGGGTATAGCGCTTAATCATCGGCATGTTGATTTTCTTCTTCTGAATCTGCGACTCGGGCTTCTTTTCTGAAAAATCGATGGGCTGAATCCAGATATTTTTGCTGTTCTTCATTCCAGAGCGTGGGGCAATAGGCAAAACTCGGGTATAGCGCCAGCCAGGAATCTGTAGCCATCAGGGAAGACCAATATTTATCGAGGCGGTATTCTTCCATCAGCGAGTTTTCTGATAACAGAGCCAATCCCTGTTGATAATTTTTAAGTAAAGTCGAGTAATAAGGCTGGTTGACCGCATAGGCACAGGGCACTTCACCCTGGTTAATTCTAACTACGCGATTTAGGCTGTTTAGTATCGAAATATTTATGTGATCGGCGCCCAGCATCGCGACTTTCCAGTCAATTTGCTGTAGCGCATGAATAAATTTATTCACATCCAACACGGTTTTTTCTTGGCGAATAAATTGAACGTCGTCGCTGAGTAGCAGATAATTTTTCCAGCCTGAGCGCTGGGCCAAAGTGAGAATATCGAGATGGGTCTGGCTTTCGGCAATGGCGTGTACTGAATGCTTATGCAAAGGAAAAGCCATGAGTTGGCTGGGACTCATGCCCAATGCGGTCCACTGTTTTTGCAGGTCCAACCCCTTTTCCGGGTCGTCTGATTCGGTAATCACGATGATTTTTTCAAACGCTTGCCAGTTAACCTTTTGCGATACCGGTGCGTGACTCATGCGCCGGTAGTGGGCTAATAACGTTTTGTCGGTCACCCAGTCTTCCAGCGTGAACTCGGCGGGGGTGGCGCTGCCCATCACAAAATCTTTATCGAAGGTATTCGCGCTGTGCGAGATGCATAAAATACTCTTCTCGGGCGCAATTTGTAGTACCGTTTCTGTAAAACCATTGAGAAAACCGCGCTCTTCGCCGAGCATACATTGATCTTCATAGCGATGATTTTTGAGAAACCGCCGATGACAGGCAAAGGTGCCGTTGAGAGCAAAATTGTCGCTAAACTTGACGGTTTTGTAGATCTTGTTCAGGTGGCTGTACCAGATATAAATCTGCCCGGAGGCCGAAAACATCGCCCGGTTTTTCTTCATCTCGTGCAATGTGTAGCTGATTTTATCTGCCGGATAATAGTCGTCGTCATCCATACAAATAATGTATTCACCTATCGCCAACTCGTTTAATTTATTGCGTTTTTCACCTAATGCCAGTCGTTTTGGGCTGAAAATATAACGAATATTTTCCCCGCTATCGGCATCTACGAGCTGATCGATCAAATCCTGACTGCTGGTCTCTGAATCATCGAGGATCACCAACTCACGTCGGTGCGCCGGATAATCCTGATACTGAAACATATAAAGCAAATAAGGCAAGAAATGGCGACGATTAAAGCTTGGCGTCACGATGCTGACAAAGGGAAATTTATCGGCACTCAGCGGCGCTTGCTCGCGTTGCCTGTCGATGAGCGTGGTTAGTAGGTTTTTGCCTCCAGCACGCGCCATGGTGGTTTTTTTGTTTTTCACACTCAACGGAAAATTCCTTTTCTAAATAGTCTTAAAGAATCTTTGATCGCTGCCGTAACCAGCATTGCACCGACGCCGCATCAGTGAGCTTTTGCTCTTTACGGTCCCGCATTTTGCAATACTCAATGCGTTGAGCCGCGAGCAAAACATCGACCGCCTTTTCTTTGCGAGCTTCGACAAGCAGCTGTTTATTCAATATAAATAGCTGCTTTTCTGCCAGAATCTGCTCCTGTTTTTGCCAGTCAACGATGCGCTGAAGATGGTGCTTATAGCGCGACTGATTGTTCATCAGCACTGCACAATCCCCGGCCGCTTCGGGCGTGTTGTCATAAAGGCCAGTCAGTGCGCTGACATTTTTCTGGAAACGCTGGCACTGCTGTTTTTGCTGCCCCACTTGTCCGACAAGCTTTTCGACAGCTCGCACCCGCATCTGCTGTAGGTGATGCAAAGTATTGATATTGCTATCCATCACAACCCCTTATTCTGTTGAGCCGATGTTGATCACTGTGGCGATAGCTTTTGCCAAGGAGACATTTTCATCAACGGCTTGCTGTAAAAATTGCCCAATTACCGGCTGAAGATTCACGGCACGGTCAATCGCCATTGAAGCGCCAGCGACATAACCTCCCAGAGGGATCAGTGGCCGGATACCCAAGTAATCTGCGTTGAGTAATTTGAATTGGCGAGCGCTGTGCTGATGGCGGGCGGTAGTCACCTGATTCATGCAGCGACTAATCGACTGGTTGATATCAATCGCCGGATAATGTCCTGACTCGGCGAGCGTGCGAGACAACACAATATGACCGTCAAGCACTGCGCGAGCGCAGTCGACAATTGGGTCCTGCTGGTCGTCACCCTCGGCCAGAACAGTATAAATGGCAGTCATCGATCCGTTGCCATTGCTGTTTCCCGCGCTTTCGACCAGCGTTGGAATGGCGCTAAATGCTGAAGGCGGATAGCCTTTGGTGGCGGGCGGTTCACCCAGTGAAAGCGCAATTTCGCGCTGCGCCATGGCGTAACGAGTCAATGAATCTACCAGCAACAGTACGTCGAGGCCCTTGTCGCGGTAGTAGGTTGCGATGGAGTGGCAAAGCTCGGTGGCCTTAATGCGCATCAGAGGGGATTCGTTGGCCGGAGCCGCGACAACCACTGATTTCGCCAGACCGCTGACCTGCAACGCGTTGTCGATAAACTCTTTTATTTCCCGCCCGCGCTCGCCAATCAGCCCTACCACCACGACATCGGCTGCGGCGTATCGGGTTATCATGCCGAGTAGAACGCTTTTACCGACGCCGCTCCCCGCCATGAGTCCGACGCGCTGTCCTTTACCCAGCGTCAGCAGGCCGTTAATGGCTTTGACTCCGACGTCCAGCGGCGTATCAATGGCGCGGCGAGTCAGTGGATGCAACGGTGGCAAGGGTTGCTGTAATGGCGTATCGCCACCAAGTTTTCCCTTGTCGTCTATCGGTTCTCCTATCCCATTGATGACTCTGCCTAACCAACTGTTGCCAATCAGAGGTGCGCTTTCCTTTTCTGCAGGTAAAACTCGCGCCCCGGCTATCAGCCCGGTAGTGGGTTTAAATAGCATAAGAAAGGTCACGCCATGGTTGAATCCGACGACCTGCGCCTTGATTAACTGGCCGTGAAGCGCCTCCACCTGACAGCGCTGACCAATTGCCAGACAGCAGCCCACGCATTCCAGCAGCATCCCGCTAACGCGAGTCAGCCTGCCGGCAATTCGCGCGAGGCTGATGTTTTCAAGGGATTTAAGCGCATCATCGAGATAATTAGCGGGCTTCATACGACGTCTCGGGGAGCAAGTTTGCCTGTAATCCCTGCATGCATTGGTCAAGACGGTGCTTGCAGCCAATATCCAGCTCGGCGCTTTCTGTGATAATCCGGCATTCACCTACCTGCATCTCAGGGTCAGCTTTCAAGCCCCAATCCAAGGTTTTTTCAGGTTCAATATCTTGAATGCGCTGAAACTCTTGGGGATTAAGGTAAATTTTAAGCTGTTCAGGTTTAGTCGGTAATCCTGCTAATGCTTCATCGATCAGCGCCAGAATTTGCGTGGGTTGCAGAGCTAATTCGCAGCGGATCACTTGATGGGTGACCTTTTCAACCAGCTGTAAAAGTTCTTCACGGCGACGGATTTCATGTCCCGCCAACGCCTGATTCATCTGCTCGATAAGCAGAGAAAAAGGGCGTGAGGCTTGCTGAAAAGCGGCTTTTTCAATCTGCTGTGCCTCGATACGGCCTTTGAGATTACCTTCGATAAACCCCTGAGACACGCCCTGAGTAAAGCCCTTTTCACGGCCTTCCTCAACGCCTTTGGCAAACCCCTGACTCACCCCTTCCTGAAAACCCTCGACCAGCCGTTGTTGATATTGCGTGTCGTCGAGCTGTTCTTCATTATCACCCGAAGGCCTTTTACGCAAAGGAGGAAAGGGGTAAAGACGCGGAATATCGCCTGTCGCGGTATCGGGTCGTAACCCATTTTTAAGCACCATTACTCGAGGGTCCTTTCTGCAAAGAGCTGAATCTGAATCTCGCCTTGCTCGGCCATTTCCCTCACCTGCGCCATAATGTCTTTGCGTACCTGCTCGATTCTACTAACAGGCACTGCACCAAGGCGTTCGATGGTGGATTTCAGCAACTGCACCTGGCGTTTGGCCATCGCACCATAAATTGCATTACGTAAAACAGGTTCTGTGCCTTTTAGCGCAATTGCCCAGTTATTTAACGGGATTTCATCAATCAGGCTTTGCAAGGTTTCGCGATTTTGACGGCTGAGGATGAAGAATTCATACATTTCATTCTTCAATTCGTTAACCACTTTTTCGTCGCGCTCCGCGAGGGCATCCAGCATCTGCTGCTGGTTGGCGGGAATACGATTCATGATGTTGGCCGCGCGTTTAATTCCGGTCACTTTTGAACCGTGTTCAGAAAGCATTGCCAACCCTTTTTCTATTAACCTGTCGAGCTCGGCAATCACATCTCGGTTAACGTCGTGGAGCTTGGCAATACGATAAAGCACCTCATCCTGCCGACTCGACTCAAGATACGACAGCACCTCAGCGGCCACGTCCGGCGGTAAAAAAGCCAAAAACACGGCCTGCAATTGCAGATGCTCCTGCTCGATCAACGCCGATAACTGCAGAGTATCGACCCACTGTAAGCGCGCCATGCGAAAGCGAATTTCATCTCCGTAGATGCCGTTAATGACGTTTTTAGCGATTTCTCCACCGAGTGCGCCCTGCAAAATATTTTGCAGATAACTGCGAGAAGCTCCGTTGATGCCGCTTTGCTCCTTATAATCGGCAAAGAAATCATTGATAGCCAAACGCGCCTGCGACAGTTTGATCCCGCGCAGCCGAGCCATAGTTTCACTGGCCAGGATCACTTCCTCGCGACTAAATTTCTGCATGACATTGGCGGCTGCCTCTTCGCCAATGCTTAGCAGTAAAATTGCGGCCTGCTCAACACGGGTGTGATCAGAACCTGGAGAGGCAAATCCCGACATCGGGTTTTTATTAAGAATCAGATCGCTCATTACAGTTAATCCATTGTTTGATAACTTCAGCGACCCGTTCGGTTTCTGAATGGGTCAGGGCTTGCAGACAGCGAATTCTTTCTTCGACCCCAGAGCTTTGTGGCAGGAATTCGTCATCTTCGGCAAAGACGTTTCGTCTGGTGAGATCACTGATGCTTTCCGAAGCTTCCTGAGAAGCCACCTCGACAGGAACTTGCGTATTCTCGGTATTTTCCGAGGATGCTTCTTTGGCCATGAAACGCTGGATCAGCGGGCGTGCTACAAACAGGGCAATCAGCAGTGCAATCAAAGCCATCAATCCAAGTTTGGCCCATTCTTGTGCCGCACTGTCCTGCCACCAACGAACGATCGGCAGAGCGATTTCAGGAGGGTTACTAAAGGCCATCATGTTCAGGGTTAACGAATCACCGCGAGACAGGTCGAGACCCGCTGCATCAATCATCAGTTTGTTCAGTGCAGTAAGCTGCTCGGCCTTCCATTTTGCCAACTGCGGCGCCGATTGATTGAGCACAATCGCAACACTCATTTTTTCCAGGGTATAACCGGGAAAAAGCACGTGGCGAATATTGCGATCATAGGCGTATTTGCGCTGTGCCTGGTTTCGGGTGGAAAGTGCCTGTGGAGAGGACGTATCAGCTTTGTTGATAGGCCGATTACTTAACGAACCGGGGATGCCAAGCGCCAGTTCATTGGTGGTATTTTCCTGATTCACATTTTCATCGCTGACTCGTGGCGCGCCGATATAGCGTTCTTGAGTCTCTTCGACTTTATTGAGATTTAAGGTTGGAGAGACACTTATTCGGAAATTATTGGCACCGACAATTGAAACCAACAGATTGCTCAGGTTGGTAGTGGCTTCATTTCTTAATTTTTCGGCAATATCGTGTCCATTTTTGGCATTGGGAGTGCCTTCTCGCCGGGCAAGATAATTTTCTGAAAGCAGGTTACCGTGCTGATCCACTACACGTACATTTTCCGCTTTCATTCCAGGGACACTGCCTGCAACCAGCTGGATAATCGCGCCAATCTGCTGATCATTCATCTGCTTTCCATAACGCAGATGAATAACGACCGAAGCGCTGCTATCGGGCTGTGAGTTGACCACAAACGAGCTGGATTCGACAATTGCCAGATGAACACGAGCATGCTCAACGGCGTCGAGAACCATAATACTTTTCGCCAGCTCGCCTTCCAGACTACGTTTGTAACGTACATTCTGAATAAATTGGCTGCTTCCAAGCACCTGATCTTTATCCATTAGCTCATAGCCGGTGGGTATAATTGCGCTAATTCCTTTACTGGCAAGCGCCATACGCGCCCTGCTCAGCGCATTTTCTTTTACCAGAATTTGTCCGTTATCTGGATTGACACGATAAGGGATAGCTTCACCGCCCAACACCTCCGCAACCTGTGCCATAGGAATATTTTCTTGCGAACCAAACAGGGCTATAAATCCCTGATTAGAATTCCACAGCGAGAATGTAATTACCGCCGTAAGAAACACAGCCGCGGCGGCAAACATGATCGAATTTTTACTGCTTGGGAATTGCAGTAGTAGTAAATATTGTTTTATTTTCTCAAACACAATTTAGCCTTAAAGAGCGGTATTCATTACGTCATCCAGACCGGTGGTCAATTTATTGCGCACCTGAACTAGTGCCGAGAAAGCCACGCTGGCTTTTTGACTCTCCAGCATGGTGGTCGATAAATCATCGCTGATTCCCATATCGACAGCGGTTTGCTTATTACTTGCGCTAACCTGAATGTTGTTCACCTTATTCAAGGCATCTTCAAGAACATGGGAAAAAGAAATATTCGGAGCAGTCGATATGCCGTTATTAGTAACAGAACGATACGGGGATGCCGTTTCCTGAATGCTGTCAGTGCTTGTTACCATGCGTTGCATATCCTGCAACATTTGCCGTTGGGCATTTTCCATTCCAATTGCGGAGAGCTTTTCCATCTGAACTAATCCTGCTTAAGGGTCGAAAAATGATTTATGAACAACAATCAATGCCGATACCATTTTGTCGCATAGAGGCTAGCCGGTAGCGCAAAGCGCGCGTAGTAATTCCCAGCGTCTGTGCAGTTTTAGACTTGTTGCCTTGGCATTGGCGTAAAAGATCGATGATGTATTGATATTCGGCCAGTCGACCATGCTGTTTAATATGATTTTTTGAGCCATCATCTTGCAGGCCTGACTGAGAAGTTTGTTTAATTGTCGGGATCAGTATTGAGGATTGGCCAGCTATTGGCAGGGCAAGATCTTTGGGCGTAATAAGCGCATTATCGCAAAGAATAATGCCGCGTTGAATAACGTTCTCTAACTCCCGCACGTTACCTGGCCAGGAATATCTCTCAAGCAATTGCAGCGCCTGCAATGAAAGGCGGGCTTTGTTAACGGTTGATGCTTGATACTTTTTTATAAATACCTGTGTCAGCGGAAGGATATCTTCTGGTCGTTCGCGTAACGGTGAAATATGAATTGGCACTACCGAGATGCGATAAAAAAGATCCTCGCGGAAGTTTCCAATTGCAACTTCATTGCCAAGATTTTTATTAGTCGATGCCATTAGGCGGATGTTTAAAGGGATACGCTTATGACTGCCTATTCTTTCGATTTCCTGCTCTTGCAATACTCGTAACAGCTTGGATTGCAAATTTAAAGGCATATCTCCAATTTCATCGAGTAATAGAGTTCCGCCATTAGCTTGCTCAAATTTACCTTTTACACTTTCATGCGCTCCAGTAAAGGCTCCTTTAACATGACCAAAAAGGATTGCCTCAATCATGCTTTCCGGAAGGGCTGCACAATTCACCGCAATATAGGGGAAGGAATCCCCTAAAGCACAATGGTGAATATAGCGAGCAACATGTTCTTTCCCTGTTCCGGTTTCACCAGTAATTAATGTGGGAACACTAAATTTAGCCACTCGTCGTGAAAGAGCCATTACATTCAAGCTGGATTGCGATCGAGCGATATAACCCACGTCATCTTCAGCATCATTGTATACGTGCATTTTCGCTCCACCTATTAGGCTTGATTTCACAGAGGCTGGTCGATGTATTTTCGATATCTTCTGTGTAAGACCAATTGAATTATAAGTAATTTGTATTTATCTTTGAACAGGACTTGTCTGGTAGTTTTTGGTTGTGAGTTTTTTAATGTGATGATAAATGATAAGTTTTATCATTATATTCACGGAATTTAAGCTTATGATTTATATTTTATTCATCGAATGATGATTTCTATTGTTGTGATAATTAAATTTACTTAAATTAATTTATTTTTCACGATGGTTTAGGTGGTATTTATTAACTGTAAGTATATTGTGGTTGCAATTTTAATTTTATAGGTTTCAAATTGTCGAAATAAAATCTCCTGGCAATCTACCTGGTGAAAGAATGAGCGAGATAAGTAATAACAAAAAAATATATCAAAGTAGTGAGTTGTTAAATCTTATTAAACTTGATGTCCAGAAATTAGGCCGGCCTTATCATAAATTGCCCAAGTTGCTTAAATCTTGTTTTGATTTGATTGATGTCAATTTTGTTTGTTATTTTTTAAAAAAATACCGAATGAATATTTCTTTAGAAGATATACAATTCAATGCTGACTGTGTCGATAAAAATGTTGAGGTTTATGGCAATGAGGCGGGACACATAGGGTTTGATCTGGATCGATTTTTATTATTGAATATCCTCAATGATTATTACGGTTTAAACAGAGATGACATCGCCAGTGTATTGCCAAATCTGAAATCCTCTGACGAGTTAACACAGTCCAATATTGTGCCGTCGAAAACCGAAGAGCGGCTGAAAAACAAGCTGGGCATTGAACTGTCGCAAATAATTCTAAATCAAGAAAAGTTTGGTAAACAACTTGAGTCCAGAACCGAGCATTCAGTGATGATTGGCAAATGGGCTTACCGCATCAGCTTTATCCTAGCCGGAGGTAAGGGAGCATTTCATTTATTTTTAGACAGCGGCAATGTTGACCGTTTACTTAATGCACTTCGTCATCCGCAAGAGTTTGGCACCCTAAAAAGTTATACAGTTCTAACCAAAGCTAACGGCGGGCAAGGTGCCTCAACAAATATGCTCGAAACATTACCGGTAAAACTTTACGGCAAATTAAGCAGCCTGACTCTAACTTTGTCACAGCTGATGGAGCTGAAGAAGGGCAGAATACTGCCAATTTCACTCCCTGACTCAATTCCACTGTTTGTTGGTAAACAGCAAATCTTTAGCGCGATGATTGCAGAAGATCGCGGAAAACTCTTCTTTTCTGAATTTCAGGATATTACTAGCGAGATTAAACATGACTGAGCAGCAGGATGGGTTCCAAGCGGACAGCAATTTTGACTTTATTAATTCCGATGATTTATTTACGTTGGACAATAGTATTGGGGATACCCCTGCAACGGCAGAAGTCCTTAATCAGGATCAGAGCACGCCAGAAAATATCAGACGTAAAATGTCGTTGTTTAGCCGTATTCCCGTAACGCTGACACTAGAAGTCGCTTCTGCCGAGTTCTCTCTGGCAGACTTAATGACAGTGAATAAAGACTCGGTTATTGAGTTGGACAAGCTGGCTGGAGAACCCCTGGACGTTAAAGTCAACGGTATATTGTTCGGTAAAGGCGAAGTCGTAGTGATTAACGATAAATACGGGCTGCGATTAGTCGAATTCAACAGCCGCGATCTCAATGAGTTCATTTTATGAGATTGGCGTTACATCCAAAGTTAATAGCTTGTTTACTGCTGGGAGCAGGATTGAGTTTTTCACCTCAGCTTTTAGCGGCCGGAGGTGATATTACTTTGTTCAGCTCTGTCGCACAGGGAGCGGGGCAAGAATACAACGTCAAAATTGAAATTCTGATTTTGATGACATTGCTCGGGCTGCTGCCGATCATGCTGCTGATGACCACCTGCTTTACCCGCTTTATTATTGTCCTGGCAGTGCTTCGTCAGGCATTGGGATTACAGCAAAGCCCACCCAATAAAATCCTCACCGGTATTGCGCTGGCATTGACGCTTTTGGTAATGCGGCCAGTATGGTTGCAAATTTACAGTGAGGCCATTGTCCCTTTTCAGAACGATGAAATTTCACTAAAACAGGGTTTGGCTAAAGCAGAGTTCCCTCTTAAACATTATATGTTGGCGCAGACCAGTAAAAAGGCGCTGGATCAGATGATGGGTATTGCTAAGGTTACGGGGGAAGCTCAGGACCAGGATTTAAGCGTGGTAACGCCGGCCTATGTGCTGAGTGAATTAAAAACCGCCTTTCAGATTGGCTTTATGATTTATATCCCCTTTCTGGTGATCGATTTAATTGTCGCAAGCATTCTTATGGCGATGGGGATGATGATGCTATCGCCTTTGATTGTCTCCCTACCGTTTAAGTTGATGTTGTTTGTGCTTTGCGACGGCTGGACTCTGATTGTCGGCACGCTAACCTCCAGCGTTCAGGGATTCTAAAACATGATGAATCTCGATACGGCCGGAGATATTGTGGCCGAAGGTATGCGTCTGGTGCTAATCATCTCGGCGGTGGCGATTGTTCCGAGCCTGGTGGTGGGCCTTTGCATCAGCATTTTTCAGGCAGTGACACAAATCAACGAGCAGACGCTGAGCTTTCTTCCTCGGCTTGCGGTGACGCTCGGCGTGTTGATTTTCAGCGGAAAATGGATAATTACCCAGCTTTCTGATTTCACCATTGGCATCTTTGTTCAAGCCGCAAAGTGGGTGGGATAAATAATGATGGTGGATATCGATATCAATGCGCTGGTTTCGCCACTGCTGGCGCTGTGGTTGCCTTTTGTGCGTATCCTTTCCTTTTTACATTTCTGCCCGATTCTGGATCAGAAAGCCTTTTCCAGAAAACTTAAAATCGTAGCGTCATTACTCTTATCTATTCTGATGACTCCAATGCTGCATCACCCTCCGTTAATTGGTGAACTGTTTTCAATGAAAGCGCTGGTCTTAATGGGGGAGCAAATCCTCTGGGGCTTGCTGTTCGGTATGATGTTGCAAATGGTGTTTGTCACATTGGAGACTGCGGGAAGTATTTTGTCGATGAATATGGGGCTAAGCATGGCTGTGATGAATGACCCCAGCAGTGGCGCATCGACAACGGTGATTTCACAGATTATTTTCGCAATGAGCGCCTTACTGTTTTTTTCCATGGATTGCCATCTGCTATTTATCACTATTCTCTATAAAGGTTTTACTTTTTGGCCGATGGGTGAGGCAATTAATACTGCTTCATTGCGCAATCTGGCACTTAGCCTGGGATGGATTATGTCAGCGGCGACGTTAATGGCACTGCCTACGACGTTTATTATGCTGACGGTACAGGGTGTTTTTGGCTTACTTAATAGAATTTCGCCTGCGCTTAACCTGTTTTCTCTAGGTTTTCCAATATGTATGTTATTTGGTCTGCTGTGTTTAATCCTGCTGGTTGCAAATGTACCCGAGCACTATCTTAATTTAACCAACGAAGTCTTACGGCATTTAGATTTATTAAGGGGTCAGGATGTCGTCAGGTAGTGGAGATAAAAGTGAAAAACCCACATCGGGAAAGTTAAATAAGGCGCGAAAAAAAGGCGATATTCCACGTGCCAAAGACGTCACTCTGGCAGCAGGATTGATTGCTTCTTTTATTACACTCTCGTTTTTTTTCCTTATTACAAACATCTTATTGAGGAGTCTTTTCTTGCCATGGGCGCAATGGCAGGGCGACAGGATGATAGCGGCGCTATGGGTGAATTTATGCTGCGTAACATGCTTATTCTATTCAAAATCCTGGCAACTTTATTGCCGATCCCCGCTGCTGGCGTCATTGCCTCGTTAATCCCCGGTGGCTGGATATTTTCTCTGGAAAAAATAAAACCTGATATCAAGAAAATAAGCCCAATTGCCGGATTTAAACGCCTGTTTTCGAGCAGTCACGTCATGGAGGTTTTCAAGATGCTGGGCAAGTGCTCAGTGTTGCTGGCGATTTTATACGCAATGATTACCGGTTCTCTGGCGGCCTTTATGCAACTGCAGTCTCTGGGGTTACATGAGGCGATTGTGCGCGGCTTTTCAATTTATGACGATGTGATGCTCGAGATGCTCGGCAGTATTGCCTTATTTGCCCTGATTGATATTCCTCTCAGTAAATTCATGTTTACTAAAAAGATGAAAATGACCAAGCATGAGGTCAAAGAGGAATTTAAAAGTAATGACGGCAATCCGCAGATTAAGGGCCGGATTCGCCAGCTACAGCGGCAATTAGCTCTCGGGCAAATAACTCGTACCGTACCGCTGGCAGACGTTATTATTACCAACCCAACTCATTATGCGGTGGCGCTTAAATATGACCCTAATCGCGCTACAGCACCCTATATTGTGGCGAAAGGGCAGGATGATATTGCTCTTTATATTCGCGAGGTGGCGAGTAACCATCAGGTCGAAATTGTCGAATTTCCCCCTCTGGCGCGGGCTATTTATTACACGACTCACGTTAATCAGCAAATTCCCGCGCAGCTTTATCGGGCAATCGCACACGTATTGTCCTATGTGCTGCAAATTAAATCTTGGCGCACAGGTCAGGCTGAGAAACCGAAGCTGAATAAATGTATTGAGATCCCTACTGAAACGCTCATTCCTCCTGGCGAAATAAAATGATGAAACAAATAATAAAGTTCCTAAAAAATTGCCACGTAGGCGTACCCGTTTTATTACTCAGCATTCTGGCGATGGTGATTTTGCCGCTATCACCGCTGGTGCTGGACATCCTGTTCACCTTCAACATTGTGCTTTCGGTACTGGTGCTGCTGGTCAGCGTCAACAGCCGCCGCCCTCTTGATTTCGCTATCTTCCCGACAGTATTGCTAATCACCACCTTGATGCGACTCACGCTGAATGTAGCGTCTACTCGAGTTGTGTTGTTGCATGGCCACGAAGGCGTTGGTGCCGCGGGGCGAGTCATCGAAGCTTTCGGCCAGGTTGTGATCGGCGGCAATTTCGTGGTCGGATTCGTCGTTTTCGTGATTCTAATGATCATCAACTTTGTGGTGGTGACCAAGGGAGCTGAACGTATTTCCGAGGTCTCGGCACGTTTTACGCTTGATGCACTGCCGGGCAAGCAGATGGCAATTGACGCCGATATGAACGCCGGGCTTATTAATCAGGAGCAGGCCAGACTTCGCCGAAAAGAAGTAAGCAGCGAAGCTGACTTTTATGGCGCAATGGACGGGGCTTCGAAGTTTATTCGTGGCGATGCGGTAGCGGGGATCATGATCCTGTTAATCAACGTCATTGGCGGCATTTGTATTGGTATTTTTAAATACGATCTCGGTGCGGGCCAGGCGTTTCAGCAGTATGTGTTGCTAACAATCGGTGACGGACTGGTCTCGCAAATTCCTTCGCTTTTACTGGCCACCGCGGCGGCAATTATCGTTACCCGAGTCAGCGACGGCGGGGACATGACGGATGAGATCAAGCATCAATTATTAGCGAAACCCACCGTGCTTTACACCGCCGCGCTGGTCATGTTTGTGCTGGCCATCGTGCCTGGCATGCCGCACCTGGTATTCTTATGCTTCACCGCACTGCTGGCGTTTGCGGCGTGGCGTCAGTCAAAAAAAGTAGCCCTGGCGCGGCCTGACGACGAGATTGAGGCCATTACCCAGTCGCTGTCTGCTGACAGTGCCCCGACGGTTGGCTGGGATTCAATCCCTGTGGTTGAGCCTATCGGACTGAATCTCGGCTATAAGCTGGTGACTTTGCTCGATTCGCAGCAAGGTAGCCCTCTAACCCAGCGCATCCGCGGCGTTCGCCAGGTGATTTCTGAAACCTGCGGCGTACTGCTGCCCGAAATTCGTATTCGTGAAAATTTTCGACTGAAGCCGGCGCAATATTCGATATATATCAACGGGGTTCGCATTGGAGTAGGGGAAGTCCACGGCGATAGGCTGATGGCTATCCCGACCCCGGAGATGTACGGTGATATTGATGGGATTGTAGATATTGACCCGGCTTATGGCATGGCGGTCACTTGGATAACGCCGGAAAACAAAGGCAAGGCGTTGGGGCTGGGTTATCAGGTAGTGGACTGTGCCAGCGTAGTGGCCACCCACGTCAATAAAATTGCCCGCCAGCGTTTGGCCGAGCTGTTTAATTATGACGATATTACCCTACTCGGCAATCGCCTTTCACAGCTTTCGCCGAGGTTGGCCGAAGATCTCAACACTAGCCTGAATTTCAGCCAGCTGCTGCGAGTGTATCGCCAACTGCTGCACGAGCAGGTGTCGCTGAAAGATATTGTCACTATTGCTTCAACGTTGCTGGAAACCTCGGCGACATCCAAAGATCCCTTTATGCTGGTCGCCGATGTGCGCTATGCCCTGCGCCATGCAATTGTTAATAATATCAATGGGGAAAACGGCGAACTAGCGGTATATACCCTCGACAGCGCGTTGGAAAATATCCTGCTGGGGGCATTAAATCAGTCACTTCAAGCCTCGAAAGTGCCACTGGACGGTTTTCCGGTCGATCCCAATATCCTGACGCAGTTACAAAATAATATGCCCTTGCTGTATGAGCAGATGAAGGCGCTGGGCAAGCCGCCAGTGTTGCTGGTAACACCACAGCTGCGGCCTTTGTTGTCGCGTTACGCCAGCCTTTTTGCCGCAGGACTGGCGGTGCTTTCCTATAATGAAGTCCCCGACACTACTTCACTGAGCGTGATAGGTACGCTGGCTTAAGCATTTTCAACAAATTGATTAACCGATCTGATGCTGATTATCTTCCGTGCAGCGGGTATACTGTCCGACTCTTTATAAACTCACTTGTCTCGCGTGCGAAACCAACATGCAAAAGTTTGATACCAAGACCTTTCAGGGCCTGATCCTGACACTTCAGGATTACTGGGCACAACAGGGCTGTACTATCGTGCAGCCATTGGATATGGAAGTCGGCGCGGGAACTTCCCACCCGATGACCAGCCTGCGCGCGCTGGGTCCGGAGCCGTTTGCTGCCGCCTACGTTCAGCCTTCTCGTCGTCCTACCGATGGCCGTTACGGTGAAAACCCTAACCGCCTGCAGCACTATTATCAGTTCCAGGTGATGATCAAACCTTCACCGGAAAATATCCAGGAGCTGTACCTCGGCTCGCTGAAAGAGCTGGGTCTGGATCCAACCATCCACGACATTCGTTTCGTTGAAGACAACTGGGAAAACCCGACCCTGGGCGCCTGGGGTCTCGGCTGGGAAGTCTGGCTGAACGGAATGGAAGTGACGCAGTTTACTTATTTCCAACAGGTTGGCGGCCTTGAGTGTAAGCCGGTGACCGGCGAGATTACCTACGGTCTCGAGCGTCTGGCGATGTACATTCAGGGCGTAGACAGCGTTTACGATCTGACCTGGAGCGACGGCCCGCTGGGTAAAACGACCTACGGCGATGTATTCCATCAGAACGAAGTGGAGCAATCTACCTACAACTTCGAATACGCCGACGTGGATTTCCTGTTCCATAGTTTCGAACAGCACGAAAAAGAAGCACAGAAGCTGTTGGCGCTGGAAAAACCGCTGGCTCTGCCTGCTTACGAACGCATTTTGAAAGCGGCACATTGCTTCAACCTGCTGGACGCGCGTAAAGCGATTTCTGTGACTGAACGTCAGCGCTATATTCTGCGCATCCGTACCCTGACCAAAGGGGTAGCTGAAGCCTATTACGCTTCCCGCGAGGCGCTGGGCTTCCCGATGTGCAAAAAGAACGAGAAGTGAGAAACAGTGATGACTGAAAAAACATTTCTGGTGGAAATCGGCACGGAAGAGCTGCCACCAAAGGCGCTACGTAGCCTTGCCGAATCTTTTGCCGCCAATCTGACCGCCGAGCTGGTTGCTGCCAATCTGGCACACGGCAAGGTGGAATGGTTCGCTGCTCCGCGTCGTCTGGCGGTTAAAGTTTCCAATCTCAGCGCGGCGCAGGCCGATCGCGAAGTTGAAAAACGTGGACCGGCGATTGCTCAGGCGTTTGACGCCGAGGGCAAAGCGACCAAGGCGGCTGAAGGTTGGGCGCGCGGCTGCGGGATCACCGTTGATCAAGCCGATCGTCTGGTTGGCGATAAAGGCGAGTGGCTGGTGTACCGCGCACACGTTAAAGGTGAGAGCGCGCAGGCGCTGCTGCCTGCAATGATTGCGACCTCACTGCAAAAACTGCCTATTCCAAAACTGATGCGCTGGGGCGACTCCGACGTGCAGTTTGTGCGTCCGGTTCACACCGTGACCATCCTGCTGGGCGATGAACTGATCCCCGGCACCATTCTGGGCATCGACTCTGCGCGCACTATTCGCGGCCATCGTTTTATGGGCGAGCCGGAATTCACTATTGATAACGCCGACCAGTATCCGCAAATTCTGGCCGAGCGCGGTAAAGTGATCGCCGATTACGAGCAGCGTAAAGCCACAATCAAGCAGGGCGCAGAGAAAGCGGCCGCCGAGATTGGCGGTATTGCTGACTTGAGCGAAAGCCTGCTGGAAGAAGTGACCTCGCTGGTTGAATGGCCGGTGGTATTGACGGCGAAGTTCGAAGAGAAATTCCTGGCCGTTCCAGCGGAAGCGCTGGTTTACACCATGAAGGGTGACCAGAAGTATTTCCCGGTATACGACGCCGCGGGCAAGCTGCTGCCTAACTTTATCTTCGTTGCCAACGTAGATTCAAAAGACCCGCAGCAGATCATCTCGGGTAATGAGAAGGTGGTACGTCCACGCCTGGCCGATGCTGAGTTCTTCTTTAATACCGACCGCAAAAAGCGTCTTGAAGACAACTTGCCGCGCCTTGAAACCGTGCTGTTCCAGAAGCAGCTGGGTACTCTGCGCGACAAAACTGACCGTATTCAGGCTTTGACCGGTTGGATCGCCGACAAAATCGGTGCCAACGTCGAAAACGCCAAACGTGCCGGTCTGCTGTCAAAATGTGATCTGATGACCAACATGGTCTTCGAGTTCACCGACACGCAGGGCGTGATGGGCATGCACTATGCGCGTCACGACGGCGAAGCTGAAGAAGTTGCTGTTGCGTTGAACGAACAGTATCAGCCGCGCTTTGCCGGCGATCAGCTGCCAGAATCGCTGGTGGCCTGTGCCTTGGCAATCGCCGACAAGATGGACACCCTGGCCGGTATCTTCGGCATCGGTCAGCATCCAAAAGGCGACAAAGACCCGTTTGCGCTGCGTCGTGCTGCGCTGGGCGTGCTGCGCATCATCGTAGAGAAGAACCTGCCGCTGGATCTGCAAACCCTGACTGAAGAAGCTGTGCGTTTGTACGGCGACAAGCTGACCAACGAAAAAGTGGTCGATGATGTGGTTGATTTCATGCTCGGTCGTTTCCGCGCCTGGTATCAGGAAGAAGGCCACGCGGTTGACACTATTCAGGCGGTGCTGGCGCGTCGTCCGACCAAGCCGGCCGATTTCGACGCTCGCGTTAAAGCCGTGACCTACTTCCGAACTCTGGATGAAGCCGCTACGCTTGCTGCCGCAAACAAGCGCGTATCCAACATTCTGGCTAAGTCTACAGAGGCACTGTATGACCAGGTTCACGCATCGGTATTGAAAGAAGCTGCTGAAGTTAAGCTGGCAACTCATCTGGTGGTGCTGCGCGACAAGCTGGAGCCGCTGTTCGCTGCCGGCCAGTATCAGGAAGCGCTGGTTGAATTGGCTGCTCTGCGCGAGCCGGTTGACGCCTTCTTCGATGGTGTGATGGTGATGGCCGAAGACGAAGCTGTGCGTATCAATCGCCTGACGCTGCTAAGCAAGCTGCGCGAGTTGTTCCTGCAAGTCGCGGATATTTCAGTCTTGCAGTAATCGTGTGCGAAAGTCGCATAGCTAAAGTCGAATAGCTGAATGTTGAATAAATAAGTGAAAACCGGTTCCGGCCCCGCGCCCGAGCCGGTTTTTTTCACGGTAAAGTAATCCACGCAGTTCCAATATAATGTTTTCTAAACAAGAGTTATAAAAAATATAAACCTGCTGATGAAAGTAAATATATCCTCTGGCTTGAAATTAGTTTTTATTTCTCCCGTATAAGTCAGTAGTCCGGCAATAACTTTGAACAGGAAAACGATGTAAAAGAAGTTTGGCGTATATCATGGTCTTTTTAATTTTTTCATTCATTTAGCCGTACGGATTTCTATCACTTCTGCAGATAAAGTTATTTATGATATTCGTTTGGCATATAAGAGCTGCGGCACTTATTGATGGCCTTATTACCTGCTAACATAAAATTGAATATTCATATTTTATAACCAGGAACGCCTTATGATAAAGCCAGTCAATCATTCCTCTCTCGGCATGCGTACTCTCGCGGTGCACGGTGGTCAGCGGCCTGACGCGCAGAGCGGAGCGATAACCACACCGATTACGGCGACGTCTTCCTTCTCTTACGGCGATTTCGACAGCGGCGCTCGTCGATTCAGCGGCGAAGATCCGGGTTATATGTATAGCCGCTTTGGCAATCCAACAGTGACGGCGTTTGAAGAAAGAATGGCGGTGCTGGAAAATGCGGAATCAGCCGTAGCCTGCGCCAGCGGAATGGCAGCGGTTAGCGCTACGCTGTTTGCGTTGCTGAAAACCGGTGATGAAATTATTCATATCGGCGCGCTTTATGGCGGCACGGAAGGCGTGATCCGCAATCTGCTGCCGCGCTACGGCATCAAACCGGTTTTTGTTGCCGATCTCGAATCGCTGAAAGATGCGTTCACCGCAAACACCAAAATGGTGTTTGTAGAAACGCCAGCTAATCCGGTGATGGGTATTATTTCGCTGCAGGAAGTGGCCAGACTGTCGCGTGAAGCTGGAGCGGTTAGCGTGGTTGATAACACCTTCGCGACCCCTTATCTGACCCGCCCGCTGGAACTGGGCATCGACGTAGTGCTGCACTCGGCGACCAAATATATCAGCGGTCACGGCGATGCAACCGGTGGTGTGGTCGCCGGGCGTCGTGAGCTGATCGACCCAATTCGTACCCTTTGTCTCAAGCAGTTTGGCGGCTGCCTTAGTCCATTCGAGGCGGCGCTGATGACTCGTGGGTTAAAAACGCTGCCACTGCGCGTCGAAGCCAGCGCCAACAGTGCACAAAAAATTGCCGAATACCTTGACGAGCATCCGGCGATTGCGGCGGTGTTTTATCCGGGTTTGGTCACTCACGCGGGTCATGAAGTAGCACGCCAGCAAATGAGGCTGTTCGGTGGGATTATGGCGGTGGAACTGAAAGGTGGCAAAGCAGCGGCGCGTCACTTCCTCGATCATCTTAATCTGGTGACTCAGGCGGTTTCGCTCGGTGACACCGATTCGCTGGCCTGCCATCCGGCGACTACCACTCACAGCGCAGTTTCGGAAAAAATCCGTCTGGAAAGTGGTATTACCGATGGACTAGTGAGGATCAGTATCGGCATCGAAGATACTGAAGACCTGATTGCCGACTTCAAACAGGCGCTGGAAGGGCTCTAACTTCCTTGCTGTGCCAGCCGTCGTATCCCCTGCGGCGGCTGACCCGTCAGGCGAATAAAGGCGCGGCGCATTCGTTCCGGATCGATAAATCCGACCTGCCGCGCAATAGTTTCCAATGTGCCGTGGCCGCTTTCTATACGTTCTCGCGCCGCTTCAACACGCAGTTGCTCAATAATCTTGGCCGGTGTCTGGCCGGTTTCGCTGCGAAAAAGCCGCCCAAACTGGCGTAGGCTTAGGCAGGCGGCGTCGGCAAGATCACTGACCGACAACGGCTGAGCCAGATGCTCGCGGGCATAGCTCAAAGCAAGGCGGATGCGGTCAGACGCGGGGTCCAATTCTTGCAGCACGGAAAACTGTGACTGACCACCGGCGCGGCGTTGATAAACGACTAATTGCCTCGCAGTTCTGGCGGCAACCTCTGCGCCATGATCTATCTCAATCATCGCCAGAGCCAAATCGATCCCTGCGGTTATGCCTGCCGAAGTCCAAAGCCGGCCCTGCTGTATGAAAATCTTATCCTGATCGACCTTGATGGCCGGAAAAATCTGCTGCAAACGCTGTGCCTTAGACCAATGAGTCGTAGCACGCTTGTGGTCGAGCAGGCCGGTAGCGGCAAGAATAAATGCCCCCGAGCAGACGCTGGTGACTCGCCGCCCCAGACTGTGCTGATAACGCAGGAAATCCAGCAACGGTTCACTGCTCATCGCCTCGGCAATACCGCGGCCACCGGAAATAACAATCGTGTCGTAGTCGTGACTATTGTCGAGCGGCCGAGTCATCACCTCAACGCCCGGCGTGCTGGAAATTAATCCTCCGTTCACTGACAAAGTGTGGCACTGATAAAGCGGCGTGGGCAAATCCCGCGACACGGTATCAAAGGCGGTCAGCGGCCCGGCAAAATCCAGTAAGTTGAAATCCGGGAAGACGATAAATCCAAGCTGCTTCATAACGGGCACCCTAATAATGTGGCGTGATATGAGGGAAATATGACCTTTGCGTCAATTTTAATGCAGGTATTCTGAAGATAACACCCTAACTTGCAGGAGTTTGTGATGAATAAACCATTAACTATCGTTTTTCCGCTTTATCCCGGCGTAACTCAGCTCGATTTTACTGGCCCATGGCAGGTTCTTGCGCGACTCTCGAATGCGCGACTGATAGCGGCCTCGTTGCATGGCGAAAGTGTTGAATCGGAAGGGCTGCATTTTGCCGAGCTGGCGTCGCTTGATGAAATTGTAGATTGCGACGTGCTGTGTGTTCCTGGCGGCGGTGGCTGTACCGATGCAATGCAAAACACGGATTTTATCGCGCAAATTCAAAGGCTGGCGAGCAAAGCAACTTATATCACTTCAGTTTGTACCGGTTCGTTAATTCTTGCCGCTGCCGGATTGCTGCAAGGAAAACGTTCCGCCTGTCATTGGATGTATTTGGATACTTTGGCGTGGTTTGGGGCGATCCCGGTATCAGAACGGGTGGTGCGCGACGGCAAGTTTATCAGCGGCGGCGGCGTGACGGCGGGGATTGATTTTGCTTTAACGCTGGTCGCAGAGCTTGAGGACGAGGACGCCGCGCAGAGAATTCAGCTGGGGTTGGAATATGCGCCCGCGCCGAGCTTCA
Source organism: Serratia sp. M24T3 (assembly GCF_000257645.1). Taxonomy (GTDB): domain Bacteria; phylum Pseudomonadota; class Gammaproteobacteria; order Enterobacterales; family Enterobacteriaceae; genus Rouxiella. Next base: position 29,225 of record NZ_AJHJ01000040.1, read on the forward strand.
ACGCAGGGCATCCGGACGTAGCACCGGTTAAAATTGTTGAGCAGTTAACCAGCAGGATGGCGACGCAACGCGAGCAGCGCCGCCAGATAATCCGCGCCATCAGCCTACACTAGCTGCTTGCTGGTCAGCCGTTGCAGGGTGCTCAGCGGCGCAGCCTCCGGATTGTGCATATCTTTTACCGACTACAGGAAGGTTTGCTCGAGCATAAACTGGCCGCCCATTGCCGCGTGCGGAGTCTGATCAGAGAAACAAATCCAGGTACTGCCCGGCGGGAAACGCTGAGTTATCTGTTGGCCGTTTTTCTGATAATCGGCATCGGACTTCATCTTGTCGTGCATCTGTAGCATTAAATGATCGTAATGGCTGCGCGGCGTTTTGGTGATATGCAATTTATGCTGCAACCAGCTTTTGAATGGCGAAAAACCGTCCAGCTGTGGTAAATAACGTGCTGCCAGCTGTGGGAAAGGTTCACCGATGCGCCATACGCGATCTTCACCGTTTGGATTGATGTTAGTAAAAATACGCAGGATGCGTTCGCCATAGTTCGGTCGTGAAGGGAAGGCATCAACGTGCAAACGGGTATCGTCTTTGCGCCATGAACTGTTATTAGTCCATTCGCTGACCGGATGCAAACGTAAGCTATTGACCGGCTTGCGTAAAACTGCCTGATATTCTGGCAGTACCGTCTCGATTAATCCGAGAGAAGACTGGTAAAAATCTTCCAGCAGTTTTCTGATCTCCGGTTCTTTATCCGCACTGGCGACTCCTTTGATCTGGTGGCTACCTGCGTCATAGCTGATATTTTTTCTTTTCGGATCAACCAAGGCAGGATCTAGCAATTTCTGCTGATCAGGGGTGAGAGAGAATGCCAGATGGGGGAAAAATAAAACTTTCCCCTGTTCCAGCTCATTTACAGCTGCGGATGCGGCAGCTGAGCTTCCTCTCCAGTCACTGTTTGGATAAGAAACAACAGTCTGTGGTTCTATTAAATTATGTTCGGCCATTTTCCCTAACTCGCAGCGTAAATGTTAATGAGAGTTATTTAAACATAGTTAGACAACAATCAATACACCATAAGAGCGGCGACATAGTGGAAAAAATCCTAAAATACCGCTCACTCAGTGTGAGCGGTGCGGTTTTATTCCTCGATAATCAACAGTGTCTGGCCAGCCTGCACCTGCCCGCCCGGTTGGCGAGACAGGCTCTTCACCGTGCCGCTGACAGGGGCAGAAATCGGGATCTCCATCTTCATGGATTCGAGTATTCCCAGCGTTTGGCCCTGCGTCACTTTATCGCCGGGTTTAATCAGCCATTGCCAGACACTGCCTGCAACCTGGCTATCTACACCGTAACAACCTGCGGGTATTGCCAGCTCATCCTCCGTTGAAGAAGGCTGCAAGCTGCTGTCGTAGGTAAATTGACCCTCCGCCCGCCAGCGCGCCAGCTCTTGATCAAACGCCCGTTGGCGCTGTTGCGAAAACGCCTCTATTTCCTGTGCCTGCGCCGCAAGATCCTGCTGATACTGGTCGAGGCGGAATGTCCCCTCCTCGACGCGCAACGGATAATTGCCGTAGGGGAAGGCTGAACGAATAGTTTTCAGCTGGTCGGCGCTAACCGGATAAAAACGGATTTGGTCGAAGAAACGCAGTAGCCACGGTTTTACAAAGGCCGATGTCTGGCGGTCGCGGTTCCACATTTGCAGCGTTCGGCCCACAAACTGATATCCTCCCGGGCCTTCCATACCATAGACACACAGGTAAGCGCCGCCGATGCCGACCGAGTTTTCTGCCGTCCAGGTGCGAGCTGGATTGTACTTGGTGGTCACCAGGCGATGGCGCGGGTCCAACGGCGTGGCAACGGGCGCGCCCAGATAAACATCACCCAGCCCCATGACCAGATAACGGGCGTTGAAGACCGTGTCTTTGACCTGCTCAATGCTGCTCAAGCCATTAATTCGACGGATAAATTCGATATTACTCGGGCACCACGGCGCGCCGGGCCGCACGGACTGGGTATATTTTTCGATTGCCTCGCGGCAGGCGTCGTCGTCCCAGCTTAGCGGCAGCCACACGGTGCGCGATGGCACTTCGGCCTGTTGTAAATCGCCCAGTGAAGCTTCTGCTTGCTGCAAATGGGCGATTAATTGCTCGCGCGGACACAGCAAGCTGTCGAAATGAATTTGCAGCGATCGAATTCCCGGCGTGAGTTCCTGCATGCCCGGTAATGGATGATTTTCCAGCCATTGCATCAGCGCGTGGGCACGAAAACGAAGGGCGATATCCAGGATCGGATCGCCGTATTCCACCAAAATAAATCGATCGCCTGCGGCGAGATAAGCCACTGACGGCAGCGCGCCTTGCTGCGCACGCTGCCACAGAACTGGATTTTGCAAAATTGTCGCGATCCCAGCCTGCGGCTGGGAATGCAGCGTTGAGAGTTCCAACTCAGCTTCGCGAGACAGTTGGTCGGCATCTTGCAGTGAAACCGGTACAAAACGGATCTTGTCACCTGACTTGAGCTGCCCGAGCATCCACAGGTCCGCATTGATAACCGTAGCGGGGCAGACAAAACCGCCGAGCGAAGGCCCGTCGGGGCCGAGAATTACCGGCATATCGCCAGTGAAATCGACAGTGCCAAAGGCATAGGCATTGTCGTGAATATTCGAAGGATGCATTCCTGCTTCACCGCCGTCGCTGCGCGCCCATTCAGGTTTAGGGCCGATCAAACGGATACCAGTGCGGCTGGAATTATAATGTACCTGCCAGACAGCTTCGAAAAATTGCTCGATATCTTGCTCGGTGAAAAATTTCGGCGCGCCCTGCGGGCCATAAATGACCCGCAGGGCGCGCACCTCTTGCCACTCTGGCAACAGCGATGCCGGCAGGCTCTGCTCGGCCCTTGCGACGGGAGCCACAAGATGCAACACGTCACCGCTGCGCAATTGTCGGCCTGCATGTCCGCCAAATTTCCCTAAGGTGAAAGTGCTGCGGCTGCCGAGGTACTCTGGGCAATCGATGCCGCCCGCCAACAGTAAATAGCTTCGGCAGCCTTCACCGTCTATCTGCCCAAGGCTCAGGGTTTGACCCGCCGACACATTACAGACTTGCCACATCGGCAGCGGTTGATTATCAAGACGGACATCTATTGTCGCGCCACTAATGACGATCGCGCAGTCCTGATTAAAACGCAGTGTCGGGCCGCGCAAGGTAATTTCCAATCCGGCAGCCTGTTCATCGTTGCCAAGCAGGCGATTGCCAAGACGGAAGGAACGGCTGTCGAACGGGCCAGATGGCGGGACGCCGACGTGCCAATAGCCGCGGCGGCCGGTGGCATCCTGAATGCTGGTCAGCGTGCCCGGCGCGATCACGTCCAAGGTCGCGGGCTGATACGTAACACATCCCAGCGTTGCGGTGATAACTTTTCCCTCGCGCACAGCCGGTTGATTGAGCAGATGGCGCAGATAATCCAAATTGGTTTCAATGCCGTACAGCGAGGTGTTTCGTAAAGTCTGGCTCAGCGCATTCAGCGCCTGATGTCGATTGGCGGCGTGAATAATGACTTTTGCCAGCATGGGATCGTAGAAAGGCGAAACCTCACTGCCGCTGTCTATCCAGCTATCGATGCGCAGCTCGGCATCTGCAGGGGCCAAAGGGAAACTGACATGACTCAGCAGACCGGCGCAAGGCTGGAACTGTTTGGCCGGATCTTCGGCATAGAGTCGCACTTGAATCGCATGACCCTGCGGAGCACTCACTGCCAGCGACGAAAGTGGCGGTAAACATCCGGCCCCAAGTTGCACCATCCAACTGACAATATCGACGCCGTAGACCATCTCGGTTACGCCGTGCTCGACCTGCAATCGGGTGTTAACTTCAAGAAAATAAAACTGCTCGCTGCTGACATCGTAAACATATTCCACTGTGCCTGCGCTGCGATAGTTTACCGCTTTGCCGAGACGTACGGCAGTTTGCGCCAGCGCCTCGCGTATCGGCTGGGGCAGGTTTGGTGCCGGAGTTTCTTCAATCACTTTCTGATTACGCCGCTGGGCCGAGCAGTCTCTCTCGCCCAGGGCAATCACGTTGCCTTCGCCGTCACCAAAAATTTGTACCTCGATATGGCGTGCATCAGCGACGAATTTTTCTAAAAAAACGCCATCGTCGGCGAAATTATTGCCCGCAAGACGTTTTACGCGAGTGAATGCTTCGCTGAGGATCTCTGCGTCATCGCAACGCTGCATGCCGATACCGCCTCCGCCCGCAGTGCTTTTCAGCATTACCGGATAACCGATTTCCCTGGCAGAAACCAACGCCTGCTCGAGATCTCGCAGCAAACCGCTGCCCGGCAGTAGCGGCACTTGATTATCCTGCGCCAGCTGCCGCGCGCTGTGCTTGAGACCAAAGGCCGCCATCTGCTGCGGCGTCGGGCCGAGAAAAATGACTTCCTGCTGGCGGCAGCGCTCAACGAAGCTGGCATTCTCCGAAAGAAATCCATAACCGGGGTGAATAGCTTCGGCACCGCACTGCTTGGCGATAGCGAATAATTTGTCCTGATCGAGATAGGTTTCGCGCACACTGCCATCACCCAGACAGAAGGCCTCATCGGCCTGACGAACGTGCAGCGAATGCCTGTCGGCTTCGGCGTAAACCGCCACGGCGCGCACGCCCATCTGTTTCAAGGTACGGATGATGCGCACCGCAATGGCGCCGCGATTGGCAATCAAAACGCATGTAAACATGGTGGACTCTCTATGCTTCGTCGCGCAGGTCGTCCTGCTGAGTTTTTGCGTGACATTCTGCGGGTCGTCCCGAAGCACGCGTTTAGCGGGTTGGATTTACCAGACGGCGACTTCAATCGGCGTCGGATTATAGCCATTGCAAGGATTGTTAAGCTGCGGACAGTTGGAGATCAGCACCAAAATGTTCATTTTCGCCACCAACTCGACGTATTTCCCCGGTGCAGAAAGCCCGTCGGCAAAAGTCAATCCGCCCTGCGCGGTTACCGGTACGTTCATGAAAAAGTTGATATTATGGGTAATATCTTGTTTGGAGAGGCCATACTGCGGATGTGCGGCAATCGCCAGCATCCAACTGTCACGGCAGGCGTGCATATGGCGCTTTTCCAGCGAGTAACGCACGGTGTTGCTTTCGGTGGAGCAAGCCCCGCCCAGCGTGTCATGGCGGCCGCAGGTGTCGGCGACAATCTCCAGCATTGGACGATCATCATTGGAGCGCAGCACGGTTCCAGCGGTCAGAAACACATTTTTTTGCCCGCGCAGGGTATCGGTCATGCTGTAGCGTTCGCCAATATCATCGGCGTTGAAAAACAGCGTATCGGCAGCCTGATTCCCCTCGCTGTCGACGATACGCAGTGTTTGCCCGGCTCCGATGCGATGCAGCCAGTAATCACCGGCACCAACCTGCGCGCGGTAAACTGCATCTTTAATAAGGCGTGAACTGGTCTGGATCATCGTTGTGCCTCCTGGCAGCAGGCGGTGTGGCGATAGAGGGCATTATTGGCATTGCCGCGACGGTTTTCCTCTTGGCTCAGACAGTGTGCCGGCAGCGGCGCAGTATTGGCGAGCAACTCAACGGTGACCGCTGCGCGGGGATAACTGTCTGATTCAGTTAATGGATGCGGGCAAGTATGCATAATCACCAGCGTATCCATGGCGAAACGCAGCGTGATGCTGGCGGTTGGCTTTGGACGAGCATCCAGCGCAAGATTGCCCTCATCATCGACTGTGACTTTGGAAAACCAGTTGACGCAGGCGGCCATATCTCTTTTGCCTAGCCCGTATTTCGCCAGTTCGACTAAAAAGCTGTCGTAGCCATTTTGATGACGCTCGTTGCGGGCTTGCTGATAGTTCAAAGCGCCAAAACGCTGTTCGGCCAAGCAGGCGTTCATCGTGCCACAGACGGTGTCGTGCCAGCCAAAAGTGTCCTGTTCAATGCCGCAAAAGATACGTCCCATGTCGGAATACAGGCAATGGCCTGCGGTGAGTCTGAAGGTGTGCTGACATTTAAGAGTGTCGGGCGCGTTATATCTTTCAAGCAGGTTTTCTGGATTGTAAAAAAGCATGCCAAGATTGGCGTTGCCTTCGACGTCGGTCAGGCGTAGCGCCGATCCTGCTTTAACCCGCATTGACCAGTGTGACCCGCCGGGGAGCAGGGTCTGATATAAGCTGTCGCTGGATTCGTTCATCATATTTTCCTCTCTTGATAAGGGGTCAAGCCACGCGCGCGGTGGAATAAACACGCTCGCTAATTTGCTGTTGGGTCAAGGCCGAGGGGCCTGCGGCGGCCTGTCGGTCTAAGGGGATGTCATAGGTTATGCTCGCGCCCCAAGCGTCGGGAGCCTGTGGATCGTGGCGAATTTTGTCGAACACCCACAGGCGCGAGCCGAGTGAAAACCCCTCTTTCAGGTCGTGAGTAATCATAAAAATTGTCAACTGATGCTCTTGCCACAAGGTGGTAATCAACTGGTGCATGTCTTTTCGGATACCTGGGTCCAGCGCGCCAAAAGGTTCGTCGAGCAGCAAAATGCGTGGTTTCTTGGTCAGAGCCTGTGCTAGCGCCAAACGCTGCTGCATGCCGCCAGAAAGCTGGTGCGGATACTTATCCAGTGCGTGTCCCAGCCCAACCTGTGCAAGCATCTCGGTTGCACGTTCGGCAATCGCCCGCCGCTTGCTGCCCCACACCCGGCCTAACCAGCGCGCCTGCACAAACTCCTCTCCGAGCATCACGTTTTGCAGCGCTGTCAGGTGTGGAAACACCGAATAGCGCTGAAACACCACACCGCGATCCTCGCCCGGCTCTTGTGGGATGGGTTTGCCGTCGAGCAAAAGTTCGCCTTTGCTAGGACTTTCTGTGCCAAGCATCATCTTCAAAAAAGTGGTTTTCCCACAGCCAGATGCCCCAACGATCGACACAAACTCGCCTTCCTGCACCTCGGCATTGACCCGTTCCAGCACCACCTGATTGCCGTAGTGTTTTTCCAGATTGCGCATACTCAGTAAGCTCATAGCGTGCTCCGTTTTAAGCTCATTTAACGTAATACCACGGCCAGCAGCGGCGGCTAATCAGGCGCAGCAGGGCATCCAGGGCAAAGGCCAGCAGGGTAATCCAGGCGACGTAGGGCAGAATGACGTCCATCGCCAGATAACGGCGCATCAGGAAGATGCGATAGCCCAGGCCTTCGGTGGCGGCGATTGCTTCTGCGGCGATCAGGAAAAGCCACGCAGAGCCTAAGGAGAGGCGCACGGCGTCGAGCAGGCGCGGCATCAGCTGTGGCAAAATAATACGCCACAGGATTTGCCCGCTGTGGGCGCTGAGAGTTTGTGCCTTGATTAGCTGTTCCTGTGGGATCGATTGCACGTGCTGCTGTAAATCGCGGGCGATAAACGGCGTCACGCCAACGGCAATCAGCACCACTTTCGACAGCTCCCCCAACCCGAACATAATGAACAGGATTGGCAGCACTGCCAGTGGAGGAATAAGGGCGAACAGCGTCACCAGCGGAGAGATAAGCGAACGTACAGCAGGCAACGCGCCGCAGAAAATGCCCAGCGCCAACCCGAGAAAAGCGCTGATCAAGATGCCACTGAGCAGGCGAATCAGGCTGGCGTAAGTGTCGGCCCACAGCAGATATTGGCCGGTGCGCGGGTCAGGCTCGAAGGCGACGCGGTAAAGTGCATCGCCCATTGAACTAAAGCTTGGAAGCAGCTTGTCGAAAGCATTGACCGACAGACGAGCATCCGACGCCATCAGATACACCAATACCAGCAGCAGCAGGGGCAGCAACCCTAGCAGGCTGCGTGACAGGCGTTGGGGTTGGTAGTTGATCATTTTGCGCATCGAATGCTCTCCTTTAACGATCGTGGTCTGGCGATTACAGTTTGTTAGCCGCGGCGAGCTTCACAAATTCATCGGTGAAATGCAGTTTCTGGTTAGCCGGATTGCCCCAGTTACCCGCAGGCGTTGTGATACCAACGGTCGTGGCATCAGGCGCGCCTTCGCCAAGCAGGCCGTGCGCGAAAGAGAATTCGGCTACCGACTGCATGGTGGTTTTGATTTGTGGACCGTCAATGAAATCCAGGGTTTGCCTGGGTGTGCCAAAGAGGTAGGTGTCGGCGATCTGCTCGTCGAAACCTTTAAGGTCAGTGCCCGATTCGTGCGCCATATAGGTGCGCGCCTTAACGGCATCCGGGCCATTACCTTTCATGGCGTTCAGCGTTTCATACCAGGCACCGGTCAGCGCTTTGCCCAGCTCGGGGTGAGCTTTCAGGGTTTTGCCGTTGACCACCAACAGGTCGAGGATTTCACCGGGAATTTGTGCAGAAGAGAATATTTCGTGGCTGTCTGGCTGCTTTTTAGCTTCAGCCAGCAGCGGGTTCCAGGTAACGATGGATTTTACTGCCGGAGTACCGAAAGCGGCGACCAGATCGGCATCGGCGGTATTCACTACAGTGATATCTTTTTCGCTCATGCCGGATTTCTCCAGCGCGCGGGCCAGCAGATATTCTGAGACTGAAAGCTGAACCAGATTAATTGACTGACCTTTCAGTGATTTAACATCACCGCCGCCTTTAAGCATGATGCCGTCGTTGCCGTTGGAGTAATCACCAACAATCAGCGCGGTGCTGTCTACGCCACCGGTTGCCGGAATAGTCAGGGCGTCCATGTTGGTCATGGTGCAGCCGTCAAATCCGCCAGAAGTGTACTGATTCACCGATTCGATGTAGTCGTTGACCTGTACGAACTGAATTTTGATGCCGTACTTATCGGCCCATTTCTTGAGGATCCCACTTTGTTGGGCAAAGTCCCACGGCATCCATCCGGCGTAAATAGACCAGGCGATTTTAAACGTAGGTTGGGTAGCGGCCAGAACGGGCTGGCTGAGAAGGGCAGCAAAGCATAAAGCGCAGAGCAGCAGGCGTTGGCAAGCTTTAATCATGACATTTCCTCTGACGTTGACCACGGGTAAAGTGCAGGAGGTCGGCGGCGAGAATGGTTCTCGCTTTGGCCTCCCGGGCTTTTATCCCGCCGTGTAACCGCCAGAGGGCGGTCGGTCACTCTCGGACCAGCCATCTGCGTATTGCAGACCGGAACCCTAGTGACCTTATTTCAAATTGTATGGCGACACCGGTTTCCCGCTATCGCTCCTGCTGGATAAATACAGGCAAGATTCTTGCCAGATCTCCTTAAATCATGAATAAATCACAAAAAAATCAGGTAATAATCATTACAATACAAAGTAGTAAAGGGTTTTTAGTCTCTGTGAACGTTTAGCCTCGATGAAATGGATGCGATAATTTGCGGATGTTTTTTAGGCAGGCTTCACCGTATTTGTGCAACCTGCACTGGCGCGGAGCAGTCGCTTCTTTGCTGTATCCTAAGGCCACAGGATGTTCTATCCTACTAAGCTGGGATGTCAGTAATTAATAAGAATATTGAATCAGGAGTCTGGAAATGGCTGTAGGGATCAGGAGCAGGACCTTCGCGCGCTGGCTGGCGCCTGTAGTTGCATTACTCGTGGTTTTTCAACTCACCGCCTGTGGCGATAAAGAGCCAGAGCAAAGGAAAGCCTTCATCGACTATCTGCAAAATACCGTGATGCGCAGCGGGCAGAATCTGCCTACATTGAGTGAAGATCAGCGACAGAAATTTGGTAATTACGCCAACGATTACACCATCATTTTAAACTTCTCACGTCAGTTGAAGCAGTCCATCAACGAAGGATTGGCTCCTGCGGTTAACACTATCGCGCAGATCCACGTTCCGCAGGACTACTTGCAGCAGAAAGGCGCATTGCAGCAGGCCGCGGGTTCACTTAACAGCGTGACGCAGCAAATTCAGACCGCCAAGGCCACTGCCGACACGGCTCAGGCCGCGCTTAAACAACCTGACGATCTGAAAGCCGTTTACAGCAAAGTCTATGCGCAAGACGTGACTCAACCGGCTAACGCGCTGCTTCCGGTGGTTCCGGCTCTGGCAGGCTTCACCCAGGATATTGCAGCGGTTGGTGATTTCCTTTCCCAGCAAGGAACCCAGGTGGCCTTTGCCAACGGTTCGGTCCAGTTGCCGACTCAGCAGCAGGTTGCACAGTACAATGCTCTGATGACGGGCCTGCTTGGTAAGCAACAGTCGCTGGTGGATGCACAAAAAATCATTGCCGGTAATTTTTAATAACTTACTGAATAGATAGATTTTATTGGAAAGCCACGTTCTGTTACGTGGCTTTTTTGTCAAGAAAATCAGCAGGATTAATAAAAGTTCACAATTTAGTGATGCCAGCCAGTGACGTAATCCTTTAGTTTTTATGTCATCTAACTGTTCTAAATTTTGAAAAAATTTAAGCCGAATATTTTAAGGAAGTCTTTTTTATGAAACGTCACATGATGACATTGCTGGCTGCGCTTATCGCCACGCCAGGCATTGCGGCCGCCGCAGACAGCAGCGCTAACTTTACCGATGCGCAGCAGCAGGCGATTGGTAAAATCGCTTCTGATTACATCATTGCTCATCCAGAAGTGCTGGTGCAGGCAAGTCAGAAACTTCAGGCCCAGCAACAGCAGCAGCAGGCTAGCGATTCGCTGGCGGCGGTAGTGGCAAATGCGCCAGCCCTGTTGCAGGACAAAGATACTCCGACTTATGGCCCGAAAGATGCCAAAGTGGCATTTGTAGAATTCTTCGATTATCAGTGTATGTACTGTAGCCGTATGGCGCCGCTGGTTGAGCAAACGATTAAAGCCAATCCAAACGTACGCTTTGTTTTCAAAGAATGGCCAATCTTCGGCGATCGCTGGAAAGCGTCAATCACCGCAGCTGAAACCGGTCTGTCGATTTGGAAACAAAAAGGACCTCAGGCGTACCTGGCTTATCACAATGCGATTTATGCAACCGGGCATGACGAAGGCAAGCTGACTGACGCAGACATTTCTGGTGCAGTTGAGAAAGTTAACGGCGCGCTGCCAAGCGAAGCACATCGTCAGGAAACACACGCTGCGCTGGCGAAGAATGACGATCTGGCAAAATCGCTGGGCTTCCAGGGCACCCCTGGTTTCATCGTAATGCCAGTGAGCGGTGCGAATGCCAACAACACCACCGTGCTGCCGGGCGCTGTGTCTGCAGAAGATTTGCAGGCTGCGATCAGCAAGGCACAGGGCAAGTAATTGTGCTTGAGTCGATGATGATAATCCATTAAATATCATTGCCTTAATAAAACGCAGAGCTCAACTTGGCTCTGCGTTTTCTATTTTGACTCAATATCTAGATTCAAAATTACTGATTAATTTTTATTGTCCGGACCCGTCGCCATTACAGATATGCAAGTATCAAGATTTTGGGCCGCAACGGCCTTCTGCCGAGGGCTCAGTGACTTATATCGTTGTACTGAAACCTGTGCCACGTTTGCATCAAATTTCACCTTATTAATCGAATAATCACTGTTTTCGTTATCGATCACAATATGGATGTTATTGGAAAAATCTGCATCATCCGCAGACGCCTGGTGCATGACGTCTACTGCTACACAGGCCGCCGCATCGTAATGAGGGTCATGAGCTGGTGTGCGATTGAACCACCAAGCGACCAGGCCAACAATAACGGCAATAATTACTACCCATAGCAGGGATCTTTTTTTCATCACAAACACTCATTTTGCAGGGGAAAATCCAATGGGGCCAGAATAAAGATCTACAAGCTTAAAAGCTAGCGCTGAGAAATAGCCTTACTAGGAGTAATAGCAGCTTCTAACTTAACAATTACATAATTATATTAATCTTCGGTTAACATTTTAGACCGAGGTGGTCGAAATGTTAATTTACAATAGTTATTAATTTTTATTTTTATCAACTAAATGTATCGCCATAATATTAAGAAACTTGTTCCTGATAATGTAACAGGATATTCAATAACTCAGGCTGATGAGGTGTTGCTGCTAATTTCACAAAAGTTGGGAAGAAAATATTTGGTGCGGGATAAATATCGACAATATGGCAATATTCTTCTGCCTGTGGGGGAACCTCGGAGGCTGGCATCATTGATGCAGCGGCTATTCCGGATGCTATCAGTTCGTACACCATTCTAGGTTCGTTGGCAGAGATAATAATATTAGGGCGAACGCCTAATCTAAGTAGCTGATTATTAATATATTCGAAAGTCCCTTCTCCATTAATTCTACGGATTAAGATTAACGGCAGCTGGCCAAGTTCAGAGAGCAACACCTGATCTTTCGGCGGGCTAGGCAGCAGCTTTTTCGAGATGAGCGCGACGGCCTTAACCGGCTGCATGCTGATACACTCATAACTCCCTGCCATGGTGGGCTGTTGAAATAGGCCAATATCGATACGTTTTTTGTCGAGCATGCCTTCAAGCGTGCTTGAATCGGCAACAATAGTTTCAATCTTAACGCCTTCAAGTTGTTGATAAAACTGTGCAACTAGCGGACTGAAATGGCGTTGAAACAGGTAAGAAATCCCAATCCGCAGCACTTCTTTTTTATTGTTGGCAACAAAGATGGCTTCGCTGCGCGCTTCTTCGACGTTACGTAAAATGTCACAGGCGCGCAGGTAGAGCACCATACCGGCTTCAGTAGTAGTGATGCCGCTGCCGTTGCGTAATACCAGCGGTGTCCCCACTTCTTCTTCCAGTTCTTGCAGGCGTTTACTTAATGGAGGCTGGGAAATATTAAGTATTCGAGATGCTTTGCTGATAGAGCCTTGTTCTACAATGACACAGAAATAGCGTAAACGTTTTAAATCCATACAAAACCTTTATTAATATTATTGTCTATAATGAAAAGATTTAACTAAGTAAAAATAGAACTGTAAAACGCCGAAACAGCCTTGATGTAGATCATGTTAATTAATCTAACATACTACTTTTTCGGTATGGCTTACTACCGTAAAACAGTATTCCCACCTTATTTAATTTTATGGTTAGTCTTAAGTCTCGAAAATAAGGTTGAAGACGTTGGCAAGGTTCATCAATGAATAAATCTACTGTAAAGAAAGATAGCTTGAAGTTGATATGGGATATTTCGTAGCAGATTGCAAACCCTAAACCAGCGCTATGACCCGCAGAGTTATTTTGACTCGGCACAGATTCGCTCGCCCATATTTTAAGAAAAACAGTAGTTATGACTACCTGGAGAATTATTGTGGAAAAATATAAAAATCAACTATTTATCAATACAGTATGTCTTTCAGGATCGACTGAAGACAAGCTGCGAGCCGCCAGTGTTGCCGGATTTAATCAGGTCGAGCTATGGCGTCAGGATGTGCAAGCCGCCGATGGTGATACCGCAGGGATTAAAGCCCTGTTGAAAACATTACCGTTGGGACTGACAGATTATCAGGTTCTGCTGGATTTTGATGGCGCACCGGACAGCATTCGAGCCGAGAAAAGACAAGAAGCTTTGCGCATGCTCGATACTGCGGTGGCATTGGGCGCAACGACTCTTTTGACGCCAGCCTGCACTCATAAAGATTGCGTCAAAGAACGCGTGGAAGAGGATTTACGCTGGCTAGTCGCCGAGGCAGCTAAACGTGGACTGCGTATTGCCTATGAAGGAATGGCCTGGAGCACCTGGATAAATAATACTGCCGATGCCTGGAAAATGGTGCAGCGCATCAACGCGCCGAATCTCGGATTGGTGATCGATGCTTTCCACATCTTTGTCCGTCACCGCACTGCTGCGGATCTTGATGGTATCCCGATGGACAAAATTTATCTGGTCCAGCTCTCTGATCTGGCGATTGATCCAGCACCTGAGCATCTGATTGATATCGCGCGACACAGTCGTTTGCTGCCGGGAGAAGGCAAGTTTCCTATCCACACTATTATTGAACGTCTGGAAGAGGGCGGATGTCACGGTCCGATTGGCCTGGAAGTTTTTAGCGATGAACTGAAAGCGCAAGAGCCTACCGGGGTTGCCCGTAAGGCGATGAAAGCTTTGCAGTCAGTCTGTTTTGGCAAGACGGCGCAATACACACTGTAATTCGAGGTGTTTTCATCGTTAAGGAGAAGCAGGATGTCCGAGTTACATAGTGCACTTAATGTTGATTCTCAGGCCGTGAAAACGGCCCCACAGGGCAATAAACCGGCCGAGCACGGCATTCCCACCCAGCGTGCGCTAGTTCTTGTCGGTATTATTTTGGTATCGCTAAATCTGCGTGCCGCCGTGACGTCGCTCAGCGCTATATATGGCATTATCAGCCATGATATCAGCGGTTTTAACGCCAATATTCTTGGCATTCTACCGCTGCTGTCCTTTGCCGTATTCGGATCGCTTACCTCCACGGTTTCACGTCGTTTGGGTTACGAAGGTGCCTTGCTGTTGTCGATGCTGATGGTGTGTGCGGGTATCGCTTTACGCACATTAACCGGCAGTTTCCCCGTTTTTATGGCCTGCAGCGTGTTGGCACTGGCGGGGATGGGGTTTGGTAATGTATTGGTGCAGCCGACCATCAAGAAGTATTTCCCTGATCACGTCGGGGCGTTGACCGCGACCTACGCGGTGATGATCGCAGTTTCGGCAGGGCTACCTTCGGCGATTGCCGTTCCGCTGGCTCAGAATGACGGCTGGCGCGCCAATGTGGCGTTGTGGTCAGTTACCGCATTGATTGCGGCATTACCTTGGCTTTTTCAACTACTGCGTATTCATCATCGTGGCCAGAAAGGAGAGGTAAATCATACTATTGCAAAACCGGTGATCCCACACGTTGCAGTATGGAAATGGCCGATTGCCTGGTCGATGGTGGTGCTGTTTGGCGTTAGCATGATGAGCATGTACGCAATGCTTAACTGGCTACCCACCTATCTCATTCAGAATGGAATCAGTGCAGCCACCGCGGGCAATATGCTGTTTGTTTACAATATCGTCGGGATAGCGCACTCCATCCTGGTGCCTATCTATCTGGGTCGGATGAAAAAACCGTATATCGTGGTGGCAATCGGCGGCGTAATGCAAATTGTCGGATATATGGGCTTCCTTTATATGCCGGGCGCATCCTGGGTATGGGCGGTCGTCGCGGCGCCTGGTTTGATGACTATTCCCGCAACCTTTCAGCTTATAAATCTACGCACACGAAGTGTTGAAGGGGCTGCATCGTTGTCTTCCTTCACTCAGGGGATAGGCTACGTCTTTGCCGCCGCTGGCCCGTTTTTCTTCGGCCAGCTTCATCACTCTACCGGTGGATGGCATGTCTCGTTCTGGTTCCTGACCGTGATGTCCGCTGTGATGCTTTTGGCCGGAGGCGCGGCAGTCCGCAATAAATATCTGGAAGATGCGCAAAGCTGAATCCTTCTTTAACAAACATACCCAACCTCGATTTTAGTCAAACCAACTACTAGCCTTATATCTTGAGGGATCCATTTTATGAAACGCCGGGAATTTATGAAATCAGGCACCGCACTGATTGCGGGAGGCTTTATTCTGAAAAACGCCTCTGCTGCCATTATCCATCCCAACAGTCTGACATCGTCAGGGGTAACTGCAGCGCCAACAGGGGAAAACAAGCGCATGATTAAATTATTGAAGGTGAAAGGGATATCGATAGGTGAGGGCGCACCAAAACTGATTGTGCCGACAA
Source organism: Serratia sp. M24T3 (assembly GCF_000257645.1). Taxonomy (GTDB): domain Bacteria; phylum Pseudomonadota; class Gammaproteobacteria; order Enterobacterales; family Enterobacteriaceae; genus Rouxiella. Next base: position 44,817 of record NZ_AJHJ01000040.1, read on the forward strand.
CGGCAACCCAGGAGTCTGAGGTATTGGACTCAGTACGACAATTTGCAGCAATTAAAGATATCGATGTTGTTGAATTTCGGCTCGATTTTCTGATTAACGCGTTAGATAAAGCCAGTGTCGCAAGAATGACTCGTCAGGTAGCCGATCTATTGCCTGACAAGGTGCTTTTAGTGACCTTCAGGACCCAAGCCGAGGGCGGTGCAACGACAATCAGCGATACGGCTTATGGCGATCTTTATCTGGAAATTCTTAAGAATGGTAAAACTGACCTGCTGGATGTTGAAATGTTTCGTAGTGAAACCGTAGTGCGCAACATTGTCTCACAAGCACATCGGCAGGGAGTTGCCATTGTTATGTCTAGCCATGATTTCAAGAAAACGCCGCCGAAGGAGGAACTCATTCGCCGCCTTCGTCACCAGCAGGCGTTAGGAGCCGATATCTTGAAAATTGCCACCATGCCTCATGACTCGGGAGACGTGTTAAGCTTGATGAATGCGACGTGGGAAATGCATCATCAATATGCCGAAAGGCCGCTGCTGACGATGTCGATGAAAGGTTTAGGTGTCGTGTCTCGCCTATCCGGAGAATTAACCGGTTCGGCTTTGACCTTTGGCATGGTTGGTAAACCGTCGGCTCCAGGCCAGATTGATGCAAGCCATTTGCACCAGGTGCTAGACGTTATTCACCTAGCTAGTCAGTCGGTATAAATAAGCAATTTATCTGCGTCTTTAGAAAGTCTTGGAAATACTTTTCTTATTACCAAGCTATACGTTTTCTATCTATTTTTTTATCAATAAGCTGCATTGATGAAAAGACAGTTGGATATTTTAAGCTTTTTTAAATAAAGTATTTTTTATTAAATTCAAATAAAAAAAGCCCCTTATTTCTCGGCGAGATAAGGGGATGCCAAATGGCCAACACCAGGGAATTGCTTTCACGGCGACTATAGCCGTTTGATATTTATTCAGCGGTAATCGTTAATTCAACCTCTTAGACTTCACTGTACTTAAGTATAGGTGTGAATACAAATAAAACCTAAGCTTTTTATCTAGCATTGGTGGAATTATTTTAGTGATTATAGTTTATTTAAAATAACATTGATTTAGATCAATTTTTTGCTTTTAATTTCTTAAAAGTTAAAATGATACTCATCAATAAATAGATGATTTTAAATACACTTAGAACAATCGCTAGAGTCGCCATGACCTTTTGCTCCTTTGTCAGCGTTTTTTCTCTTGTTTAATGCCATTAAATATCAACTAATTAGTATGCGAGCCAATCAATTATATGA
>NZ_AJHJ01000041.1 GCF_000257645.1 Serratia sp. M24T3
GCGCTGCTCTTCGAGCAGTTTGTTGTTGGCCAGCAAATTTTTGCGACGATCGGCCAGCTCGACTTTGATCTCTTCCATCGCCTGCACAATGCGCTCACGCGGGGTAACGTAGTGCGTTTTGGGATAAATAGTAAAACGCGGCACCTCGGTGGAAATCTGGCCGGTCAACGGATCGAACAGTGACAGCCTCTCGACCTCTTGATCGAACAGCTCGATTCGCAGCGCCAGATCGTCAGACTCCGCCGGGAAGACGTCGATCACTTCACCGCGCACGCGGAAAGTACTGCGCTGAAATGCCTGATCGTTACGCGCATACTGCAGCTCGGCCAGACGACGCAGGATCGCTCGCTGGTCAATGATCATACCCTTGGTGAGATGCAGCATCATTTTAAGATAGAGATCGGGATCGCCCAGGCCGTAGATAGCCGACACCGACGCTACAACGATCACGTCTTTGCGCTCCAGCAGCGCTTTAGTTGCGGAAAGACGCATCTGCTCGATATGTTCGTTTACCGACGCATCTTTTTCAATAAAGGTATCCGAGCTCGGCACATAGGCTTCAGGCTGGTAGTAATCGTAATAAGAGACAAAATATTCCACCGCATTCTCGGGGAAAAACTCTTTCATTTCGCCATAAAGCTGGGCTGCCAGCGTTTTGTTAGGCGCCAGCACCATGGTAGGACGATTCAAATCGGCAATCACGTTGGCGACGGTAAAGGTTTTGCCCGAGCCGGTCACACCCAGCAATGTCTGATGTGCCAGACCGTTCTCCAGCCCTTCTTCAAGACGGCGGATCGCCTCAGGCTGATCGCCCGAAGGTTTAAATTCGGAATGTAATTTGAAAACTTTGCTCATTGCGGGCTACCTGAGATGAGAACGTGCGAGACAGGTCAGGAAGTATGGAATACTCCCCCACTATGTCAAATGGATCACTTTCCTGCGAATTTACCGCTGCATCAGCCTGAGCAGCGTTTTGGTCAACCATTATACTGGATAAAAAACCAGTCTCAAGTGGCTATTTTTTGTTAAACGGTTAAGTTGTTCATTTTAGGGCAACACGTCCTCCTCTTTTCCCCATCAAAGGACATTTATCCCCAGATTTTGTCGCGACTAAACTTTTACAAGGTCTGCTGACGAAAATTTACACAACCTTGCAGGCAAATTATTAGCGCTATTGACTTTAATTAAGCTGTTGAAAAATATAAATTTACTTAAAAAGCTGCGAATGCGGACAAACTAAGCTCAACCCGCGCCCTGACTCGCCTGTAGCAAGTTTTATGTCTCTCATGCACAAGGTTATCCACAGGAATGGTGGATAACTCACAGCGCGCCGCACGGGACCTGCGTTGACAAAAATCGACATTTTCCTAATCCGGACTCGTTTGGCATTTTTTTAGTTATTTTTTTACACTTTTATTTCTTTATATATTCAGATTTGACCTAGAAAAGGTCGATCTTTTAGATTGCAAAATCAGTATGTGCATCCTATCGGGACTTTTCTGCTCTTAAGTCGGTTTAAGCTTGCACCAAAAATTGCGATCTCGGCACTGGCAAAGTGCACCTCAGGATCGCGGATCTCACATAAACATTATCCCTGATAATGAATTGCCCCTTCCCCCTACTTGCGCAGCCTTACAAAACCTCAATCAATAGTGTTTAGGAGTTATCTTTTTAAACTTGGCCCAAGAGTTGCAACATTACTTCAGCAGGTAACCTTTACGAATTATCTGCTGTGTTATCTAAAACAACTTAACTCTCTACTTTTTTAGCAACAGTGAATGCTTTTAAGGCCAAAAAACGTCAGTTTTAGCCGTTTAGCACTGCGGGATAGCCGTTTGTCACCTGTTAATGCTGTTGAAATACGAGACTTAAACGGAATTTAATCCTGTGTTAACAGATTAACGGCATCGTAAAAATGTCAGAAATATGACAGGGGTCGTCAATGATGTGTTCAACGGAACGCCTAATAAGTGAGGAACAACTGATGCTAAGCGTAAAAGCAGTTAACCAATTTTATGGTCAAAACCATATCCTTTGGGACATCAATCTCGAATTGTATCGCGGACAATGTAATTGCCTGATCGGCCGCAACGGTGTTGGCAAAACGACGTTGATCAACTGCATCATGGGTCATTTACCCGTGAAAAGTGGATCGATGACTTGGCAGTCGGCCAATCATGAACCGCAGAATTTGCTGATGATGCCGGTGGAAACCCGCGCGCAGATGGGGATTGGCTATGTACCTCAGGGGCGACAGATTTTCTCGCAGATGAGCGTGGATGAAAACCTGCAGATTGCCATGATGGCCGGGCGTAACAAAACCCGCCGCGTTCCTTCGCAGGTTTACGATCTGTTTCCTTCGATGAAAGAAATGGGTTCTCGCAAGGCCGGAGAACTGGATGAAAGTCAGCAGCAGCAACTGGCTATCAGCCGGGCGCTGGTGCAGGAGCCAGAGCTGCTGATCCTCGATGAACCAACAGAGCATACCAGCGAGGCGATGGAAGCCAACATGGGCAATATTATCCATCGTCTCAACCGCGACCTTGGCCTGACATTGCTGCTGGTCGGTCATAAACTGCCGTTTATTCGCAGCGTCGCAGACCGTTTCTGCCTGCTGGACGGCGGGCGCAACGTCGCTCAGGGCACGCTGGAACAGCTGGACGATAATCTGGTGAAAACTTATCTTACCGTCTGACGCTTAGGCCAAAATCAAAGCTTTCAACGAAAGATAGCGGCCATGATCGTTAAATTGATGATGTTGAAGATACGGGATCTCGCCCAGTAGTGGCGCAGGCAGCAGCCGGGTCAGGGTTGCAAGATAAGCCTGATGATGCTGCCCCGTTTCCTCTACATCATTGGCGATCCAACCCGCCAGCTTTAGCCCGCTTCGCAAGATAGCCTGCGCGGTCAGCAGCGCATGGTTGATGCAGCCCAAACGCATACCAACCACTAATATCACCGGCAACTGCTCGTCGATCACCCAGTCGGCGAAGGTGTGCTCCTTGTTAAGCGGCGTAAACCAGCCTCCCGCGCCCTCTACCACGACCCAATCGGCCAAAGGTTCCAGCTCACGCAATCCCCGGGACAGCTCCGCCAACACGATAGCTTTGCCCTCAAGCTCGCTGACAATATGTGGCGAGGTCGGCTCACGAAAGGTATAAGGATTGACCTGTTGGTAGCTCAGCGCTACTGAACTGTTAGCCTGTAGCGCCAGCGCATCACTGTTGCGCAGGCCTTGTGGCGTGATTTCACTGCCCGAGGCGACAGGCTTGTAGCCCGCCGTGGTGAAACCCGCCGCGGCCGCAGCCTGTAAAAAGGCGCAAGTAGCCACTGTTTTGCCGACTTCAGTATCCGTGCCGGTAATAAACCAGCGCTGCTTGTCGATCGCCCTATCCATTATTCTTCTTCAACATAAATAATCCCGTAAACCAAACGATAGGTCAGCGGCAGTTGCCCATCCTGACGGGCAAAATGCTGTTCGACACTTGCCAGACGGGACCGTCCGCCCAAGCCGCCCAGTCGCCCGCCTTTGATATGGGTAGCCCCAATGCCCTTGAGCGAACGCATCAGGCTCATCACATCAGGAAACAGCGCAGTATGCTGACTGAACTCGACGTGATGGGTAAAGGGCGCGCAGGCTTCGGCGATTTTATCCGGCGTAAGAAACTTGTTAACGTGAGGACGGCCATCGACCTTCATCCACGCCTGCGACAGCTCAAGCAGAGAATGTTCTGCCAGAGTCGAGAACAGCACCACTCCACCCGGACGCGTTACCCGCACCAGCTCTTGCAGCGCGCGCGGCAACGCATTGCACCACTGCACGGCAAGATTGCTGAAACTGACGTCCACCGAGTTGCTTTCCAGCGGCAGGCGCTCAATGTCACCGGGTAAATAATGTGCGGCAGAATTTAACTCCCGCGCCCGCGCCAGCATGCCCTCGGAGAGATCTAAAGCGGTGACTGTTTTACCCAACGCCTGCCAGCAACGGCTGAAATAGCCCGTGCCGCAACCGGCATCCAGCACTTGTGGCCCTAATTCAACGCCCTGTTGCTCAGCCATGGCTATCAGGGTTTCGCCACTCAGACGCTGCAACTCTGCGGCACCTTCGTAGCTGTGGGCCGCACGACTAAACGCATTGGCGACCGCTTTTTTATTCACTAATTCGGTAACTGCACCCATTCAGGGACTCCAGCAAAATATCAATATCTTCAGGCTGATGGGCAGCCGTCAGGGTCAGACGCAACCGTGCACTGCCTGGTGGCACCGTCGGCGGGCGAATCGCGCTGACCCACAGACCCTGCTTGCGCAACCGCTGCGCCCATTGCAGTGCTGGCTGATTCTCACCGATGATCAAGGGCTGAATCGCGCTCGATGAATCGGCAAGCTCTAGACCCAACTGCCCGGCACCCGTTCTAAAACGGGCAATGTTATTGGCCAGTTTATCACGCAGGTCATCGCCTTGCTGAATACATGTCAACGCGGCCTGTAACGCACAAACCTGGGCCGCGGGCATTGCGGTGCTGTAAATCAGATGGCGAGCAAACTGCAACAGGTAATCGGCGGTAGCTTCATCGCATAGCACCGCCGCACCGCTGCAGCCCATCGCTTTTCCAAAGGTCAGCACCAGCAGCTCGGGTTTAATCCCTTGCTGCCAGCAGCTACCGCGACCTTGCTCGCCCAGTACGCCGACGCCGTGTGCATCATCGACCATCAGCCAGCCGCCGTATTGTTTTGTCAGCCTATGCAGGGCGGCCAAAGGTGCCGCATCGCCGTCCATGCTGAAGATACCTTCGGTGACTACCAGTGTTTCTCCCGCCAGAGGCTTTTCCAGCAATCGTTGTAATGCCGCAGGCTGATTGTGGGCAAAACGCCGCAACTGGGCCGGGGAATGCACCGCCGCCTCCAGCAGCGAGGCGTGACTGAGTTTATCGGCGAGGATCCGGTCTTCTCCCTGCATCATCGCCGCCAACACCGCCTGATTAGCGGCAAAACCAGAGATAAAAAGCAAGGCGCGGGGATAACCCTGCCACTCCGCCAGCTGCTGTTCAAACTGCTGATGTACCTGAGAAAAGCCGGTAACGTGGCCTGAACCGCCGCTGCCGACACCATATTTTTCCGCACCGCGCTGCCAGGCGGCGATCAGCTCAGGATGCTGCGACAACCCGAGATAATCGTTACCGGAAAAGTTCAGATAGTGGCGATCGCCCTGTTGCAGCCAGCGGCCATTGCCGCCGTGATTAGGCTGCCGCTGGCGAAAAGCGTCGGCCTGTCGCCGCTCGGCAATCGCTGCATCAAAACGCGCATGCCACGACATCATCAATGCCCCCATTGCTGGTGACGAAAACGAAACCTTGGCATAAACCGCAGCCGCACGTTAGCGCGCAGCATTGTAAAATTGCTCGCTGTCGGCATGCAGCAACTGTGAACTCAACGCCTGCTGCTGTTCTTCATCGCCCATTTCGGTGGCGAAATTTTGTGGATTCAGGCCAAGCTTGCCGAACAGGATCAGGTCTTTATCTTCTGCCGGATTCGGCGTAGTCAGCAGTTTGCAGCCGTAGAAAATCGAGTTTGCACCGGCCATAAAGCACATCGCCTGCGTCTGCTCGCTCATTTGCTCGCGACCGGCGGAAAGGCGCACGTAAGATGTCGGCATCATGATGCGCGCAATCGCAATAGTACGAATAAAATCAAACGGATCGACGTCGGCGTTATCGGCCATCGGGGTGCCTTTAACCTTGACCAGCATGTTGATCGGCACACTCTCGGGCGGCACCGGCAGATTCGCCAGCTGCATCAGCAGGCCCGCACGGTCTTTAACCGTTTCTCCCAGTCCGACAATCCCCCCCGAGCAAACTTTGATCCCCGCACCACGCACTTCCTGCAACGTATCCAGCCTTTCCTGATAGCTGCGAGTCGTGATTACGCTGCCATAAAATTCCGGCGAGGTGTCGAGATTATGATTGTAAAAATCCAGCCCGGCGCTCGCCAGACGCTGCGCCTGCAAGGTATTCAGCGTGCCCAACGTCATGCAGGTTTCCATGCCCAGCGCTTTGACGCCCTGCACCATCTGCTCGAGATACGGCATATCACGGTCGTGCGGATTCTTCCACGCCGCGCCCATGCAGAAGCGAGTCGAACCCGCAGCCTTGGCCTGGCGCGCCGACTCCAATACTTGCTGAACTTCCATCAGCTTCTCGGATTCAAGCCCGGTTTTATAACGCGAACTTTGCGGACAGTATTTGCAGTCTTCTGGACAGGCACCCGTCTTGATCGACAGCAGCGTGCTGACTTGCACCTGTCGCGAGTCGAAATGTTGACGGTGAATCTGCTGCGCTTCAAACATCAGTTCCAGAAAGGGTTTTTCGAATAGCGCTTCTGTTTGCTCATAAGTCCAACGAGGGCGGGTTGTCATAAGACATCTCCAAAAGTAATGATATACCGTCAACCATTTTTGATTTATTTTAGTTTACGGTCAACGTAATATTTTATTTTTGGTTTACGACTAATTTTCGACCTGACTTTTGCAAGGAATTTTCATGACGCCCGCCGACCTCGAATTTGATCAACGACATATCTGGCATCCCTACACTTCTATGACCCAGCCACTGCCAACCTATGCGGTGGAATCTGCGCAAGGGGTGCTGCTCAATCTGGCCGATGGCCGCCAACTGATTGACGGCATGTCATCCTGGTGGGCCGCAATCCACGGCTATAACCACCCGCAGTTAAATCAGGCGGCAATTGAACAGATTGGCAAGATGTCGCACGTAATGTTTGGCGGTATCACTCATCCGGCGGCGATCGCGCTGTCAAAACAGTTGGTAGCCATCACGCCAGAAGGCCTGGAATGCGTATTTTTGGCTGATTCAGGATCGGTGGCAGTTGAGGTGTCACTAAAGATGGCAATGCAATACTGGCAGGCGCGCGGCGAAAAACGTCAAAAGCTGTTAACCCTGCGCCACGGTTATCACGGCGATACTTTTGGCGCGATGGCAGTGTGTGACCCGCAGAACTCGATGCACAGTCTGTATCAGGGATATTTGCCAGAACATTTGTTTGCCCCTGCGCCTCAGTGCCGTTTTGATGGCGAATGGCATGCAGAGGACATTGCACCTTTTGCGGCACTGTTGAAAGAGCATGAAAAAGACATTGCCGCAGTCATTCTTGAGCCGGTAGTTCAGGGCGCAGGCGGGATGCGAATTTATCACCCCGAGTATCTGCGTCAGGTGCGAAAACTTTGCGATGAAACAGGCATTCTGATGATTGCCGACGAGATAGCGACCGGCTTTGGCCGCACCGGCAAGCTGTTCGCCTGCGAACATGCCGGGATCGCACCGGACATTCTTTGTCTCGGCAAGGCGCTGACGGGCGGCTACATGACACTGTCCGCCACGCTGACGACCCGCGAGGTCGCTAACGTCATCAGCAATGGCGAAGCGGGATGCTTTATGCACGGCCCGACTTTTATGGGCAATCCGCTGGCCTGCGCCGTCGCCAGCGCCAGCCTGTCATTACTGGCGGAAAACCGCTGGCCGCAGCAGGTCGCAGCAATTGAAGAGCAGCTTAACGCCGAGCTTGCGCCACTCAAACATCATCCGGCAGTGGCTGATGTGCGAGTGTTGGGAGCGATCGGCGTGGTGGAAATGCGCCAACCCGTGGAGATGGCACGCCTGCAGCAGCATTTTGTTGCGCAAGGAGTGTGGATCAGGCCGTTTGGCAAACTGATTTATCTAATGCCGCCGTACGTGATTACCCCTGAGCAGTTGCGTCAGCTCACGCAGGCAGTGGCCAGCGCTCTGCAACAGCTTTATTAAAGCTTGCTGCCCGTGCGAACTGAACTTTGCCGCAGGTGCGAGCTAAACCTTGCCGCCAGTACGGACTAGTTGTCGCGAGGCGGCCAGCAGGGTATCAAGCCTGTTGCGGCTTTCACCAGCCTGCTGATTGAGAAAATCGATGGCAACCTGCAGCGCCGGGCTTGGATTATCGGGGTAAAGCAGTTGATAACTTGCCCCGCTGGCGACACAAAGAGTAAACGGCGCGATCACTCTGTGGGCCTGCAAATCATCCTCAATCAGCGTGAGATCGCCGATCGCCACGCCGTAACCTTGCAACGCCGAGTTAATCGCCAGATCCAGGGTGTCAAAATGCTGGGACTTGCTTGAGGGAAGTACCTGTACGCCAGCGGTTTTAAGCCAAAGCAGCCAGTCACGACGATCGCGGGTCGGATGCAGCAGCGTTTGATCCGCCAGACTGCCAAGCCCGATATCTTCTGTCTTTGTCCTTAGAAGATCAGGCTTTGTCGCTAAAAGATCCGGTACGCAAACGGGCGTCAGTACTTCATCGAACAGATGCAGCACGTTGGCCGCATTCTCAACCGGTCGTCCAAACACCACCGCCGCATCAAAATGTTCGCTGCTAAAATCCACCCCATGCGCCACCGAAGCAGTGAGCTCGATCTGCATATCCGGACGATCGTTTTGCAGCTGGATCACCCGCGGTAACAGCCAGCGCATCGAACAGGTTGGACACTTGATGCGCACGGTATCAGGATGACTCGCTACCCTTTGCAGCGCCTCGCCCATTTGTGTCATGGCCATCTGTATCGGCGGCAACAGCTGCGCACCTCGCGGTGTCAGCGTCAATCCCCTTGCCTGCCTGACAAACAGCGGATACCCAAGATGCGCTTCTAGCCCGGTGACCTGCCTGCTTACCGCACCTTGCGTGATGTGCAACAGCTCGGCGGCGCGCGTCAGATTCAAGGCTTGAGCAACGATGACAAATGTCTTGAGCAAGTTTAGCGGCGGTAAATTGAGTGCCGAATTTGGCACAGAATGAGGCGAAAAATCCGAGTGTGAACGCATTGTGGTTTGGCTCCAGCCATGACGTCAGATCATGGTAAGTATGACAAACTTTCTATTGTGGACCTAACGAATCTATTGCTTAATCAAACTTCACTATTCTGCCCATCCGTTACTGCACACAGGAGTTAGCATGAAAAGCGCCATGTCCCCGCAGTCGAAATTACCCGACGTCGGCACCACGATTTTTACCGTTATTGGCCAGCTAAGCGCCGAGCATAACGCACTTAACCTGTCTCAGGGCGCGCCAAACTTTTCATGCCAACCTGCGCTGATTGACGCCGTAGCCCAGTCGATGCGTGCAGGCAAAAACCAGTATGCGCCAATGAGCGGCGTTGCGGCGCTGCGTCAGGCACTGTCTGCCAAGGTCGAAGCGCTGTATGGCAGCCATTATGATGCCGACGAGGAAGTCACCATTACTGCCAGCGCCAGTGAAGGGATTTATTCTGCCATCAGCGCGCTGGTTCATCCGGGCGACGAGGTAATCTATTTCGAACCGGCCTTCGACAGCTACTCGCCGATTGTCAGACTGCAAGGTGCAACGCCAGTGCCGATCACTCTGTCGATGGAAGATTTCAGCATCAACTGGGATGAAGTGTCGAGCGCTATCAACAGCCGGACGCGGATGATCATTATCAACAGCCCGCACAACCCGACGGGCGCGATTTTCACCCAGCACGACGTCGACAGACTCACCACGTTGACCCGCAATACCAACATCGTGATCCTGTCCGATGAAGTCTACGAGCACGTGGTTTTTGACGGCGAACGTCATGAGAGCATGGCGCGTCATGCGGAACTGGCCGAGCGCAGCGTAATTGTTTCCTCGTTTGGCAAAACCTATCACGTTACCGGCTGGCGCGTGGGCTACACGCTGGCCCCGGCGGCGCTGATGGACGAGATCCGCAAGATCCACCAGTTTATGGTCTTTACCGCCGATACCCCAATGCAATACGCGTTTGCCGAGGCGCTGGCCAGTCCGCAAAGTTATTTGGGACTGGCTGATTTTTATCAGCAAAAACGTGATTTACTGATTAATGCGTTGCAGGGGTCACGTTTCGAACTGCTGCCAACGCGCGGCAGCTTCTTTATGCTCGCCAGATTCAGTCATTTCAGCCCGCTGAGTGACGATGAGTTTGTGCTGAGTCTGATTCGCGATCATCAGGTTTCCAGTATTCCGCTATCGGCATTTTACAGCGGTAATAAACCTACTGGACTGATTCGCCTAAGCTTTGCCAAAGACGATGCGACATTAATTGAAGGCGCGCGCCGTTTGAGCGGCGTTTAAAACATCACTTCTGGAGCAATAAAAATGCATAAATTGAAAAGCCTGATGCTGCTGAGCTGTGCCTTGGCATCTTTTTCTTCCCTGGCTGCAAGCTCGACCATCAAGTTTGGCCTTGAGGCGCTGTATCCGCCGTTTGAATCCAAATCGGCCACTGGCGAGCTGCAAGGGTTTGATATCGACGTCGGCAATGCGGTCTGTGCGGCGGCAAAGGCCAAATGTGAGTGGAGCGAAACCTCGTTCGACGGCCTAATCCCTGCCCTTCAGGCGCGTAAGTTCGACGCCATCAACTCGGCCATGAACGCCACCGATAAACGTCGTCAGGCGATTGATTTCACGAATGTTATTTATCGTATTCCGACCAAACTGATTGCGAAAACCGACTCTGGCCTGCTGCCGGATGCCGCGTCGTTGAAAGGCAAGCACATTGGCGTGTTACAGGGTTCGATTCAGGAAACTTATGCGCAGGCTCACTGGGCGCCGCAGGGTGTCGATATTGTGTCATATCAGGACCAGGATCAGGTCTATCTCGATTTGACCTCAGGCCGTCTTGACGGAACGCTTGTCATGGCACCGGCGGGCCAGAAAGGCTTCCTCGATCGTCCAGACGGCAAGGGTTATGGCTTCGTCGGCGATTCCGTGCGTGATGACAAAATCCTCGGCAGCGGCATTGCTTTTGGCGTGCGTAAAGGCGATACCGCCAACAAAGAGCGCCTCGACAAAGCCATTGCGCAAATCAAGCAAGACGGCGTCGTTACCCGGCTGGCGAAAAAATATTTTGGCGATCTCGACGTAACTGCCAAATAAGCTTGAGGTTTCTCCCGCCACTATCATCAGATGGTGGCGGATAACTTGACCATTCCCCGCAATAATCCTTTTATTATTATTCATTAACAAAATACTCCTGCCAATTCCTGTACCTTGCCGCGGGTCCTCTGTAGTGTCGCTTCCACGTTTCGCCTTGCGTTCTATACTTATACTTGGTGGAAGTTTTTAAATATAAGGAATCAGTATGTCTCAGAAATCATCCGTTAATCGTCGCTTCGTTCTCGCCTCTCGTCCAACCGGTCTGCCAGTGGCAGAAAATTTCCGTCTGGAAGAAACCGAGCTGCCAAAACCGGCAGAAGGCCAACTGCTGCTGCGCACGGTGTATCTGTCGCTTGACCCTTACATGCGCGGTCGTATGAGTGCCGGTCCTTCTTATGCGCCACCGGTTGAGATTGATCACGTCATGACTGGCGGTGCCGTATCGCGCGTAGTTGAATCTAAAGACGCCAACTTCAAGACCGGTGACTGGGTGGTAGCCACCAACGGCTGGCAGGATTACGCAGTGGTTAATGCCAAAGAAGCCAGAAAACTCGAAGGCGCTGCACTGAAGCATCCTTCGCTGGCACTTGGCGTGCTCGGCATGCCTGGCTTCACCGCCTTTATGGGGCTGTTGGATATCGGCCAGCCAAAAGCCGGTGAAACAGTGGTCGTTGCCGCAGCAACCGGCCCGGTCGGCTCATTGGTTGGGCAAATCGCCAAGCTTAAAGGCTGTAAAGTGGTGGGTATCGCCGGTGGTGAAGAGAAGTGTCGCTACGCGGTCGAACATTTCGGTTTTGATGAATGCCTGGATCACCGCGCGGCCAATCTCCCACAGCGCCTGAAAGAAGCCTGCCCGCGCGGCATTGACGTGTATTACGAAAACGTTGGAGGTGCAGTGTTTGAGGCGGTGTTACCTCTGCTCAATACCAAGGCTCGCGTACCGGTGTGCGGCGTGATCGCGCAATATAATGACGTCGACAACAAGAAAGGTGGCGAGGCTATGACCCTGCTGACCAACACTATCTTGAAGAAACGCCTGCGCGTTGAAGGTTTCATTATTTTTGATGACTACGGTCATCGCTATCCAGAATTTGCGGCCCAGATGAGTGAATGGTTCTCGGCCGATAAAATCAAATTCCGCGAACAAATCGTTAAAGATTTGGAAAGTGCGCCAGCCTCGTTGAATGACGTTTTGCTGGGCAAAAACTTCGGCAAGATGGTGATTCAGGTAGGCCAGGAAGAAGCCTAAGTTTTTACAGGTACGTTACTGAAATCATTGGAGATAGATGATATGAAATTACTTATGGTATTAACTTCTCACGATAAACTTGGCGATACCGGCAAGAAAACCGGATTCTGGCTCGAGGAATTCACTGCCCCTTACTATGAATTTCTCGACGCTGGTGCGGACATCACTTTGGCCTCCCCCAAGGGGGGCCGACCTCCGCTTGATCCAAAAAGTGATGAAGCGGATTCGCAAACCGAAACCACAGAACGTTTTCGTCACGACAAAGATGCCCAAAAACTTCTGGCTACCACCCGCAAGTTATCGGAAGTTTATGAAAGTGACTTTGATGCGGTGTTTTATCCCGGAGGTCACGGTCCACTGTGGGATTTGGCGGAAGATGCTGATTCTATTGCGCTAATCGAGGCCTTCTGGCGTGCCGACAAACCCGTGGCTGCTGTGTGTCACGCGCCCGGCGTGTTCCGCCATGTCGAAATAGATGATTTACCTCTGGTCAAAGACAAGCATGTTACCGGCTTTAGTAACAGTGAAGAGGAAGCGGTTCAGCTTACCAATGTTGTGCCTTTCCTGGTTGAAGACGAGCTGAAGAAAAACGGTGGCGAATACAGCAAAGCGGCCGACTGGCGTCCTTACGTGTTGGTTGACGGCAAGCTGATCACCGGCCAGAATCCGGCCTCTTCCGCAGGCGTTGCTCAGGCATTGTTGAAAATGTTAGGCTCGGTCTGAAAATTTCAAAGCGTAAATTTAACCAGTTTGCAGGGGATATAATGGCTTTTACGATTAAAAGTAACGATCTCAAAGACGGCGACAAGATGCCTAATGGTCAAGTATTCAACGGCATGGGTTATCAGGGTGACAACCTCTCTCCCCACCTAAGCTGGGAAAATGCCCCGGCCGGAACCAAAAGCTTTGCTATCACCTGCTACGACCCGGATGCGCCGACGGGCTCTGGCTGGTGGCACTGGGGCGTCGCCAACCTGCCTGCCAGTCTGCATGAGTTGCCTGGCGGCGCTGGGTCGGACAAGGGCGGCCTGCCTGCGGGTGCAGTGCAAACGCGCACCGATTTCGGCAAAGCGGGTTACGGCGGTGCTGCACCTCCGCAGGGCGAGCATCATCGTTACATCTTCACTGTCTACGCGCTCGACGTTGAACATCTTGAAGTCAGCGAAGAGTCCAGCGGTGCTTATCTCGGCTTCAACATTCACTTCCACACGCTGGGCAAAGCCTCTCTGACGGTGATTTATAGCTAAGATTGACGCTTTTTTGTTTGCACAATAAATATTTTCTAATGATAAAATCCGGTTTGTGATACAAAACAACCATGTTTTTGTCTGGGAAGTTTGTAAGCTGCAACCCAGTTAGCAAAACAAACCGCATTCGAAATGATAAGTGGTCAGCCGTGCTGGCCGCTTTTTTTGTGCATCAAGGAGTCAGACACAGTGAAAATTTCCACCCTGTCGCGTGCCAGCGCTGCTTTATCCGCCACATTGCTTTTGGCTGCCTGTAGCCATAGTCCGGAAAATCAATCTACTCAGATTGCACCGGGCACCGCGGCACTGCCAGTCCTGAGCGCCGATGAAGCGGCAAACTATACGGCGAAATCCTATCTGGCCTTTGGTGGGCCATCCGTTCAAGTGCAGCAGCAGGGCTGGACGCCAGTGCTGGCAAAAACCGACGGCGTGAAAAAGGTTTACGTCGTCGGTCCCAAGAAAGGGGCTGACGGCGCAGAGTTCACCTCAGTGCAACAGGCCGTTGAAGCTGCACTGGCTGACCACAATCACGGCGAACGTGAATACATCAAAGTTCTGCCAGGCACTTATACCGGCGCGATTTACATCCCTGCCGGTTCTGCGCCAATCAGCCTGTTTGGTGCCGGTGACAGTGCCGACCAGGTGGTGTTGCAGCTTGGTTTGGAAGCGGGCGTAGCGCCTGCGGATTACCGCAAGTCAGTCAATCCAAACGGCGAATTCCTGCCGGGCGATCGCGCGTGGTACATGTACAACCTGTGCGCCAATCCGCAAAACCAGACCCTTGGTGCAAGCTGTAGCGCAACGCTGTGGTCACAGGGTAATGGCCTGCAATTGCAGAACCTGACCATCGCCAACAGCTTGCAGGACAGCACCGACGCGGGCGAACATCCTGCTGTTGCGCTGCGCGTTGACGGCGATCGGACGCTGCTGGAAAACGTGCACCTGCTGGGCCGCGAAAACACCCTGATGGTCAATACTGCCGACATCAATAATAAACCGGTAACCAGCCGCTACAGCCGCGTTTACGTGCACAACAGCCTGATTGCAGGCGATGTAGATTATGTGACCGGACAGGCTGACGCCGTGTTTGACCACGTTGAATTCCACACTCTTTCGAGCCGTGGCGTTAAGCAGGCCAGCATTTTCGCACCGATTACTCCAGCTAATGTGCCTTACGGTTATCTAGTCACCGACAGTAACCTGACTGCCGATAAAGGCTTTGCAGGACAAGGCGCAGCAGCGAAAGCGATACTGGGACGATCGGTTGATTTAGGTGCAGATCAGGGCGGTTACACTGCCGGTTCAACGCCAAACGGCCAACTGGTGATCCGCGACAGCCAGATTGATGCGACCAGCTATAACCTGCAACAGCCGTGGGGCGAAGCGCTTTACTCTCAGCGTCCGTTCTCTGGCAACGTGGCACCGAACCGCAATCTTAATGACGCCGGCTTCAACCGCCTGTGGCAGTACAACAACACCGTGCCTGCGGTGAAATAACGTTCTACGACAAGACGTTAAAAATAAAAACGCCAGACTCGTCAGCCTGGCGTTTTTTTTCGATCCTGAAAAGCAAACAGACTAGTGATGCAGCTCGATAATAGTGACCCACATCGCGCCCTTGCCGACCGGATAGGTCTTAAGGCGAGTCAGTTTGCCTGTGGCCTGATCAATTTTCGCCACTTCAATATCAGGGGATTTCTGACCGGCGGTTATCACATATTTGCCGTGATGGTCGATATTGAAGCCGCGTGGCTGTGTCTGGGTTGGGTGATGCCCTACCAGCGTCAACTCGCTGCCATCGGCAGACACTTTAATCACTGACAGCGTGCTTGCGGTTCGGTCGGAGGCATAAAGATACTGGCCGTCTGTAGTGATATGCAGATCGGCAGACCAGCGCTCGCCGCTGAAATCAGCAGGCAGGATATCCAGCGTTTGCACGTTCCGGTATTCGCCGCTGGTTACGTCTTTCTGGTACGCGTCCACGGTGCCATTAAGCTCATTGACGCAGTAGGCGAAATGCTGATTTGGATGGAACGCCATATGACGCGGGCCTGCGCCTGACACAGTAGAAAGTTCGGCAGGCTTGTGCGCGGTTGCTTCGCCTTGCAGATTAAAATCGAACAGGCGGATATGGTCCTCTTTCAGCGCCGGGATCATCAGCAATTGATTGGTCGGATTCATATTGGCCGAGTGCGGAGCCTGCAGGTTTTCAAGCACCTGATGCGGAGCCAGTGCCACGCCATCATCGCCAATCTTGTGGATGCTGACATTGTTGTAACTGTAGGAAGCGCTGAAAACAAAACGGCCTTGTAAATCGATACCAAGATGCGTTGGGCTGCCTGGTAAAGGTGCTTGCCCAGCCAGTTCCAGCTTGCCGTCGTGGCCGATGTCATAAGTCACAATGGCAAATTCCGGGCGCACGCCGACATAAAGTTGACGTGAGTCCGGCGAGGCAACCATTGGCTGAACCTGACCCGGAACTTCCACCACCTGTAGCAGTGAAAGCTCACCGTCTTCGTGGAGGTTGAAGGCGTGAATCTGCTGACTGTCGGGACTGGCAACATAAACGACTTGTTTCATCATATCTCCTTATTAAATCTGAAAATGGGTACGTTTTATTAAAAGAGCAGGGTTTCAGCATAGCTTAACACCTTGCCAAAGCATTAGCCCTTGATGCGAGGTTTTAACATTTAGATTTAAGGTGTAACATCTATAGCCTTAATTTTAGACAATGACACTCTGCTGGAACCGCTCATGACTTACCGCGTTATCGCGCTCGATCTCGACGGCACGCTGCTTGACCGTCAAAAACGTATTCTCCCTGAATCTCTGGCTGCTTTGGCTGACGCGCGCGCTGCGGGTGTTAAAGTCATCGTGGTGACCGGACGCCATCACGTGGCAATCCGTTCGTTTTATAAAACCTTAGAATTAGATACTCCGGCCATTTGCTGCAACGGCACTTATCTTTATGATTTTCAGGCGCAAAAAGTGTTGGCCTCCGATCCGCTGGATAAAATCAAAGCCAAAAAGGTGATCGACCTGCTGGAGTTTTACGGGATCCACGGCTTGCTGTACGTTGATGATGCGATGCTGTATCAGCAGACCAGCGGCCACGTTGAACGTTCGATTATCTGGGGAAAAACCTTGCCAGAAGGCCAGCAGCCGACGATTAGTCAGGTCAACAGCCTGCGTGAAGCCGCAGACGAAGCACAGTCGATCTGGAAATTTGCTACCTCGCATCACGATTTAGACGCTTTGGAAGCCTTCGCACAACAGGCCGAGAAAGAGCTGGGTCTCGCATGCGAATGGTCATGGCACGATCAGGTTGACGTCGCCAAAGGTGGCAATAGCAAGGGTAAACGCCTGCAACAGTGGGTAGAATCTCAAGGGATAAGCATGAGCGAAGTCATCGCCTTTGGTGATAATTTCAATGACCTTAGCATGCTGGAAAACGTCGGCCTTGGCGTGGCGATGGGTAACGCCGTTGATGAGATTAAGTTACGTGCCGGGCTGGTGATCGCCGACAACGAACAACCGGGCATTGCAGATGTGATCCGTACAAAAGTGCTTTAGAGTATTCTAGCCCGTGAAAAATTGCGGGTTATCCATAAAAAAACCCGGCGTGATGACCGGGTTTCATTAGCAATAGGCAGAGATTCAGCTTTTAGGTTCGCTGTGTGACTCTTTTGAGTGACCGACTTTGGAAATCACGTTAAACAGCTCGCCCATGCCGTAAATCAGACCTAATACCAAGGCGATAAAAATAGGCACCATAATTATCGCAAACAGCAAACTTTCCAGTAGTTCCAACATGATAGCCTCTCTTCGCTAAAGCATCAGCCTTTTAAGCAAATGCAAAAATATGTAACTAATCTTAACAGCGTTTTGGCTGATTTACTTTAGCTTTTCGCCAACTCTTTAAGAACTCCCAGCAATCGGCGACAATGCCCTATTATCAAGTTATGCCTCAAACCATAACTTTTGCTGACGCCAAGGTTGGACCCTCATTTATGCAAGCTGAAATCCTGTTAACCCTGAAACTGCAACAGCGCGTGTTCGCCGACCCGCGCCGTATCGAATTACTTAAACAGGTAAAAATTACCGGCTCAATCAGCCAAGGGGCAAAGCTGGCCGGAATTAGTTATAAAAGTGCCTGGGATGCGATTAACGAAATGAACCAGCTAGCCGACCAAACGCTGGTTGAACGCAACACCGGCGGCAAAGGCGGTGGCGGCGCGGTGCTGACTCGCTACGGCGAGCGCCTGATCCAGCTGTTTGATTTACTTGCCCAAATCCAGCAAAAAGCTTTTGATGTGCTTAAAGATGACGGCCTGCCCCTCGACAGCCTGCTCGCGGCGATCTCTCGTTTCTCACTGCAAACCAGCGCGCGTAATCAGCTTTTTGGTACAGTCATCGAGCGCGACCATGAAGAGGTCCAACAGCATATCAATGTCCTGCTTGCCGATGGTAAAACGCGGATTCGTGCCGCTCTCACACAACAAAGCGCCGACCGTCTTTCTTTGCTCCCGGGCAAAGAGATCCTCGCACTGATAAAAGCGCCGTGGATAAGCCTGAGCTATCAGGCCAGCAATAACGATAACGCGCTGTTAGGTAAGGTTCAGAGTATCCAGCATGGTGCGGATAACTGTGAGGTACTGATTGCCCTGCAAGGGGGCGAAATTCTGTGTGCCACTCTGGCGACTAAAGAAGTCGATAAAATGGCACTCAAAGAAGATGCAGAGGTCTACGCACAATTTGATGCTGACAAGGTGATTATCGCCACGCTGTGCTAAAGCTATTATTAATCAATATCTTGCATTTTTAGCGCTGACAGTTTGCAGAATTGTCAATTGACTTGGGCCGGTGATGAGCTTATCCCTAAAATTCTTAATGATTCATTTTAATAAGAATCTCAGGGTATAAGACCCCGCGCGGGCAACCCCAAGGTCATAAGCAGGCAGGAGCAAAATGTCATCTTTATCTATTTCACAAGCCATTTTCCGTCTTAGCGATACGCGCACTCTCGATTTACCCGAGTTAACCTTGCGCCAGGGTGAAACCTGGTCTTTCGTCGGCTCGAACGGTAGCGGAAAATCGGCCCTGGCGCGTGCCATTGCTGGAGATTTGGTGTTATTGGAAGGCTCGCGCAACAGCGATTTCGGCAGCATTGTTCGCCTCTCTTTTGAGCAGTTGCAAAAGCTAGTCGCCGACGAATGGCAGCGCAATAACACCGATATGTTAAGCGCCGATGAAGACGATACTGGCCGAACCACTGCTGAAATTATTCAGGAGCAGGTCCATGATGCGGCCCGCTGCGAGAAGCTGGCGGCGCAGTTTGGTATTGCGCACCTGTTGAGTCGACGCTTCAAATATCTTTCAACTGGCGAAACACGTAAAACGCTGCTGTGCCAGGTATTGATGCAACAACCCGATCTTTTGGTGCTCGATGAACCGTTTGACGGGCTGGACGTCAAGGCGCGGGAACAGCTGGCGGAGATGCTGGCAGAGCTTGCCGCTCAGGGCCAGACGATGGTGCTGGTATTGAACCGCTTCGATGATATTCCTGATTTTATCCAATACGTTGGCGTGCTTGCTGACTGCTCTTTGGCGTCTGTCGGGCCGCGTCAGCAAGTGTTGTCAGAGGCGTTGGTTGCCCAGTTGGCGCATAGCGAAACGCTGAGCGGGATGAATTTGCCCGAAGCTGAGGATCCGACCCAGAAAGCCCTGTTGCCTGCCGATCAACCGCTGATCGTACTTCGTAATGGTGTGGTTCAGTACAACGACAAACCTATCTTGCACGGGCTGACTTGGCAGGTTGATGTGGGACAGCACTGGCAAATCGTCGGTCAAAACGGAGCCGGGAAATCGACCCTGCTAAGCCTTATCACTGGCGATCATGCACAGGGTTACAGCAACGATTTAACCTTGTTTGGTCGCCGTCGTGGCAGCGGAGAAACCATCTGGGATATCAAGCGCCATATCGGCTATGTCAGCAGTAGCCTGCATCTCGATTACCGCGTCAGTTCAAATGTTCGCAACGTAATTCTATCCGGATTCTTTGATTCGATTGGCATTTATCAGGCCGTTTCCGATCGCCAACAGCAGCTGACCACCCAATGGCTGGAACTGCTTGGATTGGGCGGACGCACGGCTGATACGCCATTCCATAGCCTCTCCTGGGGTCAACAACGACTGGCGCTAATTGCGCGTGCGCTGGTCAAACATCCTGCCTTGCTGATCCTCGATGAACCATTACAAGGTCTTGACCCGCTTAACCGCCAATTGGTGCGACGCTTTATCGACGTGCTGATCGGTGAAGGCAACACCCAGCTACTGTTCGTTTCCCATCATGCGGAAGATGCCCCGCAATGTATTTCGCATCGACTGACTTTTGTGCCGGATGGGGAGATTTATCAATACCAGATTGATGAGCTGGATCGCGGTTAGGTTGGTTTTAGATTGGGAATCTAAAGGCAACTTTTTGTTTTAGGGATTGGGGCAGCGCACTAGGGTTTAATTCAGCATCTTGTGCTGCGCACGGCCTTTAATGCTGCGCATGGCTTAGGTGCTGCGCACGGCCTTTAGCTTAACTTCAAATTCAACTTCAACTTCAACTTCAAATTCAAATTCAAATTCATGCGCTGCGCTTACTGGGCTGCGGCCCAGACCGCCTCAAGGGTGGCCCTTGGGCCGCCACCCTTAAGAATCCCGGGCCCCTTTTCTCGCGACCAGATTGGTGCAAAAAAAAGTAGATCTTTTCAGAAGCCCACGTGCGTGGCGTTGGCCACGGCCCTGCGGGCTGCCTTCACTCAGTCGGGAGCCAAAAGCGTCTCCCTTTCCTTCGCTCAGCGTAGGCCTGAGGCCGCCAATAGCAGCTAAAAAGAAAAACCGGCAACTCTACGGCGGTCAAAAGCCGATCTCACAAAGATAGATCTCTTAGGTTTGTTCGAGACTAAATATAACTTTTGATTTCGTTTCTGAATTAATAAAACCGATATTCACAAAATGTCACCTTCAAATGAAAGTTTTTGTCAGAAGAAAGGCCTTTTGACCTCAGCTTAGGTTGCCGGTTTTTCTTTAATAGCCCTGATTGGCGGCCTCGGGGCGGCGCTGAGGGAGTGAGAAAGACGTTTTTGGCTTTCGAACAAACGAGGGGACCGCGCAGCGGCGCGTCCAACGCCACATGCGGTGGCAACTGAAACGAACTCATCGTCTGGTGCCGTACAGGCAAACGACACCCAAAACGCGGAGATGCAAGAGGGCTCGCCCTGGAGACCTCTTGCCCGGTTCCGGCGCGGCCGGTTAAATGCTCATTGAATTTAGTGAACCGGAAAACGGCTCAGAGTTTAATGGCTTTAAAAGTTACTCGCGTCCAACGCAACTCTTGATGCTGCGCACGGCCTTTAGCTTAACTTCAACTTCAACTTCAACTTCATGCGCTTCGCTTACTGGGCTGCGGCCCAGACCGCCTCAAGGGTGGCCCTTGGGCCGCCACCCTTAAGAATCCCGGGCCCTTTTCTTGTGACCAGATTGGTGCAAAAAAAGTAGATCGTTTCAGCAGCCCACGTGCGTGGCGTTGGCCACGGCCCTGCGGGCTGCCTTCACTCAGTCGGGAGCCAAAAACGTCTCCCTTTCCTTCGCTCAGCGTAGGCCTGAGGCCGCCAATAGCAGCTAAAAAGAAAAACCGGCAACTCTACGGCGGTCAAAACCCGATCTCAGAAAGATAGATCTCTTAGGTTTGTTCGAGACTAGATATAACTTTTGTTTTCGTTTCTGAATTAATAAAACCGATATTCACAGAATGTCACCTTCAAAAAGAAAACTCTTGTCAGAAGAATGGTCTTTTGGCCTCAGCTTAGGTTGCCGGTTTTTCTTTGATAGACCGAATTGGCGGCCTCGGGGCGGCGCTGAGGGAGGGAGAAAGACGTTTTTGGCTTTCGAACGA
Source organism: Serratia sp. M24T3 (assembly GCF_000257645.1). Taxonomy (GTDB): domain Bacteria; phylum Pseudomonadota; class Gammaproteobacteria; order Enterobacterales; family Enterobacteriaceae; genus Rouxiella. The sequence continues at coordinate 21,392 of NZ_AJHJ01000041.1, forward strand.
ACGAGGGGACCGCGCAGCGGCGCGACCAACGCCACACACAGTGGCAACTGAAACGAACTCATCGTCTGGTGCCGTGCAGCTAAGCGACACCAAAGGGGCGCGGAGATGCAAGAGGGCTCGCCCTGGAGACCTCTTGCCCGGTTCCGGCGCGGCTGGTTAAATATCCATTGAAATTATTGAACCGGAAAAACTCCTCAGTGATTATTGACCTTAAAAAGCCCATGCGCAGCATCTAAAGCCCGTGCGCAGCACTCAAAACGCGGAGATGCAAGAGGGCTCGCCCTGGAGACCTCTTGCCCGGTTCCGGCGCTGCCGGTTAAATGACCATTAAAATGAGTGAACCGGAAAAAACTCCTCGGTGATCATTGACCTTAAAAAGCCTGTGCGCAGCACCCAAAACGCGGAGATGCTGCCAGTTAATTGACCATTGAATTTGGTGAACCGGAAAAACGCCTCATAGTTTATTGGTTTAAGAATTGATACAGGGCATTGACCACAAGAGTCAGCCTGAATAATTGATTAAAAACCAACCTCGAAAATTGCCCCAAAAAAACAATTTTGCAATAAAAAAATCACTGTAATCGATTACACTATCCGTATCCCAAGGGTTCAAAGGGGATTATCCCCTTCCCTATCCCCATGGTAGGAAGCCTATCACAGTGGTAAACTAGAGGTGTAAACGATTCCATTTTATAAGATGGATCACCTTTTTGCGCACCACAGCATGATATTGTTACCCACATCATTTCCATCAAGGAGTCGATATGTACGTTCTAGTGACAGGTGGTAGCGGTTACATTGGTAGCCACACTTGCGTTCAATTAATTGAAGCGGGCTATTCGCCAATCATTCTGGATAACCTTTGCAACAGCAAAGCCAGCGTTTTGGAACGCATCACTACTCTGACGGGTAAAACTCCCGTTCTGATCCAGGGCGATATTCGCGACCGCGCATTGCTGGACAAAATCTTCAGCGAATATAAAGTCGATTCGGTTATTCACTTTGCCGGCCTGAAAGCCGTGGGTGAGTCGGTGAACAAACCGCTGGAATATTACGATAACAACGTTCACGGCTCGCTGGTGCTGGTCGAAGCAATGCGCGCCGCTGGCGTGACTAACCTCATTTTTAGTTCATCGGCCACAGTTTACGGCGATCAGCCTAAAACCCCTTACGTTGAAGATTTCCCAACCGGAACGCCTTCCAGCCCTTATGGCCAAAGCAAACTGATGGTTGAGAAAATCCTGCAAGATTTGCAGCGCGCGCAACCGAACTGGAGCATCTCTCTGCTGCGCTATTTCAATCCAGTCGGTGCACATCCGTCGGGCCTGATGGGTGAAGATCCACAAGGTATCCCCAACAACCTGATGCCGTTTATCGCGCAGGTTGCCGTAGGCCGTCGCGAGTCGCTGTCAGTATTTGGCAACGACTATGACACTCCAGACGGTACCTGTCTGCGTGACTACATTCACGTGGTCGATCTGGCCGATGGTCACATCGCCGCGATGAAAACCCTGCATGACAAACCGGGCGTACACATTTACAACCTCGGAGCAGGTGTCGGCAAGAGCGTTCTTGATGTTATCAATGCCTTCAGCGAAGCCTGTGGCAAGCCGGTGAATTACCACTTTGCCCCGCGCCGCGCTGGAGATCTGCCAGCTTATTGGGCTGATCCGGGCAAGGCGGCCAAAGAGCTGAATTGGCGTGTAAGCCGTACTTTGGAAAACATGGCGGACGATACCTGGCTGTGGCAATCAAAAAACCCACAGGGCTATCCAGATTAAGGAAAGAGAATGTCTGATTTTGATCCCATCGAGCATCCGCACCGCCGCTATAACCCGCTGAGCGATCAGTGGGTATTGGTCAGCCCGCACCGTGCCAGGCGACCGTGGCAGGGTCAGCAGGAAACGCCTTCGCAGGAAACTTTGCCTAAACACGACCCAGACTGTTTCCTGTGTCCAGGCAATACTCGCGTGACCGGTGACGTCAACCCCGATTACCAGGGGACGCACGTGTTTACCAATGATTTTGCGGCGCTGATGCCGGATACACCTTTTGCGCCGGAAAGCGAAGATCCATTAATGCGTTGTCAGAGTGCGCGCGGCACCAGCCGGGTTATTTGCTTCTCTCCCGACCACAGCAAAACCCTGCCTCAGTTGTCGCTGCCCGCCCTTGAAAAGGTCGTGCATACCTGGCAGGAACAAAGCGCGGATTTAGGCAAAACTTACCCGTGGGTTCAGGTTTTCGAGAACAAAGGCGCGGCGATGGGCTGCTCTAACCCGCATCCGCACGGTCAAATTTGGGCCAACAGCTTCCTGCCTAATGAAGCTGACCGTGAAGATCATCTACAGCGTCAATATCTGGCGCAGTATGGTTCTTCGATGCTGCTTGATTACGTGCAGCGCGAGCTGGCAGACGGCAGCCGAACGGTAGTTGAAACTGAACACTGGCTGGCGGTAGTGCCTTACTGGGCTGCATGGCCGTTTGAAACGCTGCTGCTGCCAAAAGCCAAAGTTCTGCGCCTCACCGAGCTTGGCGAAGCGCAAAGCAGCGATCTGGCATTGGCGCTGAAAAAACTCACTAGCCGCTACGATAACCTGTTCCAGTGCTCTTTCCCGTATTCAATGGGTTGGCATGGCGCACCGTTTAGCGAGGGTGATTACTCGCACTGGCAGCTGCATGCCCATTTTTATCCGCCATTGCTGCGCTCGGCGACGGTAAGAAAATTCATGGTCGGCTATGAAATGCTGGCTGAAACCCAACGAGACCTGACTGCCGAACAGGCCGCTGAACGTCTGCGAGCAGTGAGCGACGTTCACTATCGTGAAGCCGGAGTTAAATGATGGAATTGAAAAACAAAACCCTGGAAATCTTTGAACAGAAATTTGGCTATCCGGCCACCGTGACTATCAAGGCCCCTGGCCGCGTCAATCTGATTGGCGAACACACCGACTATAACGACGGCTTTGTCCTGCCTTGCGCCATTGATTACGAAACGGTAATTGCCTGCGGTCAACGCAACGATCGCGTTATCCGCGTTATCGCCGCAGATTATGAAAATGAGCAAGACGAATTCTCGCTCGACGATCCCATAGTCAGCACCAATGCGCTACCGTGGGCCAACTACGTGCGCGGCGTGGTCAAACATCTGTTACTGCGCAACAGCGAATTTTCCGGTGCCGATATGGTGATAAGCGGCAATGTACCGCAGGGCGCGGGCCTGAGTTCATCGGCCTCGCTGGAAGTGGCGGTCGGCCAGGCGCTGAAAAGTCTCTATGATCTGGATATCGACGGTGTACAACTGGCGCTAAACGGTCAGGAAGCAGAAAACCAGTTCGTGGGCTGCAACTGCGGCATCATGGACCAGCTGATTTCCGCATTGGGCAAAGAGAATCACGCGCTGCTGATTGACTGCCGATCGCTGGAAACCAAAGCGGTTTCGATGCCAAAAGATGCCTCGGTTGTGATCATCAACTCCAACGTGAAACGCGGTCTGGTCGACAGCGAATACAATACGCGTCGCAAACAGTGTGAGGAAGCGGCACGTTTCTTTGGCGTTAAGGCGCTGCGTGACGTGGATATTGCCTTGTTTGCCGCCAGGGAAGCCGGCCTTGATCCGCTGACTGCCCGTCGCGCACGTCACGTAATTACTGAAAACGATCGCACTCAGGCAGCCGCTATTGCCCTGAGCCACGGTGATTTGAAAACCATGGGCGTATTGATGGCGGATTCTCACGCCTCGATGCGTGACGATTTCGAAATCACCGTGCCACCCATCGACACGCTGGTTGAAATCGTTAAATCAGTTATTGGTGATAAAGGCGGCGCACGCATGACCGGCGGCGGCTTTGGTGGCTGCATTGTGGCATTAATGCCGAGCGAGCTGGTTGAAAAAGTGCGCAAAACCGTCGCTCATGAATATCACGCTAAAACGGGTATCAAAGAAACATTCTACGTTTGCCAGGCTTCAGAAGGTGCCAGCATATGTTAACACCCGTCGACACACAGCGAGCCCCGGACGGCTCGCCATTTCAGTTGGTTACGCTAAAAAATCCTGCTGGGACAACGGCTACCTTTATGGATTGGGGTGCTACCTGGTTATCTTTGGTTCTGCCTCTGCAAGCGGGTGGACAGCGCGAGCTGCTGTTGGGCTGTCAGAGCCCGGAAATATATCCTCGGCAAACCGCTTATCTGGGCGCGACAGTGGGCCGCTATGCCAACCGCATCGCCCGTTCGCAGTTCCAGATCGACTGCAAACCGCATTTATTGGTTGCCAATCAGGGCGTCCACCAGCTGCACGGCGGGCCAGAGGGTTTTAACGCTCGTCGTTGGAAAATCCTTAACTATACGGAGCAAAAAGTGAGCTTCCAGCTGGTATCGCCAGATGGCGATCAGGGTTATCCTGGCGAGCTGACCGCCGAGGTTCACTACGTTTTGACCAATGATAACCGCCTGGAAATCAGCTACAAGGCGCAGGTTGATAAGCTTTGTCCGGTGAATCTGACTAATCACGCCTATTTCAATCTCGACGGCGAAGGTCACGACGTGCGTAAGCATAAGCTACAGCTGTTCGCAGAGCGTTTCCTGCCTATTGATAGCGACGGGATTCCGTGCGCTGATTTAACTTCGGTACAACAAACTGGGATGGATTTCCGCAAGCCGAAAACGCTGGCTCAAGATTTTCTTGCCGATCGCGATCAGCAACGGGTTAAAGGCTACGATCACGCTTACCTGCTATACGCCACCTGTAACGCCAGTGACAACGCGGCGGCGCACCTGTGGTCATCCGACGAAAAAGTCAAAATGTCGGTATTTACCTCGGCCCCTGCCCTACAGCTTTATACCGGTAATTTCCTCAACGGCACGCCGAACCGCAGCGGGGGGCAGTATGCCAATTATAGCGGCGTTGCGCTCGAGAGCGAATTCCTGCCAGATAGCCCGAATCATTCAACCTGGCCGCAGCCGAGCTGCTGGTTGAAACCGGGTCAGATTTATCGTTCAGCCACAGTGTATCAGTTTTTCGCGCTGTAACTTTTCACCGCGCATAAAAAAGGGCCATCTCGACAGGATGGCCCTTTGCTTATCTTGCCTTATCCATTGCCGAGATTAGAAGTCGACGTTCACACCCAGCTGGAAGGTTCTGCCCGGCATGGTTGCCAGAGCCAGGTCAGACTTGTCCTGGGCGGTTGAAGTCTCGGTATCGCGAGTGCTCAGGTAATCCCAGTATTTTCTGTCGGTGACGTTATAGATACCACCGCTGATTTTGACGTTTTGCGCGACCTGCACATAGCCGGTCAAATCGACAATTCCGTAGCCCGGAATACGCGCATATTCGGTTGAGGAGCTTCCCAGATTTCCGCCGGTATTGGTATAGCTTTCACGATTGGTTGGCGTTGCCTGCTTGCCTTTATTGAAGGTTGCAGTGACTGCCATGCCGTAAAGTTTCGACGGGTCGTCATAGGCCAGTCCAGTGACCAGTTTCATTGGCGCTACACTTTCCAGAGAGACGTATTTATCCCCTTCATAGCTCGATTTCGATGCGCCTTTGGCATAACCGAACGCCAGACGGGCGCTTAAACCATCCACTTGCTGATACCAGGTGCCGAAGTTGAAACGGGCGCTGAGGCTGGTGCCATAGATATAGGCCTTGTCGCGGTTTTCTGCTTCATACGCCGTATAAATGTTGCTCGGAATATTGGTAAATACCGCTGGGCTGCCGGATCGGGTATAGCGAGTGTAGGCGATAAAGTTTTTGTACTGACTGTAGAAGGCGTTGAGGTTAAAAGTGATCCCCGGCGTCGCCTCGCCTTTGATGCCCCACTCATAGTTGTTGCTGGTTTCGGTCTTCAGATTCGGATTACCGATTAACGCATACTGAGCTGTTCCGGCGTAGCTTGAACTAAGGTTCCAGGAACCGTAAAGCTGGCTGGCATCCGGGAACTGTGCGCCGCGCTTGTATTGCAGATAGGTTTGCACTTTTGGCGCGATATCATAGATAAAGGCCAAAGACGGCAATAGCTCTGTGTCGCTGGTTTTGCTGTACAGCGTTGACAGCTCTGATTCCGACAGAGAACCACTGGCCAGTGCAGAAAGATCCTTAGGTTCGGATTTTTGGTAGGCCAATCGCAGGCCCGGCACTACAGAGAAATTATGCCCGCCAAGATCCCAGGTCATGGTGTCTTCGGCAAAAGCGCCAAATACGTAAGTGCGGCTATTGGCAGCCGGCTGCATGATATAGGTGTATGCACTTTGATTCGGCGACTGGCTAAACGGACGCTCAGTTTCAGAAATATTGCCGTTCAGGCCCCAACGGAATTCGTGAATCCCCCAGGATTTGGCCATCTTGTTATCGAAACCCAGAGTGTGGGCATTCGAGTCTGAGAAGGTACGCACCATGCCGCTGCCGGTAGTCGTATTCGGGCCGTAGGTATTATCGTGCGCCTGGGTTCTTTGATAGAAAACGCGAGTGTCGATGGTGTCCACCAGCAGCGAGTACGGCGTCCAGTGATCCAGCAGGCTTGCGCTGAAACGTCGAGTTTCGCTGCTCTGATAATCCCTGCCGTTAATGGCGGTTCCAGCGGTGTTCCATGAGTCAAAATTGGTGTGATTTGTTTTCTGATAGAGATCGACGGTACCCGTCAGAGTATGAGTATCGGTCGCAGCCCAGGTTCCAGACGCCATCAGCGCGTCGGAATGCCAGTTAGCCGGATAGGCATCTCGCGTACCGCTATTGTTGCGCGTCTCTTGCCCGTCGCGGCGGCTCAGCACCACAATACCGCTGAGGTCGCGATCGCCACCGGCAACGGTAATGCCGTTGTGCCAGCTGCGGTTGGCCGAATCGTAATCACTCTGGTAACCAAAGTAGCTGTGCTTGCTGGCATTCAAATAATCGTCGGCGGTCTTCGGCTTGAAGGAAACTGCGCCACCAATGGCGGTGTTGGCGTAGGAAACGTTGGTCGCACCAGACTGAATATCGACGGTGCCGTACATATAAGGATCAATATAGTCACGGCCTATTCCAAAGGTGTCCTGCCCGGCGCGTCCGACATAAGGTCGCCCTGTGGCGTTAGGCTGGGCGATACCGTCAACGTCTATCGCCACGCGGTTGGATTCCAGACCACGGATGTTGTAACCGGTATAACCACCGCGATCAAAACCGCTTTTGCCGACAGAAGATCCACCCGCTGAACCTGTGGCGCTCACCAGCGGCTGGTACCGCATGATAGTACCAAAATCATTGCCGCCATCACGTTGCATATCTTTGGCGGTAATCTTGGTTTCATCACCGGCCTTTCTTTCAATTTTTGGTGAAATAACGGTCATGACATCGCCGGTATCGGCGTTTTTATTATCAGAGTTCTTAACCACTGGTGTAGAAACTGCATTTTCCGCTGCGACGGCACTCATAATCGAGCTGGCAACCAGGCTTAAAGACAGCAAGGTCTTAAGGTGACGTTTTCCCTTGTGTGGAGACATAAAAAAGGCCTTAGGAAGATTAGGATTATTATTTTACTCAGCCATTTTTCCAGCGAAAAAAGACAAATCATACGCACAGCAATACCCTGTTATTTATCAGGTTTTATATAATCAATATTCGTAATGAAAATGATAATAATTATCATAACCATTCATGTCAATAGAAGTTCACCGCTAAGTTCCGTGATCTTATGTAATTTTTAGGTAAGTTTTTGACAGGATAAAAAAACCGAGTTGTTACGATTGTTTAGCGATCATTTATCGAAAAATGTGATATCTATCCTCGCTGGACGGGAATTTCCCCAACCAATATTCAACAGTCCATCTACGCTTACAGAGTGTCCTGGTGAGCAGGACGTTTAAAAAAGGAATACGTTATGCGTCTACCCATTTTATTGTCATTGTTAGCTACGCTGTGCATCAGCGGCAATGTTATGGCCGCCGATGCCATGAAGGCCCCTTCCCCGGCTCAGGCAGCTCAACGTCAGAAAATGACCGACTGTAATCAGCAGGCCACCACGCAAAGCCTCAAAGGCGACGAGCGTAAGACTTTCATGAGCCACTGCTTGAAAGCGGAATCCAAAACCGGTGACAAAGCCATGACACCGCAGCAAAACAAAATGAAGACTTGTAACGCGGATGCTGCCAAAAAAGAACTCAAAGGTGATGCTCGTAAAACCTATATGAGCACATGTTTGAAAAAAGCTGCGTAATCAGCGGTAAAGCAAACTCCCATTAACGCGCAGCCTGCCAACTCGGGCTGCGCGTTTCGTTTATTGATTGCCGACGCGGGGGGTCAGGCCATATAATGATCACAGTCGTCATTTGGAATTTCAGTAAATTGAGGAGTTTAGCTATGGCTGTAACCAAGCTGGTTCTTGTAAGACACGGCGAAAGTCAATGGAACCAAGAGAACCGTTTTACCGGTTGGCATGATGTTGATCTTTCGGATAAAGGTCGTACTGAAGCAAAACAGGCAGGTCAACTGCTGAAAGAAGAAGGCTTCCAGTTTGATTTCGCTTACACGTCTGTACTGAAACGTGCGATTCACACTCTCTGGAGCGTGCTGGATGAACTGGATCAGCCATGGCTGCCGGTTGAAAAATCCTGGAAACTGAACGAACGTCATTACGGTGCGTTGCAGGGTCTCGACAAAGCTGAAACCGCTGCGAAATACGGCGACGAGCAGGTTAAACAATGGCGTCGCGGCTTCCGCGTTACTCCGCCAGAGTTGGAAAAAACCGACGAGCGTTTCCCCGGTCATGACCCGCGTTATGCAAAACTGCGTCCAGAAGAGCTGCCAACCACCGAGAGCCTGGCTCTGACCATCGAACGCGTTATTCCTTACTGGACTGACGTTATCAAGCCACGTCTGGAAAGCGGCGAACGCGTTATCGTTGCTGCACACGGTAACTCCCTGCGTGCGCTGGTAAAATATCTGGATAACCTCAGCGAAGATGAAATTCTTGAGCTGAATATTCCTACTGGCGTGCCGCTGGTTTATGAATTCGACGAGAACTTCAAACCAATCAAACGCTACTACTTGGGTAATGCTGACGAAATCGCTGCAAAAGCTGCTGCGGTTGCCAATCAGGGTAAAGCCAAGTAATTCAGTGCTGAACTGAATGCGAAAAAAAGAACGCCTCGGCGTTCTTTTTTTATTGGCTGCAATTTGCCGGTATAACATTACCGGCAATGCGAAAGAATTATCCGCGACGCTGTTTTACAGAGTTCGCCAGATTACGCAGCAGAGTTTCAGTGTCTTGCCAGCCGATGCAGGCGTCGGTCACACTTTGGCCATAAACCAGCGGTGCACCGGTATCCAGACTCTGATTGCCTTCAATCAGATTACTTTCAACCATCACGCCCATGATTGCCTGCTCGCCCTGAGCAATCTGACCGCAAACATCTTCACAAACTTCCATCTGCTTTTTGAACTGCTTGCTGCTGTTAGCGTGGCTAAAGTCGATCATAATCGAGGCTGGCAGGCCGCCTTTTTTAAGGCCTTCTTTCACTTCTTTAACATCTTCGGCGCTGTAGTTTGGCTTTTTTCCGCCGCGCAGAATGATGTGGCAGTCGCTGTTACCGGCAGTATTGACGATGGCAGAATGGCCCCATTTGGTCACAGACAAGAAGCAGTGCGGCGCACCGGCGGCGTTGATCGCGTCGATCGCCACTTTAATCGTGCCATCGGTGCCGTTCTTGAAGCCCACCGGGCAAGACAGCCCGGAAGCCAACTCGCGGTGAACCTGTGATTCGGTCGTTCTCGCGCCGATAGCGCCCCAGCTCATCAGATCCGCCAGATACTGAGGAGTGATCATATCCAGGAACTCTCCGGCGGCAGGTAATCCGGTGTCATTAATATCCAGCAGTAATTTACGCGCGATTCTTAAACCGTCGTTAATCTGGAAACTATTGTTCATTTGCGGGTCATTAATCAGACCTTTCCATCCCACTGTGGTACGCGGTTTTTCAAAGTAAACACGCATCACAATTTCCAGCTCTCCGCGCAGTTCTTCGCGCAGGGTCAGCAGACGCGTAGCGTACTCTTTTGCCGCTTTCGGGTCATGAATGGAACAGGGTCCAATGACTACCAGTAAACGATCGTCATTACCCTTCAATATCTTATGGATAGCATTGCGCGCCTGGGAAACCGTTTTAGCGGCTTTATCCGTTGCGGGGAATTTTTCCAGCAGAGCAACCGGCGGCAAAAGTTCCTTAATTTCTTTGATACGTAAATCGTCGTTTTGATAATTCATAACTGTTCCATTGGGTATTTCAAAAAAGTGCGGTTCTGTTTTTCTAATCGCGACCAATCTAGCGGCAATGTGTACAGCTGTAAATCGACTTTCCGCCATTAATCGGCATTAATCTCATTGCTTACCCTTAATCATCGACTAAGCTTTTATATTGATAAGCATTTACAAGAATTGATGGTTGAAGCTCAAACTTATAAGGAGATAGCAAATGAAAAAGCTCGCAATAATACTTCTGACCGCAGGTTTGGCACTGAGCGCCGGTGCATACGCCGAAGATGGCTCTGGTTCCAACAACAATGGTAACGCCAATGCGTCTGACAGCCCAGGTTCGATTCAGAAACTGGCACCAAACGGCGTTGTTAACAGTAAAATCAATACCTCGAATACCAATGTCGCTCAGCAGTCGCCACATAAAAAAACGACCACGATGCACCATAAAACCAGCAAAAACAAAGACCACAAGATTACCATGTGTAAAGACGGTCGCTGCCCTAATCAAACTCCGGGCACCAAACAGTCTGCTGACACCGGCAAATAAGCCTTTTTTCAGGCAAATAATTACCGGTAAACAGGCTGCAGCTTAGCAGGTTTATGGCATTATCTGGTTCTATCCTGACGGGAGGCTTCGGCTTCCCGTTTTTATCTTTGCAGAGTGCCGCATGCCAAGGTTACTTTTAGTCGATGACCATCCTTTAGTAGAAGTTGCCATTGAGGCCGCACTACAACGTTCCGGCCGTGACTGGCAACTGCACAGTGTCGAGGACGACCAGGCTGCGATGGCCAATCTGGCCAGCTGTCAATATCAGTTGGTGGTGCTCGATATCGGCCTGCCGCAGGTTGACGGTTTGCAACTGCTTAAACGAATCCTGCGCCACTATCCAGCTCAGTCAGTGCTGATTTATACCGCCCAGGAAGAAGAGGTTTATGCCAGACTGGCTTTTGCCGGTGGCGCGAGCGGCTTTATTAATAAAGGCCAGTCGATGAGCATATTGGTAGAAGCTCTTGAGGCACTGAGTCGAGGAGAGACAGTGTTTCCCGCCTGGCTTGATCAAGATGCGGAAACGGATAACGACGACGCCAGTGGTTCGTTGACACCAAAAGAGTTGCAGATCATTGGTTTGCTGGCGCAGGGCCATTCTAATCTGCAAATTGCCAACATGTTGAATATCAGCAACAAAACCGTCAGCACCCACAAAAAGAATATCTTGCGCAAGACCGGAGCCAATAACCTGTTCGAGCTGGCTGCAGTCTACAAAGAATTGCAGAAGCCATGAAAAGCCTGAAGCTGCTGATATTGCTGGTAGGATGTCTGCTAATGCCCGCCAGTTATGCCGCGTCTGTCACCAATTACCATTTGGTCAGCACGTTGACCTTACCGACCGATATGTTGCTAAATGGCGTGCAAAATCCCTGGCGAGGAAAAACGCTGCGCGCGGGGATCCTCAGTGATAACAGCAGCCCGTATAATATCCTGATTGCCAACGATTATTACGGCTTGAATGCTGACTATCTCAGCTACGTGCAACAGGTTACTGGCATCCATTTTGCCATCAGTGGTTATTCCAGCCCGGAAGCCCTGCTCGAGGCGCTTAAACAGGGGCAGATAGACGCTATTTTTGGTGTGCCGCAAAACTAGTTGCCACCGGGCGTGTGGTCCAGTAAACCCTATTACATTAGCCCGTTACGGGTGCTTCGCAGTCGACAAAATGCTCGTCAAGTCATGGTCAATTCGCAGAGCGCGGAAATTGCCATCAGTAAAATGACCGGCATGGAAGCCTATGATCGCATCAGCAAACTCACCCACAGCATTCAGTCTTTCGACAGCAACCTGCAGGCGATTTACTCGCTGCTAAACGGCAAAAGTGATTATCTGATAGCCGACGAAGCCAGCGCCAGCTTCATTATTGACCAACTCCAACTCGGGCAAATTTATCAGGTCGAAACTACGCTTAATTTCGGCAGCCTGTCGTTCATTTTTTCAAGCCAGAATGCGCAGCTATTGGATGTGCTGAATCAGACCATCAGCGCGACACCGGTCGAGGTTATGAATCAGCTACAGGGCCGCTGGAATAAGCCAATCCCCAGCTATCTCGACACCGGCAACGCCGCGCTAACGCCCATGGAAGCACAGTGGGTGAAGCAAAATCCGCTGGTGCATTACGCGGCGACCGAAAACGATTACCCGTTCGTCTATCGCGGTTCAGATGGACAACCGCACGGCTTTGTTGTTGATATTCTGAATATTATTGCCCAGAACAGCGGGCTGCGATTTTCCCCGGTGTGGTCTGCCAATGAGCAGCAGGCGGATCAGGAAGTCGATCAACACAAAGCGGCTTTTCGCGCCGTACTTCCGCTGTTTGAACAGGCCAAACGGCAGTATGAAAGCAGCATGGCCTATCATCGCTCGCTGTGGGGAGTGTACGTTCCGCAATCGGCAGGGAATGTCTCGACCTGGCAGGGTTTGAGCGGCAAACGTATCGGCGCCTTGCGTGGCGATCTGTCACTTTCGATTATTCCCGCTTCACTAAATGTGCAAATATTTAATGACAGCCCCTCGCTGTATAACGCTTTGGCCAACGGCCAGATAGATGCATTGGTTGATAACATTGTCACCGCCAACTTCACTGCCCTGTCGCGATATGCAGGGGTGATCAAGCTGGCATTTGCCGCCAACAATATTTCTTATCCGATTGCCTTCGGCGTACCGAAAAACGCCCCGCTACTGTTGGGTATTCTGGATAAAAATCTGCAACAGATCCCGTCGCAAACCCTGCAAACGTTGCGCGACCAATGGGTTAGCGATCGGCGTAACGTAATCGATGCGGTAAACGATAACCGCATGCAGCCGCAAACCACCTGGCTGCTAAGTCTGCTGGCGGCGGTGGTGGTGGTGCTATTGATTATTCTCTCTCGCCGCCTTTATCTGCAGCGTCGTGATAAACAGGAGCGACAGCGGCTGGACCTTGCGCGACGCCAGGCCGAGGAAGCCAACCGGTCTAAAAGTCACTTTCTGGCGACCATCAGCCATGAATTACGAACTCCCATGCACGCCATCCTCGGACTTTTAGAGCTGGAGCTGAAAGATGGGCGGCCAAACGGTGATAATCTGCCGCTGGTTTACAGCTCGGCTTCGTCGCTGATGAATCTGCTTAACGATTTACAAGACTATGCACGGCTCGATAGCGGCGTTTTGACGCTTTCCCCGCAACCGCTGGCGTTGCGATCCTGGCTGTTGCAGCTGCCGAAGTTGTTTATTCCGCTCATTGGCCAGCGCCCTATTGTCTTTACTCTGCATACGGTAGAACCGTTGCCCGAGGTAGTGCTGATAGACGGCAATCGACTGATGCAAATCATCAATAATCTGGTCAGCAATGCGATTAAATTCACCGAGTCGGGTCGAATTGATCTCACTCTGAGCTGGTTGACGGTAGAAGCCACGGCTGGTGAACTGCAGATTGTCATCAGCGATACAGGCAGCGGCATTGCAGCAGATGAACAGGAAAAACTGTTTCAACCATTTTATCGGGCGGCGGGAGCGCAGCGTGTCTCGGTGCAGGGCAGTGGCCTGGGGCTGTCGGTCTGCAAAGAGATTGTCGAGAAAATGTCGGGAACAATCCGGCTGACGTCAATCCTCGGCGAGGGGACGTCGGTAAACATTAGCCTGCCTAGCTCTACACTGCCGCTGAGCGCGCTAAAGGAGCCTGAAGTGTCTTTCAGCGCGGAACAGGCCAGCCATGACTTGGTTTATCCATTGCGGGTAGCAGTAATCGACGATCACCCGACCAATTTACTGTTAATGCAGCGCCAGCTATTATCTTGCGGCATTGTGGCAAGCACTTTTGAAAGCGGCAAAATTTTCCTGCTTGCCTGCGCAACACAGACATTTGACTTGCTGTTTATCGATTACAATATGCCACGCCCTGATGGCGCGTTGCTCGGTCGATTAATTCGCCGACAAGAGAGACAGCACGGACGTTCTCCCTGTCATATCGTGCTGTGCTCGGCGGATGTACAGGAATTCACGCGCCTGCCGATTCAGCGGCTTGGGGTCAACGATTTCCTTACCAAACCGGTATCGTTAGCGGCTATTCAGGCTATTCTGACATCGGTGCTAAACGCTCGTCAGGCCGAGCTGGCGGCCTTCGAGGATAAATTACACGAGCGAGGCAATGGCAATCCTTCGCTGGTTAAACGCCTGATCGATACGCTCTGTCAGACGCTTGGCGAGGATCGGCAAAAGCTGGTCGAGGCGGCGGCTGCACAAGATTGGCCGTCGATGGCAAAGGCGGCGCACAGAATCAAGGGCAGCCTGCTTATCATCGGCGACGAGCATCAGGCTGCGCTGTGCCAGCGGTTAATCGAGGCCTGTCAACACGGCAAGAAACACCAGCAGGCCTATAATAAGGTAATTAATCTGTTGCAGACCTTGCTGCATCAGTTAGAAATTTTACGGAAAAGTGCGCAGACTTAAACGCCGATGCTGTCCAGCGTTTTATCAATACTTAGAAAATATAGGGAATAATAATGTCAGTTCGGTCTCTTTTACCTGAGGACAGGAACAGCCGCCGTTTGCTGCTGGCCTTCCTGGTTACCGTAGTCTTTATGGTGGCGGAAGTCATTGGTGGCCTGATTTCAGGGTCGCTGGCGCTGCTCGCCGATGCTGGTCACATGCTGACCGATGCCGCAGCCCTGCTGATGGCGCTGATGGCGGTGCGGTTTGCACGCCGTAAACCCAATTCACGCCTGACCTTTGGTTACTTGCGCCTGACCACCATGGCGGCCTTCGTTAACGCCGCAGCGCTGCTGCTGATTGTCGTACTGATACTGTGGGAGGCGATTCGCCGCTTTGCTACGCCGGAGCCAGTGCTGGGTGGCCCCATGCTGGCTATCGCGATTGCGGGTCTTTTTGCCAATCTGCTGTCTTTCTGGCTGCTACATCAGGGGGAAGAAAAAGAGAATATCAATGTGCGAGCCGCCGCATTACACGTTATGGGCGACCTTTTGGGATCAATTGGCGCTGTCGTTGCGGCACTGATCATCATGAATACTGGCTGGACACCGATCGACCCGATTTTATCGGTGCTGGTTTCGTGCCTGGTTCTGCGCAATGCCTGGGCACTGCTGCGCGAGAGTTTCCACGAACTGCTGGAAGGCACCCCCCAGGAAATTGATATTGATAAACTGCGTAAAGACCTGTCGCTAGTGATCCCCGAAGTGCGCAACGTGCATCACGTCCACGTCTGGCAGATTGGCGAGCAGCGTTTGATGACTCTGCACGCGCAGGTGGTTCCGCCGCACGATCACGACGGCTTGCTCGCTCGGATCCAGCATCATCTTTCTGAAAAATACAAAATCGGGCATTCGACGATTCAGATGGAGTTCGGTGCTTGTGAAATGTATGACTGCACGCTTAGCGACGAGGCTGCCACCGCGGCAGCTTCCGGGCATCACGGACACAATCATGCACACAGTCATGGCTCTACTGATGATCATGAGGATCACGACCATGCAGGCGATCACGTGCATCGTCACTGATCTTTAATCCTGCTGACCCGCGTTTAAAGCTGTTTTATAAAACGCGGGTTTATTGCAATCTCAATCCTGCAACAAGCATCGTCGACATCCCCCTTACCGCGACTTTTCCAAGACCAATATCAACGCCAGCTCAACCAGTTGTTTGAAAACTTCCCCTCATCACTACGGTTTATAAATCGTGTATCAATCCGTGTTTACACTTCAAAAATCACTGACAAAAAGCCAATACCTGCCTTTCTGAATCACTGTTTTGTGCAAATCGTCAAAGTAATTTTCACAAAACGTAATGACGATTTTTTAACGGGTTAGGCCCCTGTAAATATCTGCAAATTGGGTAAGCGTAAATAATGAAAATACATTATCTCGTCACCAGCCTTGAAACCGGAGGCGCTGAGTTTGCTATCCCGGATATTGTCCAAACGCTTGAGAAACTTGGACATCAGGTTTCTATTATCGCTTGTGAACCTCGCGATCTGGGGGCCGCGGTGCGGCTTACAGAAGCCGGGCTGACCTATCGCCTGCTGGCGAAGCGGCGGCGTAGTTTGCCGATTATTCTCGGCAGCTATCTAGCAACAATTTTCTCGGATCGCCCAGACGTCATTTGGACATCTTTAAGCTGGGGAACCGTTATCGGCCAATTAGCCGGTCGTATTCTGAACATCCCTGTCGTGAGCTTTAAACACAGCGCCAGCGTGCGTTTCCATACCTATTGGCTGCGGAAAATGTCACGCCTGTGGATTGGCGACTCTCAAACCGTTGTTCAATTCTTGCGTGACGAAATGCACATTCCTGCTCAACAGATCATGCCGTGGCCATTCTTCTGCAGCAATCCCCAGGCTCCGCAGGCTAATGCCTGGGATGGCCAGTCAGTCTTGCAGTTGGGCAGCGTCGGCCGCCTGCATGAAGTGAAAAACTATGCATATTTAATTGACGCATTAGCGGCATTTTTAAATAAACATCCTCAGCTTGCTTCGCATATTCGTTTGACTATTCTTGGGGACGGCCCTGAGCACGAGGCTTTACAGGCTAAAATTGAGCAGCATGACTTGCAGGAAGTCGTGTCATTGCCCGGGTTTTCTGGTGAAGTAGAATGCTTTCTCGCCGGATTGCATGTTTATGTGCAAACCTCTAGATATGAAGGGATGTGCATTGCCGCTCATGAAGCGATGAACGCTGCGCTACCCGTTATTGCCACGCCGGTTGGTGAGTTACGCGAGGCCGTTTTAGAAGGACAAACGGGCTTTATTCTAGAGGGTGATTTGACCGCCGCGTTTATTGACGTGCTAGAGCGCATTTTTGCCCAGCCGGCTGCGCTACGGCAATATGGTCAACAGGCACGCCAATACGTGCTGAACAGGTTTAGCCGGGAGCTTTACGTCCAGGCTGCGGCCAGCATTACTGCCAATATTACCACCAGCCTTGGCGACAAGCTGCATTACCAAACTTCAACTAAATAGACTCATCAATCAATGGATATGTTGCTTACGGATTTATGGCGTATTGGCATTATTCAGGCTCCCATTCAGCAGGTTGCCAGCGCGGGAAAGCTGGATGCGTTTGCCATTAAATGGATTGAAGCCGATCGCTCGCTCTGCTTTTTAGCCGATCCTTTTGGTCTCTGGCGTAATGGCTATCTCTATATTTTTGCAGAATTTTATGACTATCGCACCCGGCGAGGAGACATTGCTGTTTTCGTGCTGGATGCCAATTTGAAGGTGATTGAACAGCGCACGGTGCTTTCAGAGCAATGGCATCTTTCCTATCCCGTGGTTTTTGAGGCTGATGGCGAGACTTGGATGCTGCCCGAAGCCTACAAATCCGGCCAGCTATCGCTATATCGTGCTATTGATTTTCCATGGCAGTGGGAAAAAGTGCCTGAGTTTTCATTTCCCTGTGCCGCGATTGATGCCTCGCCATTTTTTGCCGAGGGTAGCTGGTGGATGTTCTATACCCCACCGTCGCCAAAAGAAGCGCGGACCCGCACGCTGATGCTGGCGCGCGCCAATCATCTGTTTGGCCCATGGGAAAATGTCACGGAGCAGCCGCTGCGGCAGGATAAAAGTGGTGCTCGAATGGGAGGAACGCCCTTTGTACAGGATGGCACGCTGGTGTTACCCACGCAGGATTGCAGCCACACTTATGGCGGTGCCTTGCGTCTGCTGGAGATGCCGTTAGCCAGTTTACAAGCGCCCGAGCTGTCTTTAGGGGCGTTTTTGCAAGCTCCTGCCAGCGCAGCTCCCTTCACGGATGGTTTACACACCTTATCTTGTGCAGGAAATGTCACGCTGATTGACAGTAAACGCACCCTGCGAGGTTCTGCTCATCGAGTGGGAGTAGATTTGCAGCGTGCCTATCGTCAGTGGCGGGGATAATTAATCACTGATTGTTTTGGCGGCCTGCTGCACCTGGCAACAGGCCCATTTTCTGAAGCATCAACCTCAGGCATTACCCTGAACGCGAAGTTTCAGGCTGGCAGCAAAGTCCAGCATACGATTCAGCGGTATCAAAGACTTCACACGCAGCGCCTCGTCGACCTCTATCGCGTGCTGGCTTCCGCCCTGCTCTAACCCTTCAGCTATCGCCTTGAGGCCGTTCATCGCCATCCACGGGCAGTGCGCGCAGGTACGACAACTTGCCCCCTCACCCGCAGTCGGCGCGGCAAACAGTTCTTTGTCCGGGCAAGCCTGCTGCATCTTGTAAAAAATACCGCGATCGGTGGCGACAATCAGCTTCTTGTTAGGCAAGGTTTTTGCCGCCTGAATCAGTTGACTGGTAGAACCCACAGCATCAGCAAGATCGACGATCGCCTGAGGAGACTCAGGGTGAACCAACACGGCAGCTTCAGGGTATAAAGCTTTCATGCGGGTCAGCGCCTGGGTCTTGAACTCGTCATGAACGATACAGGCACCTTGCCAGCAGAGGATATCTGCGCCGGTCTGCTTACGAACGTAATTTCCCAGATGGCGATCAGGTGCCCAAATGATTTTTTCACCCAGACTATCAAGATGTTCAATCAACTCTACGGCAATGCTTGACGTGACCACCCAGTCGGCACGCGCCTTAACCGCTGCCGAAGTGTTGGCGTAAACCACCACGGTGCGATCGGGATGGGCATCGCAAAAATCAGAGAAGGCCTGTTCGGGACAGCCTAAATCCAGCGAACACTCGGCGTTCAGTGTCGGCATGAGCACGGTTTTTTCAGGGCTCAAAATCTTAGAGGTCTCGCCCATAAAACGCACTCCTGCAACCAGCAAGGTTGAAGCCTGATGCTGGCTGCCGAAACGTGCCATCTCGAGAGAGTCGGCGACGCAGCCGCCCGTTTCTTCCGCCAGTGCCTGGATTTCAGGATCGGTATAGTAATGAGCAACCATCACCGCATCGCGTTCTTTAAGCAGTCTTTTAATTTTCTCTTTATAGAAGACTTTCTCATCGTCGTTTAGCGAAGCGGGCTTAGGAGGAAAAGGGTAAACCGCCGCGTTCAGGTCCAATGTCTCACTCATTGCTCATCATCTCTTTCAGCCGTCAATCATCCGGCAAATCATCAGTTCAAGCCTTTTTGAGGCTCATTTGTTTTGTATGCTAAACAAAATACTCTGATAACAGTAAAATGTCGCTGTAATTTTGCGCGTAATACGGGTTTCGTTTAAGCGGCTTAAAATTTAACAAATGGAATGACGGATATTGAAGTTTGAAGTTTGAAGGATCGTGGACTTGACCTCAAGGTTGCCGCTTTTGGTTTGATGCTCATATTGGCGGTATCAGGACGGCGCTGAACGAAGTGATGAGAAACGATTTTGTTTCGAATCCGCAGTGAAGAAACCGCGAAGCGGCGCGACCTACGTCATGCGCAGTGGTAACTGAAACGAACTCATACTTCTGCCTCGATCTTATCGAGATAACAAGGCCGGGGATTCACAAGGGGAATGGCCTTGAATTCCTCTTGTGTCGGTCTGGGCCGATGCCCAGTAAGCGCAGCCTATGCTGTTGATTTAAGATGCAATTGACCTTAACAATTTCTGCGTTTCTAAA
>NZ_AJHJ01000042.1 GCF_000257645.1 Serratia sp. M24T3
GATCCCCTGACCCAGCGGGCCGGTGGTGGTTTCAACGCCAGCGGTGTAGCCGTACTCCGGGTGGCCCGGAGTTTTTGAGTGCAGCTGACGGAAGTTTTCCAGCTCGGTGATAGGTAAATCGTAGCCGGTGAGGTGCAGCAGGCTGTAAATCAGCATCGAGCCGTGACCGTTTGACAGCACGAAGCGGTCGCGGTCGGCCCAGTGCGGGTTGGTCGGGTTGTGGTTCATATAATCGCGCCACAGGACTTCGGCGATGTCGGCCATGCCCATTGGGGCACCGGGGTGGCCGGAATTTGCTTTCTGCACGGCGTCCATGCTGAGTGCGCGGATAGCGTTCGCAAGCTCTTTACGAGAGGACATGTTCTACTCCAGGTCGGATTAAAAAAGCAGTCGAAAAAATCATTTTCTCAAACTACGGATTAAAACAGCAATCTCTATTACGGCAGGAACACACTTCAGGAAGCGAGCGCTGGGGGTATAGAGTTTTTAGTCTTGCCAACTATATCGCCAGCGCCGACAAAAACCAATCGCGGCACACGGCTTATAAGGAGATGTTGTTTTGGCAACGTTTCCATAAAAATTTTTGCCGCCGTTTTCAGCATTTCACTGCCAAGTTGCCGAATTAACAAACAAAAAACCCGGCATTGCCGGGTCTCATAAACGTGATACTGAAAAGAAGGACGCTTAAGCGCCTTTCTTGTCTGCCTGCACGTGCAGCATTTCAAGAGCCAGCGTTGCCGCTGCCAATGCCGTGATGTCTGACTGATCGTAAGCCGGAGCAACTTCCACGATGTCCATACCGACAATATCGAGGTCCAGATTTTTCAGACCGCGAACCAGTTTCAGGGCGCGATCGGAGGTCAGGCCGCCGATAACCGGAGTGCCGGTGCCAGGCGCGTGAGCCGGGTCCAGACAGTCGATATCAAAGCTCAGATACACCGGCAGATCGCCAACGATTTGCTTAACCTGTGCAAGAATATCGTCAACGGTGCGGTCATTAACCTGAGCAGCATCCAGCACGGTGAAGCCGAGATCTTTATCAAACTCAGTGCGGATACCAATTTGTACCGAGTTTTCAGCGGAAATCAGCCCTTCTTTCGGTGCATGATAGAACATGGTGCCGTGGTCGAATTTGCTGCCGTTGGAATAGGTATCGGTGTGGGCATCAAAGTGAACCAGCGCCATCTTGCCGAACTTGCGATGGTGAGCGCGCAGCAGTGGCAGAGTGACAAAGTGGTCACCGCCGAACGACAGCATGCGCTTGCCAGCCGCCAGCAGTTTGTCCGCGTGCTCTTCCAGGTTATCGACCAGAGTTTGTGCGTCGCCGAATTCGTACACCACATCACCGCAGTCTACTACGTTCAGGCGCTCGCGCAGGTCGAAATCCCACGGCCAGCGCTTGCCTTCCCACGCCAGATTCACTGACACCTGGCGGATAGCCGCCGGGCCAAGACGCGAACCAGAACGGCCTGAAGTCGCCATATCGAAAGGAATACCGGTAATTACCCACTCGGCATCGCTATCGTAAGGCTCGAAATTCACCGGGAAACGCAGGAACCCAAAAGCGTTGGAAACCAGCGAATTATCAAACTTGTGCCCCAAAGTACTCATCACTTATCCTTTTATAGAAACCTCGCCCGAGCACTGACTCGGCGAGGCTATAGTTCTGTATTGTCTAATCCAGCGAATAGTCTATCGAACAGACTTATTCGTCTTCTAAATAGGTGTAACCGTACAGTCCGCTCTCGAACTCTTCGATAAACTGTGCCTGCAGCTCGGCATCAAGATCGGTTTCTTTAACCTGATCGCGGAAGCGGGCCAACAGCACGTTGGGGTCAAGTTGCACATATTCCAGCATATCGGCAACGGTATCGCCCTCGTCGGACTGCTGTACCTCGATGCTGCCATCAGGGAATACAAACACGTCTACCGCAGCAGTGTCGCCGAACAGGTTATGCATGTTGCCAAGGATTTCCTGATACGCGCCAACCATAAAGAAGCCCAGCGCCGGAGGATTTTCCGGATCATAAGGAGGCATCGGCATGGTAGTTGCTACCCCGTCGCCGTCCACGTAATGATCGATAGTACCGTCTGAGTCACAGGTAATGTCGAGCAGCACGGCGCGGCCAACCGGTGGCTTGTCGAGACCTTCCAGCGGCAACACCGGGAACAGCTGATCGATACCCCAGGCATCCGGCATCGACTGGAACAGCGAGAAGTTGACGTACAGCTTGTCGGCCATACGTTCTTGTAGCTCATCAATGATTGGGCGGTGCGCGCGATTGCTGGGATCAAGCTGCTGCTGGATCACGTTACAGATATTCAGGTAAATCTCTTCCGCCCAGGCGCGCTGGGTCAAATCGAGAATACCGTGCGCGTACTGAGAATGAACGTCGTGCAGGTCCATCTGACAGTCATGCAGCCACTCACGCAGCGAACGACGGTTTTCTGGATCGTGCATTTCGTTCCAGGTATCCCACAGGCTCAGCAGCGCACGCGGCGCATCTTCGGCAGGGGCAATCGGCGGCGTAAATTCATTGCGCTCAACGCCGATAACATTTGAAACCAGTACCGTGTGGTGTGCCGTTACTGCACGACCAGACTCGGTTATCACTGTTGGATGCGGCAGGCCGTGTTCATTACAGGCATCGCCAATCCCCCAGATCACATTGTTGGCATATTCGTTCAGGCCATAGTTCACCGAGCAGTCAGACTGCGAGCGGGTTCCTTCGTAATCCACACCCAAACCGCCGCCGACGTCGAAACACTGAATGTTTACGCCAAGCTTGTGCAGTTCGACGTAGAAACGCGCCGATTCACGCACACCGGTCGAGATATCTCGAATGTTCGACAGTTGAGATCCAAGGTGGAAGTGCAGCAGTTGCAGGCTGTCTAAACGATCTGCTTTACGCAGCATTTCAACCAGTTGCAATACCTGCGCGGCGGCCAGGCCAAATTTGGATTTCTCGCCACCGCTGGACTGCCATTTGCCAGAACCTTGCGAAGACAAACGCGCACGCACGCCAAGGCGCGGGATCACGTTCAGGCGTTCGGCTTCTTCAAGCACCAGTTTAATCTCGGTCATTTTTTCAATAACCAGATAAACCTTGTGACCGAGCTTTTCGCCGATCAATGCCAGGCGAATGTATTCACGGTCTTTATAGCCGTTACAAACGATCACCGAACGAGTCATGCCCGCGTGCGCCAAAACGGCCATCAGCTCGGCTTTGGAACCTGCTTCAAGACCCAGCGGTTCACCGGATTCAACCAGTGACTCAATCACGCGGCGATGCTGGTTAACCTTGATTGGATAAACCAGAAAATAGTCACCCTCGTAGCCGAAAGATTCGCGCGCACGTTTAAAGGCGGCGTTAATCGAGCGCAGACGGTGTTGTAAAATTTGTGGGAAACAGAACAGCGCAGGCAGACGTTGACCATCCTGCTCACGCAAGTCTTTCACCAGCTGAGCCAGGTCTACGCGGGCCGAAGGTACGTCCGGATCGGGACATACGCTGATGTGACCGAGCTCGTTGATGTCGTAATAGTTATTGCCCCAATAGGCAACGTTATAAGTGCGCAGCATTTTGCTGGCATCACGGTCGTTCACGGCAACCTCCTGCATGGAGCGCAAAGAAACACTGTCGCCCGCATGTGACGGACGGTGGGAATGCATGTCATCAGACATAGTTAATACCCTTTTCTACACTGACAGCATGGCCAGCCACTATTGCAGTAACAACAGGTGAGAACAACCCGGACAAAGCTGATAAACGGCGTGCAAATGCCGGTTGTTCAACCTGGGCGAGAAGTTGATCACTCATATAATTGTAAATCACGTTGTCAGACTCCGTGAAACGAGCCAGTAGAAACCATAGGACATAAGCCCCAAATGGTCGCAGGCTATCTCAATATTTGTGCGGTTGACGGCGTTTAACCGGCCCGAGAATCTTGAGTAGCGCCAAAATGTCTGAACCTGACCTGTCTATAAGCATGCGGCGTTATTACCCGCTGTTTATAACATTGGATAGATGACAGAATTTTTTCACAGTGGTGGGACGCAGAAATAAAATGCGTCTGCTGAGGATGCTGTTGAAATGTAACAAGCGGTAAAAAGTGGGTCATTAACCTAACCACCTCCACAGGTGCCACGCAAAGCCACGGGCATCCGGCCATATAGGGCAAAAAGAGAACAGTAATTACTGGAATACGCTGAGTTAATCCTAGAGTGATGAAACATGCCAGCGCGGGGGCGTTTATACCGATAAGGATGTAAAAATGCAAAATGAAAATGGGGCCAAAAGGGTATTCATCGTTGAATATCACGCTAATTGGGCACGATATGAATACGGGTGCAGTAAAAAAGGGCTGGCAATCACCTCAAAAGCTAGCCTAAAATAGCCATCCAGATGTTAATCCGTCTACTTTTTGCAACCGTCAAACGGCTTCAGGAAGGGCTTCAAATCTGACCTATTTTCATGCTGCCTAGTTTGGTAGCAGTCTCTAACCCGTCGTATGAAAGGTAAAGAAGATAATGGCTAAACACCTCTTTACGTCCGAATCTGTTTCAGAAGGACATCCAGACAAAATCGCTGACCAAATCTCTGATGCCGTTCTCGACGCGATTTTAGAACAAGATCCAAAGGCGCGTGTCGCGTGTGAAACTTACGTTAAAACCGGTATGGTTCTGGTTGGCGGCGAAGTAACCACCAGCGCCTGGGTTGATATCGAAGAAATCACCCGTAACACCATCCGTGAAATTGGCTACGTCAACTCAGAAATGGGCTTTGATGCCAACTCTTGCGCCGTGTTGAGCGCCATTGGCAAACAGTCTCCAGACATCAATCAGGGCGTTGACCGTAGCGACCCACTGGAACAGGGTGCTGGCGACCAGGGCCTGATGTTCGGTTATGCAACCAACGAAACCGACGTTCTGATGCCTGCTCCGGTGACTTACGCTCACCGCCTTGTGCAACAACAGGCTGCAGTTCGTAAATCAGGATCACTGCCCTGGTTGCGTCCAGACGCCAAAAGCCAGATCACCTTCCAGTATGATGAAGGCAAAATCGTCGGTATCGATGCTGTTGTGCTGTCTACTCAGCACTCAGAAGAAGTTAGCCTGAAAGATCTGCAAGAAGCGGTGATGGAAGAGATCATCAAGCCGGTTCTGCCGACCGAATGGCTGAACGCCTCTACCAAATTCCACATCAACCCGACTGGCCGTTTCGTTATCGGTGGTCCAATGGGTGACTGCGGTTTGACTGGTCGTAAAATTATCGTTGATACCTACGGCGGCATGGCTCGTCACGGTGGTGGTGCATTCTCCGGTAAAGATCCATCCAAGGTTGACCGTTCTGCTGCCTACGCTGCACGTTATGTTGCTAAAAATATCGTGGCTGCTGGCCTGGCTGACCGCTGTGAGATTCAGGTTTCTTACGCAATCGGCGTAGCTGAACCGACTTCAATCATGGTTGAAACCTTCGGTACGGGTAAAGTTTCCAACGAGCAGCTGACTCTGCTGGTTCGCGAGTTCTTCGACCTGCGTCCATATGGCCTGATTCAGATGCTTGACCTGCTGCACCCAATCTACAAAGAGACGGCAGCTTACGGTCACTTCGGTCGCGAACATTTCCCTTGGGAAAAAACCGACAAAGCCGCTCAGCTGCGTGAAGCTGCCGGTTTTTAATAGCTTCGCTACTAAAGCCTTCGCTTAGGATAAAAACTGAGCAACAGGTTATGAACCCTGCCTTCGCGGCGGGGTTTTTTATGTCTGGGATTTGGTCTCGCTTTGATTAAAAACAGACAGAAAATGCCTAAAATGAAAACGGTTACAAGTTATAATCTTTTACGAATTAAGCTATTACACTAATAGTAAATAACAAACGGACAGGAATTGATTGCTTTAAAGCAAGGGATATACTAAAAACTGTAAGCCGCTAACGGCCCACCTTAATAAAGTCATAATAAAGCAAGCCCTGACACAGTTACCCGCGCTGGATTAAGTGTAAGCGATTACAACTATGTGATCTGGCGCACTTTTTAGTACTGTAAGGGCCAATAACATAACAGGCTAAGCATTATAGTCATTTTCGGAGGCAGGATGAGTAACTCAACGTCATATAAGGCAGGGAAGCGCTCTAACAAGAGTGTGACTTTTTTTGTCTGTTTTCTCGCTGCATTGGCTGGGCTGCTATTCGGTCTGGACATCGGCGTAATCGCAGGTGCGCTGCCATTTATTAGTCATGATTTCCAGATTTCAAGCCATCAGCAAGAGTGGGTTGTAAGCTCGATGATGTTCGGCGCAGCGGTTGGTGCTGTGGGCAGTGGCTGGATGAACTTCCGCATTGGCCGCAAGTATAGCCTGATGATCGGTGCCGTGCTGTTCGTAATCGGCTCACTGGGTTCATCCCTGGCTCCAAACACCGAAGTTCTGGTTATCGCTCGCGTGCTGCTGGGTCTGGCAGTGGGTGTTGCGTCTTACACTGCCCCGCTGTATCTGTCAGAAATCGCTCCGGAAAAAATTCGCGGCAGCATGATTTCCATGTACCAGTTGATGATTACTATCGGTATTCTGGCGGCTTATCTGTCTGATACCGCGTTCAGCTATAGCGGCGCATGGCGCTGGATGCTGGGTGTGATCACCATCCCGGCCCTGCTGCTGTTGGTTGGCGTGTTCTTCTTGCCAGACAGCCCGCGCTGGTTGGCTGCTCGTGGTAACGATGAAAAAGCCCGTCGCGTGCTGGAAAAACTGCGCGATACCAGTGAGCAAGCGAAAAACGAACTGAATGAAATTCGTGAAAGCCTGAAAGTTAAACAGGGCGGCTGGCAGCTGTTTACCGCCAACAAAAACTTCCGCCGCGCGGTATATCTCGGTGTTGGCCTGCAGGTCATGCAGCAGTTTACCGGTATGAACGTCATCATGTATTACGCGCCAAAAATCTTTGGTCTAGCCGGCTTTGCCAGCAGCGCCGAACAGATGTGGGGCACAGTTATTGTCGGATTGGTCAACGTTCTGGCGACCTTTATCGCTATTGGCCTGGTTGACCGTTGGGGCCGTAAACCTACTCTGATCCTCGGTTTCCTGGTAATGGCCGTCGGTATGGGCATTCTTGGGACCATGCTGCACATCGGCGTGGAATCAATGGCCGCGAAATACTTCTCGATTGCTATGCTGCTGATGTTTATTGTTGGTTTCGCAATGAGTGCCGGTCCGCTGATCTGGGTACTGTGCTCCGAAATTCAGCCGCTGAAAGGCCGCGATTTTGGTATCACAGTTTCCACTGCGACCAACTGGATTGCCAATATGATCGTCGGTGCAACCTTCCTGACCATGCTGGACAGCCTGGGTAACGCCAATACCTTCTGGGTCTACGGCGCGCTGAACGTGGTGTTTATCTTCATCACCCTGGCACTAATTCCGGAAACCAAAAACGTTTCTCTGGAACATATCGAACGTAATCTGATGAGCGGTAAAGCTCTGAAAGATATCGGCCAGTAATACTCCGCATGCTTGACAAGGCGCTCAATGAGCGCCTTTATTTTTGCCTCGTCAGGCAAGGTAAGAACTTCTTCTATCGCCATTTTTCTTGCCTAAAACCGGCTATCAGATTTATGCTTTACCCATGAAAAGCACTAGAATCCCCATTGCTCTGCAACAAGCCGTCATGCGCTGTATGCGCGAAAAACTTCAGCTTGCCAATCAGAAACTGTCGGCCACGTATCCTGAACCTGAAATAAACTATCAGCAGCGCGGCACCAGTGCGGGCACCGCCTATCTGCAATATTGGCAGATACGCCTCAATCCGGTGTTGTTGATGGAAAATCAGCAGGATTTTATCGATGAAGTCGTGCCGCACGAGTTGGCGCATCTGCTGGTCTATCGCCATTTCGGCCGCGCCGCTGCGCCTCATGGCAAAGAGTGGCGCTGGATGATGGAGTCGGTTCTCGGCGTATCCGCCAGCCGCACTCATCAGTTCACCGTGACCTCGGTGCAAAGCAAAACTTATCCCTATGTCTGCCAGTGTCGCGATCATCAACTGACCGTGCGTCGACACAATAAAGTGATGCGCAAAGAGGCGGAATATCGCTGTAGCCACTGTGGGTCAGTGCTGCATTTTAAGGTTGGGAATACCGGTTAGTCCTCTCGATTAGACCTCTGCCTAACTCGTTAAAATTTATCAAAATTCTCATTGATAGCAAATTTTGCATCCAGTACTCTGCCTGCTTTTGATTATCAGGCTGTCTGGAATATGTCTCGCAAAATTCTGCCGTTGCTGTCTTTGTTTATTTTTACTTCTGCCCACGCTTCTAGTGAATCCCTCAATCATCTCAAGATTAACAATTTCAGCCAGGCCAAGGCGGCGGCAGTGAAAATCAACCACGATGCGCCGACGTTTTATTGCGGCTGCAAAGTAAGCTGGAATGGAAAAAAAGGCACGCCTGACCTGCAATCCTGTGGCTACGTGCCGCGTAAAAGCGCCCAGCGCGCCAGCCGTATCGAATGGGAGCACGTCGTTCCTGCCTGGGAATTTGGCCATCAGCGCCAATGCTGGCAAAAAGGTGGCAGAAAAAATTGTGCCAAAGATGCTGGCTATCGTCAGATTGAAACTGACCTGCATAATCTTGAACCCTCCATTGGCGAGGTTAATGGCGATCGCAATAATTTCCAGTACAGTCAATGGAATAGCCCGGCGGATCAATACGGTCACTGCGAGATGAAAGTCGATTTCAAAGCCAAGGTAGCCGAACCGCCAGTCCGCGCGCGAGGAGCGATTGCCCGCACCTATTTCTACATGCGTGACCGCTATAACCTGAGCCTGTCGCGCCAGCAAACGCAGCTTTTTAACGCGTGGAACAAGCTTTATCCAGTAACCCCATGGGAATGTGAACGCGACAATCGCATCGCTGTCGTGCAGGGGAATCATAACAACTATGTTCAGCAGGCTTGCCAGCGGGGAAACAGCTAACCTACTATATCTGACTAATACGCCTGTCACGCACGCCCCTGCCCTTTTTGCCTGGCCGGGCGTGCTGCCTAACCGCGCCGAGGCGCTGTTTTTTTATCATAGGATTAAAGCCTCACATGCGAATACCCCGCATTTATCATCCTGAGTTGCTCAGCCCGCATAGCGAAGTCATTCTCGGCGAAGACGCAGCCAATCACGTCGGCCGCGTGCTGCGTATGCAACCAGGGCAGCAAATCCAGCTGTTTGATGGTTCAAATCAGATCTTCACCGCCAGTATTACCGTGGTAGACAAGAAAAGCGTGCGCGTGCAGTTAGCCGGGGGCGAACTGGCTGATAACGAGTCGCCATTGAATCTGCATCTTGGTCAGGTTATTTCTCGCGGCGAGAAGATGGAATTCACAATTCAAAAATCCATCGAATTGGGCGTGAACACTATTACACCGCTGTTTTCTGAACGCTGCGGCGTTAAACTGGACGGCGAGCGGCTGGCCAAAAAACTGCAGCAATGGCAAAAAATCGCCATCGCAGCCTGCGAACAATGCGGGCGTAATCGTGTTCCGGAAATTCGCGAGGCCATGCAGTTGGAACAGTGGTGCGCCGAAGGAGACAACAGCCTGAAGCTAAATTTGCATCCACGAGCCAGCCACAGCATAAATACGCTGCCACTGCCGGTGGAACGTGTGCGATTATTGATTGGTCCAGAAGGCGGGCTTTCCGCCGACGAAATTGCAATGACCACGGGCTATGGATTTACTGATATCCTGTTGGGACCGCGCGTTTTACGCACAGAAACTACAGCGCTCACCGCCATTACCGCCCTGCAGGTGCGATTTGGCGACCTGGGCTAGAAGCCGTCTCTAAAGGAGAGAAGATGATTAAGCTTGGCATCGTGATGGACCCTATTTCATCCATCAATATCAAGAAAGACACCAGCTTCGCCATGTTGCTGGAAGCTCAGCGTCGCGGCTATGAACTGCATTATATGGAGATGAATTCTCTATATCTGCGCGGCGGTGAAGGCCGTGCACACACTCGTAAAGTGCTGGTCAAACAGGATTACGAAAGCTGGTATCAGTTTGGTGACGAGCAGGACATTGCTCTGCAAGACCTCGACGTGATCCTGATGCGTAAGGATCCACCGTTTGATACCGAGTTTATCTACGCAACCTATATTCTCGAACGCGCGGAAGAGAAAGGCACGCTGATCGTCAACAAACCGCAAAGCCTGCGCGACTGTAATGAAAAGCTGTTTACCGCCTGGTTCCCCGATCTGACGCCTGACACGCTGGTAACCCGCAATGCCACGCAGCTGAAATCATTCTATAAAGAACATAACGATGTGATCCTCAAGCCGCTCGACGGCATGGGCGGCGCGTCTATTTTCCGTTTGAAGCCGGAAGATGCCAACGTATCAGTGGTGATCGAAACCCTGACCGAACACGGCAGCCGCTACTGTATGGCCCAGAATTACCTGCCTGCGATCAAAGACGGCGACAAACGCGTGCTGGTTGTTGACGGCGAACCAGTGCCCTACTGCCTGGCGCGCATTCCTTCTCAGGGCGAAACCCGTGGCAACCTCGCGGCCGGTGGTCGTGGTGAAGCGCGTCCATTGAGCGAAAGCGATTGGGCGATTGCCCGTGCCGTAGCGCCAACTCTGAAGAAAAAAGGCCTAATCTTTGTCGGCCTCGACATCATCGGCGACCGCCTGACCGAAATTAACGTCACTAGCCCGACCTGTGTCCGTGAAATCGAAGCGGCATTCCCGGATATTTCTATCACCGGAATGCTGATGGACGCAATCGAAGCCCGCCTGGCTGCGCGATAAGCTTAAATCATCATAACTGACTAAAGATCCTTTAGATTTCGTGTTCTGGCAAGACAGCACGCAGGAGCCTACTCAGGTAAGTGACTGCGGCGAGCGAAAGCTACAGCCGGGGCGCGAAATATATTGGATGGACATAAGAAATGAATTTACAGCACCACTTTTTAATTGCCATGCCCGGACTGGAAGAGCCCATGTTCAAACGCTCGGTCATCTACGTGTGCGAACACAACGATGAAGGTGCCATGGGCCTGGTTATCAATAAACTTGTCGATGACTTCACCATTAAAAACGTACTCGACAAGCTGGAAATTGAACCCACTCCGCGCGATCCGGCAATTAATCTCGATCGCCCGGTGTTTTCCGGCGGCCCGCTGGCTGACGATCGCGGATTTATCCTGCACACGCCGCGCAAAGGTTTTGGTTCAAGCATTCAGATTTCCGATCAAACCATGATCACCACGTCAAAAGACGTGCTGGAAACTCTTGGCACTCCCGACCAACCGAAAGACGTGCTGGTTGCGCTGGGTTACGCCGCCTGGGAGCAGGGTCAGCTTGAGCAGGAACTGCTAAACAACAGCTGGCTGACTATCGAAGCCAATAGCGATATTATTTTCCGCACGCCGATTGCCGAACGCTGGCGCGAAGCAGCCAAAATGATTGGTATCGAAGTCAGTCAGTTGGCGACTCATGCAGGTCACGCGTAATGGGTAACCGCACGTTATTTGCTTTTGATTTCGGAACGAAAAGTATTGGCCTGGCGATTGGTCAGGAAGTCACCGGCACCGCACGCCCACTGACTTCTTTCAAAGCTCAGGACGGCACTCCAGACTGGCAAAAAATCGAAAAACTGCTTAAAGAGTGGCAGCCTGATTTAGTGATTGTTGGTCTGCCGCTCAATATGGATGGCACCGAGCAGCCGTTGACCGCCAGAGCGCGCAAGTTTGCCAATCGTCTGCACGGCCGTTTTGGCGTTCAGGTCGAGCTGCACGACGAGCGACTCAGTACCGTCGAGGCTCGCGCCGATTTGTTTGAACGCGGCGGTTTTCGCGCGCTGGACAAAGGCAGCGTGGATGCCGCATCGGCAGTGATCATTCTTGAAAGCTGGTTCGAAAATCAGTGGAACAAACCCGAAGCGTAATATTGCCATACGGTTTCGCTCAATAGGTTATTGCCTAGCCTGCCAGCAACCCGGCGTTGATTCGCTGTTGCCTGCTTTGTTCGAAAGTTTGCATGCCGGCATCAGCGCCGGTTTGCAGGCTGTCTTGCAACTGATGCGTTTTACCTTCACGAATCAAATTGCACACTGCCGGTGTTGATGTCAGCATTTCGTACAACCCGATTCGACTACCGTGCTGTCCCGGCACCAGCTTTTGCGCCAGAATTCCGCGCAGACTTCCAGCTAGCTGTGCGCGAACATAGGCCTTTTCATCGACAGAGAAAACGTCTACCAGCCGGTCTACCGCCTGCGCAGCATGACGTGCATGCAGTGTTGCCAGCACCAGATGCCCGGTCTCAGCAGCAGTAAGTGCTAAACGAATGTTTTCACTGTCACGCAGCTCGCCCAGCAATAGCACGTCGGGATCTTCACGCAGTGCCGCGCGAATAGCCTGAGAAAATGACGGCGTGTGCGTACCCAACTCACGCTGCTGAATTAAACAACGCTGGCTGGTGTGCAAGAATTCTATCGGGTCTTCCAACGTGATAATGTGCCGGGGTCGAGTCTGATTGAGATAACCTATCATCGCTGCCAAAGTGGTCGATTTTCCACTGCCTGTGGCACCCGTTATCAATATCAATCCGTCTTCCAGCGCGCTGAGATGCTGCAAAACACTCGGCGTCTGCAAATCCTCAAGGCTGGGGCACGAATTCGGCAAAGGGCGAATCGCCAGTGACAAACCGTTAATCTGCTGGAAAAAATTAACTCTGACACGACGTCCGTTGACCAGCGTCACCGCAGCGTCAGTTTGACCCTGCTGCAGTAAATCAATCTGCTGCGCATCGGCAAGCCAGCGCTCGCTAAGGGCTTTAAGCTCTTGGTGCTCAACCAGTGACGAGTCTTGACAGGCAACCAGCTCACCGTCAACGCGTAACATTGGTCGATGCCCGGCACAAAGGTGCAGATCGGAGGCGTTTTGCTTTACACTAAGCTCCACAAAATTATCGATATCCATTTGAAACACTCCTGAGCCACTATGAATCAACGTCAGCAATCAGCTATTGCAGAAAATCTACAGCAAGTCAGGGATCGTATCGCGTCTTCTGCGGCGCTTTGCGAGCGTTCTCCACAAGAAGTGACTTTACTTGCAGTCAGCAAAACCAAACCTGCGAGCGCTATCGAAGAAGCAATCGCCGCCGGGCAACTGGCCTTTGGTGAAAACTATGTGCAAGAAGGCGTAGAGAAAGTTGCCGCCTTCGCCGATCATCAACCCGCGCTGGTCTGGCACTTTATCGGGCCTTTGCAGTCCAATAAAAGTCGATTGGTGGCTGAGAATTTTGACTGGTGCCATACCCTCGATCGACTAAAAATTGCTCAACGCCTTAACGAACAGCGTCCTGCAGGCAAGGCACCGTTGCAGGTGCTGATTCAGGTGAATATCAGCGATGAGCAAAGTAAGTCCGGGATCAAACTGAACGACGTTGCGCAGCTGGCGGCAGCTATTGCCGAGATGCCTAACCTCACCCTGCGCGGCCTGATGGCTATCCCTGCGGTAGAGACAGAATATTCGCGCCAGCTGGCAGTTTTCAGTCAAATGAGTGAGGCTTACCAGCAATTGAAGCAGAACTATCCTCAGGTCGATACGCTTTCAATGGGCATGACCGACGATATGCCCGCTGCGATTGCCGCAGGCAGCACGATGGTCCGTATCGGCACTGCTATCTTTGGTGCTCGGGATTATTCAGCTTAAAAATTGGAAATTTTAAACGGCTACCCCAACTCACTGGCGTTGTCAGCCGACACATAATGCAGCGACGACCTCAGGTTTGACGGGTATAAAGGAGCAATGATGCAACATCGTAAAATATGCTTTATTGGTGCCGGCAACATGGCAGGCGCCATTATTGCCGGTCTGGTCACCAGTGGATACCCTGCTGATTTGATCACCGTCTGCGCGCCATCAGCCAAAAACCGTGATGCTCTGGCCGAAAAATACGGCATTAACAGCAGCGGCGATAACATTAATGGCGCTAAAGAAGCCGCAGTTGTGGTGCTTTCCGTAAAACCTCAGCTAATGGCTGACGTCTGCACTGAACTGCAAAAGCAGGTCGATTTTGCTGACA
Source organism: Serratia sp. M24T3 (assembly GCF_000257645.1). GTDB lineage: Bacteria > Pseudomonadota > Gammaproteobacteria > Enterobacterales > Enterobacteriaceae > Rouxiella. The sequence goes on from NZ_AJHJ01000042.1 coordinate 14,068, forward strand.
AGCTGGTGTTGTCCATCGCCGCTGGCATTAGCGTCGAGCGTTTCTATACACTGCTTGGCAACGGATTGAATATAGTACGTATTATGCCTAACACGCCGTCTCTTGTGGGCAAAGGTATGAGCGGATTATTCGCTCCCGAGCTAGTCAGTAAACAAGATAAAGAATTCAGCGGCGAGCTGATGACCGCAGTCGGCAAGATTTGCTGGGTCGACAGTGAAGCAGGCATCAATCAGGTGATTGCCGCCGCTGGCAGCGCTCCGGCCTATTTCTTCCTGTTTATGGAAGCAATGCAAAAAGAAGCCGAGCGTCAGGGACTGAGTGCCGACAATGCGCGCCTTCTGGTGCAACAGGCGGCGAGCGGTGCAGCCGCGTTGGTCGAGGCTAACCCTGAAACGCCACTGTCTACATTACGCGAAAATGTGACCTCTAAGGGCGGTACGACTTTCGAAGCGCTTAAAGTGTTCAACGAACGCCAGCTTCCTGCGATTGTGGCTGAAGCAATGCAGGCGGCCATCACCCGCGCGCAGGAAATGGAAAAGCTTTTTTAGGTTTTGAGTTTGAGTTTTAAAGGTTTAGTTTTACCTCGGGCCTGCTGCGGCAGGCTTGAAACTAACTAGAGTAAAGCGTCAACGATTCAAAGTGTTGCTTTGAATTTCCGATCACAAGAATAAGGTTATTTATGCTCACGCTGACTTTTCTGGTCAAAACACTGATTGACCTCTACGTCATGGTTTTACTTTTACGCATCTGGATGCAATGGGCGAGAACCGATTTTTACAATCCATTCTCGCAATTTGTTGTTAAAATAACCCAGCCGATTATTGCGCCGCTGCGCCGAATCATTCCACCGCTAGGGCCAATCGACAGCGCATCGCTGCTGTTGGCATTCCTGCTGATGACAATAAAGTATCCGCTGCTGCTGCTGATTCAGGGAGGAGGGATCGCGCTTAGCCCGTATAACCTGTTGTTCGGCCTGATTGCGCTGGTCAAGTCAGCCGGTTATCTGGTGTTTTGGCTAATCATCATCCGCTCGCTAATGAGCTGGGTGAGCCAAGGTCGCGGCGCGATGGATTACGTGTTAATGCAGCTTACCGAACCGCTGATGGCACCGATTCGCCGCATTATTCCAGCAATGGGCGGCATCGATTTTTCGGCCATGGTGGTGATCCTTATTCTGTATATGCTGAACTATCTCGGCATGGATTTGTTAGGCGAGCTTTGGTTCCTGTTGTGATCCCAGGCTGCTAAAAACGCCGCGGCCAGGAGCTTTCCTGCTCGCGGCGTTAAATTTTTCAATTCAGGAAGTAGAAATGCAAAAAGTAGTACTGGCCACCGGCAATCCCGGAAAAGTGCGTGAACTCGCGCACTTACTCGCAGACTTTGGTCTCGAAGTCGTGGCGCAAACCGAGCTGGGCGTTGATGACGCAGATGAAACCGGTCTGACCTTTATCGAGAACGCCATTATCAAGGCCCGTCACGCAGCTCAGATAACTGGCTTGCCGGCTGTTGCCGATGATTCGGGGCTGGCGGTAGATTTTCTCGGCGGCGCACCGGGTATTTATTCTGCCCGTTATTCGGGTGAAGGTGCGACCGATCAGAAGAACCTCGAGAAGCTGCTTGATGCCTTGAAAGACGTGCCGGAAGGCCAGCGTCAGGCACAATTTCACTGTGTTCTGGTCTATATGCGCCACGCAGAAGATCCAACGCCGCTGGTGTGTCACGGCAGCTGGGCGGGTGAAATTATTCGCGCTCCGGCCGGTGAAGGCGGCTTTGGCTATGATCCGATATTCTATGTTCCGTCGCTGGGCAAAACTGCCGCAGAGCTGACGCGTGAAGAGAAAAGCGCCGTTTCTCACCGAGGTCTGGCATTGGCTCAGTTACTGCAAGCCATGTCCGGGGCTGCTGAAAAAAATGCGTAAGCTACCGCCGTTAAGCCTTTATCTTCATATTCCGTGGTGTGTCCAGAAATGCCCTTACTGCGATTTTAATTCGCATGCCCTTAAGGGCGAAGTGCCGCATGACGATTATGTCGCCCACCTGCTGGCAGATTTAGATGCCGATGTGCATCTGACTTCAGGTCGCACGATCGACACCATTTTCATTGGTGGCGGCACGCCAAGTCTGTTAAGCAGCGAAGCGATGCAAAACCTGCTCGACGGTGTTCGCGCTCGCCTGCCTGTTTCGCCCAACGCTGAAATCACCATGGAAGCGAACCCTGGCACGGTTGAAGCCGATCGTTTCAGCGGTTACCAGCGCGCCGGGGTGAACCGCATTTCAATCGGCGTGCAAAGTTTCAGTTCTGAGAAGTTAGAGCGTCTCGGTCGTATTCACGGCCCTGATGAAGCTAAACGCGCCGCGCATCTGGCAACCGATTTGGGGCTGCGCAGTTTTAACCTCGACCTGATGCACGGCTTGCCGGATCAGACTCTGGAACAGGCGCTGGACGATTTGCGTCAGGCAATTGCTCTGAATCCTCCCCATCTGTCCTGGTATCAGCTGACCATCGAACCTAACACCCTGTTCGCCTATAAAACGCCGGTTTTACCCGATGACGACGCGCTATGGGACATCTTCGAGCAAGGCGATCAACTGCTCACAGCAGCAGGCTATCAGCAGTACGAAACCTCTGCCTATGCCAAACCGGGTTACCAGTGTCAGCACAATCTGAACTACTGGCGTTTTGGCGATTATCTGGGCGTTGGCTGTGGCGCACACGGCAAACTGACTCAACCGGACGGCAGCATTCTGCGCACGGTAAAAACCAAGCATCCGCGCGGTTATATGCAGGGTCGTTACATGGACAAACAGCATGAGGTTGAGAGTAAAGAATTGCCGTTCGAATTCTTTATGAATCGCTTCCGGCTGCTGGAAGCCGCGCCGCGAGAAGAGTTCGCAATTTACACAGGACTGGAAGAAAACAGCATCCGCTCGCAGCTCGACGAGGCGATTGCAAAAGATTATCTGCTGGAGACGGCGACCCATTGGCAGATTACCGAAAAAGGAAAACTGTTCCTAAATTCACTGCTGGAACTGTTTTTAGCAGACTAAGCGGGTTCACTCCAAAAAAACGGGGGAAGGGATCGCTATCATCCCCTCCCCTATCTTTAATTTAAAACTGCCAATAACAGCCTGCCGTTACAATGCAGCTAACAGAAATTACTTAATATCTGCCAAAAGTTCGCGGCGCTGCTCTTCCAGCGAGGTCACGCGGTTACACACGTTATGACCAAAGCCTTCAAACTCACCCTGCTGACGTTGCCACTCGGCTTTCACTGCCTGCTGCAAGCCGCCAAGGTTGCTCATCATCGCCTGCAACGGATTACCACCGCTGGACAACTGACGGGTGCCCATCTCGTTCATGCTGTCTTGCATTACGCCGCCCATAGTCTGATCAATCAATTGCTGGCCTTGCTGCTGCACCTGATCGATTGCCTGATGGTGGAATACCAGCGAGTCCGGACGTTGCTCGATAATGCGGTTCATCTGCTGTTTAAGTTGGCCATCCAGGGTCTTGAGACGATTACGAACATTGCTTTCAGGGCCTAACTGCTTGACGATCACGCCGTCCATCGCCACCCGTGCCTTCTCAAGATGCTCTTTGGCGCCTTGATCGATCCACGGTAAATCACGACGCAGCGCTGACTGATAGTCCACAGCTTCCTGACGCTGTTTGGCGTTCAGGGAAATAGATTTGCCGTTCTGGCTTAAATCGCCATTTGGCGAAATCAGCAGGTTTCCGCTAGCCCCCACTACCTGCACGGTATCTTGCTTGATAACTACGTCGTCCTGAGGCTTGGCGCTGCACTGAAATTCGGCATGTGCCTGAAGCGCAGTCAAAGCCAGCAGGCCGATCAGGCCGTTTTTCAATCCCGTTTTTGCTAACATATTTACTCCCTTGAGTACGGACGGCGGCAGGAAATTTTAGCAGTCCTGCCAGCACCCGATTTAGAATATTGAACGGCCAATGCGTTGTGCCAGTATTTCTAAGGCAGCGGTTCCTGCCAAAGAGTTCCCTGCGGCATCAAGTTCAGGTGACCAGACGGCAATACACATCTCTTCTGGCACAACGGCGATAATTCCGCCCCCAACGCCCGACTTGCCCGGCATCCCTACGCGATAGGCGAATTCACCCGCGCCGTCGTACATGCCGCTGGTGACCATGAGTGCATTGATGTGACGCGCCTGACCAGGCTCAAGTAAAGGCTCTTCACTGCCCGGTGCCTGACCTTTGTTGACCAGGTAGAGGAATGTTCGCGCCAGCTCGCAACAACTCATTTTAAGCGAACAGTAGTTAAAATAGGTTTGCAGTACGGTAATAACATCGTTTTCAAAATTACCAAACGACTTCATCAGATAGGCGATGGCCGCATTGCGATCTGAATGCTCGAACTCTGAACGCGCCACCAGCGGATCGTAATGAATATCCTGCTCGCCGGAGAGCTGGCGGACCACTTCCAGCATCCGCTGCTTGGGTGCCGCGAGGCGTGATTGCAGCATGTCGCAAATAACCAGCGCGCCGGGATTGATAAATGGGTTGCGCGGTTTGCCCTTTTCCAATTCCAACTGTACCAAAGAATTAAACGGCTGCCCGGAGGGTTCTTTACCTACGCGCTGCCAAATCTCGTGCTCTTCATAGCGGCCCAGCGCCAGCGTAAGGCTCAGCACTTTGGAAATCGACTGGATGGAAAAACGCGTTTGAGCATCACCGGCAAAAAATTGCTGGCCGTCCACTGTGCAGACCGCAATGCCTAGATTATTGGGATCTACCGAGGCCAGCGCCGGAATGTAGTCCGCCACTTTTCCCTGACCAATCAAAGGCCGCACCTGCAACAGAATTTCTTCCAGCAGCCCGTTATCTAATTCAGTCACCACCGTCGTTCCTTAAGATATTTATAAAATACTTAAAACGATCCCCAAAGTAATTGGAGCGACAGCAAGGCGGCAAACAGACGAAGCCCGATGAGTTTATTTGTAGTTCATAACTACAAGTAAGTGATTCGGGTAAGCAAGAGCAGCCAGCACAGCTGTGGTTTCAAGAACAACGGGGATTAAAATAAAAGCGCCATGAAGGCGCTTTGGATAGCTGCGGATTTAGAAATCAATCCCACCAGATATCGAACAGTTCGCTAACTTCAACGTCCTGCATTTTATGGTCTTCCAACCATTTTTTCACCAGCTCACGATGCTCATCGGTGCAAAGACCGATTTCCTGCAGGCAAACCAGACCTTCCCATTGCAGATAACCGCTGCCGTCAAAAGCCAGTTTGCCTGGCTCGATAGCGCCTTCGATGAATGCGTCCAGAGATTCGTCAATAGTATTAACGTCAGTGCCTTCCGGGAAGCGCCATTTTACTGAGAAACCCAGCTCTTGAAACTCTTCGATGTGTAACTTCTTACGTAAACGACGACTACGGTTCTTAGCCATTATTGCTTCCTCTCAAACATCAGATCCCATACGCCGTGGCCTAAACGCTGACCACGCATTTCGAACTTGGTAACCGGGCGCGACTCTGGGCGTGGCACAAAGTTGCCTTCCGCCGACAGGTTACCGTAAGCCTCAACGCCGCTCATCACTTCGAGCATGTGTTCCGCATAAGGTTCCCAGTCAGTCGCCATGTGGAATACGCCACCCAGCTTTAATTTACGACGCACGAGTTCAACAAACGGGGTCTGAACGATGCGGCGCTTGTTATGACGCGCTTTATGCCACGGGTCAGGAAAGAATAGCTGCACCATGTCGAGTGAGCCATCGGGGATCATGGTTTCGAGAACTTCGACTGCGTCATGGCACATCACGCGCAGGTTCTCGACACCCTCTTCCTTTGCAGTCATCAGACAGGCACCGACGCCCGGTGAATGGACCTCAATGCCGATAAAGTTATGTTCCGGGTGCTGCTGGGCCATTGTCACCAGCGAAGTTCCCATTCCGAAACCGATTTCCAGCACAGTATGGGCTTCACGGCCAAACAGCGAGGCAATCTCGACAGGCTGCGACTGATACTCAACGCCCATCACCGGCCACAAATTTTCCAGCGCATACTCTTGACCTTTAGTCAGGCGGCCCTGGCGGCGCACAAAACTGCGGATACGGCGCATGGCGCGACCGTTTTCATCAAACTCCGGTGAAATGACGTCATTTTTCATAGTGCTTTCTATCTGTCTGGCGATAAATTTAGGGAAAGGCGCATTATCCAAAGATACCCAGCTTTAGCAAGCGATCGTTTAAAATCGGTCGGGAACATCTGCCATCACCCTTGCATTGCGAAGAATGAAGGTGATAAGGGAAAGTTCCGGTTTACACGCAAACCACTCTATGCTGCAATCCTTAGCTAAATTTTAACCCCGATGGGATCTGTAATACGCCTATGATGGAAGCGCATCGCTTCGCGCCTGCGGTACTCGATTGGTATCAACGTTATGGTCGTAAGACCCTGCCGTGGCAGCTCGAAAAAACACCTTATAAAGTCTGGCTCTCCGAGGTTATGTTGCAACAAACGCAGGTTGCAACGGTAATCCCTTACTTCCTGCGCTTTATGCAACATTTTCCAGACGTAAAAGCGCTGGCTGCTGCTCCGCTGGATGAAGTTCTGCATTTGTGGACCGGATTAGGTTATTACGCCCGCGCCCGCAATTTACACAAAGCCGCGCAAACTATTGTGGCACAACATAACGGCGAATTCCCGACCACTTTTGAAGAAGTTAACGCATTGCCTGGCGTGGGTCGCTCAACAGCAGGCGCGGTACTTTCTCTGTCGCTTGGTCAGCATCACCCGATCCTCGACGGTAACGTCAAACGCGTGCTGGCTCGCTGCTATGCTATCGACGGCTGGCCGGGCGAGAAAAAGGTTGAAAACCGCCTATGGGAGATCAGCGAAAAAGTGACTCCCGCCGAAGGCGTCCAGCAATTTAACCAGGCAATGATGGACCTTGGCGCGATGGTCTGCACGCGTTCTCGTCCGAAATGCGAGCTGTGTCCCTTGAGTTTTGGCTGCGTTGCCTATGCCAATCATAGCTGGGCGAGTTATCCTGGAAAAAAACCCAAGAAAACTCTGCCAGAAAAAACTGCCTGGATGCTGATGATTCAGCAAGGAGATAAAGTTTGGCTGGAACAGCGCCCGCCGGTAGGCCTTTGGGGCGGTCTGTTTTGCTTCCCACAGTTCAGCAATGAAGATGAGTTAATAGGCGCAGGCAAGAAATACGAGGTGCCGCGTAAGTCGATGCAACAAATGGTCGCTTTCCGCCACACTTTTAGCCATTTCCATCTAGATATCGTCCCAATGTGGATAAATATCGACTCGGCAGCAGGTTGCATGGATGAAGGCTCAGGTCTCTGGTATAACTTAGCGCAGCCACAGTCTGTCGGGCTGGCTGCCCCGGTCGAACGCCTGCTGGCGGAGTTGACCAAGGGGTTGCCGCGATAGCAATACTTTAACCCAACCTGCTGACAATATTGAATAATTATCCAATCGACAAGTGGGAAACGGCCCTCGGGGCCAATGACGAGGAATGAGTTATGAGCAGGACAATTTTTTGTACGTTCTTGAATAAAGAAGCTGAAGGCCAGGATTTTCAGCTGTATCCGGGCGAAATCGGCAAACGTATTTATAACGAAATCTCCAAGGAAGCCTGGTCAGAGTGGATGAAGAAACAAACCATGCTCATCAACGAAAAAAATTAAGCATGATGAATCCGGAAGATCGCAAACTGCTGGAGCAGGAAATGGTCAAGTTCCTGTTCGAAGGCCATGATGTCCACATTGAAGGCTATACCCCGCCTTCTGAGTAACATCAATATAATTGGGGCCGGATCCATTAGGATTTGGCCCTATTTTTCATCACGATACGGCTATTAAGATGAAGAAAATTTTAGCGTTGCTAGTGATCGCGCCTTTACTGATTTCCTGCTCGAGCCATAAGAATCAATTTAACGAAGCGTACGTCAAAGATACCAACGGTTTTGATATTTTGATGGGTCAATTTGCCCACAACATCGAAAACATCTGGGGCATTAATGAAGTTCTGATTGCTGGTCCAAAAGATTACGTAAAATATAGCGATCAGTATGAAACCCGCAGCCACATCAACTTTGAGGCGGGTACCATTACTATTGAAACAATTTCAGGTATCGATCCCACTGATAAGCTGCGTCAGGCAATCGTCAAAACCTTGCTGGTTGGTGAAGATGCCAGCGGCGTAGACCTTTATTCCGACGCCAACGATATCCAGATCAGCAAAGAGCCGATGCTCTATGGTCAGGTGCTCGACAACACCGGGCAGCCGATCCGCTGGCAGGGTCGCGCCACCAGCTTTGCCGACTATCTGTTGCAATACAAGCTGCAACAGCGCCAGTCTGGCCTGCATATTATTTATTCCGTGACCATTCAGATGGTGCCAAACCACCTTGACAAACGTGCGCACAAATATCTGCCACTGGTGCGCGAAGCAGCAGCCAGATACGGCGTCGATCAGTCGTTGATTCTGGCGATTATGCAGACCGAATCGGCATTTAACCCGTATGCGGTCAGTAATGCCGATGCTCTTGGGCTGATGCAGGTGGTGCAACACACTGCCGGTGCCGACGTTTTCAGGTCTGAAGGTCACTGGGGTACGCCGAGCCGAAGCTATCTGTTTGATCCGGCTAATAACATTAATACTGGTACCGCCTATTTGGCCATTCTGCAAAACTCTTATCTCGCGGGTATCGCTAACCCTACAGCCAGGCGTTATGCGGTCATTACTGCCTACAACGGCGGTGCGGGAAGTGTGTTACGTGTGTTCTCGAGCGACAAGACTCAGGCATTCAATATTATCAATAACATGTCGGCAGGTGATGTTTACGATACCCTGATCAATCGCCATCCGTCCGCGGAATCGCGCCGTTATCTGTATAAAGTTAACAACACTCAGAGAAGCTATCGTCGGACTGACTGACGAAAATTTCTCGCCTAGTGAAACGGAGACCCTGTGGTCTCCGTTTTTTTTGCCTCAAGCTCCCCCTTGCAACAGGCCGATGAGATAAATTTATTTTAATTTGGTCGAAATTTGAAAATAGCGGCCGGGAAATCGCTTTATAGTCATTCTGTATGCCTTTAACTAACGTAATGACGTAATTACTTCTTTCAGCTCGCCGATTGCTTCCGTCGGCATTGGTTCATGGATGGATCATGGTCATAAATAAAACCTCATCGCCTGCAATGCTGCGTTCGGTATCTGAATCTTCTATCTATCAATCTACTTGTGACAGTGATTCTACCCATTCGCTGGACTATCTGGATCTCGCGCAAGCCAGCCAACAATTAACCAACAAACTGCTTTTCGCCCTGCAACAGCCCAGTGAAGCTGAAATCACCGCCACGTTAGGAGCATTAAACGAGATTCTCATTGCGGCCGAAAGGCAGGAAAGCGATGATTCGTTTTCCACGTTATCGACTGACGCTCAGCTACTTTGCGACGAACTGAGTCACTATATTTTCGAAAACGAGGCACTGGTTGACTGCGAGTTGTGCAGCAGGCTACGAGATATCAATGACAGCAATCCGCCCCCCCAGAGCCACTACGAGGGATGCTGGATGCGATTAAAAAACGTGTTGTGCATGGCCGCTGACGGTGACGTATGCCGCTATCTGCACAACGCCAGAAATATCGCCGTGCGCACCGTGCTCTGCGTCGCGCTACCTACTTTGTTACGGCAAATAGTCGCCTATGGAACTGAGTATATATTCAGTGAAGCTTCCCGATTTACTCTGGCGACTTTAGCCGGTACTTTGCCGTTAATCCTGAATCTGGCTGGCGGTGTTCGTGAGTATTTGCAGGGAACCAGTACGGCTGTCGGCACCTTCTCAAGAGCGCTAAATATTGGTGTTTCTGCTGCGGCAATGATTGCGGCAGCCTCGACAGGTGTATTAGCGGGATTAGCCTCAACAATGGTTTCCTTTCAGGCTTATAGCGTGATGCGAGAAGGAGCTCAGTCTTGTATTCGCTTGGACAATCACCTGCCAGTGAAAGCTATCAGTACTTTTGCCACTGCCGGAATGTATATTCCCAATCAGATAGCAACTTCGCTAACCATGTCAGCAATCGCCTCGCCGTCGGGAAGCGCGGCAGCACTGTTGCAGGCCAACTATCGCGACGTCTGGCTCAATGATTTGAGTCGTGCAGCGTTGAATACGCTGGGTGAGGCGGCAGATTTAAGCGTATTTAGTGGATTAAACGCGATGCAAAACAGGATTAAATTACGCAACGAACTGACTATAGGACTGCCGGACAAAAAGCACATGGCTGATACCTTTTTCAATGCCCTGGCCGCACGAATGGCGCTGATGAATACGCCGATCCTGGTCAGTACAGCGCTGAATACTGCTCTGGCCGAATATTTTGACCAACACACGCTTGGGCAGCTCGATGACATAATCTGCGCTGGCGTGCTCGGCTGCCTGTATCCCAGTTTTGTTGCGACCATCGTCGCTCATCCAGATAAACCCGACATATCAGACATATCGGAAGCCTGATTGCCGCATAAAAAAACGGAGCTCGAGAGCTCCGCTTTACTTTTTAATCAGCCGAAATGCTTTATTCCGCGATGACATAACCCATGACGCGTTTCCAGCCCACGGTTTTTTCAACGTAAACACCCTGCAACTCTGGAGAGAAGCCCGGCAATATGTTGATGCCCTCTTCCAGCGCCATAAAGTAGCGCTGAACCGCGCCGCCCCAGAGTTCTCCCGGCACCACGCAAAGCACGCCCGGAGGATAAGGCAATGCCCCTTCCGCCGCGATACGCCCTTCGGCCTGGCTGATTGGCACCAGCTCAACGTTGTCACGAATAAATTCGCTGTGTGCGTCCTGCGCGTTCATCACCACCTGCGGGAAGCCCTTTTCGCGGAACATCTCTTTTTGCAGCTCTTTCACGTCAAAGCTGACATACAGATTGTGCATTTCCTGACACAGCTGACGAATAGTGTAATCGCGATAACGCTCTTCGTTTTTGCGATACACGGTCGGCAACACTTCGCTCAGCAAGGCATCGTCTTCAATGTAGCGCTCGAAACGGGCAATCTCTGCGACCAGATGCTGCATTTTCGCTGGCGTTTCGGCCGGCGTCAGCAGGAAAAGGATCGAGTTGAGGTCGCATTTTTCAGGAACAATGCCGTTTTCGCGCAAATAGTTGGCCAAAATCGTTGCCGGAATACCAAACTCGGTGTACTTACCGCTGCTGGCGTCAATGCCCGGCGTAGTCAGCAACAGCTTGCAAGGATCGACAAAATACTGCTTCTCGGCATAACCGGCGAAGGCGTGCCAACGCTCGCCAGGCACAAAATCAAAGAAGCGCACGTCGCTGGCCATCTGCTCGGTATCGTGATCTTGCCACGGCTTGCCGTCGATAACCGGCGGCACAAACGGCTGGATCATTTTGCACTGGTCAAGCAGCATTTTGCGGGTATCGATACCCAGTTTCACGCACTCCATCCACATGTGCCTGCCGCTGCCGCCTGCATGCATGCGCGCATTGACATCCAGCGCGGCAAACAGCGGATAAAACGGGCTGGTCGAGGCGTGCATCATAAAGGCGTTATTGAGTTTTTTATGGCTGCAATGGCGCTTTTGACCCTTGATATGGTTGTCTTTTTTATGGATCTGCGAGGTCTGCGAGAACCCGGCCTGCTGCTTGTGCACCGATTGGGTCACAATAATCCCCGGATCGTTTTCGTTCAGATCCAGCAGCAGCGGCGAGCACTCTTTCATCATCGGAATGAATTGCTCATAGCCGACCCATGCAGAGTCAAACAGGATGTAATCACAAAGGTGGCCAATCTTCTCAACGACCTGACGGGCGTTATAAACCGTGCCGTCGTAGGTGCCAAGCTGGATAATTGCCAGGCGGAACGGGCGCTTCTCTGCCGCACGCTCTGGGGCAACTTCTTGAATTTGCTTGCGAAGGTAGCGCTCATCGAAACAAGCGGCATCAATACCTCCGATGAAACCAAACGGGTTACGCGCGGTTTCAAGATATACCGGCGTCGCACCGGCCTGAAGCAGAGCGCCGTGGTGGTTCGATTTATGGTTATTGCGGTCAAACAGCACCAGATCGCCGCGAGTTAGCAGCGCGTTGGTCACGACCTTGTTGGCCGCCGAGGTGCCATTCAGTACGAAATAGGTCTTGTCGGCGCTGAATACTTTTGCCGCATGCTTCTGCGCATCTTTGGCCGATCCTTCATGGATAAGTAAGTCACCGAGCTTAACGTCAGCGTTGCACATATCGGCACGAAAGATGTTTTCGCCAAAAAATTCAAAGAATTGGCGACCAGCAGGATGACGACGGAAAAATTCGCCCCCCTGATGTCCCGGACAGGCGAAGGTCGAATTTTCCATTTCGACGTATTTTTTAAGCGTGTCGAAAAACGGTGGGAATAATCCCTGCTCGTATTCGTCTGCAGCGGCTTCAAGCTGAGCGGCGTAGAACGCCTGGTTGGCATCGGCCAGCGCAAAAACGCCCTTCAGTGCCGCAAGATAATTTGGGGAAACCTGTTCCGCACCCTGTACTGCAACAAACGCAGGGATGCTGAATCCCAGAGCTTCGACTTCTGCCAGTCTGCCGTTATTAAGGTCATCCACGGAAATCACTATCGCCGCAACGTCGGTATAGTCGGCGTTTTCGAGGGCAACGACGCCGCGCGGTGTGTCGAGATGGGATGCCACGGAGGCGCTTGCTGCTATTTTTAACTGTTTCATATTACAGGACTCTCAAACGGTTAAGTAAGAGGGTGTGCCAACTGGCACGGCAATGAGCAGGTTTGTTTAAAGACACCGGCCCGGCAAAGTGACGTTAGCTAAGTGGTGGAAGTCCAGATTTAATCAGGCAAGGCTTATGATTAAGCCTAACTGTTACAGAACGATGTACCGTCTTAGCTACGTCTGATAGACATCAGTAAAATCAGAGCAACGCTCTATTTTTAATAATGCCTAACAGCAAGCAAAGGGTAGCCTTACCGCATGAAAGGATTTACAACGGGAGAAAAACAGGAAGTCGTGAGGTCACTGCACCCTGGCGTCATCATCAATGTTCTGTGGCACTTGCTGAAAGTGCAATGTGATAAACCGTTCATGTGCCGCAACCCTCTTGAGCTGTCGCGAAGAAAGAAAATAACGCGTCTGATTCAAATAAATCGGCGCAATAATCGCACCTTTTACCCTTGGGTTCAAGCCACAAACTTTATCAAAAAATGATTGGTTTTAAGGTCAAGATTAGCCGTTGAATCTTCAGTGAAAATCCAACGGCCAAGCCGTGTGGCAGGTAATAAAACTTTGCAGAATTAGCCAGATTTTCTCGCCGACTGATCTTTTAACCGGGCCACAAGTCGTTTACGCCTGCAAAGTATCCATATCGATAACGAACCGATATTTCACGTCGCTTTTAATCATCCGTTCATAGGCGTCGTTAATCTCGGGCATTTTGATCACCTCAATATCCGAGACAATGCCGTGCTCGCCGCAGAAATCGAGCATTTCCTGCGTTTCCTTGATGCCGCCAATTGCCGAACCGGTCACCGAGCGACGCCCCATGATCAGTGGCAAAGTGCTCAGCACTGGCGTGATGTCGCCCAGCAGTCCGACAAACACCAGCGTGCCATCCAAGGTCAGCGTTGGCATATACGGATTGATATCATGCTCATACGGAACCGTATCAATAATCAGGTCAAACTGGCCGCTGACGGCTTTCATCTGCTGATCATCGGTGGAGATCACAATATGCTGCGCGCCTAAACGACGAGCGTCATCCTCTTTGCCCGGCGAACGGGTAAAAAGCGTGACATCCGCACCGAGTGCATGGGCGAGTTTCAATGCCATATGCCCCAGCCCGCCAAGCCCGACAACGGCGACCTTGCTGCCTTTGCCCACTTTAAAGTGACGCAGCGGCGACCAGGTGGTGATACCGGCACATAACAGTGGTGCCGCCCCTTTCAGATCCAGCCCGTCAGGCATTTTGAGAATGAAATCCTCAGACGCCAGAATAGTTTTGGAATAACCGCCGTAGGTTGGCAGGCCGTCATGACGATCAAAACCGTTGTAAGTCTGCACGCAGCCTTCCTGGCAATATTGTTCAATGCCGTGCTGACAGGGTTGGCAAACGCGGCAGGAATCAACCATACAGCCAATGCCGACGTTATCGCCCGCTTTGAATTTGGTGACGTTTTTCCCCACAGACTTCACGCGTCCGACGACTTCGTGACCGGGGATCACCGGATACTGGCTGCCGCCCCAGTCGTTGCGCGCCTGATGCAAATCGGAATGACAGACGCCACAGTATAAAACGTCGACAACCACATCATCGTCTCGCGGACTGCGGCGGGTGAACTCAAACGCAGCCAGAGGAACTTTGGCAGACTGCGCGGCATAACCGAGTACTTTCATCGTCATGTTATTTCTCCTGATTTAGAGGCAACGTTTCAGGCTCGAGGAACCCGAAAGTATTATCACAGCACGTGCTTGTAGGGCTTGACTTTTTGACGCAGAACTTGGGAGATGCCGCGTTGATCGCAGCATAATTAGAGCTTTAAGCAGCAACCTTGTGAATCGCACCTCCACCTAAAATTAATCAAGGCAATGGAAAGGTAGCAGTGATCGGATGCCTGGTACAGGCAACTAGAAAGGTTAAATCTATGAGTAAAACTCATTAATCATGCAGCACCGATTGGCAATCAATTAACACTCCACGTGACGCATCATTGCAGCAATATTCCGATCTTGATGTTATTAATCAAAAAACAAATCTGAGGATCTCAATGGCTGGTTTATTCTCCACCTTCAAACTGAAAGACGTCACCTTGCGCAACCGCATTGTCATCCCACCAATGTGCCAGTATAGCGCGGTTGACGGCCTGCCGAACGACTGGCACAGCGTGCATTACGCCAGTCTGGCGCGTGGTGGTGCTGGTCTGGTCATTGTCGAGGCAACGGCCGTTTCCCCCGAGGGGCGTATCACCCCCGGATGTCTGGGACTGTGGAACGATGAACAGGCTGCACGCCTGGCGAAAATTGCTAAAGAGATCAAGGCTGCCGGTGCCGTACCGGGGATCCAGATTGGTCACGCGGGCCGTAAAGCCAGCGCCAATCTGCCGTGGGAAGGTGACGATCACATTCCTGCCGGTGACAGCCGCGCGTGGGAAACTATTGCCCCTTCAGCGGTCGCCTTTGGTGCCAACCTGCCAAAAGTGCCTCACGAAATGACGCTGGCCGACATTGAGCGCGTCAAGGCCGACTTCGTTGCAGCAACTCGTCGTGCCCGCGATGCCGGTTTTGAGTGGATTGAACTGCACTTTGCCCACGGTTATCTGGCACAGAGTTTCTTCTCGGTACATGCCAATAAACGTCAAGATGCCTATGGTGGCAACGTTGAAGGCCGCAGTCGTTTCCTGTTGGAAACATTGGCCGCTGTGCGCGAAGAATGGCCTGATAATCTGCCGCTGACCGCGCGTTTTGGCGTAATTGAGTATGACGGGCGTGATGAAGAAACCCTGCAAGAGGCGATTGATCTTACCAAAAAATTCCGCGCGGGCGGTCTGGATTTGCTCAGCGTCAGCATTGGCTTCTCGACTCCTGATTCCAATATTCCATGGGCCGCTGGCTTCCTGGCCCCTATCGCCGAGCGCGTCCGCAAAGAAGCACAGATTGCAGTGGCTTCGGCCTGGGGTATCGACTCACCGGTCATTGCCAATGATACAATCGAGAAAGATCAGCTGGACCTGGTGATGGTAGGCCGCGCGCATCTGGCTAATCCTAACTGGCCTTATCAGGCGGCAAAGGCGCTGCAAAAAGAACAGCCTTCATGGGTTCTGCCAGCGCCTTACGCTCACTGGCTTGAGCGTTATAAAACGGCTGAGTAAGCCGCCAGGAAATGAGAAAACCGTCAACTGGCGGGTTTTTTCTATTTAACGCTTAAAGCTCGTCAAACGGCACGCCGCCGCGCGATTTGTTGCTCTTTTTGGTTTCAACAATCGATACCACGACGCGTTCGGCATCAACCTCAAAAGAATCAACCACGGCTTCAGTAATCTTCTTCATCAGCTTTTTTTTCTGCTCATTGGAACGGCCTTCTACGGCATAAACCACGATTTCCGGCATCTTCATCTCCTATGCGCTGACCATTGCGGTCAAATAATAACCCATAAAAAATAATACACTAGCCATTAACCAACACTATTAATTTTAGTAACAATAATTGAACACTTTAACCAAAGGTTATGAAGGGATATTATGGGCAGATTCTAAAATGATTGCGCAAACATTACCCTTTTACGACGCAAGTCGGCTTATGTAACCTGTGGAAAATGCTTTGAATAACGAAAAAAACGCTAACAAAAATCCATCGCGATCCCCAACCCTTGAGGACGTAGCCAAAGCTTCGGGGCTCTCGCCGATGACCGTAAGTCGGGCGTTGAACAACCCTAAAGTCGTTCGCCCAGCAACGATTGCCCGCGTGCTGGAAGCCGTCAATCTCACCGGCTATATCCCCAATATGTTGGCCGGAGGTTTGGCGACCAAACGCACCAAACTGATTGCTGTGGTAGTGCCGCAAATCAATAACAACATGTTTGTTGACACCGTGCAGGCGATTGGCGATGAGCTGGCCTTGCGCGGCTATCACATGCTGCTGTGTATAGTCGGGTATGCCCCTGAATCAGAGACGGAAATTGTCGCAACCTTATTGTCGCGCCGCCCGGACGGCATTGTGCTGACCGGCATCCATCACACTTCCGAACTCAAACGCATTATTTTGAATGCCAATATTCCGGTGGTGGAAATCTGGGATCTCACCCCGACACCGCTGGATATGCTGATTGGATTTTCACATGAAAAAATCGGTCACGCGATTGGTGACTACTTCCTTAAGCAGGGCTTTAGCCGGTTTGGTTTTATTACTGCCAGCGACCGCCGCGCGCAGGTGCGTAATAAAGGTGCAGTTGAGGTCCTGAGCAGAAACTCTGATCACCTGATCCGCGAAATCACCGTGCCAGCCCCGGCGAATATGGCGGTAGGCCGCAGCGCTTTTCGCGAGTTGATTCAACAAGGCCAGCAGTTTGATGCCATTATCTGTACCTCAGATACGTTGGCGCAGGGCGTGATCATGGAAGCCGAAGCTCAGGGGCTAAGCGTGCCTGCGGATCTCAAGGTGATTGGTTTCGCCGACTTAAATTTTGCTGCCCACAATAGACCTGCTATCACCACCGTGAGTGTCGATAAAGAAAAGATAGGCCAGCAGGCCGCCACCATGCTGGCCGATAAAATTGAAGGCTACGAAATATCCGAGAACGTGGTCGATACTGGTTTTACACTCATCGTTCGTGAATCAGCATGAGTCGTTAAGTTTTATCCGCCTGTTCCAAATCAGGAATAGGCGAAGTATTTACCCCCACCTTTAGTAGAATTCCTCCCCTGAATTTAAAATCATCCTGTAGGCTTCCTTATTAATGGTCAATATCATTAGTTAACCAGAATACGCCCTCGGTTATTTACCTTTAATTGAAAACCATTCTTATTTGTTTATTTTGTTAGAAATGTTAGCTAACAAAACCAACATTTAATAACAGTGAATTTCATTGTTTAATTATATTAAAGGAAGATAAATCTAAATTAAAAACTGTACCAAATGGAACATCATGATACCTAAATGCTTTATTTAACACTGAATTTATCAACAAGAAAAATTAAAATAAACTCATATAAAACAATAAAATACAAATAAAAACAGCTTCAATTAAAGCAGATGAATTTAAGCACCCATAATTAGCATGGAATTTAATAATTTATTTTTAATGTAGCAGTGATATTATAAATTTGTACCCAAACAACAATAAAAACTAACCCCTTTCTAACATTTAAACATGTGAGAGTTGTAATGCTATGCTTCTTCAAAAGAAAACTACTCGTCGTAAATTCTTACTAGGGTCAGTAATGGCTTTGCCTGTGAGTGCAGTCATTATGAAAGGATTCACTGCTGCACAAGCAGCAGAAATGGCAGCACCTGAATTAAGCGATTACAAGCCAGTATTTTTTAGCGCCGATGAATGGCAATTTATTATGGCCGCTGCCGATCGTCTGATCCCGGCTGGCGGTAAAGGTAAAGCCCCGGGCGCACTGGAAACTAACGTGCCTGTTTTTATCGATCAGCAAATGCACGGCGAATTTGGTGAAGAGATCTATATGCAGGGACCTTTTAACGTCCACGCCCCTGCCACTATGGGCTACCAATTACCCTATCGCCCGCAGCAAATCTATAAAATTGGCATCCGACTCGCCAATAGCTGGTGCCAGCAAAATCATCAAAAAGCCTTCCACGAATTGTCTGAAAAAGATAAAGACGACGCCCTGACTCAGTTGCAGAAAAACGGTATTAAATTCGCCGACATGGGCGAGGAGTCTCTGCTGGCTTCGCAATTCTTCAGCGAATTGCTCTCCGATACCAAACATGGCTATCTCGCAGACCCGATTTACGGCGGTAATAAAGGCATGAAAGCCTGGATAGCCATCGGATTCCCAGGGGCGCGAGCCAGCTACACGGAATGGGTCAAGCAGCACAATATCCCTTACCCATTGGGTCCTGTCAGTCTGGCTGGTGCACGCGCCTAACAGACCTGACTGTATTCAAACTTTCCGTTTCTTATGATTTGACAGGATTAATGATGGCACAAGTAACTAAAGAAGAAGTCGACGTCGTTGTTGTCGGCCTGGGCTGGGCTGGCTCGTTGATGAGTATCGAGCTGGCGATGGCAGGACTGAAAGTCCGTGCCTTGGAGCGCGGGGGCGATCGCGGCTATGAAGAGTTCGCCTACCCAAAACCAGCAGATGAATACGCTTACGCGGTCAGAAATAAAGTGATGGCGACTCCGGCAGAGGCCGCAGTTACCGTTCGCTATAATATGAGCGAAACCGCGCTGCCAACCCGAAAATGGGGCGCTTTTGCACCAGGTACCGGCGTTGGTGGATCGGGTCTGCACTGGACAGCGGTACTGATCCGCCCCACACCAACCGATTTGAAACTCAAAACTTATGCCGATCAGGCCTACAAGCCGGGGATCTTGCAGGAAGAAATGCGGATCATGGACTTCCCGTTCACCTGGGACGAGATCGAGCCTTATTACACTAAGTTCGAGCACATCTGCGGGCAGTCAGGAAAAACCGGCAACCTGCGCGGGAAAATCATGGAAGGTGGCGATCCGTTTGAAGGCCCACGTTCTGAACCGTTTCCCCTTCCCGCGCTGGAAGATACCCTCAACAGCAGCATGTTTGCTGACGTGGCAAAGAAAATGGGTTATCACCCGTTTCCAAATCCGTCGGCCTGCGTTTCGCGCGCCTGGACCAATCCTTACGGCAACCAGATCGCTCCCTGCAACTATTGCGGCTATTGCAGTAAATATCCTTGCCTGAACTACTCTAAAGCCTCGCCACAAACTGCGGTGATGGACGCACTAAAGCGCATGGAAAACTTCTCTTACGAAGTTCACGCCAACGTACTGAAAGTGGTGCTGCACGACGATAAAAAGACGGCCAAAGGCGTTATCTATATGGACGCACAGGGCAACGAGTGCTTCCAGCCGGCAAAAATTGTGGTGCTGAGCAGCTTCCAATTCTGCAACGTGCGGCTGATGCTGCTGTCCGGGATCGGCAAGCCTTACAACCCGATCACCGAGGAAGGCGTGGTGGGTCGCAACTATGCATTCTTGAGCAACGGCGGTTCGACGCTGTTCTTCAAAGACAAAAACTTCAATCCGTTTGCAACCGCTGGCGCGACCGGGCAAATGATCAACGATATTTCTCCGGGCAACTACGACGGTCCTGGCCTTGGCTTTATCGGCGGTGCCAAGATCCACAGTTCCCAGGCTACCGGCACACCTATCAGCACCGCGTTGCCAAAAGGCACGCCGAGCTGGGGAACCGGCTGGAAAGAAGGGATGGAAGATTGGTACGGCCATTCGATGAAGATAAGTATCACCACGACCTGCCAGTCCTATCGCGATATTTATCTCGACCTGGATCCGAACTACAAAGATGAATACGGCATGCCGCTGCTGCGTATGACTTTCGACTGGAAGCAGAATGAACTCAAACTGCAGCAGTATCTGAAAGGCATCGTCGGCAATATCACCAAAGAGTTAAATCCAGACAGCTACAGCGAAAGCTTCCTGCCGATGGATGCTCACTTTGATCTGACCAAATACGTGTCGACTCACAACGTTGGCGGTGCGGTGATGGGTGATAACCCGAAAACTTCGGCGCTGAATAAGTACCTGCAAAGTTGGGACGTACACAACGTCTTTGTGCCGGGCGGCAATGCTTTCCCGCAAAACTTCCAGGCCAACCCAACCGACACTATCGGAGCGATCACTCTGATGGCCGCACAGGCAATTAAAGATCACTATCTGAAAAATCCCGGCCCACTGGTACAGGTATAAGTGACATGAACATGATGAATTTAAAACGCTTTTTTATTGCTAACGTCGTGTTGATGGGCGCGGGCTTTATGGCACATGCGCAGGCCGACGACGCTCAGTTGATTAAACAGGGTGAATACATTTCTCGCCTCGGAGACTGCGGCGCATGCCATACCGTCGCGGGCAAGCCGGCCTTTTCCGGCGGGCTGGCGATTAAGTCAGATTTAGGCACTATTTATTCGACCAATATCACGCCGGACAAAGACCACGGCATCGGAGGTTACAGCGAGCAGCAGTTCGCCGATGCGGTGCGCAAAGGCGTATTGCCCGACGGCACCCGCCTTTATCCTGCGATGCCTTATCCTGATTATGCCAAAATCAACGATGAGGATATGCATGCGCTCTACACCTACTTTATGCAGGGCGTGAAACCGAGTGCGGAAGAACCCTCAAAAACCGATTTGAGCTTCCCGTTCAACCAACGTTGGGGGATGCGTTTCTGGAACTGGGCATTTACTTCCGAGAAACCATTCAAGCCGATTGAAGGTGCGTCTGCAGAAGTAAATCGCGGAGCCTATCTGGTTGAAGGCCTCGGTCACTGCGGCAGCTGCCACACGCCGCGCGGGCTGGGAATGAACGAAAAAGCCCTCGACAGCAGCGATGCCAAGTTCTTGGCAGGCGGCAGTCTCAACGGTTGGGAAGTGCCCTCTTTGCGCGGTGTTGCTCACTGGAATGAACAAGAAATCGTTGATTATCTTGGTAAAGGCCGCAATGACAAAGCAGCGGTTGGCGGGGAAATGACTTCAGTTGTCGAGAATAGCACCAGTTATATGACTGATGCAGACCTCAAAGCTATCGCCGCTTATGTGAAGTATTTAGGCGGTAATCCACCGGTTCCAGCAGCCAATGTTCAGGCTGCCAGCACGACCGAGGCCAAGCTAACGACAGCCAAAAATCTTAGCGTAGGTGAACGTTTGTATCTCGACAACTGCGGTGCATGCCACTTTGTCACCGGTAAAGGTGCGCCGGGCGTGTTCCCACAGCTGGATCAGGCGACGATCGTCAACGCTCAGGATCCTACCGGCCTAATCCACACAATTCTGGCCGGGGCTCAGCAACCTTCTACCGCGCGGGCACCTTCAACGTTGGCAATGCCAGGCTTTGCGGCTCGGCTATCAGATGATGACGTCGCGCAGCTATCTACCTTTATTCGCCAAGGCTGGAGTAACAAAGCGCCAGCAGTTACAGCGGATCAGGTCAGTAAGGTTAGAAAAACGCTGGAAAAATAAGTCCCTAAGCGGATGGAATGAGACTGGTTATAAACTTCAAGAACAGCTCTTGTAAAGTTCGCTGAATTTCTAGCCAGTTTAATTAGCCCCTCACGGCCACCTTAACGGGGGCCGTTTTTTTATGCAGCCTCCCCAGCGTGAGATGGCTCACAAAGCTTTCATGCGCAGCAGATTTTTCTATGTTAGCAGCGTCTCTTTACCTCTTTATCAGGATTATTAGCGTTAAATTAAGCCAATAACCCATCGGGGGAAAAGAGGTGGATCATGCCAAAACTTAATAATAATTATTTCATGTGTTGCCTGTTCTTTTTATTCTTCTTTATTGGCTGGGGAAGTTGTTATCCCTATTTGTCATTATGGCTAACGGATACTATCGGCATAGATTATGCTGATGTAGGGTTAGTTTATTCTTTTACTGCTATTGTTTCTGTCTGCGTGCAGCCTATTTTTGGTTTTATCGCCGACAAGTTGATATTCAGAAAAAATCTAATGTGGATGCTAGCAATAATAGTCACACTTTTTGCTCCTTACTGGATCTGGATCTTTGCACCACTGCTAAAATATAACGTTATTCTCGGTGCATTTGCCGGTGGGGTATATATTGGCTTTGCCTTTGGTGCAGGCTGTGGTGTGTGCGAAGCTTACATTGATAAAGTCAGCCGCATGACCGGTTTTGAGTTTGGTAAAGCTCGAATGTTTGGCGGTATTGGCGCTGCAATCGCCACATTTCTGGCTGGAATACTCTACGGCATCGATCAGAATTACATTTTCTGGATGGCAAGCCTGGCAGGTGTAGTATTACTGTTTATTGTCTGGAAGACCAACCCAAAGATTTCAATTGCAGATGCCGCGCAAGGCACCAAACGGGCTCCGGTTACTTTACGCGACGTCCGTAATTTACTGAAAATGCGAAAATTCTGGTTCTTCGCACTCTACATGATTGGCGTTGGAGCCGTCTATGAGACCTACGACCAGCAATTCGCTATTTACTATAGCCACTTTTTTTCAACTAAAGCCCGTGGCGCGGAAGTATTCGGTTATCTGTATACGGCGCAAATATTCCTCGACGCCATCGTCATGTTCTTCTCGCCGTGGTTCGTAAACAAAATCGGCCCTAAAAATGCGCTTATTTATTGTGGCTTGATTATGAGTTTACGAATCATTGGCTCTGCTTACGCAGTCGGACCTGTCTCTATCAGCGCGGTTAAAATGCTGCATGGTTTTGAAAGCTCTGTATTTCTGGTTGCCGGATTAAAATATATTGCCAAAAACTTTAATCCCTGGTTATCAGCAACAGTGTATTTAATTGGCTTTCAATTTTCGAAACGATTTAGCGAAATATTTCTGTCCAGCGCTATAGGCCATATGTATAAAAACTTTGGTTTTGCCGACAGCTATCTGGTGCTTGGTTTCATTGCATTCTCATTCACACTAATTTCCTATTTTACTCTGGATAAAACACGCGTTTTCATTCCTCAAAAGACAATCACTGACTAATATCAGGAGGCAGTATGTCGAAGATTTACTATGGTGTTGCTTATTATGACGAATATATGCCAGAGGACAGGCTGGCAGCAGATATTAGCATGATGAAAGAAGCTGGCATTAACATCGTGCGTATTGCCGAATCAACCTGGAGCACCTTGGAACCGCAGGAAGGGGAATACTGTTTTTATCATATTGATCGGGTACTTAATGCCATGCATGAGGCTGGTATTGCAGTCATTATCGGCACGCCAACCTATGCCATTCCTTCATGGCTGGCCCGTAAACACCCAGAAGTGATGGTCACCACGCTTAAAGGCCAGGAAAAATATGGCCGTCGACAAATCATGGATATCGTCAGTCCGGTATTTCTTCGCTATGCGGAAAATATCATCCGCGTACTGCTGAAACATGTTCATTCTCACCCAGCAATTGTCGGCTATCAGCTAGATAATGAAACCAAGCATTACGATAATGTCGGTCCGGTAATGCAGCAAAAATTTATCGCCAATCTGCGACAGCGTTATCCCGATTTGAACCAGCTGAATAAAGACTTCGGGCTTGATTACTGGAGTAATCGTATAGATAACTGGGAGGATTTTCCTCCTTTAGAATCAACGATTAATGCTAGCCTTGGCTGTGCATTTTCAGCCTTTCAGCGTAAAACCGTGACCGAGTATCTGGCATGGCAGAGTCAGATCGTTAGAGAATATTCTCGCCCTGAACAGTTTATTACCCACAATTTCGATTTTGAATGGCGCGGTTTTTCTTACGGCGTTCAGCCTCGCGTCGATCATTTTGAGGCAGCCAAATCATTAACGATTGCCGGGGTGGATATATATCACCCTTCACAGGAACAGCTTACTGGGCGTGAGATTTCATTTGGTGGCGATATCGCCCGAGCATTAAAAAAGGGAGCCGGATATTTAGTACTTGAAACCGAGGCTCAGGGATTTGCCCAATGGACTCCCTTCCCTGGCCAGCTTCGCCTGCAAGCCTTTAGTCATATTGCTTCAGGCGCGAAAATGGTTTCATACTGGCACTGGCACTCAATCCACAATTCTTTTGAAACCTATTGGAAAGGATTACTCAGCCACGACTTCGCACCCAATCCTACGTATCTTGAAGCCAAAACCATTGGGGCAGACCTCGCCAGATTAGCCGATCATTTTGATGGCATGAAAATGAATAACGACGTGGCCATTCTGGTTAGCAATCAGGCGATGGATGCCGTGAACTGGTTCAAGCCCGGTGATGCACAAACTAATGTTTACAACGATGTATTTCGCCGATTTTACGATGCGCTCTATGACAGCAATATCTCGGTAGATATCATCAATGATGTCGATTCAGCCTGTTCACGTTATCGGGTAATTGTTATTCCTGCCCTTTACGCCGCCGATGATGCACTTTTAAAACGTATTAATCATTATGTGGAATCTGGCGGCAATGTGCTTATCGGTTTCAAAAGCGGTTTCAGCGATCAGAATGTTAAAGTCAGAACAGGAAAACAGCCCGGTATACTGAATGAAAGTTGCCGAGTGAGCTACAGCCAATTTGTTCTACCTCAGAATGTAGGTTTTAAAAGCTGTGCAGCCGATTTTGAGATAGATGCTGAAGAACGGGCTGAATTATGGATGGAGCTATTAACCGCCGATGATTCTGATCAAGTAAAGGTACTTGCAACCTATCAGCATCCTAATTGGGGGAAATATGCCGCAATAACGGAATCACGATACGGAAAAGGTTCAGCAATTTATATAGGCTGCCTGAGCAGTAAAACCGTGATTTCACAGCTGATAATGCGCTTTGGCAAACAGACCACGCTATCATCTTGCCACTCGGCTCACAGTTTTCCAATCATTGTTAAAAAGGCCGTAGCCAAGGATGGTCAAACCCTGACATTCTATTTTAACTATTCTGAAGATACGCAGCAGATCCAGACGCCCGAGAATGCAGTTTGCCTAATAGGTGACCATGTTGCGAATGCCACCAACTGTCAGCAAATTGAACCTTGGGGATTACGTATTTACCTGTCAGATATTTAGTACCCAACAATTCTCTTATCGGCAACCGAGCAGGACACAATGGAATTAAACCCGCAGGATATGGTGAGCTATTCACCTCTAATGAAAAGCTTTACTTTCAATGCCTATCTGGTTGCCGGTTATACCCCCATTTCGCGAGCCAGCCAGCTCGATTTTTATATTAATCGCCCTGGAGGAATGAAAGGTTATATCCTGCATTTGACGCTAAGAGGAGAAGGAAGGATCAAAGCAGGCAATCGTTACATCACCAGCCGTATAAACGACCTATTCCTTTTCCCACCTGATGTAGCCCACTACTACGGACGTGCAGAAACGAGTGAACACTGGGATCACTTATGGATCTATTTTCATCCACGTCCCTATTGGCTAGATTGGCTACGCTGGGACAGGTTAGAAGATCATATTGGTATAACCCATCTTCATGCCCCTGCATTGTCCGAGATTATTCAGAGCTGTTTTTGGGAAGTTATCCAGCAGAATGCCAGCAATGAATTACTGAGTGAAGCACTGGCAATGAACGCACTCGAGCGGCTAATTATATCGTGCTTTAAATTACAACCTTTATCCAACCACCAAAGTCTCGATCCACGAATTAGTACCCTATGCCATTATATCACCGAGCATATAGTCGAGGATCTGACCATTGAACATCTGGCAAAACAGGTTTTTCTCTCTCCCTCACGATTGGCTCATTTGTTTAAAGATCAAATGCAGGAAACTATCTTTGCATGGCGTGAGAAACAGCGTGTTAACCGCGCCAGAAACCTGCTCCAGTCCACGCATCTGACCATCGGCCAAGTTTCTCAGGCGGTAGGTTATGAGGATGCACTTTATTTTTCACGCATTTTCAGGCATCACGTCGGAGTCAGTCCGCGTCAATATAAAAAACGTTATGAACATATGATCTCTATTTAGTAGCATTAATACTTTGGTATTTTTTTATAGGCTTTTTATATGGAAACGTTTTTCTTGGCATTAAAAATCATAAGAAATTATCATAATAATATCACGCAAACAGTTTATCGATTAGGTTAATTAGAATGATCTAATATTAAAAATAATGAAACGTTAATTTTAATAAGTTATTTTCGCAGCCTTAATATTAACTTGCTGGTACACTGCTCGCGGGTGCTCTGGATCTTTTTGTCCCGAGCATGATGTCCTGTTTTATACGTTTAGTATTTGCTGTAACCGGTATGCGGAAGACAAAAAGAGAAAAGCCCCGAATTGAAATTAATCAAAACGAGGCCTACTCGATGCGTCAGAAACATCAGGTTAGCCTCTTACCCGCCGAAAGGCAAGGAGTCGGAGTCTATGATGCTGCAAATCCCCAAACTACTTAATCGGATGAT
>NZ_AJHJ01000043.1 GCF_000257645.1 Serratia sp. M24T3
TCCGGCTCGGTTAGCATCAACAGACTGATTGAGAGCGAGATGATTCCTTGAAAAAGCGGCGTATATTCCCAGGTTCTCTGCGTCAGCTAGTCCTGATGGCCTTTTTGCTGGTGCTGTTACCTCTACTGGTTTTGGCTTATCAGGCTTATGCCAGCCTAAAACACCTCAGCGAGCAGGCGGCAGAAAT
This sequence comes from Serratia sp. M24T3, assembly GCF_000257645.1. Lineage (GTDB taxonomy): Bacteria > Pseudomonadota > Gammaproteobacteria > Enterobacterales > Enterobacteriaceae > Rouxiella. The sequence goes on from NZ_AJHJ01000043.1 coordinate 188, forward strand.
CAACCGCACAACCATTGTTGACGCCCGACGCAGCGAGTCGATGACCAGTATTGCGCTGGAAATGGAGCGCAGCTATCGCCAATACTGCGTGCTCGACGACCCAACGCTTTCAACTCTTTACCAAAGTCAGCTGCGTCAATATTCGCAGATGCTGGATGCCCACGCGCCAATATTGCCCGATCCGCGCTACAACCAAAATCTGCGCGACCTGTTGACTCAGCTCTCTTCATTTAAATGTGAAAATAATAGTCCGATCCCTGACGCCTCTCGCCAGCTCGAAGAGTTCTCGCGATCCAACGCCGAAATGGTTCAGGCGACGCGGGAAGTCATCTATTCCCGTGGCCAGAAGTTGCAGCATGCTATCGCCGCACGCGGCAAGTTCTTCGGCTGGCAGGCGCTGGTGTTATTCCTGCTCAGCGGTATGCTGGTGCTGCTGTTTACCCGCATGATTATCGGGCCGGTGAAGGGGGTTGAGAGAATGATTAATCTGCTCGGGGAAGGCCGCTCGCCGGGAAGTGTCGCCAGATTTCGCGGGCCGCGCGAGATCCGCGTGCTGGCAAAACGTATTCACTGGCTCAGTGAACGCCTGGCGTGGTTTGAATCTCAGCGTCACGAATTTCTCCGCCATATCTCGCACGAACTGAAAACTCCGCTGGCCAGCATGCGTGAAGGCACCGAGCTGCTGCGTGACGAAATTGCCGGTCCGTTAACCGCCGATCAGCAAGAGGTGGTGGCTATTCTCAATAGCAGTAGTCGCCATCTGCAAACCCTGATTGAGCAACTGCTGGATTATAATCGCCGACTGGCCGACATTGCGACCGACAAAGAACAGGTCGATCTGCCGGAAATTCTCCACCGCGTGGCGGCGGCACACAGCCTTACGGCACGCAGCAAGATGATCCATACCGAAATCACTACCGATGCCGCGCAATGTTGGGCCGAATCTATTCTATTGGTGCGGGTGTTGGATAATCTGTATTCCAATGCGGTGCACTATGGCGCCGAATCCGGTAACATTTGGCTGCATAGCTGGCAGGAGGGCGCACGCACCTACATTGATGTCGCCAACAGCGGCACGCCTATTCCTGTCGACGAACAAACCATGATTTTTGAGCCCTTCTTTCAGGGGAGCCAACTGCGCAAAGGTGCCGTCAAAGGCAGCGGGTTGGGGCTGAGTATCGCCAAAGACTGTATCAAGCGTATGGAGGGCGAGCTGAAACTGGTCGACGTCGACTACGCCGATGTCTGTTTCCGCATTGAATTACCCTCCAACGCCGGGAAAACTTAGCCGAGTATAATCACACCATGCAGACAAGATTAAAACTGCTGCTCACATCGGCGATTCTAACGCCCATGCTGCTGATGCTGAGTGGTTGTACGCATCATCATAGTAAAGAACTTTCCCAGCCGGTTGAGGATGTTATCCCGGACAGTAAAGTGATCGATTTTCGTGTGGCGCCCTGTGAAACGCTTTGGGCGCTGGATGATAATGCCACGGTCACCAATTCATTGTACTGGCTGAGGGCGATGGACTGCTCCGATCGCATGAGCACCGCGCAGGCAAATTATCAGGCGGCGCTAATTCCTGCCTCAGGATGGGCTAATATCTTTAAACAGAGCATTTTAGCCGCCGGGGCCGAGCCTGACCTGACTCAGCGCAGAGCGTTGCTCAATAGCGTCAATGATTACCGTGGCCAGATGCCCGGCGAGATCCGCCCGCTAGTGCAGATGTGGCGTGAGAGAGAGTCGTTGCAAATCGCCTTTGAAGATGAAAAAGCGCGTAACGCTCGCCAGCAATCCTCCAATGAAGCCAAAATAGAGGAGATGGCCAATCAGCAAACCGCTTTGCAGGCGAGTCTGGATGATACCCGGCGTAAGCTGGAAAATCTGACCGATATCGAGCGCCAGCTGTCATCACGCAAACAGCTGCAAAGCGAACTGCCTGACAACGACAGTAACGTCTCGGGGGCCGGGCGCGGCGTTTCTGGCTCTGACAAAGATACCTACGTACCGGCCAAAACGAGCCAGTCCAAATAAAATGAAAAGACACAAGCAACGGGAGAAACATGAGCGCACGGAGAAATGCCAGCCTGCTGCTGGTGGATGACGATCCCAGCCTGTTGAAGCTGCTGGGCATGCGCCTTTCCAGCGAGGGATTCCAGGTGACCACCGCGGCCAGCGGTGAAGAGGCATTGAAACTGCTGCGTCGTGAACGCATTGATTTGGTGCTGAGCGATTTGCGGATGGATGAGATGGACGGCATGGCGCTGTTTGCAGAAATTCAGAAGCATCAGCCTGGTATGCCCGTGATTATATTGACCGCTCACGGCTCTATTCCTGATGCAGTAGCCGCGACTCAGCAGGGCGTATTTGGATTCTTGACCAAGCCGGTTGACCGTGACGCGCTTTACAAAGCCATTGACGAAGCGCTGGCCCAGTCTGCTCCTGCCGGTGACGATAGCTGGCGTGAACAGATAGTGACGCGTAGCCCGATTATGCTGCGTTTGCTGGAGCAGGCCAAAATGGTTGCACAGTCGGACGTCAGCCTGCTGATTAACGGGCAAAGCGGCACCGGTAAGGAAGTGCTTGCTCAGGCTATCCATCGCACCAGTCCGCGCGGCAAGAAGGCGTTTATTGCCATTAACTGCGGCGCATTGCCGGAGCAATTGCTGGAGTCTGAACTGTTTGGTCATGCAAAAGGATCCTTTACCGGCGCGGTGAACAGCCGGGAAGGTTTGTTTCAGGCGGCCGATGGCGGCACACTATTTCTGGATGAAATCGGCGATATGCCTTTGTCATTGCAGGTAAAGTTGTTGCGCGTTTTGCAGGAACGCAAAGTGCGGCCGCTGGGGAGTAATCACGACATTGATGTCAATGTGCGGATTATTTCCGCGACTCACCGCGATTTACCCAAGGCGATGGAGAAGGGCGAGTTTCGCGAAGATCTGTATTATCGACTGAACGTGGTGAATCTCAAACTGCCCGCGCTGCACGAGCGAGCAGAGGATATCCCGCTGCTTGCCAGTCATTTGCTGCGTGAAGCGGCGATTCGCCATAAGCCGTTTGTGCGCAGTTTCTCGACCGATGCAATGAAACGCCTGATGGCTGCCAGCTGGCCCGGCAACGTGCGCCAGTTGGTCAATGTGATTGAACAGTGCGTGGCGCTCACGTCTGCGCCGGTAATCAGTGAAGCTCTGGTTGAACAGGCCCTGGAAGGTGAAAATACGGCACTACCGACCTTTGTCGAGGCAAGAAACACCTTTGAACTGCACTATTTACGCAAACTTTTGCAGATTACACGTGGCAATGTGACGCAGGCGGCGAGAATAGCCGGGCGCAACCGAACCGAGTTCTATAAGCTGCTTTCAAGGCATGAACTCGAGGCCAATGACTTTAAAGAGTCTTAAAAACGACTTCCTTGGCCCACGCAGATTTTAAGGGGCATGAGGATATGATACTTTATGCGCCTGCCGGTGCCCTTGGCACCTTAAAGCTAAAAATTAAATCTTGCCGCTGTGGATAAAAAACATCGGTAAATGAACGATAAAAGGGCCTGCCATGAAAAAAATTGACGCAATCATTAAACCTTTCAAGCTCGACGACGTCCGTGAAGCGCTGGCTGAAGTGGGCATCACCGGGATGACCGTAACTGAAGTCAAAGGCTTTGGTCGCCAGAAAGGTCATACCGAACTGTATCGCGGTGCCGAGTACATGGTGGATTTTCTGCCAAAAGTGAAAATCGAGATCGTGGTTGCTGACGATATCGTTGACACCTGCGTTGAAACTATCATGACTACCGCGCAAACCGGCAAAATCGGCGACGGAAAGATCTTCGTCTTTGACGTGGCTCGCGTTGTGCGTATCCGTACCGGTGAAGAGGACGAAGAGGCTATCTAAGCACTCTTTGCGGGCTGGACCTTCCGGCCCGCACCTAATCCCTGCATCATCCCTCGTCTAATCCCTGCCGTTAATTTGCCTTAAAATTCCTTTTGTCGTTGCTCTGTAACGCGTTACCTTCAGTTGCGGGACAGCTCACAAAGCTGAAAGATTTGCATGCAAGAATGAAGAAAAGTCGCTTGAAACGGCTTTGCCTATAACAGATCAAAGCCTTGCCCCACGGGAAGCCAATCGTTTGCTTAAAAACCTGTGCCTGAGACTATGCCAATGGGGTGGAAACAGTTTACACTGTGCGCCAGAACCCATCAGGGGCGTTTATTTAAGTTTGTCGAGTCAGGAGATGCAGATGTTAAAGCGTGAAATGAACATTGCCGATTATGATGCCGAGCTGTGGCATGCAATGGAGCAGGAAGTCGTACGTCAGGAAGAGCATATCGAGCTGATTGCGTCAGAAAACTACACTAGCCCGCGCGTGATGCAGGCTCAGGGTTCTCAACTGACTAACAAATATGCCGAAGGCTATCCGGGCAAGCGTTACTACGGCGGCTGCGAATACGTTGACATAGTTGAGCAACTGGCGATTGACCGTGCAAAAGAGCTGTTCGGTGCAGATTACGCAAACGTTCAACCCCATTCTGGCTCACAGGCTAACTTCGCGGTTTACACTGCTTTGCTGCAACCGGGCGATACCATTCTGGGTATGAACCTGGCGCACGGCGGCCACCTGACTCATGGTTCTCCGGTTAACCTGTCTGGCAAACTTTATAATGTCGTTCCTTACGGTATCGACGAAACTGGCAAAATCGATTACGAAGATTTGGCTCGTCAGGCTGAGAAACACAAGCCAAAAATGATCATCGGTGGCTTCTCCGCCTTCTCCGGTATTGTTGACTGGGCAAAAATGCGTGAAATCGCAGACAGTATCGGTGCATGGTTCTTCGTGGACATGGCTCACGTTGCTGGCCTGGTAGCCGCGGGCGTTTATCCTAACCCGGTTCCACACGCTCACATTGTTACCAGCACTACGCACAAAACCCTGGCGGGTCCACGCGGTGGCCTGATCCTGGCTAAAGGCGGCGACGAAGATCTGTATAAAAAACTGAATTCTGCCGTGTTCCCTGGCGGTCAGGGCGGTCCATTGATGCACGTGATTGCCGGTAAAGCGATTGCATTTAAAGAAGCAATGGAACCTGAGTTCAAAGTTTATCAACACCAGGTTGCTAAAAACGCTAAAGCCATGGTTGAAGTGGTACTTGAGCGCGGTTACAACGTGGTTTCTGGCGGAACTCACAATCACCTGTTCCTGATGGATCTGGTTGATAAAGGTCTGACCGGTAAAGAAGCTGACGCTGCACTGGGTCGTGCCAACATCACTGTTAACAAAAACAGCGTACCAAACGATCCGAAAAGCCCGTTCGTGACTTCTGGTATCCGTATCGGTACTCCGGCAGTGACCCGTCGCGGCTTCAAAGAAGCTGACGTGCGTGAGCTGGCTGGCTGGATCTGCGACGTGCTTGATAATATCAACGACGAAGCAACTATTGAACGCGTTAAGCAAAAAGTTCTGGATATTTGCGCACGTCATCCGGTATATGCATAAGGTAGACGCTTGGTAGCGGTTTTTATCCGCCACCAGGAAGAACTAAAGCCATGTCTGTGGACATGGCTTTTTTTTGCTTCAATATTGATAGCTATTATTCACGCTTTGCAACCTCAGAGTTGATAAAAGACAGGAAGCCGGTGTTAATTCCGTTATTTTGATTGGCAATCTGATTTTTTATTTCATCGTTTAAATCCATATACCGAGAATACATGGAATTAAAATCGGAACGATCTCTTCTATCGTCTTTGTGCATGTCATTAAACAGATCAATCAGTCGAGAGACAAAAGCATCATTGTTTTTACCTCCATAAACATCAATTGGCAGAAGTTCTAGCATTGACCTCGCCGCTGAATAAACAATCGCTTTATCAAGTTTATTGGGGTTTAGATCTAGGATTATTTCTGGTGCAAATCTATAATTTAAAAACTCCTGTTGCATAAAATTTTTTTCGTATTTATAAAGATCGTGTGTAATGGAAAAGGACGCACGAAAAGGGTCATATCGAGTTATCAGGCAGTTTAAAAGGTATCCTTTTAACGAAAGCCTGACTTCACCGTTTTGTGGATTGTATTCCAGAAGGTTAGGATTTATATATTTAAAACTTTCAAAAGGCTCAGCGTACAAATGCCTTTCATCATTTCCTTTTTTTAATAAATTGAGCATCCCTTTTGCGATATCCCAGCTCTGTTCAAGAGTTGACTGACGGGTGAGCCTAACCGGGATGAAATCATTGATTTTAGAATCAATTTTAATGATCTCCGGGAAATCTACTTTGCTTAGAGCCTCACAGAAATCAGCGTTTTCATTATGGGAGTGTAATCGAGTTTGGGGATTAAAATTGGGTATTAAACGATCATAACTGATTTTATTAAAAGATGAAGAGCCATTGGCGGCAGTATATTTCTCTACACAACCCTCGATATACTGCCTGTGTTCTGCTGTTAAGGTGATTGGTAGCGTTAATCTGGACTGTACATTGATCTGATTATCCAAATTTCCCCAATGGGTATTAGGTGTGGCCAATGGAGGTTGCAGACTTTTGGGAAGTAAGGTGCTGTTAGAAGTGTTGGTCAGAGGTAGATGAGACGATGAAGACTGTTGAACAGGATCTTGTCGTGTTATCCCCGTTTGAGTATTTGTATATTGTGTCGATGAGCTTTTTCCAAGCGGCATTTAATTTATTCCTCCATGAGTAAAAAAACACTCTATGGAAAAATTAATGAATAGTTATTAATCCAGATCATGGATTTGTAGGATGGGGTTAGCTGGCTTCCAGTAATGAGCGAATTCTTTTTCTTTCGTCTTTGGTTAGCGGCAGCTGAGTGTAAATCACTAGCGGATCGGCATCGGTGGTCAAGGTCGCGTAGGGTGTAACAATCATTGCCACGCCGCTGGGCGCACCGTGTCGGTGAAACTCTTCCAGAGTCTGATATTTAATATTCAACGGCATCAGAGTGGCTTCACGAATGTGGTGTTCTACGGCTTCCTCCAGTTTTGGGTCGGTATCCGTTAACAGTAAAATCTGTTTTTCCTGCAAGGCATTACCCTGCATCAGCCAGGCACCAAAAATTACCGCCACCAACCCCACTTCTTCCGGTGAGAATTCGATATCGTAGGCTTGCTTGAAGTCATGTAGCGCGTCGTGCGTTGTTCGCATCAGCCTCGGGTACATGCGATTGACTTCATCTTGCATCTGGCTATCAACCGCGATGGCAAAACGGCAGCGCTCTATGGCCGGCCCTAGATGGGCAAAAAGCTGGCTGATCAGCCCTTCATAGCTGCTAAAAGTCATGCCTGATACGTCCTGAAAATTGGCAACCAACTCTTCAATCTGCTTCATCAGCTTTTCATCTTCCGGCGTACCGGAGCTTTCATAGCTGTAGTTTTTTATCAGTGTGAGCAGCAGAGCAATAAAGTCCCTTTCACAGTCGGCAATGTTGCTGGCACAAAGCGTTTGTAGTTTGTTGACGATCAATTCTGCCGCCGCGAACTCCGGTTTTTCATGCAGCCATTGGCGCTGACCGTCGCTAAATGCGATCTGGGTCGGGCTGATATCCTGCCACAGGCAAAACTGCAGATACAGATTCAGGAATTGCTCATCTCGAGGGCTGAACTCACGACTGAGCAGCTGTGAGATACGCTCAAGCAGCAGAGGAAACTGGCCATGATAGTGCGGGTTATCAAAATTGGCAGTGTTGCTTAGAGCCTGAGTTAAATTTGGCGAGAAGTACTGACGGATAAAGTCAGGGCTGGTGCGTATCGCTCTGCGCAGGCCGTTAATCAAACATATTCTTTGATCGAGCAAATCGCCCTGTAGCCGATAAATCTGTTTCTCGGTCACGACAATTTCCAGCCGATGGAGGCGCTGAATTTCAGTGGAGAGCTGCGCAAGGTCTTTTTGCGTTGTCGCCAGGTCTACACCATTGATTTGACCAACCTTCTCCAGTTGTATCGCCGCGAACGGCGCATACAGCATCAACAATAGATTGCAGCGACGTTGTTGAGCGGAGAGCTCAGGCACAGGGGAGGTGTCCAGGCTCATATTACCTTCTGTATTCGCTTTATTTAAAATTCTTCATTAGCATAGCAAATCATTGGCGATTCAATGTGCTACTGGTCGCGGTTTTACACCGCCTTACAACCCAGATCACAGTTATTTTTTACTTAGCTTCTTAATTGATTTGTTTTAAGATGTTACTTTATAACAATTAAAACATTTAACTTGATTTGGACCCTCTTTTGAAAATTTCACCATTGCGCTTCAGGCAAAAATTTACGCCGCGTCAAAAACTTTGCCAATTAGCGGGTGTGATTATGATGATGGCTTGTGCGTTTCCAACTTTGGCTCACCCACACAGTTTTATTGATATGCAGACCACTTTAGTGACCAGAGATAAAAGCCTGATTGGTCTCAAAATGGTATGGACGATGGATGAAATCACCTCCGCCGACTTGCTCTATGATGCAGGTAAAGCAGCCCCTGATTCCATCGTGTGGAAAAAGCTGGCGGCCGAGGTTATGGCGCGAGTGATGGCACAGCACTATTTCACCGACGTATATCGCGATGGCAAACCGGTGAGATACATGCGCCTACCCAGTGAGTACCAACTATCACGTAACGGCGCCAAAGCTGTGCTGGAGTTTGTGATCCCGCTCGCCGAGCCTGCTCCGTTGGCGGGAAAGCCGTTGGTCATCTCGACTTATGATCCCAGCTATTTTGTTGATATGACGTATAAAGACGATCACGCTTTGCATCTATCTGCCGAAACTCGGCCCAGCTGCAAGTTGTCTCTTTTTACTCCGGCGCCGAATGCCTCCTTACAAGCTTATGCTCTGTCGCTGGATAAGGCCGACGCACCGCCTGAAACCATGGATCTTGGTCAGCAATTTGCCCAGAAGGTGACCCTGCAATGTCAATAAAAGAGCTGCCCCTGCTATCGACCAAGACTCCAAAGGGTCAAAATTCCAGCTCGAAAGGGGTAAAACTTTGGCCGCTGGCGCTGTTTGTAGCCTTGCTGGTATTCGCCTGTGCAGCGCTGTGGCATTTTTGGCCGCGCATTCTATTGAGCAGTATTATTTGGCAACGTGGCCTGCATCAACACCTTGCCGCCATTCTCCAGCAAGTAAGCGCTCACCCAGCGCAAGCGGGACTTAGCCTTACCTTACTAAGCCTGATTTATGGAGTTGTTCACGCTGTAGGGCCGGGCCATGGGAAAGTGGTGATCACTACTTATCTGGCCACTCATCCGTCTCGGCTTAAAAACAGTTTGCGGCTAACTTTTGCCTCTGCAGTGGTGCAAGGGCTGGTGGCTATTTTGCTGGTTACACTGGTGCTGGGCGTGTTTCAACTTTCATCTCGTCAGCTCCATCAGAGCAGTTTTTGGCTGGAGAAAGGCAGTTATGTCTTGGTGATGCTATTGGGAACAATCCTTTGCTGGCGAGCGATTCGACGAAGCTTCACCCTGCTGAAAGCTGCATGGCGTGAGAATAAATCACAATCCCGGCCGATGAAGATCCAAACTATTCGCCTGGCCGACGATCATCAGCATGATGCCAACTGTGGTTGCGGGCATCAGCACGTTCCAAGCGATAGCCAGCTTCAATCAGGTAATGATTGGCGCACACAGATAGCGGTGGTGCTGGCGATGGGGCTTAGACCCTGCTCGGGCGCTATTATGGTTTTGCTGTTTTCCAAAGTCATCGGGGTTTACTGGTGGGGCGTATTGTCAGCGCTGGTAATGGCACTAGGCACCTCATTGACGGTGTCACTGGTAGGCTTTTTAGTATTTTATAGCCGAGAGTTAGCGGTGAAACTCAGCGTTAATCAAGCTCCCTCACTCGCAACCCGATTAAGCTGGTCGTTATTCTCACTTCTGGGTGGGCTAATTCTGATATTTGCAGGGATTTTACTCTACCAGGCCAGCGATTCGGTTTTTGGCGGTGGAATAGGGCCATTCGGTCATTCGTCATCGCTATGATTTAATTAATAAAGAGCCAAAAGATAATATTTGGTTCTTTATTTTTCACGTCTTTGTCCCCTAAGATATTCATCTTGCTTCTCACGCAATATCTAGCCTATATTCAGCTCAGGAATACCTTTTACTCATAATAATGCCCACCGATTTATTAAATTCAAATCTTGTGCACCGCAGCTGTGCTGAAGTCAGGGATGATCTATTTTAATGGTATTTTAAAAAGTCGCCTAGTTCATTAGCCCACCTTAATAGTTAAGGTTGTATTACCTTTGAAACCAAAATAGCGTGAGAGGTAATGAAATTGAAAACAAACGAGAATATACAATATCTCCGTGGAGTAGCGGCGTTAAGCGTTGTTTTCGCACATATCTCTTCAAGCTTTGCTGCATATAGAAACGTGGGTGGTTTAGGAAGTGTAGTCCTGCATAATATGGAGTTAGTTGGACAGGTTGGTGTTGGCGTGTTTTTTGTTATTAGCGGTTATATTATGTCGATGACCACCAATGACAAGGCAGGCGGTACCGCACACAGCAGGGCGTTTATCGTCAAGCGGGCAGTCAGAATTTATCCACTCTATTTTTTTTGGACTACGGTGTGTGTGGTTTTGTGGGAACTGCGAATGTTCAACAGCGCGCAGCATTATTCCCTTGGCAAGATGATAACTTCCTATCTGTTGATCCCTTATATTTCATTTAATGGCGATGTTATCGATCCTATCCTTCGGCAGGGTTGGACACTAATGTATGAGATTTTCTTTTATATTTCCTTTGCAGTGCTTATTTTTTGCGGGCAACATCGGAAAAGCGGTATTTATATCCTGACGATATTATTTATCACATTGGGAATGTCGTCTGAATTAATGACTTCTGAAAATGCCAAGTCATTTTTTTCATTTCAAATATCTTATCTTTTTATTGTCGGCATGTTCATTTTTCATCATCAAGAAAAAATTCTTGGCTTGATAAGTTCTAAAATGGCTAGAGGAGGACTTTTAACACTTTTCGTGATATTAATGCTTGTTATCATATTTAAATACAGCGAGTTAGGTGACGATGCAGTATATCTTCCCTATTTGAATGCTATTGTTTTGTTTCTTTATCTGTTTACGGCTAAAAAAGTATCAGGCCCAGTGCTTGAAATCGGTAACTCCTCTTATTCACTCTATTTAACCCACACATTTTTTACCACCGCCTATGCCATGCTGATCATTCGCAGCGGATTGAGTAATTTAACCTTGGGTCTGATAGGCATTGTGGTGTTCCTGGCGGCCGTTGTGTTTGGAGAGATAACCTACCGATTGATTGAAAAAAGGCTCATCTTCAAAACTGCGGCCGTGGCCCATATTCCGTCAAACTTAAAAAAATCCTGAAACAATGACGGGGTTATACAGGCAAAAAAAAGGACGCCGAGGCGTCCTAAAATTTCGCTGCTAACGATTAACGCTTAAGCGCATCGTGCAGCTCATCACGCATTGCATTAAGGATACCCTTAACAACGCGTGGGTTACCGGCAACAATGTTACCAGAAGAATAATGATTGTGGCCGCCAACGAAATCAGTCACTACGCCGCCTGATTCACGAACCAGCAGCTCGCCACCGGCGAAGTCCCAAGGCTTCAGGCCGATTTCGAAGAAACCGTCAACGCGGCCGGCAGCAACGTAAGCCAGATCCAGCGCGGCTGAACCGCTACGGCGGAAGTCTGCACATTCGGTGAACAGTTTGCCAACCACTTTCATATAGCTGGTTGCATGCTGTTTCAGTTTGAATGGGAAACCGGTAGCAAGAATGGTGCCGTCGAGGTCTTTAGCCGAGGTGCCGCGCAGACGATAGCCGTTCAGCTGTGCGCCCTGACCGCGGGTAGCAGTGAACAGTTCGTTACGCATTGGGTCATAAACTACAGCCACTTCGGTGCGGCCTTTGATGCGCACAGCGATAGAAACTGCGAAATGAGGGAAACGTTTTACAAAGTTGGTAGTGCCATCCAGCGGGTCGATAATCCATTGTATGTCATTTTCTTCGCCAGCCAATTCACCGCACTCTTCGCCGATGATGGTGTGTTTTGGATACGACTTGCGAATAACCTCGATGATCATGCTTTCTGCATCGCGATCTACGTTAGTGACAAAGTCGTTAGTGCCTTTCTGAGTTGCTTCTACAGAGTCTGGCATTTCGTAATGTTTGGCAATCAGGTTACCGGCCTTGCGCGCAGCGCGCACGGCGATGGTGAGCATCGGATGCATGGATATCTTCCAACTAGGATGTTAAAGAACGGGAAACGGCGCGCAGTATAGCAATAGTTATGCTAAACGCCAACGAATTTGCACCCTTTGTCTTTTAAACCGCCTGCTAAACCATGACGCCGCGCCGGATTGTGATAAACTGTTGCGATTTTCCGCAACGCTCAGAGTTTGTATGCTACACAATATTCGCATTGTCCTGGTTGAAACCTCCCACACCGGGAATATGGGCTCCACCGCCCGCGCTATGAAAACCATGGGGTTGTCTAACCTTTATTTGGTCAACCCGCTCGTAAAACCTGATTCACAGGCAATCTCGATGTCCGCAGGGGCCAGCGACGTAATTGGCAATGCCACTATCGTCGAAACCCTGGATCAGGCTCTCGAAGGTTGCAGCCTGGTCATCGGTACCAGCGCACGTTCGCGCACCTTGCCATGGCCTATGCTGGAACCTCGCGAATGCGGCGAGCTCAGCGCTAAAACTTCAGTCAATTCTCCCGTTGCGCTGGTGTTTGGCCGTGAACGTGTAGGGTTGACCAATGAAGAGCTGCAAAAGTGCAACTATCACGTTTGCATTCCCGCCAACCCGGAATACAGCTCGCTGAATCTGGCGATGGCAGTACAGCTTATTGCCTACGAAGTTCGCGTCGCCTGGTTAAGCCAATTGGAAGCTGAAAAGCCTCAGATTGAATACGAAGAGACACCTTATCCGCTGGTTGAAGACCTTGAACGCTTCTATGTTCACCTTGAACAAGTCCTGCTAAAAGTAGGGTTTATTCGCAAGGCGCACCCAGGTCAGGTGATGAGCAGACTGCGTCGTTTATTCACCCGCGCGCGTCCAGAATCTCAAGAGCTAGCCATCCTGCGTGGCATTTTAAGCGCCGTAGATAAGCAAAATATCGATAAGGAATAAGCTTTATTATTCTGTAATATAGTTATTTATCAAAGTGTTACATGCTGGTTTTTTATGGAAAAATTAACCATGGAAACTACGTATGTAATACTTGAGTAAATTACTAGGTTAAATAGTTGACTAAATTAGTCGGGAATGTCAGACTCATTTTCATGTTGTCCCCCCTATGAATTTTTGACTTCTACTAACAGGTAAACATGTTATGAGACTGACATCTAAAGGTCGTTATGCTGTTACAGCTATGTTGGACGTAGCACTGCATTCCCAGGAAGGCCCAGTGCCTTTAGCTGACATCTCTGAACGTCAGGGCATCTCTCTGTCTTATCTGGAGCAGCTGTTCTCCCGTCTGCGTAAACATGAACTGGTTGCCAGCGTTCGTGGTCCGGGCGGCGGTTATCTGTTAGGTCGTGAAGCCACCGAAATTTCCGTGGGTGCGGTGATTACTGCCGTTGACGAATCTATCGATGCGACCCGTTGCCAGGGTAAAGAAGGCTGCCAGGGTGGCGAACGCTGCCTGACCCATACCTTATGGCGTGATCTGAGCGAGCGCATTAGCGGCTTCTTGAATGACATTACTATCGGCGAACTGGTTAATAACCAAGACGTGCTGGAAGTTGCCGATCGCCAGAATAACGATCTTCGTCGTATGCCGAATGGTCGTCCGCAAGAAACGATTAATGTGAATCTGCGCGCCTAATAATGAGTTACGCATTTTCTTAGACGCCAAACATTTTGCTCTGCAATTTGGGCGTAATAAAAACCGGGTTGGATAAGCGCAACGACAATGTGTCATTGCAGACTTGTCGCCCGGTTTTTGTTTTATGAACTTTCTCATTAGAAGGCCGCCTTAATAAGCATATTCTGCTTTCCGACCCGCGTTTGGCATGATTTCCCTTTTACCCAGCAGTAAAGCCGTTTTAAACTAACCCGACAATGAACTCGCCTCGATAATAAATAGTCACGTTCGTTTGCGGACGCGCAGTACGGAGCATTTTTGCCATGAAATTACCGATTTATCTGGATTATTCGGCCACTACGCCGGTTGACCCACGCGTAGCCGAAAAGATGATGCAGTGTTTAACGCTGGACGGTACTTTCGGTAACCCGGCCTCCCGTTCCCATCGCTACGGCTGGCAGGCTGAAGAGGCGGTGGATGTAGCGCGAAATAATATTGCCGAGCTTATCAACGCTGATCCGCGCGAAATAGTTTTCACCTCTGGCGCAACCGAATCGGACAATTTGGCAATCAAGGGTGCCGCGCTGGCCAATCAGCATAAAGGCCGCCACATCATTACTCTCACCACCGAACATAAAGCGGTGCTGGACACCTGCGAGCAGCTCGAGCGTGAAGGTTTCGACGTCACCTATCTCAATCCACAGGCCAATGGGCTGCTGAGTCTGCAACAGCTGGAACAGACGTTGCGCGATGACACAATTTTAGTGTCAGTGATGCACGTCAACAATGAAATTGGCGTGATTCAAGATATCGCCGCCATCGGTGAAATGTGCCGTAGCCGCGAGATCCTGTTCCACGTCGATGCGACGCAAAGCGTAGGTAAGATCCCGGTCGATCTCGGCGAGCTTAAGGTCGATTTGATGTCGTTTTCTGCGCACAAAATTTATGGCCCGAAGGGCATCGGCGCACTGTTTGTCAGCCGAAAACCCAAGGTTCGGATTGAAGCCCAGATCCACGGTGGTGGACACGAGCGCGGTATGCGCTCCGGCACTTTGCCGGTTCACCAGATTGTTGGCATGGGCGAAGCCTATCGCATTGCCAGGCTTGAGATGACTGAAGAAGCCGTTCGTCTGGCGACATTGCGCGATCGACTTTGGGCTGGTGTTCGCCAGAACAAAGACGTCTTCCTTAATGGAGCAGAAGGTCACACCGCTCCCAATATTCTCAACGTCAGCTTTGCCAACGTTGACGGCGAATCGCTGATCATGACCCTTAAAGATCTTGCGGTATCGTCTGGTTCTGCCTGTACCTCTGCCAGCCTTGAGCCTTCTTACGTATTAAAGGCTCTGGGGCTTAACGATGAGCTGGCGCACAGTTCCATTCGTTTTTCGGTAGGGCGTTTTACTACTGAAGAAGAGATCGATTACAGTATTTCGCTGATCGGTAAATCAATAAGCCGTCTGCGCGAATTTTCGAACGCTAATCATTGAAGATTAAGAATAATCAGGAGTGTTGTAATGACGACCGAAGCTACGACTAATGATGTAATGCCCGTCCTGCTGTCTTCACAACCGGCCGACGCACGTTGGGGTGAAAAAGCCCTGCTGAGCACGGATTCCAACGGCATCACTATTCATTTTTCTGCTGAAGACACACTGTCTTCTATTTCACGTGCGGCGCGTCGTATCGACGGTCAGGGCGTAAAAAAAGTTAAACTGGCAGGTGAAGGCTGGGATCTTGAAAACAGCTGGGCGTTCTGGCAAGGCTTCCGTGGCCCGAAAGGCACTCGCAGCGTTGATTGGGCAGAGCTGTCCACTGCCGATACTAAAACCCTGCAACAGCGTCTGAAGATTATTGACTGGGTTCGCGATATCATCAACAAACCGGCTGAAGATCTTAGCCCGGAAAAACTGGCTCGCAGCGCCGTAGATCTGCTGTGTGAGTTTGGTGACTCCATCAGCTATCGTATCCGCAAGGGCGAAGAGCTGCGCGAGAAAGAGTACAACGGCCTTTACACCGTGGGTCGCGGCTCTGACCGTCCACCGGTTCTGCTGTCTCTGGATTACAACCCGACCGGTAACCCGGACGCGCCAGTGTTTGCCTGTCTGGTAGGCAAAGGTATTACTTTTGATACCGGCGGTTATAGCTTAAAGCCAAGTGCGTCAATGGATTCAATGAAAGCCGACATGGGTGGCGCCGCCACGCTGACAGGTGCGCTGGCACTGGCAGCAGCGGGTGGTTTGGACAAACGTGTCAAACTTTACCTGTGCTGTGCCGACAACATGGTTAGCGGTAATGCGCTGAAGCTGGGCGACATCATTCATTATCGCAACGGTAAAACCGTTGAAGTGATGAACACTGACGCCGAAGGCCGTCTGGTTCTGGCCGATGGCCTAATCGACGCTGCAAAACATAATCCAGCTATCCTGATTGATGCCGCAACGCTGACCGGTGCTGCGAAAACTGCGCTGGGCAACGATTATCACGCGCTGTTCAGCTTTGATGATGCGCTGGCCGCGGAGCTTCTTGAAAGTGCTGCTGCTGAACATGAACCGTTCTGGCGTCTGCCGCTGGCCGAGTTCCATCGCAAACAGTTGCCGTCAAACTTTGCCGAATTGAACAATATCGGTGGCCCTGCCTATGGCGCGGGTGCCAGCACTGCCGCGGCTTTCCTGTCGCACTTCGTTGAAAACTATAAGAAAGGCTGGTTGCACATCGACTGTTCCGCTACCTATCGCAAAAGCGCCGCCGACCAATGGTCTGCGGGCGCTACCGGTGTTGGCGTGCGTACGGTTGCCAATTTGCTGTTAGCAAAAGCCAACACTGGCAAAACCCAATAAGCCGAGGGATTGAGACAAGATGAGCGTCCCGCACGATATTCCTGCCGCAACTGCTACGGATGAAAACGAGCTTGAGTGTTTGCTCAGGCTTTCTGTGACTCAGGCAGCCTATCGCCCGGCCTTTTATCAGCTATTGCTTGATTCAACGGTGTGGGTGTTAGGCGATGCAGGCCAGCAGGACGGCGACCTGGCGTCTGAAATTAACGCGGGCAGCGAGCTAAACTTGCTGCATTGGGAAAAGCAGGATGGCAGCTCGATCATTCCTTTCTTTTCTTCTGTTGAAGTGCTTGAGCGCGCGGCGGCAGGTGAAAGTGAAGACGAACAGTCTTTTGTCGCCTTACCGGCAAAGATCTTGTTTGAGATGACTCAGGGCGAGGAGCTGTTTCTCAATCCAAAATCGGAGTACGGCAAAGAGCTTTACCCGAGTGAGATAACCATGCTGCTCAATACTGGCGGGTTGGCGGTGCCGACCGAGCTGGTTTTAGACGCCGAAAGCCAGCTGTTAATCGGTCAGCCGGAGGAATATCCGTCGGCAATGGTCGATGCGTTGACCACCCTGTTTAGCCAGAAAAAACCGGTTCGCCGGGCATTTTTGGCGCTGATCCACGATAAAACTGTCGATCCAGAACCCAATCTGCTGATTGGGATCGAGGCTGATGGATCCGAGGCTGAAGTTGACGCCTTGATCCGCGAGGCCGGAAATGTAGCTAGCGAAACGTCACCTGACGATAAGCCGGTTGATTTCTGCGTGGTGAATGAGAAGGAGAGGGGGCTGAGCCATTATCTGGTTAGCCATACTCAGCCTTTCTATCAGCGTAAATGGGGCAGTTGGTTACGCAATATTATTCCTTCATCGGGCAAAGCCTGAGTGAGTTTGGCGTCGGAATAATCGCCAGTACATTTCACTGAATAAAGTTAAGGCCGCAGATTGCGGCCTTTTTACTGGCTGAAGATTTACCATCCGTGGATTATTGGCCACAGCGCGTCAATCTTTTCACTGCTATCTCTGACGACCGCAAATTCCCCGTGTTGGCTCACTGTCGCACAGGCGTGATTGGGTAAAATTCTCACCCGACTGCCGTAGGGTAACTCTGGAAGCGATTGTTGGCTGCCAGGTCGCAAAGACAGAATCCCGTGTTCCTGATTCACCCCGGTCATAATTAAATCTCCCAGCGGCTTACCGGACATATCGCAGACGATGCCATAGCCTTGATCGACATCCTGCGATGCCGTGCCTCGGTCGCGAGACATTGCCATCCAGCCAGCATCCACCATGATCCAACCTTTTTGGCGCTGATGACCAATCACCGTAGCAACTACTGACAGGGCAATGTCTGAGGTCTGACACACGCCCGCACCGGTCATGACTAGATCAAACAGGGTATAAACTCCCGCACGAACTTCAGTGACACCGGTTAAATTCTGACTGAAATGGGCGGTTGGCGTCGAGCCTACGCTGACCACCGGGCTCGGTAAACCCGCTTCGCGCAGTGCTTCGGCACAGGCCACGGCGGCAGAACGTTCTCTTTCCGCCATGGCCTGATGCTCCTGCAAACTCTTGCAGTGATAAGACTCACCGGCATGAGTGATAATGCCACGCAGTTCCGCCCCCTGGTTATGCAGTATTTTACCTATCTCGATAAGTAGAGCATCACCCGGCACCACGCCGCTGCGATGGCCGTCGCTGTCAATTTCAATCAGCGCTGGAATTTTGACCTCGGACTGTCGGGAATAGTCTGCTACGACCTGCGCCTGCTCAATGCTGTCTAAAATCACGCTGATATCCGTGCCTGCTTTTAGCAAAGCGACGACGCGAGCCAGCTTTTGCGGTGCAATACCCACGGCGTAAATCAGATTTTTGCAGCCTGTCGCTGAAAAGACTTCAGCTTCTTTTAACGTAGAAACTGTCGCCGGGCCATTACCGCCAGTGAGGATAAGCCTGGCTGCCTCAACTGATTTAACCGTTTTGAGATGCGGCCGCAAAGGGATGCCAAAACTGTCGGTGTGTTTGCGCAGTCGAGCAACATTACGTTCAAGCTGGTCGCGGTTTAGCAGCAGGAAAGGCGTTTCTCTGTCGTGAATGCTCTCCCCGTGAAATGGGGCAGTATCTTGAATATTGAGTTTGTCAGTCATATCGGTAGCCTGGAAAAATTAAAAAGAATCCAACGCGTTAACAATCGCGGCGGCAATAAAGAGGTCTTGCAGCGCGATGCCCGAGCTGTCAAAAACAGTGATTTCATCTCGATTGCTGCGACCCGGCGTTTTACCAAGGATCACGTCACCCATGGCATTAACCGGGGTATCTTTAGCGGCAAACTGCGTGGCCAGATGTTGAAACTCGCCAATCGTTCGCGACTGTTCCGGCAGGTCGGCAAAAAGCCGTGCCTGATTAAATAGTTCTGCGGGCAGCTCTTGCTTACCCTGCGCATCTGACCCCATGCTTGCAACGTGCGTGCCGGGTTTCACCCATTCAGCCTGAAATAAAGGAGAGCGTGATCCGGTGGCGGTGACAATAATATCAGCGGCTTTACAGGCCGTTTCCGCATCACTGAGTCTCGCATCAATGCCTTTATTCAGCAGATGCTGGCGTAAACTTTCGGCTCTGGTCTGGTCCCGATTGACGATATAAACGTGGGCAATCGGCAGAATTTCAAGCAGCGCGTCGACCTCATAAAATGCCTGATGCCCGGCCCCAAAGATTGCCAGCCGTGTAGCATCGGGTCTGGCTAGATATTTTGCCGCTACCGCATCGGCAGCGGCGGTGCGGTAGGCGTTAACCTTGCCACCCTCGAGTACGGTTTCTAGTTCGCCGGTTTCATCGTTGAGCAACATGATGTACGAGTTATGATTCGGCAGACCTTTGGCGCTGTTGTTTGGCCAATAAGTGCCTATTTTTAAACCGGTTAAAGGAGTTGTCACAGACTGCGTTGCTGACTTGACGGTAAAACGCGAGCTGGTCTCTGACCCGTGGCCGATCAGTACGGGAAACAGCGTGCTTTGTGGTGAAGCGACGGCAATAAACGCAGCTTCAACTGCCTCGAAAGCCAACGGGTGAGAGACCACGGTTAAACACTCTGCTGCTGAAATAAATCGCATCATGTTAATCCTTCTGGCTGGCGAAATTGGCCAGCAAGCGGCTGTAATTGTCTAAATCAACGTTCCCACCGCTGATAATGATACCGATTCGTTTACCGCGCAGCGAATCGGCATTGGCACGAACTGCCGCCAGCCCCAAGCAACCCGTTGGTTCCACAATCAGCTTCATACGAGAAGCGAAAAAGGCCATGCTTTCAACCAGCTGTTCGTCCGTGGCGGTATAAATATCGCTGACATCGCGTTGAATAATAAAGAAGTTTATCTGGCCGAGAGAAGGCGTTTGCGCGCCGTCGGCTATAGTTTTCGGAGTGCTTATTTTAACGATGGAACCCGAGCGGAAAGACTGTTGCCCGTCATTACCGGCTTGCGGTTCAACACCATAAATCTTGCAGGCGGGTGACAGGGCGCGAGTAGCGAGGGCACAGCCAGCCAGCAGACCGCCACCGCCTAACGGAACAAACATGGCATCAAGCTCGCCGACTTCTTCGATAAGCTCTTTTGCCGCAGTGCCTTGCCCGACAATCACCGGGGCGTAGTCGTACGCTGGGACAATCGTATAGCCGAATTTGTCGGCAAGTTCTCGAGTAATGTCTTCTCGACTCTGATTATAGCGATCATATTCAACCACTTTTGCGCCGTAGCCTTCGGTAGCCGCACGTTTGGCTTTTGGCGCATCCAGTGGCATGACAATGGTCGCTGGAATGCCGAGCAAGGAGGCGGCCAGCGCAATGCCTTGTGCGTGGTTACCAGAGGAAAAGGCGATCACACCTCTTTTACGCTGTGATTCGTCGAGCAGGGACAGGGCATTAAACGCGCCACGGAATTTGAAGGCTCCCATACGCTGCAAGTTTTCACACTTGAAAAAAACTTCAGCGCCCAGCTCTCGATTAAGAATACTTGACTGCATCACCGGCGTTTTATGGGCATAGCCTTCGATTCTTCCGGCGGCAGCGACAACATCATCATAAGTAGGCAGTGTGATCATTGTTCCCTCTTTGCTTGCTGTTTAACGACATTGAATGCCAGATATTTTAAGGTTTTACATCGTTGTAAAGCGTGGCCCGTGACACTCCAATATGTTCGGCAATAATGCTCATCGCCTTGCGAATCTCAAGATAGCCGCCGTCTTTCAGTTCATTTAATAGTTGGCGGCGTTCTGAGGCTTTTAGCGCTTGAGGGATCCGGGAGCGGCTGGTGGCAAATTTATCGATTTGCTCACGGATTGCTACAGCATTGGCCGGGTCCAGCGTCTCTCTGATTTCCACATTACCGGTCTGGCAAAACTGCGCCAGCATGCTTTGCATTTGGCTGAAAAGGTTGAGATCAATATTCAGACACAGCGCTGCAACATAACGCCCTTGTGCATCTTTAATGCCAACTGAGGTACTTTTTGCTCGTCTTCCATCGGCAAAGCGGTTGGCGTAATTAGCTATGACCTGTGGGTATTCAGGATCGGCAATCCGTGCCAGGCCCAGCTCAGTGGCTGGCGCGCCGACTTCACGACCCGAGAGATTATTATGGATCGACAAAATAGCGTGCTTAGGGTCAAGCAAGTCGTGGACCACCACCTCACAAAAAGGGGCAAATGTCTCACCAATCCCCTGAGCGATTTGATCCAGCTGACTTAGCAGCGCCTGATTGGCGTGATGTTCGGAAGTCTGTTTTTTCATAATTGACAATTTATCTATAATTTTACAAATCGTCAATTTGTTTGTTTTATACACCGCGAGTCTCGAGCAGAGGTTTGCGAGCTGTCTCGCAACGTGATGGCAAAAAATGTCTTCTGATGTATCTTTGCGTCTCGCGGTAACGCAATTTTTCAAAATATGTGGTTGTATTTCATTGTTGTCTGGCGCATGTTTAGCCGCGTTTGGGCAGCGTGAAGAATTGATCGATCATCAGGGAGATAGCGCAATGGGCAAGTCTTTAGTTTCAGGATTAGGCAGGGCAGTGAAACGTTGGCAGGTTTTAGCTGTCGGGTTAGCTCTGTTAAGTTTAAGTGCCTGTGATGATCCTAAACCTAAAGATCCACCGCCGCCGCCTTCAGAACAGATTGCCGAAAAAGTATCTGCCCAGAAAATCGCTTCTCCTTTGGCACAGAAGCTTGATAGCAATCAACGTGAGGCGCTGGCAAAAAAGAGTGCCGGACAGCCGCTTGCACTGCTTGATGCCTCCGAACTTCAGCTTGACGGCGCGAGTGCGCTGGTATTGACCTTTTCCGTTCCTCTCGATCCTGAACAGAATTTTGCATCGTTGGTGCATTTGGTCGATACCAAAAGTGGAAATCCAGACGGAGCCTGGGAGCTATCAGATAATCTCACGGAGCTAAGATTCCGCCATCTACTACCCAACAGGAAACTGGTAGTCACTGTCGACGCAAACCTCAAAGCGCTTAACGGAGCAGGGTTGGGGGCCGAGCAGCAGAAGACTCTCGAGACTCGAAATATTGAACCTAGCGTAGGTTTTGCCAGTAAAGGCTCGCTGCTGCCAACTCGATGGGCCGAGGGTTTGCCTGTCATCGCGCTCAACGTGGATAATGTTGACGTTAATTTTTTCCGAATTAAAAGTGAATCGCTTCCAGAGTTTCTTGCCGATTGGCAATCACGCAGCGCGCTGTCTTCCTGGGAGTCCGAGACCCTGTTAAAGCGTGCCGATCTGGTTTATACTGGGCGTTTTGCACTTAATCCTCAGCTTAATACCCGCGAGCATCTGTTATTACCTCTGGCAGGAATTGAAACGCTAAAGCAGCCGGGAGTCTATCTTGCGGTAATGCAACAGGCCGGGCGCTATAGCTACACTAATCCGGCGACCCTTTTTACGCTTAGCGATATCGGCGTGTCATTACATAGTTATAGTCAACAGATTGACGTTTACACTCAAGGCCTTGAAGCCGGTATGCCGCTCGCCGATATCAATCTGCAACTAGTAGACGGGAAAGGGCACACGCTGTCGCAGGGCAAGACTGACAGTCAGGGCCACGCCAAATTTGCCAAAGATTCAAAGGCGGTGTTATTGCTTGCCCAGCATGACGGCGAAACTAGCCTGATTAATCTCAACCAATCGGCACTAGATCTGGCTGAGTTTGATATTGCCGGTCCGCAAGGCTATAGCAAAACGCTGTTTGCCTTTGGGCCGAGAGATTTATATCGGCCAGGTGAAACCTTGCTTTTAAATGCTCTGCTGCGCGATGCCGACGGAAAACCAGTTTCTACACAGCCGATCAAAACTCAGCTGATTAAACCCGACGGTCAGGTTGCGCATACCTTTATGTGGCAGCCACAAAACGGTTTATATCAATATCAATACCCTATCCCACAAGATGGGCCGACCGGTGAATGGAAAGTCAGTTTTAATCTTGGCGATAACCAGCTGCGTTATTATCCATTCAAGGTCGAGGATTTTCTTCCAGAACGTTTGGCGTTGGATCTCGGCAGCAGTAAGCAACCGCTGGCGATAGATGCCGAGGTCAAGTTTGATGTGACCGGGCGTTATCTCTATGGTGCACCGGCGGCGGGAAATCGCCTTCAAGGGCAGGTTTATTTACGGCCGTTGCGAGAGGCAGTTTCTGCCTTGCCTGATTACGAGTTTGGCGTAGTTAATGAAGAAAACCTTTCCAGAACGCTGAGCGATATTGACCAGACATTAGACGCCGAAGGTAAGGGCGAGGTTAGCATTGAGAATAGCTGGAACAGCGTGCATTCACCGCTGACGGTGATTCTTCAGGCGAGCCTGCTGGAGTCGGGCGGTCGACCGGTAACCCGTCGGGTCGATCAGGCGATATGGCCAGCCGAGGTGCTGCCAGGAATCCGCCCGCTATTTAACAAGCAGGATATTTACGATTACCGTACCGATAAAACAGTGTCGCAGGCGATAGTCAATGAAAACACTCAGGCTGATTTTGACATTGTTTCTGCCAATGCCGAAGGGCAGAAGCTGGCGGCGAAGGGGCTTGAGGTTCGGTTGGTCCGCGAGCGTCGCGACTATTATTGGCAGTGGTCAGAGAGTGACGGCTGGCAATCTTTATACGACAAAAAGGATTTGGTGCTGGCTCGTCAGCAGATAGATATTGCCGCCGATGGCTCGACCAAAGTCAGCTTCCCGGTCGAATGGGGTGCGTATCGTATCGAGGTTGAAGATCCGCAAACTCATCAGGTCAGCAGCCTGCGTTTCTGGGCCGGTTACAGTTGGCAGGACAATACCGATGGCACCGATGCTGTGCGTCCCGATCAGGTCAAATTAAAACTTGATAAACCGGCTTATCAACCGGGCGAGAGGGCAAAAATACACATTCAGGCTCCCGCGGCGGGTAAGGGCTATCTGCTGGTGGAGTCAAGCGACGGACCGCTTTGGTGGCAGGAAATAAACGTACCTGAGGCCGGTATTGATGTCGACGTACCTATCAACAGCGAATGGCGGCGTCACGACCTTTATTTCAGCGCGCTGGTATTGCGTCCTGGCGATAAGAAGCAGCAGTCTACGCCCAAACGCGCCGTCGGATTATTGCATCTGCCGCTGGTTACTGAAGGCCGTAAGCTAAACCTGCAACTCCAGGCTCCGGCCAAGATTCGCCCTAACCAGCTGCTAACCGTGAAAGTTAAAGCCACGGTGGAAGGTAAAGCTGTGCCTCATCATATCAATCTGCTGCTCTCGGCGGTGGATGCCGGGGTGTTGTCGATAACTCGTTTTAAAACTCCCGATCCTTACGATGCATTTCTGGGTCGTAAACGTTATAGCGTTGATCAGTATGACGTTTATGGCTATTTGATTGAAGGCAAAGGCCGTATGGCGAGCCTGAGTTTCGGCGGTGATGGAGATGAAGACCCGTTATCAAGAGGGGGGCAGAAGCCGGTGACCGAAGTGACAATCGTGGCACAGCAGGCCATGCCGGTAACGCTTGATGATAATGGCGAAGGCGAGGTGCAAATTCCTATCCCTGACTTTAACGGCGAACTGCGTTTAATGGCTCAGGGTTGGAGTGATGAAGATTTTGGCAGCGCCGAGTCTAAAGTTGTGGTGGCCGCGCCGGTAATTGCCGATCTTGCAACTCCGCGCTTTATGGCCGATAACGATACCGCAGCATTGGCTCTGGATGTTACCAATCTTTCAGGCGCAGAGCAGACGCTTAGCCTCAGTGTGGCAACCAGCGGGTTAATAAGCCTGAATGGATCAATTTCTGATCAACGCGTTGTGCTGGCGCAGGGGCAGCGTAAAACGATTTCAATTCCCGTCAAGGCATTGGCTGGGTTTGGCAAAGGTCAGGTTAGCCTGACCGTTAGTGGTATGAATCTGCCCAATGAAAAACTACCTGATTATCATCGTAGCTGGGCTATTGGCGTTCGACCTGCCTTCCCGGCGCTGACCCGTAATTTTGCCACCGTGCTGCATCTAGGGGAAACCTGGCAACTGCCGCCTGATGCCAATGCGCAACTGGAGCAAGATACGTTACAGGGGCGCTTGTTACTCAGCAGCAAACCGCCGCTGAATCTGGCTCGCTATATCAGCGAACTGCTGGCTTATCCTTATGGATGTCTTGAGCAAACTACCAGCGGTCTTTACCCTTCGCTGTACACCAGCCGTGCTCAATTAGCAGCCATGGGTATTAAAACCTCAACCGATGATATTCGCCGTCATAATATCGATATTGGTATCGACAGGCTGTTCGGCATGCAGAAAGACAGCGGGGGCTTTGGCCTTTGGAGCAAAGATAGCCCGGAAGAGTTTTGGCTGACCGCCTACGCTACCGACTTCTTGGTACGCGCCTCACAGCAAGGGTACAGCGTTTCTAACGACGGATTAGACAAAGCAAATAAACGTTTGCAGCGTTATTTGCAGGACCCAAATCAGATTGATGTGCGCTACAGCTCGCAGCCGGACAGCACGCGTTTTGCCGTTCAGGCCTACGCTGGGTTAGTTCTTGCCGGGCAGCAACAGGCACCGCTTGGTGCACTGCGCCAGCTTTATGAAAAACGCAGCGCGGCGCAGTCCGGTTTGCCACTGGTGCAACTGGGTATCGCCCTGAAGATGATGGGTGACATGCCGCGCGCCGAAACTGCCCTAGCAGAGGGCGTTGCTAAAGTTCGACCAGAGAAAAATTACTGGCTGGAAGATTATGGCAGCCCGCTGAGAGATAACGCGCTAATACTGTCCTTGCTCACTGAAAATAATTTGCTGCCGGAAGTGCGCGATCGTTTGCTGCTTTCTCTTTCAGCAAGCCTGAACGGCCAGCGCTGGTTGTCGACACAGGAAAGTAACGCACTGTTTATGGCCGGTCGTGGCCTGATTAACAGTGCCGAAGCACCGTGGCAGGTCAATCTCGGCGGTGACTCGCAAGCGATTGCTGGTACCGTGGCGGTCACCCGAGGTTTTGATGCGATTCATCTCAAACAACCAGTGATTCTGAAAAATAGCGGAGACGCGGCGGTTTATACCCGTTTTGATGTTACTGGTTATCCTTTGCAGGCACCGACCGAGAGCAGCAGCGTCCTGCACATTAAACGAAATTATCTGGGCATGGACGGACAACCGCTTTCTTTGGCATCGCTAAAAAGCGGCGATTTAGTGGTAGTCCATCTTGACGTCTGGGCTGACTCCCACGTACCGGATGCGCTGGTGGTCGATCTTCTGCCCGCAGGTCTGGAGCTTGAAAATCAGAATCTGGCTGACAGCAGTGCAAGTCTTGGAGACTCGGCCAGCAAACTCACTGAGTTGATGACTGACATGCAACAGGCCGATATTAAACATCAGGAATACCGTGACGATCGCTATGTCGCCGCCATTGATGTTGACGGATATCGACACGTTGCACTGCTTTACCTGGCCCGTGCGGTGACTCCGGGAAGCTATGCCGTGCCTGCGCCACAGGTAGAATCTATGTATGTGCCAGCCTGGCGCGCGACAGGACAGACATCGGAAAAAATGAATGTTCGCTAATCCGAGGGGATAAAAGCAATGAGCCAGGCGGAGGGCGTGCGAACCTTTTTTGGGTTCAGAGTCGTGCGATTCTTCCTGTTGCTGCTGGTAATGGGAGCCGCGCTGCTGTGGGCGGCAAACCGCATCTGGCCGCTTCCTTTGCAGGAACTGCCGGTTGCCCGGGTCGTCACGGCAGAAGACGGCACGCCGCTTTGGCGCTATGCCGACGCTCAGGGGGTATGGCGCTATCCTGTGCGTCTTGAAGAGGTTTCGCCTTATTATTTACAGGCGCTGCTGACTTATGAAGACCGCTGGTTTTGGGATCATCCCGGCATTAATCCCCTGTCGCTGCTGCGCGCCAGTTGGCAAAATATTCGCGACGGCGACATTGTTTCTGGCGGTAGTACATTATCAATGCAGGTGGCCCGACTTATCAGTCCACATCCACGTACTTTCGCAGGTAAATTACGCCAGATTGCACGCACCTTTCAGCTGGAATGGATGCTATCAAAACGGCAGATCCTCGAAATTTATCTTAACCGCGCACCTTATGGCGGGACTTTGCAGGGAATCGCCGCAGCGAGCTGGACCTATCTGGGCAAGCCACCTTCAGAGCTGACACCGGGAGAGGCTGCGCTGCTGGCGGTATTACCGCAGGCGCCGAGCCGCTTACGTCCGGACCGTTTTCCAGAACGAGCCAGGGCTGCCCGAGACAAGGTACTCGCCCGATTGGCCGAGTATCACGTCTGGTCGCAGAAAAGGGTTGATGATATTCGACAGGAGTCAATCTGGCTGGCGCCGCGTCAGGTGCCGCAACTGGCTCCGCTGCTGGCAAGGCGGCTGACTAATCATAATCATCTCGACGTGATAACCACCACGATTGATGCCACCTTACAGCGACAACTTGAGGAGTTGGCGGCAGGCTGGAAGAACCAGCTGCCGTCGAAAACCTCCGTAGGCGTGATCGTTGTTGAAAGTTCTACCATGAAGGTAAAGGCTTATCTGGGGTCGGTGGATTTTAAAGACGACAGCCGCTTCGGCCAGGTCGATGCGGTCAGTGCCTGGCGTTCGCCGGGGTCAACCCTTAAACCGCTGCTTTATGGTCTGGCGCTGGATGATGGCCTTATTGCGGCAGAATCATTGCTTCAGGATGTCCCACGGCGTTTTGGCGATTATCGTCCCGGCAACTTTGACACCGGTTTTCACGGGCCGGTCAGTGCCAGTGAGGCGCTGGTCAGGTCGCTGAATCTCCCCGCGGTTCAATTACTCGATGCCTATGGGCCAAAGCGTTTTACCGCCAACTTACGCAATGCCGGGGTAGCACTGCGTTTTCCACCTAACAGTGACCCCAGTCTGGCAGTGATTTTAGGTGGTACCGGCGCGCGGCTCGACCAGCTTGTTGAGGCCTACAGCGCTTTTGCACGCGGTGGAAATGTAGCAAGATTACGTTTTGAACCTCGGCAGCCTTTAATCGAGCGCAGGCTTATGTCACCGGGTGCTGCGTGGATTGTGCGACGAATTTTAGGCGGACAGGCTCAACCCCAGCCCGATGATACCTTGCCCGGCAGTGTTCAATTAGCCTGGAAAACCGGCACCAGTTATGGTTATCGAGATGCCTGGGCGATGGGCGTCAATCCGGGTTATATCATCGGCGTTTGGGTAGGGCGACCCGACGCAACGCCGGTTGCAGGGCAGTTTGGCTATGCAACAGCGGTGCCGGTACTCAATCAGGTGAACAACCTTCTCACAGGCTCGACGCGTTTTAATCAACGAATGTCGGTAGCCGATCCGCGCCCGAAATCCGTGGGTATCACCACGCTTTGCTGGCCCGGTGGTCAGCCGCTGCCTGCAGGGGATACCAACTGCCGACAGCAACGTAATAGCTGGATATTAGACGGCACTGTGCCGCCAACGCTCGCAGCACCCGGCCAGGAGTCGCAGGAAGGCAGTCTAATCACGTTGTGGATAAACTCGCACGGTAAGCAGGTTGCCGCCAACTGTCCCGACTCTCACTCTTCGCAAATCGCCCTTTGGCCAACTCCGCTGGAACCGTGGCTGCCGCAAGAGGAGCATCGCAGTCAGCGGTTGCCAGCCCACGACGCGTTTTGTCCACCATTGGGCAAACCGGCCGTGCAGCCGCTGTTATTGCTTGGGATCCGGGATAACGCGATTCTCAGACCATTGCCCGGCAAGAACAGTATTGATTTGCGCATTGAGTCTCAGGGCGGATCAGGGCAGCGCTGGTGGTTTTTGAATGGCGAACAAATCGCGAGCGGGGCGGACAGTCGACATTTTCAGACAACCCTGAGTCAGCCCGGTAAGTACCAGCTCACGGT
The DNA here is from genome assembly GCF_000257645.1 of Serratia sp. M24T3. Lineage (GTDB taxonomy): Bacteria > Pseudomonadota > Gammaproteobacteria > Enterobacterales > Enterobacteriaceae > Rouxiella. The sequence goes on from NZ_AJHJ01000043.1 coordinate 29,171, forward strand.
GCTTGATGAGGGCAGTCAGGTAAACACGCTGAATTTCACCCTTGATTAATGAAATTCTTTATGGAAAATGCGGCTTTTGCGCCAAAAAGTGAATCAGTGACATATATTTTTAATCAAATGTTGTTATTCCTGTAGGCAAGCGTTACTTCGCCCCCTATAATCGGCGCCATTTTCCGGCAGTGTTAACATTTAAATTAACCGGCCCCACCTTAAGTCAGACAGAGGTTTTTATGACTATCGAACGTACTTTTTCTATCATCAAGCCAAACTCCGTTGCTAACAATGACATCGGTGCTATCACTGCTCGTTTCGAACGTGCTGGTTTCCAGATCATCGCTTCTAAAATGATCCGTCTGAGCAAAGAAAAAGCTGAAGGCTTCTACGCTGAGCACAAAGGCCGCCCATTCTTCGACGGTCTGGTAGAGTTCATGACCTCTGGTCCAGTTGTTGTTCAGGTTCTGGAAGGCGAAAATGCCGTTCAGCGTAACCGTGACATCATGGGCGCAACCAACCCAGACAACGCTCTGGCTGGTACTCTGCGTGCTGATTTCGCTGACAGCTTCACTGCTAACGCCGTTCACGGTTCTGACGCGGTTGAATCAGCACAGCGCGAAATCGCTTACTTCTTCGACGAAAGCGAAATCTGCGCTCGTTAATAAGAAGTCAGGCATGAGTAGGCCAGGATGGATTCACTCGCAGATACAATAATTTTGTATTGACGGGCTTTCATTCATAGCTACTCCGCCTTAAAATTTGTACAATACTGCGCCCCAGGAGTTACGCTCTTGGGGCGCAGTTTATTTTCTGGTGGTTTGAGCAACAAGCATTGGTGGGTTAACGCGACCCGCACTTCCTTCGAGCCATAACGTGTAACAACGAGGCCAATAAAGCATGTCGAATACTATCGAATTAGATATCCCCGTTCTTAGTTCCAACGAGATCGACTCCCTGAACGTCATCCGTGCAGAAAACGCAGCCATAGCCGAACTGGCTGAGAAATCTGCGGCACCGGTGAGCGCCAAAATTAATCTTCTGGACCTGAACCGCAAGCAAATGCGCGAGTTTTTCCTCAAAATGGGTGAAAAACCGTTTCGTGCCGATCAGGTTATGAAGTGGATGTACCATTACTGCAGCGATGATTTCGAGGATATGACCGATATCAATAAAACGCTGCGTGAAAAACTGGCACGCGTTGCCGAAATCCGCGCCCCTGAAGTTGCCGTGGAACAACGCTCTGCCGATGGCACCATCAAATGGGCTATTCAGGTTGGCAATCAGCAGGTTGAAACCGTTTATATTCCTGATGGCGATCGCGCCACGCTGTGTGTGTCTTCTCAGGTAGGCTGCGCGCTGGAATGTACTTTCTGTTCCACCGCACAACAGGGCTTTAACCGCAATCTGCGTGTTTCAGAAATCATCGGTCAGGTCTGGCGCGCCGCTAAAATTATCGGTGCTGCAAAAATTGCCGGTACTCGTCCAATCACCAACGTGGTGATGATGGGCATGGGTGAGCCACTGCTTAACCTCAACAACGTGGTTCCTGCAATGGAGATCATGCTGGATGACTTCGGTTTTGGTCTGTCTAAACGCCGTGTAACGCTTTCAACCTCCGGTGTGGTTCCTGCTCTTGATAAACTGGGCGATATGATCGACGTCGCGCTGGCAATCTCTCTGCATGCACCAAATGACACTATTCGTGATGAAATCGTGCCGATTAATCGTAAATACAACATCGACACCTTCCTGGCTTCGGTAAATCGCTATTTGGGTAAATCGAATGCGAATCAAGGACGCGTTACCGTTGAATACGTTATGCTTGATCATATCAACGACGGTACCGAGCACGCTCACGAGTTGGCCGAAAAGCTGAAAGATACTCCGTGCAAGATTAACCTGATCCCATGGAACCCCTTCCCGGGTGCTCCATACGGACGTAGCTCCAACAGCCGCATAGACCGTTTCTCTAAAGTATTGATGGAATATGGTTTTACTGTCATTGTGCGTAAAACACGCGGTGATGACATCGATGCAGCCTGCGGTCAGTTGGCAGGTGAAGTCATTGACCGCACCAAGCGTACTTTGAAGAAAAAAATGGCTAATGACGCTATTATGATGAAATCCATGTAATTAGGCTTCTTTTGTAGCTCAAACGACCTAATTTAGGGTTGCGATTTTAAGCTTGCGTTTGTCTTCTAATCGGTAGCAGGTAAAAGGGTTTAGAATGGCGATAGTGCAGTGGCAGTCGAAGGGATTTTTCGCCGCGAGTCTGGCAGTTTGCCTGCTGGCAGCCTGTTCCAGCTCAAAGCAGCCGCCGGTCGAGGCCGCCTCTGGCGCACCTCAGACGCAACTTCAGTTGGGAATGGATTACTTGAAGCAGGGCAATATTCCTGCTGCTAAAGTCAATTTGCAACAGGCCGTGGATTCATCGCCACAGGATTATCGCAACCAGTTGGGGATGGCGTTGTACGAGCAAAAAATCGGCAACAACGATGCTGCACAAAGCCGCTACCAGCAAGCCTTTAAGCTCGCTCCGCAAAATGGAACCGTCCTGAATAATTACGGTGCGTTTTTGTGTAGTTTAGGGCAGTATGTACCGTCACAACAGCAGTTTAGCATCGCTGCCAGCTTGCCTGATTCCGGTCCGGTTGCTGACAGCCTTGAAAATGCGGGCTACTGTTTTCTGAAGGCTAATCAGAATGATGAGGCAAAAATGTTACTGAGCCAGGCTTTGAAACACGATCCTGACAAAGGCGCACCGCTGATTACTGAAGCCAACAGGCAGTACAAGGAAGGTAATCGCGCCGACGCGCAACTTTTACTGGATGTTTATCAACATGTTCTGCCGGCCAGCGCTGACAGTCTTATGTTACAAATTCGTTTCGCGGCGTTAGCCGGCAATCCAGATAGCGTTCAACGTTATGGAAAGCAGCTTGCGCGGAATTTTCCACAATCCCAACAGTACCAGCACTTCTTAGCTAATGAATACTGAAGCCACTCAAGATAAAAGTACTAAAGTGACAGCGGGCGAGCGCCTGCGTCAAGCTCGTGAGCAGTTGGGACTCAGCCATCAGGCTGTGGCGGAACGCCTTTGCCTGAAGCTTTCGACTATTCGACAAATCGAAGAGGGAACTACGCCGGCAGACTTGGCGCCGACTTTCCTGCGCGGTTACATTCGCTCCTATGCAAAACTGGTCCACGTTCCTGAAGAGGAGTTGGCAACGTTAATTGGCAAGCAAGCGCCAATCAATGTGCCAAAAGTGGCGTCTATGCAGGGTGTTTCATTACGCAAGTCACGCAAAAAACGCGATGGCTGGCTGATGGGCTTTACCTGGCTTATTGTTTTCGTAGTCCTCGGCCTGACCGGTGCATGGTGGTGGCAAAATCATCAAGCGCAGCAGGAAGAGATTGCCAATATGGCAGATCAATCGACCGCGCAGCTGAACCAGAACAACGCTCAGGGGCAGTCTATTCCTCTGAACAGTGGTGATACTTCTTCACAGAACACAGCAACGAACGCAGCTCAGCCAGCCGCTCCAGCCGATACCTCTACGGGTAATGCTGCTGCTCCACAGGCTCAGAACTCGATTCCGCTGAACACGACACCAGGCTCTGCTACCAATGTTGGCACTGCACAGACTCAGCAACCTGCTGCGGATCAAACCAGCCAGCCAGCTCCGGCTGAGACCCCGTCTTCTACATTGCCTACTGGCGATGCTCAGGCCACTACTGCTGCAGCTGATGCAGACGCTGTGACCATGACCTTTAAATCAAACTGCTGGTTGCAGATTGATGATGCCACTGGCAAATCATTGTTCAGCGGGATCAAGAAAGGAGGAGAAACTCTGAGTGTTAAAGGTAAAGCTCCTTACAAGTTGAAAATCGGTGCACCTGGTGCGGTTGATATTCAATACCAAGGTAAGCCGGTTGATCTAAGCCGTTTCGTTAAATCAAACCGTGTTGCTCGTCTGACTTTAGCTGCGCAGTAATAATACTAAAGTGCTGGCAAGGTCATTGAAGCTACAGCAAGGCAACGAGTGAATGAATCCCGATGAGCTGACCTCGGTCAGTAAGTCGGGTGAATAAACGAAGACAACGCAGCTGTAGCTTTATGTACCAAGGCAGATAGGCAACGATGGAGAAGAGTAAAAATGCATAACCAAGCACCCATTACCCGTCGCAAATCAACAAGGATTTACGTCGGCAAGGTGCCTGTCGGTGATGGTGCACCAATCGCGGTGCAATCAATGACCAACACCCGCACCACCGATGTCGAGGCAACCGTTGCTCAGATTAAATCTCTTGAGCGTGTTGGCGTCGATATTGTTCGTGTTTCTGTTCCAACCATGGACGCAGCTGAAGCCTTCAAGCTTATCAAACAGCAGGTTAACGTTCCATTGGTTGCAGATATCCATTTCGACTACCGTATCGCGCTGAAAGTTGCCGAATACGGGGTTGACTGCCTGCGTATCAATCCAGGCAATATCGGTAATGAATCGCGTATTCGCGCGGTTGTTGACTGCGCCCGCGACAAAAATATTCCTATCCGTATCGGTGTTAACGGTGGCTCGCTGGAAAAAGATCTGCAGGAAAAATTTGGCGAACCTACGCCTCAAGCCCTGTTTGAGTCCGCGATGCGTCACGTCGATATCCTCGACAGGCTTAACTTTGATCAGTTCAAGGTTAGCGTGAAGGCCTCTGACGTCTTTCTGGCCGTTGAGTCTTATCGTTTGTTAGCCAAGCAGATCGTTCAGCCTCTGCATCTTGGTATCACTGAAGCTGGTGGTTTGCGCGCCGGTTCGGTTAAATCTGCCATTGGTCTTGGTCTGCTGCTGTCTGAAGGGATCGGCGATACGCTGCGTATCTCTCTGGCTGCCGATCCTGTCGAAGAAGTCAAAGTTGGATTCGACATCCTCAAGTCGCTGCGCATTCGATCGCGCGGGATCAACTTCATCGCCTGTCCGACCTGTTCGCGTCAGGAGTTTGACGTGATCGGCACGGTTAACGCGCTGGAACAACGTCTCGAAGACATCATCACTCCAATGGATATTTCGATTATTGGCTGTGTAGTTAACGGTCCGGGCGAAGCACTGGTGTCAACTATTGGCGTAACTGGCGGTCACAACAAAAGCGGTTTCTACGAAGACGGCGTTCGTCAGAGAGACAGATTCGATAATGAGCTGATGATCGATCAGCTGGAAGCCAAGATCCGGGCTAAAGCGGCTCTGATGGATCAAAGTAAGCGCATTGTTATCAATCATCTCGAAAAGTAACCTTAGCACGTGCCGCAATGCCGGCACGCCTGCCCATTTGGGCTGAGTTAATCTGAACCCGATATGAAGTGTTGATGTATCCGCATTGAACCTGAGGATGCAAAACACCTATAATCGGGTTCATTTTTATAAAAAAGATAGAGAACTGACGTGGCAAAGAACATCCAGGCTATCCGCGGCATGAACGATTATCTGCCTGCCGACACCGCTTTATGGCAACGTATTGAAGGCACGCTCAAGCAGGTCCTTGGCACTTACGGCTATAGCGAAATCCGTATGCCGATTGTAGAGCAGACCCCGTTATTCAAACGCGCGATCGGTGAAGTTACCGACGTGGTTGAAAAAGAAATGTATACCTTCGAAGACCGCAACGGTGAAAGCCTGACTCTGCGTCCGGAAGGTACTGCTGGCTGCGTTCGCGCCGGTATCGAGCATGGTCTGCTGTACAATCAGGAACAGCGTATGTGGTACATCGGTCCGATGTTCCGCTATGAGCGTCCGCAGAAAGGTCGTTATCGTCAATTCAATCAGCTGGGTGTCGAAGTGTTTGGCCTTAACGGCCCTGACATCGATGCCGAGCTCATCATGCTTAGTGCTCGCTGGTGGCGTGCGCTGGGTATCGCGGAAAACGTATCTCTTGAACTGAATTCGATTGGTTCGCTGGAGGCTCGTGCCAACTATCGTGATGCTCTGGTTGCCTTCCTTGAACAGCATAAAGAACAGCTCGACGAAGACTGTAAACGTCGCATGTACACCAATCCGTTACGCGTTCTGGACTCTAAAAATCCAGAAGTTCAGGCTTTGCTGAACGGCGCGCCGGAGCTGGCAGACTATCTCGACCAAGAATCTCGTGAACACTTTGCCGGTCTGTGTGAACTTTTAAGCCTTGCAGGTATCCCATATACGATTAATCAGCGTCTGGTGCGCGGTTTGGACTACTACAACCGCACAGTGTTCGAGTGGGTGACGACCAGTCTTGGCGCGCAAGGTACCGTGTGTGCCGGTGGCCGTTACGACGGTTTGGTTGAACAACTTGGTGGACGCGCTACACCGGCAGTAGGTTTTGCAATGGGCCTTGAGCGTTTAGTACTGTTGGTTCAAGCGGTTAACCCTGATTTTAAAGCACCTGCCACGGTCGATGCCTATGTGATTTCTTCCGGTACGGGTACGCAAGGTGCGGCTATGCAGCTGGCTGAAAAGCTGCGTGATGTACTGCCAGAGCTTAAAGTCATGACTAACTACGGCGGCGGAAACTTTAAAAAACAGTTTGCCCGCGCCGACAAATGGGGGGCGCGTATCGCCCTGGTATTAGGTGAGGACGAAGTCGCGGCTCAGCAGGTAGTAGTTAAAAATCTGCAAAGTGGTGAGCAAGAAACGCTGGCGCAAAGCGATTTGGCTGTGCGTCTGGCCTCGATGTTAGGTTAAGGAGAAGGACCACGTGGAAGTCTATACCACTGAAAATGAACAGGTTGATGCCGTCCGCCGCTTCTTTGCCGAAAACGGTAAAGCGCTGGCCATTGGTGTCGTGCTGGGTATTGCTGCGTTAGGTGGATGGCGCTATTGGCAGTCTCATGAGAATACCGCTCTGACAGAAGCCTCAGCCTCATTCCAGCAAGCTACAAACGCATTGACGGATAACAAAGCCGACGGCGTTGCCAATTTAGAGAAGTTTGCCCAGAACAACAGCAACAGCTACGGCGTTTTTGCAGCTTTGCAATTAGCTGACCACTTCGTTCAGGCCAAAGACTTTACCAATGCTGAAAAGCAGCTGAACCAGGCGAGCCAGCTTTCCAAAGACGAAAATTTATTATCACTGGTTAACTACCGTCTGGCACGGGTTCAGTTGCAGGAAAACAAACTGGATGACGCGCTGAAAACCCTCGACAATGTTAAGGGTGACGGCTGGATGGCGATGCAACAAGAGGTACGTGGTGATGTTCTTCTCGCGAAGGGCGACACCAAAGGTGCCAGGGATGCATACAGTAAAGGCCTTGATTCCAAGCCATCTCAAACGCTGCAAACTATGCTGCGTATGAAATTGAATAATTTATCCAGCTAAGGGGAACCCCGATGCAATTGCGTAAAACTCTCCTGGTGGGATTAGTTTCCGTCGCCTTCCTGAGCGGCTGTTCCCTGTTTAACAGCGAAGAAGACGTCGTTAAAATGTCTCCGCTGCCAAAGGTTGAGAATCAGTTCACACCGACAGAAGTGTGGAGCACTTCCGTGGGTGATGGCGTAGGCGAGTATTACTCTCACCTGCACCCGGCCTGGAAAGACAACACTATTTACGCTGCCGATCGTTTTGGTACCGTAAAAGCGCTGGATGCCAACAACGGCAAAGAGAAGTGGAAAGTCGATCTCTCTGAAAACCCTGGCTTCTTCTCCAGCAACATTTCCGCCGAGCTTTCTGGTGGTGTGACTGTTGACGGTTCCAACCTGTATATCGGCAGTGAAAAAGCTGTTGTTTACTCGTTGAATACGGCCGACGGTAAACTTGCCTGGAAAACCACGGTAGCAGGTGAAGCGATTTCACGCCCTGTTGTCAGCGACGGTCTGGTATTAATCCACACCGGTAACGGCATTCTGCAGGCATTGAACCAGAAAGACGGGACCGTTGCCTGGAGCGCCAACCTTGATATGCCAACCTTGTCCTTGCGTGGCGAATCTGCCCCTGCTACGGCATTTGGTGCGGCTATCGTCGGCGGCGACAACGGGCGTGTCAGCGCAGTGCTGATGAAAGAAGGCCAGATGATTTGGCAGCAACGTATCTCTGAGCCGAGCGGAGCGACTGAAATCGACCGCCTGAGCGATATCGATACCACGCCAGTTATCGCAAACGGCGTTATCTATACTGTTGCTTACAACGGCAATCTGGTTGCAATGGATCTGCGCTCAGGCCAAATTGCCTGGAAACGTGAAGTTGGCTCGGTGAATAATATCGTTGTCGACGGCGACCGCATTTATATGGTTGACCAGAATGACCGCGTTATGGCCCTTAACACTGAAGGCGGCGTGACTATCTGGACTCAGAGTGCGCTTCTACACCGCAACCTGACCGCGCCAGTGCTGTACAATGGCTTTATTGTGGTCGGCGATGCCGAGGGTTATCTGCATTGGATGAACACTAACGACGGACGCTTTGTCGCCCAGCAGAAAGTGGACTCATCTGGCCTGCTGAGCGCGCCAATTGTGGCAAGCGACAAGCTGGTGGTGCAGGCCAAGGGCGGCGAGGTTTACTCCTTCAAACGCTAATACCCTTCGCCTTTGACGCTGTAGCTGCGTTGGTTTCGCGAGTGCGCCCCGGTCACTTACTTATGTAAGCTCCCGGGGACTTACTCACTTGCCGCCTTGCTACAACGCCAATGACTTTGGGTAAATATATCCTTCGCGTTTGATGCTGTAGCTGCGTTGGTTTCGCGAGTGCGCCCCTGTC
>NZ_AJHJ01000044.1 GCF_000257645.1 Serratia sp. M24T3
GGAACGTTCAAATTTTTCTTTAGACACGGATTTATTCCTTACTATTGTGCTCTCCCCTCAAGGAGAGAGCACGGGATCATTGTGTTAAAACCTAGGCTTATTTACCACGAGCTTCGATTACAGCCTGGGCAACGTTGCTTGGCGCGTCATCATACTTCAGGAATTCCATGGAGTAAGATGCACGACCTTTGGTCAGTGAACGCAGCTGAGTCGCATAACCGAACATTTCGGAAAGCGGAACTTCAGCATGAATCACAACGCCAGTAGCGTTAGATTCTTGGCCTTTCAGCATACCACGACGACGGCTAAGGTCACCGATCACGTCACCAGTGTTCTCTTCTGGAGTTTCTACTTCAACCTTCATGATCGGCTCAAGCAGAACTGGTTTCGCTTTCTTAAAGCCATCTTTGAAGGCGATAGAAGCGGCCAGTTTAAACGCCAGCTCAGAGGAGTCAACGTCATGGTAAGAACCGAAGTGCAGACGCACGCCGAGATCAACCACTGGGTAACCAGCCAACGGACCTGCTTTCAGCTGTTCCTGGATGCCTTTGTCAATCGCACCGATGAATTCACCAGGAATCACACCGCCTTTGATTTCGTTGACAAACTCGTAGCCTTTCGGATTCGAGCCAGGCTCCAACGGATACATGTCGATCACAACGTGACCGTACTGACCACGACCACCAGACTGCTTGGCGTGTTTACCTTCAACGTCGGTAACTTTGGCGCGAATCGCTTCACGGTAGGCTACCTGCGGCTTACCAACGTTAGCTTCAACGTTGAATTCGCGACGCATACGGTCAACCAGGATATCCAGGTGAAGCTCACCCATACCTGCGATGATTGTCTGACCAGATTCTTCATCAGTCCAAACGCGGAAAGATGGGTCTTCTTTAGCCAGACGGCCCAGAGCCAGACCCATTTTTTCTTGGTCAGCTTTGGTTTTTGGTTCTACAGCTACGGAGATTACCGGCTCTGGGAATTCCATACGCTCAAGAATGATCACGTTATCCGGATCACACAGGGTATCACCAGTAGTCACGTCTTTCAGACCGATTGCTGCAGCGATATCGCCTGCACGGACTTCTTTAATTTCTTCACGCTTGTTAGCGTGCATCTGAACGATACGGCCCAGACGTTCGCGCTGAGATTTCACTGGGTTAAATACAGTGTCACCTGAGTTGACGAGACCGGAATAAACACGGAAGAACGTCAAGTTACCCACGAATGGGTCAGTAGCGATTTTGAACGCCAGAGCAGAGAACGGCTCTTTGTCGTCAGAATGGCGAACTGCTGGAGTGTCTTTACCGTCATCCAACATACCGTTGATAGCTTCAACGTCAGTTGGTGCTGGCAGATACTCGACAACAGCATCTAGCATTGCCTGTACGCCTTTGTTTTTAAACGCAGAACCACAGGTAACCAAGATAACTTCATTGTTCAGAACGCGCTTACGCAGAGAAGTTTTGATTTCTTCTTCAGTCAGCTCTTCGCCACCAAAGAATTTCTCCATCAGCTCATCAGAACCTTCAGCAGCGGCCTCAATCAGTTTCTGATGCCATTCTTCAGCCAGTTCTTGCATGTCAGCCGGGATCTCTTCGTATTCGAAGGTCACGCCCTGATCTGCTTCGTTCCAGTTGATTGCTTTCATCTTCACCAGGTCAACGATACCGGTGAATTTCTCTTCAGCGCCGATAGCCAGCTGCAGAGGAACCGGAGTTGCACCCAGACGTTGTTCGATCTGACCAACAACTTTCAGGAAGTTAGCACCCATACGGTCCATTTTGTTAACGAACGCGATACGAGGAACTTTATATTTGTTAGCTTGACGCCAAACGGTTTCAGACTGTGGCTGAACACCGCCAACAGCACAGTAAACCATTACAGCGCCATCAAGAACACGCATAGAACGCTCAACTTCGATGGTGAAGTCAACGTGTCCCGGGGTGTCGATGATATTAATGTGGTGTGGTTCGAACTGCTTAGCCATACCAGACCAGAAACAGGTGGTCGCAGCGGACGTGATGGTAATACCACGTTCCTGCTCCTGCTCCATCCAGTCCATGGTAGCTGCGCCGTCGTGAACTTCACCGATTTTGTGGTTTACACCGGTGTAGAACAGAACACGTTCGGTCGTCGTCGTTTTACCGGCGTCGATGTGAGCACTGATACCAATGTTACGGTAACGCTCAATGGGTGTTTTACGAGCCATTTGATTCCTCTATTACTAGGGCGTTCAAGTTCAGTTAATCCAAACGGGCTAACTGTTGCCAGCGCCCGCTTGTTTAGCATATACCCGCAATATTTCAAATCGCAGATGCGTAAGCTGTTTCGCTCACCCCGGTCAATTACCTGTGTAAATTCCCGGGGGTCTTTCAACTGCCTTCTTCCGGAGTTGAAATCTTGGGGTATCTACAACTGGTAATTACCAGCGGTAGTGGGCGAACGCCTTGTTGGCTTCGGCCATACGGTGAACGTCTTCACGTTTCTTAACAGCAGTACCTTTGTTGTCTGCTGCATCAGAAAGTTCGTTCGCCAGGCGGAGAGCCATGGATTTATCACCGCGTTTACGAGCAGCTTCAACGATCCAACGCATTGCCAGGGCATTACGACGAACCGGACGTACTTCAACTGGAACCTGATAAGTAGAACCACCAACGCGGCGGGACTTAACTTCCACGGTCGGACGGACGTTGTCCAGAGCGACTTCGAAAGCTTCCAGGCTGTCTTTACCGCTACGTTGAGCCAGGGTCTCAAGTGCGTTGTAGACGATTGCTTCTGCAGTAGATTTTTTACCATCTACCATCAGGATATTTACAAATTTAGCCAGCAGCTCGGACCCGAACTTAGGATCTGGCAGGATTTTACGTTGACCAATGACGCGACGACGTGGCATGGGAATACTCCGTTGTTAATTCAGGATTGTCCAAAACTCAATGAGTTTATTTTGACAGTAATGTAAAAATGTTTGGCCTTACTTAACGGAGAACCATTAAGACTTCGGCTTTTTAACGCCGTATTTAGAACGAGACTGCTTACGGTCTTTAACGCCTGAACAGTCCAGTGCGCCGCGGACGGTGTGGTAACGCACACCTGGCAAGTCTTTTACACGACCGCCACGGATCAGGATCACGGAGTGTTCCTGCAGGTTATGACCTTCACCGCCGATGTAGGAGGTAACTTCAAAACCGTTAGTCAAACGTACGCGACATACTTTACGCAGTGCGGAGTTTGGTTTTTTTGGAGTGGTGGTGTACACACGGGTACAAACGCCACGTTTCTGCGGGCAAGCTTCCAGCGCTGGAACGTTGCTTTTAACAACCTTCGTAGAGCGTGGTTTGCGTACCAGCTGATTAATTGTTGCCATTAAAAAGCTCCTGGATTTTGTTTCGTAAACTACTTTGTAAACACGTGATAAATCGACCCACGATTGGCAGATGCCAATATGGGACGCAGAATTTTATTGCTGACCAGCGAAAGTGTCAAGAAATATACAGCATATCGCGAAATCACCATGCAAGGTGCTGGCTGTGCCGCTCGGTCAAATCAACGAATCCAGTATAGTCGATCGGTGTCATTTTGTGTGAAATTTGACCAATCAACCCTCTGGCCTGTAAATCTTCACTGAGCACATAAACCGGGCAGCTCAGAACTGATAGATGGGACTGCGCCACGCTGTTTTCAAGGGCGGCCAGCACACCGTCCTGCATCAGCAATAACGCATCATTCTGGCCTATCAAACGAATAAGCGCTGAGATATCACATTGTTGAGGTGAATGAGCAAGCGTAAAAAGCATTATCCGTTCTCGATTAAAAGGTCATTACTACGTCATAAGTACCGAGTTTCCGGCGCAAGTCTTCAGGCTTGAGAGGCTCGACATCAAGCACCCACTCATTGAATTGTGCCAGTCCCCGCTCAATGACAGACGCTTCACAGATAAAACATTGCTCAATATCGTACAGGGGTAAAATGCCGTAGGTCGCGATATAATTTCGCGCTAAAATTTTTTCTGGCTGTTGCCCTGGCAGCAGTTGTAAAACGCCATCAGAGACAAAAAACACGCCGATATCTTCCGTCAGAGCAGAAGTTGCCAGCAAGGCATCAAGCCCTTCCCGACCCGCAGAAGTGCCATGCGGCCCGTGTGAAAACACAAAGGCGACTCTCTTTGACTGATTTTCTGGCTTCATGATGCTGTCAGTTTCCATCGCTAAAATTGTACCAGGCGATCGCAAGTGAGCGAGGCCTCCGCCAGGCTGCCTAATCCGGTCAGGGAGAATCCTTCCTGAAGGTTGGCCTCCAATTCCTGGCGCTGTGCGGCTTCAACGTTATCAATAACGCCGCGACGTAACGCCGCTGCCACGCAGACATTCAAATTTACCTGATGTGCGACGGAAAGTTGCTGCCACGCGCGGACCAAATCAAACTCGTCCGACGCTGGCGAAGAAAGCTGATTGCCGTTTAGCACGCCTTCGCGATAGAAGAATACGCTCACTAACTGATGCCCACGGGCTAGCAGCGCCAGCGCAAACTGATACGCTGCGCTTGCCTGTTGAGTGCCGTACGGCGCGCCGGTAACCAAAATACTGTATTGCAATGCCAACCTTAATTCCCCAACGGTTCGCCGCTTTTAAACTGACGAATGTACAAATAAACCGTGTGCTTGGAAATATTCAGACGATCCGCAACCTGGTTAATCGCATCTTTAATATCAAAAATGCCTTTCTCGTAGAGGTTAAGCACCACCTGACGATTCTTGGCATTGTTGGTGACATTGCGATCCGCATTCACTTCTTCAATGGTAAATTCCAGCGTTTGCGCGACCAGATCATCAACTGAAGAGGCAAAGTTCACCGAAGGTGACACATCCTGAGTTTCAGGCGGAATAAAGGTTTGCATGATTTGCGAGAAAGGAACGTCGAGGTTCATATTGATACACAATAGACCCACCACGCGCTGATCGCGATTGCGGATAGCAATAGTCACCGATTTCATCAGCACGCCACTTTTCGCCCGGGTAAAATAGGCTTTGGAGACATTGCTGTCGGCGCCGGTCATGTCATGCAGCATGCGCAGGGCTAAATCGGTAATTGGCGAACCAATCTTGCGACCCGTGTGTTCCCCATTGGCGATGCGAATTGCCGAGCATTTCAGATCTTCCAGAGAATGCAGAACAATTTCACAGTGTTGACCAATCAGCATCGCCAATCCGTCAACCACGGCTTCGTATGAAGCCAGGATTTCATGGTCGGTTGCACTAAAAGGACGTTGGTCCAGCAAATCCAGATCACCGGTTTCGCCATTTAGAAGCGAATTAGACATTGAAGCTACCACCCTCTACATCGGGGCCTACTCATCAGCTGGAGTAAGGCTCACCGTTAAATCAATCTCATCAGGCCCTACTGTAACAAAGGCACAGTAAAAAGGTCCCTACGATTATTCAAGGTATTGACGTTAAGCTTGAGCGATAAACTCGTCAAGTTATCATCATAGAGTAACCCCGGTAAAAATGGGGGGGAAGCGATCACAAAGCTGAAGGTAAAAAAAACCGCCGCATAAGCGACGGTTTTCTAAAGCATTAATCAGACAGTATTATTCTGATTTTGCTGCTGCATCAGCATCTGCTGGCTTGGTTGCATCTTTTGCATCAGCCTTAGGTGCTGGTTTGATGTCCAGCAGCTCTACTTCGAATACCAGAGTAGAGTTGGCAGGGATGCCTGGGACGCCAGTTTTGCCGTAAGCCAGAGCCGGTGGGATCACCAGCTTGATTTTACCGCCTTTCTTAACGTGCTTGAGGCCTTCGGTCCAGCCTGGGATCACGCCATCAAGACGGAAGGACAATGGCTCACCGCGAGTATAAGAGTTATCAAACTCGGTGCCGTCTACCAGAGTGCCTTTGTAGTTAACGACTACGGTATCACTGTCTTTAGGAGTCGCGCCGGTACCTGGTTTTTCAACTTGATACAGCAGGCCTGATTCGGTTTTCTTCACGCCTTTTTCTTTGGCGAAGTCTGCACGGAACTTGTCGCCTTTCTCATCGTTGGCTTTAGCGTCTGCTTCCATTTTCTGCTGAGCAGAAGCTTTTACTTTAGCTTCGAAAGATTGCAGCGTTTTCTCGATGTCGGCATCAGAAAGCTTACTTTTGTTGGCGAACGCGTCCTGAACACCGGCGATCAGCTGGTCTTTATCCAGTTTGATACCCAGTTTTTCTTGTTCTTTCAGGGAATTGTCCATGTAACGACCTAATGAAGCACCCAGCGCATAGGCGGCTTGCTCATCGTCGTTCTTGAATTGCGCATTGGTGGTTGCTGGTGCTGTAGCCGCTGGTGCAGCCGCAGTAGAATCAGTCGCTTTTGCAGCATCAGCTGCCATGGCCTGAGTTGCACCCAGGGCAAGAGCCATCGTGGTAGCCAACAGCGTTACTTTAAACAATGATTTCATCCATTTCTCCAAGACTTGAGGCTCTTACCTCAAGTAACAATTACGAAAGTTCGCCGGTTAATATAACTGTCCCTGTCAACGCATGACAATCGCTATACTTCCCGAACGCGCATAAATAGGACCTTTTTTGCTTCAATAAGTTTCTGAAGGCGGCAGAAAACGGCTAACTCTGAGTTTTTTCCGACTTTTGCGGGTAGAATATGGCGCAAATTCTGTCGCACCGACAGACAATCCTCACCGAACGGCACTAAAGGCATAAAATATGGAACAAAACCCTTTCGAACAGCGGATTGAAGCTCTGGAAAGCAAACTGGCTTTTCAGGAAGTCACCATTGAAGAGCTGAACCAGATTGTGACGTCGCACCAGCTCGAAATGAGTCGCCTGCACGATCACCTGCGTCTGCTAACCGACAGACTGCGCGCGTCGCAGCCTTCGATGATTGCCGATGCCTCAGAAGAAACGCCGCCTCCGCATTACTAAGTTTCAGGCAAGTCTGCCGCAGCGTGGATTTAACCGCGCAAAATAGTGCTCATCGTTAAGCTTTAACCTCGATGATTGATGCTTTATGCCTACAATAAAATTAAATATGTTCCCCGGAGACCCGCGTATGAAAGAAGGCCCATTAACCGAGAAAGAGCTGGAGTGGCTTGAAGAAATTCTGGAAAAATACGGCAACGAGCGATCTGTTATCGACGTCGCCGAGCTTGATGGCTTACTGACGGCGATCCTTTCCGGCCCGGTGATGATTGAACCAAGCGAATGGCTGATTGCGCTGTGGGGCGGCCAGGAACATATTCCTAAATGGTCGAACGAGCGCGAACTCAAGCGCTTTATGGATCTGACCTTCCAGCATATGAACGACATCTCAGACCGACTGACAGAGTATCCGGATCAGTTCGAGCCGCTGTTCGGCGTTCAGGACATTGATGACGAGGAATACACCGTCGCCGAAGAGTGGTGCTATGGCTACATGCGCGGATGGTCGTTAAGTGACTGGTCAACATTGCCTCAAGAGCTGGAGCCCGCACTTAAAGCCATTGCTTTGCACGGCAGCGAAGAAAATGTTCCCGTGCTGGAGCAGATGTCTAATGACGAAATTGAAGCAAGCATTGAGAAAATCAAACCTGCGGCGCTGGCCTTGCATGATTATTGGCTGGCACAGCAGCCAGCAGCTGCCGCGACGCCCTCTTCTATACCAATTGTTGTAGCGCCAAAAACAGGACGCAACGATCCTTGCCCGTGCGGCAGCGGCAAAAAGTATAAAAACTGCTGTCTGCACTGATTAATAGAGTCCGCCAATAGCAAACGGCCACATCCCCGCTGGCCGATTGCTATTATTTGGGCTGAATCAGCCGTTGCGGAAAATATAGCTATAGGCGCTGAGCGCTGGGGCACCACCAAGATGCGCGTACAGAACCTTTGAACCGTCTGGGAACTCTCCATTGCGCACCATATCAATCAGGCCGTGCATGGACTTTCCCTCGTAAACTGGGTCAGTCAACACGCCTTCCGTGCGTGCGCAAAGGCGGATGGCTTCCAGTGTACCTTCACTCGGCAGACCATATTCCGGGCCACCGTAACGAGTATCCAGCACCACATCTTCTTCCGTAATTTCCCGCCCCAGCTCAACAAGATTGGCAGTATTTTGCGCGATACGCAGGATTTGCGCCTTGGTTTGCGCCGCTTTTGCCGAGGCGTCGATGCCGATAACATTGCGTGAACGCCCATCGGCTGCAAATCCGACCACCATGCCAGCCTGGGTACTGCCGGTCACCGAACACACCACGATATAATCAAATTTAAAGCCTAATTCCTGCTCCTGCTGGCGCACTTCTTCTGCAAAGCCGACAAATCCCAGCCCGCCGTAAGGGTGCTCGGAGCATCCCGCTGGAATAGGGAAAGGTTTACCGCCATCCTGTGCAGCCTCTTCCATTGCCTGTTTCCAACTTTCGCGAATACCGATGTCAAAACCGGCGGCATCGAGGCGCACATCGGCGCCCATAATGCGCGACAGCTCAATGTTGCCCACGCGATCGTAAACAGTATCGGAATAGTTGACCCAGTTTTCCTGCACCAGAATACATTTCATTCCCAGATGCGCGGCAACGGCGGCAACCTGGCGGGTCTGGTTCGACTGAATTCCGCCAATCGATACCAATGTATCGCATCCTTGAGCCAATGCCTCGGGGATCAAATATTCCATTTTGCGGGTTTTATTGCCGCCAAATGCCAGCCCGCTGTTGCAGTCTTCTCGTTTGGCGTAGATATCGACCTTTCCTCCCAGAGCAGCGCTCAGACGTTTCATAGGCGTAATTGGGGATGGACCAAAAGTCAGCGGGTAGCGTGGGAATTTTTCCAGGTTCATAATGCCTCTCCAGATAACAGGGTTGCGTCATAACTTGCTGAGCAAAATAGTGTTTGTGCATACCCTTCAACAATACATCAGACCTGAAAATAATAAATTTCGTTTTATAATGAATAAAGTTTATTAAAAAAACATAAAATCATAAAAAACTGATTAAAGTTGCCATTTATTATTTATTTGTGGAATAAAATTAATAAAAAAATCTTATGGCTGCACCAGAAGCAAAACGCTTTTAGAAAAAAGTCATTCAATATAGATAGTTAAAAATTAGTGGGCATCATCAGCAGATAATAGAAAATAAAAAACCCGCAAATTGCAGGTTGATTAGTTAATTTGAAAATAAAAGCGATGGCAGTGATATTAGTTAATAACGCTTAGAGGGGAATTTGAGTGGTAGAAAATATTTCGCGTAAACCAATAAAAGATCTAATCTGCCTGACGCCAGGCAAAAATAATAACTGCTCGGCATGAAGTTTATTAAAGCTTTGGTTATCTGCCGTGCGAATTAGCATAACAAAATCAAATTCGCCGCTCACCATATGACATTCCATGCAGCCTTTGATTTTCTTTACTGCTGACTCGAAGTCCTTGAAAGAATCGGGGGTAGACCTGTCGAGCACCACACCAATAATCACCACCAGCCCGACATTCAGCGCCTGCGGGTTAAGTAAGGCGACATAGTTTTGGATATACCCAAGCTGTTTCAGGCGTTCAACACGCCGCAGGCTGGCAGGAGGGCTAAGGCTAATTTTGGAAGACAGCGCCACGTTTGAAATCGAACTGTCTTGCTGCAGGATACGCAGTATGGCGAGGTCATACTTGTCCAGCGCCTTTTCGCTCCCGGCATCCTTATTCGCTCTCTGCTCCATAACAACAGTCCTTATATAATATAAAAAACTTATGGCTATAAAAGAAAATATTATACTTCGGGAAATGTCATTATTTCCCTGCTTGCATCCTGTCATTGCAACTTAAAAAAATCAATAATTACAGAAACAGCTTTCTAAATAAAAGACAATAAAAAAGGCGGCCATTGCCGCCTTTCTCATTTTCTTTATATCGTAAACTGCTTAGAGAAACAGTTCCAATTAGTGGCTGCAACCGCAACCGCCGGTACCGCAACCACCTTGACCGTGGTCATGGCCGTGGTCATGGTCGTGACCGTGCTCACCGTGAACGTGGCCGTGAGCCAGTTCTTCTTCTGTTGCTTCGCGGATCGCCACAACTTCAACGTTGAAGTTCAGGTTCTGACCAGCCAGCATGTGGTTACCGTCAACCACAACGTGGTCGCCGTCAACTTCAGTAATTTCTACAGGAACTGGACCCTGATCGGTGTCAGCCAGGAAACGCATACCCACTTCCAGCTCGTCAACACCCATGAACACGTCTTTAGGAACGCGCTGCACCAGGTTCTCGTCGTAGTTACCATAAGCTTCGTTAGCGCCTACATGCACGTCAAAACGATCGCCCACCGCATGGCCTTCCAGCGCGCTTTCCAGACCGGAAATCAGCGAACCGTGACCGTGCAGGTAGTCCAGTGGTGCACTTACCGGCGACTCGTCAACCAGCACACCATCTTCAGTACGAACCTGATACGCAACGCTGACAACCACGTCTTTAGATACTTTCATGATAACTCCTACCGTTTGAAAACTGTAATTTCGTCAAATACCGTATTTTGGCGAAGATTGTAGCGGAAAACCGCGTGTCTGTACCCCTAAGCATAAAAAAAGGCACAGCATAACGCTACTCTGGATGAAAGATACCGATCACCTGCTCTTCAGGACGAACATGTTTGGTGACCTGTTCATCGGTCTGGCGCTTGTGATGCCCGCACTTGACGCACTCCACGACCTCAACCTGGTCTTCTTGCCATAACATCAGTGTATCCAGTGCCTTACACTCAGGGCATACGGCACCGGCGATAAAACGTTTACGAGTTGTAGCCATTTTCAGCCTCTCATTGATTTCAGCCGCGAGCCGCTATTCCCTGCTTCGCCGTATGAAATCCTTTACAAAAAAATATTCGGAAACTTCTGTTACCCCGCGCCGTGAGACGCTATTCCTCGTCGTCCCAACCATCGAGCTGGCGACGTTCGTTATGCATTTCGCTTTGGAAGATATCCTCCAGCTCGCGTCGAGCCTCTTTAACACGCGATATTTGCGCCACATCACCTTGCACTTGTGGTACCAGTTCACGCAGCATGCGCATATCCAGACGGCGAAAGTGCTGCTGGGCGCGATAGGCGCTGTGCGGATGCATACCAAGTGTAATCAAAGCTTTTTTACCCAGCTCCAGCGCGCTGGAGAAGGTTTCGCGGGTAAAGTTCTCGACACCTGCCTGCAACAGTTCATGCGCCTCGACGCGGCCGCGCGCACGCGCCAGTATATTCAGGTGCGGAAAGTTTTCCTGACAAAGCCGCACAATTTCCATCGTGTCTTCCGGCTCATTGCAGGTGATTACGATGGATTTGGCCTTTTCTGCCCCGGCAGCGCGCAGCAGTTCCAGCCGCGTTGCATCGCCGTAATACACCTGATAACCATAGCTGCGCATCAGCCCAACGGCGCTGATATCGCGTTCAAGCACAGTAATACGCATCTTGTTGGCCATCAGTAAACGCCCGACGACCTGCCCAAAACGACCAAAGCCGACCACAATCACCTGCGGCTCGTTATCTTCGACGAAATGTTTCTCGTCACTTTCTTCCTGAGCGTTATAGCGGCGCACCAGAATGCTGTCGACGTATTTCAGCAACAGCGGCGTGGTCATCATCGAAAGTGTGACCACCACCAAAAGCTCTGCCAATTGGCCCGACGAAATCACCTTGACCGCACCGGCTGCCGAGAACAGCACGAAAGCAAATTCTCCGCCCTGACTGAGTACCGCGGCAAACTGCAACCGCACCGAAGTTCGCAGATCAAAGAGTCGCGCAAGCAAATAAAGCACGCCGCCCTTGACTACCACCAACACAATCACGCTTATCAACACCATCAAAATGTGGGTATAAAGCACACCCAGATTCAATGCCATGCCAACAGATATAAAGAACAGGCCGAGTAATAATCCCTTAAACGGCTCGATAGCGATTTCCAGTTCGTGCTGATATTCACTTTCTGCCAGCAATATCCCGGCGATAAAAGTGCCCAGCGCCATCGAAAAGCCCAGCTCTTGCATAAACAGCGCTGCGCCCAGCACCACCAAGAGCGCCGCCGCGGTAAATACTTCCCTGACTCCCGAGGCAACAATCAGGCGGAAAATGGGCCGTAACAGATATCTTCCGCCGACCAGCATGCCAACAAACGCCAGCACTTTCATACCAATCAAAGGCCAGTTATTACCGCCGGAAGAAGCGCCAGCCAGCACGGGGATCAGCGCCAAAGCCGGGATCACCGCGATATCCTGAAACAGTAGCACAGCAAAACCTAGCTGCCCGCCTTCGTTGCGGGTCATGCCTTTGTCCTGCATCAGCTGCAACGCCATTGCGGTGGAAGACATCGCCAAACCAATACCGCCAATCACCGCCGCCTGCCAGGCAAAATGCGTCATATAGAGCAATCCACCCAGCACCATCGCGGTGAGGATCACCTGACCCGCACCGACGCCGAATATCTGCCGCCGCAGCTGCCACAGTTTGCCGGGGTTTAGCTCCAGCCCAATGATAAACATCAGAAATACGACGCCAAGTTCGGAGAAATGCAGGATCTCGTCGACGTCGTTGATAAAACCTAGTCCCCACGGGCCAATGGCAATCCCGGCCAGCAAATAGCCCAATACCGCGCCAATCCCGAGGCGTTGAGCAATCGGTACCGCCACCACGGCGGCAAATAGAAACAGCAGGATAGCTGTGGGTAAATTCGAACTGTCGATGATTAAACCCCTCCGTGTGGCATGGGAGATTGAAGCCATTCACCATAGGCTTGGGCGTGGCTTGCTAAAACCTCAGGCTGCTGGCGACGCGCCCAGTAGATCACAATCGGCGTGAGCCAGTGCATGTGACACATACCGGCGGTGAGCTCAAAGGGTCGCAGAATTTCACTCATTTTGTAGCGATTATAGCCGCCTGGACGAAAGGCCCCTTCCGGTTCGCCGGTGGTTATCACCGAACGCCAATACTTTCCGTTTAACGCCGTGCCGCCGGCACCGCTGGCAAATCCACGCGCCAGCACGCGATCCATCCACTCTTTCAGCAGCGCCGGGCAGCTATAGGTGTATAAAGGATGCTGAAAAACGATGATCTTATGCTCGCGTAATAGCTGCTGCTCGCGGGGAACGTCGATAAAAAAATCAGGATAGTTGGCATAAAGATCGTGGACAGTCACGTGTTCAAGCTGTCTCGCCCGGTCAAGCAAGATGCGATTGGCGACCGAATCGGGTGATTCCGGGTGAGCGTAAAGCAGCAAAACCTTGGGTGGCTGCGACATCAATACCTCCAAAGCGTCGTCAGGGTGCAATTTTTCAGCTACCATGCTCCGCAAATACCAAATGGGACGTTTCACACGTCTTGTTTAACTTAGAATAATGACAATCAATTTAACATACTCTCAACTACACGGCGCTTTATGATAGTTTTCTCATCGTTACAAATCAGGCGTGGCACCAATGTCCTGCTTGACAATGCATCTGCCACTATTAATCCGGGCCAGAAAGTCGGATTGGTAGGTAAGAACGGCTGCGGCAAATCGACACTGATTTCCCTGTTGAAAAACGAAATGAGCGCCGATGCGGGCAACCTGACGTTTCCATCAAACTGGGCGCTGGCCTGGGTTAATCAGGAAACTCCTGCCCTTGACGTGCCCGCTATTGAGTATGTTATCGACGGTGACCGCGAATTTCGGCAGCTTGAATCTGAATTGCACGACGCCAATGAACGCGACGACGGCCATGCCATCGCTACCTTGCACGGCAAACTTGATGCCATTCAGGCCTGGACCATTCCTGCCCGCGCCGCCAGCCTGCTCAGCGGTTTAGGATTCACCCAAAATCAGCTGCAACAGCCGGTAAAATCTTTCTCCGGCGGCTGGCGCATGCGCCTGAATCTGGCACAGGCCTTGATCCTGCGCTCTGATTTGCTGCTGCTCGATGAACCCACCAACCACTTGGATTTGGACGCGGTGATCTGGTTGGAGAAATGGCTGAAGAACTATGACGGTACACTGGTGCTGATTTCCCACGACCGTGATTTCCTCGATCCGATTGTCGACAAGATCATGCATATCGAACAGCAAACGCTGAATGAATACACCGGTAACTATTCATCGTTTGAACGCCAGCGCGCCACCAAACTGGCACAGCAGCAGTCACTGTTTGAACACCAGCAGGAGAAAGTTTCGCACCTGCAAAGCTACATCGACCGTTTCCGCGCACAGGCCACCAAGGCCAAGCAGGCGCAGAGCCGTATCAAAATGCTGGAACGCATGGAGCTGATTGCCCCGGCTCACGTCGACAATCCTTTCCAGTTTAGTTTCCGCTCGCCGGAAAGTCTGCCCGACCCACTGCTGCGCATGGAAAAAGTCAGCGCAGGTTACGACGACAATGTGATCCTCGACTCGATCAAGCTGAACCTGGTTCCCGGCTCGCGCATCGGGCTGCTAGGTCGCAACGGCGCAGGTAAATCGACACTGATTAAACTGCTGGCCGGAACCATGCCACCGTTGAAAGGTGACGTCGGGCTGTCGAAGGGCGTTAAGCTTGGATACTTTGCCCAGCATCAGCTCGAATTTTTGCGTGCTGAAGATTCACCGTTGCAGCATCTGGTGCGTCTGGCCGACAGGCAAACCGAACAGCAGCTACGCGATTATCTCGGCGGTTTCGGCTTCCAGGGCGATAAGGTTACTGAAAAAACCGAGCGTTTCTCCGGCGGCGAAAAAGCCCGTCTGGTGCTGGCGTTAATCGTTTGGCAGCGCCCTAACCTGCTGCTGCTCGATGAACCGACCAACCATTTGGATCTCGACATGCGGCAGGCGTTGACCGAGGCGCTGATCGACTTCGAAGGCGCCATGGTAGTGGTTTCGCATGACCGCCACTTATTGCGCTCGACTACCGACGATCTGTATCTGGTTCACGGCGGCAAGGTGGAACAGTTTGACGGCGACCTCGACGATTACCAGCAATGGCTGGTAGATATTCAACGTCAGGAAAGCCAGCAGGACGCGCCCGAGAAAGATGCGGGCGTTAACAGCGCCCAGTCGCGTAAAGATCAGAAACGTCGTGAAGCCGATTTCCGTAACCAGACTCAGCCGCTGCGCAAGCAAATCGCGACCTGGGAAAAGCAGATGGAAAAGCTGAGCAACGAATTAGCCAGTGTGGAAGAGAAGCTCGCAGATTCCGCTATTTACGACAGCAGCCGCAAAGCCGATTTGACCGCCTGCCTGCAACAGCAGATCAAGGTGAAGGGCGAGCTGGAAGAGGTAGAAATGAACTGGCTCGACGCTCAGGAACAGCTTGAGCAGCTGGCGCAGGAATTTAACGCCTGATCAAGCGCGTATCCGGTATCACGCTACCGGACCCGGCTCTATCCGATACCCCTCGGCAACAAAAAGGCCACCTTGGCATCGGCGGCCTGTTTTCAATCCTCTGACAATCATCAAGCCCGGAAATAGGGCTTGTCTCCCAGAATGGTAGCGCGGTGCATAATGCGGCGCTGCGGCAAATAGTCCGCATTGGCATAATGCTGAGTAACGCGGTTATCCCAGATAGCGATATCATTTTCCTGCCAGCGCCAGCGCACCTGAAACTCCGGCCTGGTGATATGTCGGAACAGGAAATCAAGAATGGCCGCGCTTTCTTTCTCTTCCAGTCCAACAATCCGCGTCGTAAATCCCTCATTCACAAACAGCGCCTGCTTGCCCGATACTGGATAGGTGCGGATCACCGGATGCAGCAACGGTGGGTTCTTTTCCCTGGCTTTCAGCCACTGTTCATGCTCTTGCGGCGTTTTCCGATATTTCCATTCCTGGAACGATTTGGTGAAATCATGCTCGGCCTGCAAACCGGCCAACAGCTTGCGGAAAGGTTCGGACAGCGCCTCATAAGCCGCAATGCCGCTGGCCCACAGGGTATCGCCACCGGTAGAAGGCAGCTGTTTTGCCGCCAGGATCGCACCCAGCGGCGGCGTCTCGATAAAGGTCACGTCGGTGTGCCAGTTGTCGTTGTCCGGAGGATTATTGTCGTTGGTATCAAAAATAATGATTTCCTCTGCCTCCGGCGTCCGGGGATACACCGGGTGAATGTGCAGATCGCCAAAGCGTGCAGCCAGCGCGCGCTGTTCAACCGGAGTAATCGGCTGGTTACGGGCAAACAGCACCTGGTATTTCAGCAACGCATGATAAAGCTGCTCAAACTGTGCGTCGGATAGCGGATGGTTAAGCGAAACATCCTCCACCAGCGCGCCAATGTGCGGGCCAAGAGGAGTAATTTTCAGACGTTCGTTCATTGTTGTTCTCCGTGCCAGGGGGTGAGTTTGCGTTGCAGATAGCGCAGGCCCAATTCGAGCGCACAGGCAATCAGCGCGATGACGCTGATCCCGGCGATGACCACATCAGTTGCCAGAAACTCACCGGCTGACTGAACCATAAATCCTAAACCACGTGTAGCGGCGATAAGCTCGGCAGCGACCAGCGTTGACCAGCCCACGCCCAAGCCAATGCGCACACCGGTTAAAATTTCCGGCAACGCGCCAGGTAAAATCACGAAGCGCAAAACCTGCCAACGGCTGGCTCCCAGCGCCTGTGCCGCGCGAATGCGGACTTTAGAGGCACTGCGCACACCGGCTAATGTGGACATCGCCACCGGAGCGAAAATCGCCAGGTAAATCAGCAGAATTTTCGACGTTTCGCCAATGCCGAACCAGATCACCATCAACGGCAAATAGGCCAGCGGCGGCACTGGGCGATAAAGCTCGATCAGCGGGTCCAGAATGCCGCGCAGCGTTTCATTCAGTCCCATAGCAATACCGACTGGCACGCCAATCACCACGGCGGCGAATAGTGCAATGATGATACGCGTCAGGCTGGCTGCAAGATGCTGCCACAGCGTGGCATCCATAAACCCCTGCGGGCTGGCGATTGTGATTAACTGATGCAACACCTGCTGCGGCGCAGGAAGAAACAGCGGCGGAATCAGCTTCAACGCCGTAACCGCCCACCAGATGACCAGCAAAGTCACCAGCGTTCCGATACTCAGACGGACGTTGCGCGGGAGGCTCCAGCCTTTTGCAGCAGATCTCTCGCGTGTCGGAGCTTTTACTACCGGTTCTGCACTCACAGCAGACCTCCACGATGTTCAAATACCTGACCCAGCACATACTCACGCTGGCGGATAAATTCAGGATCGGACTTTATGCTGCGGCAAGATTCGCCGTCAGCGTAGCGTTTGCCGAATTCCAGAGGGATGCGTTCCAGCACTCGTCCCGGTCCTGGAGAAAGCAGCAACAGTTCGCTGGCGAGAAAAATGGCCTCCTCGATGTCATGAGTGATCAGGAAAATCTGCTTGCCGGTATCGCGCCAGATAGTCAGCAGCAGCTCTTGCATTTGTTCGCGGGTAAAAGCATCCAGCGCCCCAAAAGGCTCGTCGAGCAGCAGCAGACGGGGATCCGCCGCCAGAGCGCGGGCAATCCCAACACGCTGGCGCATCCCTCCAGAGAGCTGCCATAGTTTATGATTTTCATAACCCGACAGCCCCACCCTGGCGAGCATGCGCTCCGCCGTTTGTCGACGCTGACGTTTCTCAATGCCTGCCAGCTGTAAACCAAATTCAACGTTGCCGAGCACATCACGCCACGGCAGCAGGCCCTCATGCTGAAACACTACCCCGCGTTCGGCTCCCGGACCTTCGACCAGCGAACCATCAAGGCTGATAGAGCCACCGCTCGGCGTTGTAAATCCGGCAATCAAGTTAAGCAAAGTGGTTTTACCGCATCCGGAAGGACCTAGCACCACCACCAGTTGTCCGGCGTCAATCTGCAACGAGATGTCGTGCAATACCGGATTACCCTGATATTCGGCAGACAGTCGAGAAACCTGTAGCATGGCGTTCTCCTTAAGATTGCGGACTTGCTTCTACGGCTTTGACAAACTGGTCGGTCACATAGCTGCTGTAGTCGGCATCTACCTGATCCACCTTGCCCTGCTCTTTCAGGAAGCTGGCTGTATCTTTAATCGCTTTCTCAACGGGCTGTCCCAGCTGAGTCACCTGTTCATTCACTGGCAGATAACGGTTACCTTTGACCAGCGCCGCGATTTGGTCATCCGGCACGCCGCTCAAACGGGACAACGTATTCAGGTTCGACGTATCTTTCAGCCATTGATCCGGGTTTTGCAGATAAGATTTCTGCGCAGCCAGCGCGGCGCGGGCAAAGGCGGTAACCACTTCCGGATGCGCCTGCGCGAAGTCTTTACGCACCACCCAGACGTCCAGCGTTGGTGAACCCCATTTGCCAACCTGTGAGGAATCGGTCAGCACCTTGCCGGTTTTCTCCAGCTCGTTCACCGCTGGCGCCCAAACGTAGGCACCGTCGATATCCCCCCGCGCCCAGGCGGCAGCAATGGCGGGCGGTTGCAGGTTCACGATGGTCACTTTCTTCGGATCGATATTCCAGTGTTTGAGAGCCGCCAGCAGGCTGTAATGGGTCGTGGAAATAAACGGCACCGCAATACGCTTACCGATCAGATCATGAGGGGTTTTAATGCTGTTTTTCACCACAAACGCTTCGGAGCTGCCTAACTCGGAAGCCAGTAAAAAGGCTTCGACAGGTAATTTCTGGCTTGCCGCTACGGCCAGTGGGCTGGAACCGATATTGCCGATTTGCACGTCACCCGAGGCCAATGCGCGCAACACGCTGGAGCCGCTATCAAATTTTCGCCAATCAACTTTCGCACCAGATTCTTTGGCAAAGGTGTTTTCCGCCTGAGCAATTTTCGCTGGTTCAGCCGAAGTCTGGTAAGCCACGGTAACATCCACCGCATAGGCACTGAGAACCGACATTGAAAGCAGCAGGGCCGCGCTGCGTAAAAGAAAACGTTTTGCCATCGGTGAATGCTCCAAAGATGATTAAGAGTTATAAGAAGTTAATTGCTGTTTTTTTTGGCTTAGGGGAATTTTTAGCCGAGGTGAGATGTCATTTAAAGTAATTAAAAATTACCTGTAATAACCAAAAGGAATATAAAGATATTATCGAGAGGTTTATAGACGTTAAAAAAACGGCCACCCCGCAGGATGGCCGCCTTTTTTACATTCAGAGAATCAGAGGATTATCTTCCGATCTTGGTTATCTCCAGATCAGCAGCACGCAGGCGGCGGTCAGCAATCCCATGGCAATATTAAAGGTGTACCAGGCGCGACGGCTGCTTAACAGTCGGCCAATCACGGTGCCAAAGCCAAGCCAGATGACTCCTGAGACCAGGTTGACGATAAACACGCCCAGGCTTATTGCTGCAACCGAATGGTTATACTGCGCACCGGCAAGGCTAAAACTGGCCACCGCGCCCAGCCCCATCAGCCAGGCTTTCGGATTCAGAAACTGCAACAGCCAACCCTGATAGAGGCGAATAGGCCTGACCTGCTTCGCATCCGTTTCCAGCGTTTCATAGGCCGAAGTGGCAATTTTCCACGCCAGCCACAGCAGATACAAACTCCCCAGCACCTTGAGAATAGTGTGCAGCGCGGGATACAGCAGGATCAACCCGCCTACGCCAAACGCCACCAGCAGCACGATACTCTGCATGCCAAGCATGATCCCCAGCATCAGCCACAGTGAGCGCATAAAACCGAAATTCGCCCCTGAGGTAGTTAACAACATATTATTCGGGCCGGGCGTAATCGCAGCGACCCACAAAAATCCCAGCATCGAAAGAAATAAACTAAGTTCCATTTAAACAGGTGCTCCTGGCCCTAAACTATTGTGTAATTAGCTGAGAAGCTATCAGTGTGGTATTGGTAGTACAAGCATCCTTCATGAGATTTTTTATCGCAAAATGGCTGAAAATTTTCATCCCCTGCGCGGTGCTAGCAATCCGCATCTGCAAACCCTGTTACCACGACTGGTCCGACGGCACGTAAAGCTTAAGCCGGTTTGGCAAAGGCTGGATTTACCCGACGGTGATTTTATCGACCTGGCCTGGAGTGAAGACCCGGAAGCAGCCAAACACAAACCGCGCATGGTACTGTTTCACGGCCTCGAAGGCAGTTTTACCAGCCCTTACGCCCACGGTCTTTTAGAGGCCTGGAAGAACAAAGGCGGACTCGGCGTGGTGATGCATTTTCGCGGCTGTAGCGGCGAACCTAACCGTTTAAAGCGCATTTATCATTCCGGTGAAACTGAAGACGCGCGCTATTTCCTTGGCTGGCTGAGTGAAACCTACGGCGATGCGCCAACTTCGGCAGTCGGTTTTTCGCTGGGCGGCAATATGCTGGCCTGCTATCTCGGGCAAGAGGGCGAAAACTGTCGGCTTCAGGCCGCGGTGATTGTCTCGGCGCCGTTGATGCTTGAACCCTGTGCTTATCGACTGGAGCAGGGAAGTTCACGAATCTATCAGCGCTACCTGCTCGACCAGCTCAAGGCCAACGCTCGCCGCAAGCTGATAAAATATCCCGGCACGCTGCCGGTGACGTTGGAGCAATTGAAATCAATGCGCCGTATTCGCGAATTCGACGACGCGATCACCTCGAAAGCTCACGGTTTCCAAAACGCGATAGACTATTACCGACGCTGTAGCGGTATGCCGCTGCTGCCGAGGGTCAAGATCCCGCTGTTGATTATTCATGCCAAAGACGACCCGTTTATGACCGATGCGGTGATCCCCAACGCGCAAGATCTGCCGCCTGAGGTAGAATACCAGCTCACCGAACACGGCGGACACGTTGGCTTCGTGACGGGCAATTGGTTAAACCCGGTGATGTGGCTTGAACAGCGTATTCCCGACTGGATTGCTGCCCGGCTGTCGCCCAAACCTTAGATTGAGAAAAGAAACACAATGATTATTCCCTGGAAAGAGTTACCGCCAGAAACGCTGGACAGCGTGATTGAAGGTTTTGTGCTGCGTGAAGGCACCGATTACGGCGAGCAGGAACGAACGCTCGAGCAAAAAGTTGAGGACGTGCGCCGCCAGTTGAAAAGTGGCGACGTGGTATTGGTCTGGTCTGAACTGCACGAAACGCTGAACATCATGCCGCGTGGCCAATTCCGCGCCGGTGAAGAAGAAATTGAAAGGCCAGATTACTAAGCTTATCCCCTGTTTTATTGAGCGGTGGCTCAAACAACTCCGCCGCTGCTGACAGTTCGCGTGAGGGGAAATCGCAGGATCTCTGAGGATTTAAAACGTGCTGGCCCGCCACGGCCGGCGTTTAAAGCGATCGCTTCCTGCACGTTCGGCAAGGCTGTTGGCCGCCAGTTTTGAGCGCAGCAATACTTCGCGCTCATTGACTCGGGTAAACTTGCCTTCGCGCAACAGCGGTTCGCCATCAACAAACACGTCTGTCACCTCATGACCCAATGCCGAATAGACCAACGAAGAAACCGGATAATGTACCGGAGTCATTGCCGGATGATCAGTGCCAACTACTACAATATCGGCCTTTTTCCCCACCTCAATCGAACCAATCAGATGGTCGAGGCCAATAGCTCGTGCGCCATCGATAGTTGCCATCTCCAGCACTTTTTCAGCAGTCATAATCGTCGGATCGCGATGCACGCCTTTCTGCACCAGTGCAGCCATTTTCATCGCCTGAAACAGGCTGTGATTATTGCTGCTGGCTGGCCCGTCGGACCCTAATCCCACGGTGATACCCGCCGCCAGCATCTCGGGGATCGGCGCTACACCTGAGGCCAGATACATATTGCTGCACGGATTGTGCGACACGCGAACGTCATAATGTTTCAGCGCGCGGATATCACGGCGGCTGCATTGCACGCAGTGAACGGCGAGCACATCAGAGCCAAGAAAGCCTATTTCGCTGAGGAACTCGGTATCGGTGCTCTGAAAACGCCGCTGCGATTGCGAAATCTCAAAATCGGTTTCCGCAACGTGGATGGTGACCAGCGCGCCGGTTTCGTTGGCCAGCTCGCGGGTGCCGCGTAATACTTTTTCGTCCAGCGCCCAGATCATGCTCGGCGCAATCCCTACTTTGACCCGGCTGTCCGGGCGGTTGTACTGATAAATCAGCCTCTTGGCGTCAGCCAACGCCTGTTCCGGCGTTTCAATCAGTCGGGAAGGAATGCCGTGCTCTTCGCCGGTGGTAAGAAATCCGCGACACACGTGACCGCGAATGCCGGTGGCATGAAAAGCTTCCAGCACTTTGGCCGTTAATCCCGGCCGCGGATGGGCATACATAAAGTCAACCAGTGAAGTCACGCCGGAGCGCAGCGATTCCACACAGCCGTGCATTGCCGCCGCCGAAACATCTTCTTCAGTCAACTCAACCGCGCTCGGCCCGGTCATGCAGGTAAACCATTTTTTCAGCACCATGTCATCACCCAAACCTTTCAATAACGTCTGGAACAGATGAGTGTGGGTGTTGACCATGCCGGGAATAATAATCGCCTCGCGGCAGTCGATTACTTCGCATTCCGGGTTGCTGGCGACTAGCTGCTGGCGCGTGCCAATAGCGGCAATCATGTCTCCCTCGATTAAAATGCTGGCTTCTTCCAGCACCTCGCGCCGAGGGTTCATGGTGACCACCCAGCCGTCTGCCAAAATGTATCCCATCAATACTTTCCTCTGTCGGACAATTTCAGAGTAGTTGGCTAATCAATTGCTCTGAATCGGAAACAAAGCCAAAACATTGGCGAACGTTATACAGCGTGGCGTCCATACAATACTTTGGCGACGTGGTGGCGCAGCAGTCTTGCAACAGCAAACAGTCGTAGCCGTGAAAATTGGCGTCCTGCAAGGTGCAAAGCACGCACTGATCGGCATTGACTCCGGCAAACAGCAACGTTGTGACATTCAGATTGCGCAGAATGCTGTCCAGCTCAGTATCCTGAAATCCCGACATCCGGTATTTATTGACTCGAATATCGCCCGGCAACGGGGCCAACTCATCCACCACTGCGGCTGCCCAACTACCGGATTCCAGCACCGGTTCGCCAGATATCGGCAGCGGATCGCCCAAACCTACACCTGTACCGTTGGGTTTATAAACGTGCAGCACCGCCGGACTCAGATTGAGCCGGTCTGGCCGATTGCCCCAGTTAAGCCACACTATCGGCATCTCGGCCTGACGCGCTTCGGGCAACAGCCGCTGCAACGGCGCAATCGGCGCTCGGGCCGGAGTGACATCAACGCCAATATGGCCCAGCCAGCCTTCGGGATGGCAAAAGTCATTTTGCATATCGATGACAATCAATGCCGTGCGATTCAAGTCGAGCTGAATACGCCGCTCACCGTCGTGCAACGTGGCGAGCTGCGGTGGCACACAGTCACGCACCAAATCGACTTCTTGAGCCGATACATGCCAGGCATTGCGCGGGCTGGAGCCGAGTGCTATCAGACTCTCGGATCGTTGACTCATACCGCCGGACTCCCATTCACCCCACTCAGAACGCGCAAGTCCTCTTCATCCAGCTCCACCGGCTCTCCGCTGCGGATAAGCTCGGCAAAGCCTTCATTCGGCGTCATCACCGTCAGGGTATACAGTTTGCTGCTGCCGGTATTGCGGATCACGTGTTCGTTGCCGGGATTCAGGAGCAGAGCTTTGCCTTTGCTTAACGGCAACTCTTTGCCACCACAGACAGCCACGCCCTGACCTTCCAGCACGTAGAAAAATTCGTGTGCGTGAGCGTGCTCATTCGGCGGCGTCGCTCCGCCAACCTTGAAAATCTCGATCACAAAGATGTGGTCGATCTGGTCCTGCTCTTTGTCGAACAGGATGGCAAAATAGTTGGTGTCCGTTGGGCTGATACGAAAAGCCGGAGCGGACAGAGCGTCGGTAGCGCGAAAAATCGTGGTCATAGCTATCTCCAAAATTTCCAGACAGTGGGAGGTCCACTGCTAATCCTTGCAGTATGGCTGCGTCAAAGCGCCCGGCTGTACCGTTTTTCCTATCACTCCAGACATCGCCAGAATGGTTAACAGATACGGCAGCGCAAGCAGTACCTGCGCCGGGAGGATGTTATTAAACAACTGCAACGACAGCTGTAATGCGTCGGCAGCACCAAAAATAAAGGCGGCAAACAGCGCTTTTAGCGGACTCCAGCGACCAAAAATCACGATCGCCAGTGCGATAAACCCTTGCCCGCTGACAATGTTGTCGCGAAACAGCCCGATTTGCGCAGTGACCAGATATCCGCCTGCCAGACCGCCGCCCAGACAGGAAAGCATCACCCCGTAGGTGCGGATCCTTTGTACGTTAAGCCCGGCGGCGTGCGCAGCTTTAGGGTTTTCGCCCACAGCGCGCAGCGAAAGTCCGAAACGGGTATGAAACAGCACCCATTGGGCAAGTACCACCAGCCCGAGCGTGAGGTACAGCGGCCACGGCTGGTTAAAGAAAATGGGTCCGATATAGGGAATTTTTTGCAGCAAAGGCACAGGCAACGCGTTAAACATATCTACCGTCGGCGACATTTTGTCGCCAATCACCAGGCTGTAGATGTAGGTCGCCAGCCCGCCTGCAAGGATGTTAAACACCATGCCGACCACGACCTGGCTGGCCAATGCCCGCAAGTAGAAGAAGGACAGCAGCAGGCTGACCACCAGTCCGCCCACACCACCGGCAAAAAAGCCCAACACGGCTGAACCGGAGTAAATCGATACCAGATAACTCGACAGCGCGCCCATCAGCAGCGTGCCTTCAAGGCCAATATTGAGCACGCCGGAACGCTCGGCATAAATCTCGCCCAGCGACGCCAGCAGCACGGGTCCGGCAAGACGAACCGCGGCCGCCAGCCAGGTAATGAAAAATGCGGCATCAAGATGTGACCACAGGTTCATGATTGAGTCTCCGAAGCAGCTTCAGCCACGGATGGACGCCCCCGCCCCGGCCAACGCAGGCGGTAATAGCGCAGGATATCGCCGGCTAAAATCAGCAGCACCACCAGGCTTTCAAGAATAAAGATCACCGAGGTCGGCAAACCACTTTCGCGCTGCATTGCGCTGCCGCCAACCTGTAAACCGCCATAGAGAATAGCTGTAGGGATCACCACCAGCGGATTGAGCCGCGCCAGCAGTGCAACAATGACGCCGACAAACCCCACACCGCCCGATAAACCGTCCATCAACCGATGCTGCACACCGAGAACCATGCAAAGTCCGGCCAGCGCTGCCATACCGCCGCCCAAAAACACGGCCAGCATCTGGCGACGAATAACATTGATTCCGCCATAGCGCGCCGCTTTGGCATTCATTCCGCTGACAATCATTTCATAACCGATTGGCGTTTTACGGATAAGCACCCAGACCAGCAGCGAGCAAATCAGCGCGATGAGCAACCCCATGTGCGCCCGCGAACCGTGCATGATAAACGGCAGCCAGCTTTGCATCGGCAGCAGCGGCGTTTGCGGTAAATCGCCTACTGCGCGCATTGGACCGGAGACCAGATACTGCACCAGAAACGCCGCCACATAGTTGGCCATCAGTGAAATCAGCACATCGTTACCGCCAAAGCGCACGCGCATAATGCCGACGATTCCGGCCCATAACGCCCCGGCCATAAAAGCAACTACCAGCACGATTGGCCAGAAAGCCCAGAGCGGCAACATGATCCACATTCCCTGCGGCGTTCCGCCCAGCGCGACCCAGGAAGCTGCAGCGGCACCGATGGTGAAGCACCCTTCGAAACCGATATAGCCCATGCCCGATCGCCAGATAACGATGGTTGCCTGAGCAATCAGGATTAATGGTATGGCCTGCACCAGTGTCTGGCCAAAACCGCGTAGCGATCCAAACGCCTCGCTGAACAGCTCGATAAAGGCAGTAAAAGGGTTGGCGCCGAAGGGAATAAACAGCACACCGGCAATGATAAACGCCAGCAGCAGCGCCAACACGGTGATGCCGCCAGAGGCCAGCGAAGAGTCGGCCGGAACAACACGTTTCTCGAGCAAAGATTTCATGACGCCTCCCGCTCCAGTTTGCCACCGGCCATCAGGTCGCCGATTTGCTCCAGCGTGGCTTCAGCCGCACTCAACACCCCGGCGATTTGCCCCGCGTACATCACCGCAATGTTGTCGGATAAATTCATTATTTCTTCCAGCTCCGCAGAAATCATCACAATGGCGCAACCCTGTTGACGTGCTTCGAGCAGCCCCTGCCACACCGCCTCGACTGCACCGACGTCCAGCCCGCGCGTTGGCTGCTCCACCACCAATACGCGCGGCTTGCGCATGACTTCACGTCCAAGAATGAGTTTCTGCAAATTACCGCCGGAAAGTTTTCCTGCTTCAAACTCTACGTCGGGGGCAATCACGTTGAAGTGTTGGACGATCGCCCTGGCTTTGTCGGCTATCGCTTGCGGACTGAGGAACCATCCACGGGCAACGGTGTGCTGATGCTGAGCGCCGAGAATCGCGTTATCGGCGATTGACATGCCGGTCACTGACCCAACCCCCCGCCGGTCGGCAGGAATAAAGCCCATGCCCGCAGCGCGTCGCTGTGCCGGAGACAGTCCGGAAATATCTTTACCGCCCAAAAGAATTCTGCCCGCTTCGATTGGCCGCAGATTAAGTAATGCCTCCGCCAGCTCGGACTGACCGTTGCCGTCGACGCCCGCAATACCTAAAATTTCTCCTGCGCGAACCTTCAGCGCTACGCGCCAGATTTTCTGGTTTCCGGCTTCGTCGCGCATGGCGATGTTGTCAATATTCAACACCTCGGCGCCGGGCTGCTGTACTGGTTTTTCGACTCGCAGCAACACGTCGCGCCCCACCATGCGACGCGCCAAATCAGTTTCAGAGGTGTCTTCTACCGCTACGCTCTCGACCATTCTGCCGCTGCGCATTACCGAGACGCTGTCAGCCACTGCCATGATTTCATAGAGTTTATGGGTCACAATAACGATTGAACGCCCTTCTTGCTTCAGAGAAGTCAACGTGGCGAACAGACCGTCTTTTTCGCGCGGCGTCAGCACCGCCGTGGGTTCGTCAAGGATTAGGACTTTGGCGTTGCGATAAAGCAGCTTGAGGATTTCGACCCGTTGCTGCACGCCAATGGGCAGGTGTTCGACTCTCGCCCAAGGATCAACCGCCAGTCCGTGGCGGTCAGAAATCTGCTGTAAACGTTTTGCGGCGGCGTGCAAGTCAAGATAGCCGCTGCGATTTTCTTTCAGGCCGAGGATCACGTTTTCAACCACTGTCATCGGCTGTACCAGCATAAATTCCTGATGAACCATGCCGATACCCAGAGCAATGGCATCCCCCGGATCGCGAATACTGACTTTTTGCCCGCCGACCCAAATTTCCCCTTCATCAGCCTGATACATGCCGTAGAGGATCTGCATCAGGGTACTTTTACCCGCGCCGTTTTCACCCAATAACGCGACAATTTCACCCTCGCCGATCGACATGTTGACGTGGTGATTGGCGGTGATTTTACCGAATCTTTTGGTGATGCCTTTCAGCTCAATCATCGACACAATTCCTCATCTCGCATTAACTCAGGCTTTAACCAGGGACTGTACGTCGATTTTGCCTTCCGAGAGTTGGGTCCAGATATCCTGGAACTTTGCCCACTGGTCGGCAGTAATCAGTTTGCTGTTGTAAGCACTGTCGCCGTAAATGGGTAACCAGCCTTTTGAGACCGGCGGGCGAAACTCCTGGCCGCCGAGGAACTTTTTGTCTTTGACACTGTGTGCGACCTGTTCAATCACCCAAGGCAAGTTGGTTTCAAAACTGGTGGCAATGAATTCTGGGGCGATGCTTTTCTGATCGGCATAACAGCCCATGGCTTTGACTTTTGCCGCTGCCGCGCCCTGAATCGCACCTAAACCGGTCACATCTGCGGTGTGCCAGATAACGTCGGCCCCGTTGCCTATCATGGTGCTGGCGGCCTCGCGACCTTTGGCAGCGTTGTTATAATCGCCGGTAACAATGCCAAAACCGGTAATTCCCGGGCGCGTTTTTTCGGCTCCGGCAATAAAAGCGTGCATCATGCCGTTTTGGCTAGGATTATCACCGCCGCCGACATAGCCGACCGCTTTGCCTTTTTCGGAAATTATTGCTGCCAGCGCACCAGCGCCATAGGCCGCATTCATATAGGCCAGATTCATAAACTCGGTGTTATCCGGCGCTTTTTCGGAAGGCTTGAAAGTCGTGGCAAAGAAATAGGTGTCTGGATACTGCGGCCCAACCTGTTCGAACTCGGAACCGTACTCAAAGCTGTGGCCAATAATCAGGTTGTATCCGTCATCGGCATAGCCACGAGTCACCTGATCCATCTGCGCCTGCGGTACGCTTTCGCTAAAGGCAACTTTGAAGCCTTGAGATTTCAGCGTTTGCAAACCTTGATAGGCTAGCTGGTTCCAGCCACCGTCAGCCACGGAACCAGGCAAAATCAGAGCAATTTTCACTTCGTCGCCAGCCGCAAACGCACGACGGGAAAACAGCGGTGCAGCGAATGGAATCAACATCATGCTTGCCAGACCTGTGGCAAATTTACGGCGCGAAATACCAGACATAAGCTTTACTCCCCCCAAGATTAGGCCTTCAGTTATGCCTAGAATTTCGTTACCTTAAAAGCACAGTTTTTCGTACTCAGCGATGCCTTTTAAGCAACGCTTGCTGAAAATAGCGTCATTTGTCTTTGCGGAGATCATTCATGCTGCAACACCGGTTGTTGATGTATCTCGATCAGGTCGCCCGTGCTGGCTCCATTCGTAAGGCTGCGGCCCGGCTGCATATTTCTGCCTCGGCGATTAACCGGCAGATTTTGGCGCTGGAGGACGAACTGGGCACGCCGCTGTTTCAGCGACTGCCGAGAAAAATGGTGCTCACCGCCGCCGGAGAGGTTTTGATCCATCACGTCCGCCAGAGTTTTAAAGAGCTGGAATGGGCGCAGGTTAAAATTGAAGAATTAAAGGGACTGCGGCGCGGTGAAGTGACGATCGCGATGATGAGCGGGCTGGCAGCGAATCTCATCCCGCGCATGGCCAGCGAATTTCGCCGGGCTAATCCACGAGTAAAACTGATCTTGCGTCAGTTGACTGACGGCGACGATATTATGGCCGCTGTGGAATCAGGCGAGGCGGATTTGGGACTGGGATTCGATTTCGACTTGCCGCCAACGCTGCGAATTATTTCTAGCGTTAGCGGGCGACTGGGCGCGGTAGTAGCTCCGGGGCATCCGCTGGCAGATAAAACCAGCCTGCGCATCAGCGACTGCATTGCCTATCCGATCATTATCGCCGACAAAAGCACGGTGATTCGCCCATATCTGAACGACGTGTTTGCCAAAGCGCTGGTCACTGTCCAGCCGGTGATTGAAACCAACTCGATTGAAGTGATGCGCCACGCGGCAATGGTCGATCAGGGGCTGACTTTCCTGACGCCGTTCGACATCGAGTTTGACCAGCGCGCGGGCAGGCTTATCTATATTCCGGTCAGAGAACTGGCGCAGCAAACCCAGCGCCTGATGCTGATTGGGCACGACCGAGGCACCAGCGCGATTGGCAGCGTGCTGGCGGAAACGGTAAAAGGGATGATGTCGGAAGCCGGTTAACGTGCCAATTTCTTTCTATTTTGCATTAAATCGCGTGGACTGAGTGACGTTGCTTAGCGGATAGCGGGCGACTTCACCAACCAACGCTACCAATGCCAGAGCAGCGCGTTCAACCTGCTGTTTTCCGCGTTCTGCGTCGGCTGCGGCTGCATTACCGGTGACGCCCGCGGGATGCAGATCCTGCGCCTGCCAGCCAAAGCCGACACCGCCTTCAGGCGTGAGAATCCCCCCCTGCTCTGCCAGCGCCTGTGCCGCCGAGACAAAGTTTTCAGCCTTGTCCATCGCCACCAAATCAGGATGCAGGTGCAGCATCACGCTGGTTTCCGCTTCGCCACCGTGGATACCGAATTCCAGCTCGTTACTGCTATACAAATCACTGCTATCGATGGTGCGGGACCACGTTGCGCCGACGGCAAACATGCCCAGCTCAACGCGCAATTGACGGCAAACAATTTCCATCAGCTGCGGTTGACCGCCGTGGGAATTCCAGAAAATAATTTTGCGCGCACCGGCTCGCCAGGCACTTTTCGCCACTTCAAACCATACTTTAGCCAGCACCTCGCAAGGTAGCGTTAGCGTGCCGGGGTATTCCAGATGCTCGTCAGATTTGCCAATCGGCAAGGCGGGCAGTACCAGCGCAGGCTGGTTGTCAGGGAGAAGTTCGACCGCTCGGGCGACAATCCCCGCGTTAATTGCCGCATCCACCCGCACTGGAAGATGAGGCCCGTGCTGTTCGACCGCGCCAATCGGCAGGATCACCACCACATTTTCCATGTCTAGCTGGCTAAATTCCAGCGTGGATAAATCCCACCACCAGCGAGAGGAAGGCATAATCATCAGCAAATTCTCCAAAAGCATTGCACGAAATCGACAAGGGTATGAAGCCCAGTGTAGAGAATTAGCGATGAGATTAAAGCATCAAAAAGTCGTCACTATGTTGCTTTTTAGGCATCACTTTCGCTCAAATGGCTAAAAATCTTCCCTGCCGACACCCTATAAATTAGCGCATAGATATGGTAACAATAAGCTTAATTATGCGTATTAGCCTTCCCCAATAGATTCCTGGTGCAGATGCGTTGACTGCAATTTGAAAGATGAAGGGATTACCATGTCAGCTAAACATCCAGTTATAGCCGTGACCGGCTCAAGCGGCGCAGGAACCACGACCACCAGCCTGGCTTTCCGCAAGATATTCCAGCAGCAGGGCCTGCACGCTGCCCAGCTTGAAGGTGACAGCTTTCACCACTTTACTCGTCCAGAAATGGATGCCGCGATCCGCAAGGCTCGCGATCTCGGTCGTCATATCAGCTATTTTGGCCCGGAAGCCAACGATTTCACGCTGCTGGAGCAGAGTTTTATTGAATACGGTAAAACCGGCACCGGCCGTTCGCGCAAATATTTGCATACTTATGATGAAGCCGTGCCTTACAACCAGGTTCCCGGCACCTTTACGCCGTGGCAAGCGCTGCCCGAACCCACGGATATTTTGTTCTACGAGGGGTTACATGGCGGAGTCGTGACTAATCAGGTGGATGTCGCCAAACATGTCGACCTGCTGGTTGGCGTGGTGCCCATCGTCAACCTCGAGTGGATACAAAAACTGGTGCGCGATACCGGTGAACGCGGCCATTCTCGCGAGGCGGTAATGGACTCGGTGGTCCGTTCAATGGACGACTATATCAACTACATTACTCCTCAGTTTTCGCGTACTCACATTAACTTCCAGCGCGTGCCGACCATCGACACCTCTAACCCGTTTGCCGCCAAGGCCATTCCTTCACTGGATGAAAGTTTTGTGGTCATTCATTTTCAGGGATTGGACCAGATTGACTTCCCTTACCTGCTGGCAATGTTGCAGGGATCTTTTATCTCGCATATCAACACGTTGGTGGTACCTGGCGGGAAAATGGGTTTGGCAATGGAGCTGATCATGGGGCCGCTGGTGCAACGGCTGATGGAAGGCAAGAAGATCGAATAAGCCTATTCTGCGCCGCGTTAATCGTGTTAAAAGCGCGGCGCAGAAATCAAGTTATTCGGCCATCAGCAGTTGGCGAATAAATCCAACGTGCAGCTGAACGCCGATAGCCAGAGCATCTTCATCCAGTTTAAATCGCGGATGATGCACACCGTGAGTCGCCCCTTTGCTCTCGTTACCGCTGCCGATAAACACGAAGCAGCCTGGAATTTTTTCCTGATACGACGAGAAATCCTCACTGCCATAAATCGCCGAAGTCACCTCAATGAATGCCTCTGCGCCTCTTTCCTGTTTAATGACGCGGCGAGCAATGGCGCAGGCTTCAGGATGGTTATTGCCGATGGCATAGCCTTTAGTCCATTTCACCTCAACTTCTGCGCCGTGGGCATAGGCAATCCCTTTGACGGTTTGTTCCACCAGCAACGGAACCTTGGCCCGAACTTCAGCGCTGTGAGTGCGCAGCGTCCCCGCCAGACGTGCGGTATCAGGGATCACGTTATACACCTCGCCGGCCTGAAACACGGCAACAGTCAACACTGGCGCGTGCAGCGGGTCCAGCTTGCGCGCGACAATCTGCTGCATTGCCGTCACCATTTCTGCGCCGATGGTCACCGGATCGATACACATGTGCGGCATCGAGCCGTGGCCGCCACGCCCTTTGAGCAGGATGTCAAAATTGTCGCTCGACCCGCTGAATACGCCCTCTTTCAACGCAATCTGTCCGGTAGGATAATTCGGCAACACGTGCAGTCCAAAGATCATGTCCACACCGTCGAGCACGCCAAGCTTGACCAACTCTTGAGCACCGCCCGGAGGCGCTTCCTCCGCGTGCTGGAAGATAAAGCGCACGGTTCCTTTCAAAGAAGAACGACACTGTGACAGCACCTTCACCGCGCCCAGCAGCATGGCGGCGTGGGCATCGTGACCACAGGCGTGCATTACGCCGGGGTTGGTGGAACGCCATTCTTCGTCAGTCTCTTCCTGAATAGGCAAGGCGTCGATATCGGCACGCAACGCATAGATCGGCCCATTTTTATCGCCGGTCAATTCAGCGATTACGCTATTGGGCGTCAGGCGTTTTAATGTCACCCCCGCCATCGCGGACAGCTGCTCGGCAATATAATCCGCCGTTTTTGCCTCCTGAAAGGAGAGCTCGGGATTGGCATAAATATGTCGACGCCAGCGCAGGACGTCCTGGTTAACTTCACTCACTAATGCTGCAAAATTGTGGCTCATTTTGGCTTCCTCTCAGGGTGCGTTTAACTAGGCTGCGTCACGCGCAGCAAGACGGGTTTTGGCAAGTAAAGGCAGCATCAGCAGGCCAGAGGCCCACATTGCCAGCGCCAGAAAGATAAAAGTCGAGTGATAGCCGTGGGTCAGCGTTATCAAATAACCCATCACGATCGGCGCAACAAAACCGCCCAGCGTGCCGCCGGTATTCAGCAGGCCAATAGCTCCGCCCATCACGTTGGTGGGTAGTCGTTTCATTGGCAGAGTAAAAGTAGTGACAAACGACGACATCAGAAAGATATTGCCGAGGAACAAGAACAGGCAAGTCGTCACCATCGAGCTGGAGGCATACACCAGCCAGATACAAATTCCGCTCAGCAGCGATCCATACAAGATGACCTTTGGCTCACGCCCTTGCAGGTATTTACCTACCAGCCAGCCGGTAGAAAGCGAGGAGATCCAAATCCCCAGGCCGCCAATGGCGACAATCATGCCGGAAACCTCCAGCGAGAAACCGCGCTGTTGCACCAGATATTTCGGCAGCCAGGCCATCAATCCATAGGCAGGAATATTGACGCAGAAGTTAGCCAGAAACAGCACCAGGACTATCGGATTCTTCAACAAAGAGAGATAGCTGGCCGAGGCGTGAGAGCCTGTGGTCAGACTGCTTTTTGGGGGCGATGGCACCAGAAACAGGATCAGTGCCGCGACCACAAACGCCAGCAGCCCAAGGGTCGAGAACGAGCCGCGCCAACCAAAATGTGCCAGACAATAAACCGCCAGCAGCGGCCCCAGAGTCATAGCCAATCCGGCTGAAGACAACAAAATCGATTGAGCAAAGGTGCGTTGTTCGAGAGCAAAGTTGGCTACTACCGACTTGGCGCAGGAGGTGGGATAACCGGAATGCCCTATTCCCGACAAGAAACGAAAAGTGACTAACAGCCCTAGTCCGAATCCCAGCAGGCCAAAGCACAGAGCAAAACCGCCGAGCAAAGTCAGTGAACAGGCGAGCACTTTCTTGTAACCAAAACGATCGTTGAGCCAGCCAGAGGGGATCTGGAACAGTGAATAAGCTAAAAAGAACATGCCTGTGATATATCCCAGCTGTTGCGGCGGTAAATTAAACTCGCGAGAGATAGGCAACAGCGCAAAACCGATGACTGTCTTGTCGAGATAAACCAGAACATAACCAAAAAACAGTAAGAAAATCATTAGCGAACGATTTTTCATAACTGATATCCTCAAATGTTATATCCCAGCAGCCACCCCTGACCTGAGAAGAGAAACGCTCTTGCTTTGATTTATTTTTATGTTTTTATAACAGTGATTTACTGTCTGCTTTAAAACCTAGCAGTTTTATTTCACAGCCATAAGATGTAATTTTTTACTGGGTGATGCTTTTTACTGATAGGGGTATGCGATGAAATATTTGCCGAAGCTGCAACAGCTGAAGGTTTTTCAGCAGGTTATCCAAAGTGGCAGCATTCGTGGTGCAGCAAGAGCCATGAATCAATCGCAGCCTGCGGTTAGCCGCACGTTGCGCGAGCTGGAGCAAATTCTCGATACTCAGCTGATCGTGCGCGGTTCTCAAGGGATGACGCTGACCGAAACCGGGCGCGCCTTTTCCCAACGAATGCAGTTTATTTTGCAAGAGCTAGAGCGCGCCGCCGATGAAATCCAGCAGATTAATCAGTATTCGCAGGGCTCGGTGGCGGTAGGATTTTCTTCACTGCTGGCTCTGACTATTTTCCCGGCTCTTGCCAGTGAATTCGCTGCGAAATACCCGCAGGCCAAGCTGCACATCAAGGAAACCCAGCTTTCAACCCTGCTTCCTGCCCTGCGTGAAGGGCGTCTGGATTTCGCCATCGGCACGCTGGGACCGGGGCTGCCGATAGAAGATATGGTGGTTGAACCGCTGTTCAACGCGCCTTTTTGTATTATTGCCCGTAAACAGCACCCGCTGGCACAGGCCACGTCGTTGAATCAGTTGAAAGAGGCAAGCTGGCTGCTGCCGGAAACCGATATGGGCTATTACCAGCAACTTGCAGCGCTATTGGAGGAGCAT
The DNA here is from genome assembly GCF_000257645.1 of Serratia sp. M24T3. Classification (GTDB taxonomy): domain Bacteria; phylum Pseudomonadota; class Gammaproteobacteria; order Enterobacterales; family Enterobacteriaceae; genus Rouxiella. The sequence continues at coordinate 34,716 of NZ_AJHJ01000044.1, forward strand.
GGCTGCCATGCCGGGCAATCGCCGATCCGCACTGATTCGTTGATCAGTGGGCTAATGATGATGCTAAATGCCGATTATCTTTCTGTGGTGGGCAATGCAATGGCAACGCCGTTTTTCCTCGAAGACAAGCTGTGCCGCCTGCCGATCGACAGTCTGCCGAACGCGCAATACTGTTTGGTATACTCACAAAAAACGCCGCTAACCTTAACGGCGCGGCGTTTTCTGGATTTACTCCGTGTACACTGCCAGCGTTTTGCGTGGTAGGGATGGAGGTCGTGCTTGCGCAGATTACTCTTGTGAGTCAATCACTTCAAAGCTGTGGGTAATGGTCGCCGCCTTGCCCAGCATCAGTGACACTGAACAGTATTTCTCTGCCGACAGCGTTACCGCGCGCTCAACCACTTTATCGGTCAAATCTTTACCAGTGACGATAAAATGCAGATTGATGTGAGTGAACAGTCGCGGCGCTTCTTCACGGCGCTCAGAGGTCAGTTTAACTTCACAGCCGACAATCTCGTTGCGCCCTTTTTGCAGAATCGACACCACGTCAATGGCGCTGCATCCGCCTGCCGACATCAGCAACATCTCCATCGGACTTGGTGATTTATCACCCGCATTGCCATCCATTAAAATCTGATGGCCTGAGGCCGACTCACCCAGAAATGTTAAACCTTCAACCCATTTTACCCGTGCCTGCATGTGAATTTCTCCGCTCATAATTTTTAAAATAGACTACCCTTTACCCCCGAAACTGGCAACGTAACTCGATCCGCGTCATGCTGAAGCGAGACAACACAAGACACGTCTGCAAACCTGTGCTACAAACAAAGCCGAAAGAAACTTTCCAACAAGTTGCGGCTAGGTTTTTTAGGTGTTAACAGGATAACCTTGGTGATAATGGCAAATTACAGCTTAAATCACTCCACCTGCCGCTTGCAGCATTGCTGGTCAGTTCATATGCTAAAAGAGCGCGAAGTAAAAAATCGCCGAACAGGGATTTCAAAGCCCTGTGATTTTGGGCAGCGATAATAAGAGGATAATAGCTAATGGTTCTCGGCAAGCCACAAACAGACCCTACTCTCGAATGGTTCCTGTCTCATTGTCATATACATAAGTATCCATCTAAAAGTACGCTGATTCACCAAGGTGAAAAAGCCGAAACGCTTTACTACATCGTGAAAGGTTCGGTTGCCGTTCTGATCAAAGATGAAGAAGGCAAAGAAATGATACTTTCCTACCTTAACCAAGGTGACTTTATCGGCGAGCTGGGACTCTTCGAAGAAGGTCAGGAACGTAGTGCATGGGTCAGGGCGAAAACTGCCTGTGAAGTGGCAGAAATTTCCTACAAGAAGTTCCGCCAGCTGATCCAGGTTAATCCAGATATTCTGATGCGCCTGTCCGCACAGATGGCAAGCCGACTGCAGATAACTTCCGAGAAAGTGGGTAACCTCGCCTTCCTGGACGTGACCGGTCGCATTGCACAAACTCTGCTGAATCTGGCTAAACAGCCGGATGCCATGACTCACCCGGATGGTATGCAGATCAAGATTACCCGTCAGGAAATCGGTCAGATAGTCGGCTGTTCACGCGAGACTGTGGGTCGAATTCTAAAAATGCTTGAAGATCAGAGTCTGATTTCAGCACACGGTAAAACGATTGTCGTTTACGGCACTCGCTAATCGTCCTAAAAAACGGCGCGGCGAGATAACTAGTCGCGCCG
>NZ_AJHJ01000045.1 GCF_000257645.1 Serratia sp. M24T3
CCCGAATCACTGACTTTTGTCAGCTCATCGGGACTTGCGCGCATTGCACCCTGCCACAGCACCAATGGCTTTGAAGATTGGTACTGTTGGTGGGCTTACAGATATTTTGTGAGCTTGAGGATATTTCTGGGCAGGCAGATTAACCGCGATAAACGCAGCCGGCGGTGCAGGTCTCTTTAATACGCACAGCGCTAAGCAGGGGAAGGTGAGGTTTCATCTTGTCCCAGATCCACTTGGCCAGCACTTCGCTGGTTGGATTCTCAAGACCCGGAATATCATTAAGATAATAGTGATCCAGGCTGTCTAGCGTCGGCGCGAACGCGGCTTTAAGCTCGGCAAAATCCATTACCCAGCCAGTATGCGCATCAACTTCGCCCGTAATCTCCAGACGCACGGCAAATGAGTGCCCATGCAGGCGGCCGCACTTGTGCCCTGCGGGAACGTGAGGCAGGTGATGAGCGGCTTCGAACATAAAATCTTTAAATAATGTAGTGGTCATGACACTGTCTCGTTGACTGCAAAAAACGCGGCATATTAACGGAAAGCGGCCCGTTACGCCATGAGTTATCTGCTCTGCGAATATACAGTTATTGTACTTTGGTGTATTTACTCCTGATGACCCGATGACTTACATTGGGAGCGTTAGAACTAACCTATTGAGATAGTGAATGATTAGAGCGCTGCGTTTGGCCGTGTTGTTGCTGGTTTTTTCAGCAGCAGTGGAAGCCGATAATTCATCGACCACCAACATTTTGCCTGCAGCGAACGATGCTGCGGCGGCAAAAGATAGTGCTCCTGCGGCACCGGCTGCTGCTGCCTCGGCATCAACAACGCCAGTTGCTCCGACAACAACCGCTGCTCCGGCAACAACAGTTGCTCCACAGTCTGGCAGTGTAGCGACTCCTGTTCCAGCCAGGTCCGCACAGTCAAATACAGCAGCGGCAAAAACGGCGTCGGTAAAACCTGTTCCGACAAAAGCCGCCGCCAAGCCCGCCGGAATTGTGGTAAAGACTTTGGCTGACGGCACCGGAAGTTTCTATTTTCCAATCGGTGGTAATAAAAAGCCGCTTGAGATCTATACCTATCAGCCCGAAGGCACTGATGCCAGCACGCCAATCATTATGGCAATGACAGGCATTGACCGTAACGCTTCAGCTGATCGAAATGACTGGATCAAGGTGGCCGATCAATATCATTTCCGCATTGTGGTGCCGCGATTCACCGAGCAGGATTTTCCGGGTAGTTATGGTTATCCGTTAGGCAATATTCAGGACCTGAAAACCCATCGCCGCCTGCCGAAATCGCAGTGGGGCTTTACTGTGGTCAATGATATCTTCAACGCCATGCATCAGCAGGGCATTACCACGCAGTCACAGTATTACCTTTTCGGCAGCAGCGCGGGGTGCCAGTTTGTGCATCGCATGCTGACGCTGCTCCCTCAGCCGCAGGTCAAAGCGGCTATTTGCGCCGGTGCGGGCTGGTGGACGCTGCCAGATACCGATCAGCGCTGGCCTTACGGTCTGCGTGCGTCGCCGATAAAAGTGGACCAGACGCAACTCGCCGCTTACTTTGCGAAACCGATTCTGATTGCGGTCGGCAACAGTGATGACGATGCGGAAAACCGCCTGTTGCGCCACTCAAAAGGTGCGATGGCGCAGGGAACCAATCGACTGGAGCGGGCGGAAAACTTCTTCACTACTTCGCAGCAGCAGGCGGAACAAAATTACATGCCGTTTAACTGGCACTTTGTTGCGCTGCCGGACATCGGCCACAGCGACAGTAAAATGTCGATTTACGCTGCCGGTCAGTTCTCGCGCTTCGAGCAGCAACACGAATTCAATCCCTAAAAGCTTGTCTGCTTGACTGCAAACCTGTGAACCGCAAGATATTTTCAGCCCCGCAAATGCGGGGCTTTCTCATTTATAAGCCTAATTTTATTGCCACAGAATAACCCTGATTTTTTTATTAGTTATTTCAGTAGCCTATAAAGGTTGCTTTACCACTTTTAACGATTGATCCTATCTGAAAAAACACTTAGTCATTATGGTTATTTAATATTCCCATCACTTATTTAATTGTTATGATCCTGCTGGTTAACCTTACAAGCTATCAAACTCTTAACCATCTAACGGCCCATAGACACTGGCTGAAGCAATAAGGGAATTCGTACCGCGATGACGACTCAGGCACCTCCTACTTCTTTGCTCCCCTTGAACCCGGAGCAAATGGCACGGCTGCAATCGGCGATTGGTGAATACTCGCCGACCCAATTGGCCTGGCTTTCAGGTTATTTTTGGGGATTGACCAACCAGCAGCCGGGCGCGGTAGCAGCGCCAGCTCCCGTTGCCGCGGCGGCGTCGATTACTCTGATTTCTGCTTCGCAGACCGGTAATGCGCGCCGTCTGGCTGAACAACTGCGCGATGCACTGGTTGCAGCTAAGCTTAATGTTAATCTGGTTAATGCGGGCGACTACAAGTTCAAGCAGATAGGCCAGGAGAAACTGTTGCTGTTAGTCGCCTCTACTCAGGGCGAGGGCGAACCAGCCGAAGAGGCGGTTGCGCTGCACAAATTCCTGATGTCCAAGAAAGCGCCCAATATGGCTGACAGCGCGTTTGCAGTGTTTGGCCTCGGCGATACTTCTTACGAATTCTTCTGTCAGGCGGGCAAGGATTTTGATACCCGTCTGGGCGAGCTGGGCGCAGAGCGTTTGCTCGACCGCGTTGACGCTGACGTTGAATATCAGGATCTGGCCACCGACTGGATCCAGCGCGTGGTTGAAGCGTTGAAAAAACGTGTTCCTGCGGAATCGCCGGTTGCTCAGGCGGCATCGGTTGCCGGTAATGTTAATCTGGTCGATAGCAGCCCATACACCAAGGAAGAGCCGCTGACCGCGCTGCTGGCAGTGAATCAAAAAATCACCGGTCGTGATTCTGACAAAGACGTTCGTCATATTGAAATAGATTTGGGTGATTCTGGCCTGCGTTATCAGCCGGGCGATGCGTTGGGCGTATGGTTTGAAAACGATCCTGCTCTGGTCAAAGAACTCGTTGAGCTGTTGTGGTTGAAGGGCGATGAGCCTGTCGATATTAACGGCAAAAGCCTGCCGTTGATTGACGCGCTTCAGCATCACATCGAACTGACGCAAAACACCACGGTGATTGTCGATAAGTATGCCGCGGTTTGTCGCGATACCGATCTGCTGGCGCTGCTGACTGACAAGAGCGCGCTGCAAAAGTACGCCCACAGCACGCCGTTTGTAGACATGGTTCGCCGTGCGCCGACCGAGCTGCAGCCGCAACAGCTAATCGACCTGCTGCGTCCACTGACGCCGCGCCTGTATTCTATCGCCTCGTCGCAGGCCGAAACGGATACCGAAGTGCACATTACTGTAGGCGTAGTGCGCTACGACATTGACGGCCGCGCCCGCAGCGGTGGTGCTTCTGGCTATTTGTCCGATCGTCTGGAAGAAGAGGGTGAAGTCCGCGTGTTTATTGAGCACAACGATAACTTCCGACTACCGGCCGACTCCGAAACGCCGGTCATCATGATTGGCCCAGGAACCGGTATCGCGCCGTTCCGCGCCTTTATGCAGCAGCGCGACAACGACGGAGCAGGCGGCAAAAACTGGCTGTTCTTCGGTAATCCGCACTTTACCGATGATTTCCTGTATCAGGTTGAATGGCAGCGCTACGTCAAAGACGGTCTGCTGACCAATATCGATCTGGCTTGGTCTCGTGATCAGTCCGAGAAGGTTTATGTGCAGGACAAAATTCGCGCCAAAGGTGCCGAGGTCTGGCAATGGCTGCAGGAAGGCGCGCATATTTATGTCTGCGGTGATGCAAACCGTATGGCAAAAGACGTAGAACAGACACTGCTCGAGCTTATCGCCGAGCATGGTTCGATGAGCCTTGAAGCCGCCGATGAATTCTTGAGTGACCTGCGCTTTGAGCGTCGCTATCAGCGAGATGTCTATTAATGAGCAACGAAATTATGAACGAAAAACATCCCGGACCTTTGGTGGTCGAAGGCAAGTTGACTGACGCAGAACGCCTTAAAAAAGAAAGTAATTTCCTGCGTGGCACTATTACCGAAGACCTGTCTGACGGCCTGACCGGCGGTTTTAATGGCGATAACTTCCTGCTGATCCGTTTTCACGGCATGTACCAGCAGGATGACCGTGATATTCGTGCCGAACGTGCCGAGCAAAAACTCGAACCGCGCCACGCAATGATGCTGCGCTGCCGCCTGCCGGGCGGAGTGATGACGCCTGAGCAATGGCTGGGTATCGACAAGTTTGCCGAAGACAGCACTATTTACGGCAGTATCCGTATTACCAACCGTCAGACCTTCCAGTTTCACGGTATTTTGAAGCAGAACGTCAAGCCGGTGCATCAGTTGCTCAACAAACTGGGACTCGACGCGCTGGCGACCGCCAATGACGTTAACCGTAACGTGCTGTGTACTTCGAACCCGGTGGAGTCAGAGCTGCATTATGAAGCCTGGCAGTGGGCGAAGAAAATTTCCGAGCACCTGTTGCCGCGCACTCGTGCCTATGCAGAAGTCTGGCTGGATCAGGAAAAGGTTGAGACCACTGACGAAGAGCCGATTCTAGGCTCGACTTATCTGCCGCGTAAATTTAAGACGACTGTGGTTATCCCGCCGCAGAACGACGTGGATTTGCACGCCAATGACCTGAATTTTGTCGCGATTGCCGAGAACGGCAAGCTGGTTGGCTTTAACGTGCTGGTCGGCGGCGGCCTGTCAATTGCTCACGGCGACAAGGCAACTTATGCACGCACCGCCAGCGAGCTGGGCTTTATTCCATTGGATAAAACGCTGGCCGTGGCAGAAGCCGTCGTGACCACCCAGCGCGATTGGGGTAATCGTACCAATCGCAAGAATGCCAAAACTAAATACACTCTTGAACGCGTCGGTGTTGAGACCTTCAAGGCTGAAGTCGAGAAACGTGCCGAAATTACCTTTGGCGACGTCCGTCCCTACGAATTCACCGGGCGTGGCGATCGCATCGGCTGGGTAAAAGGCATCGACAATCAGTGGCACCTGACACTGTTTATCGAGAATGGGCGTATTTTGGATTATCCGGGGCGTCCGCTTAAAACCGGTCTGGCCGAGATTGCCCGTATTCACCAAGGCGATTTCCGTCTTACGGCGAACCAGAACCTGATTATTGCGGGTGTGAGCGAGAAAGATAAAGATGCGATCGAAACCCTGGCACGGAATCATGGGTTAATCGATGACAGCGTCACCGAGCAGCGTAAAAACTCGATGGCCTGCGTGTCTTATCCAACCTGTCCGCTGGCGATGGCTGAAGCTGAACGGTTCCTGCCGGAGTTTGTGACCCAGGTCGAAGGCATCATGCATCGGCACGGTGTCGGCAAAGAACACATTGTACTGCGCGTGACCGGCTGCCCTAACGGCTGTGGTCGTGCGCTACTGGCTGAAATCGGGTTAGTCGGTAAAGCCATGAACCGTTATAACCTGCATCTGGGCGGTAACCGCGAAGGTACACGTATTCCGCGTATGTATCGCGAAAATATCAGCGATGTAGAGATTCTGGCGATTATCGATGAGCTGGTTGGTCGTTGGGCGAAAGAACGCACGGCGAATGAAGGCTTCGGCGATTACGTGATCCGCGCTGGAATCATCAAGCCGGTGCTTGATCCGGCACGCGACTTTTACGACTGACAGGAGGCGATATGACAGCACTCTCCCTTACAGAATTAAATGCTCTGCCCAAGTCCGGGCAGGCATTGGCCCTGGCCGAAATCAACGGCCAGCTGGAAAAACTTTCGGCGGAAGAACGTGTTGGCTGGGCGTTGGAAAATCTGCCGGGCGAGTTCACTTTATCGTCAAGTTTTGGGATTCAGGCGGCGGTATGTTTGCATCTGGTCACCCGCCAGAAACCTGATATTCCGGTTATCCTCACTGACACCGGATATCTGTTCCCGGAAACCTATCAGTTTATCGATTCTTTAACCGAACAGCTTAATCTCAACCTTAAGGTTTTTCGTGCCGAGCATTCTGCCGCCTGGCAGGAAGCGCGCTACGGCAAACTTTGGGAGCAGGGCGTCGAGGGCATTGAGAAATATAATTTGATTAACAAGGTTGAGCCGATGAACCGCGCGGTGCAAACGCTGGGCGTGCAGACTTGGTTCGCCGGTCTGCGTCGCGAACAGTCGGGCAGCCGGGCGCATTTGCCGGTGCTGGCGGTGCAGCGCGGGGGGTTTAAAATCCTGCCAATCATCGACTGGGACAACCGTCAGATCTTCCAATACCTCAAGCAGCACGGACTGAGCTATCACCCGCTGTGGGATCAGGGCTATCTGTCGGTTGGCGATACGCACACCACGAAGAAGTGGGAAGAGGGCATGAAGGAGGAAGATACCCGTTTCTTCGGCCTAAAACGCGAGTGCGGATTGCACGAGTAATTGCGCGGCCGTTTGCCCCCATCCCTGGCGCTAACATTCAGGAGCGAATAGACGGATTGGCTAACTCTTTAAGTAAAGGCAGCAGAATTTTTACGCTGTCTTTTTCTCGTCTGGCGATCCGTCCCGGCAAGATCCGATCGAGATATTGCAGATTGTCGATTTGCCCCTGATAGCGGCTGGTGCCGTCGGGGAAATACTTGCTGACAGAGCGCTGCTGCTGACCGTCTTTTTTGCCTAATCCCCAGTCGCTGGCAGAAACTAGCAACAGAGGAATATGTTCGCTGTCCAAAGCCTCTAGTCCTTCACAGCAGCTGGTGCCGGTGGGGCTGGTAGTCGCGGCGATGCCCATGCGCCGAGCGAAGTTTAGCGCTTTATCGCGCGACAGCTTGGCCACTGCCGATGAAGTGTTGAGGCCGCTGTTGAAATACAGCCGATCGCCGACGATCAGCGAATTAATATTGATCACCAGTAGCGTGCGCTTTTTTTCTTCCGGGCTGAGCGAAGCAAGATAATCTTTCGCCCCTTGCTCTCCTGCTTCCTGAGCGCTCAGCGCCACAAAACGCAGGCTGTAATGGGTAGAGACTTTGCTCATCCGCTCGGCCAGTTCGAGCATCGCGCCGACGCCAGACGCGTTGTCATCGACACCTTGCAGCGTCAGGCCGCCAAGGTTGTGGTCACTGTCGGCGTCACTTTGTGGCAGATAAGTATCGAAATGCGCCATGACCACGATTTGCTGCGGCACTTTGCCGGCGCGGTCGGCGATCACTGAAGTGGCGTGAACACTGTGCCAGTTTTGGCGACCGTTCTGACTGGTATAAAGAAAGCGGGCATCAAAAGCGTGCAGGTGACTTTGGTAACCCATTTTGCTCAGACTTTGATTCAGATAATCCGCGGCAATAATCTCGGCCGGGCTTCCGGCCATGCGTCCGGGAAAATAGGTGGCGATATGTCGCGTTTGTTGCTCGGCAATGTGTCCGACTGGCTGAGTTTTTAAAGATTGGCCCACGGCACCGGTTGCATAAAGGCCGCCTAGCGTCAAAAGCAAGGCTGAACGCGCTACGTGGCGAAGAAAGAGCATACTAAAAATCCTTATCAGGCGTCCTTGGAAAGTCAGGGCATAGTATGCGATTCAGCGGATAAATTAACAATTTAGTGTTTTCTCAAAACGAGCTATTTCGGGGCTATATTCCATTCTGGAACTAATCATTCCATTTCATCATTTCATATGGATCGCGGCCAAGCCGTATAGTCATATTATGGATTTACTTATGCTAAAAGGTTGCTGTGGACTATCTCCCTATATTTGCCGATCTTAAACAACGTCCGGTGTTGGTTGTTGGCGGCGGAGAAGTGGCTGCACGAAAAATTGATCTCCTTCTGCGCGCAGGTGCGGAAGTGCGGGTTGTTGCACAATCACTTTCCTCGGAAGTCGAACATTTACACCAGCAGTCGGCCATTCAATGGCTGGCAGAGTCGTTCATTGCCGAGCAGCTCGACGACGTTTTTCTGGTCATTGCGGCGACTGACGATCCGCTGCTAAACGCCGAGGTCTACGAGGAAGCAAACGTGCGCCGGGTGCTGGCCAACGTGGTTGACGATCAGCCCAAGTGTTCATTTATCTTCCCGTCTATCGTCGATCGTTCACCGATTGTGGTCGCGATTTCTTCCAGCGGGCAAGCCCCTGTGCTTGCAAGAATGCTGCGTGAAAAGCTAGAAACACTGCTGCCTGCCAGTTTGGGCAAGATGGCAGAAATCGCAGGAAGCTGGCGATCGCGGGTCAAGCAGCGCTTTGGCATGATGTCTGCGCGTCGCCGTTTCTGGGAACAGGCATTTGACGGCAAATTCGCTTCTTTGACCGCCGGGGGGCAGTTCAAGGAAGCCGAGTTGGCGTTACAACAATTAATCGACGCGCCAGACGACGCCACTCATCAGGGCATGGTGACTCTGGTTGGAGCCGGTCCTGGCGATCCCGGACTGCTCACTCTGCGAGGTTTACAGGTGATGCAGCAGGCCGATGTGGTGCTCTATGACTTCCTGGTCAGCGCGGAGGTGCTGGATCTGGTGCGCCGCGACGCGGAGAAAATCTGTGTCGGCAAACGCGCCGGGAATCATCTGGTGATGCAGGAAGAGACCAATCGTCTGCTGGTCGAACTGGCCAAACAGGGAAAAAAAGTGGTCAGGCTGAAAGGCGGTGACCCGTTTATTTTTGGTCGCGGCGGCGAAGAGTTGGAAGTTGTCGCCGCGGCGGGTATTCCTTTTCAGGTGGTGCCGGGCATTACTGCCGCAGCGGGCGCAACGGCCTATGCGGGTATTCCTTTGACTCACCGTGAGCGCGCGCAGAGCGTGATGTTTATTACCGGCCAGATTCGCACCGATGGCAATGGCCTGCAATGGTCCGAGCTTGCCCGAGGGCAGCAGACGCTGGCGATTTATATGGGCGCGATGAAAGCTTCGGACATCAGCCGTAACCTTATTGCTCACGGGCGCGCAGCGGATACGCCAGTGGCGGTGATTGGTCGTGGCACGCGTCCCGATCAACAAGTGCTGACCGGAACATTGGAAAATCTAGAACAATTAGCCCAACAGGCGCCTTCACCGGCCCTGCTGGTGATCGGTGAAGTCGCTGAACTTCATCACCAACTCGCCTGGTTTGGGCATCATCCAGAGACTGCCGGTGCCCAGCGCCCGTCGGTCGTGAATTTGGCTTAAGGATCTGATATGGACGAAAAACGACTCACCCATTTACGACAGCTGGAGGCGGAAAGCATTCATATCATCCGCGAAGTTGCGGCTGAATTCGCGAACCCGGTGATGATGTATTCCATCGGCAAAGACTCTTCGGTAATGCTCCATTTGGCGCGCAAGGCCTTTTACCCGGGCACGCTGCCATTTCCGCTGCTGCACGTTGATACCGGCTGGAAATTCAAGGAGATGTACGAGTTCCGCGATCGTACCGCTAAAAACTACGGTTTTGAGCTGCTGGTGCACAAAAATCCGGAAGGCGTGGCGATGGGCATCAACCCGTTTGTTCACGGCAGTGCCAAACATACCGACATCATGAAAACCGAGGGCTTGAAGCAGGCGCTGAATAAATACGGCTTTGACGCTGCCTTCGGTGGCGCGCGTCGTGACGAAGAAAAGTCTCGTGCCAAAGAGCGTATCTACTCGTTCCGTGACCGTTTCCATCGCTGGGACCCGAAAAATCAGCGTCCTGAGCTGTGGCACAACTATAACGGTCAGATTAACAAGGGTGAAAGTATCCGCGTATTTCCGCTGTCCAACTGGACCGAGCTGGATATCTGGCAGTACATTTATCTGGAAAATATCGAGATCGTTCCTCTATATCTGGCCGCGCCGCGCCCGGTTCTTGAGCGTGACGGCATGCTGCTGATGGTCGACGACGATCGTATTGATTTACAGCCGGGTGAGCAGATTGAAGAAAAAATGGTTCGTTTCCGTACCCTGGGATGCTGGCCGCTGACCGGCGCGGTGGAGTCCGAAGCACAATCGCTGCCGGAAATCATCGAAGAGATGCTGGTTTCTACCACCAGCGAGCGTCAGGGGCGTGCCATCGACCGCGATCAGGCGGGTTCGATGGAGCTTAAAAAGCGTCAAGGGTATTTCTAAGGAGCACGGACAATGAATAACGCAATTGCACAACAAATCGCCGAGCAGGGTGGCGTTGAAGCTTACCTGCACTCTCAACAGCACAAAAGTCTGCTGCGCTTCCTGACCTGCGGCAGTGTCGACGATGGCAAAAGTACGCTAATAGGCCGCCTGCTGCACGACACGCGCCAGATTTACGAAGACCAGCTGTCTTCGCTGCACAATGACAGCAAACGTCACGGCACTCAGGGCGAGAAGATTGACCTTGCGCTGCTGGTGGACGGTTTGCAGGCCGAGCGCGAGCAGGGCATCACCATCGACGTGGCCTATCGCTATTTTTCCACCGAAAAACGTAAATTTATTATTGCCGATACGCCGGGGCACGAGCAGTACACTCGTAACATGGCAACCGGTGCTTCAACCTGCGACCTGGCTATCCTGCTGATTGACGCCCGTAAAGGCGTGCTGGATCAGACCCGTCGTCACAGCTTTATCGCTACGCTGCTGGGTATCCGCCACCTGGTAGTGGCAGTGAATAAAATGGATCTGGTGGATTACAGCGAAGCGGTATTCGAGCAGTTCAAGCAAGATTATCTCGATTTTGCCCAGCAGCTGCCGACCGATCTGGATATTAAATTTGTGCCGCTGTCAGCCCTTGAAGGTGACAACGTTGCCAGCCAGAGTGAGAAGATGCCGTGGTACACTGGGCCAACGCTGCTCGACGTGCTGGAAACCGTTAATGTCATTAATATCCGCGAGCAGCAGCCGATGCGCTTCCCGGTGCAATACGTTAACCGTCCAAACCTCGATTTCCGTGGTTATGCGGGTACGCTGGCCTCGGGTTCGGTGCGCGTCGGTCAGAAAATCAAGGTATTGCCGTCCGGCGTTGAGTCTACCGTGGCACGTATTGTAACTTTCGATGGCGATCTGCAGGAAGCCTGGGCCGGTGAGGCGATTACGCTGGTGCTGGAAACCGAGGTAGATATCAGCCGTGGCGACCTGCTGGTTGATGCCAGCGAAACGGTGAAAGCGGTTCAAAATGCTAAAGTTGACGTGGTGTGGATGGCCGAACAGCCACTGAGCGTTGGTCAAAGCTATGACATTAAGGTCGGTGGCAAGAAAGCCCGTGCGCGGGTAGAAAACATCGAATATCAGGTGGAAATCAACTCACTGACTCAGCGCGTTGTCGAAAGCCTGCCTCTGAACGGTATCGGGCTGGTCGAGCTGGCGTTTGATGAGCCGCTGGTGCTGGATAACTACCAGCAAAACGCGGTCACAGGCGGACTGATCTTTATCGATCGCCTGACCAACGTGACTGTCGGCGCAGGTCTGGTGCGTGAAGCACTTGAGCAGGTTTACCAGGATAATGGCGCTTTTAGCGCATTCGAACTTGAACTTAACGCACTGGTTCGCCGCCACTTCCCACACTGGGGCGCTCGCGACCTGTTGGGTGGAAAATAATATGGCTCTGCAAGACGAAAATATCGTCTGGCATCCGCACGCGGTGACGCGTGCGGATCGCGAAAAGCAGCACGGGCATCGCGGCGCGGTACTGTGGTTTACCGGGCTGTCAGGCTCGGGTAAATCCACTGTAGCCGGCGCGCTGGAACAGGCCTTGTTTAGCCTTGGCGTCAGCACTTACCTGCTAGATGGTGACAATGTAAGACACGGGCTTTGTCGCGATCTGGGTTTTTCAGATGACGATCGCCGTGAAAACATTCGCCGCGTGGGTGAGGTTGCCAAACTGATGGTCGATGCTGGTCAGGTCGTCTTGACTGCGTTCATATCGCCACATCGTGCCGAACGTGAAATGGTGCGTGAGTTACTGGATAACGGGGAGTTTATCGAGGTATTTGTCGATACGCCGATCGAGATCTGCGAGGCGCGCGATCCTAAAGGTTTATACAAAAAAGCCCGTGCCGGAGAGCTGAAAAACTTCACCGGGATAGACTCGGTTTACGAAGCGCCATTGCAGGCCGATGTGCATCTTGATGGTGAACAATTAGTAACAAATTTAGTCCCGCAATTATTAGCTGTGTTACGTCGTAGAGGTATTATCAACTCCTAAGTGTTACTGACAAAAACGCCAAACAGCGTGTCAGTTTACAGCGAGCCAATAGGGGGTTGAACAATGCAAACGTTAAGTCAATTTTTCAACGACATAACCGGTAAGAGGCCAGAAGCAGAGGAAAAGGAAGATCCATCCTACTCCATGCTGGGTGGCTGTACCGGTTTTGTGTTTTTCTGGCTGGCATTGGCAATCCCTTTTATCGTCTACGGTTCCAATACGCTGTTTTTCCTGCTTTATACTTGGCCATTTTTTCTGGCTTTAATGCCAATCTCCGTGCTTATCGGCATTGCGTTTAGCACTTTGTTCAATGGCAGCTTGTTGAAAGCATTACCGTTAACAGGGCTTGCCGTGATGTGCGTGTTCTGGATGGTCTTCTCATTTCTCAGCGGTTGGTAACTTACCGCATCGTCTGGCCACAGTTTCGTAAACTGACGAATTTACCCTCAAATTTATGCCGTTTTTCTCCGCACTGTTGTAAACCATTGTGTCATTCTTGTGCTTATTCCTAACTTAACTCCTAATCTGCATGTCAATTTCCCCTTCAGTGTGGAGTCAGAGTGAAAGTTGTGGGATGATTGAGCGGCTTTTTCAGGGGGCGGAATGGGCAAATTAACGCTGCTATTATTGATTGTACTTGGCTGGCTACAGTATTCGCTGTGGCTGGGTAAGAATGGTATTCACGATTACGTGCGGGTTAACGACGATGTTGAAGTGCAACAAGGCAGCAACATCAAACTTAAATCACGCAATGACCAACTCTTCGCAGAGATTGACGACCTTAACGGTGGTCAGGAGGCGATTGAGGAACGCGCACGCAACGAGCTAGGCATGATTAAGCCTGGCGAGAGTTTCTATCGCCTTGTGCCAGACCAAAATAAGCACAGTCAGGCTTCCAACACAACGCAAGTAAGAATCAACAATAATCCATGAGTCACACAGCCGTCTCCTCGGCCGATATCGTCGCGGTATTGCCCGCAGCCGGTATTGGCAGCCGCATGCAAAGCGAACTTCCAAAACAATATCTGACCATTGAGGGTAAAACGCTGCTTGAGCATGCTGTTGGCGCGTTGCTGCGCAGCCCTCGCGTGCAGAAAGTTATTGTTGCCATTAGTCCAAAGGACACCTTTTTTGCTCAACTGCCGATTGCCAGCGACCCGCGCGTCAAGGTGGTGACCGGTGGCGCACAGCGTGCCGATTCAGTAATGGCTGGGCTGCAACACGCCGGTGATGCCGAATGGGTGCTGGTCCACGATGCAGCAAGGCCGTGTTTGCACATTGATGATCTCAATCGACTGCTGGCAATCAGCGCACACAGTAAAATCGGCGGTATTCTTGCCGCACCGGTGCGAGACACCATGAAGCGCGGCGAGCCGGGCATTGAAAAAATTGCCCATACTGTCGATAGACAAGATCTTTGGCACGCGCTTACGCCACAATTTTTCCCATTGGATCTGCTTAAAACCTGCCTCGCCCGCGCGCTTGCGGAAGGCGCGATCGTTACTGACGAAGCCTCTGCGCTGGAGCACTGTGGCTATCATCCCGAGCTGGTGGCTGGAAGATCCGATAATATTAAAGTTACCCGTCCAGAAGATCTGGCACTGGCAGCATTCTATTTAACTCAGTTGCACCAAGAGGAGAGCGCGTAATGCGTATCGGTCACGGTTTTGATGTTCATGCATTTGGAGGCGAAGGCCCTCTGGTGATCGGCGGTGTGCGCATCCCTTTTGATCGGGGATTACTGGCACACTCCGACGGTGACGTTGCCCTGCACGCGGCAACTGATGCCCTGCTTGGCGCTGCGGCGCTGGGCGATATCGGCAAACTGTTCCCTGACACCGACCCGGCCTATAAAGGTGCCGACAGCCGCGAACTGCTGCGTGAAGCCTACCGCCAGATCAAAGCCAAAGGTTACCGTCTTGGCAATATCGACATAACTATTATCGCCCAGGCCCCGAAAATGCTGCCGCACATTCCACAGATGCGCGTATTTATCGCCGAAGACCTTGGCTGTCACATGGACGACGTCAACGTAAAAGCAACCACTACCGAGAAGCTTGGATTTACCGGTCGTGGCGAAGGCATTGCCTGTGAAGCTGTTGCCTTGTTGATCAAGGACTGACGCCGTGGATATGAATAATCTGACCTGGCTGTACGGCAAGCCGCTTTCCACCGGTACGCTCAAGGCCAATGCAGAGGATTTCATCGTTGAAGAAGACCTCGGTTTTGAGCCGGACGGCGAGGGCGAGCATTTGCTGGTTCGCATCCGTAAAACCGGCTGTAATACCCAGTTTGTTGCCGAACAGTTAGCGCGCTTTGCTGGTGTTCATCCTCGTTCTGTGAGCTATGCCGGGTTGAAAGACCGTCATGCTGTGACCGAGCAGTGGTTCTGTGTACATTTGCCCGGTAAAGAAACGCCGGACCTGAGTCAGTTTCAGCTGGAGGGTTGTGAGGTTGTACGTCACGCTCGTCATCTGAAAAAGATGCGTATCGGCACGTTGAAAGGCAACCTGTTTACTCTGGTGCTGCGTGATCTCACTGATTTGGCCGACGTGCAGCAACGTCTGGAGAAAATTGTTTCTCAGGGTGTACCAAACTATTTCGGCGTGCAGCGCTTCGGACGCGGTGGCAATAACCTGGTAATGGCCACCCGTTGGGCGAAAGACGAAATTCGTGTTAAAGAACGTCCGAAGCGCAGCTTTTACCTCTCGGCGAGCCGCAGCGCGATGTTTAATATCGTTGCCAGTGAGCGACTTGCTCGAGGTTTGATGACTGAAGCCATGCTGGGTGATGCCCTACAGCTTAGCGGCCGCGGCAGCTGGTTTGTTGCTAAAGAAGAAGAGCTGGAGTCGGTGCAATCGCGCGTCGCCAGCGGTGATTTGCTGATCACGGCGCCACTGCCGGGCGATGGCCCGCTGGGGTCGCAGCAAGATGCTGAACTATTTGAACTGGGCTGCATAGAGGACCAAACGGCATTGTTGTCCCTGCTTAAACGCGAACGGGTTGAACCCGCGCGCCGCGCAGTTATGCTGCATCCAAGAGATCTCGCATGGCGAACTGTGGATGACGCGACGCTAGAACTTAAGTTTTGGCTTCCGGCAGGCAGCTTTGCCACCAGTCTTGTCAGAGAACTGATGGGACAAGATGCAGGCGAAGCCGACATTAGCGAATAAGACCTGGCGTGGAGAATAACGCATGACATCCCTGATACGGATATTACTGAGTAATGATGATGGCGTTACCGCTCCTGGGATTCAGGCGCTAGCCTCGGCACTGCGTGAGTTTGCCGAGGTTACCCTCGTTGCACCTGACAGAAATCGCAGCGGCGCTTCCAATGCGCTGACGCTGGACTCGCCGCTGCGCATTCAAAAAAATGCCAATGGCGATACGGCAGTGATCAACGGCACGCCAACGGACTGTGTTTATCTGGGGGTCAATTCCCTGATGCGTCCGCGACCGGATATCGTGGTTTCCGGTATTAATGCCGGACCGAATCTGGGCGATGATGTCATTTACTCCGGCACCGTTGCAGCCGCGATGGAAGGGCGTCATCTCGGTTATCCGGCGGTTGCCGTTTCCCTCGATGGCAACCGGCATTACGACACTGCTGCGGCAATCACCTGCCGTATTGTAAAAATGTTGGCCTCCGAGCCTTTGCACACCGGTCGTATCCTCAATATTAATGTTCCTGATCTGCCTTTGGGTCAAATTAAAGGCTATCGCGTCACACGCTGCGGTAGCCGTCATCCGGCAGAACAGGTATTTTGTCAGCAAGACCCGCGTGGTCATGATATGTACTGGATTGGTCCGCCCGGCGAGAAATTCGATATTGCGCCGGATACTGACTTTGCCGCCGTAGCACAGGGATATGTATCAATAACCCCTCTGCACGTCGATCTGACGGCCTATGCGGCGCAAGAAACCGTCAGAACATGGTTAGCCAAAGCCGAGGTGAACGGGAATGGTGATTAAGCCGATGTACAATTTGCTGGAACAGCTGCGAAAACAGGGCATCTCGGATGAGAATCTGCTGCACGCGATGGAAACTGTGCCGCGCGAGCGCTTCGTTGATGAGGCGTTTCAGCATAAAGCTTATGAAAATACCGCGTTGCCTATCGGCCTTGGACAAACTATCTCTCAGCCTTATACCGTAGCTCGCATGACAGAACTGTTGCGCCTGACGCCGCAGTCGCGAGTGCTGGAGATTGGCACCGGCTCGGGATACCAGACGGCTATTTTGGCGCATCTGGTTGAGCACGTATTTTCCGTAGAGCGTATTAAAGGCCTGCAATGGCAGGCGAAGCGTCGGCTTAAGCAGCTGGATCTGCACAATATTTCCACCCGCCACGGCGATGGTTGGGAAGGGTGGCCTTCGCGCGGCCCTTTTGACGCTATTATCGTGACCGCGGCCCCTCCAGAAATTCCTCAGGATCTGATAACCCAGCTTGCCGAAGGCGGGATCATGGTTTTGCCCGTGGGTGAGCAAAATCAGACTTTGCAACGTATCCAGCGACGAGCCAACGATTTTACAATTGAAACTATTGAAGCCGTGCGTTTTGTTCCTTTAGTCAAAGGCGAGCTTGCCTGACGCTTGTTTTTCGCTCTGTCGGACACTAAGCCCTTAAAATTTAAATACAACTGATTTATGGTGCTTAAGTTGCGTTGTTGATAGCATTCACTACAGTTTTTTATTGCCACAGTTTTTTTAACTATCGCCATCGGGCTGACCAGTGTTCAGCCAGCAGGTTAACGGTATGCCTTACGTTGCTATAAGGTTCCAAATGGAGCCAGGCAGCGTCTGGCCTGAGCCGCGATAGATTCTGATATTGCCGTCATGGGGGAGTTATGAGCACGGGAAGCCCAATTAAAACCTTAAGCCGCATTGCGGTATGTACATTTGTTGGTGCCTGGCTCGCGGGATGTTCCAATAATGCCTCGACAACTGCTCCAATTAGCAGCGTAAACAACGGTGGAGGCATGCTGCGCAGCAATTCTGGAGGTCAGATTACTCCTAATTATGGCGCGCAGGCGGCTCCAAATTCTGTTGATAATGCCCCGATGATTAACGCCCAGGGACACATCGTTTATAACCGAAGTTATAACAGTATTCCTAAAGGCAGCTATAACGGTAAAACGTATACCGTCAAGCGCGGCGACACACTCTTTTATATTGCCTGGATAACCGGCAATGACTTCCGTGATCTCGCGGCGCGCAACAATATCCCGCAACCTTACGGCCTTGAAGTTGGACAAAAGATTCAAATCAATAATGTTTCTTCCGAGGCGAGCTCTGGCAGCGGTACGTTGGTGGCAACCGATGCGACTCACGGAGGGGTCCCACAAGCGCCATCCGGTGGCATGATGCAAGGGACAGTGGTTGCATCTCAACCAACTACCACGTATTCTGAAACTTCAAGTAAACAGAATGTAGGTCATATGTTGCCTACAGCAGGCGTTGTCGCTACGACAACAGCCCCTGTTACCGCACCGACTACCCCCGTTGAAAGCACCACAGACAATGGCGGTCCAGTTTCCTCTTGGAGATGGCCGACTAACGGGAAAATTATCGATAACTTCTCTGCCTCTGAAGGTGGAAATAAAGGTATCGATATAGCCGGTTCGCGAGGTCAACCTGTATTGGCAACCGCCAGTGGGCGCGTAGTTTATGCAGGCAATGCGCTTCGTGGTTACGGTAATCTAATCATCATCAAACACAATGATGATTACTTGAGCGCCTATGCACACAATGATTCAATGCTGGTCCGGGAACAACAAGAAGTGCAGGCGGGACAAAAAATAGCGACGATGGGTAGCACCGGAACCAGCTCAGTAAGATTACATTTTGAAATTCGTTACAAGGGGAAATCCGTAAACCCGCTGCGTTATCTTCCGCAGCGATAAGCCGGGCAGAGTCTCCGATTCTGTCCTTGGGACCACGGGTAGGAGCAGCTTATGAGTCAGAATACGCTGAAAGTTAACGAGTTACACGATGATGTAGATTTCGACGAGAACAGCGCTGAAGCCTTTGACGAAGAGAAAGCAACCGTCGAGGAGTCTGTTGAGATTGACGCTTCTGAAGCAGAAGAAGAGTTACTTTCGCAGGCTGTAAGCCAAAGAGTGCTGGATGCAACTCAACTGTACCTTGGTGAAATTGGTTACTCTCCTCTGCTAACCGCAGAAGAGGAAGTCTATTTTGCACGACGTGCGCTGCGAGGTGATGTTCCATCCCGTCGCCGCATGATCGAAAGTAACCTGCGTTTAGTGGTTAAAATTGCGCGCCGCTACAGTAATCGCGGCCTGGCACTGCTGGATCTCATTGAAGAGGGTAACCTCGGCCTGATCCGTGCGGTAGAGAAATTTGACCCTGAACGCGGTTTTAGATTCTCAACTTACGCAACCTGGTGGATCCGCCAGACGATTGAACGGGCGATCATGAATCAAACCCGTACTATTCGTTTGCCGATTCACATCGTTAAAGAATTGAACGTTTACCTGCGTACTGCGCGTGAATTGGCACACAAGCTTGATCATGAGCCAAGTGCTGAAGAAATTGCAGAGCAGCTCGACAAACCGGTCCATGACGTCAGCCGTATGCTGCGCCTGAATGAGCGTATTACTTCTGTAGATACCCCGTTGGGTGGTGACTCTGAAAAGGCGCTGTTAGATATTCTGGCGGATGAGAAAGAGAACGGTCCGGAAGATACAACGCAAGACGATGATATGAAACACAGCATCGTTAAGTGGTTGTACGAGCTGAATGCCAAGCAGCGTGAAGTCCTGGCGCGTCGTTTCGGCCTGTTGGGCTATGAAGCGGCAACCCTTGAGGATGTCGGTCGAGAAATCGGTCTTACGCGTGAACGTGTTCGTCAGATTCAAGTTGAAGGATTGCGTCGCCTGCGTGAAATTTTGCAGGGTCAAGGTCTGAGCATCGAAGCACTGTTTCGTGAATAATTAGTTTTACGGGCAAGTAGCTTCTTGCATGGCTAGTTTCGTGAATGATTTGTACTAAACAGAACCAGTTTTACGACGATCCAATTGAGTCGATGGTTTAACGAAACACAGCTAAGCAGCATAAAAAAAGGTGGGCAATCTGATTGCCCACCTTTTTTCATTTCAAGTTATCCGTCACAGCATGGTTTTGAGACGGTAGATCCATTCCAGCGCTTGCCTTGGCGACAGGGAATCAGCGTCTAGTGCCTCCAACGCCTCAACTGCCGGAGAAACTTCCTCGCTCAGCAAAGGCAACTGTGGGCCATCCACTTTGCTGGACGCCGCGTTGTTCGACAATGTTTCCAGCTCTTTAAGTTTCTGCTTCGCGCGTTTGATTACCTCACGCGGAACCCCCGCCAGTGCCGCTACTGCCAGGCCATAACTCTTGCTGGCCGCTCCTTCCTGCACGCTGTGCATAAAGGCGATAGTATCGCCATGCTCGACGGCATCCAGATGAATATTTACCGTGCCTTCCATTTTTTCCGGCAGCGTGGTTAGCTCGAAATAGTGGGTAGCGAAAAGGGTCATTGCTTTAATACGGCTTGCCAGATTTTCCGCGCAGGCCCAGGCCAGTGACAGTCCGTCATAGGTCGACGTGCCGCGTCCAATTTCATCCATCAGCACCAGGCTATTTTCAGTGGCGTTGTGCAGGATATTGGCCGTTTCAGTCATTTCCACCATAAAGGTTGAACGACCCGAAGCCAGATCATCCGCTGCACCTACGCGGGTGAAAATGCGATCGATAGGGCCTAATGTCGCCTGCTCGGCGGGCACGAAGCTGCCGATGTGCGCCATTAAGGCGATCAACGCTGCCTGACGCATATAAGTACTTTTACCGCCCATGTTTGGGCCAGTAATAATCAGCATTCGGCGCTGTGGTGACATCTGCAACGGGTTGGAAATAAAGGGTTCGCTAAGCACCTGCTCGACCACTGGATGGCGACCGCCCACAATATTAATCCCCGGCTTATCGCTCAGCGTCGGGCAGCAATAATTCAGGGTGTAGGCGCGCTCGGCCAGATTGTTCAGCACGTCGATTTCCGCAAGAGCAGCCGCGCTCTGTTGCAGCGCAGGAAGATGCGGCATCAGCAGGTCGAACAACTCTTCATACAGAGCTTTTTCCAGAGACAGGGCTTTGCCTTTTGAAGTCAGGACCTTGTCTTCATACTCTTTCAGCTCGGGAATGATATAACGCTCGGCGTTTTTCAGCGTCTGGCGGCGCACGTAATGAATAGGGGCCAGATGACTCTGCCCACGGCTGATTTGAATGTAATAGCCGTGAACGCCGTTAAATCCGACTTTCAAAGTATCCAGACCGAGCTTCTCACGTTCGCGGATTTCCAGACGATCCAGATAATCCGTTGCTCCATCGGCGAGGGCGCGCCACTCATCCAGCTCGGTGTTATAACCTGGAGCAATCACGCCACCATCGCGAACCAGCACCGGCGGTGCCTCAATAATTGCGTGTTCAAGCAGGGCGATCAGTTCGTCAAACTCGCCGGCCTGTTCTACCAGCGTCTGGATATACGGCACGTCGATAGACTTTAGAATCAGGCGAATTTCAGGGAGTTGTTGCAGCGCATGCCGCATGCGGGCGAGATCGCGCGGGCGAGCACTGCGCAGAGCCAGACGAGCCAGAATTCGTTCCAGATCGCCAACCTGACGCAGAACCGGTTGCAAATCGGCGGTCAAATCTTGCAACCCTCCCACAGCCTGCTGGCGATTGTTCAGTACTTTGAAATCACGGGTAGGCATGTGGATCCAGCGCTTGAGCATGCGGCTGCCCATAGGCGTCACGCTTTGATCGAGGATCGCTGCCAGGGTGTTTTCAACTCCGCCGGACAGATTCTGAGTCAGCTCAAGATTACGGCGCGTTGCGGCGTCCATAATAATGCCGTCCTGCTGGCGCTCCATGGTAACGCCACGAATGTGCGGCAGCGAAGTGCGCTGAGTATCTTTAACGTATTGCAGCAGACAGCCTGCGGCACGTAACGCCTGGGTGGCCTGCTCGACGCCGAACCCGATAAGGTCGCGGGTGCCAAACTGCAGGTTCAACTGCTGGCGGGCAGTTTCTAACTCAAATTCCCACATCGGCCTGCGACGCAGACCACGGCGGTTATCGATAAGAGACATCGATTCAAAGCTTTCCGGATACAGAAGTTCAGCCGGATTAGTGCGTTGGATCTCGGCGGCCATGGTTTCAAGGTCAGCCGGCTGGGCGACGCGAAAACGCCCCGAGCTGATATCCAGCGTAGCGTAGCCAAAACCTCGCCCGTCTTGCCAGATGGCAGCGAGAAGGTTGTCCTGGCGTTCGCTGAGCAGGGCTTCGTCACTGACAGTACCGGGAGTTACGATGCGAACTACTTTGCGCTCGACCGGACCTTTGCTCAATGCCGGATCGCCGACTTGTTCGCAGATAGCCACTGATTCACCGAGGTTAACCAGCTTGGCCAGATAGCCTTCAACCGCATGATAAGGCACACCTGCCATCGGGATAGGTTCACCGGCGGAGGCGCCGCGCTTGGTCAGCGAGATTTCCAGCAGTTGGGAGGCTTTTTTGGCGTCATCATAGAACAACTCATAAAAGTCGCCCATCCGATAAAACATCAGGATTTCAGGATTCTGTGCCTTAAGACGCAGATACTGCTGCATCATGGGGGTGTGGGCATCTAAATTATCGCTATTACTCATGCGCTTAGTTTCTTAGTTGTTTAATTTTAACGTTTTTGTGATTTGAACTGTGACCAACAGACCTGCGGCAAGTTCGTAAAATCATCCCTGAGGCAACATCACAAAAATCAATTTATTGCGTGAATTCATAGAGCTAACATCTGGAAGACTCTTAAATTTTTGTGCTGCTATAGTAGCCCAAGCACGGCAAAACTGACACCCGTAAACTGGAATGCGCCTCGAAGATTTGCAAATATCAAAATCGATCGATGCGTTTTAATTCCGATTTAAACACCGCTTGCTGATCGTTGGCGATCTCGCAGTTCATGCACCAAATCGATCAACGCTTTCAATCCTGGCGGAATATGGCGGCGGCCGGAATAGTAGAGGCGCAGCCCGTCAAACGATGGGCACCAGTCTTCGAGCACGCTGTGTAGATTGCCATTGACCAAGTCTTTTTCTATGAACCAGCTTGAAATAAAGGCCAGCCCGATACCGTTGCGCGCTGCCTGTCGAATCGCGCGTAACTCATTGAGGACGACGCGGGTGGGCATGTTGATCGTAAACTTTTGCTGGTGGCGCTCCAACTCCCAGTGATAAATCCCGCCGTGTGACATGCGCATGCCAATGCCCAGATGATTCGCCAAATCGTCCGGTGACTGCGGCTTGCCGCGAGCCGCGAAATATTCCGGGCTACCGACAATCAGCATCCTCATCGGAGGGGTTAAGGGAACGGCAATCATATCCTGCGGCACAGACTCGGCAAGGCGGATACCGGCGTCAAACCCTTCGGCGATGATATCGACCATTCGCGGCTCGGTCGCAATATCCAGACGCATATTCGGATAACGTTGCAAATATTCACGCAGCAACGGCTCAAACAAAATCATGGCTGATTCAGGAGGGGCGTTGATGCGCAATGTGCCGGTTGGCGTTTCAGGTAAAGTGCTGATCTCTTCTGACGCGCGTTGGATTTCGGCCAGCGCCGGGGCGATGCGCTCGACGTAGCGACGCCCGGCTTCGGTCAGCGAAACGCTGCGGGTGGAGCGATTAAATAGCCTGATATTTAGCCGTGTCTCAAGACCGGCTATGGCATTGCTGACCGCCGTGGCAGACATACCCAGCTCGCGGGCTGCCGCACGAAAGCTGCTGCGCTGCGCAACCGCCAGAGTGACTTCCAGTTCTGTTAGCCCGGTGCGATGCATAAAAGATTATCCTGATTTTCGGTATTCCCCGTACAGCATAACCCCGCTTATCAGAGCAACAAAGCCTTCTTATACTCCTTGTCATCAAGCAGACGCCAGCTCGGCGTCGTAAAGGAGAACATCATGCAGCACATCGATAAAATCTATATCAACGGTGAATTTGTCACGCCGCACGGCACCGAGTTGTTTGAGCTGTTTAATCCGGCGACCGAGGAGGTGATCGGCACGGTACGAATGGCGGATGTTGAAGATACCCAGCCCGCGATTGCCGCTGCAAAAGCCGCGTTTCCGGCCTGGTCCCGCACCACTAAGCAACAGCGAGTTGAGTTTCTGACACGTATGCATGCTGCCGTGGTCGAGTGCGAAAACGAACTGTTAGAAGCGATTATCGAAGAATATGGCGCGCCTGTCGCCCGTTCTAGCTGGATGGCGACTTACCCGGCAGACGTAATTTTGCAGGCTATTGAAGCGCTGGAGTCTTTCGAATTTGAAGAGCAGGCGGGAGCGGCGCAGGTAATTTATTCTCCGGTTGGAGTGGCAGGATTGATTACGCCATGGAACAGCGACGCCGGTTTTATCTGTAACAAGCTGGCGACGGCGCT
This sequence comes from Serratia sp. M24T3, assembly GCF_000257645.1. Taxonomy (GTDB): domain Bacteria; phylum Pseudomonadota; class Gammaproteobacteria; order Enterobacterales; family Enterobacteriaceae; genus Rouxiella. The sequence continues at coordinate 23,592 of NZ_AJHJ01000045.1, forward strand.
GGCTGCTGGATGTACTGCGGTCATTAAACCTAGCGAAATGAGTGCGATGCAGACTCAAATCATCACCCAGGCACTGCACAAGGCAGGGCTGCCAGCAGGTGTCTTCAATATTGTCACTGGCCGTGGTGATGTCGTCGGTGCTGAAATCAGTCGCCACCCAGATATCGCCAAAATATCCTTTACCGGCTCGACGGCGGTAGGTAAGGGGATTGTCGAGAGCAGCGCGGCGACACTTAAGAGAGTGACGCTTGAACTCGGCGGCAAATCTCCGACCATTATTCTTGACGATGCAGACGCCGCTACGGTCGTGCCGATGGCGCTGATGGCCGGTTTTGGCAATAGTGGTCAAGCCTGTATTGCCGGAACCCGTATTCTGGTGCCGCAAAGCCGTTTAGGTGAATTTGAACAGGCTTTTGCTTTCGCTGTTACTTACATTAAGTCTGGCGATCCTCGCGATGAAAGCACTGATATTGGGCCGATGGTCAGCCGCAAACAGTGGGAAAGGGTGCAGGGTTATATTCGTCTGGGCATTGAAGAGGGAGCTAAAGTGCTGATTGGCGGCGAAGGGCGTCCGCAGGGATTTGACAAAGGCTGGCTGGTAAAACCTACGATATTTACCAGTGCAAACAATCAGATGCGTATTGCCCGTGAAGAAATTTTTGGACCGGTGCTGGTGATCATTCCTTATCTGGATGAGGACGATGCTATTGCCATCGCCAATGATACTTCCTATGGTTTGAACGCCATCGTTCTGAGCGGAGATTTGCAACGCGGAATCAGCGTGGCGCGGCAAATCGAGACTGGCCGCGTGTTGGTAAATACCTTTGCGCATGAGCCAAAAGCGCCATTTGGCGGCGTTAAGCAGTCTGGCCTGGGCCGCGAAATGGGTAAATGGGGGCTTTCTGCTTACCTGGAGCCAAAAACGCTGTTGGTCGGTTAAATCCTATCGCTGATTACCCCGTGCAAGGCCGCCGGGGTATGCACAAACCTCATAAAAAGCTAAAATCCTTTCAAATAAAGACAGACAAATATTGTGGTCTTTTATTTTCGGAGTTTTCATTTTTTTTATAATAATTATTAAGAGGTTAGCGTGCAATCATTACCCCCTTGTCCAAAGTGCAGTTCTGAATTTACCTGGCAGGAAGGCGAGCAGTTAAACTGCCCGGAATGTGGACATGAGTGGTCTGCCAATGCTAATGCAGGGGCAGAAGATGAATCATTGATAGTTAAAGATGCCAACGGAAACCTGCTTGCCGACGGCGATTCGGTGACGGTTATCAAAGATCTCAAAGTTAAAGGCAGCTCAACACCTTTGAAGATGGGTACCAAAGTAAAAAGCATCCGCCTGGTTGAAGGTGATCACAATATTGACTGCAAAATTGATGGTTTTGGACCGATGAAGCTGAAATCTGAATTCGTTAAGAAAAACTAGTCCTCTCGAGTCAATCTCTGTCGGCAATGAGTTATCACGGCCCTTGGTTGATAGTTTTGGGCCGTAAAATGACAGGTTCTTTGTCAACGGAGTATTCCTGCTGCAATTTGATTAAAATCCTTTAAACATTCCTTTTGTTCGAATCAAACAATGCATTAACATGATCATCTACCTTTATTGTATCGCCAAACGGATGTCTGATGCGTTATCTGGCCACCCTTCTTCCTATGGTTGTTCTGCTCTCAGCCTGTAGCAGCACGCCAAAACATAATACTGCGCAGGGCACGGCCCCGAGTGGCGGATTTTTAAATCCTCCTTCGCAGAATGGCTTCTTTACCAACGGTGCCAATGGCGATTTTGCCGATAATCCAGCCGCGAACGCCTTCATTGACAAGATGGTGCGCGAGCACGGATTCGACCGCCAGCAGTTGCAAAACACTTTCGGCCAGACGAAACGTCTGGACTGGGTATTGCGCTTGATGGACCGTCAGGCTCCGACCACGCTACCGCCTTCAGGGCCTTATGGCGCGTGGATCCGTTATCGCGGCAAGTTTATTACGCCAGATAACGTGCAGAATGGCGTCGCCTTCTGGGATCAGTATCAGGACGCGCTGCAGCGTGCCTATCAGCAATACGGCGTGCCGCCGGAGATTATTGTCGGGATTATCGGTGTTGAAACTCGTTGGGGCAGGGTGATGGGCAAGACGCGTATCATCGATGCGCTGGCGACGCTGGCGTTTGACTACCCGCGCCGTGCCGATTATTTTGCCGGTGAGCTGGAAACCTTCCTGTTGATGTCGCGGTCTGAAAATGACGATCCGCTGTTGCTGCGCGGCTCATTTGCCGGTGCGATGGGCTATGGGCAGTTTATGCCGTCAGCGTTCAAACAGTTCGCGGTAGATTTCGACGGTGACGGGCACATTAACCTGTGGGACCCCATCGATGCTATCGGTAGCGTCGCCAATTACTTTAAAGCGAATGGCTGGGTCAGTGGCGAGCCGGTTGCGGTGCAGGCCAGCGGACAGGCGCCCGGGCTGGAAAACGGTTATCAAACCAAGTATTCCGTCTCCACGCTGTCTTCAGTGGGCCTGATGCCACTCGGATCGCTTGGCGGTTATCAGCAGGCTAGCCTTTTGCGTCTGGATATGGGCACGAGCTATCAGTATTGGTATGGTTTACCAAACTTCTACGCGATTACGCGCTACAACCACAGCACGCAGTATGCAATGGCAGTGTGGCAGCTGGGTCTGGCAGTCAAGCAGGCACGCGGCGGATCATAATGAAGATGGCGGCCACAGTGGGCCGCCATTTTTTTAGCTATTCCTCGATTCAGGCCAGCGCTTGCAGTACCGCTGCCGAATCCGCCACTGCCCCGAAAACTCCGCCCTGCATTTTTACCATCGCTAACGCCGCCAGATGATTGGCCGGATCTGTAGCCGCGCAGCAATCAGCAACCAGCAAACATTCAAATCCGCGATCGTTGGCTTCACGCAGGGTGGTGTGAACGCACACGTCGGTCGTGATGCCCGTCAGCAAAAGGTTGGTTATTCCCTTTGTGTGCAACACCAGCTCCAAATCGGTGGCATAAAACGAGCCTTTGCCCGGTTTGTCAATAATGATTTCTCCTGCTAACGGTTGAAGCTCGGGGATAATTTCCCAGCCCGGCTCGCCGCGTACCAGAATTTTGCCACACGGGCCATCGTCGCCAATCCCCGCGCCAATCTGCCGTGAGCGCCAGCGCTTGTTGGCGGGCAAATCTGCCAAGTCTGGTCGGTGGCCTTCGCGAGTATGAATGATGGTATAACCGGCGCTGCGCATCACGCCCAGCAAATCGCCAATCGGTGCTATCGGGGCGCGGGTCAGGGCAATGTCATAGCCCATGGTGTCGACATAACCGCCGACGCCGCAAAAATCGGTCTGCATATCAATAATCACCAGCGCAGTGTTGGTCGGACTGAGCTGGCCATTGTAAGGCCAGGCATAAGGCGCGGATTCTATGTAGCGTTTGTTCATTGGCTTTGCCCCTTATGCAGTAACCAGTTTTTTGGCAGTCATTGACTGAATGATCGAGTAAGCCACGCCGCCAGCGATCATGCCGATCAGAGCCTCGCCGAAGTCGGGGAACCACAGGTGAGCAATCGATGCGCAAACTGTGCCGATGGCCCAGGATAAAAACGCACTGCCGCGATAATGGCTTTCGGCGCGCGCGCTGTTGATATGGCCGAGGAATAACAGGTCAACAATCATCACCGCGCCGATAGGGGGCACGGCTACGCCCAGCAGGCTCAGCCAGTTGAGGAAATAGCTCCATACGCCAATCACTGCCAGCACGCCGCCAATTACGCCGAGAATAATGGTCCACAGGCGCATTTTACTGTTCAGCAAATGGCTATAACCCACCGCGCCGTTGTACAGGCAATGGGTGCAGACTGATCCAAGATTGATAAACACGAACAGCAGGGCCAGCAGGTTCAATAGCACATTATGACCGACCAGCAGATGCAGGAAATCGCCGCCGTTTTGAGCTGGGTTAATTCCCGCACCTGCCGAAACAATTACCACCCCAGACAGCAACGAGACGACGTTAGCAACCGGAAAAGCCGAGAAAGTGGCGGCTACGGCTGATTTACCGGTTTGTGACCAGCGGGTGAAATCGGCGGTCATGGTGCCCGAATCGGCAAAACCGGCAATCACCATCGTCATGGCAATCCCCATCGTGATACCACCTGCGGTACCTTTATATTGCGTCACCTGACTTAAATCAGTGTGTTGTGAAACAAAATACAGCGCTGCCAGGCCCAGGATCACAAACATGGGTGCTGCAATCATGCCGATGATCGACAGGGCGCGCACGCCGAGGAAAGTGACACCAGTGTAAAGCACGGTGGCGAGCACGATCACCCACGAGGTGTTCCAGCCAAAAGTGCTGTTGACGATGGTGCCGGTGAGGCCGGTCTGGAAAGCGTACCAGCCGATTACCACGGTTGAAAGAAATGCCGAGGTAATGATGTAACCCCGGCTGCCAAAAGTTTTACGTGCCTGCATCGCGAAGTTAAGTCCGGTTTTACCCGCCAGATAACTTAGTGCGCCAACATAGGCAAACAGCACCAGATTGCCGAGCAAAATGGCAATAATTGCCCGCCAGAACCCAAGATTGTAGGCCATGATGCCGCCAAAAACGGCATTGGTAAGAATCATGGGGAAACCAAACCACACCGCTGAAACTGAACGGGTCGAATGGCGATGAGAAAGTGGCACTGCTTCATTTTCGAATTCTTGTTCCAGCCCGATGGCCGTATCCTGCCGAGTGATGTTTTTGCTCATGGTGTTGTTCCTGAAAAATGTGGCAACAAGGGAAAACGGGACCTTCAGCGGCTGAGGATCGGCGGCAACCGATCATTCCAGCCACAGACTTTTTCAAACGCTGCACTGGCGCGTAACACCAGCGCATCATCAAGATGTCGGCCAATAATTTGCAATCCCACCGGCAACCCTTGCGCGGTAAATCCGGCGGGGATCGAGGCGGCAGGCTGGCCGGTCAAATTTATCGGGAAGACAAAAGCGAGCCATTCACTTGGCGTGACCTTGCGGCCATCAATCATCTCGGGGCTTTCTATATTGACCGGGAAGGGCGGCGTCGCGAGAGTCGGTGTCAGCAGCAGGTCGTAGCGCTGCATAAAGCGCCACATTTTGTTGACCACCGCCTTGCGTTGCATGTTGGCATTGGTAAACATTTCGGCGGTCCAGTCGGTGTTAAGCATCGCGACCAGATGGGGAGACATACGACTGCCAAAGGTTTCCAGCAGTTTGCGCATGCCGGTGAGGTCAGTTTCCTGAGCCACAAGCGCGGCAAAAGTGTCTTTAGGATCCTCAAAGCCGGGATGCGCTTCTTCTACGACGCAACCGAGATCACGCTCGAAGACTTTTACTGCCTTACCGACGATCTCGCGGACCTGCGGATCCACTGCTGCGTAGCCCCAGTCAGCGCTGTAGGCAACGCGCAGACCTTTAAGACTGCCTTTAAGCGCACCGTTCCAGTCAATATCGCTGGTGGGAATTGAATGACGATCGCGCGAGTCAGGCCCGGCGATTACGGAAAGCATCAGCGCTGCATCGGCGACGCTGCGGGTCATTGGGCCGATGTGTTCCAGCGATTCCCAGCTGGAGATGCCGGGATAGCGCTCGTCGCGGCAGCCGGGATACAGCGGCACGCGGCCCATCGAGGCTTTCATGCCAAATATGCCACTGTGCGCGGCGGGAATGCGTACCGAACCGCCGCCGTCGCTGCCTAAAGCCAGCGGGCAAATTCTTGCTGCGAGTGCCGCCGCAGAACCGGCGCTAGACCCGCCGGTGGTCAGGTCGGTATTCCACGGATTACGGGTTGTTGGGAACACCGGATTGTGCCCGGTGCCGCTGTAGCCAAATTCCGGGGCATTGGTTTTGCCGAGAATAATGGCCCCCGCAGCCTTAAGCCGTTCTACGGTAATGTCGTCTTCGTCAGGAATAAAATTTTCATAAATCCACGAACCAGAGACTGTTTTGATCCCTTTGGTACTGATCAAATCTTTAATCGCCACGGGAATTCCTGCCAGCGGGCCGACTTCTTCACCACGCATGATTCGTTGCTCGATGACTTTGGCCTGCGCCAGCGCACTCTCTGTGGTTGGGGTACAAAAGGCATGCAGCTCGGGTTCAAGCTGTTCCATCCGCGCAATTGAAGCAGACACCAGCTCCACCGGAGAAAGGCGCCTATCGCGAATATTGGCCGCAAGTGTCACGGCATCAAGCTGAAGAATATCCTGCATCGTCAAATCCACTCCCGTTACAATTCCTGGTGATAACTTGCATATTGCTAGCAATGCACGTTTCAGGCCAAAAATAGGCGTGGTGAATAAATAACCGCAAAAATATTTCTAACATCTTGTATACAGCGCGGTATTCCAGTTTGTCCGGGCAGATTGTTTTTACAACATTCGATACAGGGCGGGGCTATACAAATAAGCGATTCACCGTGGGGGTGCAGCGATCCTAAAAAGTGGTGCAGAAACAGACTGGAGCTTGAAATAATGGGAATTTGGCCCCATTTGAGAGGAGACTCGAAAGAATATTGCTAGCGGATGTTCACATTATTCATAACCTGGACGTTATCTCGTAATGTAAGGTTTAGAACCGATCCTTTAAGCCGTGAAGTGCTAACATTGCCTGAGTTCCCTTTTTTCTTGCAGGATAGACGATGACTGAAAATGATTTGCGTCAATTGAGCACCGACGTCGGTGCCGCCTTGAAATCCAAGGGCCTGTGGCTAACCTGTGCTGAATCCTGCACGGGTGGTTGGGTCGCCAAAGCTATTACTGATATTGCCGGCAGCTCTGCCTGGTTTGACCGCGGTTTTGTCACTTACAGCAACGTTGCCAAGCGCGAGATGCTCGATGTATCAGAATCCACGCTCAAAGAGCATGGCGCAGTGAGTGAACCCGTAGTGCGCGAGATGGCCCGAGGAGCGCGCTATGCGGCCGGCGCTGATTTGGCGGTATCAATCAGCGGCATTGCCGGCCCGGACGGCGGCACAAAAGATAAACCGGTTGGCACTGTGTGGTTTGGATTTGCCGATGAAAACGGTCGAATTTTTGCCTGCAAAAAGAATTTTTCTGGGGATCGCGACGCAGTGCGTTTGCAAGCTGCTGTTTTTTCACTACAAACTTTGCTAGACGAGTTTTTGAAAAAATAGGCTTGATACTGTATGAGCATACAGTATAATTAGTCTCAATTACCTGCATCTGTACTTGCATCCGACAACAACATTCAGTGACAACGACGTGTGGCTTCACACAACTCGTCACGCGAAGGAGTGAAAATGGCTATTGATGAGAACAAGCAAAAGGCGTTAGCTGCGGCACTGGGCCAGATTGAAAAACAATTCGGTAAAGGCTCCATCATGCGTCTTGGCGAAGATCGCTCCATGGATGTTGAAACGATTTCTACCGGCTCTCTGTCTCTGGATATCGCACTTGGCGCAGGTGGCTTGCCAATGGGCCGTATCGTCGAGATTTACGGTCCAGAATCATCAGGTAAAACAACGTTAACTCTGCAGGTTATCGCTGCCGCTCAGCGCGAAGGCAAAACCTGTGCGTTTATCGATGCCGAGCATGCGCTTGACCCAATCTATGCCAAAAAACTGGGCGTAGACATCGACAATCTGCTGTGTTCCCAGCCGGACACCGGCGAGCAGGCTCTGGAAATCTGTGATGCCCTGACTCGTTCAGGCGCGGTTGACGTTATTATCGTTGACTCGGTAGCGGCACTGACTCCAAAAGCAGAAATCGAAGGTGAAATCGGTGATTCTCACATGGGCCTTGCGGCACGTATGATGAGCCAGGCGATGCGTAAACTGGCCGGTAACCTGAAAAATGCCAATACTCTGCTGATCTTTATCAACCAGATCCGTATGAAAATCGGCGTGATGTTCGGTAACCCGGAAACCACTACCGGTGGTAACGCGCTGAAGTTTTATGCTTCTGTTCGTCTTGATATCCGCCGTATCGGCGCAATCAAAGACGGCGACGTAGTAGTAGGCAGTGAAACCCGCGTTAAAGTGGTCAAGAACAAAATCGCTGCACCGTTCAAGCAAGCCGAGTTCCAGATTATGTACGGCGAAGGTATCAACATTAACGGCGAACTGGTTGACTTGGGCGTTAAGCACAAGCTGATTGAGAAAGCCGGTGCATGGTACAGCTACAACGGTGAGAAAATCGGGCAGGGCAAATCTAATGCCAGCAATTTCCTGAAAGAAAACCCGAAAATTGCTTCCGAGATCGACAAAAAGCTCAGAGATATGCTGCTGAGCGGCACTGGTGAACTGAGTGCGGCTGTCACAGCTGAAAGCCTGGATGACAATGCTGAAACCAGCGAAGAGTTTTAATACTCTCTGCTGAACCTGCCGGGGAATCTGGCAGGCATTAAGCTAAAGGCTATCGCCTTCCAAAAAACAGCCTGCAAAACGGGCTGTTTTTTTGCTTTATAAGGAATCAAGCATGACGCAGGATACCGAAAACTATCAGGAATCTTCGTCGTTGTTCTCAACGGCGAAGGACGACCAGGCGAAAAAACTCAATAACCTGATTGCCCGTGCAATGCGGCTGTTAGGCCAGCGAGACCACGGTGAAGCCGAGCTGCGGCGCAAATTGTTGACTCCTCCACAACCTTTTTCCCGACCTTCCTCCTACAAAGCGCGACAAAATCCTGATTCACGCCGCCAGGCGGTGCCCAAAGAAGTTGAAGAGATTGACCCGGAACAGGTTGAAGAGGTTATCGCCTACTGCTATCAGCATGACTGGCTTGATGATGCCAAATTTGCCGGGCGCTATATTTCAGGGCGCAGCAACCGTGGATTAGGCGCACAGCGCATTCGATCCGAGCTGACACAAAAGGGCGTCGATAAAGAAATCATCACCCAGGCGTTGGAAGAGTGTGAGGTTGACTGGTGCAGTAAAGCCTACGAGTTGGCGACGCACAAATTTGGCCAACCTTTACCGACCGAGTGGAAGGAAAAGTCGAAAGTATTACGTTATTTGCTCTATCGCGGTTTTTTTCAGGAAGAAATTCAGTCTATTTATCGCGATTTTGAGGAATGATTGCATACGGGATTTTACTTCCCAGCGAAGAAATTTTATCTTATCCCCACTTTTTGTTCGTGAGCGACAAAGTAAGCAGGCCGTTATCACGCTAATCTTGCTCACGGGCCGACCTTTTAGCCTTATTCCGGGACATTTATGAGCAAGAGCACCGCTGAGATCCGTCAAGCGTTTCTCGATTTCTTCCATAGTAAGGGACACACTGTTGTCGACAGCAGCTCGCTGATCCCTACTAATGATCCGACATTGATGTTTACCAATGCCGGTATGAACCAATTCAAAGACGTTTTTCTGGGCCTGGACAATCGCGATTACAATCGTGCTACCACGTCTCAGCGTTGCGTACGTGCCGGCGGCAAGCACAACGATCTGGAAAACGTCGGCTATACTGCACGTCACCATACCTTCTTCGAGATGCTGGGTAACTTCAGCTTCGGCGATTACTTCAAAGAAGATGCGATTAAGTTTGCCTGGGAACTGTTGACCGGTGAGCATTGGTTTAACCTGCCTAAAGAGAAACTGTGGGTTACCGTCTACGCTACCGATGACGAAGCTTACGACATCTGGGAAAAACAGATTGGCGTGCCGAAAGAGCGCATTATTCGCATCGGCGACAACAAAGGTGCTCAATACGCGTCAGACAACTTCTGGCAGATGGGTGATACCGGTCCTTGCGGCCCTTGCTCCGAGATTTTCTACGATCACGGCGACCACATCTGGGGCGGTCCTCCGGGCAGCGCAGAAGAAGACGGCGACCGTTATATCGAAATCTGGAACCTGGTATTCATGCAGTTCAACCGCCAGGCGGACGGCACTATGCTGCCACTGCCTAAGCCATCTGTTGATACCGGAATGGGTCTGGAGCGTATTACAGCGGTGCTGCAACACGTTAATTCCAACTACGACATCGACCTGTTCCAGAAACTGATCGCTGCAGTTGCACAGGTTACCGGTGCGACCGACTTGAACAACAAGTCGCTGCGCGTGATTGCCGATCATATTCGTTCTTGTGCTTTCCTGATTTCCGATGGCGTGATCCCTTCCAATGAAGGGCGTGGCTACGTGCTGCGTCGCATCATTCGTCGTGCGGTTCGTCATGGCAACATGCTTGGCGCCAAGGAAACCTTCTTCTATAAGCTGGTTGCGCCTTTGGTTGAAGTCATGGGTTCTGCGGGCATTGAACTCGCTAAACAGCAGTCTACCGTCGAACAGTTGCTTAAAACCGAAGAAGAGCAGTTTGCTCGCACTCTGGAACGCGGATTAGCGCTGCTGGATGAAGAGCTGGCTGCGCTGAAAGGCGACACTTTGCCGGGCGATATCGTTTTCCGCCTGTATGACACCTTTGGCTTCCCGGTCGATCTGACTGCTGATGTTTGCCGCGAGCGCAATCTCAAGATTGACGAAGAAGGCTTCGAGAAGGCAATGGAAGTCCAGCGTAACCGCGCACGCGAGTCCAGCGGTTTCAGCGCTGACTACAACAGCATGGTGCGAGTGGACGGCGTCACTCAGTTCTCGGGCTACGAGCACGTTCAACGCCAGTCTAAAGTGGTTGCCCTGTTTGTTGACGGCCAGCCAGTTAACGAAATTGAGGCGGGTGTAAACGCCATTGTGGTCCTCGACGATACGCCTTTCTATGGCGAATCAGGTGGCCAGGTTGGTGATAAAGGCGTATTGAAAACATCTGCCGGTGAATTTGCGGTGGGTGACACGCAAAAATACGGTAAGGCGATTGGCCATCAGGGCGTTCTTAGTGCCGGTAAGCTGGCGATTGGCGACAGCGTAGAGGCGGATGTCGATTCTGCTCGCCGCGACCGTATTCGTCTGAACCACTCTGCTACCCACCTGCTGCATGCTGCGCTGCGCCAGACTCTGGGCAAGCACGTTGCTCAGAAGGGTTCTTTGGTTAACGATAACTACCTGCGCTTTGACTTCTCGCACTTTGAAGCGATGAAGCCGGAAGAGATCCGTCAGGTAGAAGATTTGGTAAATGCGCAAATCCGTCGTAATCTGCCTATCGAGACCAAGATCATGGCGCTCGATGATGCAAAAGAGAAGGGCGCAATGGCGCTGTTCGGCGAGAAGTACGAAGATAACGTTCGCGTGCTGTCGATGGGCGACTTCTCTACCGAGTTGTGTGGTGGCATACACGCCAGCCGTACCGGTGATATCGGCCTGTTCCGCATTCAGAGTGAATCAGGTACTGCAGCAGGCGTACGCCGTATCGAAGCGGTTACAGGCGAGAATGCGATTAATACGTTGCACCAGCAAAGCGATTTATTGCAGGACGTTGCGCATCTGGTTAAAGGTGACGTGAACAGCGTTACTGACAAGATTCGTTCTCTGATGGAGCGTTCACGCCTGCTGGAAAAAGAGCTTCAGCAAGTGAAAGACCAGCAGGCGGCGCAGGAAAGTGCTTCACTGTCTGGCCAGACCAAAGAAGTCAAAGGCGTCAAACTGCTGGTGAAACAGCTTGATGGCGTAGAAGCAAAAATGCTGCGTACTATGGTCGATGACCTTAAGAATCAACTTGGCTCTGCCATCATTGTGCTGGCTACTGCGGCTGAAGGTAAGGTAAGTTTGATCGTTGGCGTGACAAAAGACCTGACCGATCGTGTCAAAGCCGGTGAGTTAATCGGAACGATTGCGTCCCAGGTCGGCGGGAAAGGCGGCGGTCGTCCTGATATGGCTCAGGCGGGCGGTACCGATGTACAGGCTTTGCCAGCGGCGCTTGGCGGTGTCGAAGCCTGGGTATCTGAAAAGCTGTAGTCATAAAATCAGTAACAGTGAAAACGCCATAATCTCTTGTCTATTATGGCGTTTTCAGTCTTAACGACCGGTAAACTCTTACTATTTAAGTCACGACTTCGCCGATTTCGGCTAAACTAAAATTACTCACAGCTAATGTATAAGGCTGACATACATTTTATGTGGGGGTCATGGCTTACGTTTCTTCAGCATATGATAGATAATGCTTAAGATACTGAGAGACCCGACTCTTTTAATTTTCCAAGGAGCAAAGAATGCTTATTCTGACTCGCCGAGTTGGTGAAACCCTCATGATTGGCGATGAGGTAACGGTTACCGTATTAGGCGTTAAAGGTAATCAGGTACGTATTGGTGTGAATGCGCCAAAAGAGGTCTCTGTTCATCGTGAAGAGATCTATCAGCGTATTCAGGCTGAAAAATCTCAACAGACGAGTTTCTAATTTATCAGGCGTCTCGTCTTTGGCGAGGCGCTGATGAAACTTCAGCACGGTTTTACGTGTTACCTTCTCGTTTTGTCTCTATTCTTCAAAAACTTTTTTCCCTTCTGTCATTCTTCACGCAACTCTTTTTACTGATTAAACATTGGTTTTTGCCCTTTATAGCTATTATTTTGCCGGTAATCTGCTCAGGTTGAGTGGGAATTGTCCAAACAGGCGATTCTTGGGAAAAAAGGGTTTGACTTATAAGTGCGGGAAAGTAATATGTGCGCCACGCAGTGCCGATGAGCTTAAACAAAGTTAGTCAGCACAATTCGAAAGAAGCGTATGGTGAGGTGGCCGAGAGGCTGAAGGCGCTCCCCTGCTAAGGGAGTATGCGGTCAAAAGCTGCATCCGGGGTTCGAATCCCCGCCTCACCGCCATTTAAGA
>NZ_AJHJ01000046.1 GCF_000257645.1 Serratia sp. M24T3
CTGGCACCTTTGACTTTTGGAGCATCGCTGGCAACTTATGGTCTTGCGGTGGCAGTAGCAATCACTGCGGCCGAGGTGGTGTCAGGGGTGACCATGATAGCCAGTGGATTGGTTGAGCAAAAAAATCCACAGGCTGCGGCGCGATTAGGCTGGGCATCGCTGGCGGCAGGGCTGCTTTCTGCCGGGCCGGGGATGGTAGGTTCGGCCAATCGAAGCCTGCACCAGGCAACGGCTTCACTGCGAAATCGCCTGGGCAATATTAAGGCTCAGGGCTTAAGCGGCGGTGCAGTAAAGGCAGCCGCCAGAATGGCGCGTGAAGATGCTTTAAAATACATCGATGATCCGGATAAATTTCAACATAATATTTTATTTCCAACGATTCATTCGAGCGATTTAAATCCTGCTGTAGAAATGCAGAACATTTTCAGCAATCGTTTTACTCAGGACGAATGGGTGTTTATGAGTAACTATAGAGAGTTTAAGGGAGTGCCATATTATGCGAGTGATGTCGGGAAATATCAGTACCAACGCATGGCAGCAGAAGGTGGGTTCATTGGTAAGATGCCAAAAAGGATTATCAGAGATTCAGTTGTTAATGAACAAACTATTGAGATGACTCAAGGTAAGACGGGGCAGGATCTTTTCGATTCTTTCTTTATGACACCCAATGGTAAGTCAACCAAGCGCATCATGGATGAATTTTCCTTGCAGGCTGCAAACGTAGAGATGTTGACCGAAGGTGATTTTACCAGTTACGTAATAAACATCAAATAAATGTTGGGTTGCTAGAGTTTTGTTTATTTAATTATTGACTAAAAGTATACGCCTTCCTTAGCTATTTTATTATTTTTTAGAAAGGTCATTCAATGAAAAATATTCTATTGGGATTTAACGGTGAACGCTCGGACCCCATTAGCTTTAATAATCATCCGGGCAACGGCTATCGTGCATATAGCCCGATTTTAAAGCGTTTTAATTGCCCGGACAGCTGGAGTCCTTTCGGTGAAGGAGGCATTAATCCTTACGTCTACTGTGCGGGCGACCCGATTAATCGAGCCGATCCCAGCGGGCATATGAGCTGGCAGGCAAAGTTGGGGATTGCATCGGGCGCATTGGGCATCCTGCTGGCGGGAATAACTTTTGGGGCATCATTAGCGGCGTATGGCCTTGCCGCGACAGTGGCTATCACGGCGGCAGAAGTGGTGTCGGGCGTTACTGCAATCGCCAGCGGTGCTTTGGAGCCTAAAAATCCACAGGCTTCAGCGCAATTGGGCTGGGTTTCATTGGCGACTGGCATGGTTTCGCTCGGCGTTGTGGCAGCCAAAATGAGCTTTCGTGGAGCGAGTCGATTTGCTGCCGTTCAGCGCGCATCCGCAGTGGACCAAGAACTTGTGCCATTGGGAGAATTAACGGTTTTAACGGAGCAGGCGCGTTCAGAAAGAGCGATGCGATATATTGATAAAGTCGGTAACTTTTCTCATCGAGTTGACAGAACAGAAGTGTATTCTCGCGATATCAGCCAGCTTGGTAGAAATGCTAATGTGTTTATTAATCGCTATGATGCAGGTGTCTGGATATTTGAACAAAATTTCAGGCCGATAAAAAATTTCGATTACTATGCCAGCGATGTTGCCAAATATCAGTATTTACAGGTAGCTCGAAGGGTTGAGTCTTCTGCGGTAATGCCAAGGAAAATCATCCGCCAGGGGGTGGTGAATCAAATCACTCTTAATATGACCAGCGGGAAGCAGGGGGACGAGTTGTTTTCCGCTTTTTTTCAAACGCCTAATGGTAAATCAACCCAGAGAATTATGGATAATTTTTCGTTGGTCGCAGAAAACGTCGAAATGGAAGAGCTTGCGAGCCACGCAAATTTTGTCGTTTGGCTAAAAGAGTCGTTTTAGCCCATCCTTTACGTGATAACTGCCAAACTCTCTGGTTAGCATCGGCTGATAAAAATAATCCCCACGCTGTGGCGCAATTCTTGCTTATCTTAGGCAACGGCGGTTAATGCTTAGCCTGCTAATATCATAATAATGTCACTAACAGAGAGGCTGTAGATGCAAGCTCAAAATATTATTTTCCCCGCACAAATCTTGCGTGGTCCGGGGGTTTTGTCGCAGCTGGGCGAGATTTGCTCTCTGCTTGGCAAACGCGCCATGGTGATTGGCGGCCATCAATCATTACAGGCTGTCGGGGAAAAAATTAGTCACTCACTGGAAGGTGCTTCGGTTGACGTGGTCGCCATGGAATGGTTCGGAGGCGAGACCAGCGAGGGAAATATTCTTCGTTTGGCCCAACAGGTTGTCGCGCTGTCCGCAGACGTGATTATCAGTGTGGGGGGTGGGAAATCTCTCGATACCGGTAAAGCCGTGGGCGTGGCAACCAACGTGCCGGTGATTACTGTTCCAACGATTGCAGCAACCTGCGCGGCGGTGACACCGTTGACAATCCGCTATTTCGACGATGGGCATTTTCGCGATCTTTATCCGCTGCCACAGGCTCCCGCTGCGGTGATCATTGACAGCGAATTGTTGGCTCAGGCCCCGCTGCGTTGGCTGGCAGCAGGATTGGGCGACACGCTGGCCAAATGGTACGAATTTCGCGCCATCAGCAGCCATCACGCCGAACTTACCGGAGTTGCTCGTTCGTCCAGCGCCAACAGCCGAATTTGCTTTGACTTGATTGCCTCCTACGGCGCTGCCGCCTGTGACGCGGTGCGCGCAGGTAAAGCCAATGCCGAGCTAGATCAGGTGCTTGATGCAATTTTCATGTTTGCCGGCCTGACGTCATTAATGAGCAGTGGCGCGCACGCGGCTGCCTCACACGCCATTTACGAAGGTTTCACCGTATGTGACAAAACCCGCGAATTCGGTCACGGCCTGTTGGTAGGTTTAGGCAATCTTTGCCTGCTGGCGCTGGAGAAACGCAGTGACGAAGAGCTGCGCGAAGCGGTAATACTTTCTCACGCCTGCGCCGTTCCGCTGCGTTTAAGCGAAATTGCCGAACTTACCGCAGCTGAACTTGAAGAGATTATTCAGGCTTCACTGCACGCGCCAGACATGCACAATATGCCATATCCGGTGACTGCCGAGTCACTGTATGCGGCTTTTGCCCGCGTTGAGTCAGTAGCCAACGAATTGGCTCTGGTGTAAATCCGTTGCACCCTCTCCCGCATCGCTTTGCACTAAAGTGGTGCAGGAAGGGCCGGGCATTAACCGCTTTAATCTAGCTCACCTGTCTCAGTGAAGAGTCTTGCTGATTATTTTGCAATGCGTTTAAGAAAAGCGTTAATACCGTATTTAAGGCGCTGCCTTTTTTTACCACCAGGCTAAAGGGTGTGCTGATTTTAATTTCTTCCGGCAGCAAGGCCTTAAGCTTATTACCGCCGAAAAGATGAGTTGCATAATGCTTTGGCAAAAATCCAATATAATTACCCGTCAAGATTAACAAACTCACTGCTTCAACTTGCACCGCTACTGCATTAGAGGAGGAGAACTCGAGGTAGTTATTTTTCTCGCTATGGTTTGCGTAGAAATGATTAACGATATCGGCCGATTTGATTTGTTGCTGGGTTATTTTTTCATTAGAGATGCAATAAAGTTCATGCCTGTCTGCACAATAGAGGTGCGCTATTTCTTCATATAAATAGTAATAATCAAACTCAGGCTTTTCCTGATACACCGGCATGATGCCACAGGTAAAACGCCCGTCGAGCACACCGCGTTCAATCTCGTCCAACTGGGTAGCATGCAGGCGAACGCTGACCTTGGGGGCACGGCTGTGTATTTCTCCAAGTGCATAGATTATAGGTGAATTTTCATCAGTTATCGTGTTGTCGATGATGCCGATATTCAGCTCGCCAAACATGTCATGGCGGGCATTGTTAAGCTTGTCGCGAAACTGATTGATCGAGGCGAACAAATCCAGGCAGGCCTGATAAGTGACTTTTCCGTGCTCGGTAAGAAAGAAACCTTCGCGGCCTCGAGTACAGAGTTTCATTCCGAAGCGTACTTCAAGATCTGAGATTTGTTTGCTGATCGCCGCTAAGCCAATATTTAATTCATTACAGGCAGCGGTAAATCCTCCTGCTTCCACCACGGTTTTAAAAACGCGTAAAAGTTTTAAGTCTGCAACCCCAATGCCGTGCTGATTTAAATCACTTCTTGTGGGTAATGTGTTTCCTGATTTGGAAAGTGGACTTTCCATAAAAAATATTTACCCCCACTGCAAATGACGCCAACATCGAATTAACCAAGATTTCTTAATTAATATTTTTCAAGAGCGAAAAAACGGGCTGCCAATATTTTTTGTGGCCTGGTTATTTTCTAAAAAATGATGGAAATAACCCGGAAATTTCGCTTTCTCACTGCTTGTTTTGCAACATCTATGCCATGAAGGAGTTAAGAATGTCCCAGCCCGTCGACCGTCTATGGGGTGCACGCTTTAAACAGGCACCCGCACCCGCGCTGAGCGCACTGTCACGCAGCCCGGATTACTATTTCGCTCTTGCCGAATATGATCTGCAAGGCTGCCGTGCTCATGCATTCGAACTGCAACGCGCGGGGCTGCTGGATGACAAAGAAACCGAGCTTATGGTGGCCGCTATTCGCCAGCTGGCGGTGGACTATCGCGCCGGAGTGGTTGAACCTATCGAAAACGACGAAGACGTTCACACCTTCATTGAGCGCATGCTGACCGAGCGTCTGGGTGAGTTGGGCGGCAAGCTGCGCGCCGGGCGCTCGCGTAACGATCAGACTGCCAACGATTTACGCCTCTATTTGCGCGACAACGGCCGCAAGATTGTTGCCGCTTTGCTTGAATTACAGCAGGCGCTGGTAAAACAGGCCGAGCTGCATCTTCACACTCTGGCCCCCGGCTTTACTCATCTGCAACAGGCGCAGCCTATCGTTTTTGGTCACCAATTAATGGCGCATGCGCAGTCTTTTGCCCGTGACGTGCAGCGTTTTCAAGACTGGGACAAACGCTGCGCACTTTCTCCACTGGGAGCGGCCGCGATGGCTGGTTCGGCTATCGCCATGCATCCAGAACTTTCTGCCAAAGACCTCGGCTATGACGGTGCCTGTGAAAACTCGATTGATGCCGTTGCCAGTCGTGACCACGTGGCGGAGTTTTTGTTCGCTGGCAGCATGCTGGGCGTTAACCTTTCGCGCATTTGCGAAGAGATATGTTTGTGGGCTTCACGCCAGTTCCGCTGGGTTGAACTAAACGATGGCTATGCCACCGGCAGTTCTATCATGCCACAGAAGAAAAACCCGGATATCGCCGAGCTGACCCGTGGCAAAAGTGGTCGGCTAATCGGCAACGTGACAGCGATGTTGACCACCATGAAAGGGCTGCCGTTGTCTTACAATCGCGACCTGATCGAAGACAAACGCAATGCTATCGATACCGTTGACCAGCTTCTGCTGGTGCTGCCCGCAATGGCCGGGATGATCGACACCATGGTGGTCAACGTCGAGCGCCTGCGTGAAGATGCCCCGCAGGGTTTTACGCTGGCAACCGAGGTCGCAGACTGGCTATCGCGTCGCGGAGTGCCGTTCAAAGAGGCGCACGAGATAACCGGCAAGCTGGTTCAAGTGTGCGAACAGTTTGACCTCGAGCTGCATCAAGTCAGCGATGAACAACTGCAACAGGTTGACGTTCGTTTGCTGCCGCAGGTGCGCGAATGCCTGACGCTGGACGCGGCAATTCACGCCCGCAGCGGCTGGGGTGGCACTTCTCCAGTGCGCGTTGCCGAGCAAATCACCCGCCTGAAAGCGGTGCTGGAACAACAGTCCCTCTGGGTGTCGAGTTACACCGGCCTGTCACTTTAATTTCGGGAGCCTGTTATGCAGAATTCACGCACCGCAGCCAGCGAGTTGAAAAATACTCCGGTTGACCTCAGCGAGTATCAGTATGTTCCGCAGCGCTATTACGGGCGTATTGTGGCCTCGATTGTGATTTTGGTACTGCTGGCGCTGCTGATCAACGCCTTTGCCCACGGCAAAATCGAGTGGCGTTTTGTCGGGCAATTCTTTACCGCCAAGGCAATCCTCACGGGCTTGGGCAATACCATCGTGATGTCGATTCTGGCAATGGCGCTGGGAGTCATTTTCGGGGTGATCATTGCCGTGATGCGCATGTCGAGCAATCCGGTACTGAGCGGCGTGGCTATCGGCTATACCTGGATTTTTCGCGGTACGCCGTTGATTTTGCAACTGTTGCTGTGGTTCAACCTGGCGCTGATTTTCCCGACTATCAGTATTCCCGGGCTGTTCAGTTTCCAAACCGTTGACATTATGTCGCCGTTCACCGCGGCGCTGCTGGGTCTGAGTATTAATCAGGGCGCATACACCTCGGAAGTGGTGCGGGCCGGGCTGATTTCTGTTGATCAGGGGCAGTATGAAGCCGCCAAATCCATCGGCATGACCCGCATTCACGCGCTGCGCCGCATTATTTTGCCGCAGGCGATGCGGGTGATCATTCCACCGATCGGCAACGAATTTATCAGCATGGTCAAGACCACCAGTCTGGCCAGCATGATCCAGTATTCCGAGCTGTTATATAACGCGCAAACCATCTATTTCGCCAACGCCCGCGTCATGGAGCTGCTGTTGGTGGCCGGGATTTGGTATCTGGCGGTGGTGACGTTGCTGTCAATTGGCCAAAACCGACTTGAACGCTACTTCGGGCGCGGTACTCGCCGCCGCAATAGTTAAGGACTCCTTATGAAAAACATCATCACGGCGTCCAACGTCAACAAATACTTCGGCGATTTTCAGGCACTTAAGAATATTAATATTGAGGTCAGGCACGGGGAAGTGATGTGCGTGATCGGCCCGAGCGGTTCCGGAAAAAGCACTTTTCTGCGCTGTATCAACCAGTTGGAACGTATCGATAGCGGCGGTATCTGGGTCGATGATGAGCTGGTCGGCTACCGTATGGATGGCAAAAAACTGTATCCGCTCAATGATAAGCAAATCGCCCGCCAGCGGTTGAAGACCGGCATGGTTTTCCAGCGCTTTAATCTGTTCCCGGATAAGACCGCGCTGGAAAATATCATCGAAGGGCCGTGTCAGGTGCTGCTGCGTCCGGTGAAAGAGGCGAAACAGGAGGCGATGGCGCTGCTCGAGCGCGTTGGGCTGGCGCACAAGCGTGACGCCTATCCGATGGAGCTTTCTGGCGGCCAGCAACAGCGGGTGGCGATTGCCCGCGCGCTGGCGATGAAGCCAAAACTGATGCTGTTTGATGAGCCGACTTCGGCGCTTGACCCCGAAATGGTTGGCGAAGTGCTGGCAGTGATGCGCAGCCTGGCTGCAGAGGGGATGACGATGATTGTCGTGACCCATGAACTTGGTTTTGCGCGAGAAGTGGCTAATCGCGTGGTCTTTATGGACGAAGGCGGAATTATAGAAAGTGGTAATCCTGAAGATGTCTTGCTGAATCCACAAAACCCAAGAACGCAGAATTTTATTTCCGCGGTTCTGATTTAGAAACTTTACACATGGGAAAAATTTTGATGAAAAAAACGCTGTTGTCACTGATTACCGCTGGCGTATTGCTCAACACCGCCGCCTGGACGCCAGGCGCGTCTGCCGCCGAAGCGCTGAAACAAAAAGACGAAATCAAAGTTGCGATGATGCCGAACTATCCACCGCTGGAATTTAAAGATCCCGCTACCGACCAGCTTACCGGCATGGATTACGATTTGGGTATGGAAATCGGCAAGCGCCTGAACCGTAAAATCAGCTGGCAGGAAATTGGCTTCGAGCAGATGGTCAACGCCGTGGCAACCAAGCGCGTGGACATGATCCTCTCCGGCATGACCGACACCAAACCGCGCCAGGATATCGCCACCTTCGTTGACTATTACAACAGCGGCCCGCAGTTCTACACCACTGTGGCACATAAAGAAATCAACACCATGCTGGACCTGTGCGGCAAGAAAGTCGGCACCAGCCGCCGCACCACATTCCCGGCCGAAATTGCTGCCTGGAGCACTGCAAACTGTACTCCGGCAGGTAAGCCAGCCATCGTCGTGGTCGGCGCGGAAGGCACTGCCGATGCCCGCACCCAACTGCGTCAGGGCCGCATTGAGGGCGTAGTGCAGGGCAGCGAAACCCTGCCGTACATCATGAATCTCGAGAAAAATACCTATAAGCCGTTGGGCAAGGCCTTTGCCTATCAGGTTACCGGTATCGGCATCAGCAAAGATGACAGCGCACTGATCGACGGGGTTAAAGGCGCGTTGACAGCCATGATTGCTGACGGTACCTACCTGAAGATCCTCAGCAAATGGGGGCTGCAAGATGGCGCAATCAAAGAAGTGACCATTAATAAAGGGCAGTAATTTACAGGAGCGGGATAACTCATGACGATTTCCAACGCGGCCAGTCTTTGGCCGCACGGCAAAAAGGGTTGCATGGCGCTGGCGTTTGACCTCGATGGTCCGACCGGCGATGCGATGCTCAACGGCACGCTGTGGCACAAGCCCGAATATTTTACTTTTGGTGGCTATGGGCCTTATCGCGCGCTGGCTCGGCTGCTGGATTTGCTGGACGACTATCAGCTGCCAGCAACCTTTTTTGTTCCCGCCTGGGTGGTGGAAAACTGGCCGAAGCAGTGCCAGGCGATTGTCGAACGCGGCCACGAGGTGGCTTATCACGGCTATCGTCATGAGTCTTTTTTTGCCATTGATGCCCAACAGCAGCGCTGGGTGATGGAAAAATCCCGCGAAATTTTCTGGCAGTATCTCGGTATTCGCGCCGAGGGTTTTCGAACGCCGTCCGGTGACTGGCACATCGATACTCCATCGATATTGATCGAAGCCGGGGTGACCTATTCCAGCAGTATGCGTGGCGACGATCGCCCGTATCTGATTCAGGTGCCAGGCCATGAAAAACCGCTGGTGGAAATTCCTGGGCGCTGGGAAATGGATGACTACGCCTCAATCGCCTACACCCGCGAGCCAAATTTCCCTTCAGGTCTTGACCGCACCGCCAGCTATGAACTGACGCTGGATAACTGGTGCCGCGAATTCGACGGTGCAATGAACGAGGGGCTGAGTCTGACCACCTTGTTCCATCCAAAAATCACCGGCAAGCCAGGGCGAATCATGCTGCTGGACCAATTTTTTACTCATTTGCGCAGCCGTGAAGATGTGTGGTTTGCTCGCTGTCGCGAAGTCGCCCAGTGGTGGTTAGAGGAGCACAGCGATGTCAAATAACAGCACTTCGGTGCAGGAAAAATGGCCGCAGGGCAAGCGCTGCGCGGTGGTGATTACTTTCGATTTCAATGATATTCAGGGCATTCTCAGTCAGGTTCCAGCCGTAGCCGGGCGCGAAAAAACGCTGTCGGTCTGGCGTTATGGCACGCTGCGCGGCATTGATCGCATTCTGGCCATGCTGGCGGAAAAAAACCTGCGCAGCAGTTGGGTCGTACCGGGAATTGTTGCAGACGACCATCCGCAAAAAATCACCCAGATTGCTCGCGCTGGCCACGAACTGGCGACCAGCGGCTATGAGTTTGCCAAATTTGATGACCTGAACCTCGAGGAACAAGTTTCCAGCCTGCAACGCGGTCAGGCGGCGCTGAAGGCTTATAGCGGTGAAAAACCGCGAGGTTTTAGGATTCCTGCCGGTAACTGGGCGCCGGGATTTGCCGATGCGCTGAGCGAAGCAGGCATTGACTGGAGCTCTTCTTGGCGCGGCGATGATTTGCCTTATTTTCAGCCGACGATCACCGGGGAACAGTCGCAGTTGGTTGAATTACCTATGCATTACGAGCTGGAGGATGAGCCTTACTTTGCCTTCAACCTTTCACCGGCGGTACCTCCGGCGCAGTCGCGGATTGCTTCTTACAGCCACACGCTGGGCAATATGAAGATGGATTTCGACGGTTTTTACCGTTTTGGCCTTTGCTATGTGCTGCGTCTGCATCCAGAGGTCATTGGCACGGCAGGGCGCATTGGCATGCTGGCAGAGCTGTTGGATTATATCACTTCAAAGCCGGATGTCTGGGTTGCTACGGCAGGGGAAGTTGCCGACTGGTGGCGGCAAACGCAGCCGCAAAATGAGGCGTCGCATCCGGCGCAAATCTGGCAGCAGCATACACAGAATGGAGTGCAGCCGTGAGTCAGTGCATGGATTTTCAATCGCAACTGGTAGCTTTCGTTTGCGATACCCAATTTGATGATTTACCTGCCAGTCTGGTCGCGCGCACCAAGCGGCACATTATCGATACTCTTGGCGCGGGTCTAGTCGGTGCGACCAGTGAGGTGGCTAAAGACATGGCCGCGATATTGTTAACTGAAGGTGCAGCCCCGATGGCTGCATTGTGGGGACGAGGGGAAAAAACCTCCCCGCGCAATGCGGCCTTGCTCAACGGCATTGCCGCTCACGCGCTGGAGCTGGACGACACTGGTGGCTGTGACCATTCCGGCGCGGTGGTAATCCCGGCCATGCTGGCAGTTTTACCGTTGTGTGAAAAACCGGTCAGTGGTGAAGAGTTTATTACTGCCGTGGTATTGGGGTATGACGTGGCGCGGCGAGTATTGGAGGCCTGTGGCGGTTACTCGGCGCACAACGGCGCGGGCTGGCATTCGACATCAACCTGCGGCGTGTTTGGTGCTGCGGTCGCCGCCGGTAGATTATTGGGTCTGAACAGCGCGCAGATTTCAGCGGCCTTGGGCATCGCGGGGAGTTTCAGCGGCGGCCTGTGGGCGTTTATCCATGACGGCTCACAAAGTAAAAAACTGCATGCCGGACGCGCGGCCGAGGGCGGCGTGCTTGCGGCGTTAAGTGCGCAGGCGGGGATCACTGGCCCCACAGGTTTGTTTGAAGATCACTGGGGCGGTTTTCTAAAAACGCTGGCACCGACCACTGCACAGCCACGGGCGCTGGTCGCTGATTTAGGGCTGGTGTGGAAACTGATGCGCTGTTCAATCAAACCTTATGCCTCATGTCGCGGTACGCATTCGGCAATCGATGCTACCGGAATTTTGCTTGCGCATTTGGGAATGAAAACGGAAGATGTTGAGCGTATAGAAGTGACGATGTCACCTTTTTTGCAGGAAATGTGTGGCGATGAAAAAATAAGTTCGCTGGCCGCCGCGCAAATGAGTATCCGCTATGCGGTGGCTGCGCGCTGGATTTACGGCCATGCGGGACTAGACGCCTATGGCGAGCAGCAGCGCCGCGATCCGGCCTTGTTGGACGCCATCTCGCGGATATCGTTGAATGTTGATGCCAGCTTTAGTGCCGATGGCGAGCCGGAAGTGACGTTAATCGCTAAAAATGGTCAGCGCCTGAGTCACTGCGTGGATATCGCGCTGGGTGCGCCAGGAAACCCGGTTAGCGATCAGCAGCTACAAGACAAGTTTATTTCATTGGCAACCAGAGCGATTAGTCTGCCAAAGGCACAAGAGTTGTGGGCAAGGGCATTGGCGCTGGAAACAGAATCCTCTGTGGATGAGTGGCTGGAGAATCTGTTTTGAAACAGCGTTGACCTCTCAGGTATAGCCGCCAGACATTAACCTAATAAAACAATTAACCTAATAAAACAATTAACCTAATAAAACAATTAACCTGATAAAACAATTAACCTAATAAAACAATTAACCTGATAAAACAGTGGGTGCGTGAGCACCCATTAGTCATTTTTACGGCAGCGTATAGACATCGGGCCGCCGGTCTTTTAATACCTGATTAAAATCGTTCCAGTTACGATGACGTTTGGCATCGGCCAGATTTATCGTAGCGAGGACTATCTCGGGATTTTTGTTGCTGGCGGGACCAGCCACCGGCCAGCCGGTATAGCTGGTAATCAGGCTTTGGCCGATAAACGGCTGGTCGCGTTCAATGCCAACGCGATCGGCGGCAGCAATATAGAGAGAATTGGTGTGCGAGGCTGCCATCACCAAAATATTAGCCATTGCCTCTCTGCCTGGGTCTTGACCGGGAATCGGTACCCAATTGGTCGGCACGCACACAATATCAGCGCCCTGTAATGCCGCCATGCGAAAGCTTTCAGGGAACCAGCAGTCGTAGCATATCTGACAACCCAGAGTGCCAATGCGAGTTTTAAATACCGGGAAGCCCAGATTGCCCGGCTCGAAGAACAGCGCTTCGTCGCCCCACAAATGCACTTTCCGATAGCGGCCAATCAGTCCTTCCGGCCCGATAATCACCGCTGAGTTATAGAGACTTTCGTTTTCGCGTTCGGTAATCCCTGCAACCAGATAAACATTCAACCGCGCAGCGCAATCAATCCACGCCTGTGTTGACGCACCCTGCGGGATAACTTCTGCCAGAGAAAAAGCTTCCTCGCGAGAAGCAAAAACGTAGCCGGTATTACATAGCTCCGGCAGAACCAGCAGATTGGCACCCTTGGCGGCTGCCTGTTCAATCATGGCAATGCTGGCTGCGACGTTATGCGCGGTTTCACCAAAAACCGGTTCCATCTGAAGACAAGCCACGGTGACCGGGGCTTCATTGCGAGAAGAGGCCATAGTTTGACTCCTGGTTTTTACAGACTGGCAAGCATTGCCGGTCGGAAAAGTATTAGCTCAATCTAAATGCTGCTGACTGACGGAGGTTACCGTTTTAACTTTTGTTCGCGTTGACCGCCAGCAAATTAAAGAACCCAGGCTGACCATTGCTGCTCCCTGCCAAAATGAAATACCGAGCGGAGTGGAAAGAATAAACGCCGCCAGTGCCGAAGAGAAGATAGGAATAAAATAGGAGGCAGTCGCCAACACTGTGACATTGCCATGCAGAATACCAATATTCCACGCCGCATATCCACAGCCTAACGCCACGGCGGCCAGCACCAGACTAATGGCAGCGTGCGGAGTGAAATGCAGGGTTGCAGCAGAACCAGCTGCATATTTTATCCACAAAGTTGCAGCGGTCAGCATAAAGAACAGCGTGATACCGTTGCTGCCGTTGGCTTTTTTGCTGGTCAAAATACAATACAGCGACCAGATAATTGCTCCGGCAAAAGCCAGTCCGTAACTTAGCGGATTGCTTTGTACATTGGCGGCGATCGACACCAGCGAAAGTCCCCGATTGCCGCTTAGCACCCAGCATAAACCCGCAAACGAAAGCACCATGCCGGGTATCAGCAACAGGTTGGCCTTTTGATGTTTGAAAATCACCGCCATTAGAATAGTCATGCTCGGCCACAGATAGTTGACCATCCCAACTTCGATAGACTGGCTGTGGTTATGGGCAAAGCCTAAAGACAGCGACAGGCAGATTTCATAGGACACAAACAGCAGGCTGCCGAAATAAAGATAAATTCGCGGGAAGCTGCCGAGTTTGGGAATGCCGACGGTAAAGAATAACAACACTGAGGCCAGGCTGTAGATCATCGCCGCGCCGCCCACCGGACCTAGCCCTTCGGCGACGCTGCGGATAAGCCCGGCGACCGAGCTGAAGAAAATCACTGCCAGCAAACCGATAAGCGTGGCTTGCCTGGCAGAAAAGGTTAACCGATCCACAGAACGACACAGGCAGCAAAAATACAATACCCGCCAAATAGGTGCCATTTCCCATGCTCGAGCCATCCGGCCAGCCAGCGCAGCGCGACCAATCCGGCGATAAAACTGAATACCATTCCCATCAGGCTCGGCAACAGAATGCCACTAAAAGCCGCAACGGGAGCCGCGCCTGCCGCCGGGTGATACACGCGCAGTGCCTCTTTCACGATGACCGCCGGGGTTAATACCACCGCGAGGGCAAAACTGAACTCTTCCGCCGTTTTACGCGCTACGCCCATCGATAAACCGGTCGATATGGTTGCACCAGAACGGGAAAATCCGCGGAATGGCAGGCAAAGACCTTGAACAAAACCGATCGACAGCGACTGTAAAATCGACATTCCAGGCGCCTGACGTTCTTTAATGCGTGAGGAAATCAGGATCAGGATACCTGCGGCCAACAGTCCCGAGGCGATAAGTTTACTGTTGCTGAATAGCGATTCGATTTGAAAATCGGAAGCATTACCGGCGTAAAATTTCTTGATCAATTTTTGCAACGATAGTCCAACAATGCCGGTCATTACGGTAGCTAAAACGATGTGTAGCGCGATGCGTTTAAACGCTGCAAAAGAACTGAAATAGGAATCACGCCATGATTTCCAGAAAAATACGATAACCGCAAACATGGTACCCGTGTGCAGCATCACTAAAAGCAAAGTCATATTCGGCGCGCTAGGGTCCAGCCCGAGCAGTTTTTCCGCCATGATCACGTGAGCCGAGCTTGATACCGGCAGTAATTCCGCCAGCCCCTGAATAACTGCCAAAATGAAAATATTCAAAAATGTCATACGTTCTCCGTAAAGGGCTGGGATTCATCACGTTTTTGTTTAAAAGAGCGATCGGCTATCACTATAGGTCGGAGTTATTTCAAATTTAATGTTTATCTGTTGCTGACAAGGGCAATCCAAGTTTTGTTTAGTATTCATTTATTAATAAACCAAAGGGCTAAAATTAGGAAACAATCTTTATCAAAACTTGTCGAGTTTATAGCCCTGGACCGCAGTCAGATACCGACTCAGCGTCAATGATGTTGTCCAAATGACAAACTTAACCTATCTACTTATATTGCAAGCTTAAAAAGGGTATTAAACTTATTGACATAAAATATTGTCCCACCTCAATATGCAATAGCATCGACTAATAATTCCTCTAAAACTGCCGGAGAAATGAACATGAAGAGACGTACATTTTTAGCTGGGACCGTTTTGGCTGGGGCCACGTTGCTCAGCACTCTGTTGCCGGTAGTGGGAGGAATGTCGACAGCCTCCGCGGCGTCGTTGACCAAAGTCACGTTTATTCAGGAATGGCCGGTGGCCGATGGTTTCTGGATCCCATGGATTTTGGGTAAAGAAAAAGGGTTTTATGCCCAGGAAGGTATCGATCTGGATATTGTGGCCCCGCCGACCGTGGCCGACACCATGAAGTTTCTCGGTACGGGTCGCGCCAATGTCGCCTTTACCACGGTAATGGACATCATATTTGCCAAAGAGCAGGGCGCGCCGGTGCAGGCAATTGGCCGTTACGGTAAAGAGAATAACTGGGGCATTATCAGTCAGCAGGGCAAGCCTTATACAGTGGCGGAGCTAAAAGGAAAAACCGTGGGTATCTATAATGATGCCTGGACCAAGGCGCAGCTGGCGCTGATGCTTAAAAGCGCAGGCCTGACGTTGAATGACGTACAAATGGTGACCGCTGCGGATGATACCGTGCCGCTTTTGCTGCAAAAACGTGTGGACGTGATAACGGGTATCACCAATGCCGAAGGCACTGAGATGACCACGACCGGTAAGCAAAAACCTGAATTCTTGCCGGCTATCGCCCACGGCGTGCCGAATACGCCAATCTTTATGCTGGCAGGCAATCAGCAGTGGCTGAAAGCCAACCCTGAATTAGCTAAGGCCTTTATGCGTGCCACGGTGAAAAGTATTAAATATGCTGTCGATCACCCTGATGAGGGCGTGCAGGCCTTTGCTACCGCCTACAGCAAAGCCTATGACCCGGTCTATATCAAACAGCAGTGGGCGGACACCATCCCACTTCTGGCACCGGCCGACAGTAAATCACTGGCGCAGGAAGCGACAACCTGGCAGAGCCTGCTGACAGCAATTAAAGCCGAAGGCATTGTCAAAGACCCGCTCCCGGCGGACCAGTATTTTACCAATCAGTATCTGCCTTAAGGGGGCTTGATGAGCTCTCCATCTTCTTCTTTGAAACCGGCCTGGGCTTATCGTCCCGGGCCGGACATTGCTTTTCACGCGCCAGCCGGACTGCGTGCTGCCCAGAAGCTGGCTAAGCAGGCTGCAATGGTCGGCGTTAACGCAGCGCGAACCGGAATTAGCGAGACAGAGGTTGAACAGCAGGTGCATGACTACCTGCTAAGCCAGGGCGCACAAGGGATCTGGACCATCACTAATGTCGGATTAGGTGAAAACACACGCGTCTGTTTTCCGACCCAGGGACCCGGTACGCAGCAGGCCGCTGCTCAAGATGTGTTGATGGTTGACGTGCATCCGATCACTGCCGACGGCTCTTGGGGTGACTGTACTCGTTGTGCGGTAATGGGTGATTATCCGGAGGCTGCGCAGGCACTGAAAGACCTGGAACGCATCCATTATGAAACGCTGGCACAGTGTCGGCCGGGAATGCCTGCCAGTGAGTTGTTTGGCCTGTCTCATGAAAGGCTGACGGCAGAAGGCTTTATTCTGTTGGATCTGCTGGGCAACATCGGTCATTCACTGACAGCCGGTGCGGCCTACACTCACGGGTTCATTGATGCCGGAAACACTACGCCGATGTGGGGAGCCTGGGCTATCGAACCCTTTGCACAGCGCGGTGAGGTAGCAGTGAAAGTTGAGGATGTAGTCTGGTTTGGCCGCGATGGCTGCGAGACTCTTTAGCATCAATCACCACCGAGTCGCCAAACTTTGCCAGACCAGAAGGAGATAGAAATTAATGAGTTATCCTAAGCTGTCGCTGCAAAATGTGACACGTCGTTTTGGCAGTATGACTGCGTTGGCGCCTACAGATTTAGTCGTCCAGGAAGGCGAGTTCGTCTGCGTGGTTGGGCCTTCGGGGTGTGGAAAAAGTACCCTTTTTAACCTGATTTCTGGCGTGCTGAAACCAGACTCTGGCACTATTTTGATTGATAATCAGGATGTGACCGGCAGCAGTGGCCACGTTGGTTATATGTTGCAAAAAGACCTGCTGCTGCCGTGGATGACGGTAATCGACAATATCGTACTCGGCGCTATCCTCAAGGGCGGGGCGAGCAAAGCGCAGCGTGCGGCTGGTGTGGCGCTGGCGAAACGCTATGGGTTAGGGGAGTTTATCAACCATTATCCTGCAGCGCTTTCCGGAGGAATGCGTCAACGTGTAGCGCTGATGCGTACTTTGGCCATGCAACACGAAATCATGCTTTTGGACGAACCGTTCGGCGCGCTGGATTCGCAGACACGGCTTTCGATGCAGCAATGGTTGCTGACGGTGTGGTCAGAACAAAAGCGCACAGTGATTTTTGTCACCCATGACATTGACGAGGCAGTGTTTTTGGCCGACCGCGTGGTGGTGATGTCGCCACGGCCGGGGAGGATCCGTGAAATTCTGACGGTAGATATTCCTCGCCCACGGCCTTTGTCTTGCCTGACCAGCCCTGAATTTACTGCCCTGAAAAGGAAAATCCTCGATCTGGTGTTTTTGCAAGACAGCAGCTCTGAACATCACGACACTCAGGAATCTCTTGCCCATGGCTCTTGAAAGTAGTGCGCCATTGGCGCGAAAACTGCTGCTGCCTCTTGGTGGTCCGCTGGCTGCATTAATTTTGGTGCTGATAATTTGGGATTTAGCGGTTCGTATTTATCAGATTCCGGCTTACGTTTTGCCATCACCCGAGCAAACCTGGGACCATATTCTTGACGATTTACCGGTTTTGTTGCAGGGATTCCGCATTACTTTTGTCACCTTTTTAATGGGTTTCATTCTTGGGGCTGGGGCGGGTTTTGTTTTTGCCGTGCTAATGGACGCGACGCCGTGGATCCGCAGCATTCTTTATCCGATCCTGATCGCCAGTCAGGCGGTGCCGGTGATCGCTATAGCGGCGGCATTAACTATCTGGCTAGGGTTTGGACTGGCACCTAAATTGGTGATTGTTGCGCTGGTGGTGTTCTTTCCGGTGGTGGTTAACGTTCTCGACGGGTTGAACTCGGTCGATAAGGACATGCTGAATCTGGTGAAATCGATGGGCGGTTCGCGTTGGAGTATTTTCCGCCACGTTAAACTGCCTGCAACTTACACACCGCTGTTTTCGGCTCTTAAGCTCTCGGCCACCTTTAGCGTAACCGGCGCGGTGATCGGCGAGTGGACCGCTTCAACCAGCGGCGGGTTGGGCGCCTATCTGTTGCAGGCTAACTCGCGCTTAAACACTGCGGGAACCTTCTCGGCGATCGCCTTTTTAGCGCTACTCGGCGTGGTGAGTTTCTTGTTGGTTATTTTGCTGGAATATCTTATGACGCCGTGGCGTTCATCATCGAAGGCAAGGCGTTTTTCGCGGCGTTATTGGCGTGGGTGATTTTTTGATGGCAAAAATATTCTTAATTTTGAGTTCACCAGGTTAAGAGTGATTTGGTTTCAGGGTCAAGGGTCAGCGCTTTGCTTACCGGGCTGTGACCCAGACCACCCGTTGGACTGCCTTACTCGCAGCGAGTAATCCTGCACGAAAAGCAACCTTGCTTTGCGTTGTGAGCCAGGATGAATTCAATCTGCGGCTGTTTAAACATGTTTTTTATACTGGTTTCAATTTCGTAACCTGACGATATTGTGGCTACAACTAGCATGTCATTTATGTCAAAAGCGCGTAATGATATCAGTCGCGTTTGCATTACTTCAGGTAGCGTATTTTTCAACACTGCGGGTTGAATTTTGCCTTCCCAAATAAAGATTGCGTGCGAACCTCGATACGGAGAATGGCTATTTAGATAAAGATGATTAAGCAAAATTGCATTTTCGCCTAGAGGAATATCTCTAAGAGTTATTCTATCGGGATAAGAAGGATATTCGTTTACTTTTATTCTTACTGCTCCACGTTTACTTAGCTCATGATCCGATAATTCATATAAATGCTGAAAATCACTACCGCCTAACCCTTTGATAATAAACATTGTAATTGCCCTCAGTATCATAATAAGTTGCTGCTGGGGACATTCTATTCAGATCAACGATTCCCGAAACTCTGTTTCTTGCGGTTTCATTGATCCAGCTAATCTAGTTTAAATTATTCACCCGTTAGCCAAAGTTGGTTCTATAAAGTCTACCAAAGGCCACCGGTCGGCGGCCTCAATGGAATTTATCGAGAACGATTAAACTATTTCAAAATTTTCAACTGCGCTCGGTCATTAAAGAACCGTCGGTAAGAAAGATAGCCAGCAATTATTGTCGACAGACTGGCAGTGGCCAGCAGCATGAAAGTCACCATAATTTGGTATTTAATCGCCTTCACCGGGTCAATGCCCGCGAAAATCAGACCCGACATCATGCCCGGCAGGCTCACCAATCCAACAGTTTTAGCCGCATCGACAGTGGGGATCATTGCTGAGCGAATACTGTCGCGGATAATCGTACCGCAAGCCAGTTTGCTGCTCGCACCCAGGCTGAGCATTTCAAGAATTTTTTGCTGGTTGTCGGCGAAACGTTGGTTCAAATTGCTATAACAAAGGCCCACAGCCACCATGGCGTTACCGGCAATCATCCCGGAAATGGGGATCACCTGCATCGGTAGAAACTCAATTGAACCGGAAAGGATCAACACTGAAAGTGTCAATGCGGTGCCAATAGCGATGGCGATAAAAGAAATCACAAACCCGTTATCGATATTGCGGCTGCGTTTTTTGGCATTCAGCGCAGCATTAACGCAAATGAAAAGCACCATCAACACGGTCAGCCAGGCATTGTTGACTTCGAAAATGTATTTGAGCACGTATCCGACGATAATCAGCTGCACTATCGCCCGTGCTACGCTCCAAATAATGTCTTTTTCCAGACCTAACTTTTCTTTTTTACTGACCAGCAGGGCGACGACCACTAATACAAGCGCCAGTCCCAGTGATTCATTGGTAATGTTATGCTGATTCACGGGTGTTTTCTCCTGCGGTATCATGCTTTAAGGTGATGACCCGCTGCGCATGGCGGATTTCGTTTGTGTCGTGAGTCACCCAAATTACCGCCAGTCCTTGCTGTTTCACCAGGTCGGCAATAATCGCATTAACGTTCTGCTTGTTGTCTTCATCCAGCGCGCTGGTAATCTCGTCAAGTAACAGTACCTTGGGCAAAAACTGCAAATTTCGAAGTAATGAAACGCGCTGCTTCTCACCGCCCGAGAGTTCTTGCACGTTTTTATTGAGTAAATCGACAGGTAAATTAACGCGCGTTAGCCATTCGGCCATGAGTGATTTGTCGGCTTTTTTCCCACGAATCTCATAGGGCAAAGAAAGATTATCCAATACTGTTTGTCCGAAAAGTACCGGCGTCTGAAAACAGTAGGAAACCTGCTGGCGATAGATTTCGGGTTTCATTTGGGTAATGTCTTGCCCCTCAAAAAAAATCTGTCCCTGGGTAGGATTTTGCAGAGAGGCGACAATTTTGAGCAGGGTACTTTTGCCACTGCCGGAAGGGCCGGTGAGCAGGCAGAACTCACCGGAGTTTAGCTCGAACGAAGTTGGGCGCAGTAAAACTTGCTGGTTAAGGCTAAAGCTCACATTCTGCAAGCGCAGTAAAGTTTTCGGGGATGACATATCAGGCTCGTTATCAATTATTTGCCGATAATGTTACCCGATTGCGATACCAAGTTACCTCTTAAAGTTTTCTTTAAAGAAACCAATTCCTATTAGCCTGCCGAACAGGAAAGGGACAAACGGACGCTGACGCACCCAAAGCTCCATGCCTGAAGGGGCTTTACGTCGAGGCTTTTGACCCGCCTTGCTGATCATGATTTGTAACGATTGCGT
Source organism: Serratia sp. M24T3 (assembly GCF_000257645.1). Lineage (GTDB taxonomy): Bacteria > Pseudomonadota > Gammaproteobacteria > Enterobacterales > Enterobacteriaceae > Rouxiella. The sequence goes on from NZ_AJHJ01000046.1 coordinate 20,539, forward strand.
GGCCCAAGTCGGGAAGCGCCTGCGGCGTTGAACATGTTTCAAATGCTGCAAGGTCAATTTTCCTTTCAGCAATGCAGGAGTAATAATATTGGCAGTCGCTACGGCATCTTGAATAGCAAGGTTTACCCCAACGCCCCCGATGGGTGACATGGCGTGAGCTGCATCACCGATACACAGCAGGCCGGGTTTAGCCCATTCCTTGAGTCTGTCGATACGAATACTCAGCAGTTTGACTTGCTCCCAATCGGTAATTTCTTGCTGCAATCTCGTTACCTCAAAAGGCGAAATTTCAGCCAGGCTAATGAGAAATGAAGCAAGGCCCTGATGCTGTAGACTTTCGAAGCTGCCTTTGTTTATTGAGTAGCCACATTGCCAGTAATCACCGCGATCGATCATGATAAAGCCTTTTTTCGGCCCGCGGTGGCCGGTGGTCCATTCCGGATCGTCGGCAATCTTACTGACTCTAAGCCACAGCACGTCACGCGGCGCACCGAAGTTCATCACTTCAAGACCGGCTTTTTCCCTGACTATCGAATGACGACCATCGCAGCCCACTACCAGCTCGGACCTAATCTGCTGTTCGCCCTGTGGGGTGATAAATCTAACGCCTTTAACTTGGCTATTCTCTTCAATTAATTCTTTAACGCTGGCCTGCTGAACAAGGGTGAAATTAGGCAGTTGCTGAGCTTTCTCATTGATAAAATTCAAAAAATCCCACTGCGGCATAAAAGCAATAAACTTGCAGCGTGTTGGCAGGCGGCTGAAATCTGCCATTGTTGCCTCTTTGCCGTCAATTTCACCCATCAATTTTTCGGCGCGCTGGTGCGGCAAGGCTAAAAACTCATCGAGATACCCCAGTTGCCAGATAATTTCCAGCGTCGAGGGATGAATGGTATCGCCACGAAAATCGCGCAAAAAGTCTGCATGCTTCTCCAGCACAGTAACGTTCACACCTTTAAGCGCCAACAGATAGCCGAGCATCAGTCCGGCCGGCCCGCCACCAACGATGCAACACGTTGTAGATAAAGGAGAAGGGGTGACGGTTGTGTTCATAGTCACAGGCATTCCTATTTTAGGGTTATTGGCGTTATCGTTTAGCAAAGCGATTTTTGATAATGATAATCATTCGATAAATGTTAAGTGTGGCTACTTTACTCCTCTCCGTCGGCACTTGCCAAGCTTTGCGCATTTACTGTGCATGATGGGGGTATTTTGCACAGCTTAGGCTCGCTAATTAGTGCAAAAATGCTGCAGAAACAAATCTAATTCATATGAAACATGCAGTTATAGAACTGGCAAGGCTTTTGCAAGTATTCAGCAAAGTGGTCCATTGGTTGAGTTGTTGGACCAATTAATCAAGCCGAATATTTTAGAGACAAAGGTGTCTATGGCTAACCTCGATAAAGGTCTGGATTTACTTAAACCTATAGCGCCGCAGCAAAGCGATACCCTGATCCTGGATGCCTTGACCCGTTACGTTGCACAGTCTGGCACACTGGTCGGGCAACGTCTGCCACCAGAAAGAGTATTGGCGGAAGGTTTGGCGGTTAGTCGCAATACTGTGCGAGAGGCACTCAAACGCTGGGAAGCATTGGGTATTATTGTTCGCAAAAAGGGAAGTGGAACGTTTTTACATGCTGAAGTAAATGCAAATGATAGCTTCCTGTCACTGCGTTTCAAAAATGACTCGGCTACCATGTGGCATGCCCTCGAGGTGCGACGCATTATCGAATGCGAGTCTTCTGCACTTGCGGCGATACGTGCAACCACAGAAGACCTTGGCAATATCGAACAAAAACTCGATCAGATGGAAAGGGTTCATCTTCGCCAAGGGTCAGCCGGCGCTGAGGATTGGGCCTTTCATTCGTCAATCTATCAGGCCGCCAACAATCCATTGTTGCTGCAAATGGTCGGCGGCATTATCCATTTACTGCATGCTTTTTTCGAATCACCACCCGAGCAAGCGCTATTTAGCGACTCTTTTCCTCTGCACCGCCTGTTATTTGACGCCATTGTCAGACGCGAGCCTGAAACCGCACGCCGTATCAGCCATGAAATTTTGAATATCACTGAACGCGACATGAAGGAAGTAATCAATGCTGCCAGAAAATAATGAGAATGGTTCACCCAAGTCAGATTTTGGCCCCAACGATTTTAGTGAGCGGACCCGGTTAGTGCACGATGCCCGTCACGATCGTGGCGCAATTTCGCCGCCTATCTATCAATCGTCGCTGTTTAGCTTTACCGATTACGACAGCATGATTTCTCGTTTTCGTGGTGAAAGTGACCATGCTTTGTATTCGAGAGTCGATAATCCTACGGTGGTCGAGCTGCAGAAAAAGGTCGCTGAGCTGGAAGGGGGTGAAGCTTGCCTGGCTTTTGGCAGTGGCATGGCGGCTATCAGCAATGCGATCCTCGGCGTCGTTTTGCCAGGCGATAAAGTGGTATGTATTAATCACGTCTATCCAGACACTTATCGTTTTCTACGTGGTTTCTGTACCCGTTTTAATATTCACGTCGAGTTCGTTGACGGCGGCAGCCTGCAGGCCGTAGAGCAAGCGATAATCGGTGCGAAAATGCTTTACCTTGAAAGCCCTAACAGCTGGGTGATGGGCGAACAAAATCTTAAAGCAATGGCCAAAATGGCCAAACAGGCTGGGGTTATCACGCTGATTGACAACAGCTGGGCTTCACCACTGTTTCAAAAGCCGCTTAACGATGGTATTGACGTGGTGATCCACTCCGCCTCGAAATATATCAGCGGGCACAGCGATGTCGTGGCTGGATTAGTGATTTCGACTCAGGAACGTATCAGCACGATTAGTCGCAATATCAGCCCGTTCCTTGGGGGCAAACTGTCGGCTAACGAAGCCTGGCTATTGCTGCGGGGGTTACGAACACTGCCATTGCGCATGCGCCAGCATCATGAAAGCGCGCTGTCCCTGGCGAAAAAACTGCAAGATTATCCTTATGTCACCAAGGTGAATCATCCGGGTTTACACCCGTTCAGCGATTCCAGTCTCACCGGTTATAGCGGCCTGTTTTCATTCGAACTGCATGATGCAGTTGATATCCCAACTTTCTGTAATCACTTACAGCTGTTTCGAATGGGGGTCAGTTGGGGAGGATTCGAAAGTCTGGTGATGCCGGCAATTTCTGTGCTCAATCAATCCGGCGAATTTAACTCTGCTATCGACTTTGGCGTTGGGCCTCGAGTGATCCGTATCTCTGTGGGCCTGGAAGAGACTGCCGACCTGTGGCGAGATTTGACTCACGCCATCGAATCTGCGCGTTAAGACTCGTTCTGATACTTAATTTCGCCCTGACTTTTGCCGTTTTTTGAGTGGAGAATAACGATTATGCGACACCCGAAATTGACCTTGTTGGCGCTGAGCCTGGCACTTTTTTCAGCCACAAGCTTTGCTGCTACGAAACTAACGCTGGTCGAAGTGATAACCAGTCCGGCCAGGACTGAAATGCTGCAAAAAATGTTAACCGCTTATAAGACCCAGCATCCTGACGTTTCTATCGAGGTCATTTCTTTGCCCTGGGGACAGGCGTTTGAAAAACTTGGCACTATGATCCAGAGTGGCCAAATTCCTGATGTCGTTGAAATGCCTGACACCTGGCAGGGGCTGTATGCCAGCAACGGCATGCTGGTTAATCTCGAGCCTCGGCTAAAAAGCTGGAGCAATACGCCTGAGCTCACGGATAAAGCGTTAACCATGGCGCGTTCTTCCGGCGGGACGGCGACCATGATCCCCTATGGTTTTTATTTGCGTGCCATGTTTTGGAACAAAAAGCTGTTCAAGGAAGCAGGACTGAGCGAAGCGCCAAAAACCATGGACGAATTTATGGCCGATTCGCAGAAAATCAGTGCACTGGGCAACGGCATTACAGGCTACTGCATGCGCGGTGGCGTGGGTGGCACAAATGCCTGGATGATGTTTATGGCGGCAATGAACGGCTCGCCGGAATTCTTTGACAAACAAGGCAATAGCACGCTGACTCAACCAAACGCGGTCAAAGGTGCGCAGTTCCTGGTTGATATGTACAAGAAGGGCTACACCTCAAAAGATAGCGTCAACTGGGGCTTCAACGAAATCGTCTCCAGCTTCTACTCCGGTAAATGCGCAATGCTCGATCAGGACCCCGATGCGCTGATCGCCATTAGGAACAGCATGAATCCAGACGATTTTGCCGTCGCACCTATGCCGGTCGGGCCAAGCGGTAAAGCCTTCCCGACGATAGGTTACACCGGATGGTCGATGTTTAAGCAAAGCAAGAATCAGGATGCCGGGTGGTCGCTCATTTCATTCCTTAGCGATAAAGAAAATAACCTGACCTGGTCCAAGTTTGTTGGCACCTTGCCTATCTATAAGGGCGCCGAACAGGACGCTTACTACCATGCCCCGCAGTTTGCCGGTTGGTTCCAGGAGCTCAACAGCCCTGACTATGTGCCACTGACCATGCCGACTCATCTAAAAGGCTGGGGATATTTTAACTCGGTTATCGTAAAGGAAAGCTCGCAGGAAACGCTTTTGGGTGAAAACGATACCCAAAGCATGGTCGCCGACTGGGCAAAATATCTGACCAAAGAACAAAAATCCTGGCTTGCCGATCAAAATAAGTGATCTGACTGCGACCCCTGCTTTCACAGGCAGGGGCTGCCTCATAATAACGGAGATGCGTCATGATGTTGGAAGCTTCGCCCGCTGTCACTGTTGCCGAGCCGCGCTTTCCTCGATTACGCGCGCTGCTTGAACCTTGGGTTTATTTAACGCCGACTCTGATACTGATCGGCCTGTTTATCTTTGTGCCCATGGCTATCGGCATTTCTTATGCCTTCCAAAATATTCAGCTGCTGAATCCATTTGATACCGGTTGGGTCGGGCTGGATAACTTTCGCACTATGTTTGCCGACAGGCATTTCTATGCGGCATTGCGCCATACTTTCAATTGGACACTGACCTCGCTGGTATTACAGTTTGCATTGGGATTAGGGCTGGCGCTGCTGCTTAATCGTGAGTTCCCGCTGCGACGCTGGGTACAGGCGCTGGTGTTTTTACCTTGGGCAGTGCCGGCTTTTTTGTCTGGACTGACCTGGGCCTGGCTGCTTAATCCAGTGATCGGCATTCTGCCGCATTGGATGGCCAGCCTGCATATCATCAGCCAGCCTTATAATATTCTTTCCGACCCTCAGTTGGCGCTGTACGGGCCAGTGTTGGCCAATGTCTGGTTTGGAATCCCCTTTTTTGCCATCACGCTGCTGGCTGCCTTGCAGTCAATTCCCAAGGATTTGTATGAGGCAGCGTCGATGGACGGTGCCAGCGGCTGGCAACAGTTCAGGAAAGTGACCTTGCCGTTTCTGGCACCGATGATCGCTATCACTGTGATGCTGCGCACTATCTGGATTGCTAACTTTGCCGATTTGATTGTGGTAATGACGGACGGCGGCCCGGCGAATTCAACCTCGATACTGTCGAGTTTTATCTTCACTACCGCCTATCGAAAGCTGGATTTTGGCTACGCCTCGGCAATGGCGGTTTTCCTGCTGGTGTTAATGACACTTTATGCGCTAGTGCTGCTGCGCATTCGCCATCAGCTTTTGAAATAGGAGCGCGACCATGAACCTATTATTAAGAAAGGGCGGTCATCGGTTGGGCATTTTGCTCTATCTGTTGTTTGCGCTGTTTCCTGTCTACTGGCTGATCAAAATTTCGGTCACACCGGACAAACTCTTGTACAGCGAGGGGGTCAGAATGTGGCCCAGCCAGCTGACGTTGGTGCATTTTCAACGCGTGTTTAGCGAAAGCGACTTTCCGCTTTATTTCTTTAACAGCATGGTGGTTTCACTCGGTACAGCGGCATTATCGACGCTGATTGCCGCCGCAGCGGGTTTCGCTTTTTCGCGTTTCAGCTTTCGCGGCAAAACTGTAATGGCGGCATTGCTGTTATTCACTCAGATGTTCCCGCTAGTGATGATACTGGCTCCTATCTATAAGGTCATGGCGCCGCTTGGCTTAACCAACAGCCTGCTGGGGTTGATCCTGATTTATACCGCCTTCAACGTGCCGTTTGCGACATTTTTGATGCAGTCGTTTTTTGACAGTATTCCGAAAGATCTCGAGGAGTCGGCGATGCTGGAGGGATGCAGCCGATTTATGGCGCTGCGCAAGGTTATTGTGCCTCTGACTTTACCGGGCATGGCGGCAACGCTAGGTTTTGTTTTTACTTCGGCCTGGAGCGAATTGCTGTTTTCGCTAATGCTGATTAACAAAAACGAAGTGATGACTTTCCCTGTTGGGTTATTGAGTTTTGTTTCGAAATTTGCCGTTTCCTGGGGAGACATGATGGCTGCAGCCGTCATGGCGCTGATCCCCGCCTGTGTTTTCTTTGCGTTTATACAACGTTATTTAGTGCAGGGCTTAACCGCCGGTGCAGTGAAAGGATGATCTCATGGCTCAAATAAAAATTACCGATCTTCAAAAACGTTACGATAACGTCGAGGTGCTGCGCCATATCAATTTGACAATCCATGATGGCGAATTTGTGGTGCTGGTGGGGCCTTCAGGCTGCGGTAAATCGACCCTGCTGCGCACCATTGCCGGACTGGAAACCGCGAGCTCCGGCGATATCCATATTGGTAGCCGCCTGATGAATCAGGTTGCGCCTAAGGATCGAGACATCTCGATGGTGTTTCAAAGCTACGCGTTGTACCCGCATATGACCGTGGCGCGTAATATGGGGTTCAGTCTCGAGGTGCAAAAAAGGCCTAAGGCAGAGATTGACGCTGCGGTGAACAAAGCCGCCGAAATCCTCGGGCTGACGGCGTTGCTACAGCGGCGGCCCAAGGAGCTTTCGGGAGGGCAAAGACAGCGAGTAGCTATGGGGCGCGCTATTGTTCGAGAGCCTCAGGTGTTTTTGTTTGATGAGCCATTATCGAATCTTGATGCCCAGCTGCGCGGACAGATGCGTATCGAAATCAAAAGCCTGCATCAGCGAATGAAAAACACCATTGTTTACGTGACTCACGATCAGGTCGAAGCCATGACGTTAGCGGATCGAATCGTGGTATTAAACCACGGGCTGATACAACAGGTGGGCACGCCGCTGGAACTTTACGACACACCGGCCAATCGTTTTGTCGCCAGCTTTATCGGATCGCCAGCAATGAATTTCATCGACGGAAAACTTGAGCGCCATGAAAAGGGCTGCGGAGTGCGGATCAATACCCAGTTGTTGTTGCCAGTGGATGAGCAGTACGGGCATTTAGCTGCGGGACGCGATGTCACCTACGGTATTCGCCCCGAGGCGCTGGAACTTTGCCAGCACAACGAACCGGGCGCGCTGCCGCTAGACATAACGCTTATTGAACCCACCGGCCTTAGCGAACTGATCCACGGCAAAATTGCCGGTGAGGCGGTGAGTGTTTATAGCATGGTGCGATCGGGGGCAGGACCCGGCGGCAGAGTGTGGGTGCGATTAGATGCTTCTCGTATGCAGTTGTTTGATCGTGACAGTCAACAGAGGATTATCAAAACGGGAGAACGTGCCAACGATCGCGCAGCCTGACTTTCAATCGAAATAAGCGCATAAAAAAACCTGCAGGCCTTAACCGGCAGGTTTTTTATTGCTGCTATCTATCGTCGAGGATTAGGCTGCAGGCTTGGCTATTACATTGCGGTTTTCCATACGGACTTCAGCAATGTTCACGTCAATAATATCGCTCTGACGGTAGGCTTCTTCGCCTTTGATAAGCACCGTGCCGGTGTCCACGCTGCAAACCAGTTCATCACGAACCGCGTGCAGGAACGGAGCCGGGATAAAGGCAACCGCGCCGATATCTTGCAGACGAACGCGCAGACCACCGCGAGTTACATCGATAATCTCGGCGCTGAACTTAACGTCAGTGCCCACTTTATCTTCGAGATAGCGGGCATACAGCCAATCACCCACATCACGTTCGGCCATGCGGCCAAGACGGCGGCGTTCAGCCAGCTGAACCGTCATGTCGTCGTGCGGCTTCTCGGCATTCTGGTTAGTTATCATCGCTTTAAGCAGGCGATGGTTGACCATGTCACCGTATTTACGAATCGGTGACGTCCAGGTGGCGTAAGCTTCCAGTCCAAGACCAAAGTGCGGGCCAGGAACAGTGCTGATTTCAGCAAAGGTCTGGAAACGACGAATACGGCTGTCGAGGAACTGAGTTGGCATCGCGTCTAGCTTGCGGCGCAATGCACAAAAGCCCGGCAGCGTCAGCAGTGTTTCGCCATCGGCTTCAACCTCGTTGGCTTGCAGAACTGCAACGGCGTTTTCTACCAGCAGCGGGTCGAAGCCATTGTGTACGTTGTACACGCCAAAACCAAGGTTATCGCGCAGGGCAATCGCGGCACAGACGTTCGCGGCAATCATGCACTCTTCAACGATGCGGTTGGCGATACGGCGGTGCTCGGCAATAATTTCCAGTACGTTGCCTTTCTCACCAAGCACGAAGCGGAAGTCAGGGCGATCTTTGAACACTAACGCGTTCTCGGTGCGCCATCCGCTGCGAAGGTCGCAAACGCGTTTCAGCAGGCGAATTTGTTCAGCGATGGTGTCGTTTTGCGGCTGCCAATCGCCAGTATCTTCCAGCCAGTCGGAAACTTCGTCATAAACCAGTTTGGCATTCGACTCGATCCACGCGGCATAGAAACGAATATCATCACCCAGCGCGCCGTCAGCAGACAAAGTCACGCTGCAAGCAAGCACAGGGCGACGTTCGTTTGGCAACAGAGAACACAGGTTGTCAGACAGCTCGCGGGGCAGCATCGGGATATTGAAGCCCGGAAGGTAGTTGGTGAAAGCGCGTTTACGAGCCAGGTTGTCGGCATCACTGCCTTCAGTCACATAAGCCGTTGGGTCGGCAATCGCGATGTTCAACTGCAGCGTGCCATCACCGTTATCTTTAACATAGAGCGCATCGTCCATGTCTTTGGTGCTGGCGCTGTCGATGGTTACGAAAGGCAGGGCGGTCAGGTCTTCACGCGTAAGGCCTTGTTCCAAAAGCTCTGTTACGTCAAATTGTGGAGCTTCACGATCCAGGTTATGGCGTGCCAGCGTAACCCACCACGGAGCCAGGTCGTCGCTGCCAGTGGTTATCCACTCTGTCAGCTCAGCCTGAAAGCCGCGATCGCCTTCTTTTAACGGGTGGCGACGCATTTCAGCCACACACCAGTCACCCTCGTTAACTTCATGATTGAAGTTACGACCGGTGCGACACTGGATAGCCTCACGCAGTAATGGATGGTCAGGCATGATGGAAAGACGATCGTCTTTTTTAATCACGCGGCCGACAAAACGGCTCAGGAAAGGTTCGACCAGCGTTTCCGGCTGAACGATTTCCCGCTCTTTTTCTGTCTGTACCGAGGCAATAACACGGTCGCCATGCATGACTTTTTTCATGTACGGCGGCGGAATGAAATAGCTCTTTTGACCGTCTACTTCAAGAAAGCCAAAGCCTTTCTCAGTACCTTTTACGATGCCTTCGACACGTGGCGTCTGAGAGTGAAGTTGCTGTTTTAGCTGTGCGAGCAGCGGGTTATCTTGAAACATATCGTCCAGAGAATGAGGTTAGAGTTGTTCGATTAGCGGCAGACAGTTTTACGCGAATCAGCCACTGTGGGCAAGCAGCATCTGTCTATTTTGGCTTTATTAAGAGCGTCTAAATGAGAGCCTCCCCGAATCATGGGCTGATAATTAATCGTTGAGCGCAATATGATAGCGCGGAAAAAAATCAGCGTTTAAAAACACCTCACTTAAATCCAGAAATATCACATTCCCATGTGAGGTATGAACCATGCCTTTAGTGAATCCCCAAAATGCTGTTTGTGTTACAGGCAAGTCTGAAAACGGGCTTGTTGACGCGTTATCTTTCTACAACCAATTCACGCAGTTTATCGACGAGGTTAGAAATGCCCCGGTAAGGCTGCTTTCAATATGTGGCGTGAATAATATTTACGGCATGAATCATGTCAGTTTAACGATTGCACAAGTGCTGAATGCATCCCGGCACGGGATTGAGCAACTTATTAAATGCTACATCCCTGTTAATGTTGATGAGAAGCGCCTGGCAACGGTTCTCGACAAGTCGAAAGCACAGCTTGTTTTGCAAATTGCGGAAAATAAACAGCTGCTGGAGCAATTATATACCCCATCACCTTTCCCCCCTCCTGAAAGCCAACCACAGAGGATGGAACTTGAAGTCTCCAAATTGCTGGCGTTTGCAGGATTGTCGTCGATGGGGATTCCTGCCGAGGTAAACCCTTGGGTACTCAATGAGTTAATAAAAATATTAGGCCGAGCCGGAGCATTGACCTCTGATGCGACAAGTCAACGCGACAAGCTAATTCTGCAATTTTTATCCTCGCAGTGTGATGGGCGTTATCTTACCGGCGAGTGGTTGATAAGTTTGCTATTACCTTTCGTAAAACACGTCGATCTACTTCAAGCCGGATTGGGCACGGCGTTGTACCATATAGGCACCTGCAACCCAGTGCTGATATTGTTTCCTTGTGGCAGTAAATATCCCCCGCTCTTGGCATCCACAGCCGAATCAATCCAACAACCGATTACTGATGACTATCTTGCCGATTCGCTATCGATAACACTGCCGGGCACAACTCTTTACTATGGTTTATCGTTTCCGAAAAATGGCGTGCCTTTGCAAGATGTTCATTATTGGATTTCACCAAACTCTTGCGCGGCGTTTAAAGGATTTTACCGCCAGTTACCGCAGGGACATTGCCCAGAACCCCAGCAGAAAAATGGCACCGGTATGGTTAAAAGTTTTGCGGGTGCCAGTGGCTGGGGGCGAGTTTTCCCCGAGACTCATCAAGTCGTTTACATCCTTAATACCGGTTTGCGCGGTATCGCGATAGAGACTCGTGAGCAAGCAGTGGGGCATTTTCCTGACTTTTCGATTGACCCGACACGGGTGAAAATTGACGCATTATCGATACCCTTTGCCAGGGCGATGAAGGGATGGGCAGTTGCACCAGACTGCGTTTTGACGCCGTCAAACCACGACGAGGCCGTTATCGAAAACAATAATCCGCCGCAGACATTGACTGAAACGCTTAGGAAAGGGCTGATTGATATTGATGGCATGATGAGTTTGTTTCGCACGGTAAATGGCGAGCCTACAGTGCTAAAAACAACATTTGACTGGCGAGCGCGTAAGCCAAGAAGCGAGCAGGTAGAGAAAACAAAACTCAATCGTAATCCCAATATTGAACAAATATTTCCTGATGAGTATACCTACGACGCGATTACTCGTCGTTATCAGCCACTATTTGACGAAAACAAACCCGGCTTTACGATGATAAGGCTGGTGGAAAAAATGCTCGATGAAAACACCCGTTCTTATTTGCTAAGCGATGAGATAATAAATATCCCGTTATCGATAAGCCATTATTATTTCTGTGCCAGTCTAGACATGAGCCAACAGTCACGGGCATTAATAGTCAATGGCTTTGTAAAATACATACTCTATTTGTTAAAGGTTGAACGTGTTTTTGATACGAAAGATTTTACGGAGATTTATTCTTTACTTAATAGCTTTCATCCGCTCGACCTCTCTCTGGCTGGTAAGTTGGGGCGTTTTATAAAAGTAGATTCAGGCAGCGAATATATTGATCTTCATATGATAAGAATAATCGCCAAGTTGGCGTTCCCTTTTAATTCAGTAGTGGGTATGGGGCATTACACTCACGAAATGCATGGTTGGAAATTAATGTTGGGTTTGTTACTGGAGCAATATTTTCCGGAAAACAGTAGGGGGAGGCCACTTGAAAAAATGAATGAGTTTATATTCATCATAACGAGTAGTTCGGTAACCACCGTTGACAGGCAGAGATTTATGCGATTGCTAACTCATCCTCCAATTTGCTTTCTAATAGAGCTCATGGGGCTGGACATTTTACATGAAAGATTAATTGGTGATAACAATGAAGAAATTATCAAAATACTGTCTGAGTTTAATAAGGCAGCTACTGAGCGTTATAAATTCTTGGCCGTTAGTAGCTATACCGTAGTGGACCAACTCTATGCTTTTTATAAAAATGACAACCAGTTATCAAAAATTCAACGAGTGGAGATTATAAGACAATCGCTGATTACTGCTGTTGAGCTAACGTTGCAATTTATTATGAAAAACTGGTTTTATCAATCGAGTATAAAAAAGGTCAAGCTTTACGTGCAGAGCATTTACTATACTTGCTGGGTAAAGGGAGTATCCCGAAGAATAAAAAACAACGATATTTATCAGGGAGGAGTGGTTGCTTTTGAGTTTAATAAAAATAAATATTTTTTCTATATTGATGACTCTGCAGAGTGTTCTTATTTGGGATTAAATGAAGAGGACGCTAAAAGGTCACTGCTTGATAATAAAATATTTTTTAAAAAAGATGATATCAAACAGATTTTTTTAGAGAAGACAGGACATGATTTTAGTGAAATCGACGGTGGTATAACACTTTTACTCAATGATATAGATACTTTTACCCTCGATAGCGACTTTACACCGGCAGCCGTTAGCTTTGTTGATCAAATAGCGCTGAGTACCCCGAGGAAAAATAAGCTGGTGGGCAACACGTTCTTCACAAGAATGCAAGATTGGTACAATGAGCTGTCTGCTGCCTCTTTTATTCCGCTTTGGGGATGTTACGAAGGGCTTGGCAATCCACAGCTTGATAAAATAGAAAAGTTTGTTGGTTGTAGTGTAGAAGTTCCCACATTGTCATTGCTGGCACATAAAAGTGTCGAGTTAATAAAAACAGTTAAGAGCACGCTCTATTTTAGGCCGCAAGACCTGTTCTCTGATTTGACGCAAACAACGAGCTCTTCGCGAACACTGCTTATTTCTCCAGGCAAGAGGATCATTTTATCCACAGAAGCGCCAATCGAATTACCTGGAATAAGGGGAGAAACGTCAGCTTCGCGAATGATCGCCTGTTTTCACGGATCGAGCGTTGAATCTTTCAGCAGCTATTCCTCTTCCAGCGATTCAGTATATTATTTTGGAAGAACCGGCCCAGTATTAATGGATAACCCTGCTTCGCCAGTCCGTGCATTGGAAAGCTCTGCGAGCATGAGCGACTTATCAAGCTCGTATGAGAGTCTTGCGGGGCGTATTACGATGAACAGGCTTGAAGAATATCCTAATGAGAATGAAATTTTTGATCAAGAAGAAGATATTAAACAGTTTCTCGATATGATGAAGGGGCGCATCAGAGACAGGCAAAAGCAGTCAATACATGCAACAGTGAACATTCTTGGAGAAACGGCAAATGAACTGTTAGCCAATATTCCTCATCTGGTTACCACACAAAGTGGAGCTAAAGCGGTAGCCTATTCTATTATGGTGATTGCCATCATTGAGGTTTTTAAAACTGCCATTCTCGCACTATATAATGAAGCTAAACATGGTGGATATCAAGATACTAATATTATTGATTTCAAGCTCAAATTTGTTGATAAAATAAAGCTTCAATTGGAAATGCACCAAAATGGCAAGGATAAAGCCTCTACTGTTACACATAATATATCCCTTTCAGCAGAAGAAGCTCGAAAAGTAAGGAGGAATGGTCTAATAAGTTTACCAAAAGAAGAAAAAATAAATACCAATGTACTTAGAAAACAAACACGCTTGGCGATAGACTTTAATAAAATCGTTATGAATAGTCTGCTGAAAGGGTTGCCGTTTCCAAGCCGCAAGATGCCTCCTCTCTCATTAGCTCGAGAGTTGACAGTTGAACGACCTGCTGTTGCTGTAAATTACTTTAGGACTCTATCTCTGGAGAGTAATGATTTTCTAGACTTGCTTATTTTCAAACATGAACTTAATGATGATCTGAAAAATACCACAGTACGCTGTGGGCCGGTGGAGTCGAATGCTCAATATAATTTAGCTGATGAGTCGTCGGGAGATATAGCCGAAAATTTACCCCTTATTGAGGCGATTAATAAGTATAAAAATAAAAGCATAAAAATAGTTTACCCTGACGCTATTGACAGGCAAATTCAGTGTTTAATTGAAATATATCGTAATGCTACCGTTGCTGATTATGTAAATGAATACAATAGGGTGCATCGAATGCAGTTTTTAAGGTTGATGAATAATGAGTATTTGAATTTTAGCATAGAGAATCTGCGCTATTATCTTGAGGATTTCAAAAGCATTAACATTAATTTTCTAGAGGTTACGCTGGTTGGTCTTTCTCCTTTTAATGTTACCATCATGACGTTGGCAGAGTTGTTTTTAAAGATGCAGGAAGATGTTTTATGGCTAAGAAAAAACAAGCTATTAATGTTTTCCTCAGAAACGCCGGCTGATGTTTGTATTTTACTGCATCAATATTTTAATGCTTCAGTAGAGCAGAGACTGGCCGAAAGGGCTACCAATATTGAGCAAAATACTTTTTCAGGGTTGGGTATCGACAGGGTGAAATCCCTGGTTACGCCATACTTCACGTTACCCGCCGAGCTGTTTTTTAACAGTCGTATGATCCGTTATGGTTTCGCGCGTCAGGATTTTCTACAACCGGTATTTAGCTATGTAATTAATAATCAGCTTATTAGCGTCACCTTAATGGATGTGCTTAGCGGGCGTTTGAACGTTGATCTTAATCAGCATTACTTGCTCGAACATAATAAAATGCTTAAAAATGAAATTCAAAATTATGTGAATGCGTCTGAATCAATGAGGCGGGAAGAAAGAAAGCGTATTGAATTATATTACACAATCTATCGTCGTGATGAGGTTTATTTAACGCAGACTGATGAGTTTATTCACAGAATAGCAGGAAGATATCATGCGCAAGAAATGATAACGCCAATAACGCAAGTTGAAATTATCGATCTACACGGTAGTAAAATCACCTCTTTACTACAAGCTTTGGACGATAGAACGGATAACAGCATCATAAGTTATCCGCTTGGCTGGCCCGGAGAAGCTGCGAATGAGTTCGATGTTTATCGCCGCATTCGCTATGGCAATCTTACGCCGTATATTCCCTGACTCACAGAGTAGG
>NZ_AJHJ01000047.1 GCF_000257645.1 Serratia sp. M24T3
TCAGCTACGCCAGCGGCAAAAGAAGCGGCTGCAGCTAACGCTGAGGAGGAAAAGGTCAGCCTGAACAATGCCAGCGCAGCAGAGCTATCAAAGGTTCTTAATGGCGTGGGCTTAAAAAAAGGACAGACCATCGTTGAATATCGTGAAGAGATGGGACCCTTTACCAATATTGACCAGCTACAGGAAGTGCCTGGAATTGGCCCCGGTTTATTCAAGCGTAATCAGTCCCGTTTGAAATTGTGATACGGATCGCGGCGATGAGCGAGAAGCTTTTTTCGCCGCGTTCTTCTGCTAACCTGAAAGAAGTCTGACCAGTTGGCGTTGTCCTGCTGACATCGCCAGTTATTAAATTCTTTTAAATCGGCAGGTTCACTGTATGCAAACAACTATTAAGGTTCGTGGGTTTCATATTGATGTTTATCAACACGTTAACAATGCCCGCTATTTAGAGTTTCTTGAAACGGCGCGTTGGGAATGGCTCGACAACAAAGAGGGCTTTCAGTGGATGGCGCAAAACAACATTGCTTTCATTGTGGTCAACATCAATATCAATTATCGCAAGCCAGCCGTGCTTGGGGATCTGTTGCAAATAGACAGCCAGCTGGAGCAGCTTAACGGCAAAAGTGGGGTACTTAAACAGGTGATTACCTGCAACGGAGAGACGGTATCTGACGCAATGCTGACCTTTGTCTGTATCGATTTGCGCACCCAGAAGGCATTACCGCTGGAAGGTGTATTAAGAGAAAAATTGAGTGAGTTGCAAGAGTAACGGCCAAATAAGCGCTTCTTTATATTGTTACTCTTTGAGCCACGGCAGAATATCGCCCGAGATGATCGTAACCGCTCACCTAAAGGCGCGATAAAAAATGCTGAAACCGATAAGCAAAGGGGGATTTATTCAATCGCCCCTCGTTACAACGACTACTTCAACGCTGCCAGGCTCTTTGAATCAAAATATCCGCAGCGCACAACAGGCTGGGCCGTTTACCTCAATTAACTCTAATAAATCGATTTTGCCAGAATTACTGAATAAACAGCCCACTAAAATCTTTGATTCAAAGGTAACTTCGTCACTAAAGGAATCAGTTCAGAAAATAGAGAATAGACCGCTTGTCCAATGGCACGACATGACCAAAAAACAAAGAAAAGAACAGGGAGGAACAGTCGGATTTGCCAACAGGCACGGCATCGACTCAGGCTCATTGAGGCGGGTAATTAATAAGAAAAGCATTACATTTCAGGGTCATGTTGAAAAAAAATCAACGCATGATCAGTTCGTTCAGGCTCGACATATTCATCTTTGGTTGGCAATGTCGTCTGCTGAAAAAGCAGCGCAGGGCGGAGTGAAAGGATTTGCTCGGCAACATCAATTAAACGTTTTAGGGCTCAACCGATTCTTGAATAAAAGTGGTTTAACATTTTTGGGAATGCAGAGAATATCCAAGCATACAATCACATCCTGCTCTGTTCGCCATCTCGAAGAGTGGCAAAAATTGACCCACCAGCAACGCTTCGACTGTGGTGGAGTTAATGGATTTGCTTACACTCAGCAGATCTATATTGGTCAATTTAACAAGCTAGCCAACCTGCAAGGGTTATCTGAGAGGGGGCGGCAATTTTTGACAGCCTCAACTTCTCCCGTCACTGATGCGCACCTTGATTTGTGGTTATCGATGTCGATTGAACAAAGGCTACAGATAGGTCAGATCACGGGATTTTCTCTCAAGCATAAAATCAATCTCAACGATTTACAGAAATACGCCAATATGGAGGGCTTGACGGCGCTTGGTATCCAGAGGCTACAACCCACCAAGTTAAAACCAGTTGCGAACAGCCATTTAACAGAGTGGCTGAATATGACTTCTGTAAAGCGGAAAAAAATAGGTGGGACCGCGGGGTATGCATTAGATAAAAAAATTCTGCTGAAGACCTTCAGAACGTTTGCGAACGATCGCGGGCTTCGTTTTCTCGGATTGCAGAGGTTGTTTCCTCAGATTTCGTCAAGTGTCGAGGGAAGGCATCTTGAAGAATGGCGCAGCATGGACGATGCGCAAAAAAAAGCGGCTGGTGGGGTTACTGGTTTTGCCATGACTCATCAAATTAGTCTCGGCGTTTGGCGAAACTATGCTGTAAGTACCGGGCTGAATCTAAAAGGGGAAATGCGTCTGCAGCGCTTAAAGAGCGCAGATCAATCAAAATCTATCCTGACTGAACCCGTAACGTTACTGCCAGAAAAAGTCGATGTGGCCCCATCAATAGCTTGAGGGGCCTGTTAACTTAACGGCGGATCAAACCAGACCGGTTTTTTGTTTCATGCTGGCGCTAACCGCCTCAGGTGCTTGCTGGTATTCTTCAAGACCCTTGGCACGCAGGTGGCACGCGGCGCATTCGCCGCAGCCGTCGCCTGCGATGCCGTTGTAGCAGGTCAGGGTCTGGTTGCGGACAAGCGGCAATTTGCCGTAGTAGTCTGCCAACGCCCAGGTTTCTGCTTTGTTTAGCCACATCAACGGGGTTTCAAAGCGAATATCGCGAGCAATGCCCAGAGTAACGGCGTGATTAAGGGCCTTAACAAATTCGTCGCGACAGTCTGGGTAGCCTGAGAAATCCGTTTCGCAAACGCCGGTTATCAGAGCTTCAGCTTGAACCTGATAAGCATAAATAGCCGCCAGCGTCAGGAACAGAATATTGCGTCCCGGCACGAAGGTGCTCGGCAAGCCGTTTTCTTCATTTTCACCAAATTGCGGAACCGGAATGTTATCGCGAGTCAGGCTGCTAACCGCCAGTTCATTAAGCAATCCGACATCAAGCACCTTGTGCGCTTTTGCACCCAGCTCCAGCGACAGCTTTTGGGCGATATCTATTTCGGCGCGATGGCGTTGGCCATAATCAAAAGTGATGCAATGTACTTCATCATATTGGGTGAGCGCCTGCACTAAACACGTGGTCGAGTCCTGCCCGCCACTAAAGACCACAACGGCTCTTTTCATCTTAAATACCTTTTTAATTGTTCAGGCTGCAAGGGGTAAACAGCTTATGATGGCGGTATGTTACTGTCGTTTTGCAGACGTTAATAGCAAAAATCAATCATCTTGGCTCGTGGGCGGTGGCAATCAGGCCTGGCCTGCGATGAACTGCCAATCGAGCCTGCATGGTGTTTGGCGATGCGATGAATGATGGTGAAATGCTGCTAAGCGTCTGGCGAGGGTGGGTAATGGGCAACGCTTTACCGCTTTTGAAGCAGCACGTTGGTCGTCTTGAGGTCATTGGTCATTGCAAGGAGCAGGCGGTCTCGCACTTTTTACAACATTGGCTGAATTCACTAGGCTTGAGTTATTCCCCCGAAGACTAAGGCATTGCAGCTAGCCGACGTGAAGGCGCCGGCTTTTTGCTCTTTACTCTTGGTTAAGATCAGCGCAAACCGGTAAGTTTTTCACGGTACGGCGACAGACAGCCAAGATTTTCTGCCACCCAGTGCGGATTAAAATAGGTATGCTGGTAACGCTCACCGCTGTCGCAAATCAGCGTGACGATTGAGCCTTTTTCGCCCCGTTCGCGCATCTCTTCTGCCAACTGTAATGCCCCCCAGACATTGGTGCCGGTAGAACCGCCAACCTTGCGGCCAAGCATAATTTCAAGCCAGTGTACGGTCGCAACGCTTGCGGCGTCAGGGACTTGCATCATGCGGTCAATCACGCCAGGGATAAATGAAGGCTCGACCCGAGGACGACCAATACCCTCGATACGGCTACTGCACTGAGCCACTAACTCTTTATTACCTTGTTGATAACAATCGTAAAAAACCGAGTTCTCCGGATCAACGACGACTAACTCAGTTTGGTGGCCCTGATAGCGAATATAGCGCCCCAGAGTCGCCGAGGTGCCGCCGGTTCCGGCGCTCATCACTAGGTAGCGCGGCACAGGGCAAGGCTCCAGTTCCATCTGCCGATAAATGCTTTCGGCGATGTTGTTATTGCCACGCCAGTCGGTAGCCCGTTCGGCGTAGGTAAACTGGTCCATGTAATGACCATTCAGTTCAGTTGCCAACTGTTCGGAAGCAGCATAAATCTGGCTGGAATTTTCTACAAAATGGCAACGCCCGCCGTAAAACTCAATTTGCTGGATTTTGCGCGGAGCAGTGCAGGCTGGCATTACCGCGATAAACGGCAGACCCAGCAGTCGGGCAAAATAGGCTTCTGAAATCGCTGTACTACCGGATGAGGACTCTATAATTGGCGTGTTTTCTTTAATCCAGCCGTTACACAGGCCGTATAAAAATAGTGAACGCGCCAGGCGGTGTTTCAGGCTGCCGGTCGGATGAGTACTTTCATCTTTAAGATACAGTGAAATCCCCGGAAAATCGGCAATATTCAGGCGAATTAAATGAGTATCGGCAGAGCGGCGAAAATCCGCATCGATTTCTTTGATTGCGTTTTTGACCCAGCAGTCGTTCATGGTGTTTTCCCTGGGGGAATAAATGTTGTTTTGTTTGTCGTAGCTTACCTTGGTGCTGGGGAAAAAAGGTTGCTATTTTTCATCGTAAACGGCAATTTTGTAGAAAATATTTCTCTGGAATGGACTAATGATAGATAAAACTGACCGCAAGCTGCTGGCCCTGTTGCAGCAGGACTGCACTCTTTCTCTCAACGAACTGGCGGAAGCTGTAAATCTGACTTCGACACCCTGCTGGAAAAGAATAAAACGACTGGAGGAAGAGGGGATCATTTTGGGCAAAGTTGCGCTGCTCGACGGTGATAAGCTCGGCCTCAGCCTGACCGCTTTTGTGCGCATTAAAACCCAGCAGCACAGCAGCCAGTGGTATCAAAATTTTGTCGCACAGGTGGAGTCTTTCCCTGAGGTGCTGTCTTTTTATCGCATGGCGGGTGAATTTGACTACCTGATGCAGGTGCAAGTTGCAGACATGAAAAGCTACGATAACTTTTATAAAAAGTTGGTCAGCGCCGTACCAGGCCTGCTGGATGTGACATCAAACTTTGCCATGGAACGCATAAAGTCGACCACGCATTTGCCTCTTTAGGCAAAAAAGTTTCGTAAGAATGAGCGGTTATTGATGGTATCCTAACGCCGGAAATAAGAGACTTTACAATTAAAATCATGGAAAAATCTGCGTGAGACTGTTTGCCCAACTGGCCTGGTACTTCCGTCGCGAATGGCGAAGGTATCTGGGAGCCGTCGCTCTGTTAATCGTTATCGCCATCCTGCAACTTTTGCCGCCTAAGCTGGTGGGCATCGTTATTGATGGTGTCACCGGTAAGACGCTGCCCGCAAACAAATTATTCTTCTGGCTGGGCCTGATTCTGGGCACGGCCATTCTGGTTTATCTGCTGCGCTATGTGTGGCGCGTGCTGCTGTTTGGTGCGTCATATCAGTTGGCGGTAGAACTGCGTCAAAATTTCTATCGCCAGCTTAGTCGCCAGCATCCGGCTTTCTATTTACGCCATCGTACCGGTGACCTGATTGCCCGCGCCACTAACGACGTCGATCGCGTAGTGTTTGCCGCCGGGGAAGGGGTGCTGACGCTGGTCGATTCTCTGGTGATGGGGCTGGCAGTGTTGATTGTGATGGCAACGCAAATCAGCTGGGAACTGACCCTGCTGTCGCTGGTGCCGATGCCGATTATGGCCGCTGTGATTAAACGTTATGGTGATCAGCTACATCAGCGTTTTAAGGTCGCACAGGCGGCGTTTTCTTCGCTAAACGATCAGGCGCAGGAAAGTCTGACCAGCATCCGCATGATTAAGGCATTTGGTCTCGAAAACCATCAGTCTTCACAGTTTGCCGATGTGGCGCAGGACACAGGGCTTAAAAACATGCGCGTGGCGCGCGTCGATGCTCGTTTTGATCCCACAATTTATGTCTCTATCGGCATGGCTAACATGCTGGCCATTGGTGGCGGTAGCTGGATGGTGGTTAACGGGCATCTGACACTGGGGCAATTGACCAGCTTTGTGATGTATCTCGGGCTGATGATTTGGCCGATGCTGGCGCTGGCTTGGATGTTTAACATTGTTGAACGTGGAAGTGCAGCTTATAGCCGTATTCGCAGCCTGCTGCAGGAAGCGCCTTGCGTGCTGGACGGCACCCGGCCGTTGTCGGCGGAACGCAGCGAGCTGGAGGTGAATGTCGAAAGCTTCTTTTATCCGCAGACTACCGCACCGTCTTTGCATGACGTGCAGTTTATCCTGCAGCCGGGCAATATGCTTGGGCTGTGCGGGCCAACTGGCTCGGGAAAAAGTACCCTGCTTGCGCTGCTGCAACGCCAGTTTGACGTCACTCAGGGCAGCATTCGCTATCAGGGCAAGCCGCTGAGTGAAGTGCTGCTCGATGACTGGCGATCAAGGTTGTCAATCGTCAGTCAAACGCCGTTTTTATTCTCCGATACCGTGGCGCAAAACATCGCGCTGGGGCGTCCCGACGCAACTCAGGAACAGATCGAGCAGGCGGCGGAAATGGCCTGTGTGCATCAAGACATTCTTCGTCTGCCGCAGGGTTATGACACCGAGGTCGGCGAGCGCGGCGTGATGCTGTCCGGCGGCCAAAAGCAGCGCATTTCCATAGCCCGCGCGCTGCTGCTCGATGCAGAAATCCTGATCCTCGATGATGCGCTGAGCGCCGTCGATGGCCGCACGGAGCACCAGATTTTGCAAAACTTGCGCCAGTGGGGCAGTGATAAAACGGTGATCATTAGTGCGCATCGTCTGTCAGCTTTGGTCGATGCCAACGAGATTCTGGTATTTACCAAAGGTGGCATCGTGCAGCGCGGCGACCATGAAACGCTGGCGGCCAGCGCCGGCTGGTATCGTGATATGAATCGTTATCAACAGCTTGAAGCGGCGCTGGATGATGTTCCTGCCTCACAGGAGCCGGTGAATCAATGAGTCAGATTCTTTCAAAAAATCCACCGATGAAAAAGATCAAGCTTTGGCCAACCCTGAAACGCCTGCTGGTGTATGGGAAATCCTATCGCCGTCCGCTGAGTATCGCAGTGATCATGTTGTGGATCGCCGCAGCGGCCGAAGTGCTGGGTCCAATTCTAATCAGCTATTACATCGACCATTATGTTTCCAAAGGACTCTTGCCGCTGGGCATGGTCAGTCTGTTGGCGATCACTTTTATTTTGCTGCAAATTCTGGCCGCCAGCCTGCATTATTCCCAGGCGTTGCTGTTCAACCGCGCTGCCGTGGGAGTCGTTCAGCGCCTGCGAACCGAAGTGATGGACGCTGCATTGCGTCAGCCGCTGAGCGCCTTTGATACCCAGCCGGTGGGGCAACTTATTTCTCGCGTCACAAACGACACCGAGGTCATCCGTGATCTTTACGTTACCGTGGTTTCTACCGTGCTGCGCAGCATTGCATTAATTGGTGCGATGCTGGTGGCGATGTTTCTGCTCGACTGGCGCATGGCGCTGATTGCCATGTGTATTTTTCCGGCGGTGCTGGTGGTAATGGCGCTGTATCAAGTTTACAGCACGCCGGTGGTTCGTCAGGTGCGTACCTATTTGGCCGACATTAATGACGGTTTTAACGAAGTGATTAACGGCATGGGCGTGGTGCAGCAGTTCCGCCAGCAGAAGCGTTTTGGTGAACGCCTGACCCGTGCCAGCCAGTCGCACTACCTAGCGCGCATGAAAACGCTGAAGCTGGAAGGCTTTTTGCTGCGCCCGTTGTTGAGTCTTTTTGGTTCGCTGATTCTATGCGGCCTGCTGGTGCTGTTTGGCTTTAGCGAAGAGGGCAGCATCGGCGTCGGCGTTTTGTATGCTTTTATCAACTATCTATCTCGACTTAACGAACCGCTGATCGCCCTGACGTCACAACAGTCGATAATGCAGCAGGCGGTGGTCGCCGGTGAGCGTATTTTCGATTTGATGGACCGCTCGCAGCAGGAGTACGGCGAAGATGCCAAACCACTGACCAGTGGCGAAATCGATTTTCGTGACGTGAGTTTTGCCTATCGTGACGACCAGTGGGTGCTGGAGAATATTTCTCTGCACGTTCCATCACGAGGCTTTGTGGCTCTGGTCGGCCATACCGGCAGTGGTAAAAGTACTCTTGCCAACTTGCTAATGGGCTACTATCCGCTAAACAAAGGCGAAATCCTGATCGACGGCCGCTCGCTGACCTCTTTGTCTCACAGCTGTCTGCGCAAAGGCGTGGCGATGGTGCAGCAAGACCCTGTGGTGCTTGCCGAAACAGTGCTCGCCAACGTGACTCTGGGTCGTGATGTTGATGAAGCGCAGGTCTGGCACGCGTTGGAAACCGTCCAGCTGGCACCGCTAATAAAAGCCATGCCTGAGGGGATTCATACCATTCTCGGCGAACAAGGCAATAATCTGTCGGTCGGGCAGAAACAATTATTGGCGATGGCGCGCGTTCTGGTGCAAGCCCCGGAAATTTTGATCCTCGACGAGGCAACGGCAAATATTGACTCCGGTACGGAACAGGCAATTTCACGCGCTCTGCGAGCGATCAGACAACAGACCACGCTGGTGGTGATTGCTCACCGACTTTCGACTATCGTTGATGCCGATAACATTCTGGTTTTGCATCGCGGTCAGGCAGTCGAGCAGGGCAGCCATTTTCAGCTGTTGCAGGAAAAAGGCCGCTACTATCAGATGTATCAGTTGCAGCTTGCCGGTGAAGAGTTAGCCACCGCAGAGCAGGGCGAAACCTTGCCATTGGTATAATTAAAATACGCCCAGCCAATAATTTCAGCTCGGGCGTATACCTGCCAAAGGCATTTTCAACTCTGGTGTTTTATCCCCACGCACCATCTTCATGCATCGCATCAGCATGCTCTCATACTTCTGCACTGTTTTTGATCTGCATGCACTAAATTGGTGCTTAATCCTCGGCGCTTTTATTATTGCCTTGCGCAGGATCCTTGCCAAAGTGACCCCTGATTATTCTGAAAATGCCGCTGGCTGGGGTTAATGGGCTGAATCGATAACATTAGACACATTTGGCACATCCTTTGCTTTATCCAAATCGTATCGGGCGTGAGTCGTATCACGATAAGCTCTTAATTTAAGGAGTGGCAAAATGAAGCTGGTTACTGTGGTGATCAAACCTTTCAAGCTGGAAGACGTGCGTGAAGCACTGTCTGCTGTGGGCATTCAGGGGCTGACCGTAACAGAAGTCAAAGGTTTTGGTCGCCAAAAAGGTCATGCGGAGTTGTATCGTGGTGCTGAGTACAGCGTCAACTTCCTGCCAAAAGTAAAAATTGATATCGCGATCGCCGACGATCAGCTCGATGAAGTTATCGACGTGATAAGCAAAGCGGCCTACACCGGCAAGATCGGTGATGGCAAAATTTTCGTTGCCGAATTGCAACGCGTTATTCGCATCCGTACCGGCGAAACCGACGAAGCAGCACTGTAATTAAAGACTCGGTGATTAGCACTAGAACAGTGGAACTCTGATCGTAGAGAAATAGGGGTAGACTAATAATGAAAAAACTTTTATCCATGATGGGGCTGGCTGCGGTTGCTATGCTGCCTTCGCTTGCGATGGCTGCCGACCCGGTTGCCAATGGCGCCGATAATGCCTTCATGATGATTTGTACGGCTCTGGTTTTGTTTATGACCGTCCCTGGCGTGGCGCTGTTCTACGGCGGCTTGCTGCGTTCTAAAAACGTATTGTCGATGCTGACTCAGGTCATCGTCACTTTTGCTCTGGTTTGCGTACTGTGGATGCTGTATGGCTACAGCCTGGCATTCAGCACCGGTAACGCTTTCTTCGGCGGTTTCAGCAATGCCATGCTGAAAGGTATCGGTCTGACCTCAGTCACCGGAACCTTCTCTCAGCTGATCCACGTTGCTTTCCAATGCTCTTTCGCGGCGATTACCGTTGCGCTGGTGGTTGGCGGTATCGCTGAACGTGTTCGCTTCTCTGCGGTTCTTATCTTCACCGTGATTTGGCTGACCTTCTCCTACATTCCAATTGCACACATGGTATGGGCTGGCGGTTTCCTGGCGGCAGACGGCGCGCTGGACTTCGCGGGCGGTACCGTTGTTCATATCAACGCAGCGAGCGCGGGTCTGGTCGGTGCTTATCTGTTGGGCAAACGTGCTGGCTTCGGTAAAGAAGCATTCAAACCACACAACCTGCCAATGGTATTCACTGGTGCTTCAATCCTTTATGTTGGCTGGTTCGGCTTCAACGCCGGTTCGGCAAGTGCTGCAAGCTCAACAGCGGCACTGGCGTTCCTTAACACTGTAATGGCCACCGCAGGCGCAATCCTGTCATGGGTATTCGTAGAGTGGATGGTTCGCGGTAAACCTTCGCTGCTGGGCGCTTGCTCAGGCGCTATCGCCGGTCTGGTTGCTATCACACCAGCCTGTGGTACCGTCGGCGTGGGTGGTGCTCTGATTATCGGTCTGGTAGGCGGCGTTGCTGGCCTGTGGGGTGTTGTCACCCTGAAAAAATGGCTCAACGTGGACGATACCTGTGACGTGTTCGGCGTTCACGGCGTGTGCGGTATCGTAGGTTGTATCCTGACCGGCGTATTCAGTGCCAGCTCTCTGGGCGGTACCGGTTATGCAGAAGGCGTGACCATGGGTCACCAGGTTTGGATCCAGTTGCTGAGCGTAGTGGTGACTCTGGTCTGGTCAAGCGTTGTAGCGTTCATCGCTTACAAAATTGCTGACATGGTTGTGGGTCTGCGTGTTCCGGAAGAACAAGAGCGCGAAGGTCTGGATGTTAACAGCCACGGCGAAAATGCCTACAATCAGTAATACAAGCCAGTAATATGAGCCAGTAATACAAGCGAATAAAATACGGCAGTAAAACAGGCTGGCTCAATTATAAAATATTCCGTACAAACGGATAATGATGAGATAGCAAAAGGGGGCGATATTACATCGCCCCCTCTTTTTTGGCTGCACGCCCTGATTATTCGGCCTGACGCTGGCGCATTACTCCTTCTTGCACCGTTGAGGCGACCAGCACGCCGTCACGAGTATAAAACTGTCCCCTGACAAAGCCCCGCGCGCCTGAAGCCGAGGTGCTTTCAATGCTGTACAACAGCCATTCGTCGAGGCGGAAAGGGCGATGGAACCACATCGAATGGTCGATAGTTGCGACCTGCATTCCTGGCTCAAGGAAGCCGACGCCGTGTGGTTGTAACGCGGTAGGCAAGAAATTGAAATCCGAAGCATAGCCCAGCAGATACTGATGAATGCCTAAATCATCGGGCATCTCGCCGTTGGCTTTGATCCAGATCGCGCGTTCCGGCAAGTCTTTATGGCCCTGTAGCGGGTTATGGAATTTCACTGGCCGCATCTCGATTGGCCGCTGACCCAAAAACTTTTCGCGAAATTTCTCGGGGATAAGATGCGCAAACTGCTGCGCTATTTCTGATTCGGACATCAGTGTTTCCGGTGGCGGGACAACCGGCATCGTGTTCTGGTGCTCGAAGCCCGGTTCCTGACTTTGAAAAGACGCGGTCATGTAAAAAATCGGCTTGCCGTTTTGTACTGCTTTAACCCGACGAGCGCTGAAGCTGTTGCCATCGCGCAGGATCTCAACGTCGTAAATAATCGGTTTGCTGCTGTCACCTGGACGCAGAAAATAGCTATGAAAAGAATGGACTACGCGATCGTTGGGCACGGTTTGCTTGGCGGCATACAAGGCCTGACCGACCACCTGTCCGCCAAACACCTGGCGCAACCCGAGATCTTCACTTTGACCACGAAACAGCCCTTCTTCTATGCTCTCAAGATTCAGCAAATTTAATAAATTATTTAGCGTCTGACTCATGGCTAGCCTCGTCAAAGTAAAATATTTTCCCGTCAAATTACACGTATGAATTATGGCAGGAGTGGGCGGTAAATCCCGCTAATAGGTTGTCTCAGCAAGGTTTACATCATTGATGATAGTGGATACTTTTTCTCGGCAGAAGGGGGCTTTCTCCCATCGGTAGGAAAAAATCGGATTTATGTGCCATAGTTATTAATACGAGTGGTTAAATTAACTATTCCAATCAAATTGACATGTATAAATCGATGTCGAAAAGATGATCCCTAAAGGAGTACGATCTTATGAAACTTTGGCAGATAGTAGGTGGGACCGCGCTGTCTTTTGCAATTGCCGGATGTTCTTCACATCAGCCGACACCGCCACCAGCTTCACCTAATTCGACCGCTAGCTCGTCTTCAAGTCCAGCAATAACAGGGCCTAACGTATCCGGGGTTGTGAATATATCTCAAGCTATAGCTCTGCCGCCAGACGCAGTACTGACGGTGACGCTGTCGGATGCTTCAGTTCCTAATGCTCCTTCTCGCATAATCGCGCAGAAAGTGGCGCGCACTCAAGGGAAGCAGGCTCCGTTTAGCTTCATCCTGCCGTTCAACCCACAGGATATTCAGCCAAATGCGCGAATCTTGCTGAGTGCAGCAGTGACCATGAACAATCGTGTAGTGTTTATCACTGATAACATCAAAGAAGTGATCACCGATGCGCAGGGAACACGCGCCGACCTGAATCTGGTGCCGGTACCTTCTGTGCCTGTTGCGACTAAACCAGCCGGTTTAGGCCCTATGGGCAATCCGATGACCAATGGTTCTAACAGCGCCCCAATGCCACCTATGGCTCCGACCTCAAGCTGGTAATCACTGATTATCGCCTGATCCTGTACATCTCCTCAATTCGGGGGAAGTACAGGGTAGTAAAACGAATGACTTCCTCTGCTTGCAGGGGAAGCTTTGGCCCTTTGGAAATTAGTATTTCCAGCCAAACTTTAGTAAATCAATTTTCCCTTCATTAAAGACAATCCCTTCCTCGAGCAGAGCATAGCGCTGCCGTTTGAAATCTTCGCCTTGTTGCGAAATTTCACCATAGCGGTTCACCACTCGATGCCAAGGTAAAGTACTGCCTTCGGGGAGCTTTCTCAGCACGCCGCCAACCTGTCTTGCCGCTCGCGGCGAACCTGCCAGACGAGCAACATCGCCATACGTGGTGACTTGCCCATGGGGAATGGCCGCGAGGATCTGAAATACTCGTTGGCGAAAATTGTCCACTTCTGACATACAAAGCACCTTAAAAAAAGAATTCACCGTTGATTGTATAAGAAAACAACGGTTGTCGGCAGTTAACTTGCTTTTGTTATGGTCATCCGTGATAATGCCCACCGCTTCGCAGTACTGAAGCCGTCAACGTCAATGGGGGCCCTGTTGGTTCTCCCGCAACGCTAACTTGTTAACCAGGTCAGGTCCGGAAGGAAGCAGCCATAGCAGGTGTCGTGTGTGCCGGGATGTAGCTGGCAGGGCCTCCACCAATTCAGCCCTACCTCTTTCTAAAATCCTTTTTGAATCAGTGATGTGTTAGTGTCGCAAAATAGTAAACCAGCGGAATGGCCAGCACATACAGACTAATTGGCACTTCACGCGCTTTGCCTGCCACGACCTTAATCGCCACATAAAAAAGCAATCCTGCCGCAATACCAGTCCCGAAACTGTTGGCAATCAGTGTTGCCATCACCATCATCAACACCGGCAAACCTTCGGTAAAATTACCTAAATCGACTTTGCGCAGCCCGCTAAACATATTCAGCCCAATTAAAATCAATGCAGGCGCAGTTGCCTCTTTCGGGATCATCAGTGCAATCGGGGTCAGCAGCAATGTCAGCAGGAACATCACCGCCGCGGCCAGCGCCGTAAGCCCGGTTTTTCCTCCTGCCTCTGCTGCTGCAGCGGATTCAATCAGCGCCGTGGCCGCAGGAATGCCGACGATAGGCCCCAACGCGGCGGCGATCGAATCAATCATGAAGGGGCGATTGATATGCTGCATATTGCCCTGTTCATCAAGCAGTCCGGCTTCGCCACCCACTGCCAGAGTTGTTCCCATGGTTGAGAAAAACTCCGAAGCAAAGAAAATAAACAGGAAAGGCAGGAAGGTAATATTGATTGCGCCGAGCAGGTCGATTTTGCCGACCAGCGGCGTCAGCGAGTGCGGGAGGGCGATCCATTGTGCGGGAAGATGAGTGATGCCAAACGGAATACCGGCCACCGTGGCCAGCAAAATTGCCCAAAGAATGGCTCCCGGCACACGACGTGCCTGCAGGCCAATCGCCAGCAACAGTCCCAAAAGAGCAATTAGCGCGCCCGGTGCGGTGAAATCGCCCAATCCCAGCGCGTGAGTTTTAGCATTGGCTATCACCAGTCCGGCGTTGCGAAAGCCGAGCAGGGCGACAAAAATACCGATTGAAGCTGTCAGGCCAAGCTTGATCGACTGAGGAATCGACCGCGTGACGACTTCGCGCAGGCCCAGTACGGTGAGCAGGAAGAACAAAATTCCTGACCAGCAGGCGATACCCAGACCGATTGGCCAACTTATACCGTCACCGGCCAGCGTGATGCCGACCAGCACCGAGCCGCCAATGCCTGGGCCGACCATAAACGGCAGGTTGGCATAAAACGCCATCAACAAGCTGCCCAGCACCAGCACGATGATAGTGCCGGTCAACGCCGCGCCCTTGTCGATGCCACCAACAGCCAGCAGCCCGGGGATGACCACCAGCAGGTAGGCGGCAGCCAAGAAGCCGGTGATCCCGGCAATGCATTCTGTTTTAACGCTGGTCTGACGCTGATAAAGCTTGAAGCGCCGCTGAAGCCAACTGTTGTCAGCTGCGCTGGTGGCGCTTTTAACGGAAGAGTCTGCCATGTTGTGATCCCCTGATCAAAATTGGAATTATTTTATTTTTTATAACGTTGTGATTAAGAAACGGTAACTTCCCAGGCATCGACCAACGGGTCGATAATCTGCCGCGTTGCACCATCGGTGGGTCCTAGATCGGTGAGATGAGGACCCGCATTGCAGGCCAGACAGGTCCCTTCAATCGCCTTGAATACCCGATACGGCGGTTCCCAGTCGGCAATTAGAGCGCTTTTTTCGCGCAGATTATTGAATTGCTCTGCCAGCAGTTTTGCCGGTAAATCAGAGAGCATGCCGGCAATCGGCATCTCTACGCTGGCCAGCAAGGTTTCATTCTGGCTTAGCGCCATACCGCCCCCGCAGGCGATTAGATGATTTGCGGCAATCGCCATATCGGCCGGATTTCTGCCCAGCACCACTAAATTATGGGAGTCATGTGAATAGGAGGTCGCGATTGCTCCGCGCAGTTCGCCCCAGCCTTCAAGCAGCGCCATCTGTGGCGTGGCAGGATATTTCCCGTGCCGATGCTGTACCCAGATAAGGCTAAATCCGTCAGGCAATTGAGCAACCTCGTCGCGAACCTCGACCATCGTTTCGCTCCACTGAGTAAAGCGCGCCCCTTTGATATGCCGTAGTTTGGCTTGTCCGTGTTGAATCCCCGGAATTTTCAGCTGAAAGTCAGATTCGGTGACAGGAGACAGATGCATTGTATCGCGCGGCGGCTGTAATGCCTCTTCTGGCTCAATTTCAGCGGCCAGCATGCTGCCTTGGTCGGCCACGCACATCCCCGCAACAAACACCTTTTGTGGCTGGATTTTTTCCAGCGAGTCGAAGGTAAAGAAGTCAGCGGTTCTGCCTGCGGCAATCAGACCTAAATCAGCGCGTTGCAACCTCAGCGCGGCGTTGAAGGTGGCCATGCGCAGCACGTCTTCGGCGCGCAGACCGCAGTCGATAAGCGTATTGACCAGTGCAATCATGCCGCCTCTTGCCAGCAGGAAATCAGGCGGGACGTCATCGGTGCATAGCGTGATCTGCGAGGATAAATGTGGCAACGTTTTCAGTGCATTAACGATATCTGGCAGCAGGTAGGGGTGTGAACCGCGAATTTGCAGATTTAATCCGGCGCGCAGTTTCTCCAGCGCGTCATCGGCTGAGGTTAGTTCGTGATCCGAACCCACTCCCGCCGCCAGATAAGCCTGTAGCTCCCGGCCTTTAAGCCCGCGCGCGTGACCTTCGATCAGTTTTCCACTGCGCAGACCGGCAGACAGAATTTCAAGCATCCGTTCGCTGCCGTTAATTACCCCGTGCATGTCCATCATTTCTGCTACGCCGGCAATCTCGGGCCATTCCAGCATGGTTTGCATTTCCTTGCCGCGAAAATCGGCCCCCGAAGTTTCAAGACCTGGAGTGGACGGCACGCTCGACGGCGCAGCGCAGATTACCCTAAGCGGTAAATTGCGACTGGAATCAACCGCGTAGCGCACGCCTGCCACGCCAAGCACGTTGGCCAACTCGTGAGGATCCCAATAAATCGTGGTGGTGCCTTGTGCGACAACAATCTGGGCATAGCGATGGGCCGGGAGATGAGAGCTTTCGACGTGCACGTGGGTGTCAATCAGCCCAGGTGAAAGATAGGCCTCGGCCAGCTCCAGCGTTTCCAGTGCCGCAAAATCTTCTGAGCAGGGATGCACGCTGGCAATCATTGGACCTATCAGGCCAATATCAACGCGGCGAATTTCTCCGGTAACCATATCAATCAGGCGAGCGTGTTTTAACAGACGGTCGAAAGGAATTTGCCCCATCGCGGCCTGTACCGCACGTCGTCTGAGCGAGATTGCCTGCAGGTCTGCTGTCATTGTATGTTCTGCCCTGGTTGCCATAAAAAGTGAAGGGGGATTAACCCATTGCGCTAATGTAGGCAGCAGTGAAGATATTTAACAGATGATTTATTTTATCGCTGGATAAGATGGGGTTATGCTGGCTGTCACCTTACCCAGCATGACTCTATTTACGGGGACATATGTCAGAACCCTGGCGCCGATTGCCTGCGTTATCGCTAAAGCAGATACAGTATTTCGTGACCCTCGCAGAGCTGCGTAGTTTCACTGCTACGGCGCACCGTTTGGCTATTAGCCAGCCGGCGTTAAGCAGCGCGCTGAGGCAAATCGAATCGGTTTTGGGCGGCAAATTGCTAAACCGCACTGCGCAGTCGGTGACTCTCACCGATCAGGGGCTGGCGATTCTGCCATATGCCGAAAGAATGCTGAATATTGCGCATAATACCCTTAACGATATGCAGCAGATTATGGCGCAGGGTGGTGACGGAACACTGCGTATCGGACTGGTGCCTTCAGTCAGCACGCTGCTGTTTCCAGCGGTACCGGAACTGCTGGCGACGCGTTTTCCCGGTATGCGGGTTGAGTTTCATGACTTGACTAACGATCGTTTGTTGAGCGAGCTGGAGAAGGGGGCAATTGATTTTGGCGTTGGTTCGCTGGACAGCTCCGTGCCTGAGCACGTCGAGGTTTATCCGCTGCTTGAAGACCCTTTTGTGGTGGTGATGCGCAAAGACGATTTGCTGGCTGAGGCCCATCATCTTCCGTGGCGGCATTTGTCACGACGCCCAATTGCCATCTTTCAGAAAGGGAACATCCATCGGCTTGTAAACTCGCTAATTGAGAGCCACCGCTTAAGTTTAAATATTGCCTATCAAGTCGATTTTCAGGAAACCTTATACGGACTGGTGCGCTCAAGGCTGGCACTGGCAATTTTGCCAGAATTATATACCGCCACGCTAAATGATGAAGAATTAACCGTTGTGCATCTTCAACAACCAGAATTAACTCGAACGGTAGCCATGCTGCGTGCGCCTTCGCCATTACGTTCGCCAAAAACTGAGCAATGCTTCGAATATTTGTTACAGGCTTTCCGAGATAAAGTGAAAGTATTGGTTGCTAAAGGAATATAAGACCAAGGCGTGAATAGTTTTGATTATTGGAATACATTAGAAATATAAATGTGTTAATTGGCTTTAAAACCACAGAATGATTAATTAATAGCAAAAACGGGCACGATGCCGAATGCTATCAGGCACAGCATAGGAATTTTTTTAAGTCTTCAGGTGAGAGCATCGAGCCGATATTGCTATCGGCTCAACGAGGTCATGTGCGAAAAACTAGCGAACGAACTTCCATACGGCGGTAGGGATTTTATCGTACAGCTTATTCATCGTCAGCTCAGCTAAACGATGATCGGCAGCAGAGTAAAACAACTCCAATTCATCATTTGAAAGTTCGTATTTGTTTTTCTCGATGACACGTTCAAGTGTATCAATAGTGGTGCATTTTCTTAAACGCATCAAATAGTCGATTTTGTTCATCATGGCCTTTTCAACAGTATTTATAATCTTTAATAAATTAAGTTTTAAGTTTTCATCAGGGCACACACGTAGTCCCCTGAGAACATTCTGAATAGTCGTTTCTTGGTTTTTTGCCATTGACGTAAATCAGAATCATTTATTCCGTAATTGCTGAACAGGGTATAGGTATCATCGAGATACTCTTCCACCAAGTCGCTAAGATTAGTTTCGTCCGGGTATTTAATTTTAAAGCTCATGATGAAAGAGGCAATATGCTCAATCAGGTCATTCAACTGCAGATTAACTGCTGACGTTGGATCATTGACCCAGCCGTGATGGCTGTCTCCCAGGGTTGCAATTCCTTCATCATACAAATTTTCGTTGAGGAACCGCAGCTGCGCAATATCATGTCGCTTAGGCGAGTACTCATCCATATCATCCCCTCCGTAATGGTTATTCGGTGTGACAACACTCTGTGAGTAAACAAAAACTGTAAATAAACAACAAAATCCGAGCTAACCAGGGACTGCTAGTAAAACGTAATTATCCGATAAAACTAAACTTTAAGGTGCTCAATATTGCGTGCCAGTAACGGAACCAGATTGGATCTTTGTTGATAACCCGGGTCATTATCTTGTCGGAGGATGTAAATCGTGACTTAATAATGCACTCACAATATAAATATAATCTAATTTTTAGAAACTGTGCAAACCTATTACTGAAACTTACAATTCACTCTCAGTACCCGCAGAAGAAAAATCTATTATATCGAACTCCAAACCTTCTGGTTTAACGATAAATGATACTGACTCATTTGAGTTTTCAACTGAGTTTAGGTCAAGGCAACCATTAAAAATGGTCCAGTCAAAAGCGTAACTCATTGAATACGATTGATTATTTAATAGCTCAATGGACGTTATGACTAGTGAATCCGGGGTATAACGGGCATTATACGAGTAATAACTTAAACCGGCAGTTAATGGAACTTCAATCACTTCAATATTAGATTCTATTATCTGCTTTAGTTCCGTAATGCCTGGATTCGTCCCCTTAAAGTTATGGGGAATCAATTTTTTCATAAGAGTTATCTGATCAAAAACTGGTCTAAATGAATTATTGCATATTTTTTTGCCAAAGTGGGAAATGAAACTAAAAAAAACAAGTGTTCCTAATTATTTTAACTGTTTGATTTTAATTGATTTTATGTATTGTTGATAATTAATTACGCTTTGCTGACATCCCTTTATCGCATTATTTCGCAAATTTGCGAGCCAGCTCAATCGGAAGCCAGGCGATTAACCACACTTTCGCAAGGTTTTGCCTCTGCTAACTTGAAAAATCGCTTAAAATGTGGTGTTATATTATAACATCTCTAGAGCAATCCATTATGACTAAGACGCTTTTTACCCTTTCTGCATTTTCCCGCTGTGCTATTGCTCTAATTTTATTGGCAATTTTGTGGTCAGGGATCTATTGGGCTATCTCTTTACCATGATAAACATCTCCAACCTCGAAGTGGGCTATGAACGCCGTGCCGTGGCGATGCCATTAAGCGGAACAATTACCGCAGGTTCCCTGACTGCCGTTATTGGTGCCAATGGTGCCGGAAAGTCTACCTTCCTGAAAACGTTGGCTGGCCTGCAACCGCCAATCGCTGGCAGCATCGTTTTTACCGGTCCCTCAAACAAGAATAAACGTCCTCAGCTGGCTTATTTACCTCAGCAAGCCGAACTCGATCGCCAGTTCCCCATCAGCGTTTTTGACCTCGTTGCGATGGGTTGCTGGCCGCAAAGTGGCCTGTTTGGTGGTATCAGCCGTGAGTCCGAGCGTCAGGTGCTTGAGGCACTTGAAACCGTGGGTATGACCGAAATGTGCCATTCTGCGGTGGGCGAACTGTCCGGTGGTCAGCTGCAACGTACGCTGTTTGCTCGTCTGTTGATCCAGCAGGCACCGCTTATCATGCTGGATGAGCCCTTTACTGGCATTGATAGTCAGACCACTCAACTGTTGCTCAAAGTGATAAGCCAGTGGCACGAGCAGGGAAAAACGGTGATCGCCGTTCTGCATGACATTGCCATGGTTGCCCGCCACTTCCCGCAAGTGCTGTTTTTGAGTCAGCAGCAAAATATTTGGGGAACTGCCGACGAGGTGTTGTGCCATTTCCCCCATCGCGATCATGCCTGCATCCTGGCCGACGAGTTCAGCGAGCAGCGGAGAGTTATTACATGATGTGGTTTCATTTATTAGTCGATCCTTTCGTGCAGTTTGGATTTATGCGCCGCGCACTGATCGCCTGTCTGGCTTTGTCCATCAGCGCCACGCCGTTGGGTGTTTTCCTGTTATTACGCCGTATGAGTCTGGTTGGCGACGCCTTAAGCCATGCGGTATTACCCGGTGCGGCCATTGGTTATTTGATTTCTGGAATGTCGCTGGTGGCGATGGGCGTCGGGGGATTTATCGCTGGACTGGCCGTTGCGATGCTCTCAGGCGTGGTTAGCCGCCGTACTCAACTAAAGGAAGACGCCAGCTTTGCCGGTTTTTATCTCGGATCTCTAGCCCTCGGCGTGACGCTGGTTTCCCTTAAGGGTTCCAGCGTTGACCTGCTGCACGTTTTATTCGGTTCAATTCTGGCGATTGATTCCCATGCTTTACTGATGGTCGGTTCAATCAGCAGCGTCTCATTGCTGATTCTAGCCTGCATTTATCGCGCTTTAGTGATTGAGTCTTTTGATGCGCTGTTTTTGCGCGTGAGTTCCGGCAAATGGCTGGCGGTGATTCAGGGGATATTCCTGGCATTGGTGGTAGTAAATCTGGTCGCCGGTTTCCAGATTTTGGGCACTCTGATGTCGGTGGGATTAATGATGCTACCTGCTGCCAGTGCGCGCTTTTGGGGGCGTGATCTGCCGCATACGCTGCTGATTGCCATGTTCATCGGCATGATTTCCAGCGTGTTTGGGCTTATCTGGTCTTACTATGCCTCGCTGCCTGCCGGTCCGGCAATTGTGCTCAGCGCCAACGTGATTTTCTTTATCTCAGTTCTGTTTGGAACGCGTGGCGGGATGTTGACTGCCTCGCGACGTTAAGCTGTACCAATAAAAGAAGTACTTATAAAGGAGTGGAAATGAAACTTTTACCTGTTGCTCTGTCAGTAGCTGCCCTGCTGTCGAGCCCGCTGGCGATGGCCAAAACGGTGAACGCCGTTGCCAGTTTCTCAATCCTTGGGGATATCGTGCAGGAAGTCGGTGGTGACCACGTTAAAGTCACTAGCCTTGTCGGCCCCGATGGCGACCCGCACAGCTTTGAACCTGCCCCGCGCGACAGCAAAACGCTGTCCACCTCTGACTTGGTGTTTGTCAGCGGGTTGGGTATGGAGGGCTGGATGGATCGCCTGATCACGGCTTCAGGCTATCACGGCAAAGTCATTGTTGCCTCGCAGGGCGTGGATTCACGTCAGATGAAAGACGATGGCAAAGTGGTAACCGATCCACACACCTGGAACAGCATGGCTAACGGCGTTATTTACGCAACTAATGTGATGAATGCACTGATTGCCGCTAACCCGGAAGATGCTGATTACTACCGTCAGCACGGCGGTGCGTACATTGAAAGTCTGAAAAAACTCGATAGTTGGGCCAGGCAGGAGTTCAGCGGCATCCCGATGAACAAGCGTAAAGTGTTGACCAGCCATGACGCCTTTGGATATTTCGGTAAAGAGTACAACGTGACCTTCCTGGCTCCGGTCGGTTTCTCTACGGAGTCCGAGGCCAGTGCCAGCGGTGTGGCATCATTGATCACACAGATTAAAGACGAGAAGGTGAAAACCTATTTTATCGAGAATCAGACCGATCCGCGTCTGGTAAAACAGATTGCTGCTGCCACTGGCGCGCAACCGGGCGGTGAGCTTTATCCTGAATCACTTTCTGGCCCACAGGGACCAGCAACGACCTATGAGAAAGCCTTTACTCATAACGTGGAGTCGATTGTCGCCAGTATGAAATAATATTTAACCTCCCCAAAACGCGAATAGCCAATGGGGAGGCATCAAGTTTCCACTTCTTTAAGATGCAACAAAGCCCCGTTGGGCAGCAACGGGGCTTTTTTTATGGCTGGCCAAGCCTCCATCCACGCTGGAAATCAGCGTTTCTTTTTACCACCCTGCACGGCTTTGAAGCGCGGATTGCTTTTGCAAATCACGTACAGACGGCCTTTACGCTTGACGATACGGCAATCGGGATGACGATTTTTTGCCGATTTCAACGAACTCAATACCTGCATTTACCTCTCCAAAATAACTTATTTCTTACCCAGGAAGCTGCCAAAACGCTGTTGGAAGCGTGCAGTGCTGCCTTCTTTTGAGAACTCTTTCTGCTTGCCTGTGTAGTACGGATGAGAAGCAGAAGAGATATCCAGGGTGACATACGGGAAGGTTTTACCTTCCAGTTCAATGGTGCGATCGGTCTTTATGGTCGATCCCACATGGAAATACTCGTCAACGCTGGTGTCATGAAAAACCACGGTGCGATAAGCCGGATGAATGTTTTCTCTCATAATGAACCCTGAAATGTAATGTTATACTATAACAATTATTATGCGCGTATTAAGTCAACGCATCAAGCACGAATTAAAAGTTTTTTAGTAATCGACAGCAGAGCAGGGCAGATTGGGCATAAAAAAAGGGCCGCTTGCGCGACCCTTGGGGATGCTAAATTTTATTCAGTTAGTGGTGCGGTGTTTCCGTTGGCTGAGTATGGCTCGTTTCCTCGACCTTCTTACCAAAGCGGCGGCGGACCACCACGAAGAACACTGGAACGAAGAAGATAGCCAGCAGAGTCGCGGTGATCATCCCGCCCATTACGCCGGTACCTACCGCGTTCTGCGCGCCGGAACCTGCGCCTGTGCTGATTACCAGCGGCATAACACCGAGAATAAAGGCCAGCGAGGTCATCAGAATCGGGCGTAAACGCATACGTACCGCCTCGAGCGTTGCCTCTATCAAGCCTTTACCTTCTTTATCCATCAAGTCCTTGGCGAACTCGACGATTAAGATGGCGTTCTTCGCCGACAACCCGATGGTGGTCAACAGGCCGACCTGGAAGTAC
This sequence comes from Serratia sp. M24T3, assembly GCF_000257645.1. GTDB lineage: Bacteria > Pseudomonadota > Gammaproteobacteria > Enterobacterales > Enterobacteriaceae > Rouxiella. The sequence continues at coordinate 23,124 of NZ_AJHJ01000047.1, forward strand.
ACGTCGTTGCTTAATCCGCGAGCCGTAGCCGCAATCAACGCGCCGACTACCCCGAGCGGCACGACCAGCATGACCGAGAACGGAATCGACCAGCTCTCGTATAGCGCAGCCAGACACAGGAAGACCACAATCAGCGAGATGGCATACAGCGATGGGGCCTGGTTACCGGAGAGCCTTTCCTGATAGGACATACCGGTCCAGTCGAAGCCGATGCCGCTTGGCAGTTTGGAAGCCAGAGACTCCATCATTGCCATCGCTTCACCACTGCTCTTGCCCTCAACCGGCTGGCCGAGAATTTCCATCGACGGCAGCCCATTATAGCGCTCAAGACGTGGAGAACCGTATTCCCATTTGGCGGTGGAGAAGGCGGAGAATGGCACCATTTGCCCCGAACTGCCGCGAACATACCAGTTTTCAATGTCTTTAGGCAACATGCGGAATTTCGCATCGCCCTGAACATACACTTTCTTCACGCGACCGCGGTCGATAAAGTCGTTCACATAGCTGCCACCCAGTGAAGCACCGAGCGTGGTATTAATGTCGGAAATTGACACCCCAAGCGCGGTGGCCTTCTCCTGATCGATTTCCAGCTTGTACTGCGGCGTATCTTCAAGACCGTTAGGGCGCACGCCCGACAGCAAATCTGGATGCTGAGCCACTTCGCCCAACAACTGATTACGCGCCTGGGTGAGTTTGTCGTGCCCAAGGTTTGCCTGGTCAACCAGCTCAAAGTCAAAGCCGGTAGCCGTACCCAGCTCAACAATCGCTGGCAGGTTGAAGGCAAACACCATTGCATCTTTGATTTTGCTGAACTCGCCCATCGCGCGGCCAGTAATTGCTGCGACCTTATTCTCGGCACCGCTGCGCTCGGACCAGTCTTTCAGGCTGACAAAGGCGATACCGGTGTTCTGACCCCGTCCGGCGAAACCAAAGCCGTTAACAGTAAACACCGAGTTAACGTTGGCTTTTTCTTTGGTCAGATAGTAGTGGGTGACTTCATCAAGCACCTTTTCTGTTCGTTCCTGAGTGGCACCGGCTGGCAGCTGCGCCATGGTCAGGAACACCCCCTGATCCTCTTCCGGCAGGAAGGAGGTAGGCAGGCGGACAAACAGAAACGCCATGCCGACGACAATCAGCAGATAGATGATCAGATAACGGCCGGTACTGCGTAAAATATTGCCGATGCTGTCAGTGTAATGATGAGTACTCTGCTCAAACTTCTTGTTAAACCAGCCAAAGAAACCAGAGGTTTTACCGTGACTGCCCTTGGCAACCGGTTTGAGCATGGTGGCACACAGCGCCGGAGTCAGAATCAAGGCTACCAGCACTGACAATACCATCGCCGAAACAATAGTAATCGAGAACTGGCGATAGATAACGCCGGTTGAACCGCCAAAGAAGGCCATCGGGATAAATACCGCCGACAGCACCATGGCAATCCCGACCAGCGCGCCCTGAATCTGCCCCATAGATTTTATGGTCGCCTCTTTCGGCGGCAGACCTTCCTCGGCCATCACGCGCTCGACGTTTTCGACCACTACGATGGCGTCATCCACCAATAGCCCTATCGCCAACACCATCCCAAACATCGTCAGGGTATTTATTGAATAGCCAAAGGCGGCGATGATCGCGAATGTTCCCAGCAGGACTACCGGCACGGCGATTGTCGGGATAAGCGTAGCGCGGAAGTTTTGCAGGAACAGATACATCACCAGGAAGACCAGCACGATAGCCTCAATCAGGGTTTTTACTACTTCCTGAATCGAGATCTTAACAAACGGCGTGGTGTCGTAGGGATAAACGACTTTCAGCCCGCTCGGGAAGAACGGCGACAGTTTCGCCAGCTCGGCTTTGACGGCAGAGGAGGTGTCCAGGGCATTGGCATTGGTCGCCAGTTTAATCCCCAGTCCGGCTGCCGGCTGGCCGTTAAATCGCGCAATAACGTCGTAACTTTCACCGCCGAGTTTGATATCTGCTACGTCTTTCAGGCGCACCTGCGAGCCGTCAGGATTCACTTTTAGAATGATCTGACCGAATTCGTCTGCCGATTTCAAACGGGTCTGGGCAACAATCGATGAGTTGAGCTGTTGGCCTGGTACCGGTGGCGTTCCGCCCAGCTGACCCGCGGCCACCTGGTTGTTCTGCACGGTGATGGCGCTGATTACGTCAACCGGAGTCAGCTGATAATTGTTCAGCTTGTTCGGGTCCATCCAGATACGCATCGCATACTGCGCACCAAATAGCTGAACGTCACCGACGCCCGAGGTACGGCTGATAGGGTCTTTGATATTGGAAGCGACGTAATCGGCGATGTCGTCCTGCGTCATGTTGCCGTCTGACACAAAGCCGGCCACCATCAGGAAGCTACTGCTCGATTTCTGAACGCTAATCCCCTGTTGCTGCACTTCTTGCGGCAACAGCGGCATCGCCAGTTGGAGTTTGTTCTGTACCTGAACCTGCGCGATATCCGCGTCAGTACCGGATGTGAAAGTCAGGGTGATTTGTACCGCACCAGAGGAGTCACTGGTGGATGACATATACATCAGGTTATCGATGCCGTTCATATTCTGTTCGATAACCTGAGTGACTGTATCCTGTACCGTTTGTGCATCGGCGCCAGGGTAATTTGCCGTCAGCTCGATAGCCGGCGGCGCAACCGTAGGATATTGTGCAATAGGTAATTTAAGGATCGACAGACCCCCGGCCAGCATGATGATGATGGCAATTACCCAGGCAAATATCGGGCGTTGTATAAAGAAATTAGCCATTGATAACCGGCTCCTGTTAAGACTTCGTGGCGTCTGCTGCTGGCGCGTTCTGGTCAGCTTCTTGAGCGGTTACCTGAACGCCGGGTTTTACTTTTTGCAGGCCGGTAACGATGATTTTGTCACCCGGCTTGAGGCCATCTGTCACTACCCACTTGTCGCCAATGGCTTGCTGAGTGGTCACAGTACGAAGTTCCACTTTGTTATCGGCGCCGACAACCATCGCAGTCGCATCGCCACGAGGATTACGGGTGATACCTTGCTGAGGAACCAGCAGGGCATTGTTATTTACCCCTTCATCCAGGCGGGCACGAACAAACATGCCAGGCAGCAGGTAATTTTGCGGATTGGGGAACACGGCACGTAAAGTGATGGAACCGGTGGTTTCATCAACGGTCACGTCGGAAAACTCCAGCGTGCCCTGTTGTTGAAATTGTTTACCGTTATCTAGAATCAGCGTGACCTTGGCTTTACCGTCTTCCTGTTTCAGCGACCCGTCGGCCAGTTCCTGCTTCAAGCGCAGAAAATCATTGCTGGACTGGGTTACATCGACATAAATAGGGTCAAGCTGCTGCACGGTAGCCAGCGCATCAGTCTGGCTGCTGGTCACCAGCGCGCCCTCAGTAACGGACGATTTGCCGATACGGCCACTGATCGGGGCGATAACTTTGGTGTAGGCAAGATTAATGCGAGCAGTCTCTACCGCCGCCTTGGCCGCTACGACTGAGGCATCAGCCTGCAGGGCAGTGGAGGTCGCGGTGTCATAATCTTGTTTACTGATGTAGTTGGTGCCTAAAAGGGGTTTATAGCGGTTCACCGTAACGCGGGCAATCTGTGCGCTGGCCTGGGCCTTGGCCAAATCGCCTTTCGCACTGTCATAGCTTGCCTGATAAGTTGCGGGATCAATCTGGTAAAGCGAGGTTCCAGCCTTCACTTCACTGCCTTCAACGAAATTACGTTTCAGGATAATCCCGCTGACCTGTGGGCGAACTTCGGCGATGCGAAAGGCTGAGGTGCGTCCGGGAAGTTCTGTGGTGACGTTCAACGGCGCGGCTTTTAATGTGACGACGCCCACTTCAGGAGCTTTAGGGGCTTCCTGTTCGGTTTTTTTATCGTTACATCCTGTAAGAGCTAACCCACCGGTTAGCATCAGAACGACCGCCAGAGGCGTTAGCCCTCTGTTTTTGTTCATAAATAAACCTCAAGTGTCCGATATTCAAAATGTAATCAATGGATTCTTAGTGTTACATTCCATTGCTATTTTTTAGTATATTCGCACTATGTTACATACATTTATGAATGTATGTAAATCAAACTCCCTACGAAGTCTGAAGATCCACAGCGCACAAGGCATGAAATTTTGATGTAATTGTTGCGTACTACGATATCCGATTTGAAACGGCGTTCACTGATGGAAATCATATTTCACAATTGTGAATTTGTTGGGGAGATGAGTTCCGCTAATGAAGCTCGTAAGACTCTGTATATGGAAGGTTATGGTTTGGGCCTCCGCAATCAGTCAACTCATTTTATTGATACTTATATCTAGATGTTGGGGATATGTCCAAGCTTGATTAATAGTAATTAACTATGTCCAGCAAGTCGTGTCGAGTTTGGTAAAGATTTACAAGTTTGCTTGACTCGAGGCACATTCACCTCATACGCAGTGGGCTGCTGGCATGCTAATATTGTTCATCTATGATTGAATTAAGTTGACTATGCTTAGCCGATTCGCTGACTTCCGTTACTTGTGCTCCAGCCCATCTGTTTCTCCCTTTTCAGGACTCGTCAAATTCCTGCTGATTGCATTGGTTTTTTGCGCTGCGATGTTAACGATTCCGCAGGCCGATGCTGCAGGAGCTTTTGACGTTCCTGCTCGTAGCGATGTACAGAATCAGCTTGACGCACTGGGTAGACAAAAAACGCTGACTCCGGCTGAAAAGCTGACGCAGCAGGATCTCTACCACACGATGGAACTGCTTGATGCGCTTGATAAAGTCAGGCAGCAGCAAAGTCAGCTCAGGCAACAATTGGCCGACGCACCCAATAAATTGCGTCAGGCCACCGACGGTCTGGCAAAGCTGCAAAATCAGACCTCCGATGCTGCCACCAAAACCACGCTATTAGCGATGCCGTTGCATGAGCTTGAAAATGAGCTTGTTGATACGCTCAATGACTTACAGTCATCGCAGAACAATCTTTCTACCTTTAATACCCAGCTTATTTCGTTGCAGACTCAGCCGGAAAGGGCGCAGAGCGCGATGTACAGTTATTCGCAAAGTCTGGAGCAGGTGCGTAATCAATTAAACGGTATGTCACCCAACCAGCAGGACCTGCGTTCTACTCAACAAGTGATGCTGACTACCGAGCAAACACTGCTGAATGAGGAGGTTGATTTCCAGCGTAGCAGCCTTGAAGCCAATACCACCCTTCAGGACCTGTATCAGAAACAGCGCGACTATATCAACGCGCACATTGCTCAGTTGGAAGCTTACACTCAGACGTTGCAGGAGATTATCAACGGTAAACGCCTGACTCTTTCCGAACGCACAGCCAAAGAGGCGCAGACGTCAGACAGCACCACCGATTTGCAAAAAGATCCGTTGGTCAGTCAGGAACTGGGCATTAACCGTGACCTTAGCCAGCGCCTGATTGCCTCGACGGAAGAAGGTAACAAACTGCTACAGCAGAATATCACCGTTAAAAATTGGCTCGATCGTTCGTCGCAGTCCGAGCATGACTTGAGTGAAGAAATCAGTGTGCTGAAAGGGAGTTTGCTGCTATCAAGGATTCTTTATCAGCAGCAGCAAAATACCCAGCCAACGGCCAACCTGATGACCGACACCCAAACGCAAATTGCTGACTTGCGTCTTGAGCAGTTCAATCTCAATGAGCAGCGTGACGAGCTTTTCCAGGGGGATGATTATATTCAGAACCTGGTAAAAAACAGTAAAGAAACTATTAATGACGACATCAGTGATGCCCTCGAGCAAATCGTTGATACAAGGCGTGATTTACTGGATCAACTGAACAAGCAGCTTGGCAATGAGCTGGCGCTGGCGATTAATCTGCAAATTAATCAACAGCAGTTGTTAAGCGTTAACGAAACATTGAACGACACGCTGACGCAGCAGATTTTCTGGGTAAGCAGCAACAAGCCCATGGATTGGCAATTTTTGAAAGCGCTGCCCGATGATGTTAAATCCCAGGTCAGCGGTCTGAGCTTAAAAGTCACCTGGATTGATTTGCGGCAGGGCCTGGTGCGTTCAATTCCCGTCACTGTGCCGATGTTGGTCGTCATTCTGATTTTGCTGTGGCGCAGAAAGTCGATTAACCAACGTATCGAGAAGTTGAGCAGCGATGTAGGTCAATTAAAACGTGACTCTCAGCTGCACACGCCGCAGGCTTTGATATTGCTGTTATTAAGAGTCGCTCCGGGAATATTGCTGACCCTGATGGTAGGTTATTGGTTTTCAGTCTGTGATATTAGCGTCAACGGTTTCTTGTGGACTTTGGCCCAGCGTATCGCTGTATTCCAGCTAGTCATGGGATTCTGTTACCGCATGCTGGCACCACAGGGCGTCAGCGAGCGGCACTTCAATATGACTGCCTCAAACTGCGCGCATTATCGACGCTCAATTTTACGCCTGTCATTGACTATGCTGCCGCTGATTTTCTGGACCGTGCGCGGTGAGAAAGTTCCGTTGGGTCTGGTAGATGACACTATTGGCCAGGTCGTGGTTTTACTGACGTTAGCCACGCTGTCGGTGCTGCTGTTCCCGATGTTCCGCGAAGGCTGGCGCGAGAAAAATGCTCACAGTGTGCATCTGGTGATTGTAACGGCGATTGCTCTGGCGCCGGTATTTTTAATGGGCCTGATGTTTGCAGGATACTTTTACACCACGCTACGGCTGGCCAGTCGCTGGCTGGAAAGTCTTTACCTACTGATTATCTGGAACATTACCAGCCGGGTAGCGCTGCGCGGGCTGAGCGTAGCGGCAAGGCGTCTGGCCTATCGGCGTGCGCTGGCGCGTCGACAGGTGGTGAATTCCAAAGAAGGGGCTGACGGCAGCGAGCAGGTCGAAGAGACGCCGATGGGGCTGGATCAGATTAACCAGCAAACCCTGCGTCTGATAACCATGGCCCTGTTTATCGTATTTGCAGTGGTGCTTTACCTGATTTGGTCGGATTTGCTAACGGTTATTTCCTACCTCGACAGCATAACCATGTGGCACTCATCGGTGAACGTGGCTGGCAAAGTGGTCGTTCAGACTGTGACGCTAGGCAGCGTGTTACTCGCTTTTGGCGCAGTGATCATTGCCTATGTGCTCACGCGCAACCTGCCGGGTTTACTGGAGGTATTGGTCCTTTCCAGGCTCCAGCTGCGGCAGGGCACCTCTTACGCCATTACCACAATTATGACTTACACCATCACGGTGATTGGCGCGATCACCGCGCTGGGATCGCTGGGCGTGTCATGGGATAAACTCCAGTGGCTGGTGGCTGCACTGTCAGTTGGGTTGGGCTTCGGCTTGCAGGAGATCTTCGCCAACTTCGTTTCGGGTCTGATTATCCTGTTTGAGCGCCCGATTCGGATCGGCGACACAGTAACCATCGGCAGTTACTCGGGGTCCGTAAGCAAGATCCGCATCCGTGCCACTACGATAACCGATTTCGACCGCAAAGAAGTGATCATCCCCAACAAGGCATTTGTGACTGAACGCCTGATTAACTGGTCGCTGACAGACACGGTTACCCGCGTGGTGATCAAAGTTGGTGTGGCCTATGGCTCTGATTTGGATAAGGTTAAAGAGATCCTACTGCAAGCGGCGAGCGAAAGTTCGCGGGTGATGAGCGATCCGAGCCCGACGGTTTACTTCCTGACCTTTGGTGCCAGCACGCTGGATCATGAGCTGCGCGTTTATGTTCGCGAGTTGGGCGATCGTAACGTGACTGTGGATGAGTTGAACCGAAAAATTGACAGGCTGTGCAATGAAAACGACATTAATATCGCTTTCAATCAGTTGGAAGTTTATCTGCATAACCAGAACGGCAATGAAATTCAGATAGTCGATCGCCCGCTAACACTGCCGGATGAGGAAAAACCGGTCTAGCCAGGAAACGAGAGAAAAGGATTGGCCAGATAAAAGCGTCGTCTGCTTGCAGTCAGTCTACATTAAACCCGCAGGCAAAATCATCGGTAGCTTATGGACAGGCTACCGACCGGATTTTTAAGCTTTTCCTGATAGTCCTTTTTCACAATCTCCAATGCCGCCAACGCTACGTCAGGGGCAATTTCGTTACATTCCAGCAGATAGATCAGATCTACCGCGAGCTGTAGTTCGGGAGAGGCGTTTTCTATGGACATAAGCGTTCCACTTAAGCTTGGCGTTGGTCGAAAGGTCATTACTGCATAAACGACGGCATCCAACCACGGCGTGTAATCGAGTTAACTAGTATAGAGTTTTTGACTCAACTAACGACGGTATTTTTCAAATTTTGTGATAAGAACGTCAAAAACCTCGTTCCTGACGTTCGATGCTACGCTCGATTTTAATCAATGCCTGACGACAGCGCATCAATCTTCCTTCCAGTGCCGCCAGCTCTTTCTGGATATGCTGCTGCTCTTTAAAGGTTTCTACCTTGCCCAGCTTGCTTTCGCGATCCTGAATCATGCCTATCAGGCGGCGTTCGTACTGCTGATGCTCGACCAGTTTGCTGTAGTAATCGCTGCTTTTAACTTCTTTCTGTTTGTCGGCCGTGCGCAGCGTTTGGGTAGCCAACTCACGTTGCAGGGCGGTTATCTGCGATACCAGCCGTTCTGCGACGTAGGCCACCTGAGCGCTGCGATTCTCGGCAACCACCTGCCGTAGCTGAGCGAAATTAGTACGCACTTCCACCAGATATTCGCGAAGCCGTGTGCCTTTAGTGGAAAAAAGCGTTACGTCAAAGCGCGCCTGCTGTGCGGTGGCGTGGGCGATCGGTTCTATCTCCAGCGCCAGAATTTCAATTTGCTGCTCCAGCGATTGCATTAAGCTTTGCGTACTCACCGAGTTTCTCCAAAACGATTATTTCCGCCGATTATGCGGCAAACGTGGTGTGAAAGCATGCATTACGCGCAGCTAATCAGAGAACACCAGTTCGCAGTGGTTGACCTGAAGCAACAAAACAGGCGATCATGTTCGGCTGTGGGTTGCTTTTTAAAGTAGCTTTGCATAGATTTGGGCGACTCGACCGCGTGTCGTCCCCAACTTATTTTCTTGAATAGCTCGTCAGACTCGTTCGCTGTTGCCATTTGTTACGCCGATTCATTCGGAGCAAAGGTTATGGTTTGTATCGCGCTGGCGCTGTTTGGGTATGAATCGATTTTATTATGAGCGCTACCGTTATGACCGCTACTGCACAGCAGCTTGAGTTTATTAAAGACAGTATCAAGACCATTCCCGACTATCCAAAGCCGGGCATACTGTTCCGTGATGTGACAAGTTTGCTAGAGATCCCAGAGGCTTATCAGGCCACTATTGACCTTCTGGCAGAGCGTTATCGCAACACTGGTGTCACCAGGGTCGTCGGCACAGAAGCACGTGGTTTCCTGTTTGGCGCACCTGTCGCGCTGGCGCTGGGCGTGGGCTTTGTGCCCGTGCGTAAGCCCGGCAAACTGCCACGTGAAACTATCGTTGAAGAATACGAGCTGGAATACGGCACCGATAAGCTGGAAATTCACACCGATGCCATCAAACCAGGCGATAAAGTGCTGGTTATCGATGACCTGCTGGCCACGGGTGGCACCATCGAAGCTACCGCCAAGCTGATTCGTCGTCTCGGCGGTGAAGTGTCCAACGCGGCATTCATCATCAATCTGCCAGAGCTGGGCGGTGAGAAGCGTCTTAACGGCCAGGGTGTTGAGTGCTACTGTCTGGTTAACTTCGCCGGCCACTAAAATCCGTCGTCCTTCGAGCTACAGGGTTGTTGGCCGCCTTTGCTTACCCC
>NZ_AJHJ01000048.1 GCF_000257645.1 Serratia sp. M24T3
CCAGCAGGACACCCAATATTCCACTGACAATACCTAATCCTGCCCACCAGCTCATATGCCCGTTGGGATCGGCTCGATTAATCGGGTCGCCCGCACAGAAGGCGTAAGGGTTAATGCCTCCTTCACCGAAAGGACTCCAGCTGTCCGGGCAGTTAAAACGCTTTAAAATCGGGTTATATGCACGATAGCCGTTGCCCGGATGATAACTCATGCTGACAGTGTCTATACGCTGACCATTAAATCCTAATACTGCATTATTCATTAATTTTTCCTGTATGCCTGCATTTATTCCAGCTAGCTTTTTTTGACGGCATCATTTGTGATTTACTTGCATTCGCGACTAATAAAATACTCACAACCTCATTATTAACCCAGTCACGAAATATCACTTTCATTAAGTGACGATAGTTACTGAAATTCTAATAGCAATAAACTTCTTAGACGATATTTCAAATGACATCACTTAGATGATATTAAATAAAACAGCTTATAATGCAATTATTTGATTTTATTTTTCATAATAACAGAGCTATAAATCATTCTTGATAAACATTCGTACTTACCATAGAGGAATACACATGCTAGCCATAATAATAGAAGAGATAGCCAAATGGCATGAAGGAGACAGACATTTAATATATTCCGCCGCTAGCGCGGTAATAATTTCGTTACTTGTCAGTATTAAAGATAATAAAAGCAACCGTTACATGCTTACCTCAAGCTGTATATGCGCGGTCATCGCGATATGCTTTAACGTGACTCTGGAGCATATGGGGCTAAATGAAACCTATTCTGCTGCTTTTGGCGCTACTATCGGTTTTATTGGAGCGGATAAACTTCGTGAAATAATTTTGTCTTTGGTTAATAAAAAAATAAGCAGTTGAACGTTAATCAATCCCCCTGATGACGAACAGGGGGATTATTTTACGCTTTCCCGTTGAGATTAAGTGACCGCGTCACCTTTTATAGCATGGGCAAATTAAGGTCGTGTTCTTTGGCGCATTCGATTGCCTGCTCATAGCCTGCATCGGCGTGGCGCATAACGCCTGTAGCCGGGTCATTAAATAATACTCTCGCCAGACGAGCATCCGCTTCCAGAGTCCCGTCGCAAACAATCACCATACCTGCATGTTGCGAAAAGCCCATGCCCACTCCGCCCCCGTGGTGCAGGCTGACCCACGTTGCACCACCTGCGGTGTTTAGCAAGGCATTGAGCAGCGGCCAGTCTGAAACCGCGTCGGATCCATCTTTCATCGCCTCGGTTTCACGATTTGGAGAAGCAACAGAGCCGGTATCAAGATGATCGCGACCAATAACTACCGGCGCTTTGAGCTCGCCGTTGCGCACCATTTCGTTGAATGCCAGACCCGCAATGTGCCGTTCGCCCAGCCCCAACCAGCAAATACGTGCTGGCAGCCCCTGGAAAGCAATACGCTCGCGCGCCATGTCCAGCCAGTTGATAAGGTTAGCGTTATCCGGGAATAACTCTTTAAGCTTGGCATCAGTCTTATAAATATCCTCCGGATCGCCAGACAGCGCAACCCAGCGGAACGGACCTTTGCCCTCGCAGAACAGCGGGCGAATATACGCCGGGACAAATCCAGGGAAATCAAAGGCATTGGTCACGCCCTCGTCTTTTGCCACTTGCCGAATATTGTTGCCGTAATCCACGGTCGGAATGCCCATGGCGTGGAAATCCAGCATCGCCTGAACGTGAACTGCCATTGAGGCACGCGCGGCTTTCACCACTGACTGTGGATCGGATTCGCGCGCCTTTTGCCACTGTTCGAGGCTCCAGCCTTCTGGCAGATAGCCGTTGAGCGGATCGTGTGCCGAGGTCTGATCAGTAACGATATCGGGACGTAAACCGCCCTGCTGCGCGCGTTTCACCAACTCCGGCATGATTTCAGCCGCGTTGCCCAGCAAGCCGACGGAGATGGCTATGTTCTCGGCACAGGCTTTTTCTATCATCGTCAGCGCCTCGTCGATGGTGTAAGCCTTATAGTCGAGATAACGGGTGCGAATGCGAAAATCGATGCGCGATTCCTGACACTCAATCGCCAACACACAGGCTCCGGCCAGTACACCGGCCAGCGGTTGCGCGCCGCCCATGCCGCCCAGACCCGCTGTCAGGATCCACTTGCCGCGCAGGTTGCTGTCATAATGCTGGCGACCGGCTTCGGCGAAGGTCTCATAAGTCCCCTGCACAATGCCCTGCGCACCGATATAAATCCATGAACCGGCAGTCATTTGGCCATACATCATCAGTCCGGCTTTATCCAGCTCGTGGAAATGGTCCCAGTTGGCCCAGTGCGGTACCAGATTGGAGTTGGCAATCAGCACCCGCGGCGCATCCGTGTGAGTGCGGAATACGCCAACCGGTTTGCCAGATTGAACCAGCAGCGTTTCATCCTCTTTCAGCGTGCGCAGACTTTGCAAGATCCCTTCAAATGCTGGCCAGTTACGCGCGGCTTTGCCAATCCCGCCGTACACCACCAAGTCTTCAGGGCGTTCGGCGACGTCTGGGTCGAGATTGTTTTGAATCATGCGGTAAGCCGCTTCGATCAACCAGTTCTGACAGCTCAACTCTGTACCACGCGGGGCGCGAACGACACGGGCAACGGCGGTTTTCTGCGGTGAATTCATTGCTCACTCCTTCATGATGAGTTTAATTTTTTCAGATTAAATGAAGCTTGGCAGCAGTGCCTGCACCGCCGCTGGCCAGTTTTCACGGCCTGCCCACAGACGCATGCTTTCGACATCCGGTGCCATCAGGCGGTCTCGCTCAAGGAAGGCCACACGTTCACGCACGGCGCGAATTTCCCCTTCTATAATCGTCGAACTTTGCAGCGGGCGATTGAAATCGATGCCTTGCACTGCGGCCATGGCCTCTATTCCCACCACTACGGCGGTGTTGAAACACATATCACCCAGACGGCGCGCGGCGTAGGTCGCCATCGACACGTGATCTTCCTGATTGGCCGAAGTTGGCAGACTGTCTACGCTGCCTGGATGCGCCAATGATTTGTTCTCGGAGGCCAGCGCGGCTGCGGTAACCTGCGCTATCATAAAGCCGGAGTTTACGCCGCCGTCATTGACCAGAAATGCCGGTAGCCCTGACAGGCCGGTGTCGAGCAACAAGGCCAGGCGACGTTCGGAAATGGCCCCAATCTCGGCTACCGCCAGCGCGATAATATCGGCAGCAAAGGCTACGGGTTCGGCGTGGAAGTTACCGCCGGAAATTACGTCACCGTTTTCGGCAAACACCAGCGGGTTATCCGACGCGGCGTTGGCTTCAATCTGCAATATTTTCGCCGAATGTTTGAGATTATCCAGACATGCACCCATGACCTGCGGCACGCAGCGGATAGAATACGGGTCTTGCACCCGTCCACAGTGCGTATGAGAAGTGACAATGTCACTACCTTCCAACAGTGCTGAAACGGCTGCGGCCACGGCGATTTGTCCTTCCTGACCGCGCGCCTCGTGAATACGCGCATCGTAAGGTTTTACCGAACCTTTAATGGCTTCCAAAGACAGCGCCCCCGCCACCAGCCCGGCGGCAAATACGCGCTCGCCTTCGAACAGACCGCGCAGCGCCAGCGAAGTGGAAACCTGGGTGCCGTTCAACAGCGCCAATCCTTCTTTTGGACCCAATACGAACGGCTTAAGGCCCACGGTGGCCAAGCCTTCCACGGCCGTGACTTTTACCCCATTGACGCGGACTTCCCCCTCGCCAATCAGCATTAATGAAAGATGCGCCAGCGGTGCCAAATCGCCAGATGCGCCTACCGAACCTTTCTCCGGGATACACGGCATTACACCGGCGTTGAACAGCGCAATCAACGCCTCGATGACTTCAATACGGATACCTGAATGGCCGCGCGACAGGCTCAGTACCTTGGTGGCCATCACCAGGCGCACCACGTTATCAGGCAAGTCCTCACCAATCCCCACGCTGTGTGACAACACCAGATTGCGCTGCAGTTCTGCCAGTCGTTCTGCCGGGATCATGGTTTGTGCCAGCTTGCCAAAACCGGTGTTGATGCCATACACCACGCGACCCTGACTGACAATCTGCTGCACTATTTCCTGGGAAGCCAGCACCTTGGCGCGAGCGGAATCCGCTAGTTCTATGCGCACATTGCCCTGATAAATCTTACGCAGTGTCGACAGGCCAACCTGACCCGGCTGCAAGTGGCAAAGTGTCAACTCGGTGGATGAAGAAGCCATAATCTATTCCTGTATAGACAAGTTGAGTGAAACAATTTCCCGGCACTACATTCTGCCGGGAAATCAGACCGTGTGCGGGATTACCCCGCCGATAAGTTCCTGCTCAGGCAAGGACTTTCCGCACCTGAGATTCAATTTTTGTGGCTCTGATCGCCGCCACCGATAAATCAATTATTCAAGCTGACAAGACTAATGTTCCTGCGCCTGCAAGGTCTCGACGCGAATTTCTTCGGTCACTGTGGCCTTCAGCGCCATAAACTCTGGCGAGGTTTTCAGCCGATAATCACGCGGATGCGGGAAATCCACCGGCACCTCAGTTTTAATCCGGCCCGGACGCGCGCTGAATATCGCCACTTTATTAGCCATAAAAATGGCTTCATCAATGTCGTGAGTGACAAACAGCACCGTTTTTCGCGACGACTCCCAGATCGACAACAACAGTTCCTGCATCATGACTCGCGTCTGGTTATCCAGCGCGCCAAACGGTTCATCCATCAATAAAACCTTGGGATCATTGGCCAGCGCACGGGCAATCGCCGTGCGTTGCTGCATACCGCCTGAAAGCTGGCGCGGAAAATGATGTTCGAACCCCCGCAGCCCCACTTTATTGATAAAATAGTCACTGCGTTCTTTTTGCGCCGCCCTGGAGACGCCGCGCTCCTGCAACCCGAAGCAAATATTTTGCTGCACGCTAAGCCAGGGAAACAGCGTGTAGCTTTGAAACACCATGCCGCGATCGGCGCCGGGGCCATCGACAAGCTCGCCGTCGAGCCACACTTCGCCGCGCGTCGGCTGATCCAGACCAGCCACAATCCTTAGCAAGGTTGACTTACCACAGCCGGAAGGCCCGAGAATGGTAATAAAATCATTCTCGTTGACCTGATAATCCACCGGCAGCAGCGCCTGAGTTTTTTCGCCTTTCGGGCCGGTAAAAATGCGTTCAACCTGACGAACACTCAGTTTGGGATGAATCATTTGAATGAGCTCCAGATAAACAGGCGGCGGTTGGCCGCTTTAAACAGGAAGTCAGACAGCAGGCCGATGCAGCCGATGACGATAATGCCGAAGATCATCTGTCCGGTATTAAGCATCGCCTGACTGTCGACAATCATGTGGCCGATACCGCTGGAGGAGCCGATAAGTTCGGCGACAATCACGTAGGTCCACGCCCAGCCCAGCACCAGGCGCAGCAGCTCGGCAATTTCAGGCGCGGCTCCGGGAATAATCACTCGGCGCACGACGCTTTTGTTTGTCGCTCCAAGGGTATAGGCAGCTTCGACCAGGTCACGTCGCGCCGCACCGACAGTGACCGCCACCATCAAAGTAATCTGGAAAAACGAGCCGATAAAAATCACCAGAATCTTTTGCATTTCACCGATGCCGGCCCAAA
This sequence comes from Serratia sp. M24T3, assembly GCF_000257645.1. Lineage (GTDB taxonomy): Bacteria > Pseudomonadota > Gammaproteobacteria > Enterobacterales > Enterobacteriaceae > Rouxiella. The sequence goes on from NZ_AJHJ01000048.1 coordinate 5,624, forward strand.
GGATCAGCAGCGGCACAAAGGCAGAGGCGGGCAGATAGCGGCAAAACGACACAAACGGCTCGAAAAATGCCTCAATGAGTTTGTAGGAACCCATCAAGATACCCAGTGGAACGGCAATGATCGCAGCCAGAATAAAGCCGCCCAGTACGCGCCACACCGTCATGCCGATATCGCTAGCAAAGTCGAACTGGGTAAACAGCAGCCAACCTTCTTGCAGCATACTGGCCGGATTTGCCAGAAACGTCGGTGAAACCAGACCGGTAAACGTCGCCAGCGCCCAGACGGCAAAAAAGACCACAAAAAAGCAGAAACCGAGGAACCAGCGCTGGCGAGCGGCAACCGGGCGCAACGGCACCATTAACGGATTATGCGAGACCTTTTTGCTTGCCGGCAATGGAGCCGGCTCGCGGCCATCTGTTGCGGACGGGACCCGTGGTGCATCACTGACAGTTCGTTGCATCAAAGCTACCCTCCTGTTAATCGCTATTTCGCTACCGTGGCGTTATTGACGTACTGCGGGTCAAATAAAGTGCTGATATCTGGCGTTTTGCGCAAAATCTTCATTTGCGTCAACAGCGTAGCTGCCTCTTTACTGAAGCTGGTAATTTCTCCGCCAAAGAATTTCTTGTTTTGATCCAGATCCTGCCAGCGCAGATAGCTCGACTCTTCAGCAAACTGCTTGCCGGTTTCTTTCACCGCCGCGCCCATGATTTCGTTGGACTTGTCCGGGTCTTGTTTAATCATCGCCAGCGCGTCGAAATAGCTATTAACCAACGCCTGCGCCGCTGCGGGATTTTTCTCAAGGAAGGCTGGCGTGCAGCCAAGAGTATCCATCACCATCGGGTATTGCAGCGTGGTGGCCAGGATCTTGCCTTTGTCCGGGCTTTGGCGAATCGAAGACAGGTAAGGCTCGTAGGTTACTGCCGCATCGTTTTGACCGGCAATAAAGGCGTGCGCTGCGGCGTCCGGGCCAAGCGTCGCCAGCTTGACGTCTTTCATGGTCATGCCGTTTTTATCCAGCATCCACGCCAGCAGAAAATAAGAGGAGGTTCCCGGAGCATCGACGCTAATCGTCTTACCCTTGAGATCGGAAATCTTGTTGATGCCCTGCCGCACCGCGATACCGTCCGCGCCGTAGGATTTATCAAGCTGAACGATTTGCTTGATTGGCACCCCGGCGGCGTTCCAGGTGAGATAAGTCTCGACGGTAGTGGCGGCACATTGCAGCGAACCGGAAGCGATAGCCAGATGGCGCGACTGCTGCGGCACCATTTTTAGCGTAACGTCCAACCCGTTTTTCTTGAAGATGCCGGCTTTATCCGCCAGCGTCAGAGGAGCAAAACCTGTCCAGCCAGAAATACCGATAGCGACCGGGGTGTCTGCCGCCTGCGCAGCGCCCGCACTGGCGCAGCCCAGAGTGACAGCCACACTCAGTAAGGTGAAGGATTTTTTCAGTACGGCTTTGGAAAACACATTGCTCATTTGCCACTCCTGTCGAAAGTACCTGTCTGGAATATTGGACTGTCACACCGTGACCGCGCCACTGTCTATTCTTGTCTATACAAGCTAGCGACTTAATTGAGGCAAAGTTTGTGCCAGTTTTAAGTCGCATCAGGAATGCCGCTAAAGCCCGACCGAGCGGCGTAGAATCTATCCTCATTATGCCGTAGCGGATTAATTGCTGGCCGCAAAGATCCAGCGTCTGGCGCTACGGTTTAATTCAGTGCAGCCGCCGCGCTATTTTGGCGCAGCGAGCGGGATTGCATCAAAAAGCCGGGATCGCAATAAACCCTCGTATTCATCAGCACCGCAGGAATCAATACAGCGGCAGGATAGCCGCCCATAGCAACAGGCAATCTTTACTTTTAGCGTGCAGCAGCAATTCTAAGGTCACGTCCTGCCCGTTATCCCAGACCACGCCCTGATTGGCCGTGAGTAATTTTTCGCCCTGCAATTCCCATTCGCCTTTTAGAATCAGCAGCACGCCGCCCATTAATAACGGCGCGCAAAAATCGTTGTTTTTGGCGCTGACCACTGAGCGACAGGTGCCGCGTCGAGTCATGATATTAAAATCAGTCGTGGTGCCGCCGGTAAGCTCTGCGCTCAGTGTCAGGTCACCGGAAAAGGCAAAAGGCTCGGCGGGGGTAGTAAGATAGTGGTCAACCTGGTTTTTGGAAAACAGATGAACCCCCTCACCGGTCAACAAAGTGATTGAACGATCGATGCCGTGGAAGGCTGAAAACGGCCCATCCTGAGCGATGGTGGCAATGCTGGCCCGCCAGTTAAAATCGCTGGCCTCTTCTGGCGTGCTGATGATCTCACGGGTTTCGCCGCCGCCGTTGCGCCAGGGGGTGACAGGTAAATCGTCAATATTAAAAAAGCTCAAAGTGTTGTGAATCGTTGAAGCAAAACTCATAAAGACTCCTACTCCTGACTCAGGAGTTTTAGCAAGGCAAGAAAATCCGCCGCCGCTTCTGTCTGTTGCGCATGGCGGCCTGCAATAATCTTAGCCTCTCCTGCGACCCACACGTCCTGAATCTGCGCCGCTGTGCCTGCAAAAAGCCAGCGATTGAGCAATTCGCCGTCCTGCGCTGCGCCTAAATACGGGCATTCGCCGTCCAAAACCAGCCAGTCAGCGCGATAACCCGCTTCCAGCTTGCCAATCATGACGCCGCAGGCCTGTGCTCCGCCTGCCAGAGCCTGATGATAAAGCAGGTCTCCCACCGAAGGCTGCTCGTGAGTTACCAGACGGTTACGACGGGTATCGCGCAGCCGCTGCCCGTACTCCAACCAGCGCAGTTCCTCTACCACGTTTAGGGAAACATGACTGTCGGACCCAATGCCCCACGAGCCGTTCTGCGCCAGATAATCAACCCCGGGGAAAATGCCGTCGCCGAGATTGGCTTCCGTGGTTGGACAGAGACCGGCCACCGCCCCGCTCAACGCCAGCTGTTTTAGCTCGGCCTGATCGGGATGGGTCGCGTGAATCAAGCACCAGCGTGCGTTGACCTCAAACTTGTCAAACAGCCAGGCAATGGGCCGCTGGCCGCTCCAGGCTACACAGTCATTAACCTCTTTGACCTGTTCCGAGATGTGAATATGTACCGGCAAACTTGCATCGCTGCTGGCCAGTACCTGCTGCATTTGTTGCTGGGAAACGGCGCGCAGGGAATGGAAGCAAAGGCCCTGATTCTGGGTGGTAATGCCTTTGATTTGTTGGGATATAATCTGCTGTTGCTGCAAATAACTGTCGGTGTTTTGGATAAAGCGACGCTGGCCGGGCTGCGGCGGCTGTGCGCCAAAACCAGAATAGCTGTAAAGTACTGGCAGCAGGGTCAGGCCAATTCCCGCCTGTTCGGCAGCACGGCTCAGATAAGCGGTCATCTCTCCTGGATCAGCGTAAGGATTGCCCAACGGGTCGTGGTGCAGATAATGAAACTCCGCGACCTGGGTATAGCCGCCTTTCAGCATTTCGATATACAGCTGACGGGCAATCACCCCGACCTGCTCGGGCGTCAGGCGGCCAACCATGCGATACATCAGTTCACGCCAGGTCCAGAAGCTGTCCTGTGGATTACCCGCTACCTCGGCGAGACCCGCCATGACTCGCTGGAAAGCGTGAGAATGCAGATTTGGCATGCCCGGAACCACCGCTCCCGAGAGTAACTGACACCCTTCACTGCTGGCGCTGATCAGTACTTCAGTGATAAAACCCTGTGCGTTGACTTCAAGACGAACGTCGTGGGCCCAACCATGGGGCAGCAAGGCGCGAGAAGCAAAAAATGCAGGCATGGCAAGTTCCCGGTGTAAGTTAATTGATCTAAAAACTGACCTGTGATTAAAAATCTTTCGACTTTTGAGACTTTCCTGAACAGCTTGTCTATACATATACATACGGCAATGAAATCTGTAAACTGCCGATGTTGCTTTTTTTAACAAATAGCGCAGTTAAATTGACTAATAAGTGAGGTGAGTGGCATGTCTGACCAACCGTTGTCCGAACAACAGGTGGTGTCACAACAAATTTTATCGCAGCTCTCGGCGGCGATAAGCGATACACCCGCCCCGATTTATCAGCGCGTAAAACAGGCGATAGTTGGCCAGATCCGCACCGGTGTGTGGCCGCCGCACCAGCGTGTACCTTCAGAAAGCGAGCTGGTCAACGAGCTGGGCGTGAGCCGCATGACCATTAACCGCGCGCTGCGGGAGTTGACCAGCGAAGGTTTCCTCATCCGCATGCAGGGGGTCGGCACTTTTGTTGCCGAAGCCAAGGCCTATACCCCGATGCTGGAAGTGCACAATATTGCCGATGAAATTGCCGAACGCGGTCATCGCCACAGCAGCAGGATTGTGGTCTGCGAAGCCCGTGCCGCCGATGCAGAACAGGCGCTACAGCTGGGTATCTCCCGCGGTGAACAGATGTTTTACTCGCAGATTATTCATTACGAAAATGACGTGCCGGTGCAAATTGAAGACCGCTATGTCAATCCCAAAACTGCCCCGGATTATCTGCACAACGTGTTCAGCAACAGAATGCCCTACGACTACCTGATGCAGGTTGCACCGCTGACCAGCGGCGAGCATCGGGTCGAGGCAGTAAGCGCCAGCGCCGAACAAAGTGCCCAGTTACAGTTAAAAGAGCATGAACCCTGCCTGCTTATCCATCGTCGCACCTGGAGCGGCAATCAGGTAGTCACCTCGGCACGGCTGATTTATCCCGGCTCGCGTTACCAGCTGTTTGGCCGCTTCACCAGCCACGGCTAAACACCTGTGGGCCGCAAGCGCCTGCGACGAAAAGTATAAGAAAAAGCTATCGTTGCCGTGCTTGCCGCCTGCGAGGTTATGCGTTAGCTTCCCTGTCGTTGTCTATACAAGATACGTTAAAGCAGGAGATCCTCATGGCGGTACCCTTGCATTCTTCGCCCTCTTTTGACGGCAAAATTCACTGTGACAGCCTGTGGTTTGGGGCCGACTTAGTCACTATGCATGATGGGCATTACAGCATCATCGAAGATGGCACGATCGCGGTCAAAGACGGCAGGATCCTGTGGATCGGTCCACGAAATCAGAGTCCTGACTTTACCGCGCCGCAGCGCACTGATTTTGGCGGCGGCATTGTGACCCCCGGATTTATCGACTGCCATACGCATCTGGTATTTGGCGGTGACCGCAGCGCCGAGTTTGAACAACGCCTGAATGGCGTGAGTTACGCCGCAATCGCGGCTCAGGGCGGCGGGATCCTCTCTACCGTCAATGCCACTCGCGACGCCACTCAGCAGCAACTTTTTGCCGCAGCAGAATGTCGACTGCGCCCGCTGCTGGCCGAAGGCGTCACCTGTATCGAAATCAAATCCGGTTACGGGCTGAGTGAAGAGAGCGAGCTGAAAATGCTGCGGGTGATCCGCGAGCTGGGCGCTACGCAACCGGTCGAGATTAAGTCGACCTGTCTGGCAGCTCACGCGGTTCCTCCCGAATTTAAAGGCAAGGCCGATGACTATATCGACCTGATTTGCGACAGTTTACTGCCCCAGGTTGCCTCCGAGGGCCTAGCCGACGCCGTTGATGCGTTTTGTGAACATCTGGCGTTTTCACCGCAGCAGGTCGAGCGCGTTTTCAATAAGGCTGCTGCGCTGGGCCTGCCGGTAAAACTGCACGCCGAACAGCTTTCCTCCTTGCATGGCAGCACGCTTGCGGCAAAACACCACGCGCTTTCTGCCGATCATCTGGAATACGCTACCGAATCTGATGTCGCGGCGATGGCGGCCAGCGGCACTGTCGCGGTGCTGCTTCCCGGCGCTTACTATCTTTTGCGTGAAACCCAGTGCCCGCCGGTTGAGCTGTTTCGCCACCACGGCGTACCGATGGCGCTGGCCAGCGATGCCAACCCCGGTACTTCTCCGGCACTTTCGCTGCGCCTGATGCTGAATATGGCCTGTACCCTGTTTCGCATGACGCCAGAAGAAGCGCTGGCGGGTATCACCCTGAACGGCGCAAAAGCGCTGGGTCTGGAAAAAACGCACGGCACGCTGGAGGCCGACAAGGTTGCAGACTTCGTGCACTGGCCGTTAAAGCGCCCTGCAGAACTGGTTTACTGGCTGGGCGGTCAACTGCCCTGCACCGTTGTTTATCGTGGAGAAATTCGTTTATGAGCCTAGCAGAACCTTATGAGTTCATTCAGGGGACTGCGCCCCTGTTGATCAGCATCCCGCATGCCGGAACTCACCTGACGCCGGAAGTGGCCAGTGGCCTCACCGATGCCGCCCTGCCATTGTCCGATACCGACTGGCATATTCCCGAACTGTATAATTTCGCCAAGGCGCTGGGCGCGAGCATTATCATCGGCCAGTACTCGCGCTTTGTCATCGACCTTAATCGCCCGGCCGACGACAAACCGCTGTATACCACCGCAACCACCGGGCTTTACCCTGATACCCTGTTCGACGGCCGCCCGACCTTTAAAGAAGGTCAACAACCCAGCGATGAACAGCGTAAAGGCTATCTGGATACCCTGTGGCAGCCGTATCACCAGAAAATTCAGCATGAGCTTGACCGCATTAAGCAGCAGCACGGTTACGCCATGCTGTTTGATGCCCATTCCATTGCCTCGGTGATACCGCGCCTGTTTGAAGGGAAATTGCCTGATTTGAATCTCGGCACCAACAGCGGCCTGAGCTGCGCGCCGGGTTTGATTGGCGTCGTTCAAAGCTGTTGCAGCGCGCAAGAGACCTTTACTCATGTGCTGAACGGCCGTTTTAAAGGCGGTTATATCACCCGCGCCTATGGTCAACCGGATAAACATCAGCACGCAGTGCAGTTGGAGTTGGCACAGTGTAATTATATGGAAGAGATAGAGCCTTATCCTTATGCACCCGCCAAGGCGGAACAGCTACAAACGGTACTAAAACCGCTGCTGGCAAGCATGCTGCAATGGGGCGAAAGTCATTATAAATAATCATAATTAATTTTACGCTGTCTACCGATTATCGTTTTGCCAGACAGCGCTTATCGGGGAGTGGATTTTTAATCGAGGTCCAGCAAGTATTTCATTGCTGTTGCAGCAAACTGTTGTAGCAAGGCGGCAAGTGAAAGAGTCCCGATGAGCTGACGCTGGTCAGTGATTCGGGCGATTAAGCGCTGCCAACGCCGCTGCGACTGCAAGGACGCACACTGCATTTAGCCAAAGTCATTGCTGTTGCAGCAAGGCGGCAAGTGAAAGAGTCCCGCTGAGCTGACGCGGGTCAGTGATGCGGGCGATTGAGCGCTGCCAACGCCGCTGCGGCTGCAAGGACGCAGGCTAAATTTATTCGTTGAACAACCGGTCATAAACATGCTGCAAATGAAGCTGCATTACCCTCTTGGCGGCAACGGGATCTCTTGCCAGAATGGCGTCGGTAATTGCCTGATGATCGGCGTTCATTTGCAGAGGAAAATCAGTCTCGGCATAGTGTGACTCTAAACGAACAAAACGCGCGGACTCACGCTTGTTCCACAAATATTCCATCATATCGCGCAACACTTCATTGCCCGTCATCTCGCTTATTAGCAGATGAAAACGTTTATCCTCGCGCAAAAAATCCTGATTATTGATATTTAACTGCGTAAGTTCGCGATTGATTTCAGCCAGTTTTTCTCGCTGATCGTCAGTGCCATTAAGGGCTGCAAGTTCGGCCGTGGTGCACTCATAAATTTGACGTGCCTTAACCAGCGATTGCAGGCTGAACTCTTCTTCAGCGACAACCGGTTGTTGCGATGGCAGCGGATTACTGACGTAGACGCCATTGCCGGTGCGGATTTCCACCCAGCCGGTTATCTCCAGGGCAATCAGCGCCTCGCGAATAGAAGAACGGCTGACGCCGAGCTGCTTTGAGAGATCGCGTTCAGAGGGGATCATCTGGCCGGGTACGAACTGGCCGCTGTTAATGTAATCCTTAAGCAGGTTAGAAATCTGGCGGTAAAGTCGTTCCACTTTGAGTGTAGGTAATTCCATTTCATTCCCCGATGTAATATTGCTATCTCTCTGATTTTACGCGTTCTGACCCGTGGCAAACCGGCTTTAGTACACCTTATCATAACGTTTAAAACATCACGACGCCCCGCTTTTGCTGCCCTTGAATCAAGATCAAAAAGGAAGATCAATTGTGCAGGATTGATCACATTATTTTAACTCAGACTGCTGAATGATACACAGGCCTGATGGCCTGACCAGCAGACAATTAGGCCAACAGGCGTATTACATCGACCGACCCTATGATAAAAAACATAATTAAGGACACCTTATGCAAGCCTCTTCTCTGGACAGGATACTGTCGGAAACTCTCGCCAGATCGCATAAAATCAAGCGGATACAGACTATTTCACTGTCTTTGCTGTTTATGGCAGGGATCATTAATTTTCTCGACCGCGGCTCGCTGTCGATTGCCAATCAGGCCATTCGCGGTGATTTGGGCCTCTCCGCCACCGAGTTCGGTTTCTTGCTGTCGGCCTTTTCACTATCCTACGGTATCTCTCAACTACCCAGCGGTATTCTGCTTGACCGTTTTGGGCCTCGCATTGTGCTCGGCGGCGGCCTGTTGTTTTGGTCGCTGATGCAGGCGCTGGCGGGCAGCGTAAACAGTTTTAGCCACTTTATTATGCTGCGCATTGGATTGGGTATCGGCGAAGCGCCGTTTATGCCCAGCGGCGTCAAGGTGGTCAATGACTGGTTCAATGTTAAAAAACGCGGTCTGCCAATGGGGATTTTCAACTCTTCGACCACGCTGGGTCAGGCGTTTGCGCCACCGATTTTGGTCGCACTGATGCTGGCCTTTGGTTGGCGGATGATGTTTCTGATCATTGGTGTTGCCGGTATTGCCGTCGCGCTTTGCTGGTGTGCCTGGTATCGCAATCGCAGTCAAATGGTGCTCAGCGCCGAGGATAGCGCCTATCTCGATCAAGGCAGTAAACCGGTGCTCAAAACCCGTCTCAGCCTCGGTGAATGGGGCTCTTTGTTCAAGCGCCGCAGTGTCTGGGGCATGCTGCTGGGCTTTAGCGGCGTCAACTATACCGCGTGGCTGTATCTGGCCTGGTTACCGGGGTATTTGCAGGCCGAACGGGGTTTGAGCCTCGCCAACACGGGTTGGGTCGCGGCGATCCCGTTCCTGTTTGGTTCACTGGGAATGCTGGTCAACGGCGTTGTCGCCGACCGGTTGGCGCAAAAAGGTTATTCGTTGTTAAACAGCCGCAAGGCGCTGATCTGCTTTGGTTTGGTGTGTTCCGCAGCCTGTACCCTGCTGGTCATTCAATCTGCCAGCACCACAATGGCCGTGGCGTTTATCAGCCTCGCGCTGTTCTTTATCCACTTTGCAGGCACTTCGGCGTGGGGACTGGTGCAGGTAATCGCCCCTTCTCGCATGGTTGCCTCGGTGAGCAGCATTCAGAACTTTGGCAGCTTCATTTTTGCCTCGTTTGCCCCCATCGTTACCGGCTGGGTATTGGATACCACCGGTTCGTTTAACTGGGCATTGGTAGTCTGTTCCTGTGTCACCTTTGCCGGGGCGCTGTCTTATTTCTTTATCGTTAAAGATCCCATTGAATCGGCCGAAGCGGTCTAAATTTTAGTCGCCTGTCTGGGCGAGCTTTATGATTAAACAAGGAGTTATTTATGGAACAAACATGGCGCTGGTATGGTCCCAACGACCCGGTATCCCTGGACGATATTCTTCAGGCTGGTGCAACCGGCGTGGTCACCGCCCTGCATCATATTGCCAACGGCGAAGTCTGGCCGGTGGAACAGATTAAACAACGTCAGGCCGAACTGGCAGAAAAGGGATTGCTGTGGTCGGTAGTGGAAAGCATCCCGGTGCATGAAGAAATCAAGACCCGCAGCGGCAACGTCGAACAGCATATCGCCAATTACCAGCAGTCGTTGCGCAATCTCGCCTCCTGCGGGATCACCACGATTTGCTACAACTTTATGCCCATACTCGACTGGACGCGGACAGATTTGGGCTATTTGCTGCCAGACGGTTCCCGCGCGCTGCGATTTGACCAGACGGCCTTTGCCGCCTTCGAATTACATATTTTGCAGCGTGCCGGGGCAAAAAAAGACTACTCCGCCATTGAACAACAGCAGGCCGCTGAATACTTTGCCGCTATGTCCCAGCAAGAGAAAGAGACTCTGACCGCCAATATCATCGCCGGTCTGCCGGGCGCGGAAGAAGGCTACACGCTGGAGCAATTTCGTGCCAGGCTGGCAACCTACGACGGCATTGATAAAGCGCGTTTGCGCGAAAACATGGCCTATTTCCTGCGCGCCATCGTGCCGGTTGCCGAACAGCACGGGCTGCGACTGGCGGTCCATCCAGATGACCCACCGCGTCCGATTCTGGGCTTGCCGCGCATTGTTTCAACTATCGAAGACATGCAGTGGCTAAAAGACACTGTCGATAGTCTGCACAATGGTTTTACCTTTTGCACCGGCTCTTACGGAGTGCGCGAAGATAACGACCTGGTGAAGATGTTCGACACTTTTGCCGACCGGGTTCACTTTATTCACCTACGTGCCACCGCGCGCGAATCAACCCCCGGCAGCTTCCACGAGGCCGACCATCTCGACGGTGACGTGGATATGGTAGCAGTAATCAAATCCATTCTGACCGAGGAGCAGCGTCGCAAGGGAGTAAACGATACGCGTCCTATTCCCATGCGGCCCGATCACGGCCATCAGATGCTCGATGATTTGCATAAGAAAACCAATCCAGGATATTCAGCGATTGGCAGATTAAGAGGATTGGCGGAACTGCGTGGCGTAGAGCGTGCGCTGAAACAAACCCTGTTTTCCTGATTGCTTAAACGCCTGCCGCTTTATTTTCGAAATAGTAGCAGGCGTTTTTATTTGACAATTACAGTGCGTAATTACTCAGCGGGTTTATTTGCTGCCAGCCAGCTTTTTACGTCGGTTACTTTACTCCCACACGACGCCTCTTCCAGTCACAAAATTGCTGCATTCGCTGTCGCTGATTCAGCGATTCAGCGATTCAGCGATTCAGCGATTCAGCGATTCTGGACGCAGTAATACGCAATGAAATTTAACCCGGCAATTACTCGCCCCAGGTCCTTTCAAGCACATTGATCCAGTTTTTGTGGCAGATATTTTCCAGCAGCGTCTGGTTATATCCGGCTTTGCGTAATGCGGCTTCCAGCTTGCGCAGGCCACGCACGTCAACCATATCTGGCGTCAGCGTTACGCCGTCAAAGTCCGAACCAAACCCAACGTTGTTTTCGCCAAGTTTCTCCACCAGATAATCGACGTGGCGCACCATTTCATCCACGGTGGCGTCTGGAGATTTCTTCCCATCTTCACGCAAGAAAGTCATACCAAAGTTTACGCCGACAAAACCATTGCTCTCTTTAATTGCATCCAGCTGTTTGTCGGTGAGATTGCGCGATTGTGCAGACAGCGCGTGAGCATTCGAATGGCTGGCCACCAGCGGCGCATCGCTGTGTTTCGCCACTTGCCAGAAGCCCTTTTCATCCAGATGCGACAGATCCACCATGATACGTTTCTGGTTACACGCTTTCACCAGCTTGATGCCTAAATCGGTCAATCCCGGGCCTAAATCAGGCGAGGACGGGAATTTAAACGGCACGCCGTGACCGAAAATATTCGGGCGGCTCCATACCGGGCCTATCGAACGCAAACCCATCTGATAAAACACATCCAACATATAAAGGTCCGGGTCAATCGCCTCGGCCCCTTCGATATGCATAACTACAGCTAATGACTGATTTTTGATCGATTCACGGATCTGATTAGCAGTGCGGCAGATTTTTACTGCGCCCCGAGACGCATTTTCAATACGAATTAAAAAGGCCATCATGCCGATTGTGACGTCGCGCGCAGAATTTAGATCCGGCGTAGGATAAAAATCAGGATGTTTATTAATACCTTCCACTAAAAAACGCGTATCGATACCCGAACCCGGCACGATACTTGCTACTTCTGGTGAGTCAGGAAGTTTTGGCGAAGGTACATAGGCGGCGAAGAGACCTCCCGCGAAACCTGCCTCACGGCAGCGTGGCAGGTCCATCTGACCGCAAGCAGGACCTTCAAGGAATGCCTGCTCGGGATTTTGATGATGATTTAACCAAAGTTGCATTAAAACATCATTATGACCGTCAAAAACCGGCACTGGGCTTAAATCTTCACTGACTTTGTTATTCATAAAAAGCTCTACCCTTGGTTAAACACGACAGGAATCAATCAGCTTTCGCTCTTAAAAGGTGCAATTCATGATTGAATACGCACCACCGGTGAGCAAATTTCGCATTACTTTTTTTGTGGCGAAAAGTGCTACCTGACGCGGCTGTGATGTTGTTCATTAGAGACAAAGCGCGGCGAACAAGTCAAGGGCAAGAGACTATAAAATTAAATTTTAAGTTTAAATATCAACACGATGGGAGTTATAATGGTCACAAGGCGTAATTTTATTACCGGTTTTTCTGCAATTCCTGTTTTATCTTATCTGAACTTCGAGAAAGTTTTTGCCGCAACGCCAAAATCGATATTGGTGATGGCCATTCAACTGGACATCATCACCAGCCTTGATCCCCACGAAGCCTTTGAATCTGTTGGTGAAGAAGTTACCGGTAACCTCTATCAGCAACTGGTAAAACCTAAGTTGACCGCCGCTGACGAGATTGAAGGCGATCTAGCCCTGTCATGGTCAGTTTCAGACGATAAAAAAACCTTCACCTTTAAAATGGACCCGAAGGCCAAGTTTGCCGATGGGACACCGGTTACTGCCGATGACGCCGCTTTCTCCCTGCAGCGTGTGGTCAAACTCGATAAGAGCCCGGCCTACATCATTAACCAATTTGGTTATACCAAAGATAACGTCGAGCAGTTTATCAGCGCACCAGATAAAGAAACGCTGGTGATTAAAACGGCCGATCCGGCTTCTGAATCCTTCATGCTTTACTGCCTGTCAGCCAACGTCGGCTGTATCGTGCAGAAATCGGCCTGTCTGGCCAACCAGAAAGGCGATGACCTGGGCAATGCGTGGCTGAAAACCAACAGCGCCGGTTCCGGTGCCTTTAAGCTGCGTGCCTGGAAAGTCAGTGAAACCGTAATTCTGGAAAGCAACAAAAACAACCCGCACGCGGGCAAGATTGAGCGCGTGATCATGCGTCATATTGTTGACCCTTCTGCCCAGATGCTGATGCTGCAAAAAGGCGATATCGATATTGCCCGCAACCTGACTACCGAGCAGCTGCGCCCGTTAAAAGACGACAAGAATTTTACCCTGGTACAGAAAGGCATCGCCGGTACGTTGATGGTTTCTGCTAACGTTGCCAACCCAAATCTGGCAAAACCTCAGGTCTGGCAGGCTATTAAATGGGCACTGGATTACGAAAGCATCCAGAAAAACATCATTCCACTGACTCATAAAATCCACCAGAGCTTCCTGCCTGAAGGCTTCCCGGCGGCAGTGAATACCATTATGTACAAACGCGACGTGACTAAAGCCAAAGCGCTGCTGGCAGAAGCCGGTTTCCCGAACGGTTTTGAAATCACCCTCGACCATTATTCTGCCTCTCCGTCTGCTGATATTGCACAGGCAATTCAGGCAAACCTCGGCGAGATCGGTATTAAAGTCACCTTGCTGGCCGCCGAAAGCCGTCAGGTACTGACGAAAATGCGTGCCCGTCAACAACAGCTGGCACTGACTCAGTGGGGCGCGGACTATTTTGATCCCAACTCCAATGCGGAAGCCTTCTGCAGTAACCCGGACAACAGCGATAAAGCCAAGAGCCGCACGCTGGCATGGCGTTGCAGCTGGCAAGACAAGGCCATTTCTGACCTCAGCAGCAAAGCTTTGCACGAGTCTGATCCCGCGACGCGCATCAAGCTTTACGAGCAGCTGCAAACCCAGCATATGGAAAGCAGTCCGTTTATGATCATGTTCCAGCCGACGCTGACTGCCGCCTGCCGTCATGACATCACCGGCGTGGTGTTGACTGTAATGAGTACCAGCCCATACGAGAAGGTTGTTAAAGCGTGAGCAAGAGACTCAAAAGTTTACTGAGTACCTGCATCAGCGTTTGTCTTACTTTGTTTGGTCTGTCGGTGATTACTTTCTTTATCGGAAGAGTCATGCCGACCGACCCGGTACTGGCTGCGGTTGGCGATAATGCCCCGGAGTCAGTTGTCGAACGTGTACGTCATGAAATGGGGCTGGATCAGCCCCTATGGATGCAGTTTTTACACTATCTCAGCCAATTGGCGCACGGCGACCTCGGTCGCTCTGCGTTAACCTCAAATCTGGTGACTCACGATATTGCGCGCTACTTCCCGGCGACGCTGGAACTTGCCACGGCGGCGATTATTATCGCCGCGCTTATCGGCATACCGCTCGGCGTCTGGGCAGCAACGCGTCAAGGTAGCTGGATTGACCAGACTATTCGCGTGGTCTGTCTGGCCGGTCACTCGCTGCCGGTGTTTGTTCTGGCACTGCTTTCACTGTTGATTTTTTATTCAGTGCTGGGGATTGCGCCAGGGCCGGGGCGTCAGGACATTATCTATCAGGATATGATCCCGCAGGTTACCGGACTGCTCACCGTCGATTCCTTACTGGCCGGTGATATGGGTGCGTTTTGGGATGCGCTGGCGCACATGGTGCAACCGGTGCTGATTCTGGCCTATTTCAGCATGGCCTATATCACCCGTATGACCCGCACCTTTATGCTCAATGCGTTGGGTGGCGAATACGTTATCACTGCTCGGGCAAAAGGGCTTTCTGCCAGCCGGGTTATCTGGAAACACGCTTTTCCAACTGTGGGCGTTCAGCTGATTACCGTTCTGGCACTGACTTATGCTGGTTTGCTTGAGGGCGCGGTGGTAACCGAAAACGTCTTCTCGTGGCCGGGCCTGGGACAGTATCTGACCGTCTCGCTGATGAATGCCGACATGAACCCGGTTATCGGTTCCACCCTGCTGATTGGCGCAATCTACGTGCTGCTTAATCTGCTTGCCGACCTTCTCTACCGACTTCTGGATCCACGCGTAAAATGACCAGCTTATCTTCACGACCGGGGTCTCGGGCATGGTTGCTCGATGAAACTCCTAAAACACGTACCCAGGCGGTTTGGGGTCGACGCTATCGCATCTGGCTTGGCCTGCGTTCCAATCCACTTGCGCTGATTGGCCTGATCACCGTGTTGGTGGTGTTGGCCATTTCGATTTGCGCCCCGCTGCTGACCCATTATCAGCCCGGCGATCAGGATTTAGCCAACCGTCTTGCCAAGCCTTCTGCCCTGCATTTGCTAGGCACTGACGAGCTGGGGCGCGATACCTACAGCCGCATTCTTTATGGTGGGCGTATTACCCTCGGCATGGTGATCGTGGTGGTGGCGATCGTTGCCCCTCTTGGCTTGCTGATAGGCTGCGTGGCAGGCTACGCGGGCGGACTGGTTGACCGTATTCTGATGCGCATTACTGACGTGTTTCTGGCTTTTCCACGTCTGATTCTGGCATTGGCTTTCGTGGCTGCTCTCAAGCCCGGCGTCGAGAGCGCCATTCTGGCTATCGCCCTGACTGCCTGGCCGCCTTACGCCCGACTGGCGCGAGCCGAAACCATGCAAGTGCGCGGCACGGATTATATTGCGGCCTGCCGCCTGACCGGTGCCACTCCGGCACGCATTGTGCTGCGTCACGTTATGCCGCTGTGCGTGCCAAGCCTGGTGGTGCGCGTTACGCTGGATATGAGCTCAATCATCATTACCGCTGCCAGCCTCGGATTTTTGGGGATGGGCGCTCAGCCGCCGTCACCGGAATGGGGCGCAATGATCGCCACCGCCCGTCGCTTCTTGTTCAGCGAATGGTGGGTACCGCTTATCCCGGCAATCGCTATTTTTGTCACCTCATTGGCCTTTAACTTTCTCGGCGATGGCTTGCGTGACGTCCTCGACCCTAAGGAACGCTAATGCTGGTCGATATCAAGAATTTGCATATTACGTTTGAAACCCGCAGCGGCAGTTTTGATGCCGTGCGCGGGGTGTCTTTACAGTTGGGAAAAGAAAAACTCGGTATCGTTGGCGAAAGCGGTTCGGGTAAATCACTCACTGCCCGATGCCTGATGAACCTGTTGCCGTCCAGCGCTAAATGTCGTGCCGATACCCTTTCGTTCGATGGTATTGATTTGCGCAACGCAAGCGAAAAACAGATGCGCCAAATCCGCGGCAAGCGGGTCGGTTTTATCCTGCAGGATCCGAAATACTCACTGAATCCGGTGATGACTATCGGCAATCAGGTCGCCGAAGCCTGGCGAACTCATAAGGGTGGCAGCAAACGTCAGGCCATGGAAGCCGCCATTGACCTGCTGGATCAAGTCAAGATCCGCGACCCGCATAAAGTCGCCGAACGCTATGCCCACGAGGTTTCCGGTGGTATGGGTCAACGCGTGATGATTGCCATGATGCTGGCTCCCGACCCGGAACTGATGATTGCCGACGAACCCACCAGCGCGCTGGATGCCACAGTGCAGGCCGAAATTCTGCGCCTGCTCGATGACCTGGTTTCCAGCCGCGGCATGGGGTTGATTCTTATAAGCCATGACTTGCCACTGGTGTCGAGATTCTGCGACCGCGTGGCGGTAATGTACTCCGGACGTATCGTCGAGACCTTGCAGGCCGGCGATCTGCGAAACGCGCAGCATCCTTATACGCGTGGATTACTGGAGTGTCTGCCGTCGTTGACTCACCCTAGAGACCGGCTGCCGATACTGGTTCGCGACGAGGCCTGGAAAACAGCATGATTACTTTAGACCAACTGCGCATTTCATTTGGCGAAACCGAAGTCGTCAAAGGAGTCAGCTTTAACGTTGCCAATGGCGAAAGCTTTGGCATCGTCGGCGAAAGCGGCTCGGGGAAATCCACTATTTTACGCGCGCTCGCGGGCCTAAATCAGCACTGGTCCGGCGGCATGGACATTGGCGGAGAACCCCAGTTACCCAAACGCCCCAAGCGTTTCTATCGCCGGGTGCAAATGGTGTTTCAGGACCCGTACGGCTCGTTGCATCCCCGTCAAACCATCGACCGGATTTTGGCTGAACCTCTCACCGTACACGGCTTTCTGAATGTCGAAAAACGTATTGCCGACGCGCTGAATGAGGTTGCCCTGCCGCAAAGCGTGCGTTTTCGTTTTCCGCACCAACTCTCCGGGGGTCAGCGACAACGCGTTGCCATCGCCCGCGCGCTGATTTCCGAACCTGAGGTTTTATTGCTCGACGAGCCTACCTCGGCGCTGGATGTTTCGGTACAGGCAGAAATCCTCAACCTGCTGACCGATATTCGCGAGCAAAAGAAACTGACTTACGTCATGGTCACACACAATTTAGCCGTCGTAACGCATCTTTGCGCCAGAATTGGGGTGATGATCGGTGGTCAAATGGTGGAGCTTGTGAGTGCGAACGATCTACGGGCGGGTAACGTGTCACATCCGCATACTGCCGAGCTCAGAAAATTAAGTCTGGACCTCGAAGAACCGGATATCGACTAGGCAATTAATCATTAACCAACGCCAATCGTGATGCAGCAAAGCGGCTGGTTTTAAATCCCGAGTCAGTGACTCGGGATAAAAATCGTCGCCAACCCTGCCACGCTGTTATTGGGGAAGGATAATAAGGACTTCCATCGTGACTTCTATTAACTGGCAAGCGGGTCTCGCCGCTGCAAAAAAAGTAACCGATCGCTGGAATCAACCGGGGGAACCGGGGGTGCCATCACCTTGTTTGATAGCACGTCGTTAAAAGGAGAGGCCTGTGGTGGGTTGGCAAATTTAACCACCAACGAGCCGTTCAGCATCGATAACGTAGTGCGTTACGCTTCAGTAACCAAGCATATTTTCGCAGCATTGGCCCTGATGCGCAGCGATGCCGGGATAACGCCCGAAGATACGCTGGGTCAGCATCTTCCTCAGCTTAAGGGTCCGATGGCGAAAGTCACCGTCGGCCAGGCGCTGGATATGACAGGTGGCCTGCCTGACGTGCGAGAAACACTTTCGTTGTTGGGTATCTCGGTTTATAACGTTAGCGATGCTGACGCTTTAATCGAATTTCTGGCTGAAGACGGCAGCCTGAATTTTGCAGCAGGCACCGAGATTTCTTATTCGAATACCGGCTACCGTTTGGTGGAGGCCATTCTAAAACAGAAAGGTATTTTGTTCGAAAATCTGCTGCAAGAGCATATTGCAAAACCCCTGGATATCGCCTTCCATGCGCCGGAAACCTGGTTTGATATCGTGCCTAATTTAGCCCCCGGCTATTGGAAATCGCCGACCGGATGGCAGACTTCTGCTGCAGGTTTGCATCTTTCTGCCTCGGGTAGCCTGACAGGAAGTCTGCGGTCGCTCTCTGGCTGGTTACAAAGCCTGTTGGCTGACGTCGGGCCGGGCGAAGGCGTATTGAAACACCTATCCCAACCGCGTTTTCTAACCAATGGTACGCCGACAGCTTACGGGCTGGGCATTACCCATTCGAAAATCGGCGAAAATCAATTGTTGGGCCACGGCGGCTCACACGCCGGTTACAAAACCTATTTCCTACTCGATCCTCAACGTAAAGTTGGCGTCGCGCTGGTCTCGAATCGCGAAGATACCGCATCTTATTCCGCCCTGCTGGATGTGATGTCTGCCCTGCTGGAAACCCCATTACCGGCGCGAAGCACGGCGCTGGTCGATGGGCTTTACACCAGTCTGGCTGAACCGTATTGGTTATCGGTCGATAACGGCGTGGCCAGTTATCTTGGCGCAAGTGAAAATTTGTATCAGGGCGAGGATGGCAGTTCGGTATCACTATCAGCTCATTTGCCAATGCGTTTGAAAATGAACGGCGCGGCGATTGAGGGCGAAATTGGGTTGGCCAGGCGCTATTTTATTCCTGCAGAACCCAACGATTGTCTGCCGATGATCCAGGGTCGCTGGTTCCATCCTGAATCGAAAGCGGCCTTTGATATTGAAGGTGACGAATTGAAAATGGGCATAGGTCCATTGCGCGCTTCTGGCAAGATGGTGTCGATTGGTCAAGGTCGCCTGCTGGTCAATATGCCGGATGGTCCGTGGCAAAAATCATTCTGCCTCTATTTCCAGGGCTACAATGTGCATCTGATCTCCAACCGCAGCCGCGTATTGATTTTCCGTCGCGACGAATGCCGGATAAGCTGGGAGCCAACGGCCTAACAATGCTAAAAAATCGCCTTTGTCTATGAAAATAGGCAGAGGCGTTTTTATAAATCAGACGATCCATTCACTGGAAGCCTTCCGCCTTACGTGCCTTGGCTTAATAAATTACAGTATCAAGATTGCCAATCCATTAAGGCTATTGATAATGTATAAATCGACTGTATTAAAACCTGTAATTAATAAACTGACCCCCAGCAAAAATCTGCCGACTTCCTCTACTAACTCAACTTCCAGCAAGGATAATTCAGCGTTGCCCGCTGTAAGCAGTGTGCAAGCTGCGTTGCAAAAAATGGCTCTAGGTGCAAATGGTCACTCTTCAGGTGGTTCGCAAAACGCTAACTCGGCTTATGATCACATGGTCAGTAACGGAGATGCATGGCGAAAGTTACCTGGTAAAGGAAAAGAGGCAATATCTTTACTCTCTAAGAGTAATATTAATAAATTACAAAGCAGTAAGCCAAACACTCTGGAAAGAGAGTTCATTGCTAATTTTAAGCAGCAACCTTTTTATCTTTCACACTTCTCTTCGCAAGACGTGCGCAATAAACAGGGCTCGGCAGAATTCTTATCTCGTAAACAGCTGCAAGAGAAAAATGTAAGTTTCAATACCCAGAACACGGCACAGCTAGATCTCGGTAGTTTTGCGACCGATGACTTTGTGTTTTTTGCTCTGGAAGTCGGGGATAACAATCAAAAAACCTCGAGCAGATTTGGTGATATCAATTATCGTATTCGCCTGGATGCGGTTAAAGATGATATCAAACAATACGGGCATCTTGAGGCTGCCGACTTGGCAATGAATGATCAACGTCCCAGCACCAAAGTTCCCGACTGGATAAGTCATTATGATAAAGATAAGTTTTTCCAAGGCGATGTTGTAGATCATGAGATTATAGATTTGGTATTTTACGGCAAAGATATGATCGAGGGACTGGCCTACCGAATTGTGCAGGATCTCAGGGAGTTTTCACCTGCCACACGGGACAAAGCATTAAGAATGAAAGACAGCAAGGAGGTCAATGGCTTGATGAACTCACTATACCGTCCTCAAGTGTTATTCCCACACTCGCTTATTCTTGATCCCAAGCAGTTTAAATATAATGCAGCTTCTAATAAATCCTCGGCCCCTAAAGCCGCGCCGCTTAAAAGCAAAACCGTTCCAACTGTGCAGCATTATTATGTTTAAGCCAATGCTCAGCAGACTTGATTTTCCGTCGCGACGAATGCTGGATAAGCTGGGAGCCAACGGCCTAACAATGCTAAAAAATCGCCTTTGTCTATGAAAATAGGCAGAGGCGTTTTTTGTACTTAATTTCATTAAATCATTTAGTTATCAAATGTTTCGTCTATCAAATAGACGTCTACCATTGACTATGTATGGTTAACATTCCTATTAGGGCTAATGGTTTAATCTATAAGCCTACATATGCTGCACTATGGAAATCGATTTCCCATTGTAGAACCTGTGCATATAAACCTGATAGCTGCACCTGCTCCAATTTACTCAATTGTTCGGCTGATTGGTCTAATTCGGCTTTCAGCCAGCTCGCCTGATCGATAAAGGTTTTTTCTGCATGTATTAAAACCCAATCTTTAATATCCGAGTCAATAATGTCAGCGCGGATAACACGGCTGCACCAGTGGTAATACATCCACTCGGCACCAAACATCAGGGTCAGAATTTCTGTATAAGATCCCGATTCGGCGACGCGTAACATCCCCTGGCTAAAACGGTATACGTCTGGCTCGTTACGCAAATAATGCTCCGGCGTGACGTTTCTTTTTACCATCACTCGCTCAAAGTAGGCAATTTGCTCATTGGCCAAGGCATCCAAAACGCCAATTAACCAGCGCTGCTGGCGAATATCTGGCGCTTTAATCACCGCGTAAGAAAAAATGCCGATTGCCGTAGCGACAAAATCGCCTTCAAATACCAAGTATTGATTGAACACCTTTTCGGGCAGCTTGCCCTGCTCAATATCGGTGACAAAACGATGCTGCTGCATCGCCTCCCATACAACCTGATTTTCCACCAGCAAGCGATCGGTAAAACTCTGCTGTGCCATGCTTATTCCCCCAACTCTGCCTGCGCCACAGACATAAAGTGTTTAACGCGTTCCAGCTCGACCTGGTTCCACCACACACCGCCATATTTCAACGTGCTGGCGACAATCACTCCCTGAGTACGCTGTAAAATCTGACAAATATTGCCCGGCGTCACGCCCGAACCCACTAACAACGGCAGCTCGGTTGCAGCACTAATCTCGTCAATTTCATCCATGGTGGCGCTGTCGCCGGTCCGTTGACCGGTAGCAATGACCGCATCGGCCTGGAAGAAATCCACATCGCGAGTTAGCTCGGTTATAGTTCTGTCTGCCACGATCGCGTGGCTGCCGTGCTTGACGTGGCTGTCGGCAAACACCTTGATATGCTCGGCCCGCAGCTGTGAACGATAGCGCAATGCCTTGGCCGCAGCCCCCTCGATAAAACCTTCGTTGGCAATATAGGCATTGGCCCATTGATTAACTCGCACGAAATTTGCCCCCCCGGCCAACGCAGTGGCAAGTGCCGGGATAGCCGCGTTGGCCAGCACATTGATGCCCAGCGGGCAGCCAAACTCTTTTTTAATGCGATCGGTAATTACGGACATAAAAGCGGCCGTTTCATAACCAATATCTTCGGGTTTTGAAAAAGGAATATCACCGTGATTTTCAATTATCAGCCCGTGAACGCCACCAGACAAATAAGCTCTGGCATCACTCAAAGCGATATCCATAATTTGATTAATTGATTTTCCACGGTAATTAGGCGAGCCTGGAAAAGGTTCGCAATGAACTACACCGATTATTGCCTTTTTCCTTGAAAATATCTCTTGTATCGCACTGGTTTTTTCTGCTGATATAGATGCCATAACATCACTCTCCTAAGGAATATTTCATGCAAGTTTTCGTTGTCGGCAATATTAGCGTGGACGAAACCTATCTAATTAATGAATTGCCGGATAAAGGCGCGTCAATTCATGGAATAAAAACCCATCAAGACCTCGGTGGAAAAGGCGCAAATCAGGCTATTATTCTGTCACGATGTGCTATTAAAACCACCTTGATTGCTGCCATTGGCAATGACAGCCATGGTCATTGGTGCAAAGAAATAATTAATCATGAGCCATTAACCCTGCTTCCAAAAACACCTGGTGATTGCCGCACTGATACCTCGCTAATATTAAACTGTGCCGATGGAGACAATGCCAACATAACAACCACCACGGCAGCTAACTATTTGCATCTGGACGACATCCAGCAGGCATTTTTATTATCAGCGCCTGAGGACGTGGTATTACAGCAGGGTAATTTCAGCTTTGAAAAAACTGCTGCCGTTTTTGCCCTTGCTCGCGAGAAAAAATTAACCACCGTTTTTAATCCCTCACCGGTCAAACCTGCTTTCACCCAACTGTTGCCGCTGGTTGATGTCCTGGTCGTCAATCAGCTCGAAGCCCAGCTTCTTGGTGCTGCCGAAGATATTCCCCTCGCCGCCGCCAATCTGCTCAAGGCAGGCGTAAAGCAGGTTATCGTCACCCTTGGCGCACAAGGCTCAATGTTGCTCGATGCCCAAGGGATGCATCAAGTCCTTGCCGAAGCAGTCACCGTTACCGACACCACCGGCGCCGGTGACACCTTCCTCGCCGTGATGCTCGCCTGCGCGATACAGCGAGAAAGTCACATCACTCCAGACGACCTGTGCCGTGCCGCACGCGCTTCGGCCATCACCATAAGTAGAACCGGCACGCTGAGCGCCTTTCCGACCCAAAGCGAACTGGCTGAAATTTTGCGCTAACTCCAAACCTGAGCAGTCTTGCCAAACGCCGCTGAAGCCTGGCGTTGTAGCAAGGCAGCCAGTGAGCTGAGCCCCAGGAGCTTAGTCAGATAAGTGACTGGGGTCAGCGATTGCGGCCAGCTAAATACGGATCAAAGGACAACGGGCAAACAATTACTTAAATTGGGCGCGGAACGCATCCACATTCTCCTTGGTTACCACCGTCGCAGGCACATTGATCGTTTTAGCCACCGACTGACCGGCAACCACTTTATTTAGCGCCTTAACTGCTTCAACTCCCATATTTAACGGGTCCTGTTGCAGCACCGCAGTGACATAGCCTTTATCAATGCCAGTAATTGCTTTCGAAGTCAGATCCCAGCCGAACACCTTAATATCATTTTGACGCCCCTGATTCTCTACCGCCGCAATCGCCCCCAATAATGCAGGTTCGCCGGTAGCATAAATCGCGGTCATATTCGGGTTGCCAGTAATCAAATTTTCAGCAGCCGTCAGGGCATTATCCTGAATATTCTGGCCGTCAACTACGCCAACCACGGAAATACCACTGTGGCCTTTAAGCGTATTTTCAAAACCTTTCTGACGATCGTTTTGAATGGCTGAATTCAATGCGCCAACAATCCCGACTTTAGCTTTATCACCCATGTTGGTTTTCACGTAATGAGTAAAATAGTTACCGAGAATTTCGCCACCCTTGATGTTATCGACACCCACCTGCGCCTTTTGCTGACCGGCAGGCAATACGGCATCGATAGCAATTACCGGGATATTTTTAGCTGCCGCCTCGGCAATAGCAGGCATAATGCCGTTCACATCGATGGCATCGACCATAATGCCTTTCACGCCCTGCTGGATATAATTTTCGATAGCATCATTTTGCGAGACCGGATTATTGTTGGCATTGTAAACCACCAACTTAACACCGGTTTTCTTCGCTTCATCGGCGGCACCTTTATTCATCTGATTAAAAAACAGAGCCTGCTGGTTAATTTGTACCATTGCATAAGTTGGAGCTTCGGCAGCATTAACCGCGCCAGAGAATAACATCGTGAGGGTAACCGCTGCGAGAGCGGTTCGGGTGAAGAGAGCCATTTGTGAAGTAATATTTTTCTTACCGGCATTAATCAACATAATCACATCCTCATGAGTCGAAAAGACAACGATAAATATCGATCGATAATCGTAG
This sequence comes from Serratia sp. M24T3, assembly GCF_000257645.1. Classification (GTDB taxonomy): domain Bacteria; phylum Pseudomonadota; class Gammaproteobacteria; order Enterobacterales; family Enterobacteriaceae; genus Rouxiella. Next base: position 29,860 of record NZ_AJHJ01000048.1, read on the forward strand.
AGAATGCGGCAAGCGCAGCGCTGTTCTCAACCAAGATCGTTCGAATGACTGTTGGCGACTCAAATATCGGGAAGACTGATGACTAACTCGAAAAGCCACGTTCCAAACGAAGCAAATTCGATAAAGCTTTGTGACAGGTAATTGCCGAATACAATTGAACCTGGTGAAAAAAAAGTCAAGAGGAAAGTTTGGCTGCAATCTAAAACGCAGATTACGCGCTCATTATCTCATGGAAGATCTTCATCTTATTAGCTTGATTTACCGAGAATAGTCCATTTTCATTATCAATAAATTTAAAGGAATTCAAAATTTATACCGATAAACTCCCCGAAAATGATAAATCGAAAATGAGACTTGTAAGGATACGGGCGATTTCGAATCTCGGACCTTTACCCTCAACGGGTAGTGGTAAGCACGCCAATCATCGCAAATAATAGAATTTTAAGCCCGCAACAAGCACTCTGCACAATTTAATTGTTCCATGCTTCGGAGTTTGTAATATGCTGTCTATCACTTGGGATTAGTGCGAATCTGGCTGCATTTAGCGGCCCTGACGTAAAGAAAGCAGGGATAAATTATGGCTCATAGAAGGGTTGTGTTATCAGACGTAGCGGAAATGGCAGGGCTTTCGAAAGCTACCGTCTCACGGTATCTGAACAACAGCATTAATTTGCCACAACAAACAGTGCAGCGAATCGAAAACGCGATAAACACCTTGGGTTATCGCGCCAATAGCCTGGCTCGCCGACTGAGCATGGGCGGCAGCGAAACCATCGGTCTGGTGCTGCCTGACATCGCCAATCCCTTCTTTGCCGAATTGGCTGATGCCGCTGAAGAGGCTGCCTCAGAGCATAAATACAGCCTGGTTCTTTGCGTGACCCGCAACAATCTTGAAAAAGAATGCCAGTTTATCCGCTGGCTTGATACCCGCCAGGTTGATGGCCTGCTGTTTGCAACTAACCGACCGGACAACGGCCAATTATATATTGAGCTGAAAGATCAGCGCCACGTGGTGCTGATTGACGAAGATGTGCCCGGTTGCGATATGCCCAAAGTCTTTTCCGACAACGTGCGCGGCGGTGAACTTGCCACCCAGGCCCTGATCGACGCCGGACACCAGCACATTGCCTTTGTCGGCGGCCCTGACGAGTTGATGAGCGTGCGCGAACGCCATCAGGGATATCGGCAGGCGTTGCTGAAAAGCAATATTCCCTATGATTCGAGCCGCGTTTTGTATGGTGATTATGACCGCAATTTTGGTCGCCAGGCTCTGGATCATCTCCTTGCCCTGTCTCCTCCACCCAGCGCTATTTTTGCCGCCAGTGATTATCTGGCGCTGGGTCTGCTCGACGGCGTTCGATCAAAAGGCCTGAGCGTACCTGAATCACTTTCGCTGGTAGGTTTTGATGACGCAATCTATTCAGACCTAATCACCCCGAGGCTTTCGACCATTCGCCAGTCAGCCCGAGATCTTGGCCGTACAGCGGTTGAAATGCTGATAAAACTGTTTAACGAAGATACTGACGTTCAGCCGATTTCACGCATTCCGGTGGAATGGGTGTCGCGAGATTCCGTTTCGCCGTGGCATTCCAAAGGTTAAAATTTCGCCCCATTTTGGCTCTATCGCTCAAAAATGGGGCAGACTATTTTTTATCCAACAGAATTACCCGTGTTCACCAGATAGCGATCTTACTGCCTGCGGACAATAATTATTCCTTTTCATAAAACGGTTTAATTAGCTGTTTTATAATGATTTAAAACCTCCTTCATTTATCTTGCATCTGCTTGCCTTCACCTTCAATTCGATAAATTGGCACGCTTAGTGCAAATTTATTTTTGGCGACTCAGATATCCA
>NZ_AJHJ01000049.1 GCF_000257645.1 Serratia sp. M24T3
CCCCTAATTTCAATAAAAAATACCGTTTGCTGCAATACACAGCAAAAGGGGGGGGTTATACCGATTTACACACAAAGTTATCCACAATGTGTATTGAAACTCAAAATTGACGCGCATCGCGCAATCGTTTTCGCTACAATATCGCGCGTCTGAATTAACCGATACTATCTGCAATAATGATGCTTACCGCATCTATGGAACCTTATCTGAATCCAATCCGCCGTTTTTTCTTCTATATATAGAAAGAAACGAGAATTGAATTCACGTAACGCTCTCTATTGCGACTCCAAAGCCAAGGGATATAACCGCCATGCAACAACGTCGTCCAATCCGCCGCGCGCTGCTCAGTGTTTCTGACAAAGCCGGTATCGTAGAATTCGCCCAAGCCCTCTCGCAACGTGGAGTGGATTTGCTTTCCACTGGCGGCACCGCCCGCCTGCTTGCCGATGCGGGTTTGCCAGTGACAGAAGTCTCTGACTACACCGGTTTCCCGGAAATGATGGATGGACGCGTTAAGACTCTGCACCCAAAAGTGCACGGTGGCATCCTGGGTCGTCGCGGTAAAGATGACGAAATCATGGGCCAGCACGGCATCGCACCTATCGATATGGTGGTTGTGAACCTTTATCCGTTCGCTGCTACCGTTTCTCGCCCGGACTGTTCGCTGGAAGACGCGGTTGAGAATATCGATATCGGCGGTCCTACGATGGTTCGCTCGGCAGCCAAGAACCACAACGACGTTGCTATTGTCGTCAAGAGCAGCGACTACAGCGCTATTATTGAAGAGATGGACGCCAACGACGGCTCCCTGCTGCTGGCCACCCGTTTCAATCTGGCGATTAAAGCCTTTGAACATACCGCAGCCTACGACGGCATGATCGCTAACTACTTCGGTACCATGGTTCCGGCATATCACGGTGACACTGAATCAGCCTCTGGCCAGTTCCCGCGCACTCTGAACATGAGCTACATCAAGAAGCAAGATATGCGTTACGGCGAAAACAGCCACCAGCAAGCGGCCTTCTATATAGAAGAGAACGTTTCTGAAGCTTCTGTTGCGACTTCCCGACAGCTGCAAGGCAAAGCGCTTTCCTATAACAACATTGCCGATACCGACGCGGCGCTTGAATGCGTTAAAGAGTTTGCTGAACCGGCCTGTGTAATCGTCAAGCACGCCAACCCTTGTGGTGTTGCTGTTGGTTCAAACATTCTCGAAGCCTACGAGCGTGCCTACAAGACTGACCCGACTTCTGCGTTCGGCGGCATCATTGCATTCAACCGTGAATTGGATGCAACCACTGCTAAAGCCATCATCAGCCGTCAGTTTGTTGAAGTCATTATCGCCCCTTCCGTGAGTGATGAAGCACTGGCACTGACCGCAACCAAACAAAATGTCCGCGTGTTAACCTGTGGTGAATGGCAAGATCGCCAGAAAGCCCTGGATTTCAAACGCGTGAATGGTGGCCTGCTGGTTCAGGATCGCGACCTGGGTATGGTAGAAACTGCTGATCTGCGCGTAGTGACGACTCGCCAGCCGACAGAACAAGAGCTGACTGATGCTCTGTTCTGCTGGAAAGTTGCCAAGTTCGTTAAATCCAACGCCATCGTTTACGCGCGCGATAAAATGACTATCGGCATCGGTGCTGGCCAGATGAGCCGCGTTTACTCTGCCAAAATTGCTGGTATCAAAGCCGCCGACGAGGGTCTGGAAGTGGCAGGTTCTGTAATGGCTTCTGATGCCTTCTTCCCGTTTCGCGACGGTATCGATGCAGCAGCCGCGGTTGGCATCACCTGTGTTATTCAACCGGGTGGCTCAATGCGTGATAATGAAGTGATTGCTGCGGCCAACGAACACGGTATCGCAATGGTGTTCACCGACATGCGTCACTTCCGTCATTAATCTCTATTTCCTCGCGGGTGCCTTGAGCGCCCGCCTATTCGGAGTCATCGAATGAACATTTTAATTATCGGTAATGGCGGACGTGAGCACGCTCTGGGCTGGAAAGCATCGCAGTCTCCCCTGGCAGACAAAATCTTCGTCGCCCCGGGTAATGCAGGCACCGCGCTGGAGCCGATGCTGCAAAACGTTGATATCGCCGCAACCGACGTGGCTGGCCTGCTGGCGTTTGCCCGGCAAAATGATATCGGCCTGACGATTGTCGGACCTGAAGCTCCGCTGGTAATCGGCGTGGTTGATGCCTTCCGCGCTGCCGGACTGAAAATCTTCGGCCCCACTCAGGCCGCTGCCCAGCTTGAAGGTTCTAAAGCTTTCACCAAAGATTTCCTGGCTCGTCACGCGATCCCAAGCGCCGACTACCAGAACTTTACCGAAATCGAGCCTGCGCTGGCTTACCTGCGTAGCAAAGGTGCGCCAATTGTTATCAAGGCCGATGGTCTTGCAGCCGGTAAAGGCGTAATCGTGGCGATGACGCTGGAAGAGGCCGAAGCCGCGGTTCACGACATGCTGGCAGGCAACGCTTTTGGTGATGCGGGACATCGCATCGTCATTGAAGAGTTCCTCGATGGCGAAGAGGCGAGCTTTATCGTGATGGTCGATGGCGAAAACGTGGTACCGATGGCAACCAGCCAAGACCACAAACGCGTTGGCGATGCAGATACTGGTCCTAATACTGGCGGCATGGGCGCTTACTCTCCAGCTCCGGTAGTGACCGACGAGATCCACAAGCGCGTAATGGACCAGGTTATTTGGCCAACGGTGCGCGGCATGGCGGCAGAAGGCAACGTTTATACTGGCTTCCTGTATGCTGGTCTGATGATTTCTGCCGATGGCCAGCCAAAAGTCATTGAATTTAACTGCCGTTTCGGCGACCCGGAAACTCAGCCTATCATGCTGCGTCTGCGCTCTGACTTGGTTGAGCTATGCCTTGCCGGTGCGGAAGGTCGTCTGGACAAAGTGACTTCCGAATGGGATCCGCGCCCTGCTCTGGGTGTGGTGCTGGCTGCCGGTGGTTATCCTGGTGATTACGCCAATGGAAAAGTGATCCACGGCCTGCCGCTGGAAGAAGTAGCGGATGGTAAAGTATTCCATGCCGGAACGCGTTTACAGGATGAGCTGGTCGTTACCAACGGAGGCCGCGTGCTCTGCGTAACCGCGCTGGGTAAATCAGTGGAAGCCGCCCAGCAGCGTGCCTATCAACTGGCGCAGGACATCAAATGGGAAGGCAGCTTCTGCCGTAAAGATATCGGTTATCGCGCTATCGCCCGCGAGCAGGGTAAGTAACTCCACCTCAGTCTGCGAAATAGCTCAGTCTGCATAATAGAAAAAGCCCGCAAATATGTGCGGGCTTTTTGCTTTTTGCTTTATGCCGATCGCCAAAGATTAATTAAGCTTGCCTGCCTGAGGTTCCCAGGTACAAAAATCTTCGTTGGCCACCAGCAGTAATTCGTTTCCTTCAGGTGCCGTCAGCCAGGCCAGACCCAGCTTGTCATCAGCACTTGCAGCACGTTTCGCCAGCCAGACTTGCGATTTAACATTCAGGCTTACCGTTACTGGTTCTCCGGCACAAGTCGTGATCACACCCTGCCGCCAGCGGCCCTGTACTAACTGCACATTTCCGGCGCGTAAAGTTTTACTGAGATTAAGCACTTTATCGGCTTGATACTTGTAACGCTCAATGTCATCCGCCGAAAGCTTCTCGCGGGAATCTTCTAACTGGCGCTGCATAAAGCTGACATTGCCTTCCTGATCGAAACGCAGCGTCACGCCCAACTCTTTGGTCGCCGCGTGACTTTCTTTAATCAGGTGCAGATTGCCATCAGTGTATTCATAGCGCGTGATGACGGTATCTTTACCGTAGTAGGGGCTATAAACGTTGATAATGGTTTGTGGGCGGTGTTGATCGTCGTCTTCTCGCCACAGGCGGTAAATGCCTTGATCTGCGACATAGCCGCTGGCGCTAAAGAGAGGTGAATCTTTATGAGAACTGCATCCGACCAGACTGAAGGCCATAACCGCAGCCATCAGTCCGGTGGTGATAAACGAAAGGGACCAGCCTGGCCCCTCGTTTATTCTTTTCACTGCAAGCAATTACTTAACAGCTTCTTTCAAAGCTTTGCCTGAAACGAACGCTGGAACGGTAGCAGCAGCGATTTTGATTTCTTTGCCTGTCTGCGGGTTACGGCCAGTGCGCTCGTTACGTTGATTGACTTTAAAAGTCCCGAAACCAACTAATTGTACTGCTTCACCTTCTTTCAGAGACTCGGTAATTGCAGACAGAGTAGATTCAAGAGCCAGTTTAGCTTGTGTTTTAGAAAGATCAGCTTTGTCAGCAATTACATCAATCAGTTGAGTCTTGTTCATAAGTTATCCTTTACAGTGTGTTTATCGTTTGCAAAGCATCGAGTGCGACGGATATGCCGATTGACAGCACCCTCCTGCATACACGCACCGATAGCCACTTTTTATTACGCACCCCAAATGTAGACCAGACAGGGTACGGATGTGAAGCCTTGAGATACGCTAAATAAGGCGTTAAATCACGTTTTCTTGCCTTATTGCGTTAAATTTATCCCAATGTTACTCACAGCGGCTTCACGTAGGTCAGAACGTAACCCTTTTATCAATTCGAGGTCACGTTCTTCACAGTCAGCCAACAGGCGGAAAATCTCCCATTGGATGTCCCATTCTTCTTCAACCGCCGGTATCACTTTCAGCTCTTCATCGGTCATTTCTTTGCCAGCCTGAGTCATCTCAAGCATGGCAACGGTACGAATTGATGTTTCACTAATAGCGATTGCGTGGGCCAGTGTTTCCCCGCTTAAACGCGAGTGAAGCAGCTCACCCAGGGCAATGCAGGCATCAATCGCCGGATACACGCCGTAAATATCGTAGTCGTCTGAAGAAGGGATTGCCTCCTCCAGCTTTTCTAACTGGGAGTCAAAGTTAACCTTTGCATCTTTTATTACAAGTGTTTCCCACACCAGATCGAGAATTTTGCGATAAATCTGGGGTTCGCCGAATCCTGACTGAATGCAAAACATCTGATAATTTGGGTACATACGTTCGCAAAGGCTGGCCATAAACGTCAAATGTTGCCAGGTTTCCAGCTTTTCCAGACGTAAATGAATCGGGTTACGTAACATGGTATTTTCTCATTAACTTTTCTGGGCGGGAGTTTACCTGAAAATATGACAGCCTCCTACGCCTGGATTCTTAAAGCTGGCCGCTCAGGCGTTGCCAGCGCTGAAATGCGGGCCGATTTGAAGCTACCGCGTCAGCCCAGCGAGTGGGCTCGGGTAGACGATATCCACGGCTGCATTGTTTAACCCAATATAACGATGAGGCGACACTGATACCATTGCCCGGAGAAATAAACAGCGGATTGCAACGAAGCTTGCTGCGCCACACCCATCCAAGCTGTTCATCCTTGTCCCACAAGGCCTGCGTGGAACCTACGGCATCGCCCAGCGGCAGAAAATGACCACAAAGGCGACTTTTGGCGATACCGATGGTCGGCACATCAATCATCAGGCCAAAATGACTGGCTACGCCAAGCCTGCGAGGGTGAGCAATGCCCTGTCCGTCGACCATCAGCAAATCGGGACGATGTTGCAGCATCTGCCAGGCTTCGATTAACGCAGGGCATTCGCGAAAGGAAAGAAAACCGGGAATATAGGGGATTTGCGTAGGGATGCGGGCTATCTGGTATTCCACCAGCTCCATCGAGGGGTAGCGCAGCACGGCAATCGCCGCGCGGGTAATTTCGCCACCCTGTTCAAAGCCAATATCAGCTCCCGCGATAAAAACCGGACACAGTGGCGAAGGCGAGTCTTCCAGCACGATCTGCTGGGCCTTAATCAACTGCTCTTCGCGCATTGCGCCGGTATCGATCATGCAGAATCCTTTCTTAGGACGGGTGGTACTGGCGCGACAAGCTGTGTACTGCTTCAACGAAAGCACCGGCGTTTTCAGGCGGAACGTCCTGATGAATGCCGTGACCCAGATTGAAGACATGACCATTGCCGTGCCCGTAGCTGGACAAAATAGTATCGACTTCTTGTTCGATACGCGCTGGGGATGCATAGAGCATAGACGGGTCCATGTTACCTTGCAGCGCAACTTTATCACCCACGCGACGACGGGCTTCGCCGATGTCGGTGGTCCAGTCGAGACCCAGCGCATCACAGCCGGTCGCCGCAATCGCTTCCAGCCACTGTCCGCCGCCTTTGGTGAACAGCGTAACCGGCACGCGGCGTCCGTCATTTTCACGGATCAGGCCGTCGACAATCTTGTGCATGTAATTCAGGGAGAACTCAAGGTAATCGCGGCCAGTCAACACGCCGCCCCAAGAGTCAAACACCATCACCGACTGCGCACCAGCCTTGATTTGTGCGTTGAGATAGAGAATTACGCTGTCGGCCAGTTTGTCGAGCAACAGGTGCAGCGTGGCAGGCTCGGCATACATCATCTTTTTGATTTTAGTGAAAGCTTTGCTGCTGCCGCCTTCAATCATGTAGGTTGCCAGCGTCCAGGGGCTGCCTGAGAAACCAATCAGCGGCACTTCGCCTTTAAGATTCTTACGGATAGTTCGCACGGCGTTCATCACGTAGCCCAGCTCATCTTCCGGATCGGGAATTGGCAATTTGGCAACGTCGGCGTAGCAAGTCAGCGGCGATGAGAAACGTGGACCCTCTCCCGCTTCGAAATAAAGCCCCAGACCCATGGCGTCAGGAATGGTCAGAATATCTGAGAACAGGATCGCGGCATCCAGAGGATAACGGCGCAAAGGTTGCAGAGTGACTTCACAGGCCAGCTCGGCATTTTTGCAAAGCGACATAAAATCGCCTGCCTCTGCACGTGTCGCTTTGTATTCTGGCAAATAGCGGCCAGCCTGGCGCATCATCCATACCGGGGTAATATCTACGGGCTGACGTAACAGTGCGCGCAGGTAGCGATCGTTTTTTAACTCATTCATTCTTGACAAGATCCTTTAATATTTTGCTGATCTTTTGGGGTATGGCGGACCCGGATGGGCAGCCTGACTTAGCTGAGCACGAGCCAGGCGCCTAAAAATAAGGCGAACATTGTAGCACGTCGGGCCTAAGATTCTTCCTCTGCGCGGCAGAGAACCACGGTATCTTCAATCAGGCGACGGGCAATAGTGCCAATGGCCGGCAGCAACGGCAAAGCATCGTAACGATACCAACCGGCATTGAGCAGCTCCTTGGGATCATGACGTATTTCGCCGCTGTCGTAATCGGCCATAAATGCCATCATCAAAGAATTTGGGAACGGCCAAGGCTGTGAGCTGACGTAACGGATATTTTTAACCCGAATATTGCTCTCTTCCATTACTTCACGAACGACAGTTTCTTCCAGAGTTTCGCCTACCTCGGCGAAACCGGCCAAAACCGTGTGCACACCACCGCGATGGCGAACATGTTGAGCTAACAGGATCTCGTTGCCGCGGCGGATAGCCACAATCATGCACGGTGCAATCTGCGGGTAATAGCGCTCTTTACAATTTCCACAAAGCGCCGCCCATTCGGTTTTACTGACGTGCATTTCATGGCCGCAATAGCCGCAAAACTTGTGAGATCGATAGAATTCAGAGAGCTGAACGCCACGGCCTACCAGCTGGAACAATCCGCGATCCTGATCCAGCAGCTGTCGTGCAGAAAGCATTTGATCCTTCATGCTTTTGCGGATCAACCACACCGGTTCTCCCTGCCACTCGCCGATCTGTCGCCCTGTATCGCCAACAAAAGAAAAGTGCCTGGCCGATCCTTTTGGCAAGGATCCCTCTGGCAACCACAGCTTGCCGTCAAGACTGATTACCCACCAGCCGCTGTGTTGATCTGTTATTTGGATTTCCATTTTTTATTGCAAACCTCGACTACACTGAGAAGTCTGGGACACAAAAGTTACATAAGTAATTTTCAACGTATTGGCTATTTATCGTTATTCACAGGGACTCAACCATGTTAAATCGTCTTGAAAGATTGACCCAACGCGTCGGTGGTAACCACGAGTTGATCGATCAATGGCTGCAGGCGCGCAAGGAACTCCTGGTTTCTTACTGCACTCTCGTTGGCCTGAAACCTAATAAAGAAAAACATACACCGCTCAACGAGAAAGCCCTGGATAACTTCTGCCATAACCTGGTTGACTACCTGTCTGCAGGACATTTTCACCTTTATCACAGGATAGTTGAAGAATCCGACGGCCCCCAAGCAGCAATTTCGTTACTGGCAGCAAGGATTTTTCCCGCGCTCGATGCCAATACGGAAACTATCATGGCTTTCCATGACAGTTATACAGAAACCGATCTCGACGATGAGAACATCTACGAATTCAACTATGCGCTCTCAGATATCGGAGAAGCACTCGATGCCCGTTTTGAGCTTGAAGATCAGCTCATTACGTTAGCTCTGGATACTAAAATCGCGCCATTGCCACCCGTTGCAAACGATGAGGCAATAGTACGACCGGCTTAACAGTTTTGTTCTAAAACCCTGCAAAGGGTTGTGTTTTATAATTAGCCTCGTATATTGGGGCTTCTTAAACGGCCTGGAAATCGCAGGCCAATTCTTGTCGGAGTGCCTAGCGCAGACTTCCCAAAAGGAAATTTGCCAGGCTGAGACCGTTAATTCGGGATCCGCGGAACCTGATCGGGTTAGTACCCGCGAAGGGAACAAGAGTAACTTATTTGCGTTTGGCCGTTCGTCTCCGTAGTTGTTAAAAACTGCTGCGCCGCAAGGTCCTGACACATCGCTTTACTCCCGCTGTAAATCTCCTGACAAGCAATTTTCCCTATCGCCAAAAACGAGGAATTTGCTATGTCGAACACCCCTGATACTCAGAATGTCCCGGTAAAAAAAACCAGTAATCGTCGTCAGCAACGTGCCGAAGCACAGGCTTTTATCGACAGCTTACAGGGCGTCGCCTTCCCTAACTCCAAACGAATTTATCTGCAAGGCAGCCACGATGACATTCTGGTGCCAATGCGCGAGATCCAGCTTAGCCCGACAATGATCGGCGGCACTAAAGATGATCCGAAGTTTGAAGATAACGAAGCGATCCCGGTTTATGACACCGCCGGCCCATACGGCGATCCCGAATCAAAGATAGACGTGCACCGTGGCTTGGATAAAGTACGTGCCCGCTGGATCGAAGCGCGCCAGGACACTGAACAGTTGCCACAGGTCAGCTCTGGCTTTACCCAGCAGCGCATGGCTGACGAAGGTCTGGATCATCTGCGTTTCGAGCACTTGCCCCGTCCGCGCAAAGCTAAAGCCGGCAAATGCGTGACCCAGCTGCACTATGCGCGCCAGGGTATTGTCACGCCGGAAATGGAATATATCGCCCTGCGTGAAAATATGGGTCGTGAGCGCATTCGCGGTGAAGTGCTGCTGCAACAGCATCCGGGCGAAAGTTTTGGCGCCAATCTGCCACAAAATATCACCCCCGAGTTTGTGCGTGATGAAGTCGCCGCCGGCCGCGCAATCATTCCTGCCAATATCAACCACCCAGAATCTGAGCCGATGATCATTGGCCGAAACTTCCTGGTAAAAATCAACGCCAACATCGGCAATTCGGCGGTCACCTCTTCCATTGAAGAAGAAGTTGAAAAACTGGTGTGGTCAACTCGTTGGGGTGCGGACACGGTGATGGATCTGTCAACTGGCCGCTACATCCATGAAACCCGTGAATGGATCATGCGTAACAGTCCGGTTCCTATCGGCACCGTGCCAATCTATCAGGCGCTGGAAAAAGTCAACGGCGTGGCAGAAGATCTTAACTGGGAAATGTTCCGCGATACGCTGCTGGAACAGGCCGAGCAAGGTGTCGATTACTTCACCATCCACGCGGGCGTATTGCTGCGCTACGTGCCGATGACTGCCAAACGGCTTACGGGTATCGTGTCACGTGGCGGTTCGATCATGGCGAAATGGTGCCTGTCGCATCATCAGGAAAGCTTCCTCTATCGCCATTTCCGTGAAATTTGTGAAATCTGTGCGGCCTACGACGTTTCGCTTTCACTCGGCGATGGTCTGCGTCCGGGTTCGATTCAAGATGCTAATGACGAAGCGCAGTTTGCCGAGCTGAAAACGCTGGGCGAGCTGACTAAAATTGCCTGGGAATACGACGTGCAGGTGATGATTGAAGGTCCTGGACATGTGCCGATGCAGATGCTCCGCCGCAACATGACTGAAGAACTGGATAAATGTCATGAAGCGCCGTTTTATACCCTCGGGCCGCTAACCACTGATATTGCTCCAGGCTACGATCACTTTACCTCAGGAATTGGCGCCGCGATGATCGGCTGGTTTGGCTGCGCGATGCTGTGCTATGTGACGCCGAAAGAGCATCTTGGTTTGCCGAACAAAGAAGACGTTAAAGAAGGTTTGATTACCTACAAGATCGCCGCGCACGCTGCGGATCTGGCAAAAGGCCATCCGGGCGCACAGATCCGCGATAACGCCATGTCGAAAGCGCGTTTCGAATTCCGTTGGGAAGATCAGTTTAATCTGGCACTGGATCCGGCCACCGCTCGTGCCTATCACGATGAAACTCTGCCGCAAGAGTCTGGAAAAGTCGCACACTTCTGTTCGATGTGTGGGCCAAAATTCTGCTCAATGAAAATTACTCAGGAAGTTCGCGAATATGCCGCGGCGCTTGAAGCCCAAGCTATTCCGATCCACATCGTTGAAACCGGCATGTTGCAGATGTCGGCAGAGTTTCGCCAGCGCGGCAGCGAGCTTTATCATCCGGCCGACAAAATTGAAGAAGGAGTGGGTAAATGAATATCCCGTCTACCCCGTTTCCGGCAGTGCCTTACTACCTCGGCCTGTATCCAGTAGTCGACAGTGTCGAGTGGGTCCGTCGATTGCTTGAAGCCGGTGTAAAAACGCTGCAACTCAGAATTAAAGACCTGCCCGACGCCGAGGTTGAACCGGCAATTATCGAAGCTATAAAACTGGGTCGCCAGTATGAGGCGCGACTATTTATCAATGATTACTGGCGTCTGGCGGTGAAACATCAGGCCTACGGTATTCATCTTGGACAGGAAGATCTGGATACTACCGATTTGCTGGCGATTCATCAGGCCGGTCTGCGTTTGGGCGTTTCTACCCACGATGAAGCCGAGTTGGAACGCGCCATCAGTGTGCATCCTTCCTACATTGCCTTGGGTCACGTATTTCCCACACAAACCAAAGATATGCCCTCTGCACCGCAGGGGCTGGCAGAGTTGGCGCATCACATCAAACAACTGAACGGCAGATTCCCGACTGTTGCGATCGGCGGGATCAGCCTTGAGCGCGTGCAGCCTGTAATGGAATGCGGTGTTGGCAGCGTGGCGGTGGTCAGCGCGATCACCAAGGCAGCAGACTGGCGTGCAGCGACGCAGCAATTAATCGAGCTTTGCCCTTACCGGGACGATAACCATGCTCAACGATAATGAATTTATGCGCTATAGCCGACAGCTTTTGCTGGAAGATGTCGGCATGGAAGGTCAAGAGAAAATCCGCGCAGCGAAGGTGTTGATCGTCGGACTTGGTGGCCTAGGCTCTCCGGCTGCGCTTTATCTGGCGGCGGCAGGGGTTGGCACGCTGTTTTTAGCCGATGACGACACGCTGCACGTCTCCAATTTGCAGCGACAAATTCTGTATCGCACGGCGGATATCGACAGCCACAAGGCAAAAACTGCCCAGCGCGAGTTGGAGAAATTGAATCCGCTATGTCAGACCGAAGTGTTTACCGAACGTCTGAATCAAGACAACCTTGAGGCAATCGTTTCTCGAGCCGACTTGGTATTGGACTGCAGTGACAATATGTCAACCCGACACGCGGTCAACAAAGCCTGCGTCGAGGCAGGAAAGCCGCTGATCAGCGGCAGCGCGGTTGGCTTCAGCGGCCAGCTGTGGGTGATTGAAGCGCCCTATGTTCACGGCTGCTATCGCTGCCTGTATCCTGACCTGGAAACCCCCACCCGCAACTGCCGCACCGCCGGAGTATTAGGTCCGGTGGTTGGGGTGATCGGCACATTGCAGGCGCTGGAGGCAATCAAGATGCTGGCCGGTGCCACCAGCCCGCTGAGCGGAAAACTGAGACTGTTCGACGGCAAACAGCAAAGCTGGCGGACTCTGCAACTGACGAGATCGGTGGGTTGCCCGGTCTGTGGGGCACTCAAATGAAAATTACCGTTAACGACGCAGACTATCATTTTGACACGCCGCTGACGGTGGATTCACTGCTGACCTTTCTCGAACAACCGCTATCTGGCAGTGCGCTTGCCGTTAATCAAGTCATTGTTCCTCGCCCGCACTGGGCGGAGCATAGGCTGAATGACGGAGACAACGTTGTTGTTTTTCAAGCTATTGCCGGGGGATAAATCATGCTAAAAATTGCCGATACTACCTTTACCTCACGCCTGTTCACCGGAACGGGTAAGTTCGCCAGCTCTGCATTAATGCAGCAGGCGATTATCGCCTCTGGCAGTCAGTTGGTGACCATGGCGATGAAGCGCGTCGACCTGAAACGCGGCGGTGACGATATTCTTAACCCGTTGCAATCTTTGGGAGTGCGCCTGCTGCCTAACACCTCGGGAGCAAAAACGGCCGAGGAGGCGATTTTTGCCGCCCAATTGGCCCGCGAAGCACTGGGAACTCACTGGATCAAGCTCGAGATCCATCCGGATTTACGCTACCTACTGCCCGATGCGGTGGAAACACTGAAAGCTGCCGAAGCGCTGGTGAAGCAGGGATTTATCGTGCTGCCGTATTGCAGCGCCGATCCCGTGCTGTGCAAACGCCTGGAAGAAGTCGGTTGCGCCGCAGTAATGCCGCTAGGATCGCCGATCGGTTCTAATCAAGGCCTGCAAACCCGTGAGTTCCTGCGCATTATTATTGAACAGGCCAAGGTACCAGTGGTTGTCGATGCAGGAATTGGCGCACCAAGCCAGGCAGCGGAAGCAATTGAACTCGGCGCCGATGCAGTATTGGTGAATACCGCAATTGCCGTCGCGCACGATCCGGTAACAATGGCCACGGCGTTTAAATTGGCCGTTGAAGCCGGACAGCTGGCGAAAATCAGTGGCCTCGGCAGTAAATCAAACCATGCCAGTGCTTCCAGTCCGCTAACCCAGTTTCTGGAGAATGTCTGATGATGAAAGATTATCAGGGAAGCGGTTTTCAGGATCACTGGCAGACGCTGGACTGGGACGACATTTCGCTGCGCATCAACAGTAAAACGGCAGTCGATGTTGAACGAGCTTTGAATAGCCCGCGCGTCAGTCGTGAAGATTTTATGGCGCTTATCTCACCGGCAGCCGCGGCCTACCTTGAACCGATGGCGCAAAAAGCCCGGCAGCTTACCCGTCAACGTTTCGGTAACACTGTAAGTTTCTTTGCTCCGCTGTATCTTTCCAATCTCTGCGCCAACGAATGCACTTATTGCGGCTTCTCGATGAGCAATAAAATTAAACGCAAAACGTTGGATGAAATTGAGATCGAGAAAGAGTGTCTGGCGCTCAATGCGTTGGGTTTCAAACATTTGCTGCTGGTAACCGGCGAGCACAAGAGCAAAGTGGGGATGGATTATTTCCGTCGTCATTTTCCGGCGATCCGCAGTCATTTCAGTTCTCTGATGATTGAGGTTCAGCCGCTGGAACAGCACGAGTACGCCGAACTGAAAGATCTCGGCCTCGACGGGGTGCTGGTTTATCAGGAAACCTATCATGCGCCGACTTACGCTTTGCATCATCTGCGCGGTCAAAAACAGGATTTTTTCTGGCGATTGGAAACACCTGACCGGCTGGGCCGAGCGGGCATTGATAAAATCGGTCTTGGAGCGCTGTTTGGTTTATCGAATAACTGGCGAACTGACAGCTACATGGTGGCCGAACACCTATTCTATTTACAGCAAACATACTGGCAGAGTCGCTATTCCGTGGCGTTCCCGCGTTTACGCCCTTGCGCTGGCGGGATAGAACCGGCATCTATTCTGGATGAGAAACAGTTGGTGCAGCTGATTTGCGCCTTCAGAATGTTTGCGCCTGACGTCGAGCTTTCGCTATCAACCCGCGAGTCTCCATATTTTCGCGATCACGTCATTCCGGTAGCGATCACCACGGTCAGTGCGGGTTCAAAAACTCAGCCCGGCGGTTATGCCGAAGATGATAAACCCGAGTTGGAACAGTTCGAACCACACGACAATCGACCACCAGCACAGGTCGCCAAAGCGCTCACGCAGGCAGGTTTACAACCCGTCTGGAAGGACTGGGATCAGCATTTGGGAAGAAGGCTTTGATCGGCTGATATTTAGCAAATCCTTTATCCAATAGATTTCAAATTGCAGGAAGGCGGCAAGCGAGCCGAGTCCCGATGAGCTGACACGGGTCAGTGATTCGGGCGAGTGAGCGCAGGTAACGCATCTGCGGTTTGAAAGAGGAAGGATAAATGAAGGGCAAAAAAAAACCGCTCAATAAAGAGCGGTTTTTTATTTGGTTAGCGGGAAGAATTAATCTTCGCTGCTACCAAAACCTGCGTTGAGCAACTCGGCAAGGTTAGCCGTTGCTTCGTCAGCGCTAACTGGCGGTGCAACTGGCACATCGCCCAGAGCTTTACGACGTGCACGTTCCTGGTGATAAGCGTAACCGGTACCGGCTGGGATCAGACGGCCCACAATTACGTTCTCTTTCAGGCCGCGCAGTTCATCACGTTTACCTGCAACAGCAGCTTCGGTAAGAACGCGCGTCGTTTCCTGGAACGATGCAGCAGAGATGAAGGACTCGGTCGCCAAGGATGCCTTGGTGATACCCAGCAGGTCACGGCTGAATGTTGCCGTGATTTTGCCTTCAGCTTCCAGCTTGCGGTTAGCGATTTTAACGCGAGACATTTCTGCCTGCTCGCCTTCCAGGAAGTCGGTGCCGCCCGCGCTAACGATGGTGCCTTTACGCAGCATCTGACGAACGATAACTTCGATGTGTTTATCGTTAATCTTAACGCCTTGCAGACGGTAAACTTCCTGCACTTCGTTGGTGATGTAACGGGTAACCGCATGCACACCACGAAGACGCAGAATGTCGTGTGGAGACTCTGGGCCGTCTGATACGACGTCACCACGTTCCACAACCTCACCCTCGAACACGTTCAGCTGACGCCATTTAGGGATCATTTCTTCGTAGGCATCGCTGCCATCCAACGGAGAAATTACCAGACGGCGCTTGCCTTTGGTCTCTTTACCGAACGAGATGATCCCGCTGATTTCAGCAAGGATTGCAGGCTCTTTCGGACGACGCGCTTCGAACAAGTCGGCAACGCGTGGCAGACCACCGGTGATGTCCTTGGTACCGCTTGATTCCTGAGGAATACGCGCAAGGGTGTCACCAGAGTGGATCTGAGTACCATCTTCCAGCTGTACAATCGCTTTACCTGGCAGGAAGTATTGAGCAGGCATATCTGTACCTGGGATCAATACGTCGTTGCCTTTGGCATCAACGATTTTCAGCGCTGGACGCAGGTCTTTACCACCGGTGCTACGTTCTGCCGAATCCAGAACCACCAGAGATGACAGACCGGTAAGGTCGTCAGTCTGACGGGTAATGGTCAGGGTATCGACAATATCGGTAAAGCGAATGAAACCACTCACTTCACTGATTACTGGCATGGTGTGCGGATCCCAGTTAGCAACGGTTTCGCCGCCGTTAACAGGTTGACCATCACCTTTACCCATTACAGAACCGTAAGGCACTTTATAGCTTTCTTTGGTACGACCGAATTCGTCGATCAATTTCAGCTCGGTATTACGAGAAGTGATAACCAGTTTGCCGTTCGCATTGGTAACGTGCTTGTGGTTGCTCAGCTTAATCGTACCGGTGTTCTTAACCTGAATGCTCGATTCTGCTGCCGCACGAGATGCCGCACCACCGATGTGGAACGTACGCATCGTCAGCTGTGTACCTGGCTCACCGATTGACTGTGCTGCAATAACGCCGATCGCTTCACCTTTGTTGATGATGTGACCACGTGCCAGGTCGCGACCGTAGCAGTTAGCACACACACCAAAGTCGGTTTCACAACTTACTACAGAACGCACTTTCACGCTGTCGACAGAGTTCTCTTCCAACAGATCACACGTCTTCTCGTGAAGCAGGGTGTTACGCGGAACAAGAATGTCCGCAGTACCCGGCTTGAGGATGTCTTCAGCCGTTACACGACCCAGTACACGCTCACGCAGTGGTTCTTTAACGTCGCCGCCTTCGATAACCGGAGTCATCAGGATACCCTCGTGGGTACCACAGTCGTCTTCGGTAACTACCAGGTCCTGTGCCACGTCAACCAGACGACGGGTCAGATAACCGGAGTTAGCAGTTTTCAGTGCGGTATCCGCCAAGCCTTTACGAGCACCGTGTGTTGAGATGAAGTACTGAAGTACGTTCAAACCTTCACGGAAGTTCGCAGTGATTGGCGTTTCAATGATGGAACCGTCCGGCTTGGCCATCAGACCACGCATACCGGCCAGCTGACGAATCTGTGCAGGTGAACCACGCGCACCGGAGTCGGCCATCATAAAGATGCTGTTGAAGGAAACCTGCTGCTCAGTAACGCCGTCACGGTTGACAACGTCTTCTACAGACAGGTTTTCCATCATGGCCTTGGCAACACGTTCGTTGGCTGCGGCCCAGATATCGATTACCTTGTTGTATCGTTCGCCAGCGGTTACCAGACCAGACTGGAACTGCTGCTGAATTTCTGCAACTTCGGTTTCTGCTTCATCGATAATCTCTGCTTTCTTGGCAGGGATAACCATGTCATCGATACCAACAGACACACCTGAGCGTGCTGCATAGGCGAAACCGGTGTACATGGTCTGGTCAGCAAAAATAACGGTCGGCTTCAGGCCCAAAATGCGGTAACAAGTGTTAAGCATTTTGGAGATAGCTTTTTTGCCCAACGGCTGGTTAACGATAGAGAACGGCAGACCTGTTGGCACGATCATCCACAGGATGGCGCGACCGATCGTCGTATCGATAATCGAGGTACGGTGGGTAACTTCGCCTTCAGTATTCTTGATCTCTTCTGTAATACGCACTTTCACGCGAGCATGCAGAGAAGCAAGACCGGCGCGGTAAACGCGTTCGGCTTCTTTAGGTCCAGTCAACACCATGCCTTCGCCTTTGGCGTTAACACAGTCACGGGTCATGTAGTACAGACCCAATACAACGTCCTGTGAAGGAACGATGATTGGCTCGCCGTTCGCTGGTGACAGGATGTTGTTGGTAGACATCATCAGGGCACGCGCTTCCAGCTGAGCTTCAAGCGTCAGCGGAACGTGTACTGCCATCTGGTCACCATCGAAGTCGGCGTTGTATGCCGCACAAACCAGCGGGTGAAGCTGGATTGCCTTACCTTCGATCAGAACAGGTTCAAACGCCTGGATACCCAAACGGTGCAGGGTTGGTGCACGGTTCAGCAGTACCGGGTGTTCGCGGATAACTTCGTCCAGGATATCCCAAACGACAGCTTCTTCGCGCTCAACCATTTTCTTGGCGGCTTTGATGGTGGTAGCAAGACCACGCAGCTCAAGCTTGCCGTAGATGAACGGTTTGAACAGCTCAAGAGCCATTTTCTTCGGCAGACCACACTGGTGCAGACGCAGGTATGGACCTACGGTGATAACGGAACGACCTGAATAGTCGACACGTTTACCCAGCAAGTTCTGACGGAAACGACCCTGTTTACCTTTAATCATGTCTGCCAGAGATTTCAGCGGACGCTTGTTGGAGCCGGTAATTGCACGACCGCGACGGCCGTTATCCAGCAAAGCATCTACCGCTTCTTGCAGCATACGTTTTTCGTTACGTACGATGATGTCTGGCGCAGCCAAATCAAGCAGGCGTTTCAAACGGTTGTTACGGTTGATCACGCGACGATACAGATCGTTCAGATCCGACGTTGCGAAACGACCACCGTCCAACGGAACCAATGGACGCAAGTCTGGCGGCAGTACCGGCAGCACGGTCAGGATCATCCACTCTGGCTTGTTGCCAGACTGTACGAACGCTTCCAGCAGCTTGATACGCTTGGTCAGTTTCTTACGCTTGGTTTCGGAGTTGGTTTCGTTCAACTCTTCACGCAGCTGCTCGCATTCTGCTTCCAGATCCATGTTTTTCAACAGGGCCTGAATAGCTTCTGCACCCATCTTGGCGTCGAACTCGTCACCAAACTCTTCCAACGCGTCAAGATACTGCTCTTCAGTCAGGATCTGGCGTTTTTCGAGGTTGGTCATACCGCCTTCGATAACAACATAAGATTCGAAGTACAGTACGCGTTCGATGTCACGCAGTGGCATATCCAACAGCAAACCGATGCGCGATGGCAAAGATTTCAGGAACCAGATGTGTGCAGTCGGGGAAGCCAGTTCGATGTGGCCCATACGCTCACGGCGTACTTTAGTCTGGGTCACTTCAACGCCGCACTTCTCGCAGATCACGCCGCGATGTTTTAAACGCTTGTACTTACCGCACAGGCATTCGTAATCTTTTACTGGTCCGAAAATACGGGCACAGAAAAGGCCGTCACGCTCTGGTTTGAACGTACGGTAGTTAATGGTTTCTGGCTTCTTAACTTCACCAAAAGACCAAGAACGGATCATGTCTGGCGATGCCAGAGCAATTTTGATCGCATCAAACTCTTCGGTCTTAGTTTGCGCTTTCAGAAACTTTAGTAAGTCTTTCACGGATTGGCTCCCGTCTGGTTAGACCTGTTAGGCACCTGACTATCTACTGGTAAACAGGCAGGTACCCCTGTGACCACGGTGAATGCGAGTGTTCTATTCATACCCCGGGCTAGAGGCGCGTTAACCGCCTTCCTGCAGCCCGGAGTATTGGGTGAAAACTTACTCGTCTTCCAGCTCGATGTTGATACCCAGTGAACGGATTTCTTTCAACAATACGTTGAAGGATTCCGGCATGCCTGGTTCCATACGATGATCGCCATCCACGATGTTTTTATACATCTTGGTACGGCCGTTAACGTCATCGGACTTAACAGTCAGCATTTCCTGCAGGGTATAAGCGGCACCATATGCTTCAAGTGCCCATACTTCCATCTCACCGAAGCGCTGACCACCGAACTGCGCCTTACCACCCAGCGGCTGCTGAGTAACGAGGCTATAAGAACCGGTAGAACGCGCATGCATCTTGTCATCAACAAGGTGGTTCAGTTTCAGCATGTACATGTAGCCGACAGTAACCTGGCGCTCGAATTGCTCGCCGGTACGGCCATCAAACAGTGTGATCTGACCTGAAGTCGGAATTCCGCCCATTTCAAGCAATTGCTTGATTTCAGTCTCTTTCGCACCGTCGAAGACTGGTGTCGCGATTGGCATACCTTTTTTCAGGTTCTCTGCCAGACGCAATACTTCGTCATCGGTGAAGGTGTTTAGATCAACTTTCTGACGAACGTCGTCGCCCAGATCGTACGCACGTTGGATGAACTCGCGCAGCTTGGAAACTTCTTCCTGTTTCTTCAGCATCGCATTGATTTTTTCACCAATGCCCTTCGCAGCCATACCCAGGTGAGTTTCCAGGATCTGACCGATGTTCATACGTGATGGTACGCCCAGTGGGTTCAGTACGATGTCGACAGGAGTACCGTCTGCATCGTAAGGCATATCTTCGATCGGGTTGATCTTGGAGATAACACCTTTGTTACCGTGACGACCAGCCATCTTGTCACCCGGTTGAATCTGACGTTTAACGGCCAGATACACTTTAACGATTTTCAGCACGCCTGGTGCCAGATCATCGCCCTGGGTGATTTTACGACGCTTGGCTTCGAGTTTTTTCTCAAACTCTGACTTCAGTTCGTCGTACTGTTCGGCCAGCTGTTCCAACTGGTTTTGTTTGTTTTCGTCGGTCAACGACAGTTCCAACCAGCGATCGCGTGGCAGTTTTGCAAGCTTCTCAGCTTCAATGCCGCCAGCAACCAGTGCTGAATGGATACGTTGGAACAAACCGGCTTCCAGGATCTGCAGCTCTTCAGTCAGGTCTTTCTTAGCCTGCTTCAGCTGCATATCTTCGATTTCCAACGCACGCTTGTCTTTTTCCACGCCATCGCGGGTGAAGACTTGCACGTCGATAATCGTACCGGAAACGCCGTTTGGTACACGCAGAGAAGAGTCTTTAACATCAGACGCTTTCTCACCGAAGATAGCGCGCAGCAGTTTCTCTTCTGGAGTCAGCTGAGTTTCACCTTTAGGCGTAACCTTACCAACCAGAATGTCACCACCGGTCACTTCTGCACCGATATAAACGATACCTGATTCATCCAGCTTGGACAGTGCCGCTTCACCCACGTTAGGGATGTCGGCAGTGATCTCTTCCGGCCCCAGCTTGGTGTCACGAGACACACATGCCAGTTCTTGAATGTGGATGGTGGTAAATCTGTCTTCCTGAACAACACGCTCGGACACCAAGATGGAGTCTTCGAAGTTGTAACCGTTCCAAGGCATGAACGCGACGCGCATGTTTTGGCCCAGTGCCAGTTCACCCAGGTCTGTTGATGGGCCATCTGCCAGCACGTCGCCGCGCTCGATTGGCTCACCCAGATTCACACACGGCATCTGGTTGATACAGGTGTTCTGGTTGGAACGGGTGTATTTGGTCAGGTTATAAATGTCGATACCTGCTTCGCCCGGGTACATCTCGTCTTCGTTAACACGGATAACGATACGGGATGCATCCACGTACTGAACAGTACCGCCACGTTTGGCTACGGCAGTAACACCGGAGTCAACCGCTACAGCACGTTCCATACCGGTACCAACCAGCGGCTTGTCAGCACGCAGAGTAGGTACAGCCTGACGTTGCATGTTCGCACCCATCAATGCACGGTTGGCGTCATCGTGTTCCAGGAATGGAATCAGAGAAGCACCAACGGATACGATCTGCTGGGTAGATACGTCCATATAGTCAACTTGATCGCGGCTGAACAGGCTTGATTCGCCTTTGCTACGACAAGTGACCAGGTCTTCAACAAAGTGGCCTTCTTCGTCCAGGTTGGTGTTCGCCTGAGCGATGACAAAGTTGCCTTCTTCAATTGCAGACAGATAGTTGATTTCATCAGTCACAACACCATCACGCACGCGGCGGTAAGGCGTTTCCAGGAAACCATACTCATTGGTCTGTGCATAAACAGACAAGGAGTTGATCAGACCGATGTTTGGACCTTCTGGCGTTTCGATTGGACATACGCGACCGTAGTGAGTCGGGTGTACGTCTCGAACTTCAAAGCCAGCACGTTCACGGGTCAAACCGCCCGGGCCCAATGCAGAAATACGACGCTTGTGCGTGATTTCAGACAACGGGTTGTTCTGGTCCATAAATTGTGAAAGCTGGCTTGAGCCGAAGAACTCTTTCACCGCCGCCGAAATTGGCTTGGCGTTGATCATGTCCTGTGGCATCAGGGTGTCGAGGTCGCCAAGAGACAGACGCTCTTTAACTGCACGCTCAACACGGACCAGACCTACGCGGAACTGGTTTTCAGCCATTTCGCCGACAGAACGAATTCGACGGTTGCCCAAGTGGTCGATATCGTCCACTTCACCCACGCCGTTACGAATGCCGATCAGTTTTTTCATTACCTGGATGATGTCGTCTTTGCTCAGGATACCTGAACCTTCGATTTCATCACGCAGCAGAGAACGGTTGAACTTCATACGACCAACAGCAGAAAGGTCGTAACGATCTTCAGAGAAGAACAGGTTCTCGAACAGGCTTTCAGCAGCTTCGCGCGTTGGCGGCTCACCAGGACGCATCATGCGGTAGATCTCAACCAGAGCGCTTAAGCGATCGCTGGTTGGGTCGACGCGCACGGTCTCGGACATGTAAGCACCATGATCGAGATCGTTGGTAAACAGCGTTTCGATGGTTTTGTGTCCGGCCTGGCTCAGTTTCGCCAGCAGATCCAGAGACAATTCCATGTTCGCAGGAACAATCAGCTCACCGGTATTGGTATCGATGTAGTCTTTGGAAACGACTTTCCCTGCGATGTACTCAACAGGAACTTCGATGCGCTGAATGTCATCTTTTTCAAGCTGACGAATATGACGTGCAGTGATGCGGCGGCCTTTTTCAACATAGACTTTGCCGTCAGCTTCGATATCAAAGGAAGCTGTTTCACCGCGCAGGCGCTCAGGTACCAGCTCCATCTGCAACTTATTGTCGCGGATCTGGTAGATCACCTTGTCAAAGAACATATCAAGGATCTGTTCTGTGGTGTAATTCAGTGCACGCAGAATGATGGTCGCTGGCAATTTACGGCGACGGTCAATACGTACAAACAGGTTGTCTTTCGGGTCGAACTCGAAATCCAGCCATGAACCACGGTAAGGGATGATACGTGCGTTATACAGCACTTTACCCGAAGAGTGGGTTTTGCCCTTATCGCTGTCAAAGAATACGCCAGGACTACGGTGAAGCTGAGATACGATAACCCTCTCAGTGCCGTTAATCACAAAGGTACCGTTTTCGGTCATGAGCGGAATTTCGCCCATATAGACTTCTTGTTCCTTGATGTCTTTGACCGTACCTTCTGGTGCTTCGCGTTCGTAGATTACCAGACGCAGTTTCACGCGCAGTGGCGCGGAATACGTTACACCGCGGATCTGGCATTCTTTAACGTCGAACACCGGCTCACCAAGACGGTAGCTAACGTATTGCAGCTCAGAGTTTCCGCTGTAGCTTTTAATAGGAAATACGGAACGGAATGCTGCTTCCAGACCGTACTGGCCTTCCGAGTCTTGCTCGATAAACTTCTGGAACGAGTCAAGCTGGATAGAAAGGAGATAAGGAATATCCAAAACTTGTGGACGTTTCCCAAAATCCTTACGGATGCGTTTCTTTTCGGTATAGGAGTAAACCATAGGGTTCCTCAGCTCGCTGATCAGTGACCCAATCTTGTCTGCCCGGATGGACAGTTCATGCAACACCATTTCTGTCGATCGGAAAGGGAATACTTTCCGCAATACTCGTTTCTATCGCTCTTAAATCATTTCGTTGCGCATTATCTCTGGATGAGCCAGAGCAAGCGGCGGCAATATATTAAGTAGGTAGATAGAAATAAATATTGGAGTAGTTCAGTGGTCAAACAGTGTGAAACACCACTGATACTCTATAGCGCAAAAAGGCTGGTGACTAAAAAGTCACCAGCCATCAGTCTGTTAGTTAAAACAGACCGCACTCAGAAAGCAGTGGCTTATTTAACTTCAACTTCAGCGCCAGCTTCTTCCAGAGCTTTTTTCAAGGTCTCAGCGTCGTCTTTGCTGATGCCTTCTTTCAGAGCTGCTGGTGCAGACTCAACCAGGTCTTTAGCTTCTTTCAAGCCCAGGCCAGTTGCGCTACGAACAGCTTTGATTACTGCAACTTTGTTTGCGCCGATACCTTTCAGTACAACGTCAAACTCGGTTTTTTCTTCTACAGCTTCAGCAGCGGCAGCAGGGCCAGCAACAGCAGCAGCAGCAGAAACGCCGAATTTTTCTTCCATCGCAGCGATCAGTTCTACGATTTCCATTACAGACAGAGCTGCAACGCCTTCAATGATTTGGTCTTTAGTGATAGACATGTCGATTTGTTCCTAGAAAACAGAAATAGTTTATACGTAAGCGTAACGAGAAAAGAAATGAAGTTGCTGATTAAGCAGCAGTAGCTTCTTTCTGATCGCGCAGTGCAGCCAGAGTGCGAACCAATTTGCCTGCAGAGGCTTCTTTCATGGTTGCCATCAGGCGTGCGATTGCTTCATCGTAAGTAGGCAGAGTTGCCAAGCGATCGATTTGATCAGCAGGGATGAACTCACCTTCAAAGGCCGCAGCTTTAACCTCGAACTTAGCGTTCGCTTTAGCGAAATCTTTGAACAGACGGGCAGCAGCGCCTGGGTGTTCATGAGAAAACGCGATCAAGGTTGGACCAACAAACGTGTCTTTCAGGCACTCGAAAGGAGTACCTTCAACGACGCGACGCATCAAGGTGTTACGAACAACACGCATGTAAACGCCAGCTTCACGACCTGCTTTACGCAGTTCAGTCATTTTATCTACAGTCACGCCGCGAGAATCCGCAACAACCGCAGACAGCGCGCCTTTGGCTACTTCGTTGACTTCAGCAACAATCGCTTGTTTGTCTTGAAGATTTAATGCCATTAGCTTTAGCTCCTGGATTTAGCCGGGGAAAATCCCCGGAACTCACATCACTTATAACCGGGATCGGAAATAAGCGTTCAAACACGGTGAGCAGAGAATCCAGTAAAACTATTCTTAAAAAGAAAAATTTTTATTCAGGCTCTGTCACCGTCTACGCAGGAAATATTAAGTCCCTTGCGAGACTCCTGCGGTCTTGGACGGAGGCCTGGATAGGCCAGGCTCCAACCGAAAAATTCTTGGTTTCGTTCGACCGAAACACTATCGCTTTTATAAAAAACGAACGGGGGATAGATTTTAGACAAATCTATCGCCCACGTAAAGCGATAAAAGCAAACTGTGCTTAATCTAACTTTTAAAAGTTAGGCAACAGTTGCTGAAAGGCCGCTCTGATCAACAGCAACGCCAGCGCCCATGGTAGTGGACAGGCTTACTTTCTTGATGAACACGCCTTTAGCCTGTGAAGGCTTGGCTTTCTTCAACGCAACCAGCAGTGCTTCCAAGTTTTCTTTCAGCTTATCAGCGTCGAAGTCAACTTTACCGATGGTGGTGTGAATGATGCCGTTTTTGTCGTTACGATAACGAACCTGACCTGCTTTAGCGTTCTTAACCGCTTCGGCAACGTTAGGAGTTACAGTACCAACTTTCGGGTTAGGCATCAGGCCACGTGGACCCAGAACCTGGCCCAATTGACCTACAACGCGCATTGCATCTGGAGATGCGATAACAACGTCGAAGTTCATTTCGCCTTTTTTGATCTGGTCAGCCAGATCTTCCATACCTACCAGCTCAGCGCCTGCAGCTTTAGCAGCTTCAGCGTTTGCGCCCTGGGCAAATACGGCAACGCGAACAGAACGACCGGTGCCGTTAGGCAGAACGGTAGCGCCACGAACGTTTTGGTCAGATTTACGTGCATCGATGCCGAGGTTAACAGCAACGTCTACGCTTTCTACGAATTTAGCGGTAGCCAGCTCTTTGAGCAGGGCAACAGCTTCAGCGATGTCATACTGTTTAGTAGCATCAACTTTGTCACGGATCACGCGCATGCGCTTGGTCAGCTTAGCCATTTCTTATCCCTCTACTACCAGGCCCATGGAACGAGCAGTACCTTCGATGGAGCGAACCATTGCTTCCACGTCAGAACCAGTCATGTCCGCAGCTTTGGTTTCTGCGATTTCACGAACCTGAGCACTCGTTACTTTACCTACTTTGTCTTTGTTCGGCTTGCCGGAACCAGACTTGATACCAGCGGCTTTCTTCAGCAGTACAGCTGCTGGAGGAGTCTTGGTAACGAAGGTGAAAGAACGGTCAGAGTAAACGGTAATAACAACAGGGATCGGCAGACCTTTCTCAATGCTTTCAGTCTTAGCATTGAACGCCTTACAGAATTCCATGATGTTAACACCTTGCTGACCCAGTGCCGGACCTACCGGTGGACTTGGGTTAGCAGCGCCGGCTGCAACTTGCAGCTTGACGTAGGCTTGTACTTTCTTGGCCATGTTAATTTCCTCAGTTGGGTATTAGCGCCTGTTTGAAGAGGCTCCCCGTGGTTTTTCGATACTAACTTAACTATAAGCTTTTAAGCCCGGCGGTTGCGCCGTCGCCTATCTCAAGGACCAGCGTTCAGCATTTTGCCTGAGCATAAAAACAAAAGGCGCGAAATTATAGTTTAATTTCGCGCCTCATACAACACCTGAAACAGGTTATTTTTTATCCAATGCTCGCAGGCACGGAATGGAAGGAGATTAGCCCTTCTCGACCTGTCCGAAGTCCAGCTCGACCGGTGTAGCACGGCCAAAGATGGAAACAGAAACTTTCAGGCGGCTTTTTTCGTAATCCACTTCTTCGACAACGCCGTTGAAGTCTGCAAAAGGACCGTCGTTGACGCGAACCAGTTCGCCCGGCTCGAAAAGAGTTTTCGGACGTGGCTTATCACCCACTTGCTGCAGGCGATTCATGATTGCATCAACTTCTTTATCACTAATTGGTGCTGGACGATCTGAAGTGCCGCCGATAAAGCCCATGACGCGTGGAACGCTGCGAACAAGGTGCCAGCTGGCATCGTTCATGACCATCTGAACCAGCACGTAGCCCGGGAAGAATTTGCGCTCACTTTTGCGACGCTGCCCACCACGGATTTCAACGACTTCTTCGGTAGGAACCATCACTTCACCGAACAACTCTTCCATGTCGTGCAATTTGATATGCTCACGCAGCGATTGAGCTACGCGGCCTTCAAAGCCAGAAAACGCCTGAACGACGTACCAACGTTTTTTAGGTGCTTCAGACATGTTAGAACCTCAAGCCGGTGATGAAGGATACCAGACGGACCAGTATACCATCCAGGCCCCAAAGAATCAGTGACATTACTGCAGTTACAGCAGCCACGATCAGTGTGGTATGCAATGTTTCCTGGCGTGTAGGCCAAATAACTTTACGTACTTCAGTACGTGCTTCGCGCGCAAACGCGACAGTTGCTTTGCCTTTCAGGGTCAACAGCGCTACTGCACCAGCAATAGCAATAACCACGACAACTGCCAACGCACGTAACGGCAGGCTGTATGCACGGTAATAATAGTTACCGACAATAGCTACGACCAGTAAAACGGCAACGACAATCCACTTAACCGCTTCCAGGCCGCGCCCGCTCCCTTGAGCCTCGGTATTCGCACTCATAAACCAACCCGTCACAATGAATCAGAACAAACAACTTTGCCTCGCATTGCGAGGCAAACCAAACCGAATGTAGGCTAGAACGTACGCTCGGTGTTTACGCTATCTCTAGAGCCTATCTCACCAATGATTATGACTGATAAATCGCTGATGAGATAGGTTCTGGCGCTATAGCGTAGAAAAAAGGGCATCGAATGATGCCCTTTTAGTGTGTGTTGCGTCAACGTAAAGTGACAAAAAACT
>NZ_AJHJ01000050.1 GCF_000257645.1 Serratia sp. M24T3
GATTCACTCACTTGAAATCTTCCTACAGCTCGAAATCTATAGGGTATTTACCCCTATCTTTCAAACGGTAGGTGGGCTTTCTGCGCTCATTCACCCCAATCACTTACTTGTGTAAGCTCATGGGGATTCGCGCACTTGAAATCTTCCTACAGCTCGAAATTTATAGGGTATTTACCCATATCTTTCAAACTGTAGGTGCGCTTTCTGCGCTCATTCACCCCAATCACTTACTTGTGTAAGCTCATGGGGATTCGCGCACTTTATATCTTCCTACAGTTCGAAATCTACAGGGTATTTACCCCTATCTTTCAAACTGTAGGTGGGCTTTCTGCGCTCATTCACCTCAATTACTTACTTGTGTAAACTCATGGGGATTCGCGCACTTTATATCTTCCTACAGTTCGAAATCTATAGGGTATAGATCTGTTTTAAGAGGCGATTTTGCGGCGGTTTTTCCATATCACCAGCAATGCGCCGGCAAGTCCAGTGACTAAAAGCAGGGCGGGCAGGATCATTAATCCGGCCATTACCTTGTCTTCATGACGTTGCACCAGCGGGATCTGACACAGTGCATAGCCCATGCCCATAATTACTCCGACCCACAACAGTGCGCTCAGCCAGTTAAATAGCTGGAAGCGTGCATTGTCTAACCCGGAAATGCCAGCGATAGTCGGCAGCAAGGTGCGTACAAAGGCGAGAAATCGCCCGGCCAGCAGCGCGGCCAAGCCGTGTTTGGTAAACAATATGTGGGCGCGCTCGTGGTAGTGCGCAGGTAGATGTAACAGCCAGCCTTTTACGATACGTGTATGTCCCAGCCACCGTCCTTGCAAATAGCTCAGCCAGCAGCCGAGACTTGAAGCAACCACCAGAATAATCAGCGTTGGCAACATGCTCATCACCCCTTTTGCAACCAGAGCGCCGGTCAGCAGCAGCAGGCTGTCACCCGGTAGAAAAGAGGCCGGAAGCAGGCCGTTTTCGAGAAGCAGGGTTGTGAACAGGACAGCGTAAACCACCCACAAAACGTTGGGGTTGGCCAGGACACTAAAATCGTGTTGCCATAATGCATGAAGAATTTGTGTGAATACCGCCATAGGCTTTCCTGTCTGGTTGCTGCAAAAACGTGAAACCTCAGTATTCACCTGATGCCACGATTAAAAGGAAAAATAAGTATCTACAATCTTTATAAGTATTTAACGAATTATGGTCAAAAACCGCACATAATCCTATCAGATAAGTAAGGATTTGCGCGGCCTGTCGCAATGATTTTTTTCTTCAGGCAATACGTGCAAAAGCAGCGTCGAGATCGGCTATCAGGTCTTCGCAGTTTTCCAGACCAACGTGTAAACGAACCAGCGTGCCGCTAAAATCCACCGTCTCGCCTGGACGTATAGCTTGAATTTCCTCAGGCTGATTAGCCATCACCAGCGATTCAAAGCCGCCCCACGAATAAGCCATGCCGAAATGCTCAAAGTGATCGAGATAATTTGCCAGTTCAGCATCGGTTAGACGTTTGTTCAGAATAAATGAGAAAAGACCGCAGCTGCCGGTAAAGTCGCGCTTCCAAAACTCGTGCCCCTTGCTGCCGGGTAATGCGGGATGAT
This sequence comes from Serratia sp. M24T3, assembly GCF_000257645.1. Classification (GTDB taxonomy): domain Bacteria; phylum Pseudomonadota; class Gammaproteobacteria; order Enterobacterales; family Enterobacteriaceae; genus Rouxiella. The sequence continues at coordinate 1,602 of NZ_AJHJ01000050.1, forward strand.
TTATACGCGCGACTTCAGGGCGAGTTTGTAGCCATTCGGCGATGCGCAGGCTGCTTTGCTCATGCTGCTTTAAACGAATCCCCATAGTGCGGAGGCCACGGCTGGCGACGTAAGCAGTATCTGCATCGACCATCTGCCCCATCAAATAAGACTGCTCACGCAATTGTTCCCAGCAGCGCGCATTGGAAACCGCTGTGCCAATCATCGCATCAGAGTGGCCGACGATATATTTAGTGCCAGCCTGAATCGAGATATCAATATCAAACTCCAGTGCCTTAAATAAAATGCCTGCAGCCCAAGTATTGTCGATCATAATGATGACTTCTGGAGACACGGCGCGCACTGCCTTGACGATGGCGGGAATATCCGGCACTTCCATGGTGATTGAGCCGGGCGATTCCAGAAATACAATGCGAGTATTCGGCTGCATCAGTTTAGCAATATCGGCGCCAATCGAAGCAGGATAGTAAGTGGTGCTGACGTTCATACGGGTCAGCACTTTTGAGCAGAAATCCTGTGTGGGTTCATAGGCAGAGCTTGCGACCAGCAGGTGATCGCCACTGTTCACAAAAGACAGAATCGCGTTACTGACTGCTGCCGCACCGCACGGATAGAGCGCGCAACCTGCGCCACCCTCTAACTCGACCATGGCTTCCTGGAACGAAAAATGGGTCAACGTGCCGCGACGGCCATAAAAAAGTTCACCGTTGGCGCGATTGGCGGTAGCAAATTTCTTGTCGGCAACCGTGTCGAATACCAGCGAAGATGCACGCTGGATCACGGCGTTGACTGAACCTTGAGTAAATTTTTTGTCTCTCCCTGCGCTCACCAACGCAGTTTCAATCTTCCTAGATGTCATAAGCCTTTTTCACCTGATTAACGTCGCCAGTAGGCGTTTTTGTAACGTTAACATGCTCACTCCTGCGGGTCAGTGTTTTGGGCGATTTGTGAAAATTTTTCATATAATCATGGAAGTTTTTATTCTGTCTGATGCGGAATGTAAATAATAATGAGAACCACTATCAATTATAGCTTTTTATTTGTTATCATTTGCCGCTATTAATATATTCAATCTATTGATCACGGCTGGAGGCGCTACGTGCAAGCGTGTCGCATTGAGATGAATAAAGCGGTGTCATTTTTGACGGACGTAAAACAGATGATGAGTACGCGTAAAAGCGGTGCAGCGAAAATCGGTACTGTAATGGCCTCAGTGGTGCTGATGGCAGGGCTAAGCGGCAGCGCCTGGGCGACGCCTTCTTCAAATGCAGCACAGGCAGTGACTCCTTCGGCGTCAACTTCTTCATCCGCTCCTGGCGCAGCAGCTCCGATTGCCACCGACGGTAGCGCAGCGCCAGTACTGCAAAGCATGAACGGTGAAGCTTTGGCTCAAGACAGCCAAACGCCTGTGATTCCAAAAGATCTCTCAGTACTTGGCATGTATCAGCACGCGGATATCGTAGTTAAAATCGTCATGATTGGCCTGCTGCTGGCCTCCGTGGTGACCTGGACTCTGCTGTTTAGCAAAGGCACCGAAATTATTGCCGGTCGCCGTCGTTTGCGCCGTGAATTATCAGCTTTGCTGCCGGTTCGTTCTCTGAAGGAAGCGCTGGAACAGTCAGAGAGTTTCTCTGACAACAGCATCAGTAGCCAGATGCTGCGCGATGCCGAAAACGAGATTGAGCTATCTGCCGGTTCTACCGACAATGGTGGTATCAAGGATCGTACCGGTTTCCGCCTTGAGCGCCGAGTCACTGCCGCCGGTCGGTATATTGGCCGTGGTAACGGAATTTTGGCGACTATCGGTGCCATCTCTCCGTTTGTCGGCCTGTTCGGCACCGTGTGGGGCATCATGAACAGTTTTATCGGTATTGCTCAAACGCAAACCACCAATCTGGCCGTAGTGGCACCAGGGATTGCCGAGGCGCTGTTGGCAACGGCGGTAGGTCTGATTGCCGCGATCCCGGCCGTGGTTATTTACAATATTTTCGCTCGTACTATCGCGTCATACCGCCATCAGGTTGGCGACGTGGCAGCACAAATTCTGCTGTTGCAGGGGCGTGATCTGGATTTGGCGGCAAGTGCTGAAGAAGCACCGCGCGCTCAGTCGGGTCATCAGTTACGCGTAGGGTAAGTCAATCATGGCAATTCGTTTAAACGACGACCTCGATGAAAGCGGCGAAATGCATGACATTAACGTCACGCCGTTTATCGACGTTATGCTGGTGCTGCTGATCATCTTTATGGTTGCAGCACCTCTGGCGACGGTTGATGTGCGGGTGAACTTACCTGCCTCGACTGCGCAGGCACAGCCGCGACCGCCCAAGCCTATCTTCCTGACGGTAAAAGCGGACAACCAGATGTTCCTCGGCGATGATGCGATTACCGCTGCGAATCTAAGTTCGATGCTCGATCAGAAAACCTCCGGCGACAAACAGGCGACTATTTTCTTCCGCGCTGACAAGTCAGTGGACTACGCGACTATCATGAGCGTGATGGATAACCTGCGTAAAGCCGGTTACTTGAAAGTAGGGCTGGTCGGCGAAGAGAAAAGCGGCAGTTAAAAGGTTTGCTTAAATAAGCTAAAAATTGAAGCCCGGAACATAACATTGTCCCGGGCTTTTTTATTGCCTGCCGTCAGGGCTGTTATACTTAAGGCTACGTTTCTTGCAGGAGGTTGCATGACTCTGGATCTTTTCGATCACCCTGATTTTCATCCAAGCTGGCGTGAGGACCTGTGCCCCGGCGCGGTCGTTTTGCGTGGCGCAGCGCTGGCTGACGATCGTGCGCTATTGATGGCTATTGATAACATTGCCAGCGAGGTGCCGTTTCAGTATCGCGCCACGCCGGGAGGTTATGCGATGTCGGTCGCGATGACCAACTGTGGTGATTTAGGGTGGATAACTGACAGGCACGGGTATCGTTATCAGTCCGTATCGCCTGAAACCGAGCGTCAATGGCCTGCAATGCCCGATATCTTCCGCACTCTGGCTATTCACGCTGCACGCGATGCCGGATTTAACGACTTTATGCCCGATGCCTGTCTGATAAATCGTTATCAGATTGGTGCCAAAATGTCTCTGCATCAGGATAAAGACGAAGAGGACATGGGCCAGCCAATTGTGTCGATTTCTCTGGGGCTACCTGCGGTATTTCAGTTTGGGGGATTAGAACGCAGCGACAAAACGCAACGAGTCAATCTGACACACGGCGACATTGTTGTGTGGGGTGGCCCGGCGCGTCTGCGTTATCATGGTATTTTGCCGCTCAAAGCGGGAGAGCATCCGCTGACAGGTCAGTACCGCTTTAATCTGACCTTTCGCAAAGCACGCTAAATGAGCCAGTCACAGCCATTTTTATCGAGCAATCGACGTGCAATTCGCAGGACTTCGCGGTCAATGTGCATTAAACTAGGCGACTTCACTGTTTTACCCCATCGTTTCGTAAAACATAACGGGTAAAAGCAGGCATTTTTGAACGAATTTATTAGGCGGTAAGAGCGATGAACGGTGTAATCACAACCTGGTTTGAAGATAAAGGTTTTGGCTTTATCAAAGATGAAAACGGCGATAACCGTTATTTCCATGTGATTAAAGTCGCCAATCCTGATTTAATCAAAAAAGATGCCGTGGTGACCTTTGAGCCGACCACCAATACCAAAGGGCTATCAGCTTTCGCGGTGAAAGTCGCGCCAGAGAGCAAACACATTCACATTGCCGGTGAGCGCATCAAAATCACCAGCATCAAGTCTTTCCTGGCCTTTAGCGAAGAAGTGCCCGGTGATTCAAAAATTGATAAAGAGAACGCGGTATTGTCTGTAGGCTTGTTGATGAACCGCATCAAGCCGAAAGATGAAGAGACCAGGTCGGCGACGCGCACCGTCAAAAAGCTGCTGATCACGACCTTCCAAAACAGCACTTATGTGTTTTCGGAAGACGAAATTGACGTTGACGCGACGATAAAAATTCTTAAAGCGCTGTAAGATACCTGCCCCCGAACAGAATAATTTATTGATTCGTCCGGGGGTTTTTGTATGCCAAATTTACAGCGGCACTGTCCCGGTTAATACCAGCGAAAATACCATCATCAGCGAAATTACTGCCACAGGTAAGAACGAGTAGCGGATATGATCGCGCAGCTCTACGCCAGTCAAACCTAACGCCAGATAAGTGGTCGCAAATACCGGGCTTATCATCATGGCAATATTTTTGCCTACCACCATGGTCAGCCCCATCTCCTGCCACGAAACGCCGAAATGAGTGCCGACTTTCGCCACCAGTGGATAAATGCCATAAAAGAAGGCATCAGGTCCAATGACAAATCCGATCAGGCCACCAACGATACCCATAATAATATGTAAATGCGGGCCGAGAGAATCAGGCATTACGGTTAATACCACATTGGCCATTTGAGTCAGGATCGATTTATCTCCGCCGCCGCTTAATATACCGACAAATACCCCTGCAGCCATCACCGTACCTGAAATCATATAAGCACCGTAGGCATATTTTTTCATCACCGCCTCCTGGCCCTTAAGTGATGGGTAATTGAGTAACATGGCAGCGGCAAAAGCGCACATAAATATTACGTAAGCCTGTAGGTGAGTCACGAGTAATAATACAGTGACACCAACAACTAATAGCACGTTAATAGCGAACTTCAGGCGGCCGCTATTGAGCGTTGCATGTTCGCTGTCGGCAACGTTTTTACTGGGTTCTTCAAGAGTCTCGGGAATAGGCAGATTATTAGTAATTCGGCGTTTTTCCTGAAAACCTAATATCACGCCGAGGGCTAAAACACAGACCAGACCAATAATTTGTACCGGAATTAGCTGATGATAAAGCTCGTTGACATCCAGCCCGGAAACCGCAGCAACGCGCGCCAGCGGCCCGGCCCATGGCGTAATGTTGGTCACTCCCATTCCGCAGGCAAGCATGCATAGCAGCACCACCGGCCGGATTTTCATCTTCTGGTAAACCGGCAGCATGGCGCCAATGGTAATCAATACCGATGGCACCGAAGAGCCGTCAATATGTGCGACCAGCGCAATAATACCGGTCACGGTGACTACCGCGACGACGTTATTTCCAGCCAGTCGAGTCAGCCAGTCAACTAGCGGTTGAAATACTCCGGCCTCGGTCATAATACTGAAAAATACAATAGAAAAAGTAAATAGGACCGCATTAGGCGCAGTTTGCATTACGCCTTTAATAATATAATCATTCATTAACGCGGGAGAATATCCTGCAACAAATCCGGCGATAACGGAAAGAAATATAAATAAAGATATGGGAGCTGCTTTTCCTTTGATCAAGAAAAACATCAAGAAGGCTATAAGAATATAACCTATGAGAGCCAGGTACATGAGTTTTCCTTTTTTATTCTTTAATTCTTTGCAATACCCACTATTTTATTTCACTTTTTAAGTAAATGGAAAATAGGTGGTTACATTTTATATTAAATCGTATTGTCCATTAGTTATGTTGTGCGCACGGCGTTGTTGGATTATTGTTGTGGGAATTGATTACGTCTAATATATTATTTTACGAAACCGATGAATTTAAGGAATAGCATTTGAATAACAAAGACTTGATCTACTTCCTTAAAGTGGCGGAACTCAAGCATTTGGGATACGCCTCACAAAACCTTAATTTAACTCAACCAGCCTTGTCTAAATCCATTTCTCGACTCGAAAAGCTGTGCCAAACCCGCCTTTTTAAGCGGCTAGGGCGAGGATTGGAATTGACCGAAGCGGGGCATTTGCTTTATCAACGCGGTCGAGTATTACAGAATTCTTTTGATGAAACCCTTCGCCAGATAGCCGAAATGGGCGCTGGACTTTCTGGGGTAGTGCGTCTGGGAAGTGCTGGTTCAGCCACGCAGTTTTTGCTGCCTGCGGTATGCCGCGTGATGCAGCAGCTGGCCCCGAATATCAAACTTGAAATACAAATCGGCATGAATGACGTGCTTTACGGCATGCTGAGGCGCAATGAGCTGGATTTTATTCTCGGACCGATTGTGAAAGGCGACAGGCCGGTCATTACGCTACCGGTTACCGAAGACCGCGTGGTGGTGGCCGCGAGCAGGCAACATCCTTTGGCGGGTAAAGAGGCCAGCGCAGCTCAACTCAGTCGCTACGGTTGGATCCTGCCGGCAAAAAGTGTTGCCATGCGGAAATGGCTCGATCGTTACTTTTTTGCTAACCATTGTCCGGCGTTGGATGTGCGAATCGAGATAAGTTCGCTGGCCGCCGCGCCCGAGCTAATCGCCGAGAGTGGATTGCTGAGTTTCATTTCTGAAAATAGCCTGTCCGAGGAGGTTTTTGCCTCTCGACTGGTGCGCGTTTTGAACGACGACGTGGCTATGACCCGCAGTTTTGGTATCACTTATCTGGCCGAGAATACGCTGTCTCCAGCGGCACAACGAGTGATTGAAGTAATCAAAGAATATAAGAGTCTCTAGCTGGGGGCGGGCAGGTTTTTCGCCAGGCGTAAATTATTCATAAAGCGTCTCGGCGGCTCACCCAGCAGCCGAGTGAACATCGTTGAAAAACTGTTGGGGCTTTGATAGCCAAGCTCCAGCGCCACCTGGGTGATATTTTGCCCCCGCGACAGCCTGTCTACCGCCGTGACGACTCGTAAATGGTCGCGCCAGCGAGTGAAATTCATGCCAGTCTCGGCCTGAAAAAGGCGAGCCAACGTTCGGGGGCTGCACGCGGCTATCTCGGCAACCGTTTCCAATGAATAATTTTTGCCAGGATCCAGCTGCAACAGGCTGGTTATCTGTCTGAGTCGGCGATCTTTGCCCTTGGCAATAAACAGAGCAATCCCTGCCGACGCAGCGCTAAGCTGATGAACAATAAGCTGGCAAATAGCCGGAATATCATGATTATTGCGACCCGGTGCTGCAAAGGTCAGTGCCTCAAGCGCCAGCTCGCGCAGCAAATCCGATACCTGTAATGTTCGGCAGGCCTGCGGCAGCGTAACGCAAAGAGACGGGGGAATCAGCAATTGAATTACGTCCGAAAACTCGCTGTAAGCGGCAGTGTGCGGCATGTCTGGAATGACCCAGATTGCACGACCGGGAGGCGCTAGCCACCAACCCTCGGCGGTGGTAATGGAGGAGGTACCCTGAGTGACGAAGGTTAGCTGCCCTTGCGGATGCCAATGTTCAGCCACCTGTGTACCAGCAGAATGGGTAAAACGTTTTGCTTCAATCGGGACGTGAACAAACATGGCATAACCTCAAAGCTTGTTGTCACTTATGCGAATGTTTTTATCACCGATTGCGTCATAATGCCATTCATTCGCTGCTCCTATTTATTCGTTAACAACCCCTAATTCGTTAACAAGTGGGTCATTACCATTGAAAAAGGAAAACATCATGACCAAACCCCTGCGTATTGTGGGCATGGCAGGCAGCCTGCGTAACGATTCCTACTGTAAAATTGTTTTGAATTCTCTGGCAGAGATGCTGCCGCCCGGGTCAGAGTTTGCCAATCTGGACATCGGCTTACTGCCTTATTACAACCAGGATTTTGACACGCCAAATGGCCCGGTCGATGTGCTTCAGGCTCGCGATTTGGTCGCCAGCGCCGATGCGGTGTTGATGGTCGTGCCTGAATTTAACCACGGCATTCCCGGCGTGCTGAAAAATACCCTCGACTGGCTTTCCCGTCCGGCGTTTACCAGCTGTATGGTCGGCAAGCCTGTGATGTTCGTAACCCTTTCTCCGGGCGCGCTGGGCGGTGTCAGAGCGCAGTATCAGCTGCGTGAAACGCTGGCCGCGATGCTGTGCAAGCTCGATCCGCTGCCAGAAGTGGCGATCACCTTTGTGGGCCAAAAGATCAGTGAGGGGCAGTTGACGGACGAAACTACCCGCGCCTATGCAAATAAGATCCTGACGCAGTTTCTCCAGCGTATCTAATTCTTTATGAAGGAGATCTAATTCTTTATTGAGTAGATTCAAATTCTTATCAAGCAGATCTCGTGTTGCGAATGGGATTGGAGCATGCGAATTTTTTAAACTGTTTTCACTGATCCGGTTCGCAAAGCGTTTCACTAACCTCGGTTGGGACTGTTTTCAGGCACAGTGCCGCAAAAACAATCGCTGCCGATATTAGCGTTATTGCCGCCAGCCACAGTAGCAGGTGTTGAAACGCGCTGGCATAAATGGCGGTGAGCTGCAAAGCATTGGTGGAAGGTAATTCCAGCAGCGCCTGATGCAGATCGCCAGTTGCCAGGCGCTGCACGGCCAGGCTTGCCGTGTGGCTGTCTTTTGCAAGAGAAAGCTGCTGGATACCCTGGCCGACAAACCCCGCCAGCATTGCACCTACGATAGCTAAAGCGATGCCTTCACCCGCCACGCGGGTGGTGCTGAAGATACCGGTTGCCATACCAGCGCGTTCTTTTGGCACCACATTAATCGACAGTCCGTCCATCAAGCCCCACGGCAAACCAATACCGATGCCGATGAGCGCCATAGGCGCCAGCGCGGCGAACATGTCCTGACTGGCAATCGCCTGACTGAGCCAGCCCAGTCCAATCGCTGAAATCACCAGACCTAGGGTGCAAACCAGCCCTGCAGAAATCCAGTGGGTTAGCAAGGCAGCAAACATTGGAATAATCAGCATTGGCAGCGATAGTGCCATCATCATCAGTCCGGCCTGTTCCTCGTTCATACCCGTTATGCCGATAAACTGCATCGGCAACAGCACCAGCAGCACCACAAAAGCAAAGGCCGTGGACAGCGGCAATGCCTGCACGCCAATAAAACGGGCATAACGAAATAGCGAGAGATCCAGCATCGGATGCCGCACTTTGCGTTCAACTGCTACAAATAAAATCAGCAGTACTACAGTTGCGCCGAGCAGGCCCAGCACCTCGACACTGGTCGTTCCTTTGGAAGGAATTTCCATCAGCCCCCAAGTCAGCAACGCTAACATAGCGGTGAAAAGCGCCGTGCCGGGCCAATCGATTCCCGCGGCGTTAGGGTTTTTCGACTCATTGAGGCGCATGACGCCCACTGAAAGTGAAAGCAGGGCGATGACCATGGAGGATAAAAACACCGCGCGCCAGCCGAAATGGGCAATCAGCAGCCCGGCGAGAAACGGTCCAAACGCCAGTCCGACGCCGAAACTGGTACCAAGCATACTGAAGGCGCGCATTTGTGCTCGCCCCTCGAATTCTTGTGCCAGCGAAGCCGAACCTCCGGCCAGCGCGGCAGCAGCGGCAACACCTTGTGCCGCTCGCATCAGGTCAATCCATATCAGGCTTGAGCTAAAGCCGATCAGTCCAGAAAATAGCGCAAACAGTGAGACGCCGATGATAAAGACCTTTTTGCGGCCAATTTCATCGGCCAGCGCTCCAGCGGCCATCAGGAAACAGCCAAAGCTCAGCATAAAGGCGTTGGTTATCCAGCTTAGGGCCTGAGCGCTGCCGCCCAGTTCGCGGCTGATAACCGGGGTAGCAATGGAACCGCTAACGAAGCTCAATGGCAGAATAATCGCCGCCAGGCAGATGGCGACCAACACCGGAGTTTTATTCGCCGGCGCGGCGGTAACAGTGGGATTACTCATGAGAATTTTCCAGAGAGGATGAGGCCCATGATGATAAAATGTCTTTAATTTGACGGAAATGGGTTATCTGTCCGATGATTAAGGACAAAATCGCTCTAATCGGACGTTGAGAACTGCTAAATGGATAATATCAACGGTATGCTGGCGTTTGTGCGCGCCGCCGAGTGTCAAAGTTTTACAGCAGCGGGTGAACGACTGGGTATTTCCGCCTCGGCTGTCGGCAAGAGCGTGGCGCGACTTGAGTCTAGACTTAACGTCAGGCTGTTTAATCGCAGCACGCGGCGCATAAGCCTCACTGACGAAGGTCAGCTGTTTTTTGAACGCTGCCAGACAATTGTTTCGCAAATCGAGGAGGCAGAACATGAACTCTCACGCCTGTCATCTCAACCACGCGGTAAGCTGCGAGTCAGCCTACCGGCGATAGGGTATCGGATACTGCTGCCTTATTTGTCGGAATTTATGCAGCGTTATCCAGAAATCGAGCTGGAATTAGATTTCAGCGACCGTATGGTGGATATCATCGCCGAGGGGATTGACGTGGCAATGCGCAGCGGCGAGCTAACCGATTCGGAAATGATGTCGAGAAATCTGGGACCGTTTCGCTTTGTGATTGTCGGCAGCGCGAATTACTTTTCACGCCACCCGCAGCCTATCGTGCCCGAAGATTTGCAGCAGCATCATTGCCTGCGTTATCGCTTTCCAAAAAATGGACATGTTCAAAGCTGGGATTTCAATAACCAATTTCAGGGAACTATCCCCACCGCACTGTCGTTTAATAATCTTGAAGGTTTGTTACAGGCTTCACTGCGCGGCATTGGCCTGACTTATGCGCCGCAGTTTATTGTGAAAGAGTATCTGGCTTCGGGGGAATTAATTTCAGTGCTGGAGGACTACTTGGATGATGCAGGAAAGTTTTCAGTAGTCTGGCCAAGCAGCCGCCATTTATTGCCAAAAATTCGCGTTTTTATCGACTTTTTGAGCGAAAAAAAACTGATCACCGAGAATTAGCCCGACCGCGCATCCAGCGTCGAGTCGGCCTTTTTTGTCGCGCTGCGTTACAGCATGGGTCAGTCGTAAAGATCGGGAACGATCATGGTTTCTGGCAGCATTGTTCTTTGATAATCATCGCTATAGGTACGTTTCGGCAGTTGAATAGTTGGCGCTTCTGTTTCTTCATACGGCACCTGTTCCAGCAAATGATTAATGCAATTAAGGCGGGCTTTCTTCTTGTCTACACCTTGCACTATCCACCAGGGCGCTTCTGGAATGTGCGTACGTTTGAGCATCACTTCCTTGGCGGCAGTATAATTCTCCCAACGTCGACGGCTCTCAAGATCCATCGGGCTGAGTTTCCACTGTTTTAACGGGTCGTGAATACGGCTCAGGAAGCGCAGTTCTTGCTCTTCATCGGTAATCGAGAACCAGTATTTCACTATCTGGATACCGCTGCGGGTGAGCATTTTTTCAAATTCGGGTACGCTGCGAAAGAACTCCTCATATTCCTGGTCGCTGCAAAATCCCATTACCTTTTCAACACCTGCGCGGTTGTACCAACTGCGGTCAAAAAGGACTATTTCACCAGCGGCGGGCAGATGGGCGATATAACGCTGAAAATACCACTGCGTGCGTTCGCGATCGTTAGGGGCGGGCAGCGCAGCAACGCGACAGGTGCGAGGGTTTAGCCGCTGAGTAATTCGTTTAATCACGCCGCCTTTTCCTGCGGCATCACGGCCTTCAAAAATAATGACGATGCGATGACCGGTGCGCATCACCCAATCTTGCATTTTTACCAGCTCGCCCTGCAAACGCAGCAGCTCGCGGAAATACTGTTTGCGCCAGGTTTTTTGTTCGTCTGAATCCGGCTCGCCGTCGCCAAGGCGGCGGTCGTCCAGTTCCATTTCCAGCTCTTCATCGTAGCTGTCATAAAATTCTTGTAATAAGCGTTGGTTAAAGGTGAATTCACCTGCTGTACCGTTTTCGTGCATAGCCATAACGCTTTCCCTCAAATGTCTTGCTGTATGCCAATTAATTCCACTAGGATTATTGGTAATAAACATGACACTTTTATGAAGGAAAAATGACATTTAAGTTTCTGATTTATTATGAGATTTATATTATCTAATTGCGCTGAAATAGGTTGATTTTTATCTGTCAGTTGGCGTAATTAAGCAATGTTCCCGAAGATTACCCATAAAATATGCTGGAAGATAAAACGCACAAAGTAGACTTTAGCGACGAAGTCACAGGACTGATTTATGGTTTTGTCTTTCAGGAACATCTGCCCCCAAGGCGAGTCACTTCCGGGCAGATCCTTGATGAATATCAGCAGCAGAAAAATGCTCCCGGTTTTTTATGGCTGCATATCAATCTTAATCATGCTGCATCTGAAAAATGGCTGCGCAAGCAGTTTGCGATTGAAGATTTTTTCTTCGAGGAAATACGCCAAGGCTCGCACAGCACGCGGATAGAAAGCCAGAATGATGTGCTGTTCGCGGTGCTCAATGATGCCAACTTCCATCAGGACGGTTCCGGCGAAGAGACCGCTACGCTGTGGCTTTACTGTTGCACCGGGCTGGTAATCACCGCGCGCCACAAGCCGGTAAGACTGATCGAACGGCTATTTCGACGGCTGGATCAGTTTACGCCAAGCTCGCCAACGGCATTGTTGGTGCATTTGCTTGAAGAGCAGGAAGACGTGCTGGAGCAAATTGTTCGCCAGGCTAATTTATATGTCAATCAAATCGAAGAAAGGTTACTTAGCGGGTTGGTTAAGAAAAATCGTACCCGTCTGGGTCGTATGCGCAGGCAACTTTTGCGCTTTCAACGCCTGCTGGCACCGGAACCGGCAGCGCTGTTTCGCCTGATGAATCGACCGCCACGCTGGCTTGGCACTGAAGTCGTCAGAGACTTACGCCAGTTTGCCGAAGAATTCACCGTGGTACTTAACGACCTGGTTGGACTAACCGAGCGTATTCGCCTGTTGCAGGAGGAAATCTCCTCAAGTCAGATGGAGCAGAACAACCGCTCACTGTATGTCTTGACCGTAATCACTGTGCTGGCGCTGCCGATCAACATTGTGGCCGGTTTCTTCGGCATGAACGTCGGTGGTATTCCACTGGCTGCCAATCCGCACGGATTTGTGTTGCTGGTGCTGGTGGTGGCGATTTTTACTGCCATTGCGGGCTGGTTTGCCTTGCGAAAACGCGACGACGATTAACCCGCCATAAGCCAAAGGACGATTCTTTACGCCCTTTTTTTGGGTCTACAGCACCAGCTGCTCCATCATCACGATCACTTTTTGAATCACGATTTGTGCCGCTCGCGAAAGCTGACGGCGCGGTGCAACGCACAGGGCAAGAGTCAGCGGTTTCACGCTATGCCCCTGCAATGGCACAAACGCCAGGCGTTTTTCCTGCAAATCGGGGATCACATCCAGCAGGCTTAGAACGCCAACGCCTGCTCCCATTCGGATTAGTTCGCGCATCATGCGCACATCATTGCAGACAATCGACGGCGTTTCATGCAGTTGATAGCGATTGTAAAGCAACTTGGCGCGGGCGTTGACCATTAGCGGTTCCGACGGAATAATCTGCCGGTATTCAGTGATTTCACTGAAAGAGAGGACCTTTTTTTCGGCCAGAGGATGACCGATTGGCAAAGCGATACCAATGGGCAGTTCAGCAAAGGCACGCACCTCCAGGCCGGTATGTTCAATCGGGTCGAGCAGCAGGCCAAAATCCACCTCGGCCGAACTGACGTGTTCACTGATATTGCGCCCTTCCTCGATGCGAATATTAAAGGTCAGGTAGGGGAATTCTTTGCCAACGTCAGCAATCAGCTGAGCGACCATACCTTCGCTCAATGCCGCGATCATCGAGATACTGACGTGTCCGCGGCGCAGGCCCTGCATTTCGTCAAAGCGCTCTCGGGTTCGGGCGAATTCTTTACGCCAGCGCTTGATGTCATCGAACAGTACTTCCCCAGCTGAGGTCAGCTTAAGACCGGTAGGCAGTCGCTCAAATAATGGTGTTTCCATGGTCTGCTCAGCCTGCAAAATTTGCCGGTTGATTGCCGATGCGGAAACGTGCAAAGTTTCTGCGGCTTTGCGTAAACTTCCCGTTCGGGCAACTTCTACAAAATATTGTGAAAAGCGAGAAAATGGTGACATAAGAGGTGTACTAATTTTTGCAGTGAATTAGTGAGATATCTATTATGGACTGCATCACCTATTTTTCCTAGATTGTACGGTGGTTCTTTGTAAAACAGTCACATCAGACGTTTTTTATACAAATAGGCTATAAATGTAGCAGTAGTGATGACAGGGTTCGTCAAAACACGCCATAACTCCGTGTGTCTTTAAATAGAGTCGGACGAATCTTTGATATTTTGACTCTTGGCTCGCGGACGTGTTTTGAAAGACAAAACTTATAACAAGCGTGTAATTCATACAACGCGACCGAGAGACATCTAATGTTAGAGAAAATTTTTAAACTCAAAGCTCATCGCACTAACGTGCGTACCGAGATATTGGCAGGCTTGACCACTTTCCTGGCAATGGCTTATATCCTGTTTGTAAACCCATCTATTTTAGGCGCGACCGGTATGGACAAAGGATCCGTATTTGTTGCTACTTGTCTGGCTGCCGCAATCGGTTCCGCATTAATGGGATTCATTGCCAATTACCCTATCGCGCTGGCGCCAGGTATGGGGTTGAACGCCTTTTTCACCTATACCGTTGTGCTGCACATGGGCTACAACTGGCATATCGCGCTGGGTTCCGTGTTTCTCTCGGCCTGTATTTTCTTCGCGTTATCAATTTTCAAAATTCGTGAATGGATTATCCGCAGTATTCCTCTACCACTGCGCTCGGCGATCGCTGCTGGTATTGGCCTGTTCCTGGCGCTAATCGCGCTTGAAACCTCGGGTATCGTGATTGGTAATCCGGCCACGCTGGTGGGTATTGGCGATCTGACCAAGCCTGGCCCGCTGTTTGCGATCCTCGGTTTTATCATCATCGTGGTGCTGGAAGCCCGTAAAGTAACCGGTGCCGTGCTGATTGGTATTCTTGCGGTGACAATTTTGTCTATTGCGCTGGGTTATTCACCGTTTGGTGGCGTAATGTCTATGCCGCCTTCTATCGCCCCTACCTTCCTGCAGCTGGATATTAAGGGTGCCTTCAACATTGGCCTGATAAGCGTAGTATTCGCCTTCCTGTTCGTCGACGTATTCGACAACTCGGGTACCCTGATTGGCGTCACCAAACGCGCAGGCCTGACTGACGCAGACGGCAATATTCCAAAAATGGGGCGCGCTCTGATTGCCGACAGCGCTGCAGCACTGTTTGGCTCATTGCTGGGGACCTCGACCACGACCAGCTATATTGAATCCGCAGCTGGCGTCGAGGCGGGCGGTCGTACTGGCCTGACCGCAATCGTTGTCGGTATCCTGTTCCTGCTGAGTTTGTTCTTTGCTCCACTGGCAGGCAGCGTTCCTGCATTTGCAACCGCACCGGCCCTGTTGTTCATCGCGGTACTGATGACCTCAGGTCTGGCTGAAATCGACTGGAAAGATATCACTGTTGCAGCGCCGGTTACCGTCACTGCACTGACTATGCCGCTGACTTACTCAATTGCCAACGGTATCGCTTTCGGCTTTATCACCTGGACACTGGTAAAACTGTTGAGTGGCCGCGGTCGTGAACTGAATGCGGCGCTAATTATTCTGTCGATTCTGTTTGTGATCAAATTGGGTTGGTTGAGCGCGTAATCGCGAGCCAATCCCGTAAAAATCCCTCTTTTAACAATGAATGAGGGGCAGGGTGGAAGGTGCTGATGCCTCCACCCTAAATAAAATTCCCCAATTATTCAGCCCATGCATCCCAATCCTTGTTTTATCGCAATTTAACTGCACTAACTGTGCTGCGAACCGCCTTTCTGTGCCCCTAAACTTCAAAAATACTCCAGCTTTTGTTATATTATTGAGCACTTCGTCAGTGAGGTTTTTATCTGCCGAAAGTGTTTATTTTTAATCCCGCTTTCCCAGGATAACGACATGTTAGATTTTCGCTTTCCGACAGCAATGCAGATGGTTTTTAGTGTGGCACTGGCTGAAAAGTCAGGACAGCGCTGTACCAGTGCGACTCTGGCAGCGAGCCTGGAAGCCAATCCCAGCTTTATTCGTAAACTGATGGTGCCGCTTACCCATCACGGCA
Organism: Serratia sp. M24T3; assembly: GCF_000257645.1. Taxonomy (GTDB): domain Bacteria; phylum Pseudomonadota; class Gammaproteobacteria; order Enterobacterales; family Enterobacteriaceae; genus Rouxiella. The sequence continues at coordinate 17,390 of NZ_AJHJ01000050.1, forward strand.
TTATTGTTTCGACGCTGGGCCGAACCGGTTCCATTCGCCTTGGGCGGCTGGCCGACGCGATTACACTGCGCGATATTTATACCGCGGTCATTGAAGATAAACGCCTGTGGGCCGCTCGACCGGAAGGGTCGGCAAAGTGCCTGGTGAGTGCCAATGCCTGTGGTTATTTCAAATCGGTAGTTTATGAGGCCGAAGAGGCTTCGATGGCGGTTCTCGCTCGCTATACCGTCGCAGACGCACTGGCAGAGTTTGAGCAAAATGGCAGCTATAACTGCACCGGTGCCGAGTTGTCCGTTAAATAATTAACAACATCTGAATAAAAAAGGGGACTTGCCTGATAGCGAGTCCCCTTTGTTGTTTCTGGCAGATGCGGGTTTAGCTAGCGGTTACCTGCTCGGCAGCTGGCGCGGCTTTGCGGGTGACCAGTTTTCTTAACGCAACATAGAATACCGGCGTCAGGAACAGGCCAAAAAGGGTAACGCCGAGCATGCCCGCAAAAACGGTTATTCCGGTTACCCCCCGGACTTCGGCACCGGCTCCGTGGCCAAGGATCAGCGGCACGGTCCCGGCAATAAACGCAATTGATGTCATGACGATGGGGCGCAGACGCAGGCGACAGGCTTCCAGCGCGGCTTCGACAATCCCTTTGCCTTGCAGCTCCAACTCGCGAGCGAATTCTACGATTAGAATGGCATTTTTACAGGCCAGCCCCATCAACACGACCAATCCGACCTGCACAAACACATTGTTGTCGCCGCCAGTCAGCCAGACGCCGAACAAGGCTGAAAGCATGGTCATCGGCACGATGAGAATCACCGCCAGCGGCAGCGTCCAGCTTTCATACAGCGCCGCCAGCACCAGAAACGCCAACAATACCGACATTGGGAACACGATAAGCGCCGCATTACCCTGAGTCGATTGTTGATAGCTTAGGTCGGTCCATTCGATATTCATCCCGTTAGGCAGAAGATTTTTCGCCATGGCGGCCACTTCGGTCATTGCCTGTGAAGATGACAGCTTGCGCGGATCGGCATCACCAATCAGGTCCGCCGCCGGATAACCGTTATAGCGAATTACCGGGTCCGGGCCATAGGTAGTGGTGATGTCTACCATACTGCCAATAGGCACCATCTCGCCCTGATCATTGCGGGTACGCAGGTTGCCGATGTCCTCCACGCTTTCGCGGAAAGGCCCGTCAGCCTGGGCAATCACCTGCCAGGTGCGGCCAAAGCGGTTGAAATCGTTAATGTAAGACGAGCCCAGATAGGTTTGCAGCGTGCTGAAAAGGTTATCCAGCGACACACCCTGTGCCTTGGCCTTATCACGATCGACCTTCGCCTCTAACTGCGGAACGTTGGCCTGATAAGATGAAATCGGGAAGCCCATTCCCGGCGTCTGCATGATCGAGCCAGACAGAGTATTGACCGCCGTTTGCAGCGCGCCGTAACCTAAACCTGCACGATCCTGAATATACAGCGAATAACCGGCACCTTGACCTAGCCCAAGGATCGGTGGTGGCATAATCGAGAAGGCAAACCCCTCCTGAATCTGCGACAGCTTGGCATTGATCTCGGCATTGATCTGCGCCGCAGAGCGGGTGCGTTCACTCAGTGGTTTCAGCGCGAAGAACACCGTACCGGTATTGGGCGTATTGGTGAACTGTAAGGCATTCAGACCGGGGAAAGCTACCGCGTCGATTACGCCGTCGGTTTGCAGTCCCAGGGCGCTTATCTTACGAATAACGGCATCGGTACGTGACAGTGAAGAACCTTCTGGCATTTTTACTCCGGCAATCAGATAAAGTTTATCCTGAGTCGGAATAAATCCACTTGGCACGGCTTTAAACATTAGTGCTGCACCCCCCAACAGTAGAATGTAGACCACAAACACGGCTCCACGGCGGCCTAAAGTTTTAGAAACCGCTTTCTGATAACCGTGCGAACTGGCGTTGAAAAAGCGGTTAAACGGTCGGAATAGCCAGCCGAACAGGCGGTCGATCAATCTCGTTGGCAGATCTTTAGGTGAGCCGTGAGATTTCAGTAAAAGCGCGGCCAGAGCGGGGGAAAGGGTTAACGAGTTAATCGCCGAGATAACCGTAGAAATGGCGATAGTCACCGCAAACTGCTTGTAAAACTGGCCCGTTACCCCGGAAAGAAAGGCCATCGGCACAAATACCGCACACAACACCAGCGCAATCGCCACGATGGGGCCAGAGACCTCGCGCATTGCCTGATGAGCTGCATCGCGCGGAGCCAGCCCCTCCTCGATATTACGCTCGACGTTTTCCACCACTACAATGGCGTCATCGACCACAATCCCGATCGCCAGCACTAGCCCAAACAGGCTAAGGGTGTTCAGTGAAAAGCCGAGCAAATACAAGATGCTAAAAGTACCTATCACCGAAATAGGCACCGCCAGCAGTGGGATGATCGAGGCACGCCAGGTTTGCAGGAACAGAATAACTACCAGCACCACCAACACCACTGCTTCAAGCAAGGTATGCACCACGGCGCTTATCGAATCACGCACAAATACGGTGGGATCGTAAGGTGCACGCCAGGTTAGCCCGTCAGGGAAGCGAGTTGCCAGTTCGGCCATCTTGGCGCGTACTGCGTTGGACAAATCAATGGCGTTAGCGCCAGGAGCCTGGAAGATACCAATACCGACGGCGTCTTTGTTATTTAACTGCGAACGCAGGGCATAACTGCCTGAGCCCATTTCAATACGCGCGACATCACGCAGGCGGACAATCGAACCATCTTCGCTGGTCTTAAGAATAATATTACCGAATTCGGTTTCATCCTTCAGACGACCCTGGGCATTAATTGACAGCAGATAATCGCTGTTTTTTGGCAACGGTTCGGCACCCAATTGACCCGCCGAGACCTGAACGTTTTGTTCGCGTATCGCGGTGACGACATCAGCGGCAGTCAGCCCTCGAGCCGCGACCTTGTTGGGGTCGAGCCAAATGCGCATCGCGTATTCACCAGCACCAAAAATTTGCACCTGACCGACGCCCGGCAGGCGCGCCAGCTCGTCTTTCACCTTCAGGGTGGCGTAGTTACGCAGATACAGTGAATCATACTTGCCTGATGGCGAATAAAGATGCACCACCAAAGTCATGGTGGGGGACTGTTTCTGAGTGGTCACGCCTTGACGTTGCACGTCTTCCGGCAGTCGAGCCGCGGCCTGTGAAACGCGGTTCTGCACCTGAACCTGTGCCTGATCGGGATCGGTACCCGGGCGGAAGGTCACGGTGGTGACCAGCACGCCGTCGGACCCGGCAACCGATTTCATATACATCATATTTTCAACGCCGTTGATTGCTTCTTCCAACGGCGTTGCCACCGTTTCGGCAATCTCTTTCGGGTTGGCACCGGGATATTGGGCACGAACCTGAACGCTGGGCGGTACCACATCGGGGTATTCGCTTACCGGCAGCAGCGGAATAGCGATAGCCCCAGTGACCAGAATCAGGATCGACAGTACAGCCGCAAAGATTGGCCGGTCGATAAAAAAGCGGGAAAAGTCCATGAGTGTCGATCCTGTTACTGGGCTTGATCAGCGGCAGCGGGTGTTAGATTTTTAGCCATATCTACGCTCTTGGCGTTGACTGACATCCCCGGCATAAAGACTTTTTGTACGCCATCGACGACCACGCGATCTCCTGCCTGCAAGCCGTGCTGCACAATGCGCAATCCACCTGACAAGCCACCTATCTGGATATCTCTGCGCTGCGCTTTTCCGCTCTGATCCACCACGTAAACAAACTTGCGGTCTTGATCGGTGAGTACGGCTTTATCGTCAATTAACAAGGCGTTATATTCGGCACTGCCCGGCATTTGCACGCGGGCAAACAGGCCTGGCGTGAAGCTGCGATCGCGGTTGTCGAGCACGGCACGCATGCGAATGGTACCGGTGCTGGAGGTTAACTGGTTGTCGGTGAAGTCAAGCACGCCCTGATGCGGATAGCCGTTTTCACCGACTAGACCGACGTGTACTGGAAGAGGCTCATTGCTCTGCTTGGCCGCCCGCGCAATCGCCTGATAACGCAGGAAAGTGCCCTCATCAACGTCGAAATAGACGTAAACTTTGTCGAGTGAGACCAGAGTCGTCAGCACGCTGGCACTGTCACCCGCGGTAACCAGATTGCCTGCGGTGATCATTGCGCGACTGGCTTTGCCATCAATCGGCGCAATCACGCGGGTAAAGTCGAGGTTAAGCTGCGCCATATCCAACTGGGCCTGAGCCGCTAAAACGTCTGACTGAGCCTGAGCAGCAGCGGAGCGACGCTGTTCCCATAGCTCGCGGGAAATCGCCTCCGAACTCACCAGTTTTTCTGTACGTGCTGACTCACTGCGCGTCAGAGTAGCCTGGTTTTTGGCTCGCACCAGTTGGGCCTGCGCCTGTTCCTGAGCAGCGCGATAGGTACGGTCATCGATGGTAAATAGCACTTGGCCTTTCCTGACTTCATCGCCTTCCTGATAATTTACTTTATCGATGTATCCCGAAACGCGTGGCCGCAATTGAACGATTTGTACTGCCTCGATACGGCCGGTAAATTCGTCCCACTGTTTGATAGGTTTAATTAAAACGTTGGCCATGCTGACTGCCGGAGCGGGCGGCGCTGCGTTTTGCGCCACGCTGTTATCACACCCTGAAAGTAAAGCGATCATCAACGCTAGCCCAGAAAGTGGCGCGATAATGTGCGCCGTATGGCGACGACCAGTGGGCCGCAGATAAGAATTTTGCAGGCTAATCATTATTTTTATTTCCAGTGAATACTGCGGCAGGCAACTCCATCGGTCCTGTCCACCGGGGAACGTCCTTCACCTGCGCCGTTTTTTTGGGATTTGCATCTGTCATAGGTGCAATAAGGTATCAATAACTGATACATTAACTCGAGGGGATTGTAGGGAGCGCGCTATTAAACTGCAAGAATTATTGTTGCACTTTATGTGCTATAGCGAAAAGCCATTTTGTGAGGAGCTGTAACTATCTGCGTGAAGCGATTAAAATGCAATAGTAAAACTTGCATTTTATCGAAAACTGCGTCAGCCTTAACGAATGCTCTCCTTGAGAGGGAGCAAAACCATAGTGGGAGAGCGGAAATGAAAACTGAAGATTTTATTCACGATCTTATTGACTGGATTGATCACAATCTGGAAGAACGACTGGATATTAAAACCGTAGCCAAACGTGCGGGGTATTCTCGTTGGCACTTGCAAAGAATGTTCAAAGAACACACCGGATTACCGATGGGTGAATACATTCGTCAGCAGAAAATGAAAAAATCGGCAGATATGCTGGCAAGCAGCGCTGAGACTATCGTCAGTGTAGCCATTTCTCTGGGCTTCGACTCTCAGCAGTCATTCACCCGCAGTTTCAAACGTCAGTTTGGGCAAACGCCGGGTGATTGGCGTCGTGCCGAGAATAATCAAGCGGTTGCTCACGCGTGCCATTAAAGCAAGGCTGACTAAGAATCGGTTTAGTTTTTTGATAGGCCAATAACCGGTTAATAGTCGCGCCCAAACGAATTACCTATTTTCAGCGCAAGAATATTAGTTGACCATCTGCTGCATCTGTCGGCTTAGAACCATCAACTGAGCATTAAGCGGTACCAATTGTTTCTGGATAGCCGCGTATTTATCTAGTTGAGCCTGTGACGAAAATTGCAGTGTGCTGCCAGAAATAGTGACATTTTTACCCTGACTTTTAATAAAATCGGCCTTGATAACAATTTGGTTTAATACTTCCGGAAGCAGCGTATATATTTTCTCCGCGACTGCGGCTGGCTGCGAAACCACTTTGTTATAGGCCTGGTCATAAACTTTTTTCACCGCTACAGGCTGCTTCAATGTATCGCGCTGCGCATCAGCCTGCTGACGTATTGTCTTTAATTCATCAAGCCATTGCTGACTGGTTTGCGCCATTTTTTGTAAATCGTTGCGCTGTTCCAGTAAGGCATTTACTGAAGTCACTGCATTCATATTGGTAAATACTGGAACTAAAGATGAATTAAGCTCTGTGTCGAGCTTGCGATGGAAGTCAGTAATAATCTTATAGTCTTTTGCATAATGCCCAAATTTAATTTGCTGATCTGAAGTTAATTCAGGGACTTTTATCGATTGGCTGGAGAGAAGGCTAGCCTGTAGAAAGTCAGTAAACGCCTGCTGCTGGGCCTGCTCTTTATCGCCACATCCACTGACAATCAATAAAATAAGCGGCAGTAGCAGATAACGGATGAAGCGGGGAAAAATCCCGGCATTTCCAGAATTTATGAATATTGCTTCAGTCATATCAGCTAGGTTCCTTCATTTAATGGCTACTGGCTTGGGGCATTAAATGGACTTGAAAAAAAGTTGATCAATATTAAAACTCCGACACCGTATAATAAATAACAATGTCGAGTTTTTTAACCTAATTGGCTGAGTAGTTTTTCACGAGTCCAGGCAGGATGGCCAGTAATATGTTCAGCAAACTGCTCAATCATATTTTGTGTCGTTGCCTGTTTGCCTCTACTCACCAATAGAATCGGCACAATTAGCATTATTGCCAGTTGAGAAAAAGTGAAAGCTTTAACTATTTGATGACGCTGAGTAATAAGAAATATGCTGCTAGCACTTAACCCTATAATTAATCCAGTAATTACTTCACTTGGGGAATGCGCACCTAATATTACTCTACTGTAGCCAATGAGTACGGGTAACAAAAATCCTACGGCTATCGTTACCTGTCGTAACCTTTTATGTAATCCACCACTTAAAAGCCATAATAAAACTGGCCAAATAGTGGCTGACATCGTGGTATGGCCGCTGAAACCGGTAAAGTTATAACGTGTGCTGCCAATTCCCCAGCCCAAAAAAAGCAGTTTCGAAATGCAGACTAAAAATCCACTTATCCCAAAGGTAAATAACCACGCCAATGGCGTGAAACGACCGGTGACCTTCCAGGCCATAAAAAAGGCAATAATAATTCCGGTAGGCAGTAAAAGCATACTGTCCCCGAAATAAGTCAGGCTATTCCAGTACAATAGGATTTCCCTCAGTTTAATCTTATTTTTAGTTTAAATTAGCGAGTAACTGGTGGGAATTGTATCAGCAGGGAGACGCCGAGCGATAGTGAAATCACCACCGCTCGGGCTAGGATAAATCATATTTTAAGCGAATTTCTCAACAACTTTAACTTCACTTGCACCCTAAGCCGTTAAAGTAGCTGTAAAGTTTATAGCATGTCGGCGATGGCCTGCCCCAAGGCACGTGTGTCGCCTTTTCCCTCAAGATCGCCTGTAAGAGGGGCGTTATCAGGTCCAAGACTCAGCACTTTCTCTATAGCCTGCAACACTTCTGCGCCTGCCTGCTCATAGCCCAAGTGTTCCAGCATCATTGCACCGCACCATATTTGCCCAATTGGATTGGCGATACCTTTACCGGCAATATCAGGAGCAGATCCGTGCACCGGCTCAAACAGACTAGGGAATTTACCTTCTGGATTAATATTAGCTGATGGCGCAATGCCAATAGTGCCGGTGCAAGCAGGGCCGAGGTCTGAAAGGATATCGCCGAATAAGTTACTGGCAACTACCACATCAAACCAATCTGGATGCAGAACAAAATTCGCGGTAAGAATATCTATATGATATTTATCGACGTTCACTTCAGGATAACCTTTACCCATCTCAACAACCCGCTTATCCCAATAAGGCATAGTAATAGCGATGCCATTGGATTTTGTGGCTGAGGTTAGGTGCTTTTTGGGTCTTTTTTGCGCCAATTCAAAAGCGTATTTAAGTATGCGGTCAACGCCAGTGCGGGTCATTACCGTTTCCTGAATCACAATTTCCCGATCGGTATCAGGGAACATAATCCCGCCAACGCTTGAGTATTCGCCTTCGGTATTTTCCCGAACGACGTAAAAATCAATGTCTCCAGGCTTTCTTCCAGCTAAAGGTGCTTTGACTCCAGGCATCAGGCGTACGGGCCGTAAATTAACATACTGATCGAATTCGCGTCTGAACTGCAGTAATGATCCCCACAGCGAAACGTGATCGGGAACGACATCAGGCCAGCCTACGGCACCAAAATAGATTGCATCAAATTCTTTTAGAGTGACATACCAATCATCTGGCAGCATTTTTCCATGCTCGAGATAATAATCTGCACTGGCAAAATCAAACCATTGCCACTCAATATTAATACCGTGCCTGGCAGCGATTTTTTTCATCACTCTGATGCCTTCTGGCATCACTTCTTTACCAATACCATCGCCAGGAATAACGGCTATTCTATGTGTTCTATCAGACATTTTGAGGGCCTCTTATCATTATTGGATTCTTTTGAGTGTAATTACTTCTCAGGCGGGCAACAATTTGCTAAATATTTAAGGCATTCTTAACTAAAAGTGAATAATGATGTCTTCTATCGACGATCTAAGATTTTTCACTCTTATTACCCGCTTCGGTAGCCTAACGGCAGTAGCGCGCGAGATGGGGTTGACCCTTCCAGCGGTCAGCAAGCGATTAACTCAGCTTGAACAGCGTTTGGGCGTGCAGTTGGTGTTAAGGACAACACGTCGGCTAGATTTGACTGTAGAAGGGGAGCGTTATGCCGAGGGTGCTCGGCCGATCATTAACCAGCTGGCCGAACTTGAGAATGCAGTATCAAATAGTCAGGCTCTATTAACCGGCAGGCTTAGCATTAATGCCTCGTTTGGTTTTGGCCGTCGCTTTATTGCTCCTTTAATTTCTTCATTTCATCGGCTGCATCCTAATCTGGATATTGATATACAGCTCACCAGCCAACCGCTGAATTTTCTGGATAATAGTGTCGATATTGATCTCCGCGTGGGTGAGCCTCCAGATTCACGATTGGTTGCCATTAAGCTAATGAGTAACTCACGAGTCGTTTGTGCTTCCCCAGAGTATTTGGATAAAAATGGCATCCCCGAGAGCGTGACCGATCTGGCCCATCACAACTGTATTGTTTTAAGGCAATATGAGAGTGATTATTCACTGTGGCGTTTCACCAGAGAGGGCAAAGAGTATGTGCAAAAGGTCAGTGGAGACTTGTCCAGCAATGATGGCGAAACAGTAGTTAACTATGCTCGTGACGGGCACGGTATTATTTTGCGCTCATGGTGGGATATCCAAAAAAACTTGCAGCAGGGCGAGCTGGTGCCTTTATTGACCGAATATCTGGCCCCCGCGGCGGATATTTATGCCGTTTATACCTATCGTAAACATCTGCCGGCGCGGATTAGCGTATTTATCAATTATCTTAAGCAGCAGCTTGGGCAGGAAGTGGGTAAAACACTTCAGCTGTGAAACTTTCTCGACGGTAATAGCGATTGGGGGATTTTTGACTGTAAAATAGGCTTTTCGGCAAGTGTTTGCTTTAAAAAACATCACTCAAACGCCGCAGAAGGGTAATCTGCTAAAAAGCCGTTGACGACCAACTGCCAATACGGTTTAATGCGCCCCGTTGCCCGGATAGCTCAGTCGGTAGAGCAGGGGATTGAAAATCCCCGTGTCCTTGGTTCGATTCCGAGTCCGGGCACCATATTTAGAAGAACCCGCCAATGGCGGGTTTTTTGCTTTCAGAGATCCGGACTCTCCA
>NZ_AJHJ01000051.1 GCF_000257645.1 Serratia sp. M24T3
AAATTTAGGAATATAAAGAGGGTGCTTAGGCACCCTTTTTTTACGCCTGCTTTCTGAGTAAGGCTCAATGTAAATTTTTAAAATCGCAATTGAAATAGAAATTATTCTCATTTACAGTTATATGAACTGGTTAAATATTGAGTTCGTGTATGTACGTGTGTTTGTGTAATGCGGTCACAGATAAAGTGATTCGTAAAGTCATCCGGCAGCATCAGCCACAAACGATGAAAGAGCTTCGCCAAATTTGCCCTATTGGAACCGACTGTGGTAAATGCATCAGACAGGCCAGGGAGATCCTGGTAGAGGAGCAAGATAACATTACCTACATTATTGAAGTTGCCTGATAAATAGTAAGGTTATTCCTTTCACTCTTTGCTAAGTGGTTCTACACTTCATAGGACCTATAGCGGAGGGCATTACTATGAAAGGCGATACCAAAATGATTTCGCACCTCAACAAGCTGCTAGGAAATGAGCTCGTTGCCATCAATCAGTATTTTCTCCACGCCAGAATGTTCAAAAATTGGGGTTTAATGCGGCTCAATGGCATTGAATACCACGAATCCATCGATGAAATGAAACACGCTGATATCTATATCGAGCGTATCCTATTCCTTGAAGGCATCCCTAATCTGCAAGATCTCGGCAAACTCAATATCGGCGAAGACGTTGAGGAAATGCTTAAGTCCGATCTGGTGCTCGAGCTCGACGGCGCTAAGGATTTGCGTGAGGCCATCGCTTATGCCGATTCAATCCACGACTATGTTAGCCGCGATATCATGATCACTATTCTGGCCGATGAAGAACATCACATTGACTGGATTGAAACCGAAGTCGATCTGATTAGCCGAGTTGGTATCCAGAACTACATCCAGACCCAGATTAAAGAAGAATCTAAAAAAGCGTCACATTAGCTCTAATCTAAAACTATATCTTAATGATCACGCAGAACACGCATCTAGGATCAGCCAGGCTGAGTATTTGCTGGCTGACATAGATAACCCCGCCGACAGTTGCCAGGAAAGGACCAAAAGGAATCTCCCCCCGGGTGCGATAGAAACAGAATCTTAAAACATAAAATATCGCTCCACCAATCGAGGCATATACTGCTACAAAAGGCAGGCACTCCCAGCCCATCCAGGCACCCAGCGCTGCCATGAGTTTGAAATCCCCATAGCCAAGCCCCTCTCTTTTGAATAGCCATTTTCCCAGCCAATAGATAGCCCAAAAGCCTAGGTAACCCGCAGCCGCGCCAATTACTCCACTGACCAGATATTGCGGGGTGAAAATAGCATGCAACAGCAAACCAACCCAAAGCAGTGAAAGAGTAAGCCAGTCGGGCAGCTGAAAGCGAATCACGTCGATATAACTCAGCGCCAATAAGTAACTCACAAATATTGCAGAGGTAATAATGGAATAGCCATGCAAGAGGCCAAGTTGATAAAACTGGTTAAACATTTAATTTTCCTGATGTTCTTAAAGCAAAATATCGTTAGCAGCGAGGATAGGGCTTTAGCGGCGGCAAACAATCCTAAAAAAGAGATCGATGGAACAAGCTTTTAGCTTTGAGTGATGCTGCACAAAACGGCTTGCAACGAATGTTGGGGGAGGGGAACGTGTACGAAATAAACACACTTTATTGCCAGCAGGGGTTGCTTACTTTCCTGAGTTACGTATAATGCGCGGGCTTACCTAATCTTGGTAAGCCTAATTCGATATGAATTAGTTGTCAGGCAAAGTAACCGCCTGGCAAACAATACTCCCGATATGGGGGTTATGTGAAGAACGATTACACTCTCCCATCAATCGAAATGGGACCGAGGAGTAATCATTTTACGTTTAAAATAATTGGAGCTCTGGTCTCATGCAGAACCAAAGAATCCGTATCCGCCTGAAAGCGTTTGATCATCGTCTGATTGATCAATCAACCGCGGAAATCGTTGAGACCGCGAAGCGCACTGGTGCGCAAGTTCGTGGTCCAATTCCGCTGCCGACCCGCAAAGAGCGCTTTACCATTCTGATTTCTCCGCACGTCAACAAAGATGCGCGTGATCAGTATGAGATTCGCACTCACAAGCGTCTGGTTGACATCGTTGAGCCAACCGAGAAAACCGTTGATGCTCTGATGCGTCTGGATCTGGCTGCTGGTGTAGACGTGCAGATCAGCCTGGGTTAATCGGGTCATCGAGCGATTGAGAGGTTGAAACGATGAGTACTTTAGAAAAGAAAAAGATTGGCCTAATCGGTAAGAAATTGGGTATGACACGTATCTTCACAGAAGACGGCGTTTCTATTCCAGTTACTGTTATCGAGATTGAAGGCAACCGCGTTACTCAGATCAAAGATCTGGAAAACGACGGATACCGCGCTGTGCAGGTTACTACTGGTAGCAAAAAAGCTAACCGTGTAACCAAACCAGAAGCGGGCCACTTCGCTAAAGCTGGCGTAGAAGCTGGCCGTGGTCTGTGGGAATTCCGTCTTGCAGAAGGCGAAGAGTTCACTGCAGGTCAAGAAATTAGCGTTGAGATCTTCGCAGACGTTAAGAAAGTAGACGTTACTGGTACATCTAAAGGTAAAGGTTTCGCGGGTACTGTTAAACGCTGGAACTTCCGTACTCAAGATGCTACACACGGTAACTCCTTGTCTCACCGCGTTCCGGGTTCTATCGGTCAGAACCAGACTCCGGGCAAAGTGTTCAAAGGCAAGAAAATGGCAGGCCAACTGGGTAACGAGCGTGTAACCGTTCAAAGCCTGGACGTAGTACGTGTTGACGCTGAGCGCAACCTGCTGCTGGTCAAGGGTGCTGTTCCGGGTGCTACCGGTGGCAACCTGATCGTTAAACCTGCTGTTAAGGCTTAACGTCGAGGAGATAGGAATGGAATTAGTAGTGAAAGACGCGCAGAGCGCGCTGACTGTTTCCGAAACTACCTTCGGGCGTGATTTCAATGAAGCGCTGGTACACCAGGTTGTTGTTGCTTATGCAGCAGGTGCCCGTCAAGGTACTCGCGCTCAGAAGACCCGTGCTGAAGTAACTGGTTCCGGTAAAAAACCATGGCGTCAGAAAGGTACTGGCCGTGCGCGTGCAGGTTCTGTAAAGAGCCCAATCTGGCGTTCGGGTGGTGTGACCTTTGCTGCCAAGCCACAGGACCACAGTCAAAAAGTAAATAAAAAGATGTACCGCGGCGCGCTGAAAAGCATCCTGTCCGAACTGGTACGTCAAGATCGTTTGATCGTTGTCGAGACGTTCTCTGTAGAAGCGCCTAAAACTAAGCTGCTGGCACAGAAACTGAAAGACATGGCTCTGGAAGACGTGCTGATTGTAACCGGCGAAGTCGACGAGAATCTGTTCCTGGCCGCGCGTAACCTGTACAAGGTTGACGTTCGCGACGTAGCAGGTATCGATCCAGTAAGCCTGATCGCCTTCGACAAAGTCGTTATGACTGCTGACGCAGTTAAGCAAGTTGAGGAGATGCTGGCATGATTCGTGAAGAACGTCTGCTGAAAGTGCTGCGCGCGCCGCACGTTTCTGAAAAAGCATCCGCCGCGATGGAAAAGAACAACACCATCGTACTCAAAGTTGCCCTCGACGCGACTAAAGCAGAAATCAAAGCTGCGGTTAAGAAACTGTTTGAAGTCGAAGTCGAAGACGTTAACACCTTGCTGGTTAAAGGCAAGTCTAAACGTCACGGTCAGCGTGTTGGTCGTCGTAGCGACTGGAAAAAAGCTTACGTCACCCTGAAAGAAGGCCAGAATCTGGACTTCATCAGCGGCGCAGAGTAAGTCGGAGGAGTAAGCACAATGGCAATTGTTAAATGTAAACCTACATCTCCGGGCCGTCGCCACGTTGTTAAAGTGGTTAACCCTGAGCTGCACAAGGGTAAACCTTTTGCTCCGCTGCTTGAGAAATTGAGCAAAAGCGGTGGCCGTAACAACAATGGCCGAATCACCACCCGTCATATCGGTGGTGGCCACAAGCAACATTATCGTCTGGTTGACTTCAAACGCAACAAAGACGGTGTAGCTGCAGTGGTTGAGCGTCTGGAGTACGATCCGAACCGTTCCGCGAACATCGCGCTGGTTCTGTACAAAGACGGCGAACGCCGTTACATCCTGGCGCCGAAAGGCCTGAAAGTGGGTGACCAGATCCAATCTGGCGTTGATGCTGCAATCAAAGTGGGTAACACCCTGCCGATGCGCAACATCCCAGTTGGTTCAACGGTTCATAACGTAGAAATGAAACCAGGTAAAGGCGGCCAGCTGGCTCGTTCTGCTGGTGCCTACGTTCAGATCGTTGCTCGTGATGGTTCCTACGTAACTCTGCGTCTGCGCTCTGGCGAAATGCGTAAAGTTCAGATCGACTGCCGCGCTACCATGGGCGAAGTTGGTAACTCTGAACATATGCTTCGCGTTCTGGGTAAAGCAGGTGCTGCACGTTGGCGTGGTATTCGTCCTACCGTTCGCGGTACTGCGATGAACCCAGTCGATCACCCACACGGTGGTGGTGAGGGTAAAAACTTTGGTAAACACCCAGTAACACCATGGGGCGTTCAGACCAAAGGTAAGAAAACCCGTAGCAACAAGCGTACTGACAAGTTCATTGTACGTCGCCGTAGCAAAAAATAATTAGAGGATAAGCCATGCCACGTTCTCTCAAGAAAGGTCCTTTTATTGACCTGCACTTGCTGAAGAAGGTAGAGAAAGCGGTGGAAAGCGGAGACAAGAAGCCTTTGCGCACTTGGTCCCGTCGTTCAACGATCTTTCCTAACATGATCGGTTTGACCATCGCTGTCCATAATGGTCGTCAGCACGTACCAGTGTTTGTTTCCGATGAAATGGTCGGTCACAAGCTGGGTGAATTCGCGCCGACTCGTACTTATCGCGGCCATGCGGCTGATAAAAAAGCTAAAAAGCGCTAAGGTAGGAGGAAGAGATGGAAACTATAGCTAAACATCGCCACGCTCGTTCTTCTGCTCAGAAGGTTCGCCTTGTTGCAGACCTGATCCGCGGTAAGAAAGTGTCGCAAGCTCTGGAAACTCTGGCCTACACCAACAAGAAAGCTGCTGGTCTGGTTAAGAAGGTGCTGGAGTCTGCCATTGCTAACGCAGAACACAACGATGGCGCTGACATCGATGATCTGAAAGTCTCGAAGATTTTCGTAGACGAAGGCCCAAGCATGAAGCGTATTATGCCGCGTGCTAAAGGTCGTGCAGATCGCATTCTGAAGCGCACCAGCCACATTACTGTGGTTGTGTCCGATCGCTGAGACTCTGGAGACTAGCAATGGGTCAGAAAGTACATCCTAATGGTATTCGCCTAGGTATTGTCAAACCTTGGAATTCTACCTGGTACGCAAATACCAAAGAATTCGCTGACAACCTGGACAGCGACTTTAAAGTTCGTCAGTTCTTGACTAAAGAATTGGCGAAAGCTTCCGTTTCTCGCATCGTTATCGAGCGTCCAGCGAAGAGCATCCGTGTGACTATTCACACCGCTCGTCCTGGCATCGTTATCGGCAAGAAAGGTGAAGATGTCGAAAAACTGCGTAAGGTCGTAGCGGATATCGCTGGCGTTCCTGCACAGATTAACATCGCCGAAATCCGTAAACCGGAACTTGACGCAAAATTGGTTGCTGACAGCATCACTTCACAGCTGGAACGTCGCGTTATGTTCCGTCGTGCTATGAAGCGTGCAGTTCAGAACGCAATGCGTCTTGGCGCTAAAGGTATCAAAGTTGAAGTAAGCGGCCGTCTTGGCGGTGCTGAAATCGCGCGTACCGAATGGTACCGTGAAGGTCGTGTTCCACTGCATACTCTGCGTGCGGATATCGATTACAACACATCTGAAGCGCACACCACTTATGGTGTAATCGGCGTTAAGGTATGGATCTTCAAAGGTGAGATCCTGGGTGGTATGGCTGCAGTTGAACAACCGGAACCGGCTGCTCAACCTAAAAAGCAGCAGCGTAAAGGCCGCAAGTAAGGAGAGTCGCTGATGTTACAACCAAAGCGTACAAAATTCCGTAAGGTGCACAAGGGCCGCAACCGTGGCCTTGCGCAAGGTACGGATGTGAGCTTCGGCACTTACGGTCTGAAAGCTGTTGGCCGTGGTCGCCTGACTGCTCGTCAAATTGAAGCAGCACGTCGTGCGATGACCCGTGCAGTTAAGCGTCAAGGTAAGATTTGGATCCGTGTATTCCCGGACAAACCAATCACCGAGAAGCCACTTGAAGTTCGTATGGGTAAAGGTAAGGGTAACGTTGAGTATTGGGTTGCCCTGATCCAGCCTGGTAAAGTCCTGTACGAAATGGACGGTGTGCCTGAAGAGCTGGCGCGTGAAGCATTCCAGCTTGCAGCAGCGAAACTGCCTATTAAAACCACCTTTGTAACTAAGACGGTGATGTAATGAAAGCAAAAGAGCTGCGTGAAAAGAGCGTGGAAGAGCTGAACGTTGAGCTTCTGAACCTGTTGCGTGAGCAGTTTAACCTGCGCATGCAAACGGCCAGCGGCCAGCTGCAGCAAACACACACGTTGAAGCAAGTGCGTCGTGATGTTGCACGTGTTAAGACTTTACTGACTGAGAAGGCGGGCGCGTAATGAGTGACAAGATCCGTACTCTGCAAGGTCGTGTGATCAGTGACAAGATGGAAAAATCTATCGTTGTTGCGATTGAGCGTTTCGTGAAGCACCCAATCTACGGTAAATTCATCAAGCGTACGACTAAGCTGCACGTACATGACGAGAACAACGAATGCGGTATCGGCGACGTCGTTGAAATTAGCGAATGCCGTCCGCTGTCAAAGACTAAGTCTTGGACACTGGTTCGCGTTGTAGAGAAAGCAATTCTGTAATAGAATCGCGTTCTCGAAAATGAATAAACGGCTCATGGAGACCTGGGCCGTTTATTTTTTCTACCCATAATGAATAAGCAGTGTTATAATGCTGCGCCCTCATTTGTGGGGATTTCTATATGGCCTATTGTTAGGTCTTATAAGTTGTAGTTGACATTAGCGGAGCACTAACATGATCCAAGAACAGACTATGCTGACCGTGGCCGACAACTCCGGTGCACGTCGCGTAATGTGTATCAAGGTTCTGGGTGGCTCGCACCGTCGCTACGCAGGCGTTGGCGATATCATCAAAATTACCATCAAGGAAGCAATTCCTCGCGGTAAGGTGAAAAAAGGCGACGTGCTGAAGGCGGTAGTGGTGCGCACCAAGAAGGGTGTTCGTCGCCCGGACGGTTCTGTCATTCGCTTCGATGGCAATGCATGCGTTATTTTAAATAATAACAGCGAGCAGCCAATCGGCACGCGTATTTTTGGGCCGGTAACTCGTGAACTGCGTAATGAGAAGTTCATGAAAATTATCTCTCTGGCACCAGAAGTACTCTAAGGAGCGAACCATGGCAGCGAAAATCCGTCGTGATGACGAAGTTATCCTGCTTACCGGCAAAGATAAAGGTAAGCGTGGTAAAGTAAAAAATGTCCTGTCTTCTGGCAAGGTCATTGTTGAAGGTATCAACCTGGTTAAGAAACATCAGAAGCCTCAACCGGCTCTGAACCAACCAGGCGGCATCGTTGAAAAAGAAGCTGCTGTTCAAGTTTCTAACGTTGCAATCTTCAACACGGCAACCGGTAAGGCTGACCGTGTAGGCTTTAGATTCGAAGACGGCAAAAAAGTCCGTTTCTTCAAGTCTAACAGCGTAACTATCAAGTAATTTGGAGTAGTACGATGGCGAAACTGCATGATTACTACAAAGACGATGTCGTAAAGAAACTCATGTCTGAGTTTAATTACAATTCTGTCATGCAAGTCCCTCGGGTCGAGAAGATCACCCTGAACATGGGTGTTGGTGAAGCGATCGCTGATAAGAAACTGCTGGATAACGCAGCAGCTGACTTAGCAGCTATCTCTGGTCAAAAGCCGTTCATCACCAAAGCACGCAAATCAGTTGCAGGCTTCAAAATCCGTCAGGGCTATCCGATCGGCTGTAAAGTAACCCTGCGTGGCGAACGCATGTGGGAATTCTTTGAGCGTCTGATCACTATTGCTGTACCACGTATCCGTGACTTCCGTGGCTTGTCCGCTAAGTCATTCGACGGCCGTGGTAACTACAGCATGGGCGTGCGTGAACAGATCATCTTCCCGGAAGTCGACTATGACAAAGTCGATCGCGTTCGTGGTTTGGATATTACCATCACCACTACTGCGAAATCCGATGATGAAGGCCGCGCTCTGCTGGCTGCCTTTAACTTCCCGTTCCGTAAGTAAGGTAGGGTTACTAATGGCTAAGCAATCCATGAAAGCACGCGAAGTCAAGCGCGTGAAACTGGCAGATAAATTCTTCGCTAAACGCGTTGAATTGAAAGCAACTATCTCTGACGTGAACGCTTCCGACGAAGATCGTTGGGATGCCGTTCTTAAGCTGCAGACTCTGCCGCGTGATTCCAGCCCGTCTCGTCAGCGTAATCGCTGCCGTCAAACTGGTCGTCCGCACGCTTTCTTGCGGAAGTTCGGGTTGAGCCGTATTAAGGTCCGTGAAGCCGCTATGCGCGGTGAAATTCCGGGTCTTAAAAAGGCTAGCTGGTAATTGTCACCAATTGAATCACGGGAGTAATGACAGATGAGCATGCAAGATCCGATCGCGGATATGCTGACCCGTATCCGTAACGGTCAGGCCGCGAACAAAGTTGCGGTCACCATGCCTTCCTCTAAGCTGAAACTGGCTATTGCCAACGTGCTTAAAGAAGAAGGCTACATTGAAGAATTTAAAATCGAAGGCGACGCCAAACCTGAACTGGAATTAGTACTGAAGTACTTCCAGGGCAAGGCAGTGGTAGAGAGCATTCAACGAATCAGCCGTCCTGGCCTGCGCATCTACAAGAAAAAAGATGAGCTGCCAAAGGTTATGGCCGGTTTGGGTATCGCTGTTATTTCTACCTCTAAAGGTGTTATGACTGATCGTGCAGCTCGCCAGGCTGGTCTTGGTGGCGAGATTATCTGCTACGTAGCTTAATCGGGAGGAAAGCATGTCTCGTGTTGCAAAAGCACCCGTCGTCATTCCTACCGGCGTAGAGGTAAAACTCAACGGTCAGGTTATTACGATTAAGGGTAAAAACGGCGAGCTGTCTCGTACTATCCATGACGCCGTTGAAGTTAAACAGGAAGATAACGCTCTGACCTTTGGTCCGCGCGAAGGCTTCGCAAACGCATGGGCCCAAGCGGGTACCACTCGTGCACTGTTGAACTCAATGGTTATAGGTGTTACCGACGGCTTCACTAAAAAGCTTCAATTGGTTGGTGTTGGTTACCGTGCTGCTATCAAAGGCAACGCGGTGAGTTTGGCCCTGGGTTTTTCCCATCCGGTCGAACACCAGCTGCCGGCAGGCATTACTGCAGAATGTCCAACTCAAACTGAAATCGTGCTGAAAGGCGCTGATAAGCAGGTGATTGGTCAAGTTGCTGCAGATTTACGTGCCTACCGTCGTCCTGAGCCTTATAAAGGCAAGGGTGTCCGTTACGCCGACGAAGTCGTGCGTACCAAAGAGGCTAAGAAGAAGTAAGGTAACACTATGGATAAGAAATCTGCTCGTATCCGTCGTGCGACCCGCGCACGCCGCAAGCTCAAAGAACTGGGTGCGACACGTCTGGTGGTACATCGTACCCCGCGTCATATTTACGCACAGGTGATTGCACCTAACGGTTCTGAAGTATTAGTTGCTGCTTCTACAGTAGAAAAAACTATTACTGAGCAATTGAAGTATACCGGTAACAAAGATGCCGCAACTGCTGTAGGTAAAGCAATTGCAGAACGCGCATTGGAAAAAGGGATTTCGAAAGTATCCTTTGACCGTTCCGGTTTCCAATATCATGGTCGAGTCCAGGCACTGGCAGATGCTGCCCGTGAAGCTGGCCTTCAGTTCTAAGGTAGAGGTGTAAGATGTCACACATCGAAAAACAAGCTGGCGAACTGCAGGAAAAGCTGATCGCGGTAAACCGCGTATCCAAAACCGTAAAAGGTGGCCGTATTTTCAGCTTTACCGCACTGACAGTAGTTGGTGATGGTAACGGTCGCGTTGGTTTTGGCTACGGCAAAGCACGCGAAGTTCCGGCAGCGATCCAGAAAGCGATGGAGAAAGCCCGTCGCAACATGTTGAACGTCGCGCTGAACAGCGGCACCCTGCAGCATCCTGTTAAAGGTGCTCATACGGGTTCTCGCGTGTTCATGCAGCCGGCTTCTGAAGGTACCGGTATTATCGCCGGTGGTGCAATGCGCGCCGTCCTGGAAGTCGCAGGGGTACACAACGTATTGGCTAAAGCTTATGGTTCCACTAACCCGATCAACGTGGTTCGTGCAACTATCGCAGCTTTGGAAGATATGAAGTCCCCAGAAATGGTCGCTGCCAAGCGTGGTAAGTCCGTCGAAGAAATTCTAGGGAAATAACCATGGCAAAGACTATTAAAGTAACTCAAACAAAAAGCAGCATCGGTCGTTTGCCGAAACACAAGCAAACTTTGACTGGTTTAGGTCTGCGTCGTATTGGTCACACTGTAGAACGTGAAGATACACCTTCTGTTCGCGGCATGATCAATCTGGTTTCCTACATGGTTAAGGTTGAGGAGTAAGAGATGCGTTTAAATACTCTGTCTCCGGCTGACGGTGCCAAGCAGGCGCCAAGGCGTGTAGGTCGTGGTATTGGTTCTGGCCTGGGTAAAACCGGCGGCCGTGGTCACAAAGGTCAGAACTCACGTTCTGGCGGTGGCGTACGTCGTGGTTTTGAAGGTGGTCAGATGCCTTTATATCGTCGTTTGCCGAAATTCGGCTTCACCTCTCGCAAAGCTATGATCACGGCAGAAGTTCGTCTGTCTGAACTGGCTCTTGTTGAAGGCGACGTTATCGACCTAAACACGCTGAAAGCCGCTAACGTAATTGGTATCCAGATCGAGTTCGCGAAAGTAATCCTTTCAGGCGAAGTTGCTCGTCCGGTAACCGTACGTGGTCTGCGTGTCACCAAAGGCGCTCGTGTTGCTATCGAAGCTGCTGGCGGTAAAATAGAGGAATAAGTAGCAGATGGCTAAGCAACCGGGATTAGATTTTCAAAGTGCTAAAGGTGGACTTGGCGAGCTGAAGCGCAGACTTTTGTTTGTTATCGGTGCGCTGATTGTTTTCCGTATCGGCTCTTTTATTCCGATCCCTGGTATTGATGCCACTGTACTTGCTAAAATGCTCGAGCAGCAAAGAGGCACCATCATTGAAATGTTTAACATGTTCTCTGGTGGTGCTCTTAGCCGTGCTTCGATCTTTGCTCTGGGAATCATGCCGTATATTTCGGCATCGATTATTATCCAGCTGTTAACGGTGGTTCATCCAGCGTTAGCAGAAATAAAGAAAGAAGGGGAGGCTGGCCGTCGTAAGATTAGCCAGTACACCCGCTACGGTACGCTGGTTTTGGCCGTATTCCAGTCAATCGGTATTGCTACCGGTTTACCGAATATGCCTGGTATGCAAGGTCTGGTGTTAAACCCAGGCCTTTCATTCTACTTTACTGCAGTTGTGAGTCTGGTTACCGGGACAATGTTCCTGATGTGGCTGGGTGAACAGATTACTGAACGTGGTATCGGTAACGGTATTTCAATCATAATCTTTGCTGGTATTGTAGCGGGTCTCCCGACAGCTGTTGGCCATACTATCGAACAGGCTAGACAAGGCGACCTGCACTTCCTCCTGTTGCTGTTGGTTGCAGTATTAGTGTTTGCAGTGACGTTCTTTGTTATCTTTATGGAACGTGGTCAACGTCGTATCGTCGTTAACTACGCCAAACGTCAACAAGGTCGTCGTGTTTATGCAGCACAGAGCACACACTTACCGTTGAAAGTGAATATGGCCGGCGTAATTCCTGCTATTTTTGCTTCCAGCATCATTCTGTTCCCGGCCACGATTGCATCATGGTTCGGTGGCGGAACTGGTTGGAACTGGCTGACAACAATTTCGCTGTATTTGCAGCCTGGGCAACCGCTTTATGTGTTACTCTATGCTACTGCAATCATCTTCTTCTGTTTCTTTTATACTGCGTTGGTGTTCAACCCGCGTGAGACAGCAGATAACCTGAAGAAGTCCGGTGCATTTGTACCAGGAATTCGTCCGGGAGAGCAAACGGCGAAGTATATTGATAAGGTAATGACCCGCCTGACTTTGGTCGGCGCGTTGTACATTACTTTTATCTGCCTTATCCCGGAGTTCATGCGTGACGCAATGAATGTTCCATTCTACTTCGGTGGCACATCGCTGCTCATCGTAGTTGTGGTCATCATGGACTTTATGGCTCAAGTGCAAACTCTGATGATGTCAAGTCAGTATGAGTCTGCGCTGAAGAAAGCAAACCTGAAAGGCAATAATCGCTAATCTGGTGTGTTTGCGAAGTAACGGAGAGTAAAAATGAAAGTTCGTGCTTCCGTCAAGAAATTATGTCGTAACTGCAAAATTGTTAAGCGTAACGGTGTCGTTCGCGTAATCTGCAGCGCCGAGCCGAAGCATAAACAGCGTCAAGGCTGATTATCTCGCATATTTTTCTTGCAAAGTTGGGTTGAGCTGGCTAGATTAGCCAGCCAATCTTTTGTATGTAAGCTGCATCACTATTTGAGTATCCTGAAAACGGGCTTTTCAGAATGGTGTTGCCGTATATAAATAGTAGGAGTGCATAGTGGCCCGTATAGCAGGCATTAACATTCCTGATCAGAAACATACCGTGATCGCATTAACTTCGATCTACGGTATCGGTAAAACCCGCTCACAGGCTATCTGTGCTGCGTCTGGTATTGCTGAAAATGTTAAGATCAGAGAGCTGTCTGAAGAGCAAATCGAATTGCTGCGTGACGAAGTCGCCAAGTTCATTGTTGAAGGTGATCTGCGTCGTGAAGTCACCCTGAGCATCAAGCGTCTTATGGACCTTGGAACTTATCGTGGTTTGCGTCATCGTCGTGGTCTTCCAGTACGCGGTCAGCGTACCAAGACTAACGCACGTACCCGTAAGGGTCCGCGCAAACCGATCAAGAAATAATCGGGGTGATAGAATAAATGGCAAAGGCACCTGTTCGTACACGTAAGCGTGTAAGAAAACAAGTCTCTGACGGCGTGGCTCATATCCATGCGTCTTTCAACAACACCATTGTGACTATTACCGATCGTCAGGGTAATGCTTTGGGTTGGGCAACAGCTGGTGGTTCCGGTTTCCGTGGTTCTCGTAAATCCACTCCGTTCGCAGCTCAGGTTGCAGCAGAGCGCTGTGCAGATGCAGTGAAAGAGTACGGTATCAAGAATCTGGAAGTTATGGTTAAAGGACCTGGTCCTGGTCGTGAGTCTACTATCCGCGCATTAAACGCGGCTGGTTTCCGCATCACTAATATTACTGATGTGACTCCTATCCCTCATAACGGTTGTCGTCCGCCGAAAAAGCGTCGCGTATAACGCTGCTTTTAGGATTGTTGGAGAGAGAAAATGGCAAGATATTTGGGTCCTAAGCTCAAGCTTAGCCGTCGTGAGGGCACAGATTTATTCCTTAAATCTGGTGTTCGCGCGATCGATACCAAGTGTAAGATTGATCAAGCTCCTGGTCAGCACGGTGCGCGTAAACCGCGTCTGTCTGACTATGGCGTGCAGTTACGTGAAAAGCAAAAAGTTCGCCGTACCTACGGTGTTCTGGAGCGCCAGTTCCGTAACTACTACCAAGAAGCAGCCCGCCTGAAGGGCAACACCGGTGAAAACCTGTTGCAACTTCTGGAAGGTCGTCTGGATAACGTTGTTTACCGTATGGGCTTCGGCGCTACGCGTGCAGAGTCACGCCAGCTGGTTAGCCACAAAGCAGTTATGGTAAACGGTCGCGTTGTCAACATCGCTTCTTATCAGGTATCTCCGAATGACGTTGTCAGCATCCGTGAGAAAGCTAAAAAGCAATCTCGCGTGAAGGCCGCTTTGGAGTTGGCTGAACAGCGTGAAAAGCCGACTTGGCTTGAAGTTGATGCTGCTAAGATGGAAGGTCAGTTCAAACGTAATCCTGAACGCGCCGATCTGTCAGCTGACATTAACGAACACCTGATCGTCGAGCTTTACTCTAAGTAAAGCTTAGTACCAAAGAGAGGACACAATGCAGGGTTCTGTGACAGAGTTTCTAAAACCGCGCCTGGTAGATATCGAGCAAGTCAGTTCGACGCACGCCAAGGTGACCCTTGAGCCTTTAGAACGTGGCTTTGGCCATACTTTAGGCAACGCACTGCGCCGTATTCTGCTTTCATC
Organism: Serratia sp. M24T3; assembly: GCF_000257645.1. Classification (GTDB taxonomy): domain Bacteria; phylum Pseudomonadota; class Gammaproteobacteria; order Enterobacterales; family Enterobacteriaceae; genus Rouxiella. Next base: position 14,289 of record NZ_AJHJ01000051.1, read on the forward strand.
CATGCCGGGTTGCGCGGTGACCGAGGTTGAGATTGATGGTGTACTGCATGAGTACAGCACCAAAGAAGGCGTACAGGAAGACATCCTGGAAATCCTGCTCAACCTGAAAGGGCTGGCGGTGAGAGTTCAAGGGAAAGATGAAGTTATTCTTACCCTGAATAAGTCTGGCATTGGCCCTGTGACTGCAGCCGACATTACCCATGATGGTGATGTCGAAATCGTCAAGCCGCAACACGTTATCTGCCACCTGACCGATGAAAACGCTGCTATCAGTATGCGTATCAAAGTTCAGCGCGGTAGGGGTTATGTGCCGGCGTCTGCCCGAATTCATTCGGAAGAAGATGAGCGCCCAATTGGTCGTCTGTTAGTAGATGCATGCTACAGCCCTGTAGAGCGAATTGCCTACAATGTTGAAGCAGCGCGTGTAGAACAGCGTACTGATTTGGACAAGCTGGTTATCGAAATGGAAACCAACGGTACGATCGATCCTGAAGAGGCGATCCGTCGTGCGGCAACCATTCTTGCTGAACAACTTGAAGCTTTTGTTGATTTACGTGATGTACGTCAACCAGAAGTCAAAGAAGAGAAGCCGGAGTTCGATCCAATCCTGCTGCGCCCTGTTGACGATCTGGAATTGACTGTCCGCTCTGCTAACTGCCTCAAAGCAGAAGCAATCCACTACATCGGTGATCTGGTACAGCGTACCGAAGTTGAGCTTCTTAAGACGCCTAACTTAGGTAAAAAATCTCTTACCGAGATTAAAGACGTACTTGCTTCCCGTGGTTTGTCTCTGGGCATGCGCCTGGAAAACTGGCCACCTGCAAGTATTGCTGACGAGTAACCGGATCACAGGTTAAGGTTTTACTGAGAAGGATAAGGTCATGCGCCATCGTAAGAGTGGTCGTCAACTGAACCGTAACAGCAGCCACCGTACGGCTATGTTCCGTAACATGGCCGGCTCTTTGGTTCGTCATGAAATAATCAAGACGACCCTGCCGAAAGCGAAAGAGCTGCGTCGCGTTGTTGAGCCGCTGATTACTCTTGCCAAGACCGACAACGTTGCAAATCGTCGTCTGGCATTCGCCCGTACTCGTGATAACGAGATCGTGGCAAAACTGTTTAATGAACTGGGCCCGCGTTTCGCGAGCCGTGCCGGTGGTTACACTCGTATTCTTAAGTGTGGTTTCCGTGCAGGCGACAATGCGCCGATGGCATACATCGAGCTCGTTGATCGTGCAGAGTCAAGCGCAGAAGTAGCAACTGCTGAATAATCTGTAGATGCATGAAAAGACCGGGCCAAAAGCCCGGTTTTTTTACATTTAAATTTTGCCCTATTCATTAATTGTTTTCCGCCACAGTTTCCTCTATTACCCTTTCAAAAGCCTATCTAAACAATATCAGTCAGTTAACTTCTGACAAGCTTTGTAGATATTGCTCCGCTCTACGCTTTTATCTTTCACCGCGCTATGCTAACCATCAGTTTTCATTTTATTCTGCAGGAGACGCTATGTTTCTGAGTGATCAATGGGCCGAAAGACATATTCTTGATGCACAGGCTAAAGGTGAGTTCGACAACCTTCCTGGAGCAGGTTCACCGCTAGTAATGGATGACGATAGTGGTGTCCCTCCAGAGCTGCGCGTAGCTTATCGGATACTCAAAAATGCCGGTTATTTGCCGCCTGAAATTCAGGACCGTAAAGAGGCGGTTGATTTACAGATACTGTTGAAACAGGTTGCCGCAGATTCTGAAGATTACCTCAAGGCAGAGAAACGGTTAACTATTCTAAGACTTCGTCTTCATCAGGCTGGCATGAGCACTGACTTCCTCGATGAGGTTAATTATCAGGCCAGATTACAAAAACAGTTCATTGGAGAACATGATGTTTAAGATTGGTGAATTAGCCAAACTCGCCGACGTGACGCCGGATACCATCCGTTATTATGAAAAGCAGGGCATGATGTCATTGGGAGTGCGGAGTGAATCCGGTTACCGTCTTTACACTGAGAATGATCTTCAGCGGCTGCGGTTTATACGCTATGCAAAAACGACGGGTTTTACGTTGGAAGCCATCAGTGAATTATTATCGATCCGCATCGATCCTGCACAGCACACCTGCCAAGAGTCAAAATCGATCGTCGACCGCCGCTTGTCTGAGGTTGAGCATAAGTTGAGCGAGCTGTTGCGCATGCGTGATTCACTACAACGACTTAGTGCAGCTTGTTGTGGCGGGGCACATACCAGTCGCAGTTGCTCAATCATTGAGGCACTGGAAAACGGTGCCAGTGGCGATATTGCAAATTAACAAAATAGGGTCTAGATTTATCTCCGCAGTGATAATTGCTGCGAAACGCCAATATAATGAGGTGACTATGAGTCAGTATAAACACAATAAAGGTGTGATTCAGGACAATGCAATTCAAGCATTGCTGCATGATCCACTGTTCCGCCAACGGGTAGAAAAAAGTTTGAAAGGTAAAGGCAGCTATCGCCGCAAAGATAAAAAAGGTAAAGGAGCAAATTGGGAGGGCAGTCTTAAACGTTTTAATCTGATGATTGCATAAAACATTTAACACTGCTTTCCTGATAACTCTCTAATTCCTCAGTTAATTTCCTACAATAAAAAAGCCATCGTCTCCGATGGCTTTTTTAATCTAAATTCTTGGTTATAGGCGCGGGGTTTGCTGTTCTTTCAGCAGATCGCGGATCTCGGTCAATAATATTTCTTCAGCAGTTGGCTTTGGAGGGGCTGCCGGTGCGGCCTCTTCTTTCCTGCGCAATTTACTTATTAACTTAATAGCACAGAAAATAGCCAAGGCAACGATGACGAAATCAAAAATGTTCTGAATGAAAACACCGTAATGCATCACTACGGCAGGCGCTGTTCCGACAGCATCACGTAGTACCCATTGGAAAGATTTAAAATCTACGCCGCCAATTAACAAACCCAGCGGAGGCATAATAATATCGGCAACCAAAGATGAAACTATTTTACCAAATGCTGCACCGATGATCACACCAACCGCTAGATCAACCACGTTGCCGCGCATGGCAAAGTCGCGAAAATCCTTCACAAAACTCATAATGTAACTCCTTGGCAAATCCACTAATTATGTCAAACAAAGTAAAGACCATTTGTAGCAGATGCGCTACTGGTGTTATTAATATTTGCCTAAATTCGTATTAAATTTAACTTAAGTTGATTTTTTAAAGGAAGAACGGGCTCGGTTGGAACAATCTTTCCACATCGCGAACGAATTTTTTGTCGGTAATAAACATCACTACGTGATCGCCTTGCTGAATGCGCGTCATGCCGCTTGCGATGATCACTTCATTACCGCGCACAACAGCACCAATCGTGGTACCCGGTGGTAGTTTTATCTGCTCAACGGTGCGTCCGACAACTTTCGAAGTACTTTCATCACCGTGTGCAATCGCCTCGATTGCTTCGGCAACTCCGCGACGCAGGGAGGAAACGCTAACTATATCCGCCTTACGTACGTGACCCAGCAGGGCAGAAATTGTTGCCTGCTGTGGAGAGATGGCGATATCAATTACGCTTCCCTGAACAAGGTCAACGTAGGCGCTACGCTGGATAAGCACCATCGCCTTTTTAGCGCCCATGCGCTTTGCCAACATAGCGGACATAATATTCGCTTCATCATCGTTAGTGATGGCAATAAACACGTCGACCTGCTCAATATGTTCTTCTGCCAGTAATTCCTGGTCAGAAGCATCACCATAAAACACGATGGTATCTTGCAACAACTCAGCTAATTCTGCAGCACGCTGCTGATCGCGTTCGATTAGCTTGACGCTATAGTTTTTCTCAAGACGCATGGCCAAACCTGCACCGACATTGCCGCCGCCCACAATCATAATGCGCTTGTAGGGTTTTTCCAGACGCTGTAATTCGCTCATCACTGCACGAATATGCTGAGAGGCCGCTACGAAGAATACTTCATCACCGGCTTCGATAATGGTAGAGCCCTGCGGTCGAATTGGGCGATCTTGACGAAATATCGCGGCCACGCGGGTATCAATATGCGGCATATGCTCACGCATGGCTGACAACGCGCTGCCTACTAACGGGCCACCGTAATAGGCTTTTACCGCCGCGATGCTGACTTTACCTTCGGCAAAGTTCACTACCTGTAATGCGCCAGGATACTCAATCAGCTTGTAGATGTAGTCGATGACCAGCTGCTCGGGAGAGATTAGGTGGTCAATTGGCACGGCTTCTGGCTGGAATAACTTCTCGGACTCACGAATGTATTCAGGCGAGCGTATCCGGGCAATTCGGTTAGGCGTATTGAATAATGAGTAGGCTATCTGGCAAGCCACCATGTTGGTTTCATCAGAGCTGGTCACGGCAACCAGCATATCGGCATCTTCTGCTCCGGCTTCACGTAGAACACGAGGATGTGAACCGTGGCCCTGAACGACACGCAGATCGAACTTGTCCTGCAACTGTCGCAGGCGAGAGGTATTGGTATCAACGATAGTAATATCATTGTTCTCACCGACCAGATTTTCTGCCAGCGTGCCGCCAACCTGGCCAGCACCGAGAATTATTATTTTCATAGCACTCTCTGTATTGCTTAAAATGTCGTCAAGGGCCGCCGACTTAACAAGATGACGTTAGCCTTTGATCAGCTTGGCGTAATAGAAACCATCACCACTGTTTGCATCAGGGAGATTTTGTTTGCCTGGTCGCTCAATATCCCCGGTTTCTACCAGTCTAGCCTCCGGATGACGGGCAAGGAAGGCAGTAATCTGTTCGCTGTTCTCTTCGGGGAGGATGGAACAGGTGGCATACACTAATGTGCCTTGTGGTTTAAGCGTAGGCCAAATTGCTTCCAGAATCTCCGCCTGCAGGCTCGCCAGCTCGGTAATGTCGCTGTCTCTGCGCAGCCATTTAATATCTGGATGACGGCGAATAACCCCAGTTGCCGAGCAAGGTGCATCAAGCAGGATCTTGTCGAAGACCTTGCCGGTAGCCCAAACGTGAGGCTCTCGACCATCGCCCTGTTTCACTTCGGCATGTAGGCCGAGGCGTTGCAGGTTTTCATGAACACGTTGCAAACGCTGCTTGTCGACATCTACCGCTAAAACGTGAGCCTTAGGGGCAGCCTCGAGAATATGTGTGGTTTTTCCGCCTGGCGCACAGCAAAGATCGAGGATCGCTTCGCCGTCTTGCGGATCCAGCAGATCAACACTGCCTTGAGCCGAGGCATCCTGAACCGTTACCCATCCTTGATCAAATCCAGGTAAGGATGTCACGCCGCACGGAGTTTCCAGACGCAGGGCATCCGCATAATCGGGATGTGGATGAGCTTCGATTCCGGCCTCGATTAACAGAGCCAGATACGCATCGCGAGTATGATGTTGACGATTTACGCGTAACCACATTGGCGGACGCTGGTTGTTGGCGTCAAGAATTTGCTGCCACTGTTCAGGGTAGGCATTTTTGATTCGTTTCAACAACCAGCTAGGATGCAGGTAGCGGCTATCGTTGTTTTGCATACGTTGCAGAAGATCGACTTGCTGACGCTGAAACTGACGCAACACGCCGTTGATTAACCCTTTTAGCTGTGGACGCTTCAGGGCGACTGCACCTTCAACGGTTTCGGCGAGAATGGCGTGTGGCGGGATGCGGGTATGCAGCATTTGATACAAACCGACCATTAGTAGATAGTGCAGCGTACGCTGTTTACCTGTCAAAGGTTTGGCCATCAACTGCTGTAAGCACCATTCCAGCTCGGGTAAAACGCGGAGTGTGCCAAAACACAGTTCTTGCAGCAGCGCCTTGTCTTTATCGGCGATACTTTTCTGCAAGCCTGGAAGGATGGTCGACAGTGACTGGCCCTGATCCAAAACCTGGCTGATTGCTTTTGCAGCAATGCTGCGGAGGTTATAGGTGTTTTTCATAGTCAAAAAAGCTGACCTCAGTCAGCATGCCGACCTGAGCCAGCATAAATAAAAGGAGAGAGCAGAACCCGGCATCTTGAATGAGTCGAGGATACCGGGTGGCGTTATTAGTTTAAAACGGTGCCTGGCGTGAACCATTCACTGCGTGAATTCAGCAGATCCTGAGCAGACATCGGTTTTTTACCCGCAGGCTGAAGTTGGGTAATGTTTAGCACGCCTTGTGCGGTGGCTATCTGAATGCCTTTTTTATCCGCCGCGAGAATCGTGCCCGGCGCAAGGCCGCTTTTATCGGCATCGATAACCTGCGCCTGCCAGACTTTCACCGGCTGATCATCGATGACAAAGTAGCTTACCGGCCACGGATTGAAAGCACGAATGCAACGCTCGAGCTGCCCCGCGCTCAGTGACCAATCCAGGCGTGCTTCTTCCTTGCTCAGCTTTTCTGCATAGGTGACCAGCGATTCGTCCTGAACTTCAGGGCTGGCGGTTCCTTGCTCAAGCTGTTGCAGCGTTTCTAACATGCCAACAGGGCCAAGCTCGGCAAGCTTGGCATAAAGCGTCGCACTGGTATCTTCGGCTTCGATCGGGCAGTGAATTTTATGCAGCATATCGCCGGTATCAAGACCAACGTCCATTTGCATAATTGTCACGCCGGTTTCAGCATCACCGGCCCACAGCGAACGCTGGATAGGCGCCGCTCCGCGCCAGCGAGGCAGCAGAGAACCGTGAACATTGATGCAACCCAGTTTCGGCATGGCCAACACCGCTTTGGGTAAAATCAGTCCATAGGCAACCACCACCATCACGTCGGCCTGTAAATCAGCAACCAGGTGCTGATTTTCTTCAGGTCGCAGGGATTTTGGCTGAAACACAGGGATGTCATGTTGCAGAGCCAGGGTCTTTACTGGGCTGGGAGTTAATTTATTTCCCCGTCCTGCCGGGCGGTCGGGCTGCGTGAAAACGCCAACAATCTGATGTTCAGATGTTAAAAGCGCGTCAAGATGACGCGCTGCAAAATCAGGGGTACCGGCAAAAATTATTCGCAAAGCACATTTCCTGTACAAAAGAGGCTGTAAAGCGAGCCTGGGAAAATCGGCTTATTAAAAATAGCCTGAGATGACTAACGCAACGTGCAGCAATTAGCCGCGAGCGTTGAGCTTCGCCAGTTTTTCCATCTTCTGACGGATGCGCTGACGTTTCAGAGGCGATAAGTAATCGACGAACAGCTTGCCAATCAGGTGGTCCATCTCGTGCTGAATGCAAATCGCCAGCAGCTCATCGGCTTCAAGCTCAAAGCTTTTGCCGTTTCTGTCGAGCGCACGGATCTTCACATTTGCTGCACGAGGCACGAGACCGCGTTGGTCAGGGATAGACAGACAGCCTTCTTCGATGCCCGTTTCACCGCTTTGCTCCAGCAGTTCAGGGTTAATCAGCACCAACTGTTGGCTCTTATCGTCAGTAACATCAATAACGATAATGCGCTGGTGGATGTTCACCTGAGTTGCGGCCAGCCCGATACCTTCTTCGGCATACATCGTTTCGAACATATCATCGACGATCTGCTGAATTTCGGCGTTAACTTCTTTGACTGGTTTAGCAACAATGCGAAGCCTGTCGTCTGGGAAATGCAATATTTGTAATACGGACATAAATCTCTGGATCTTTATTCAAAGGATTGACGATATATAATCTCTATTCTAGACATTTCCGGCTCTGATTGACAGCATCGTGTATCAATTGAGCATGGCGTCGCGGTGGCGTCTGAACGGGAAATATCGACCATGACACAACAGGAAGTGTGGCTCAGGTTATCCGAGGTGAGAGGGCTAGGCGCAGCGAGGTTGTGTTGGCTGGTCGATGAACTGATCAATCACGATCGTCACACCTTTGCCTTGCTCGCTGCGCTCGGGTTAAACGAGGCTCAGATTACCGCCTATCTTCATCCTCGGTTGATTGATATCAATGCATCTTTGAAATGGACTGAAGAAGAGGATCAGCATCTGATCTGTTTCAACAGCGCCGACTATCCTCCGCTGTTGAAACAGATCGCCTCGCCGCCACGGTTGCTTTACGTAAAAGGGCCTCTGGAGCTGCTCAACTCACCACAATTAGCGATGGTCGGCAGCCGTCACTGCAGCAGCTATGGTGAACACTGGGCGCAATATTTTGCTGCCGGATTGGTTAACTCTGGTTTTACTATTACGAGCGGACTGGCTCTCGGCATTGACGGAATCTGCCACCGCGCGGCTTTGGAAGCCAAGGGTAAAACCGTGGCGGTGTTGGGGAGCGGGCTGCGACGGATCCATCCACGCTGTCATACTTCGCTGGCGGATCGCATTGTCGAGCAGGGAGGCGCGCTGGTTTCAGAATTTCCACTCAATATGCCGCCAATACCGCATAACTTCCCACGCAGAAATAGAATTATCAGTGGGATGAGTGTTGGCGTATTGATTGTGGAAGCCTCCCAACGCAGCGGTTCGCTGATTACTGCACGTTGTGCGCTGGAGCAAGGAAGGGAGGTCTTCGCATTGCCCGGAGCAATAGACAGCCCTAACAGTGAGGGATCCCATTGGCTTATCAAACAGGGCGCTTACCTGGTGACAGACCCGATTGATATCGCCGAGCATATCGGCAGCGGATTGACCTGGCTATCGGCAGAAAAATCGTCTTTTTTCACCGATTCGGCCTCGTTACGCGAAAAAATTGCTGCCGAAGTAAATATTTGTGCTGAAGTTGCTGAACTTGAATTGCCATTTGTCGATGTGTTGGCTAACGTAGGATATGAGGTGACACCTGTTGACGTCGTCGCTGAACGTGCCGGCCAACCTGTGCCAGTGGTAGTAGGTAAACTGCTCGAGCTGGAGTTAGCAGGATGGATCGCAGCTGTATCCGGCGGCTATGTCCGAATTAGGAGGGCAGGCCATGTTCGACGTACTAATGTACTTATTTGAAACTTACATTCACAACGAAGCGGAGATGAGTGTCGACCAAGATAGTTTAACGGATGACTTAACCGAGGCTGGATTTCATCGGACTGATATCCACAATGCATTAAATTGGCTTGAAAAACTTGCTGATCTGCAAGAGGGCGGTACTCCATCCTATTTACTGGATGCAGATCCTTTTGCTCTGAGAGTTTATACCGACGAAGAAATGAGTCGCTTAGATGTCAGCTGCCGGGGCTTCCTGCTATTTCTGGAACAGATTAAAGTGTTGAATGTCGACACCAGGGAGATGGTCGTCGATCGTGTTATGGCTCTGGATACCGACGAGTTCGATCTTGAAGACCTTAAGTGGGTCGTGCTGATGGTTCTCTTTAATATTCCAGGATATGAAAGTGCATACCAGCAAATGGAAGAGCTGTTATTTGATGTTAATGAAGGTTATCTGCACTAAAGCGATTTAGTATTCGCCTGTCAGATAACGGGTAAAACACAGAGTATGACTAAAGCAACGCTTTTTGCTGGGAAGCAAAGTGAAATTTGTCCGGAATGCGGGGCCTGTTTGGTGATCCGTAGTGGTCGCCACGGCCCTTTTCTAGGCTGTTCCAACTATCCTGAATGTCAGCACATCCGACCGTTAAAAGCTCAGGCCGATGGCCATATCGTTAAAATTCTCGATGGACAGCTTTGTCCCAAGTGCCAGGCAACGCTGGTTTTACGACAGGGGCGATATGGCATGTTCATCAGCTGTTCGGATTATCCGGCATGCGACCATACCGAAGTTATCGATAAACCTGAAGAAACGACACTATCTTGCCCGCAGTGCGGTCAGGGCCATTTGCTGCAACGCAAATCCCGTTTCGGTAAAGTGTTTCATGCCTGCAACCGCTATCCAGATTGCCAGTTTGCAATCAACAATATTCCAGTGGCCGGGACCTGCGAGTTCTGCCAATATCCATTATTGATGGAAAAGAAAACGGCGCAGGGAATCAAGCTATTCTGTGCCAGTAAGCTATGCGGTAAAGCCGTAGTAAAAGTAGATTAAACTCATGACGACACAACAATCCAATCTGTCTGCCATCTTGCAGGCATTAGAGCTTCAACACGTTATTGCCTATCCGACCGAGGCCGTTTTTGGTCTGGGTTGTGACCCCGATAGTGAGCAGGCTGTCGAGGCGCTGCTGGCGCTTAAGCAAAGACCGCGCGATAAAGGTCTGATCCTAATCGCCGACAGCTACGAGCAACTGTTACCTTATATAGATGATTCTCGGCTAAGTGCCGATCGTCGAGAGCAGATTTTTGCCAGTTGGCCGGGGCCGGTGACTTGGGTTATGCCCGCTAAAGCTACCACGCCGCAATGGCTTACCGGGCGTTTTAGCTCACTGGCCGTGCGTGTTAGCGATCATCCATTGGTTAAACAACTCTGCCGCCAGTATGGCAAACCTCTGGTTTCAACCAGTGCGAATCTTAGTGGCCAGCCTCCAGGCCGCACGGCAGACGATGTTAGAATGCAGTTTGGTTCTGATTTCCCTGTGCTGGAAGGAAACGTCGGTGGGCGGGAAAACCCGTCTGAAATCAAAGATGCTGCTACCGGCGAACTTATACGCCAAGGTTAAGGAAAATCTGTCATGTCTTCTTTCGCTGTATTCGGTAACCCAATCGGTCATAGCAAGTCACCGCGTATTCACGCCCTTTTTGCCGAGCAAACCGGGATCAACCATCAGTACGGTACTGTTTTGGCACCTCATGATGAGTTTGAAGAAACGTTGCGCGGCTTCTTTGCTAATGGCGCAAGCGGAGCAAATATTACTGTTCCATTTAAGGAGCGCGCCTTTGCCGAGTCTGATGAACTCTCGGATCGCGCTGCGCTGAGCGGTGCTGTTAATACATTGAAGAAGCTTGAAGATGGTCGATTGCTGGGGGATAACACCGACGGCATTGGTATGATTAGCGATCTGCAACGTTTAAATATGATCAAAGCAGGCGATCGCGTTCTGCTGGTGGGTGCCGGAGGAGCAGCGCGTGGCGTAATCCTGCCGCTGTTAGCTCACGGTTGCCGAGTAGTAGTCACCAATCGTACTTTTGAGCGCGCCCAGCATCTGCATTCTATCTTTGCAGCCAAGGGTGATATTACCGCCGTTGCGCTAAACGATCTCGACGGACTGGCTTTTGATTTAATCATCAATGCCACGGCTTCAGGAATTAAAGGTGATGTACCCGCGATCCCTGTTGCTGTCGTAACGGCAGAAACCCGCATCTACGATATGTTTTATCAGGCGGGTGAAACACCGTTTATTGCCTGGGCAAAACAATGCGGTGCAAAATACGCGGCAGATGGCTTGGGTATGCTGGTGGGGCAAGCCGCTCACGCCTTCTATTTATGGCACGGCGTAATGCCTGAGATTGAACCGGTTTTGACTCAGTTAAAGCAGGATCTGGCCGGTTAAGATATTAAAGGGGGATCAGTTTATTCGAATCCCCTCTATATATAGATGAAGGAGAAGGTTGTTACTTATCTTCTCCCGATAAGTATTCATCTTTCCATTTAACGTAGTTATTAGATGAATAGGTTAAACCAGCAATCTCTTCGGCGCTCAGTTCGCGAATCCGTTTAACCGGGCTCCCCAGATACAGGTAGCCGCTCTCTAATCGTTTACCGGGCGGTATCAGACTTCCCGCGCCAATCATTACGTCATCTTCAATAATCGCGCCATCCAGCACAATCGATCCCATTCCAACCAGTACTCTATTGCCCACGGTGCAGCCGTGCAGCATAGCTTTATGTCCTACCGTTACGTCTTCGCCAATAATTAGCGGGAAACCTTCCGGGTTATGAGCAGACTGATGGGTGACGTGCAATACACTGCCGTCCTGAATATTGCTGCGACAGCCAATGACTACCCCGTTAACGTCACCACGAATGGCAACCAGGGGCCAGACGCTGACGTCATCAGCCAGATCCACATCGCCGATAATCACGCTAGTGGGATCAACCATTACGCGATCGCCCAATTTTGGATGCGTTCCTTTATAGGATCTTAATGCTTGTGACATGACTTATTCCTCTCTAATGAGATTAATGCTTTCCGCAATATAGTCGTTGGATCAATGAATACCTAGTTTTGCCCGGCAGGATCGTTGATAAAACATGCGGATCGGACAAGAACTCCGCGAAAGGAACGAAAAACAGGCAGTCAGAATTAAAAGATCAATAAACGC
>NZ_AJHJ01000052.1 GCF_000257645.1 Serratia sp. M24T3
GTCATGCGGTATTAGCTACCGTTTCCAGTAGTTATCCCCCTCCATCAGGCAGTTTCCCAGACATTACTCACCCGTCCGCCGCTCGTCACCCAGAGAGCAAGCTCTCCCGTGCTACCGCTCGACTTGCATGTGTTAGGCCTGCCGCCAGCGTTCAATCTGAGCCATGATCAAACTCTTCAATTAAAAGTTCGATTTGCTTAAACAAGTTAAGCGGTGCTCAAAGTTTACTTTCGTAATAATTCAAAAATGAATTACTGCTTGGTCACTCTAAGACTTGGCATTGCTGCCTTTGATATTCTGTTGCCACCGAGGTGGCTGATATCGTCTTGTGAGTGCCCACACAGATTGTCTGATAAATTGTTAAAGAGCAGTGAGTTACGCGCTTTCGCTTGCTAACTCGAGGTGGCGTATTCTACGCCTTCCTCTTTTGATGTCAACCGTTTATTTTCGCGGTCATCATCATTTTAAAATCTTTCCGACTTGTTCACACCGCGTTGCTGCTGCGTTGTTCCCTGTCGATGGAGCGGCATTATAGGGAGTTTCTGAGGAGCCGCAAGCGTTTATTCGAAATAAATTACTGACCGCTCATTAATTCAACGATTCGTTTGATTTCGGATAATAAAGCAACAAAAAAGGGGCCAAATTGTGATTCGGCCCCTTTTTATCAGGAATTACTCAGGGCAGAAAACCTGAGATCTCCTTATTAGAGAGTTACTGTTTAGCAACTATATGGTCATTCTCTACATCTATAGTAATCGGTTTGCCTGGAATCAGCTTGCCAGAGAGAATTTGCTGAGCCAGCGGATTCTCGATTTCCTGTTGGATGGCACGTTTAAGCGGACGCGCACCATATACAGGGTCAAACCCGGTATTACCCAGCAGTTCCAAAGCTGCATCCGTGAGGTGTGCGCTATAACCGCGCTCTTCCAGACGTTTATAAAGACGCTGCAACTGGATTTCCGCGATATGTTTGATATGCGCGTGACCCAGTGGATGGAATACCACCACCTCATCTATACGGTTGATAAATTCAGGGCGGAAGTTATTGGTCACGACTTCCATCACCGATTCTTTCATCTGCGCATAGGTTGCTTCACCAAAATGCTGCTGGATAACATCAGAACCAAGGTTCGAGGTCATGATCACTACAGTATTACGGAAATCAACAGTACGACCTTGCCCATCGGTCAGGCGTCCGTCATCCAAGACCTGCAGAAGAATGTTAAATACATCAGGATGCGCCTTTTCTACTTCATCCAGCAGAATGACAGAATAAGGACGACGGCGGACTGCCTCAGTCAGATAACCGCCCTCTTCATAACCGACATATCCCGGAGGCGCGCCCACCAGCCGTGAAACCGAGTGTTTCTCCATAAACTCTGACATATCGATACGCACCATCGCGTCATCACTGTTAAACAGGAATGTCGCCAAAGCCTTACAGAGTTCGGTTTTGCCGACCCCGGTAGGACCGAGGAACAGGAACGAGCCGATTGGGCGATTCGGATCCGACAACCCCGCGCGACTACGGCGGATAGCATTCGAAACCGCATCCACCGCTTCGTTCTGGCCAATGACGCGCTTATGCAAATCATCTTCCATGCGCAGCAGTTTTTCGCGCTCGCTTTCCAGCATTCTTGCCACGGGAATCCCGGTCCAACGCGCCAGCACGTCGGCAATTTCCACATCCGTTACGCGGTTGCGCAGCAGCTTCATGGTTTTGCCTTCAGCCTGGGTAGCCGCCGCAAGCTGTTTCTCCAACTCAGGGATCTTGCCGTATTGCAGCTCGGACATGCGCCCAAGGTCACCAACGCGGCGTGCCTGCTCGAGCGTTATTTTCGCCTGCTCGAGGTCGGCTTTGATATTCTGCGTGCCGGTCAGAGATGCTTTCTCGGCTTTCCACTCTTCATCAAGCCCCGAGTATTCACGCTCTTTCTGCTCAAGTTCGGTATTCAGCATTTCAAGACGCTTGATGCTGGCATCATCCGACTCTTTCTTTAATGCCTGCTGTTCAAGCTTCAGCTGAATGATACGACGGTCGAGACGATCCAAAGATTCGGGTTTGGAGTCCATCTGCATGCGAATACTGGATGCCGCTTCATCTATAAGGTCGATAGCCTTATCGGGTAACTGACGATCGGAAATATAGCGATGAGACAAGGTTGCTGCCGCCACAATAGCCGGGTCAGTTATTTGCACATGGTGATGAAGCTCATAGCGCTCTTTCAGGCCACGCAGAATCGCAATGGTATCTTCGACAGATGGCTCGGCTACAAACACTTTTTGGAAACGACGCTCTAACGCTGCATCTTTCTCGATAAACTGACGATACTCGTTCAGCGTAGTCGCGCCGACACAGTGCAGTTCACCACGCGCCAGTGCAGGCTTGAGCATATTACCGGCATCCATCGCGCCGTCTGCCTTACCCGCGCCGACCATAGTATGCAGTTCATCTATAAATAGAATGACATTGCCTTCCTGCTTGGCCAGATCGTTAAGCACCCCTTTCAGACGCTCTTCGAACTCACCGCGGTATTTGGCACCAGCCACCAGCGCGCCCATGTCCAGAGAAAGGACACGTTTATTTTTCAGGCCTTCTGGCACTTCACCATTAATGATGCGCTGTGCGAGACCTTCGGCGATCGCAGTTTTACCGACTCCCGGCTCACCTATCAGCACCGGATTGTTTTTAGTACGGCGCTGCAGGACCTGAATGGTGCGACGAATTTCTTCATCACGACCAATAACCGGATCCAGCTTGCCTTGCTCGGCACGCTCGGTCAGATCAATGGTGAATTTCTTTAAAGCCTGACGCGAGTCTTCGGCTCCCTGATCATCCACTTTGTCACCACCTCGCATTTGATCGATAGCCGCGTCGAGTTTTTCTGCCGTTGCACCGCTAGCCTTCAACAGGTCAGTCAATACGCCGCGGTCTTTTAACACCGCCAGCAGGAAAAGCTCGGAAGAGATAAATTTATCAGCACGCTGCTGCGATATTTTGTCACACAGATTTAAAACACGAACCAGTTCACTTGATGGTTGAACATCACCACCGGTTCCTTCAACTTGCGGTAAACGCGCCAATGCCTGATCGACGTCCGTGCGAACTCGTTGAGCGTCAACGCCCGCAGAGGTCAATAAAGGACGCACAGTTCCCCCTTCCTGCGTGAGCAAAGCGCTCATCAGGTGGACAGGTTCGATGAATTGGTTGTCGCGCCCAAGTGCGAGAGACTGGGCATCGGCGAGGGCAAGCTGGAATTTACTGGTAAGACGATCCAGACGCATAACACCTCCAAATACTGAACAAAATTGCTACTGGAGATTAGATGAGGTCATCCCTCACGATTTCAAGGTTATTTTGTCAGTATATTATGAGTACAACGCCATGCTTTTCTGGATCGCCTTGATTTATTAGGTTATCTCAGCCAAATCAAACTTGCCAGACGTCCGGTAATACCATCGCGTCGATAAGAGAAGAAATGAGAGGATTCGCCAACGGTGCAGCGATCGCCGCCAAAGATTAGTGAGACACCTGCAGCCTGTAACCTCAGGCGAGCCAACTGATAGATATCAGCTAGATATTTTTCACCAAAAGGCGTGAAAGCCGAAGCCGCAAGAGGATCGGAAGCCATAAACGCTTCTTTGACCTCGCCGCCCACTTCAAACTGCTGTGGGCCAATCGCCGGACCGAACCAGGCCATGAGATGCTCGGGTTTGGCGCGAAATGCCGAAATAGTGTTTTCGAGCACGCCTGCGTTAAGCCCTCGCCATCCGGCATGCACCGCGGCTACTTCATTCCCTTCCCTGCTGCAAAACAGTACCGGCAGACAATCTGCGCTCATTGCCGCACAAACTACGCCCGGTTCATCGGTATAGGCCGCGTCAGCACGAATGTTTTGATGGGGAGTTTGTCGAGTCAGGCGAGCCACGTCGGTACCGTGAACCTGTTCAAGCCAATGGGGCGCTGCAGGCAACGAGGCGAGCTCAATCAGACGTTGGCGGTTAATTGCCACACGTTCGGGGACGTCGGAAACGTGAGAGCCAAGATTCAATGACGCGTAAGGCGGCAAACTCACACCGCCCTGTCGCGTCGTTGAACAGGACCGCACCGAATCAGGCTGCGGCCACTGGGGAAAGATTAATGCAGGCATTACCAATGCATCTGGTCCTTGAACTCTTCGGTATCGGCTTTCAGTGCACTGATCAGATCAACCATATCCTTTGGCAATGGCGCGTGCCACTCCATCTGGATACCTGTAACCGGGTGGAATAGACGCAGCATAGTCGCGTGCAGCGCCTGGCGGTCAAAGGTACGCAACTGCTGGATAAAGTTATCGGATGCGCCTTTCGGCGGACGAGGACGGCCACCGTAAAGCTGATCGCCGACCAGAGGATGGTCAATATGCGCCATGTGTACACGGATCTGGTGAGTACGGCCAGTTTCAAGGCGCAATCGCAAACGCGTGTGTGCCCGGAAATGCTCCATAATGCGGTAGTGCGTGGTGGCCGGCTTGCCCATCGGGTGGACTGCCATGTGCGTGCGCTTGGTGCTGTGGCGGGAGATAGGTTGATTCACCGTTCCCCCTGCGGTCATGTTACCAATCGCCACGGCCTCATATTCGCGGGTAATTTCGCGACGTTGCAAAGCATCAACCAAGTGAGTTTGTGCCGGCACGGTTTTCGCTACGACCATCAGGCCAGTAGTATCTTTGTCCAGACGATGAACGATACCGCAACGAGGGACATCAATTATCTCGGGATAGTAGTGCAGCAAAGCATTAAGCACGGTACCATCTGGATTACCGGCACCAGGGTGTACAACCAGATCGCGCGGTTTGTTAATGACTAAAATATCGCTATCTTCATAAACGATTTCAAGCGCAATGTCCTGAGGCAGCCAGCGAGCTTCCTCTTCAATTTGTGCATTGATTGCGATAATCTCGCCACCCAACACTTTTTCTTTAGGTTTCGAGACAGTTTTGCCATTAACTGTGACCCTTTCTTCAAGAATCCAATCTTTTATTCGAGATCTTGAATAATCAGGGAACAATTCGGCCAAAGCCTGATCTAACCGTTGACCGAGTTGTGTTTCGGCAACCGTCGCCGTGAGTTCTACTTGTTGTGCCATATGGTGCTCTTGGGTAACCTTGGGTTTTCACGGCGATGCCGTTTAAAATAATGTGCTATTGTAGCTGGTCTTTGTCGGGAGCTTAACGGACAGTCTCCCAGAATAACACCTGAGGATAATCAAAACGTCATGACGCGTGTGAAATATCTGGTGGCAGCAGCCACGTTGAGTCTGGCGCTGGTAGGTTGCTCCAGTACCAAAGAAGCGGTCCCCGATAACCCGCCAAACGTCCTTTACGCGACCGCCCAGCAGAAATTGCAGGACGGTAACTTCAAAGGTGCGATTGCGCAACTGGAAGCGTTGGATAACCGCTATCCGTTTGGGCCGTACTCACAGCAAGTGCAGCTGGATCTGATTTATGCTTATTACAAGTCGCCAGATTTGCCACTTGCCCAAGCCTCTATCGATCGCTTCATGCGTTTGAATCCAACTCATCCAAACATCGACTACGTCATATACATGCGTGGCCTGACAGATATGGCGTTGGATGAAAATGCACTGCAAGGATTCTTTGGTGTCGATCGCTCAGACCGTGATCCGCAGCATGCTATCGCTGCGTTCCGCGATTTTAGCCAGCTGCTCCATTCATATCCAAACAGTCAGTATGCAGCAGATGCCAACAAGCGTCTGGTGTTCCTGAAAGACCGTTTGTCTAAATATGAATTGTCAGTGGTGCAATACTACACTAAACGTCAGGCTTACGTCGCCGTTGTTAATCGTGTTGAGCAAATGATGAAGAATTATCCGGATACTAAAGCAACGCGTGATGCGCTGCCGCTGATGGAAAATGCTTACAGAGAATTGCAATTGAATACCGAAGCAGACAAGGTTGCTAAAGTCATCGCGCAGAATCCTGCCTGATAATTTTTCCCCTGTGTGTTTAAAACGGTGGCCGCGGCTGCCGTTTTTTTTTGCATTTATCTCTTTGATAATGCGGCAATCTGCCAGCGTCTTCAACCCCCTTTCACCACATAACTTACCGAAATCACAATTTAGTTGTTATTGACAAAAAGTGACAAAAAAGTGTGATTAATATCACACATTTTGTCGCCAAGGACGGTATGCTGGTTCTACCCAGACGGAAAGACAAAGAGGGAAGTTAATATGATCGTAAACATTACCAGCAAGCAAATGGACATCACTACTGCGATTCGGGAACACGTCGAAGACCGTCTAAAAAAACTGGAAAAGTGGCAGACTCAGTTAATTAATCCACACATCGTTCTTTCTAAAGAACCACAGGGCTTTGTTGCAGATGCGACAATTGGCACCGCCAATGGCCCTCTGGTTGCCAGCGCATCACACGACGACATGTATGCCGCGGTGAATGAGCTGATTGCAAAACTCGAGCGCCAACTGAACAAGGTTCAGCATAAAGGCGAAGCACGCAGAGCTGAAAGTTGTGTCAAAGACATCAACTTGCTGCCATTAGAGGAGGAATAGCTCTCTACGCTCGACCGGGTCACGGCCCTGCAATGAAACCAACGCGCTCACACGAGCGCGTTTTTTTTAAATCTTATTGACAGCATTTAAAGCCAGAGGGTACCTTAAAGGCTTACAACCTATAGAGTCGCCAGCAGCAGATGAGCATCAAACCGTTTTTCTTCGCATTCTTTTTTACCTTCCCCTGACTGGGAGGCGTTTCGTCGTATAAGAAAGAATGCGAAGACGAACAAAAAGCCTCCCACCGGGAGGCTTTTTTTTTATATGTTTTGAGACAGGTAAAACTGAAGCGCTAATCGCCTTCAGACCAGACAATTAAAAAGGCATAACCGATGAGTGAAAACCCGTTACTGGATCTGCGTGAGCGCATCAGCGCCCTCGACGTCAAGCTGCTGGCGTTGCTGGCCGAGAGACGCGGCATGGCAATTGAAGTTGCCCAGGCTAAAATGCATACCCACCGCCCTATTCGTGATATTGAACGCGAACGCGAACTGCTTAACCGATTGATTATTGAGGGCAAGCAGCACGATCTCGATGGCCATTACATCACTCGCGTATTTCAGTTGATCATTGAAGATTCGGTGCTGACCCAACAGGCGTTGCTGCAACAACATTTGAACAACACAGCTTCCGGCTCCGCGCGTATCGCATTTCTTGGTCCAAAAGGCTCTTATTCTCATCTGGCTGCCCGCCAATACGCCGCTCGTCATTTCGACCAGTTTATCGAATGCGGTTGCCTGAAATTTCAGGACATCTTTACCCAAGTCGAAACCGGCCAGGCGGAATATGCCGTTTTGCCAATTGAAAATACCAGCTCCGGTTCTATCAATGACGTTTACGACTTGCTGCAACACACCAGCCTCTCTATCGTCGGCGAGCTAACTAACGTTATCGATCACTGCGTGCTGGTATCTGCCGACACCGACCTGTCGAAAATTGAAACCGTTTATAGCCATCCTCAGCCTTTTCAGCAGTGTAGCCAGTTTATTAACCGCTTCCCACACTGGAAAATTGAATACTGCGAGAGTACCGCAGCAGCAATGGAAAAAGTGGCCGCGGCTAAATCACCTCACGTTGCGGCGCTGGGCAGTGAAGCCGGTGGCGCTTTGTATGGCTTGCAAGTGCTTGAGCATAACCTGGCTAACCAGAAGCAGAACATCACCCGCTTTATCGTGCTGGCGCGCAAATCTATCGATGTGACGGAGCAAGTTCCGGCAAAAACCACACTGATTATGGCCACCGGACAACAGTCGGGTGCGCTGGTTGATGCACTGATGGTGTTCCGCGAACAAGGGATCATCATGACTAAGCTGGAATCACGTCCAATCAACGGTAACCCGTGGGAAGAGATGTTTTATGTCGATGTGCAGGCCAATCTGCGTTCCGAAGCCATGGAAAAAGCACTGCGTAATCTGAGTCCAATTACCCGCTCGCTCAAGGTACTGGGCTGCTATCCGAGTGAAAACGTGGTCGCGGTCAACCCAGAATAATCTTTGAAAAATTAAAAGCAAAAAGGCCAGACGTTTAATCGCCTGGCCTTTTTATTTATCACATGCGGAGCATTAACGACGAATATCGTTGGCCTGACGCAGCAATGAACCGCTCTCTTTCAAGAAACGCGGCGCATAATCGCCAAACCAGTCTTCAACCTTACGGAATTTCTCGATAAAAGCCTGCTTGTCGCCAGTTTCCAGCAGTGCCAGCGCATCACCAAAACGCTGATAGTAGCGTTTAATCAACGAGATATTATTCTCTGATGACATAATAATGTCTGCGTAAAGCTGAGGGTCCTGCGCAAACAGCCGCCCTACCATTGCCAGTTCTAATCGGTAAATTGGCGAAGACAGCGCTAGCAGTTGCTCAATCTCGACATTCTCTTCCGACAAATGCAGGCCATAGGCAAAGGTTGCGAAGTGGCGTAATGCCTGCACGAATGCCATATTTTGATCGTGTTCAACGGCGCTGATTTTATGCAGTCTCGCGCCCCAAACCTGTAGCTGCTCAAGTAGCCATTGGTAAGCTTCTGGTTCGCGGCCATCACAGTAGACCACCACCTGTTTAGCCAGACTGGTGACATCAGGTCCAAACATCGGGTGCAGTCCAACGACTGGACCTTCGTGCGCAGCAAGCATCGCCTGCAACGGCTTATTCTTGATCGAGGCCAAATCAACCAGAATACAATCGCCCGGCAGTTTCGGCAGGCGCGCAATGACCTTTTCAGTTAAATGAATGGGAACGCTGACAATCACCATCCCCGCATCGGCGAGTAAGCTTTCAGCCTGCGGCCAGTCTTCCTGTTCCAGAATTTTCACCTGATAACCGGAAAGTTCGAGCATGCGGTTAAACAGACGCCCCATTTGCCCTTTGCCACCAACGATAACCACTGGGCGCAGCGCAGGATTAAGCGTTTTAAAACCTTTATCATTTTCACTGGAATAAGATTCGCGCATCACGCGGCGCAAAACGTCTTCAATCAGGTCGGCCGGTACGCCAAGATTAACCGCCTCCTGGCGACGAGAGGCCAGCATCGCAGCCTCACGCTCGGGCACATAAATCGGCAAACCATAGCGGCTCTTAACTTCACCGACTTCTGCAACCAGATGCAAGCGTCTAGCTAAAAGATCCAATAGCGCCTTATCGACTTCATCTATCTGGTCACGCAATGCGTTTAGTTCGGCCACCATAAAACGTTTATTCTCCTGAAATTCTTGCTGCCAGCGAATCACCCAGTTCCTGATGCATTTTACGCAACAGGGTTTGCGTGGTTTCCCAGTTAATGCAGGCATCGGTCACTGATACGCCGTAACGCATCTCGGCACGCGGTTGCTCTGAAGATTGATTGCCTTCATTAAGATGGCTCTCCAACATCAACCCGGTAATTGAACGATTTCCGGCTTTAATCTGGCTGATGGCCGATTCGGCAACCAGCGGCTGGCGGCGATAGTCTTTGTTTGAATTGCCATGGCTGCAATCTATCATCAAGGACGGGCGGAGTCCCGCATCCTGCATCTGTTTTTCACAGTCTTGCACATCTTCGGCGCTGTAGTTTGGTGTTTTACCGCCGCGCAGGATCACGTGACCGTCTGGATTCCCTTGCGTCTGCAACAGACAAACCTGACCGGCCTGATTAATGCCCACAAAACGGTGCGGCATTGCGGCTGCACGCATGGCATTGATTGCGGTACCCAGGCTACCGTCAGTGCCATTCTTAAAGCCCACCGGCATCGACAGGCCCGAGGCCATCTCGCGGTGCGTTTGTGATTCGGTAGTTCGCGCGCCAATAGCGGACCAGCTGAACAAATCGCCCAGGTACTGCGGGCTATTCGGATCCAGCGCTTCTGTCGCGATTGGCAGGCCCATGCTCACCAGTTGCAGCAAAAGATTACGCGCGATGTGCAAACCGGCTTCGACGTCGAAGGTGCCATCCATGTGCGGATCGTTGATTAGCCCTTTCCATCCCACGGTAGTGCGCGGTTTCTCGAAGTAAACGCGCATTACGATGTACAAGCGATCGCTGAGTTCTTCAGAAAGGGTTTTCAAATGACGTGCGTAATCTATTGCGGCATCAAGGTCGTGAACGGAACACGGACCACAAACTATCAGCAGGCGTGGATCGCGACCATGGATGATGTTGGCGATAGTCTGGCGTGACTGTTCGATGCTGGTTTGGTTTTCCACACTTAATGGAAACTTGTTTTTAAGCTCTTCCGGCGTGATGAGTATTTCTTCTGCACTGATGTGCACGTTGTTCAAGGCGTCTTTTTGCATGATGGATATCCACGAGAAATTTAAATTTTTTGCTGTTGTGCAGCACTGCGGTCAAAGATAACACAGCCTGTAAACTTTTCAAACATCAGGTGTAAACTTTAAATTACCAATAATCCAAAAATACGCGACAAAGTTTACAGCAGGGCGAAAAACTCAAAAAACCATATAAAAAAGCACCAAATTAGCAATAAAACCAATTTATCGGACTTAAAATTAATTTCAACCGCACACCAAGTGTAAACAAATAATTACATACCACTATCTCATTCTCAACTTTGTACTTTTCTGGCAAAAAAAAACGGCCCGCTAGGCGGGCCGTTTATATAACACTTGAGAATATTATCGTGCGTTAACGCGGTTAAGACGCTCTTTGATACGCGCTGATTTACCGGTACGTTCACGCAGGTAGTACAGTTTCGCTTGACGAACTTCACCACGACGTTTAACAGTGATGCTGTCAATTACAGGTGAGTGAGTCTGGAATACACGCTCAACACCTTCGCCGTTGGAAATTTTACGAACAGTGAATGCAGAATGCAGACCGCGGTTACGGATAGCGATAACCACGCCCTCGAATGCCTGCAGACGCTTCTTGCTTCCTTCAACAACCCATACTTTCACTTCGACCGAGTCACCCGGACGGAATGAAGGTACGTCTTGCTTCATCTGCTCTTGTTCAATTTGCTTAATGATATTGCTCATAATATATCTCTTACCCTAGGTAAACTGATAATCGAGAGAATCCTGAGCCAGGCTCAAATATTCTCTTATTAGTTTTGTTAACTGATGCGATGTTCCCGTTGGAACTCTTTCAGTAACACCTGTTGCTCGTCAGTCAGAGCTAGGTTTTCCAGAAGTTCAGGTCTTCTAAGCCAGGTACGACCCAACGACTGCTTCAAACGCCAGCGACGTATTTCTGCATGGTTTCCCGACAGTAAAACCGGCGGTACTTCCATGCCCTCCAACACTTCAGGACGGGTATAATGGGGACAATCCAGTAATCCATCGGCGAAAGAATCTTCTTCTGCCGAAGCATGATGACCCAGAACGCCCGGTATAAAACGGGACACTGAATCAATCAACGTCATAGCTGGCAACTCCCCACCGCTAAGTACGTAATCGCCAATTGACCATTCTTCATCAATTTCGGTTTTGATTACGCGCTCGTCGATCCCTTCATAGCGACCACATACCAGAACAATTTTCTGGTAAGCCGCCAGTTCGCAAACGCCTTGCTGGTCAAGTTTGCGTCCTTGTGGTGAAAGATAAATCACTTTCACGCCTTCGCCTGCCGCTGCTTTAGCTGTATGAATCGCTTCCCGCAAAGGTTGCACCATCATAAGCATTCCCGGTCCGCCGCCGTAAGGGCGTTCGTCCACGGTACGATGCCGATCGTAGGCGAAGTCACGAGGACTCCAGCACTCTACGCTCAGCAGGCCATTCTTAACTGCCCGGCCAGTTACCCCGTAATCGGTGATTGCGCGGAACATCTCGGGGAAAAGGCTAACTATACCAATCCACATAGCCTAATCCTCATAACGCTGTTCCACTCATCCCTCGGATATCTAAACGAATAGACATTACGGAGGTCAAAAACCAGGATCCCAATCTACTTCGATAATGCGAGTAGTGAGATCGACTTTCTTGATAACCTGCCCATCGAGGAACGGAATCAACCGCTCCTTGATGCCAAATGCATCTTTCAGGTTTGCTTTAACTACCATGACGTCGTTAGAACCGGTTTCCATCATATCGATGACTTTACCCAGTTCGTATCCGTTGGAGGCTACTACCTGGCAACCAAACAGGTCTTTCCAGTAGTAATCACCATCGCCGAGGTCTGGCAGCTGGCTTGAATCTACAACAATCTCGCGATTAGTCAGAAGATTAGCCGCATCCCGATCTTCAACGCCTTTGACTTTGATGATCAGGTCCTGATTGTGGCGCTTCCAGCTTTCCAGCTCTACAGCTTGCCACTTACCTGCCTGCTGGATAAACCACGGCTGGTATTCGAAAATGCTTTCAGCGTCTTCGGTGGATGAAAACACTCTGAGCCAACCGCGAATACCGTAAGTTGAGCCCATTTTACCGAGAACTATCGGTTCTTCAGGCGTCACTGGATTGAGTTGCTTGCTCATTGTCACCACCGCGACGGATTAAGCTGCTTTCTTAGCGTCTTTGATCAGCGTAGCAACGCGATCAGAAACGGTTGCACCCAGATCTTGCCAGTGAGCAATACGATCCAGGTCCAGACGCAGTGCTTCAGCCTGGCCAGAAGCCAATGGGTTGAAGAAGCCTACGCGCTCGATGAAGCGACCATCACGAGCATTGCGGCTGTCGGTCACTACTACTTGATAGAACGGACGCTTTTTTGCGCCGCCACGTGCCAAACGAATTGTTACCATAACATCCTCTTTAGTGAATAAAACAACCAGACCCCATCGGGGAACGGGGTCTGGTTGCTATATAAAAAGCCCGAAAATTTTACTCATTTTGGCGCAAAAAGCAATCGAAAGCGTAGATAAGCTCAAACTACTTTTGGCCAGCGGCTAATTCGCGGTACTTATTATCATGTTGAACAGCGTCTTAACGGCCTGGGAAACCTGGTGGCATCATACCTTTCATGCCACGCAGCATTTTAGCCATGCCGCCGTTCTTCATTTTTTTCATCATGCGCTGCATGTCGTCAAACTGCTTGAGCAGTCGGTTGACGTCTTGCACCTGCATTCCGGCACCCAGCGCGATACGGCGCTTGCGGGAACCCTTGATGATTTCAGGCTTGGCGCGCTCTTTAATAGTCATCGAGTTGATGATTGCTTCCATGCGCACCAGAACTTTGTCGTCCATCTGAGACTTGACGTTGTCAGGCAGTTGACCCATGCCCGGTAGCTTGCCCATCATGCTCGCCATACCGCCCATATTACGCATCTGCTTGAGCTGATCGAGGAAGTCGGTGAGGTCAAAACCGTCGCCCTTCTTCATCTTGTTGGCCAGCTTCTCGGCCTGTGCGCGGTCTACCTTGCTTTCGATATCTTCAATCAGGGAAAGCACGTCGCCCATCCCCAGAATACGTGAAGCCACGCGGTCCGGATGGAAAGGCTCAAGAGCATCGATTTTTTCACCCATGCCCAGGAATTTAATAGGTTTGCCCGTGATATGACGAATAGACAATGCCGCACCACCGCGCGCATCGCCGTCTACTTTTGTCAGAATCACACCGGTTAGCGGCAGCGCTTCGTTAAAGGCTTTTGCAGTATTGGCCGCATCCTGACCGGTCATGGCATCGACTACAAACAGCGTTTCAACCGGCTTGATAGCCGCGTGAACCTGCTTGATTTCGTCCATCATCGCTTCGTCAACGTGCAAACGGCCGGCGGTATCCACCAGCAGCACATCAAAGAACTTCAGTTTCGCGTGCTGTAACGCAGCGTTAACGATATCAATAGGCTTCTGGCTGGCATCGGAGG
Organism: Serratia sp. M24T3; assembly: GCF_000257645.1. Lineage (GTDB taxonomy): Bacteria > Pseudomonadota > Gammaproteobacteria > Enterobacterales > Enterobacteriaceae > Rouxiella. Next base: position 13,807 of record NZ_AJHJ01000052.1, read on the forward strand.
CGAAAAACTCAACCCCAACCTGCTCGGCCAAGGTTTCCAGCTGTTTAATCGCCGCAGGACGGTAAACGTCGGCAGAGACGACCAAAACTTTTTTCTTGCGTTTTTCTCGCAGGAATTTCGCAAGCTTGGCAACGCTGGTGGTTTTACCCGCCCCCTGCAAACCGGCCATTAACACCACTGCTGGCGGTTGCGCGGCAAGGTTAAGCTCGGAATTCGCCTCGCCCATCGCTGTAACCAGCTCTTTCTGGACGATTTTTATGAATTCTTGACCCGGTGTCAGGCTCTTGTTGACTTCAGTGCCAACCGACGCTTCTTTCACACGGTTGATGAAGTCGCGCACTACCGGCAGGGCAACGTCAGCCTCCAGCAACGCCATGCGAACTTCACGCAGGGTTTCTTTTACATTTTCTTCGGTCAGCCGCCCACGGCCGCTGATATTGCGCAGTGTGCGCGACAATCGATCGGTTAAATTATCAAACATCGTCTCTTGCTCAACGTAATGACAGGCCGCCTTTGCGACACAATTGCGGGATTATAACACGAGATGTCCGCACAATCTCTGCCCGATATATAAAGGTAAAATCAGGAGAGTTGTTGGAGCACGACGCAGGGGACGCTATACTGGCTTTCTCATTCATTTTTCAACGCAAATGACACAATATGCCAGCTTTCGCTCTTGTCGCCATGATCGCCTATTTGTTAAGCCTTTCATTGATCATTCCCAGCCTGATCCGCAAGAATGGCACCTATCGGCGCATTGCGTTACTTTCAGCTGTGGTTGCTCTGGTTTGCCACGCGATAACCCTTGAGCAACGGGTGTTTGACGTCAGTACCGGGCAAAATCTCAGTCTGGTCAATATTGGTTCGATAGTCAGCCTGATCATTTGTACCGTGATGACCATTGTCGCATCGCGCAGCCGCGGCTGGTTTATTTTGCCGATCGTTTACTGCTTTGCATTAATCAATCTGGCACTGGTTGCCTTTTTGCCGGGCGAGTTCATCACCCATCTTGAAGCCAGCAAAGGGCTGTTGGTACACATAGGTCTGGCGCTGTTTTCTTATGCAACACTTATCATCGCGGCACTTTATGCCTTGCAATTGGCCTGGCTTGATTACCAGCTGAAAAACAAAAAATTGTCTTTCTCTGCAGATATGCCTCCTTTGATGAGCATCGAACGCAAGCTGTTCCACATTACTCAGGGCGGCGTTATCTTGCTTACCCTGACGCTTTGTACCGGCCTGCTGTACATGGAAAACCTGTTCAGCCGTGAAAATATCGACAAAGCCGTGTTATCAATTCTAGCGTGGCTGGTTTATATCGTTCTGCTGTGGGGACACTACCACGAAGGCTGGCGCGGTCGCCGCGTGGTGTGGTTTAGCATGGCAGGTGCCATCTTGCTGACCCTGGCTTATTTTGGCAGCCGTCTGATCCAGCAATTCACGACGCATTAATCTCAAGAATCGGTATCCTCTGCACTCGTGGGTTGATACCGTTATTCACCAAAGCAGCATTTTTAATCTATAAGGAATTACCCGTTGGAGCACGTCTCTACAACTACCCTCATTATCATCCTGGTTGTCATGGTGGTAGTTTCCGGCTATTTTTCGGCCTCCGAAACCGGAATGATGACCCTCAACCGCTATCGTTTGCGCCATCTCGCCAAGCAGGGCAATCGCGCAGCACGCCGCGTGGAGAAGCTGCTCAAGCGTCCCGATCAGCTAATCAGCCTGGTGCTGATTGGCAACAATCTGGTTAACATTCTTGCCTCTGCGCTTGCAACTATCGTGGGCATGCGCCTTTATGGCGATGCAGGTGTGGCGATCGCTACCGGTATCCTGACCTTTGTGGTTCTGCTGTTCGCCGAAGTGTTGCCTAAAACCTATGCTGCGCTTCACCCTGAGCGCGTGGCTTTTCCCAGCAGCGTGCTGTTGCGCCCGTTACAAACCATCATGATGCCGCTGGTGTGGCTGCTTAACAGCCTGTCGAAGATCCTGATGCGCATGTTTGGTATCCAAACCAACGTCGGTATCAGCGACGCGGTGAGCAAAGAAGAGCTGCGCACGATTGTTAACGAATCACGCTCGCAGATTTCCCGTCGCAATCAGGACATGCTGCTGTCTGTACTGGATCTCGAAAAAGTCTCCGTTGACGACATCATGGTGCCGCGTAATGAAATCGTTGGTATCGATATCAACGATGACTGGAAATCGATTATTCGTCAGCTGACTCACTCCCCGCATGGCCGCATCGTGCTTTATCGGAGTTCGCTCGATGATGCGATTGGCATGCTGCGACTGCGCGAGGCCTATCGCCTGATGACGGAAAAGCGTGAGTTCACCAAAGAGAATCTGCTGCGCGCTGCAGACGAGATTTACTATATTCCGGAAGGTACGCCGCTGAATATTCAGTTGGTAAAGTTCCAGCGTAACAAGAAGAAAGTCGGGATTGTGGTCGATGAATACGGTGATATTCAGGGCTTGGTAACGGTTGAAGACATTCTTGAAGAGATCGTCGGGGACTTTACAACCTCGATGTCTCCTACGCTTGCAGAAGAAGTCACGCCGCAGAGCGACGGTACCGTGCTGATTGAAGGCAGCGCCAACGTGCGCGAACTTAACAAGGCCTTCAACTGGAACCTCCCTACCGACGGACCGCGCACAATTAACGGCATGCTGCTTGAAGTGCTGGAAGACATCCCGAAGATTGGCGTTAGCCTGCGCATTGAAAGCTACGAGGTCGAGATACTCGACGTGCAGGACAACATGATCAAACAGGTTAAAGTCAGGCCGTTGAAAACGTTGCGTAGCAATAAAGATCATTAAAAGGCCAGGATAGGTAACTGTCTATCCAAGACCAACGGCCAATAAAAAAGACGCGATAATCAATCATCGCGTCTTTTTTTATGCCGTTAACCTGGCGGTTAACGTGCTACTGAAGCTAAAACTGCTATTGCTAGATGTGCAGTTCAGTCAGTTTTTCAGGTGGCAGCGCCAGCTCATCGTTGTGGTTAACGCCAATTTCGCTATCAACGATGTGCTGAGCGATTTCCTGAGCTTCTTTCAATGAGTGCATATCGCAAGTACCACATTGATAGATGTTCAGCTCAGGAATTTGATTCTGATCTTTAACTTTCAGAATGTCAGCCATCGCCGATTTCCAGGAACTGGCAACCAGCTTCTCATCAGGCACACCGATCAGGCTCATGTAGAAACCGGTACGGCAACCCATTGGAGAAATATCGATAATCTCAACGCCGTTACCATTCAAGTGGTTACGCATAAAACCAGCAAACAGGTGCTCAAGAGTATGAGTACCGCGCTCGGTCATCACTTCAATGTTCGGGCGGCAAAAGCGCAGATCGAACACGGTGATGGTGTCCCCATTAGGGGTTTTCATGGTTTTAGCAACGCGAACAGCAGGGGCGGCCATTCGAGTATGGTCTACGGTAAAGCTATCCAACAGTGGCATAATCGTCACCTCTCCTAAAAAAAATTATTTTTTTATCGAACTCAGGAAACCTTTTCCCATAACGCGAGTCTGAATATATGAAAGACGCGCATTTGTTATCATCATCCCTGTAAACAGAGATGTTTGTTTTGGCCACATTGATTGTGGCCTTTTTCTTTTCTGGCACCCTGCCCTATTTTGCGGCGAGAGCAGCCAGATACTCATCAAAGCTTAGCTTATCATTTGCTTCAAGGGTGCGCTGACGCTCCCAGGACGCATCACGCTCATTATCCAATTGCTGCTCGCTCAGAACCTCCAACGGCTCCTCAATCAGCATCTGACGGTATTTTTCGGCCAATTTCACACCAAGATTGCTCTCAGCTTTCATCGCCTTGAGGATGCGCGCCGAATAAGTCAGTTCAGGATTGTCGAATGCGGCAACAAGCTCATCACTGACATCTTGATATTCTTTATTACCATTCTGAGTATCCAGAACCTCAGCCACGCGACGCAGATCGGCAAAAAGAGATTTACCGGCTTTTTCAAGCGGCTCTCTGACATCATCGCAGCCAATACCAATCGTCTGGCCCGGCTTGCGCCCTTCCAGAATCACACGATTCCAGTTTTGACGCGTGCAAAGAATCTCCTCGCTATTCATTTCCGGCGCATCCGCCAATGCACACCATATCAAAAATAGGTCAAGGAAACGTGCCTGCGAGGCATCAATGCCAATCGGGGTGAATGGGTTAATATCGAGTGAACGAACCTCGATGTACTGGATCCCACTGCGCAGCAAAGCATCAGAAGGCGTTTCGCCCGATTTAGTGACGCGTTTAGGACGAATAGGAGCATAAAGCTCGTTCTCAATCTGTAACACATTGGTGTTCAGTTGCAGATATTCTCCGTCTTTTTTCAGGCCTATCGCCGCATACTCCTCCCAGGGAGTCCGCGTTGCACGTTTAACGCCAGCGATATAAGTATCGAGATCGTTAAAAGTAATGCCCAGATTACTTTGCGATTTACTGGTATATCCTAAATCGCTCAGGCGCAGTGAAGTCGCATAAGGCAGGTAACATAATCCGTTCTCGGTATACTCAAACGGCAGATTTGTTTCATGTCCCTTAAGGAATGAAGAGCAGATCGCCGGAGAAGCGCCGAACAAATAGGGGATAACCCAGCCAAACCGGTAATAATTGCGGATTACATTCAAGTAAGCCGCAGAGATTGCGTCTTTACCGCTCTCGGCATCTTTTATGCCCAGGCGTGCCTGCCAAAACTCGATCGGCAGTGAGAAATTGTAATGGATGCCTGAGATAGTCTGCATCACTGCACCGTAGCGACTTTTCAGCCCCTGGCGATACAAAGTTTTCAGCTTGCCAATGTTTGAAGTTCCGTACTGAGCTAGCTCAATATCTGCGGGAGAATCTATAAAACAAGGCATGCTGAACGGCCACATTCTTTCATCGCCAAGCTCTTTGGCAACATGACGATGAATATCGCGCAAAATTTGCAACGAATGCTCAACACTGTCATCAACCGGAGTGATGAACTCCAGAAGAGCCTCGGCGAAATCGGTGGTGATCAAGTCATGCGTCAATGCCGAACCTAAAGATTCAGGATGACCCGTGGTTGCCAGTGCGCCATTGGGGTTAACGCGCAGTGTTTCGCGCTCAATACCCCGACCAATGCCCTTCAAGGAATGAGGATGGGCTTCCAGCCAGGAAAGCGCCTGTGATACATCCGGGATCAAATTGACCTCCCGCTATGAAAAAATGTTAACGCGTACGTTTTCTGAATCTGCATAGATGTGACCATCATAGATAACCGATACCAATCTAACCCCACTCAGGACCTGCCTCTCTCTTGATAGAGTATAGAGGACTCAAGATCCCGAGCATGCGTAGCCAACCTGTCAAGACGCATAACAAATCGCCAAATACCGATAACGCGCTGAATTTACAGCGTCCGAACATCAACATAGGCCATATTTGCGCGTTTGGCAGCTTCTATACCGAAATCGGCGTCTTCAAATACCACACACTTCTCAGGCACTACGCCAATTAGCTCCGCGCAACGCAGGAAGGTGTCAGGTGCCGGCTTGTGATGTTCTACGTCATTGGCGCCAACAATCGCGTCAAAGTACTCTCGCAGCCCTAAATGACGAAGCAGAGCATCCGCCATCCAGTGTTCGCTGCCCGTGCCGACCGCCATAGGACGGCGACCGTGAAACGCCTTCACCACCTCAATCAGCGGCAAGGGCTTAACTGTATCAAGTAACATCTCCTGTACCGCCGAGGTCTTCTCGGTGGCCAGATGATGAGGATCTAAATCAACGTTATTACTATCGATGATAGATTTTGCAATTCGCCATGTCGGCGAGCCGTTAAGAGCAACCATTGCAGCCAGGTCATACTGCAGATTGTATTTCGACAGAACCTGATGCCAGGCTTTACGGTGCGTTGGCTCTGTATCCAATATGGTGCCGTCCATATCAAAGATCAATCCTTCGTAGCCCTCGTACAGCTTGTAATCCATAACCACCGCCTGCTCTTAACAATCTGGGGGAAACTACTTTATCGCAAAGATGTTGAATTGTCGCTTTTTGTCAGGTCAGACAGCACACAGGGAATAGTTGATTTGCGAGGAAGATCGGTAAAGGAGAATTTAGCGAATAGCAGAAAGCAAAAAACCCGCCGAAGCGGGTTTTTCTAGGCTTGCAACTTCAGATAAATCTTTATCTGCAAACTTGGGGAATATGGTGCACCCAGGAAGATTCGAACTTCCGACCGCTCGGTTCGTAGCCGAGTACTCTATCCAGCTGAGCTATGGGTGCA
>NZ_AJHJ01000053.1 GCF_000257645.1 Serratia sp. M24T3
CTCTATGTGTTCCTTAGACGCTTTCTTATAACGATGGCCAGGTTGCTGACAGCTGATAATATTGAGTGCTTTCATCAGCTTTGTTGCCCGCCAGCGGCTCAGTTTTATACCTTTGGTGGTGACCATTGCGGCAATGCTTCGCGCTCCTGCTGAACCGTTACTTTCGCGATAAACTTCACGCACAAGGCTCAGTAATGCCACTCTCGTGGCGTCAGGCTTCCTGGGCTGCCGCCAGTATTTATAACTGCTGCGATGAACCCCAAACACGTTGCACACAACGGCAACAGGAAACCGCGCCCTGAGTTTCTCAACTAATGAGAATTGTTCAGGGAGTCTGACATCAAGAGCGCGGTAGCCTTTTTTAATATATCTCTTTACATTTCAATACGTTGAAGCCTTTTCTTCAACTCACGTATCTCGATCTGCTCAGGTGTAATGGGTGAAGCTATGGGTGATTTTCCCGCTCGCTCTTCTTTCAGTTGTCGAACCCATTTGTCCATCGTGGATTTGCCGACATTCATCGCAGTGGCAGCGGTGGCAACGGTGTAATGCTGATCGAGTACAAGCTGGGCAGCCTCGAGGCGAAACTCGGGGCTAAAATTGCGTCTGTTACGTCCGGTCATAATGTCACCTGTTTTGACTATGAGGTGATGATATCACCTCTATTCAGGTGGCCAAATTTACTATGCCACTACATAGCCACTTTTCGGTACCCATTCTGATTTCAGGCTGCGAAAAAATCGTTCCATCGGACTGTTGACGCTCCTATGTCAAGAGCTGACGATTTGCATGCACGAGGTCTGATAAAATCAGTGGATAAAGTTCACGGACGATAAAGCAGATAAAATTGTTCTGCCGGAGATAACCCGTCCCCGGACGGATATTGACCTTTGCGTATCATGTGAACCAGCTCAGACATACTGATGAAGAGGTAGATAGCATGTTTGGTTTATGAACGGGCTTCCCGTGATACCTCAGCTCCTCCCCAGCTTTCCATCATATCTACCATGACACCCTGGTGAGCCTCCACGTGGCGTAAGTAATGCATCAGCGTTTCTGGCTTTTTCCAGGTCCCCTCCTGCATGATCTGTGCGACCGCATAGCCACTACGGGCCATGTCCTGCGCGGCGCCGACGCGCGCGCTATGCCCGCTCCAGGTACGATAGCGCCCCTTATTGGTTTGCGTCACACCGGCCGGGCCGGCGGCTTTCCACGCCTGGGAAAAGATCGCCTCCAGCGCCGGCGTGCTCAGGGGGGCTTGGGTGATCGGCGTGGCCTGATTGGACCGGTGTACAGGGCAGAAGAGAAAAGCGTCGGGCTCCGCGAAGAGGCCGGCCACGGCCAGCCAGGCGTCCAGCCGCCGGGTAGAGGCGCGACTCAGCGCCTTGACCATGCCACCCGCCTGGACCACCGTTTTGGTCCAGCCCACATGAAGGATCATGCGCCCATCGTCGGCGCGCCGAATGTCACTCACCCGCAGGCGGGCCAATTCGCTGATACGTAAAAGCGTGCTGTAAGCCACGTGTAGAAAGGCCAGATTTCGGGTGTCGCGCACCTGGCACGAGGCAGACCAGTGCGCGTCGAGTGCCTGCAGGTCCGTCAGGCAAAAAGGCAGCGCCTGGCCGGCACGCTCGCCGCTCACCACGGCGGTACGGTTGATTTTTCGCAGCGTGCGAAAAACCAGCGGCGACGCATTGGGCGGCGTCAGGTTGGCGTGACGGTGTAACATAGAGATCAGCGACGCGTGAGAACGGATCGTGGTTGAGGCGCGCCCCGACGCCTGCAGAAATGCCAGGTAATCACGCAGGTCCGGCGATGACATCGGCAAAAATTGGCGGCCATGCTCATGGGACCAGCGCGCGCAGGTTCGCATCACGCTAAGCAACTGGCGCCAGGTGTTCGGCGAAAACGCGTCCCGATCCTGGACAAATTCGCGCAGCCTCGCGGTCAGGTCGGGCGCCAGCTCGGGCATGAGCGGAAACTCACCCGCGTTCGTCGGTAGGGTCATGGTGTGCTCACTTTATAGGCAAAGATCCTTTGATCGCGCTGCGTGAAATCTGCCACGCTTCGTGGGGAAGAATGCCGCAGAAATCACGCAGCGCGATCGTCCAGGGAGACGCGCGGCGCAGGCCCGATGACGCCCCGAACACCAATGGTACCGCGGAACGCCTGTCGGTTTCTAGATTTATATAAATCCTATTATATAAAGTTAGTAACTTTGAGTCATTTTATCGAAAGTTATGAAAATGCGATATTAATGAAGGTGTCCCCTCTGTGCTGTAAGCTGTGTGCCCAAAGGGTCGATGCAACTATATCTTAATCAAGCATTGCAATGAAGCATGCGTAACGTTTAGTTCCTGTGAAGCCATATCAACCTTCAATTTTCCAGTTAAAATAAAAATGTGAAACTTGTAAAAATAGGTGATTTTTATGCCTTTAAAAACCCTAATCCTACGAAAAATTAGAACAAACCATCAAAGATTGGGATAATAATTTAATTATTAAAATTGGAAATTACCTTACTCAAGAAATAACACAGCCGATTTTCTCAGGAAAATAAATGAATTAAACACTTGTTCTTGAATAAATATATTTAACGCGATATTGCTTCTGAAAAAATGTTAATTAACAAAACCTAGAATAATCATAAGTCAATCTCAAAAATCACCTCCTTGCTTGAGGTTGACTTATAAAATGTATTTTATGGTGCAATATAATCTTATTATATATACAAGCTGAATATGGTTTCATCTACCTTCCGGTTATTTTCATCGATAATTCGAAATTTCATATGGTGTAATCCCCGATTTTGTGTTGATTCGGATACCTGTGGCCTTTGTTGAATAAAACGGATTTAGATAAAAGCGCCCCCGTCACTGACTTCCTCAGGCAATCCGCACACTTTCTGGCATCCCTGCACGCGTCATTTTGTTCAATGCACGGATCATGGCCATAGGCTCACCAACCTGTGCATCGTAGTCACGCAGCGTCAGGTGCCCACCGAGCGCCATTTCCAGTAAGCATTGCTCCCCGTTAGGCGTTGTTTCGCCACCGTCTGATTTCTGTCCGCATACCCCTCCGGCCAGTAACCCGCCCGAGTTCGCGGTGGGATAAGTGCCTTGATTTTCTTACGCAGCAGTTCGTCATGGGATAGTTTTGTGTCATAAGCCCCGTCGGCACAAGCGACCCTGATTTTCCGATGGGTCTGGCGGAGGACATGTCGCGTTAACGGAGGTCGGCTGGCTAAAAGTGCGCTGGCTGTTTTTTAGGCAGTCAGCAGATAAAACTGTTCCGCCGTAGATAATCCGTCCCCGGACGGATGCTGACATTGCCCTTTGCGTAGCATGTGAACTCACTCAATACCGGCCAGAATCGTCTGTGCCCGTCTGAACGATTTGAATCCCGTCATCAGTTTTATCCGGCGTTTGATATTCCGGTGGCCCTGCTCAATCAGGTTGTTCAGATACTTGTTCTGCCTGACCGTGACTCATTCCTCTTTTTCCTTACCGGCATTGGGCGTAGCCAGCGCCGCTGTATTGGCGCCACTCTTATCGATAGTCACCACTTCGGGCTCGCCATGATGTCGGATGGTCTTGCGGAAGAAACGCAGGGCAGCGGCGGCATCCCGCTTAGCTGTCAGCAAAAAATCGATGGTCTGCCCTGTGGTATCAACTGCCCGGTACAGATATTTCCACTGGCCTCGGACTTTGATGTAGGTTTCATCCATTCGCCACCGGCGACCCGTGCGACGTTTATGCCGGCGGAAGGCTTTATCCAGCAACGGTATCAGGCGGATAACCCAGCGGTAAGCGTGGAATGGTCAACCACCACGCCGCGCTCGGCCATCATCTCCTCCAGATTTCGCAGGCTGAGGGAATAAGTCAGGTACCAGCGTACGCACTGGGCGATAGTATCGGTGGGATAATGCAGGCGCCTGAAGGCTTTTCGGATCAGGGACATGGTCAGGCAACATCACAAAAAAAACAGCATGTTACCTGACACCCGCTTAACGCGAAACAACTAAGATGTTGTTTTTAATATATTAAATAAAGATTTCCCTTTCGCACTTATAAGTAAAAAGAAGAAACTCTTGCCATAAGTCTAAATTTGGACTAAATTTGAATCTCGTTATTAAGCGAGGCTTACCATGAAACACGAAACAATCAGTTATGTGAAAAAAAATGCGGCAACGCTCGACCTGGCTGAGCCAATCCTGGTTACACAAAATGGCATCCCCGCCTATGTCATCGAATCGTATGACGCGCAGCAGGAGCGTGAGAACGCTGTCGCCCTGCTCAAGCTGCTGACACTTTCCGAGAAAGATAAAGCGGACGCTAAAACCTATTCAAAAACCCAACTTTTGGCAGGCCTGTAAATGCCGATTGTGATTGAGTATACGCACACAGTAAAGATTTGCATTGAGGACATCGCCCACTATTTGCGGCGTATCGAGGTAGAACCCAAGCCTGTTATTTCCGGCATACTTGAGTATTTTGAAACACGCGTAACGCATTTCCCCCTTGGTTGTCAGATTTGCCCCGAGTTACTTAAAATTGGCTGTGCTAAATATCGGGAATGTAACACCAATGAAGGTTACAGAATATTATATTCTGTCGAAGGGTATACAATAACAGCCCATGCTATATTGTCGCATAAACAGGATATTCAGCAGCTATTATTCAAACGCCTGATCAGTACATAACAATAACGGGGCAGGCGAGAGCGTTTCAAGTCTGCCTTAAGCTGGGGTAGTTTACAGTCCGTGGATGGGTAATGACTCCAATTCACTGATAGTGTTTTATGTTCAGATAATGCCCGATAACTTTGTCATACTGTGCCACCGATTTTCAGAACGACAGCGACTTCCTGCCCAGATGCTGCCTCAGATTCAGATTATGCTGCTCAATACGCTGCGTGTAACGCTTGCTGATAACGTGCAGCTTTCCCTTCAGGCGTGACTCATACAGCGGCCATCCGTCCATCATCCATACCACCACCTCAAAGGGCGACAACAGGCTCAGCAGACGCTCCCATGTGTTCATGGTGCATTCACCAAAGACATGTGCATCGTAGTCTCGCAGCGTAAGATGCCTACCAAACTGCCAGCGTTGGCGTGATTTGGCTCCGACGTAACCCCACTGCTCGTCCATCTCCGCGCCGACAATGACGTCACTGCCCGGCTGTATCCGGGAGGTTACTCACTGCGGCTTGAGTTTTTTAAATGGTGGAAAGAAAATGGTGTTGAGGCCAACGTCCATAATGCGTGCGGTGGCACGGCATCCGACGCCATTCATGGACATATCAACGATTTTCTGGTGTGTACCGGGCTGAGTAGCGGTGTAGGTGAAACTGATTTGCCATGTTTTACGGCAGTGAGAACAGAGATAACGCTGATGGCCTGAGGTGTTTTTGCCATTACGGACCACGCCTTCAGTAGCGGAGCAGGAGGGATAGCAGACGGAGACGGAAGCCACAGGAGCACCTCAAAAACACCATCATACACTAAATCAGTCAGCTGATATCATTACCTACTAGGGTTTGATCCAAGCGCTGATACACTCTTTAATGACGCGTAATCTTTCGTCAAGTGCCTTTTTTTCACCAAGATCCTGCTGGTAAACTATCGACAGAGTAGATTGGTTAATTAAATAGAAGAATCCCAGAGCTGAGATATTAATATTCAGCTGCATGACATCGATATTTTCCCGAATGTTTCCTTCATAAAAACCACGTTCAAGGAGATTGCGGGAAATATTTATCCAACTTTGGTTAATGTTTACCGTTTTAACAGAATTTTTGAGATGACGCGCTTTGAGTTGATTTTCACTGTTGAGAAGGCGGATGAACTCTGGATTGTTCAGGTAGTAATTCCAAGTAAACTCGACCAGCTTCAATACCGCTTCATGGGCGGAAAAAGCATCAAGCGAGAGGGCGGCTTCGCAGTGACGTATGTCGCGGTAGGCATCTTCAAGCACGCGGGTAAACAGTTCGTCTTTATTGGTAAAGTAGTAGTAGATCAGTTGCTTATTTGCCTGAGCTCGTTCGGCTATACGGTCAACGCGTGCACCATCAAATCCTTTCTCAGCAAATTCTGCCCGTGCTGCCTGCAAGATGCGCAATTGTCGATCAGCTACATCTGTTTTATCTTTCATAATACGCTTGGTCAAATATTTGTCCTCAAATCTCATGCCCACAGTATAGTGCCAATTTTTGCGATGAAAACAAACGCGATTAATTCAACCAACTGGTTGGTTTTGTGAAATTGATCAAAGTTATCTTTTTTTATCCTGTCTATATTACGTTAATCAACCATATGGTTGAAAAAATTCTGACTCACCTTAATCTGACTTTCATTGAGGTAACACATGGCACAAATTCCCGTTGGTATCATTATGCACGGCGTGACTGGCCGTATGGGTAAAAACCAGCATCTTATCCGTTCTATCGTCAAAATCCGTGAGCAGGGTGGGGTTGAACTGGCTAACGGCGACCGGTTGATACCCGATCCTATTTTAATTGGACGTGATGCTGACAAAATGTCGGCATTGGCGAAAACGTTTGGTATTGATCGCTGGGGAACTAACCTTGATGAGGCATTAAGTAATCCCAACGACACCATTTTCTTCGATGCGGCAACCACTCAGGCCCGTCCACATTTGCTGAGAAAAGCCATTAGCAAGGGCAAGCATGTTTATAGTGAAAAACCCGTGGCTATAAGTTTCGATGAAGCGATGGATCTCTATCATTTTGCCACTGAAAAAGGTGTTTGCCACGGTGTTGTGCAGGATAAACTCTGGTTACCGGGCCTGCAAAAACTGCAAATTCTTAACAAATCTGGCTTCTTCGGGCATATCCTTTCTGTACGTGCTGAGTTTGGGTACTGGGTATTTGAAGGCGACCTGCAACCAGCCCAACGTCCCTCCTGGAATTATCGGCAGGAAGACGGCGGCGGCATCATTCTCGATATGATTTGCCACTGGCGCTACGTGATTGACAATCTTTTCGGTGAAATTAAAAGCCTCAGCTGCATCGGTGCTACGCATATTCCAGAACGCTGGGATGAAAAACACCAGCCTTACGAGGCTACTGCCGATGATGCAGTTTACGCTACATTCGAACTACACAACGGTGTGATTGTTCAAATTAACAGCTCATGGTGCGTGCGTGTCCGCCGCGATGATCTGGTGACTTTTCAGGTTGATGGCGTTAAGGGATCGGCGGTGGCCGGTCTGACGGATTGCTACACGCAGTCTAGCATCAATACGCCAAAACCCATATGGAATCCGGATATACGTCAGACGCATAACTTCTTTGATGACTGGACCAGAGTGCCAGATACCCAGGAATACGACAATGCCTTCAAAGTACAGTGGGAGCTTTTCCTGCGCCATGTCTGGGGAGAAGGCGAGTATCGCTGGGATCTTCTTGAAGGAGCAAAAGGCCTACAGCTGGTTGATTTAGCAATGAAAAGCTGGAGAGAGCGTCGTTGGATTGATGTACCGTCACTTGGGAGTTAAGGAGGAAATCATGCATCAGCCCGATCCACATAAACTTTCACTCAATACTGCCACTGTTCGTCAGCAATGGACACTGGCTCAAATCATTGAAGGGTGCGCCCGTCACGATATACGCGGTATTTCGCCATGGCGCGATCAGGTTGCTGAACTCGGCTTATTGCAAACAAGCAGAATGATTAAGCAACATGGCCTGACAGTGACTGGCTACTGCCGTGGAGGTATGTTTCCGGGAAACGATGAGGCAGAAAGGCGCCGTCATCTTCAGGATAACCAGCGTGCTGTCGATGAGGCGTTGGAACTGAATGCAGCCTGTCTGGTGTTGGTGGTTGGGGGGTTACCGGCTGGTTCAAAAGATTTGAGTGGTGCGCGAAATCAGGTACGTGATGGGCTCAGTGCGCTACTGGATTATTCTCGCCCACGAGGAATGAATCTTGCTATTGAGCCACTACACCCGATGTATGCCGCAGACCGGGCCTGTGTGAACACGCTGTCCCAGGCAAACGACCTGTGTGACGAGTTGGGGGATGACGGTCTTGGATTGGCGATCGATCTCTATCACACTTGGTGGGACCCCAATTTTCAGCAGGAAATTACCCGGGCTGGTTCAAAAAGACTTTTAGCATTTCACATCTGTGACTGGTTGAATCCGACGCAGGACTTGCTGGAAGATCGCGGCATGATGGGCGACGGTGTCATTAATATCCGTGCTTTTAGGCAATCTGTCGAAGCTCTGGGATATATCGGTTTTCATGAAGTTGAAATTTTTTCGCGCAAGAACTGGTGGATGCGTGATCCCGATGAGGTGCTGCGTGTGTGCAAAGCTCGTCATAAGGAACACGGTTAAGTCAGTAACTCCTTCTATCACGTATCTGACAGAGCCTTAATGGCTGTTTTCGTCGGTCGAGAGACAATATCGAGGAAAATATGAGCACAGATACCCGAAAAATGATTTTGATTACCGTGCTTTGCGGGCTGGGATACATGATGTATTCGGTCGATCGCATGACCGTCTCGTCGGCAGTTGAACTCATCGCCCATGATTTTGGACTGAACAAAGGCAAGACTGGCATTCTTCTCTCCTCATTCTTCTTTGGCTTCATCCTGTTTTTATTTATTTCCGGGATCATTGCAGACAAGCTCAGCGGCAAACCGGTGCTGATCCTCGGATTATTAATGTTCTCATTTGCCACGTTTATGACTGGAGCTGCGGGTAGTTTGACGAGCCTGATCTTTTATCGTGTGCTGACCGGGATTGGTGAAGGCGTATTTTGGCCTGCAGCCTCACTTGAAGTCGCCAATGTCACGAACGAACGGCAACGAACGACGGTCATGTCTCTTTACTGGATGGGATACCCGATCGGTGGCTTTCTCGGCACCTGGATGGGGGCAATACTTGGGCCAATATATGGCTGGAGGGTGGTGTTTTTTGTCGCGGGCGTACTCGGGCTAGTCATAGCGATACTCTATGCGCTGTTGGTAAAAAATGATCGCCGACAAGCCAGCCAGGTTAAGAGACCGCAGGTCGCAAGGATACCGGTGAGAATGTTGTTCAGTCACCTGCCGGTGATATTGATGGCTGCCTACTATTTCACATTACTTGCCGGGTGGTGGATTGTGCTTCTGTGGGCACCAAGTTACCTGATGCATGTAAAAAACCTGTCAATTGGGGTGGCGGGGACTATCGCCAGTCTGTTAGGGATTACCGGCGCACTTGGCGGTTTTTTGCTGGGCCGGTATTGCGATAAGGGCGATTTTGCAAGGCGGCGTAAGATTTTAATGTGTATCACTCTGGCAAGCGGACTACTCATGTCGTGCATGGTGCTGGATCTGGCGACGCCTGTGATCATTATTCTGGTCATGCTTCTGGGGTTTCTAGGCTATCCCATTACCCCGTTGGTGTTGTCATTTACGGCTGAATTGGTGCCGCCTTCACTACGTGGTTCAGCGATCGGATTTGTGATGAATGCAGGTATGGCAGTGGGAGGTATATCTCCCATTGTGGCGGGATATTTCGCTCAGAACTATACCCTGCAGCCGGTCTGGTTAGTTGCCGGAATAGTCATTATCTGCAGCAGCCTGATTTTATTAGGTGTGCAAAAGTTGCCCATGACCGTCACGAATGAAAGTGAAATTCCGACCACGGGCGAAGGGGAATTATTTAACCGTTAATTTTAAACAGCAAACTTATAAAGAGGTGTTTATGTCAATTATCGATAAAGTGTGCCTACTTGGCAGCAATGGCGTGCCGTATAGCTATGTGATGAAAGGTGAACGTAGTTGGGATATACCGGCTAAACCTGAATTCAACCGGGAGGTTTTTGCTGCCGCGCATATTGTCTGTGATCCGACAAAAATGAAAAACCCAACCCGTGATATGGCAATCGATTGGGATTCGACGCTGCAATATCGACGCCATCTTATGTCACTTGGTTTTGGCGTAGCTGAGGCAATGGATACTGCACAACGCGGAATGGGGCTGGACTGGGCCACGAGTCTTGAGCTTATTCAGCGCAGTGTGGAACAGGCAAGAGACTTTCCCGGCGCAAAAGTGGCCAGCGGCGCAGGTACCGATCATCTCAGTGATTATTCCAGATTGACCCTTAAAGATGTTATTGATGCTTACGAACAGCAGATTGCAGCAATTGAAGACTGCGGCGGACGCATCATTCTTATGTCAAGCAGAGCTCTAGCCGTAATAGCTGAAGGGCCCGAGGATTATATTCGCGTTTACGACACGGTGCTCCAGCAAGTCAAAGAACCGGTGATTTTGCACTGGCTCGGGGATATGTTTGATCCCTCACTCAAAGGTTACTGGGGAGAGACACAGATTCATGACGCGATGGAAGTTTGCCTGGCAGTGATACGGAATAACAGGGACAAGATAGCTGGTATCAAAATATCGCTGCTTGATAAAGATAGAGAGATTGAAATGCGCCGGCAACTTCCTGCTTCGGTAAAAATGTATACCGGCGATGATTTCAACTATCCCGAATTAATTGCAGGAGATAAACAGGGCTATTCTCATGCTCTGCTGGGAATATTTGATGCCATAGCACCTGCAGCCGCAAGGGCACTCACTGAGCTTGCTCAGGGGAATTCTGCGGAATATCTCCGGGTACTGACGCCAACATTACCCCTGGCGCGACATATTTTTGCCAGTCCGACGCAGTATTACAAGGCGGGAATTGTCTTCCTCGCGTGGCTGAATGGGCATCAAAATCATTTTTCCATGCTGGGTGGTATGCAAAGTGCACGTAGCCTTTCCCATTACTGCGAGATTTTCCGACTTGCTGATGCCGCGGGTCTTCTTCATAACACGGATGTGGCTTCAGAAAGAATCTGGTTGTTTACTAAAATGCATGGCTTAGCGTGATTTTTTGTCTCTAGTCCCAAACTGGAGTGCCCAGACTTCACATTTAAACCTTTTTAAGTAAATTTATTATCCTTGTAGGATCTTTTTTTTTGTGCAATGGTTTGACAATATTGTTCCGGCGCTCAACCTTTTCTTTCGTGCCATTGTAATCCTGCACGATGATGGTAATAAACAGAGCATCCAGGTAGGTTAAGCTGAATAATGTGTGGACAGCACTCTGCACCTGCAATGGTCCGCCTTTTACTGGGCTAAAAATTGAGAAGTCAGCCAGTTAGCAAAACCGCCGTAAACTCTCGCCCAATGCGGGCGTGGATATAAGGCGGAAAGGGCTAAGGGATTTTAAGGGCTCTGTTGCAAAAATCAGGAGGTGGTAAACTTATCGCCCCTTTTTTGCTGACTGAGTAATTCAAAGGCCGGCATTTTCAGCGTGACATCATCCTGTGGGCGGTACACTGGTACTGCAAATACGGCATCAGCTACCGTGAACTACAGGAGATGCTGGCCGAGCGTGGTGTGAATGTCGATCACTCCACGATTTACCGCTGGGTTCAGCGTTATGCCCCTGAAATAGAAAAGCGACTGCGCTGGTACTGGCGTAACCCTTCCGATCTTTGCCCGTGGCACGTTGATGAAACGTACGTGAAAGTCAATGGCCGCTGGGCTTATCTTTACCTAGTCGTTGACAACAGGGGCCGTACTGTCGACTTTTACCTCTCTCCATGTCGTAACAGCAAGGCGGCATACCGGTCCCTGGGTAAAATATTCAACAACGTGAAGGAGTCGCAGATCCCTCGATTTATCAACACAGATAAAGCGCCGACCTATGGCCGTGCGCTCGCACTGCTCAAACGCGAAGGTCGATGTCCGCCTGATGTTGAACACCGACAGATTTAGTATCGGAATAACGTCATTGAATGCGATCATGGCAAGCTGAAAAGGATAATCGGCGGCACACTGGGATTTAAATCCATGAAGACGGCTTACGCCACAATCAAAGGGATTGAAGTGATGCGTGCGCTACGGAAAGGTCAGGCAGAATCATTTTATTTTGGGCATCCCCTGGGCGAGATGCGTCTGGTGAGCAGAGTCTTTGAAAGCTAAGACCTTTCAATAACACGAAAGGCTAACTCATCAATAACTGTGCAACAGTGCCAGGCTTTTCGGGTCAGGGACATGGGCAGGCAACATACAAGAAAAGGCATCTTACCTGATGAGCCGCTTAATGCGACAGAGCTGAAAGTTTTGCCAGTCGTGAAATAATGCGAACGACGATTTTTAATTATATCGAGTGTGATTACAATCGCTGGCGTCGGCATAGTGCATGTGGCGGTATCAGCTCGGAACAGTTTGAAAACCAGACCCTCGCTTAGGTCCGTGTCCACATTACGTGGGTAGGATCAGACTGCCTGAAAACAGGCAGCGCACTTTTAGCCAGCCAACCTCCGTTAATGCGACAGAACCACTCAGATAAATATAAAGAAGGCCTGACTATTTCAGGCCTTTGGGTCGATTAATCACGCTTCTCAAGTAAGAACCGATAAATTATACCGCCGAGGATACCGCCTATAATCGGCATGACCCAAAACAGCCAGAGTTGCTGCAATGCCCACCCCCCCTGGAAAATAGCCACCGCCGTACTGCGCGCCGGATTCACTGATGTGTTGGTTACAGGTATGCTGACGAGATGGATTAGGGTCAGAGCAAGGCCTATAGCGATAGGAGCAAAGCCTGCCGGAGCATGCTTATCGGTAGCACCATGAATAACAATTAAGAAAACACAAGTCAGAACGATCTCAATGACGATTGCTGACAAAACAGAATAGTGATCAGGAGAATGTTCTCCATAGCCATTTGATGCAAATCCGCTGATTGTTGCATCAAAACCACTTTTCCCGCTGGCGATTAAATAAAGTACAGCGGCCGCTGCAATACCGCCAATGACTTGAGCGACGATGTAGCCGACAATATCTTTTGTTGAGAACCGTCCGCCAGCCCACAACCCCAGTGTTACAGCCGGGTTGAAATGGCCCCCCGAAATATGGCCGACAGCATATGCCATTGTCAGCACCGTTAAGCCGAATGCGAGAGCTACACCGGCGAAACCAATTCCTAGCCCTGGGTATGCTGCTGCAAGTACCGCACTACCACAGCCGCCAAAAACCAGCCAAAAAGTTCCAAAGAATTCTGCTGCTAGTTTTCTGAACATATTGAACCTCCTTAAAAAAGGGAAGTTTACCGTTCTTTAATGTTCTTTTGAAGTGGTCAACAAAAATTGGCCACGGCTTTAGAGCTTTCCCAAAACAATCTTTCTGATTCATTGGGTGTTAATCCACCATTATATTGGTGGGGTCTGAGCTGGCTGTAATAGCCAATGATATAATTCGTTATCTCTATGTTTGCGTCCCTAAAGTTAGCGTAACCACTTTTCGGAACCCATTCTTATTTCAGGCTTCGGAAAAAGCGTTCCATCGGACTATTATCCCAACAATTTCCCCGTCGACTCATGCTTTGCTTTATACGATATCGCCACAGTAACTGTCTGAATTTCCTGCTGGTATAGTGACTTCCCTGATCTGAATGGAACATAACACCCGCGGGTTTACCTCTTGATTCCCAAGCCATCGTTAATGCCTTTCCCATCAGCGCACTGTCAGGTGAAAACGACATCGCCCAGCCGACTGGTTTGCGGGAGAATAAATCCAAAACCACCGCCAGATAAGCCCACCGTTTATCCGTCCAGAGATACGTCACATCACCGCACCATACCTGATTAGGCTCTGTCACCGCGAACTGACGATCTAGATGATTCGGGATATCTACATGCTCTTTGGTGGCCTTTTTGTAGCGATGCGCGGGTTGTTGGCAACTGGCGATATTCAGTTCTTTCATTAGCTTAGCTGCCCGCCAACGGCCTAAAGGCGTTCCCTTTGCGCTGACCATATCGGCAGCAATAATTCGCGCCCCCGCTGAACCTTGACTGGCGTGGTGAACTTCACGGATTAACCCGAGTAAAAGGACACGCTCCGCATCTGGTAAACGTGGCTGCTTGAACCAGTATCGATAGCTGCTGCGATGGATCCCGAACATCTTGCAAACAGTGGCAACAGAAAACCGCGTCCTGAGTTTCTCAACTAGCGAGAATTTTTCAGGGAGGTCGACATCAAGAGCGCAGTAGCCTTTTTTAGAATATCAGTTTCTATTTCAATACGTTGTAATCGTTTCTTTAGCTCGCGGCTCTCTATCTGCTCAGGCGTTATCGGTGAGGCTTTTGGGGAGTTCTTCTTTAAGCTGACGAACCCATTTATCCATTTTTCTTGTATGTTGCCTGCCCATATCCCTGACCCGAAAAGCCTTCAGACGCCTGCATTATCCCGCTGACGTTATTACCCAGTGCGTACACTGGTATCTGACTTATTCCCTCAGCCTGCGAAATCTGGAAGAGATGATGGCCGAGCGTGGCGTGGTGGTTGACCATTCCACGCTTCATCGCGGGGTTATCCGCCTGGTGCCGCCGCTGCCCTGCGTTTCTTCCGTAAGGCCATTCGCCACCATGGCGAGCCCAAAGTGGTGACTATAGATAAGAGTGGCGCCAATACAGCGGCGCTGAGGAAAAAGAGGAATGTATCACGGTCAGGCGGGCACAGACGATTCTGTCCGGTATTGAGTGGGTTCTCATGATACGCAAAGGGCAATATCAGCATCCGTCCGGGGACGGATTATCTCCGGCAGAACAGTTTTATCTGCTGACTGCCTGAAAAACAGGCCGCGCACTTTTAGTCAGCCAACCTCCGTTAACACGCCAGAGCCAAAATTAAGCCCTGGCGCCCTCGATAAGGGCAACAATCAAAGCAATTGAAATAAACGACATATAGCCAATTATCAAAGTTCTTTTCATCGTCAAATAACCTTATCTTAGTTGGTCTGCAACCACCGCTGGCCGCTCCACCTCTTGCAAAGCTCCATGTCATGAAGCCCCTCTGTATCGAGCAGTACCATGATGAAGGGGGGAATCTAAACATCATATGTGGCCAGCTAGTAAATTAAAATTTATGTAAAATCTATAAACATTAAAACTTTACGAAAATTTCAAGTTCCACTCATGGCGTAACCCTGAACAATTGACCAGCAGAAAAGGATCAACGCAGATATACATATCAGCGCAGGAATTAACGTTAAAATCTTCAAATCACAAACCTTGCATCAATATAATCCGGTGATAATTAATCATCACCCTTATGCTTACCGCTCCGGAGCTGGACAAGAGTGTGTTTGGATTATTGTCAGCCACCGTGCATAGCCGCACCACTCGCAAAGAACCAGATCATGAAGCCTGCCGCACCTAGCAGTACTATAACAGGGGGTAGGAATCTAAATTTCATTTGAGACAACTCCTTCTTTTAGAAAAACTTCTCTTCTGGCCACTGTGCCTTTACCACTTTTCCAATAATTAATACGAAATGTGATCGCAATCGATAGTCCGAGATGCTGGGTTTATTGGGAGCAGATAGCCAACACCCATGTCTTTATCATACTTTTTAATAGCCACGTCAGAATCACAGTGCGCTGAAACCACACAGATTAACATTTTCTGCGAGGTCTACCAATACCAGTATGTCTTCTGGGAGGCTCGGCAACACAGGCTCTAGTAAGCCAGAGGCGTACTGGCCTACACTTTGAGCCCAAGTACAGATGAAACCTGCCGTGAACTGCTTGCGTTGCTCGTCCCTTTTAACATCGGCACTATAACCAGCGACAACTGGTGCAGTTATGCCAGAGAAGTCCTTAAAGATAAGTATCTGACCCGAAAGTTTTTTACTCAGCGTATTGAGCGTAAAAATCTGACACTGAGGACCCGAATCAAAAGACTAGCCCGCAGAACCCTCTGCCTCTCACGCTCTGTTGAGCTTAATGAAAAAGTCATCGGTGCATTTATCGAAAAATAAATGTTCTACTGATTGGAGGCACCGCCCTATACTTGTCCCTTAGATCGTCCATCTGTTGATGGTAGCTGTTTGCAGATTTGCATTTGGACAAAGGCATTCCTAATGCCGAGTATTGGTCACTAATCAAAACCAAACAAGTCCCGAGTGTATACTTTGTTTTCAACATCCTTTAACTCATCAACATTGCGGTTAGTGATGATAATATCGCAAAGATTTTTCAGCTCTTCCAAACTGTGCGTCACGCGAGAGTTAAAGAAAAGAGCATCATTCAACTCTGGTTCATATACCAATATTTCAATGCCTTTAGCTTTTAGACGTTTCATTATACCTTGAACAGCAGATTCACGAAAGTTATCAGAATCAGCTTTCATTACAAGCCTATATACACCAACAACATTAGGGCGCCTTTTAATAATGTTTTCAGCTATAAAGTCTTTGCGTGTTCTGTTAGCCTCTACTATTGCATTAATTATATTATTAGGTACATTTAAATAATTAGCACGTAACTGCTTTGTGTCTTTAGGTAAACAATATCCGCCATAACCAAATGATGGATTATTGTAATGCGAACCTATTCGCGGGTCCAAGCTAACTCCTTTGATAATTTCTTCGCTATTAAGATTATAATGCTCCGCATAGCTATCTAGTTCATTGAAATAAGCAATGCGTAATGCTAAATAAGTATTTGAGAATAGTTTTATAGCTTCCGCTTCAGTATCTTCAGTCAAGAGAACTGGGATATTTTCCTTGCAAGCGCCCTCAATGAGTAAATCCGCAAATTTCTTAGCTACAGCACTTTTACTGCCAACTACTATTCTTGATGGATAAAGATTATCATAAAGCGCTCTTCCTTCTCTTAAAAACTCTGGGCTGAAAATAATATTGTTAATGCCAAGTTTTAATTTAAGACCTTTACAGTATCCAACCGGTATAGTTGATTTGATGATAATTGTGGCATTCGGAGCAATTTCTATACAATCTTTAACTACCAACTCTACACTTTCAGTATTAAAATAGTTATTGACGGGATCATAATTGGTTGGTGTGGCAATTATCACAAAATCAGCATTTTTAAAAGCGATATATTTATCAGTGGTCGCAAAAATTTCAAGTGACTTGGATTCCAAATACTCCGTGATTTCCTTGTCGACAAAAGGTGATTTTTTATTATTAATACTATCCA
Organism: Serratia sp. M24T3; assembly: GCF_000257645.1. Classification (GTDB taxonomy): domain Bacteria; phylum Pseudomonadota; class Gammaproteobacteria; order Enterobacterales; family Enterobacteriaceae; genus Rouxiella. Next base: position 17,017 of record NZ_AJHJ01000053.1, read on the forward strand.
CTTTCATCTGGTCGATATCGTATGCAACCACTTCATGATGCTGGGCAAGTAATATTCCATTAGAAAGCCCGACATACCCTGTGCCCGCAACTGCTATTTTATATTTCATAATAAACCTTGTTTTTACTTAATGGAAATCGAAAAAGTCCTGTCAAAAGCATTGTGTTATCTAAAAAAAAATTTAAGAGCCCTGGATAAAGGATATGTTAAGGTTTTATAGTGTAGTTTGAATACTGCACCATTTTTAAAAAAGTAATTATATAGAGTTAAAGATAGTAGCTCTGTTAATAACGTTGCCATGGCCGCTCCAGTAATACTATATTCTTTGATCAGAGCGTAATTAAGCAACATTGAAGAAATCAATACTAAAAACATCTTTCTTGATAAAAAAGAATATCCTGAAAACTTAGCTATGAAACGTGCTGAGACTATACCTAAGGCCGATACCATCGTTGATATACTCAGTATTAGTAATGGTATATAAGCTGCCTGGTAACTGGCACCATAAAAATGGGTAATAAACCAAGCACCCAAGAAGAAGATGGCTATTATAATTGGCGTGCAAATTCCCACAACAAGTAAATTTAATCTGGCAGTGATAGATATAGACCTGTTGAAGTCTTTCTCTGAAAATATACTGGGCAAATTAGAAGAAATAAAAGAGATAGCAATAAATGACCAGGCACTTGCTAAGTTAACAGAAACAGAGTAAATACCCACATTAGCTTTTGATTCGACTGCTGCCAAGAACAATAAAGGTAATCTTGTATATATAGCCACAGATATGTCTGAAAGCACAAAAGTGCTCCCTGCCATCATAAGGTACTTTCTATATTTAGCACCGTTCCTTTTGGAGTATGGGGCTTGTCTGATATTTTGCCTATAGGCAAATGACCTTAAAAGGTATGGGATTAGCGAAGTGAAAATAATTGGTATTGTTAAATAAATGGGTGCCATTTTTAGTTCAGCAATACCCCACCTTAACATCAGGCTAACTAAAACCCCTATAACATTAAATGCAGTATTTATTTTCGATTTTAAGGTTGCGTCATAATAAATAGAATAAACATCGACAGAACTGAAAAAACAAGCTATACAGGCAGCAACGAGAAACCAAATCGAATCCAAGGGACCTTTTAATATAAAAAACATGATAACCGGGAATGCGCATATTATATATCCGGTAGCCCTTAAATATACTGTTGAATTGATTAATGCTACGCCAGAATTATGATTTTTGCTTATTCGTTTAAATATAATAACAGCGCTTCCAAGTTGAGCGATTGTTTGTATAAGTAAAAATATCGACATCGCAAATGATATCTGCCCATAAATAGTTGGCCCTACATACTTTGCTATATAGGAAGTAACAAATATCAGCCCTAGAATGGACACGACTTTCTCTGATAACATCCATAATGAGTTGAATATAATTTTTTGGTTCAAACAATTCACCTATTTTTATTTCGATTGCAACAAAGTTATAAAAGTTATGCACCCTCACTTAGGAAGTATTTCTCGATTTACTTAAAGGCGATTGCGCGCGCCCTTTGACTGCCAATATTACTTAAGTAATATAAAAGATATGGTTTTTTACCAATTAAAAATGTTTTTTAAGTGTTTTATTAAATAATGACATTTTTTCTGATAAAAAGCCCATTTAACTGCTTCCGACAATGATAATGTATTGGCGTGGTATTTAATAAGGTACTGTAATATTTTATGGTTTTTCTCTCCATAAATTTCTTTGTTTCTTTTACCTAATTCCGTTAATGCAGTCGTAAAAGAACTGTTTTGGGATACTCGAGATTCCATGGAGTGGTGGTCATGATACATGATATAAGTGCTATCTTTCAAGCTTAGAAAATTACCTTTGTTATAAGCTAATCTTAGCCACGTATCCCAATCTTGAAGTCTTTTTACTCTTGTATCAAAGCCATTAATTGATCTTAGTTTATGGGTTTCTGTAAACACTTGATTTGAAGCAATATTATCAAATAAAAGTGCTTTGTAAGAATGTATCTTATCAGTACTCCTTTCATAACGAATTGTTGATATATTACCAGAAACCTCGTAAAAATTAGCGCTAATGAACGAATATTGATCTTCCCAGTAATTTAAAAAGACCTTTAAACGCTCTGTTGTAAAAGCATCATCGTCATCAAGACCTGTTATATACTTTCCACATGCATTATTTATACAAACATTTCTTGAGTAGCAAGCTCCCATGTTTTGTTCATTTTTGAAATATTTAATTCTTCTATCCTCCTTCATCAACTCCTGTATTATCTCTTCTGTATTATCTGTCGATGCATCATCACAAATTAATATCTCTATATTTTTATACGATTGTTCCATAGCAGATCTAACCGCACGAGGTAATTTAGCTGCCCTATTACACGTAGTGATATATATACTAATTAGGTTATCCATAAACCGTCCTTGATATTATTGCAATAAATTATAAATGAAAACACTATTAATTAATGCTTTGAATGCAAATTACACTTATTAGTGTGTGTGCTAAATACATTCTCCGTTCTATTTTTACCAAGTGAATTTTGACTACTTTTTGTTGTTGCTGCATAGCAAGAAAACTTATATAAAATCACATGTACTTCTATCATCTTTTGGCTTTGTTGATTAAATCTGATTTAGATAAACCGCCTCCCGTTACTGACTTCCTCAGGCAATCCGCACACTTTCTGGCATGCCTGCACGCGTCATTTTGTTCAACGCACGGATCATGGCCATAGCCTCACCAACCTGCGCATCGTAGTCACGCAGCGTCAGGTGCCCACCGAACAGTTGCTTAACCCGGTACATCGCCGTTTCGGCCACCGACCGCCGGTTATAAGCCGTGTTCCATTTCCAGTAAGCATTGCTCCCGGTAAGCTTCTGCCTGGCCACCGCCTGATTTCTGTCCGCA
>NZ_AJHJ01000054.1 GCF_000257645.1 Serratia sp. M24T3
ATGGTTTTCTCCGGGCATAAAAAAACCGGCTTTAAGCCGGTGGGTTAATATTTCAGGGTCCTAACGCGTAACTATCCAGTCAACGTCAAAGGAATAGTGGTAGCGTTTTGTCTCCGGGTCGCGATCTTGATTGCCCCATCGTGTGATATAGGCATGGGGTTCAATAGCATCACGTAGTGCTTTTGCGACAGCTAATGCCTGAACTGGCGTGTCCGCATAGACATCAAGCTGAAGAGAAAAGCTGTCTACATCTGGAAGGTTTCCGAGATACATGGCGGGCAATCCGCCGACGTTTTGCCACACCGCATAAGGATAAATAACGTTGTCGGCATTCTCGCCAAACGGATAGAGCCTGACATCATCCTTTCCCAACAACGCATTGACAGCGGGTGAGGCGGCGCAGACAGAATAAATAGGCGCAGTCATGGATTTCCCCCCCGTTTCTGTGCACGGGCAATTGCACGATCAATAGCCTTTTCATACTCGGTAACAAAAGTGGACACAACCCTATCGACTGTCGTGACGATAGCGGGTCGCATAATCGGCTGTGCCGCCATCTTTTCGGTGCCAAATTCAAGCAGTCGCCAATGAGGTGTCGGCGCATTTTTTGCTTTGTCAGGATGATTTTTTAAAACAGCACCATGTAGCACCCCTACACGAAATGATAGATCGCCTGTTCGCTTGAAAACCTTACCATTCCAACGAAGCGCGATGTTGTCCGCTATGCTCCTGCCCGTTTTGGCATCATCTACCCTTTGGGCATTTGTTTTAGCCTGTTGCACGATGACATTCGCCGCTTTACGCAACGCCGCCCTCCCCCCTTTCCTTTTCAGGTCGAGACTAATGGAATCCAGCTTACCCAGTAGGGAATCAATGCCAACAAGTGAAAACTCAATGCCATCAGCCATCGTTAACTCCTTCAGAGCAGGGCAGAGTCATATATTCAAGGCCGCTTACCGGATCCGGCAGCACCCCTTGAATGTTGTATACCTGTCCCCGAAAAATAATCCGGTGCTGATTGGTCACATCACTCCTTTTACGAAGAGTAATGCGGGTCGTCACCTCACTTTGAACGGCTTGCGCGGCAATAAATTCACGAGCTGACAGCGGGACCACATCGGCCCAGAGTTTCTTAACGTCTTCCCAGCCCGGAATGACAGAACCGGTCTCGGGATCGCGAAGGTTAGCTGGTTTTTGCAGCATGATGCGATGGCGTAGTTTTCCGGCCTGCATATCACCCCCTTGGTTTACCGCTAAGGTAGTTAACTTCTAATGCTGCTGATGAAGTGAGGTCAGTGTCTTCCTCTTCATTCAGAGTCTGAACAATGATGGAGACAAGCGCTTCATTTGACTCCGCCAGGCGGTTCATGGCTTTTGTTTGTGCTGCCATCGCCTCCAGCAGCTGGCTTACCTGTTGCTCGTTCATAGGCAATCTTGCTCCACTTTTTAAGCCACTCGCGGCGGCGTTCACAACCTGAACAGGCCATATATTACCTCGTGCTTAGATAATGCTGGGTTGGCGTAAATGGTAAATGTGCATCGTGACCACAAAAGGTAGAATGCCTTGACTCACCTTTTCCTCTTCCTCCGCGTTGCGGTTTCGGTCCAGATACCCCAGCAAAACAAGCACTGCGATTTTCATGCACAACAGCGCTTCCGTACCCTCGATAATTTGACCCGTACTATCAATTAACTGGTCACGGCTTCCCTGGATGTAGGAAAGCAAAATAGCACTCGCCCCCTGAATTTTAAGAGTCAGGTCATTGTCACCGTCATCGTCATCAATGCGTAGATGGTCTTTGGCTTCCTGAAGCGTCACGAGCATAATTGGGTCTGCCATTATTTATCCTTCCCATCACGACCACGTTTGACGGCTAACGTCCACCCTTTCGACCCAAGCTCACCGGGCTTATCCGATGTGTCAATATCACAGTGCCAGAGCGAACCGCCCCAGGTTACCGAGTCGCCGGGTTGATACCCCTCCCCGTGTTTAAACACACCACGGTAAATCAATACCGGTACGGAGAACGTTTTATCAACCATCACGCCATCTGACAGGCACAGCTTAATGCTAAACTCCCGCGGCGCGTTCTGGCTGACGTCAATACTGTGTACACCAGAAACGACGCACTCCCACCCAGATAGGCCCACAGTTTTCTGATAAGCCCGCCATAGGCCGCCCTTGAACAATGCATAGGTGCCACGAGGATATGATTTTTCCTCGTTGATATCGGGCAAGACCTCTAATTGCAGCGCATCTTTGCCGTCGATACCGTCATGAAATTCCGGCAAAGCACCGACAGCGACATTTACCTGCTCCTGTACCATCTTTTGAATGTCGGGCAATTCTGGCGCAACAGGCACCTCAATACGTCCAATCGCGTCGGCCACCATTTTTTCAATATCAGGCAATACTGGCGCAACAGGAAGTTCGATCCGAGAGACCGCGTCCAGCACCATTTTTTCAATATCAGGAAGGTCTGGGGCTATGGGTTCAGGCAGTGTGGATATGGCTTCCGCAACCATGCCGCTGAAATCCGTTGGGGTCGCTTTAGCAATGACATGCAGTTCCTCCCCCATGCTGGCCAGCTTTTCCCCTACCAGCGTCATATGCGCCTGCAAGGCTTTATTGAACTGAATATTCATGTCAGAAATATGCGAGGCAAAGACCTCACCCATATGTTTTATTAGAGATAATTCACGCTCGTTCATGGGTTTATTATTCCTTTAAGCACGCTCTTCAGAATAAAGGCTTCGCTTTCAGACAGGGCCTTACTGCCCGAATCGTCATCGTCTTCTGGCTTCACGGGTTCATTTTGTGTTTCAGGGACTGCCAACGTCGCACTGCTTCCCGTGGCAAACGGATCGTCTTTCGCATCGCGTTTTGCCAGCGCCTCAAGGCTGTAATTTTGCTGCTGAATAAGCGGGGATCCTCCACCAATAACCGGCGGCAGGTTTTCTTTTTTACGGGCCTCATTCGGGGCCAGCCAGCCACCACTTATCGCGTCACTGTGTGATTTGTAACGCGCGCTGGTATCCATTCGCAGAAGAGCATTGAGGTCGAACTCAGTGCAGGTCTTTTTATCAAGATCAAGTCCCTCATCAATCAGCAGTTCAATCGATTCAATAAAAGTCTGGAGACATTGCGAATAATACTGCTGATCGAGTGCTTCAATATTGTTGTAGGTCGGAGGGGTACCGAGTCCAACCTTGTACAATGGAACGTGGAACGTTGAGCAGATGATCTCAGCGGTCAGTTGAAGCTGCTCGACCACCTGTGAATCCGCGGCTGTCATCGCCATGGTGGTATAACCGGCACCATCAGACAGCACCGCCGTGCGCCCCGCATTTTCCCCGGAATAGCCAGCCTCCCAGGCCTCCTTGATTTTTAGGACTGTATCCTGGTCTATCCGTCCAGGAATAGTGATAATCCCGGCGGGTTTCCCGCCATTCTTGAAAAAGTTGGCGTTGCTGTTTTGAATGTAATGTCCATGCATGGCTGACATGCCACAGGCGAAAATCGGTGAAAGCCCGACAAGGGGATGAAACAGGCAGTTGAACCTGTCGTGGATAATCTCCCGAGCCGGAACAATTATCGACTCTGTTAAGCCAGCAATATTATCAGCCATCAGCTGATAGAAAACGGCCCCGTCGTCTGACACCATGGGCTGAACGCGGCCAGGGTCAAGTATTCTCAACTGATTAATCACACCGCTGGCGTCACGAATTTTCAGTACATAGGTATTCCCGCTAATCAGCTTGGACACCACCCAGTTTTCATAAAACTGAATGCGGGTCTGAATGGCGTTGGGTTTATCAAGCAGTGAAGTGATGTCTTTTTTTTCAATGTCCTGCCAGATCCCTGAAGAGCTCTTACCCTTCAGCTGCAAGGGCATCTTGGCAATATCGCCCGAGATAAGCCCAATGCACGAAAAGACCGCATAGTGCGCCAGAACAACGTCTTGGCGTACCTCGATATTCTTTTGCCAGGCCCCCGCAAAGGACTCTCTGATAATGGACATCCAGCCACCACGAGAGGAAGGCAGATCCATCGACTTCTTTTTTCGACGCAACCAGTTAACCATTGCCGGTGTCCTTTTTACTCACGGTTTTTCTGCGTTTACCCTGGTAATATGCTGCATACCCCAGCGTCACCAAAATTACCGCCTCGCGGTCCGGCAGCAGGCGAACACGGCCCACGCCAGAATCATGGGTATGCTTGAGGTATTTAATTTCTTTCATATCTCGCTCATCTCCCAAAAACAGAGGGGCCGGAAGCCCCTCTGTTTAACACATGTTATTACGTCGTCGGGTTGGCGCTGTAGTTAACGCCGGTAATGACCGCCACAGCAGCGGTACGGCGACGCTTCCAGTTAATCCAGCGTTCCGCGCGAATGGCCACGCTGTTGGTTTGGAACATTGACACCATTTCAACACCGGTTGGCACCGTGCTGTCACCCGTTGGATCACTTTCCATCTCAAGCGAGGCTTCACGAGACATGTCCACCGCCACGCCACCGTCATCAGCCAGATAGATGTCCGGCGCATTGACCAGAACCAGCAGACTGCCAACGTACTGAGACACCACCACAGGGAGCCCCTGGAACGTCCCGCCCAGCAGCGACATTTCCGGGTACTCTTTCTGGCCAAGCGCATTTTTCCTCATTGAGAGAGACAGCGCCGTGGTGCTGGACATCAGCCAGACGCCGCCGGTAGGCTGAAGGTTCGCCGTAATGAAGGTGCCAAATGCCGTTGCCGCATCGGTGTCTGGGTCGCCTGAAGACGCAACCCCGACAATGCCATTGGTGATAGAGGCCGGAGAAATGCCCGCCACCTCCGCTTTGCCTGGCGCGACAAAGTCAGTATCCAGACGAGCAATCACCGCTTCAGCCAATGCATTACGCACCAGCGCATCGGCAGCAGGGTTGGAGAAGCGGATAAGTTCGTCGGTCAGCACCGCAATGGCGGCCACTTTGGAGAATCCGAAGGTGATGGACTCAAAATCAAACTTGGTCAGCGGCTTGGCTTTCCCTTGACCGACCCAGTTCGCCGAGCCCCCGGAGGTTTGTGCCGGGATGCGAATGTTAAACGGCACCTGACGAAGTGCAGGGATAGCACCCTGACCGAAGCGACCGATGATGGTTTGCGGTCGAAGGTAATCGACAAAGTCCAGGGCATACTCCTGGTATTCAACCAGGCTGCCTGCCCAGGTCGGATCGGTTGTGGTGCCTGCACCGACGGCCGCTTTCAGGACGTGGTGGAGTTTGGCATCATCGGGATATTGCTTCTTCGCAATTTCCAGTGCTTCCGAGCGGCTGCCACCGGCGGCGGCCAGGGACTTGGCAAAACGGGCAAAGGCGATCCCTTTGTCCAGTTTCTGTTCGACGCGGATGATACCGGGTGCGCGAATACCGACCACGGGCACGTCACCGCCGCCTGCAGATTTAGAAACGGGCGTTGCCGTCTTGGCCTGCGCCGTTTCCATATCATGAAGGCGCACCAGGTGTACATCGACCGATTTCATCTCTGCGGCAGTCTGGTCGTATTGCTCTTCCTCTTCCGCATCCAGCGTGCGGCCATCGTCTGCCGCTTTCGACATAATGGATTCGTTTGCTGCGGCCAGCGCGGCACGTTTGTGTTCAAAGCTTTTAATTTGCTCGGCGATATTCATGCTTTTTCCTTTGATTTCGGTAGATTTTTTTGCTGTAGCGCCAGCGGGGGATCGGGTGTTAACGACCGGCCTCTCGGTGCCTGACGCGGCGTGAGGGCGAAGGTCATAAGATTTCACTGTCTGGATTGAACATTCCGCATTGGCCGGGATGGTGACCGCAGACACTTCCAGCAGGTCCCAACTCAGAAACCGGATACCGGCGTCGTCCAAAAATGAATATTCAATCGGTTTAAAGCCGATGGATAAACCGCGAACCAGGCCTGATTTAATCGATGACCAGGCCTCGTCAAGTCGTGCTGCAAGCTGTGACGGCATATCCGGGGTGGGTTTCACCAACGTGGCAACGATTTCTAACCCATCCTTCACCCGTTTAGGGGTACAGGTGCCAATCGGTTGATTGCTGTCGTGCTGCCAGAGAAAGGGGGTGGCGGCATTAAATATGGCCCCGTCTGGCTCCATAACGTCACCGTAACGATCGGGTGAAGGCGTCGAGGCAATGCCGGTTATAATCCGCCTGTCCTCATCAACGGCCTTTATCGTCATGAGGCTATAAGCGCGCTGCTTTGCCATTTACTGACCTCCTAAAACGAAAAAACCCGCCGAGGCGGGTACATGGGTGAAGCTTTTATTCAAAGGGGTCACTGACTGCCAGGACGCCTAAATAAAATGAATTTGATAATCTTTTTGGGTTGATTCTGGATTGAGCGCCATGAGTGACACGGCGTTAAAAAGCGCCATCAGCGGGTCAATCTTACCGGCACCGCTGACCTGCTTGGTGATCAATATGGCATTACCGCGAGGTTCGACCCTCGCATTGCCAACACACCAGTTCATCATTGGCTGACCGCCGTGGATAAGACCACCTTCAGCGAGCTTCCTTTCCGTGGTTTTAATCGCGCCACCGAGTCGCCAACCCTGGCTAATCCCGACCACCTTTTCCTGATCAATTTCTGCGATGACCAGTTCATCCAGGATGGCACCTATGCCGGAGGGGTCAATGCCGATTTTATCCAGTAAACCTGCATCGCGTATCATGCATACCCACTGAGCAATCTCTTCCGTATCCTGTCCGATATATTCCACTAACGTGAGGTGGCCAGCTGCAGCAAAGTCCATTAGCTTGGATGCCTCGCTTTTACGCCTTTCAAGCACGGATTTGTGTGCCCAGGCATGAGTCCAGGCTAGCCATTCGCGCGTTTCTTTGTCTCGTCCAATGATAGCAGCGCCTAAAAGGTCATCAAGGCCACCACCATCAATGCCCACAGTGACCACCTCGGAACGTCGAAGTATTTCTTCGAACGTGAGGTCCTTTCTTGCCTGAACCTCCCAATAATCCACACCTGCCCAGCGGTCGCTGCGCAAATTCATGCCAATTTCAATATTCAGGTGTTTTGCAAGGAATTGCTGGAACGTGCCGTCAGTCTTGGGCTGGTTTTTCCTTAGCTGATCTTCAAGCCACTCATTACTGACTGAACGGCCAAGGTTTGGGTTGGTGATATAGAAATTTTTAGCCTGGAGGTAATCTTTATTGTCGATCATCTTCTCAGGGAATTCATACAAAATGCCTAACGTTTTCGGGTCATGGATTTTACCATCCCGCACATCTCGCCAATATTGAAGCTTCTGTTTGAAGATACCGGCGGGAGGCTGGTCACTCTGGGTTGTCAGATAAATAACCCAACCTTCGTCGCGGGACGCCTGACCGCCCAATGCTTCCATAAACATCGCTTCAGCATTCTGGCGCTTACCAAAGAGCCAAAGCTCATCGACCAGTACGCGCCCTGATTTCTTACCCGATACCGTGTCCGTATCAGCAGCCACAACTTTCAGCGTACTGCGCGTTACGCGGTGCGTAATCGTTCTGATATGGTCCTGAATCTGGAACATATCCATTAATTCTTCGTCAGCGCGGATCATGCCGGCAGCCGGTTTAAAACTGTTGTCGGCGACTTCCTTGGTCGGTGCAAGGATTAAGTGCTCCTCATCTTCCCGCCAGCAAATTATCAGCGCCGTGAGCATGATCCCCGCTGCTATGGTTGATTTTGTATTCTTTTTGGATATCAGCAATCCATATTCACGGATCAGCTGCTTCCCCGTCTCGGCGTCATATCCTCCGAAAATAGCATTCACGAAATCAAATACAAATTGGTCGGTACACTCACCAAAGGTGGGTTTCCCTGGCAGGTCGGAAACACGGAGTTCTTTGAATATAGAGAGCGCATGTGCAGCAGTTTCTTTAAATATGGGCTCGGGAATGATTGACTGCCGATTTACCAGCCGTTTTTCCCAATCCAGACAGGCAGTCGTCCAGCTCACCATGCCTTACCCCTTGTTATTAACAATAAGCTTGGGCGCGGCCATTGCCCCGAATTTGCTGGCCGCCACTTTCGCCGCTGCGTTTTGGGCAACCTTCTTCCCACCCTCACCTTTTTTCGGGTGAACATAGGGGAGCATTGCTTTGGCGGCGTCGCGTCTCTCTGGTTCATCAGGTTCGATGCCATTCATAACAGCATTTAGATAATCCATCGGGTCATTATATTTTCTGCTTTCCTCACCGTTAATGGGGGGCATATCCGATGAAATGTTTACCGCTGGGGTGTTAACAGGGGTATTAACAATTTGGCGATATACAGGGACGTCATCGACTTCAATTTTTTCATTCTTTTTGCGCTCAATAAAAGCGATGACTTCCGGGTCCTTTGAAAGCTGCGAACCCTTGGAGCGCGCGGAGTTCTCAGAATATCCTGCTTCAATAGCCGCATCTTTTTTTGACCTGCCGGACATCAGCGCCAGAGCAAATTTTCGCTTCTGGGCTGTTAACATGTTAATACCCTCCAAACGGGATTTTTTCTGCGCGTGAGAGGGGGCGAGGTTTCGTAGCCAAGGCCCTCGAAAACTTTTTCACACCCCCCACCCCGACGATGCAAATGAGAATCAATATCAAACATTAAAACAAAGAACAGATTCAAACGAGAACACATATCATTTAGATTGGTTCATGTCGTTTCGCGTCTTCTTGTGGTGACAGCCTTCCGGTCCGTTGCAAAGTATCTGACAGTTACCGTCCACATCTTCGCCACCTAAATAGAGGGGCACGGTGTGGTCCAGGTCAAAACCGTGCGGATATTCAGTCACTCTACCGCACACTACACAGCGCGGATTACGTTGCCATAAACGCAGGCGGCGCTGCTGTAGTTTGTAACCCGTGATACGGATATCAGCTACCACCATTGGCTTGACGATGCGTACATCCATTGTCTGTACTCTGGGCTGCAAGGTCTTAAGCTTCCCCATCATCATCGTCCAGGTTGATAATGATGGGGTTTTCTGCCTGTTGTTCTTTGAGATAGAACTTAGCATTGAGAACCGGAAGCTGATTGGGTTCACTGATTATCTCAGTGCTAATCAACTCGCATAGCCATTCACCCTCAACGGCAATGCCGTACCCAAAGAAAATAGATCCGCGATACAACTTGGCTAACTGAATATGTTTCATGCTTACCTCATCTATGAAAAGGATTCTATTACCTGCCGTCTTATCTCGTTCGCATCATTCAGGTGGTAGTTGAGGCGGACATGTTCGGCTAACCTTTCGCCTGCATCTTCAGCGAGATTGGGGTTGTCTTTGAGCCTTCTCATCTGCTCAACCCATTCCGCGCGACTGGCAGCGTAGAACACCATGCCCTTATCAACGTGGTTTAAGTAAGGGCTAACGGATGATGTGATGATGGGGATCCCTTTAGCACCCGCTTCCAGTATTTTTAGGTTGGATTTACACCCATTGAACATACTGTCTATCAACGGGGCCAATGCCACGCGATGCGTGTCATAGACGCTCATGTATTGCGTATTAGGTTTCTCTTCAATGACCTCAGCGCCCGGCGACCCTTCTTTAACCCTCACCCATTCGCTGTCATGCGGGTTATATCCTGCAATCGTAATATCGGCATAAAGACCTGAAAGTATCTTCAGGTCGTGTCGATGGCTTGCTCCACCTGCCCAGACAAAATATCTACCGGACGTTTTTTCAGGACTGCGACAAAACTGGTCGGAGTCAAAGGGAAGAGCATTCGGGATAACCACAACACGACGGTTGTATTCACGCACTCGCGATGCGAGGTAAGGTGTCGTTACCGTGACAACATCAGCGACACTTATCGCGTCAATAATACGCTGAGTCATCCCACTTCTTCTGAAGCTGTCAGCCAGGTAATGAGCGGGATCAAGGTGCCAATAGTCATCAACGTCACAGATGATTTTCACACCGAGCTTTTTGAGTTGCTGCAAATTTGATCTGCTCGCAGAGGGTATCCGGTTGAAAACATAAACTGGAACTTTCGGCTGAATATTGGCGTACTTAAACGGTAAGACGACTCGATGGTAGTCGCAGGATGGATTCGGTCTTATTTCCAGCATCAGGTTACTCATACGGGTAATAGACCTCATTTCCATTTATCTCTTCCAGCCAGACTGGCCGGTTCATCTCGATATATGCCAGTTTGTCGGCATGTTCGATATTAGGCACAGGGCATTCCCCGCAAACATCTTCTGAATGGATATAAAGCAGACCACGAAGAGGGAAAGACCAGGCATCACAACCCGTCAATTTTGCCTTCTTTGCGCGTATTGAACGGCCAGCGTCTTCGTATCCATAACGATGATAGGCTGTGTTATATCCACCAATGGTTCTCATTGCATGGGCATCCTGATAAACAAAACATCCCAGTGCGCTGTCCCAGTGGGTGATTTCACAAAACGCACCTAAAAACGTCCCTTTCACCCCCTCAGGTAAGGCCATGTAGTGGATGTCGTGATTGATGGCGCAGTCAATGAAGTATTTTTCCCAGCCTTTGGCCGTTGGATAGCAATCATCATCAAAGATAAAAACATGGTCATAACCTGAAAAATGCTTCAATACTTCATTTCTTGCTGCGCCAGGCCCCTTTTTGTCTTTGTCCGTATAAATGAATACTTCACACGCGGTATTGGCAAACATCTTGGGATTAATTGTTCTCATCCCCATCGTGATCACACCTACACCGATTTTCATTTAAGATGCTCCAAATAATTACAGGGGTCAGGCTTGTTAAAACGATAGAGGTGAAACAGATAAATTCCCTTGGCAATAGCCAGTTTGCCGCCACGAGCACGAACAGCGCTGCAAAACTGTTTATCAAAGTAGATAGAACGCGGCGTAAACTTGACCGTTTCCCACAGTGATACGCGAAACAACATGAGCATACCTGCCACCACATTGGGTGCGGGTAGCTCAACCAATTCCCCGTAGCGGGCCCGCTCAAGCTCTTCAGCAATCTGCATATGTATCCTGATGTCCGGCTCATCGCTGAGTTGTCCACCGTGTGTTTGATGAGGTGAACGTAACCGGTTAGTCATGCAACCAATGACATCAAATTCAGGGTCAGCACTCGCAATGTCCACCAGCTGCTGTTGTTGCCTGGGGGTCAGGAACATAGTATCTGCGTCACGAATGCATACCCACGCATCTACAGGTAACAAGGAAATGGAATCGTTAATGCCGCCACCAATATTCCCAGATTGAAAAGGTGTTAAGTGAAAGATTTTTGTCATTGAAGCTTCACTATCATTAGAGACGGCTGCCGATCGCCACCGGCATGGCAACAGGCTTGTGTCTGCAAGACTCTCTGGTCGGGCATGATGTGCAGGTTTGCTCAATAAAAAGGCCGCCGATTGGCGACCTCTTGAAGTTGAGTTAATCGTTTATCAAACCAATTTTTTAGCCAGCTCGATCAGGTCGTCAATATAGGCATGGGCCTGAGATCCAGCTGCTGCTACCAGCTCTTTCAGTTTCGCCAGTACCGCATCTGTTTCGGTGATTTCTGGTTCTGCTGCCACTTCAGCTACTGGAGCAGCGTTGTCTACTGCCATTTGACCTTCTGCTGCTGCATTTTCAGTTACTAGCTGTTCTACTGCGGTGTCTACTAATGGTTCCGACATGGTAACTCCTAATGTTATGGGTTCAGCCACTGTGGCTGGGGTGTAATAAAGACCTTTCAGCCATGCAAAAAAATGCTTAATCATTTCTGTCTGGCCTCTTCGATTTGGATAGGCCTGCTCGTAAACAGGCCTTGTAATGATTATTTGACTGTTTCAATCGTTGAACCGTGAGAATTCATCACGTAAACGTAGTCGCCGGGATAAATGAATTGATACTGCGTGCCTTCCGGATATGGGTGGCGTTCGGACTTGCAGGTGAAATCATCAATAATAATTGCGATTGCATCAGTATCTAGAACGTCATCACGCTCACTGATAATCAACTCCTCATCCTGCAACGTCTTGGCTGCTGCTGCATCTTCATATACGGCTGGCACAAAGAATGCGAAGTCTGGGTTTGAGGTGTTATTAGTCAACTCCAGCACTCGCTTAAAAGCATCGCTCCCTGCGCGAGCAATCGTAATTTTCTCAACTTCAGAAATGTGAGTAACGCCATCAATAATCGTTTTAACTGTAAACATGGGTGTTTCCTTCTTCTTCTGGGTGTAAAAAAGCCCCGCTATTGCGAGGCTCTGGAATGCTCTATCTAGCGGATGCCGTCAAGCTGGCTGAGGGTTTTCCCAACCAAGCCCTTAATAGAATCTTCACGCATTGTTAAAATACCTGGTTTGATTTCTCTCAAAACCACCTGAACACTCACTGTCCCATCTGCAGATTCTGTTTTCTTCTGCAGTACGAGTTCAAGCTTTGAACCAACATTCGGCACCTCACCGTCAAACCACTGACCTACAGTCTGCTTATCTCCAGATAACTCCAGAAGGGAAAACTCTTCCGGACTGAAAATGCTAATACCGAGGTCTTTACCAGCGAGGTTGTCTTTTTCATGGTTCATAGTTATTTACCTTGTTGATTGGTTTCAATTTGGCGGATGCCATCTAATTGGCTATTGCAGTTCTGCAAGTCGGTTAGCAGTAACTCATTCCACAGCACGCTTGCACCGTAAGTTAACGGGTCACTTGGTGGCGGGGACGGCAGGCAATCCACCAGCAGGCTGGCCGGTATTGGTGTTACCGGCACTTTTACGTATTGCGTTGTAGTGCTCGAGCAACCGGTCAGCTGCGCTAGCAGGCACAGCAACAACAGCGCAAGTATCGTTCGCAAGAGCGTTTTTGATGTCAGCCTGGGTTGCCTGTGAGTCCAATGTGTTCGCATGCTGCGCATTCAGAGTTGCCCCCGCGATAGTGTTGAATATGCCGACGCTCAGCGCCTGAGATTGGGTGATGAATTCGGCTTCTTTCTTTTGCTGTACTGCGGTCGTGAGTTGGTCGGCAGTTGATACCGATTTTCCGTAATAATGGAAAGCAGCCCACATTAGAAGAGCAATCATTAGCATGATGACAGCGGTCAAGATGATGGCGGTTTTGTTTATCATGATAAGAACAGTAACCCTTCATCATAGCTGTGAAAAAGATGCTCCCACTAGTGGACCATCAGATACATAAAACCTTTTTGGCGACCGCATAACGCGCCTGCCGATCAGCCAGACCGTTATCACCGCCGTTAATGCGCTTGGTCAGCCCCACAATGTCGCCGGAGTCGGCAAAGTTGTTGCAGCTATTGGCCTTCCAAAACCAGCCCGCCGACCGCGCCGCGTATTCGTCCTGAAGCAGTAGGTCAGGATTGCTGATCAGGTCGATGTGCAGCGCGCGGCCACAGGCTAGATAATTATCGAGGAACGTGATTTGCTTCAGTCCACGCCCACGGAATTTATAACCATCACCCGCCGCTTTGTTACCGTATCGACCGGCATACACCAGATTTGCAATGGCGCGCTGGCGCTCTACTGGTAAAGATCCTTCCCCATTTCGACGCCCGAGCTGTTCCCGCTGTGATGCAGTAAGCCTGTTTCCGAAGATAGCCAGACCAGCAATCGAATAGTTGAACGACTCGGACAACGTTTTAAAGCCGCCTGATTCCGTGCCAACCTGCGCAATGAATGCCGCCTGGCGCGCTGGCGTAGAAATATCGAATTCAGCCATCGTGGACACCACATGCGGATACCAGCGCGCGGCTAAGTCGGCGCTTAGTGAAGCCGCCCGGGTAAATTGGTCTTTTGTCATTGCGGATGTCTCAGGATTTTAATGATTTTCGCCACGTTCCCGCGTGCGGCGAATATCGCAATGCAGATAACGAGGTTCAGTAAGAGGATGGCCCAGCGCGTGCCGTCGTAATGGTCGAACAGGAAACGCAGCGGGACATGGACATAAATCAGGATCAGAAGGTAGGCTAGCCACGACGCCCAGCGGCGATGTGTGGCCCCATTCTTTCGAAAGAAGCTCAGCCGGATAACCACCAACGTACATACCACTACGTTAAGAATTACCAGCGGGTCATTTATTACCACCTTGCCCCCTCCACCGATCAATCAGTGACGTTGGGTTCTTTGCCCGGTTACTGGCGAACGTAAGCAGTTGCACTGCCAGTGCGGAGGTAATCACCGCGCCCAGCGCGTCCAATGGTTTATCAGGATAACTCAGCCAGGCGGCCAATTTAGCGCCCACTACACCAGCACCCAGTAGTCCACACATGAATGACACACCAAAATAGGAAATGCGACGCCATGCGGACAGGTCTGCGGCGGATGTGACATAGAAGACTGCGCCAGCAAAAGCACCGAAGACTACACCGTAATCCAGCCCTGTGAACCAGCCGAACAGACCCACCGTGGCGAGCGCCGTTGAAGCCGCAGTAGCTGATACCGGCTCGGACATTGATAAACCCCTTATCGCTGTAGGTGTCCTCACAACCGAATTGAGGGCATAAAAAAAGCCGCCTAAGCGACCTTTAAACGAAAAAAACCCCGCCGAAGCGAGGTCTTTAAAGTGTGTAAGCTACGTGACTAAGTAACCACTCTTAACAGATTACAATGTTTTTTGCGGACCGCACTAATGCTTTATTTAGTATCTGAGTGTAAATTAGTAAGAGTGTCGGAAAACATAAAAATAACAAATTGAAATTATTAGCCTATTAACTATTAAACGGACTTAAACATGAGCACACAAGCACCTCTACAAGCTAAAGAAAAATCGCCTAATACAATAATCTCTGTCGTTGTACACGATTTAGTCAAAAATGATGGTGTATTCATTGTTGATCCGCGTGACGAGCAACTGAATGTAACCAATACAGTCCAGAGACTTGTTGATAAGCTTTCTGATACCTATGCAAAAAGAGCTGGGAAATCACATGGTAGATTTGAAGATGATGAGGAAAACTTTCCAGTTAAAAAATACGTTAGAGAGCATTTTGTAACTCGAGAAACTAATTTCTATGAATTATCCGTTCTAATGATGAACACCCTAGCTGTTAAGGCTTCAAAAACCGCAGCGACGGGTGGTCATGTTTTTATCTGCCACATTAATCGTGATGAAAAAGAATTTTTATATGTTGCCATATTAACTGAAGAATTGGGTGCAGCTCTGACCGCAGATAAAGATGTAAAAGATAGCTTATATCTTGACATTAATGGATTTAGACTTGCTGGTCGTGTTGATATAACTAGCTGGACCGATGGTTCTGAAAGATATTTGAGTTTTATTAAAGGGCGAAAACAAGATAAGGTTTCTGAATATTTTAAAGCATTTCTGGGATGTAATAGTAACATCGTAGCAGCGACAGAAAGTAATACTTTAATCGCAGCTCTTGAAAGTTTTGTAACATCAAAAGCGTTTACTGAAGAAGAACGTGATGCATTCTTCACTAAAGCTCATATGATTTGCTATGATTTAGCCAACAAAGATGAACCTTTACATATTGAGCCATTCGCTAATGAACTATGGCCTAATGAACCTCTTGAACTAGTTGAGCTATTGTCATCTCCTGAGATCAAACTTACGGAGGGTTTTGTACCTGATAAGCGTGTCCTGCGTCGCTTAGTTAAATTTACTGGTAAAACAAAACAGTGGAAGATTGAGTTTACTAGAACAGCTATTCAAGAGGGGCAAATTGTTTTCAATGAAGATGAAACCCTAACAATCAAAGGATTACCTCCAGAATTATTGGTGAGATTGAGAAAAGAAGTACAACCTGAATCTGATATCGATGAGCAGAGTTAAATTTTCCGACCTTGAAAAAATCTACCGTTGTGTACGATTCGAGCATGATGGTAGAAGTGGCAGTCTTACACTATCTGATAAAGAGATGGTGGATTTAGTCACGAATCTCATATCAGACGATAATGCTGAAGATTCCGGGTTGAGCTTAAAAAACGTACAACCAGGAGATCTGCACGAAGGAAAGATAATAGATTTATTTATCGAAAAGCCAAGAACTGGATTAGGTATCCTTGCCTTAAATTTTGATGCTCTCTTGAAAAACACTGGCTGTTGTTTTGAAGAGAAAAACAACTTTCATTTAATTGAAGAAAATTTCCACAGTAAAAGCCTGATAATTCCGCCAAGCATTGTCAAATATAGAACATTACTTTCTTTTATTAAAATATTAAAAGAAGCCTCTGCATACTTTGACAAAGATAAAGGCGAGTTTGTTTTCATCGACTCAGGCAGATTTTCACTCCCTGTAAAATACTTGAGCGAAGATATTGAAAATGCTCAAACAGTGTTTTTAGATAAGATTAAATCTTCCCTTGAAGATGGAATGCATCTGGAACAAAAGTTAGCAATTCTCGGTAAGTCGGTTGTCAATCTTGTTAAAAACACTTCTCCAGATAATAGATTTGAATATTTACTAGCCAATTTAGAATCGCTCCAAAATAGCTTTTCCGATGGATATAATATTTTTGTCTCAGATTTTTCATATGAAAAGATCCGTGATCAACTTGAAGCTGCGAAAGTTGAGTACACAGGAAAGATTCATAAAGCAATTACTGATATTCAAAATCAAATACTTGGTATACCTGTAGCAACAGTGATAGTGGCTACTCAAATGAAAAAATCAACAGATTTTGGTTATGAATTTTGGGTGAATGTTGCAGTATTAATAGGTTGCTGGATTTTCTCTCTTCTTGTTGGCCTTATGGTATGGAATCAAAAACATACTTTAGAAACACTCAGTGATGAGATAGAAAGACAAGATGAGAAAATGAAAAAAGAATACAAAGGCATAGCAAGTAACTTCCAAAAAATTTTTTCTGCATTAACAAAAAGGATTAAATGGCAGAAAAAAATATTATGGATTGTATT
>NZ_AJHJ01000055.1 GCF_000257645.1 Serratia sp. M24T3
TTGGCACGGAGCGGTTGTGAGGAGGCTTAGGTCCGCTGTGAGCGAAGAACGGACGTTGAGGGCTATAAGAAGACTACTTAATGTTAGCCGGCTTCAACACAAGCGCGCCGTAGTGTGCTTCGCGGTGACAGTTCGGACAGAGTGCAATAGCATTTTCAACAGAGTCCTCTCCACCGTTAGCAAGCCACTCCACATGATGCACTTCAAGATACGGTCTACCATCTTCCCGATTGAATGGTGCGTCACGTAGGCAACTTTGACACTTACCTCCAGCTAAGGCTAATACCTCTGCTACAACGAGGGGATTACGCTTAAAGGTATAGCTCTTTGTAATGAACCTTTCTGGCGTGGTGTTGGCTGTAGCCAGCTTCTCTCTACGTTGTTCTGAGGTAAGTTGAGACGCTGTTTCTATGGCCTTTTCAAACTCACTTTCAACCGGACGTGTTAGCCATTTGCCGTCTGAAGCTTCATAGATTTCAAACACACCATGAAGTGCGGAATCATAGACCTCGAAAACGTTTCCACGCTTGAAAAGTCGATCATATTCATGGTGGCGATGGGTGGCATCATCTGTTCGTCTGGCAGTCCTGTTAAAACTCCAGTGACCACGATTGCAGTTAACTGCGTTAACTATCAGATTCAAATAAGTATTGTCTTTGTAATGTGGAAATCTTTTCTTTAAAATTGCATCGACCTGAGCAGCCGTGGCTTTTCCAGCAAACTCGTTTTCAACTATCTCAGCGGTTGTTGTACGGATTGGTTTATCACCATAAACATACTTACGAGCCATTTCTCTATTCCTTGAAAAGTTCTGGAAGGTGTTGCTGAAGCATAGGCACAGTGAACATCTTGACCTGTTCCCAGCAAACTAACATAGCATGATGTAAGCAAGTTCCGCTTCTGGCACTAGGCGGACAGCCAACTGAGCCGTACGTCTGCTGTGAGCGAAAGTTCGCAATTGTTCTCACAACTGGTTAAGCCATTACTAACATTACGATATATTAATTAACGGGTTTAAGGTCAAGAGCGATACTGAGGCACGCTGCCAGCAGACACTACTGCTAAGAAGCTCAAGGTATTAAAATCGGACTCTACTGAGCCTCTGGCCATATGATGGCTTGTGCGACAATAACATCTTGACCATTAAACGTCGCGGCTGGGGAACCATATAGTTGATAACCAAGCGACAGCGCTTCTGAAACTCGATGACAAAATTTAGCGTCATCCTTGCCCGTCAGAATGCGATAACAAGGGAGTCCATCTGGAGGTAAATGTAGGTCATCATTTTTTATTTCCGGATTTATCATCATAAGTAAGCCTATCTCAGCTAGTGTTTTTGTCATTGTCGCAATTCTTAACTTCTGGAAGCAATTTAAACATAAAATCCTACTAATCAGTTCACAATAGAGAGATAAAGCGATGTCCACTTTTGGCATTGAGCAGCCCGACGCGGACGGACTGTCCTCTGTGAGCGAAGAACGGACCTGAGTCCTAAAAGGTAAGCCACATTGCAACACGTCGCGCCGGAATGAAACCCTTAGAAATCTCTTCAGCAATTAGGCTTACCAGATGCGGAGGTTGTGCGTGGCTTTCCACAATATTAAATCCTAATTTACCGTAAAATCTGGCATTAAAAGCGACCATCTTGTCTGTTGTCAGCGTGGCACCAGCCAGACCGCGTTGTTGCCCAGTAAGGAGTACTCTCTCCATAAGCAGTCTGCCGATTCCATTTCGCTGCCATTGCGGATGTACATCAATTTCAGCAATGTGCAGCCATGTGCCTTCAACTTTGCCGGCTACAAATCCTACAGGAACTGAATCAGACGTATAGGCCGTTAGTAACAGACCGTTACGACTGAAATTGCTCAGTTCCTCGAGGCTACTTGCCCCCGCCTCGCCTGTTACCGCACCTGCATTACGCAATGTTTCAAAAGCAGCCAGTTCAATAGCGCGAAGCTTGTCAAAGTGCTCAGGATCAGTGGGACCGATGGTGAAATCCATGACTTGGTTCTCAATGAATGATGTCATAATTTTTAGAGCCTTTTGTTCTCTATGAGCTGGAAACAGGAGTGAACCCTTCTCACTGAATGAATCATAACATGATGCATGCTACGTCCGCTTCTGGCACGAAGCTGCCTCTAGAAAATCTTCGGCAGCTATGAGCGAGCTATAGACTTTCATATCCTGAGATTTACACTATTTGGTGATTCAGGGTATGCACTTACTGGTTACGAATATTGAGCGAGAATCATGCGATGATCACCGCTTTTCTTTCGAGCCAGTAAGTGCTCCACGTTCGTTAACGAATACTCAGGGCATAACTCAAGCAGCACAGCTTTTGACAATCCTTGAGAAGTTGTGATTAATAGATGGCGGTGAGTTCGTTCTTCTTAGCGAAAAATATAATCACCGGGCTTTAACGATAGCCATGACGAAACCATCCCATCCTTTTTCACCAACAGTCTGTACTGCTGTAGCTTCAAGTCGCTCATCCTCAGAAATCATCTGAACAAATTCTCGCAGACCTTTAACGTTCGGATCATCACTGCTTGAGTCGATTACACCGCCACCGCGCACAGTGTTATCCCCAACGATAACGGTACCTTGTTGCGACAGTTTGATAGCCCATTCAAGATAGTGTGGATTATTCACTTTATCAGCATCGATAAAAATCAGGTCAAAGGGGGCTTTAAGTGTGGGTAAGACATCAAGTGCTGCCCCAATATGCAACGTAACACGCTCAGCCAGCCCCGCTTTGTTTATATTCTGGCGAGCAACCTCGGCATGATGCTCGTTGAATTCAATTGTCGTTACGCTTCCATGTGGTGGGAGAGCCCTGGCCATCCATATGGTGCTATAACCCCCAAGCGTGCCTATTTCAAGAACACGGACAGCACGTGACATACGAATGAAAATGGCCAGCATTTTTCCCTGCAAAGCAGATACATCGTGTGTGGGCAATCCTTGATCTATGTTATTAGCGAGAGTGTATTTTAAATCTGAGTCTTCAGGGGCGAGCTTTTCAGAAAACCAGGCATCTACCTGTGCCCATTTATCAGAATCTCGCGAAGGATAATCAGGAATTCGCATATGAAATCTATTCTCCTTAAAAAACCATATGAAATTTTAACAGATATTTGTTACATCGGTTGGTATGCCTAACTTTTCTGAAGATTAAAATCAGTAACGTCCGCTCTTGGCACTAACCGGCCCTTTAATTTGGAAACGTCGGCTCTAAGCGAACAACGGACATGCCATTAAATGAATAACTGGTTAAAGATACTGTTCGTACTCCACAGCTTCCCGGAC
This sequence comes from Serratia sp. M24T3, assembly GCF_000257645.1. Classification (GTDB taxonomy): domain Bacteria; phylum Pseudomonadota; class Gammaproteobacteria; order Enterobacterales; family Enterobacteriaceae; genus Rouxiella. The sequence goes on from NZ_AJHJ01000055.1 coordinate 3,310, forward strand.
TCTAAGCAACGCTTTTTGTAAGCTCTTAATTGTGACAGACCCAAGAGCAATCCTGAGATCCTGTGGAACGACCAGTGACGTGCTAAAGGGTTCTGCAGTTGAAACGGAAATATTGCAGCCCATCAAATCCCTTGCGACCCGGTCCGCTCTTGCTTCATTTGGTAAAGTTAACCCATCCTTTGGGAAACGGCGGGGTTAGCATGCCTCTACACATGCATTAATAGCCAATGCTGCAATTTGTTTTGCTTTCTTACAAGAAAGCGCCTTTGATGCCAGCCTGTGACGCATCGTCGCCAATCCAATGACATAGGAAGCGATCAACGCTGCGCGAGCTTCAGTATCCTTTCCTGACAAGAGTTTGGATAAGGGACTGATAAACTCTGCGTGAAAAGAATCAGCGATTAGCATGGCAATCTTAGGATTTACTGTTTGGTGAAGTAGCATGCCCAGGGCATCAAATGGATGTGGCTCTTCATCATCCTCTATGTCGTCTTTCAGTATCTGGTCGACAAGATAGGCGCCTAAGTTGTCAAGATCTGGCGGCAAATGCGCTGCCACATCAAATCCGCCTTTGATAGCAGCGGCAAAAAGTTTTTCTTTACTGCCAAAGTATCGATTAATTAATGCAGCGTCGACCCCGGCATCTGCTGCAATGTCACGGGTACCCACACTGTCATAGCCGTATAAAGAGAAGCGGGTTTGTGCAGCAGCAAGGATGCGTTTCTGTGTCTGAGCTGCGTCCCGTACGCTTACCCCTCTCTTTTTATTGCTAATCTCATTCATCCTGGCCTCCTGACTTTGATATTTTCCACATTATGTCATCACGCGTTGACATTAACTAGCTTTGGGTTGAATATCATTGTCATCAACTGATGACAATGATGGGTATAGCAATGAACGAGAAAAAAATGATGGGTAAGGTTGTTGTTGTTACAGGCGGAAGTAGCGGTATTGGTCTGGCGGCAAGTTCCTTGTTTATTAAGGAAGGTGCAACGGTGGTAATTGCGGCTCGAAGCAGTGAGGGGCTTAGAAAGGCAAAAGAAAAGCTAGGAGAAAATGCTAAGACCTTCCCCGTTGATGTAGCTAAACCCGAAGAAATCTGTGCCTTGATGGAGCATGTTGCCACCACTTTCGGACATATCGATGTGCTGTTCGCTAATGCAGGGATATCTGAATGTCCTGATATTCTGCAAACTAATGAGACCTTCTTTGATGATCTTATGAACACCAACGTCAAGGGCGTTTTTTATGCTTTCACATATGCGCTGCCTTGGATGTCAGTTGGCGCCTCAGCTGTTTTCACCAGTTCAGTGATCCAACAACGTGGTAAACCAGGTGATGCGCTTTATGCCGCAAGTAAAGCTGCCGTGCGTAGCTTCGCTCGGACATTCGCCGTCGACTCGCATGTTATCCAAAAGAAAGTCCGCGTCAATGTGGTAAGTCCTGGAGCGATCAAGACCCCTTTGACAGTTCAGGCTACTGATAACCCGGAAATTTCGGCCTGGGTCAGCGACCAGGTTCCTCTGGGACGCTGGGGAGAGGCGGATGAGGTAGCTCGCGCCGTATTGTTCCTTGCTTCCACTGATGCATCCTATCTGACCGGAAGCGAGATTGCCGTTGACGGCGGTCTTGGTCAAGTTTAGTCCCTTAAGTTTCTTAAAGGAGCATAAATAATTATGCAGGGTTCCTCTATTTCCCCTTCGAGTACAACGCAGATTGGCAAGGTCATGCTGCCTTTACTGCTCGTGTTGTTTATCAGCACGCTAGATCAAACGATTGTTGCTACGGCCTTGGGGCCGATTAGCCTTGTTTTGGGAAACCAATTGCTGGCGCCCTGGGTTGCCACCGCCTATCTGTTGACCAGTGCGGTAACGACACTGCTTTTCGGTAAACTAAGCGATATTACTGGGCGAAAATTAATGCTTCAGGTCAGTATTGTTATTTTTGTTGTAGGGTCCTTGCTTTGTGCCTTAGCGCCGACCATGTTGTGGTTGATCGTTTTCCGTGCCCTACAGGGTATTGGCGGCGGCGGATTAAACTCACTGGTCATGACGGTCGTTGGTGAGTTGATTGCTGCTCGCGAACGAGCACGTTACCAGGCTATTTTGGGGATGGTGCCTGCACTGGCAGTCATCGCAGGGCCGGTAATGGGCGGTTTTATCGTCGCACATTGGGATTGGATGTGGATTTTCATGATAAATATTCCAGTTGGTGTGCTGGCATTTATGTTATTGGCCGCTCGTTTGCACCTCCCTCACCTCCGCTTGCCGCGTAAGCTCGATATCAGTGGTGGTTTGCTTGTAACACTCTTCACGACAGCTATTCTGCTTTTGGCGACTGAGAATGGTAAAGGAATATGGTCCTCCTGGATTTTAGGCCTTATTGCTGGCTTATGTTTTTTCGCCTATTTGTTCGTCGAGTCACGTGCTGTTGAACCTATAACTCCGTTGCATTTGTTTAAAAACCGTATTTTTTCTATCGCATCCATTTTATTTTTCCTCTCCACTGCAGTGCTTTTTATATGCATGATCTTTGTTCCTCTTATGCTCCAACAAGTGTTTGGGTTGGGGAGTTTGGGAGCTGGCGGCAGCATTGTCCCTTTGTTGCTTGGCCTAATTTTGGGAACCTTAGTCAGTGGCGGTGTGATTACTAAAACGGGTAGCTATAAAATATTCCCGGTTCTCGGCGCAATATTCTCCGCTTTGGGGCTTTATGCCATGAGTCTCATCAAACTTCATACTTCGTTGACTATGATAATGCTGTCGTTGGGATTGGTCGGTATCGGCCTAGGTTTTTTCATTCAGGTAACTATTCTGGCCGGGCAAAACGCAGTATCGCACCGCGAAATCGGGGTAGCTACCGGGGCACTCAACTTCTTCAAGACGTTAGGCGGAGCCGTTGGAACGGCGGTTTTTGGTGCCATCCAGACTTCCGCCACGCAGAGTCTGTCGGGAGTAAAGCCTGAACAAATGATTTCTTCTTTCCAAGCGGTGTATTTTTGGGCATTGCCGCTTATGGTAATAGCATTAATCCTAGCGTTGTTGATGCCGGAAAAACCGCTTTCAGAAGAGGTGTTAGAAATTGCAGAGGGGAAAGTCGATGTGCTTGAATATTGAGAAAAAGCAACACAAAATGGTCGCATGGAGCAGGAAGACGATATCAGCATAGGTCAGTGGTCAGTCTCGGCATGAGAAACTGGAGACTGATTTTTACAACAAACCCATCTCTTGGCGGCTTCAATTACCATTACTGTGCGCCGCCTTGCGCATTACCTGAGCACAGGGGTTGAAATTGAGAAAGCTAGTTGATTCCGGCCTATTAACTAAACCCTAAATAGCCGACAGTTCAACGATACTCCCTCAAACGGCTAATGCCCGCACTTGGCACGGAGCGGACTTGTGAGGAGGCTTAGGTCCGCTGAGAGCGAACAGCGGACATTACATTTCATCGCAGCCAATTTAACGTACAGTGATTCCTTTGAAGTTTCTATGCAGAATTTATAAATGGTTATTGAATTGCAGCCAGTCTCACTTGCAGACAAAAATACTCTCCGGTCCATGTTTTCTCCTTACCTCAAAGAACTGTTTCACTGTGAGGACATGGAAGAAGATGACCCTTTTTTCGACAGATACTGGATCGATGAAGATAGGTGGCCATATTTCATCACCAAGGATAAGACGATTGTGGGATTTGCATTGATAAACACCTGGTCCCCGTCTGGAAAAGGCACTAACTATTCTGTTGCGGAATTTTATGTCCTCCCCGAGCATCGTGCAGGAGGTATCGGAAAACATGCTTTCACAAAACTTCTAAAGTTACATTCTGGAGTGTGGGAGATAAATATAATGAAAGACAACGCAGCGGGAATGAGGTTTTGGGAAAAGGTCATACAGGTCACTGATAAGGTATCAATTGAAAAAATTGCGTTAGAGAGTGATGTCGTGTTCCGCTTGTCCGGTCATTAAGCATCGATTCATAGTTGTAGGCAACCGCGAAATCCACACCCTTTGTCCGCTAAGAGCGAACAGCGGATGTTACGCATCCCTGCTAACATTGGCTCTGAGCTGTCATAATTGAACTTAGCGATTCATTGTGAATTCCCGAACGCCTTTGCAGCCAGTCTGATTCATCGCAACTTTTTGAATTACTGTTCCTAATTAATCTGTCCATTGTTGCCATTAGTGGTTAAAAACATGAAATTTGAAACCGGATTCATGGTTATGAATCACGACCTTGTTCCCCACACAACAATCGTATGAGGTTTTTATGCTGATAGCGCAGGTTTCAGACATTCACGCCTCACCCGAAAATGACCATCTGTTTCGCTTCGACCAGGTACTAAATTGGCTTACGCATCTGCAGCCAGACGTACTGGTAGTTACAGGTGATCTAACAGATGGGTATTGGCAGGAAGGTTATATAAAAATAGCTGACCGTCTGAATCAGCAAAACTACCCTTCGTTGGTCCTGCCGGGTAACTCAGACGACCGCTGTCTGTTGCGTTCTGTTTGGGATAAGAACAGATGGGTGCACGATACCCAAGGAGAGGCCCTGCACTTCATTCATAACATCGGTGGCATTCGTCTAGTTGGTCTGGATTCGACGATTGATTATAAGGATTACGGCAGTGTGACTGACCATCTGGAATGGTTGGATAATCAACTTAGCGACGCATGCAGCCCTCCGTCATTGCTGTTTCTGCACCATCACGTATTTGCATCTGGCATACCAACGCTAGACGAAACGATGTGCAGAGGTCTGCCTGAGATGGAAGATTTGATTAGACGCGCCCCGACCAGACTACTCGCCATTTCTTCAGGCCATGTCCACAGACCAATGGCGGGTACGTTTGCGGACATACCTGCCTACATTTGTGGCTCCGTTTGCCCGGCTAATCCTGTCTGGTTTGGAACAGTAAATGCTCCTCCTGCGAATGACCCGCCAGCATTGATGATTCACCGCTACGTCAGTAACTCCCTTACCAGTCATTACGTTTGCGTTTAACAGGTATTCAGAAAAGCATAGACCTCATAAAAATGACCTGATCCCCAGTGATCAACACATAATATTGTGCGTGAGCAACGTCCGCTCCTGGCATGGGGCAGACAGACCAACAAATCTCAGGTCTGGTTTGAGCGAAGAACGGAATTTCACAGTTGTACTTAATACTGATCTTATATATCGCTGCCTTAATCAATCGGGGCAGGTCACGTGACCTCAATCCAAGCTTTTGATAGCACGATTTAATTGATAATCATCAGGTACCTAATGGATGGATACTACAGACAACTTAACGGCAAGTATTTTTTTAACGGGATGTCAAATCTTAGCGCCGGTGAACTTGCTTTCTGGATTGTTGTTGACGAGGCACAGAAACAGCTTGGTGTAGAGGATATTTTTGCTCTAGCGCTAATCATTGGCGGTATTCCAAACCTAAATCCTGACCTGCAGTTCAGTCATTTATTTAGTATGCTGGCGATTCGAATCGCCGTTTTTTGAAGGAGCAACTTTGACTTGGGTATATCAACAAAGCACAGGTGAGCTAACAAAGGATGGGCGCCTAATTGCGAAAGGCTATTCAGGGAAAGGTGCTGGGAAAAATAATCCAGCCTTAGAAGGCACTCCGAGCATTGGACCATTGCCAACAGGTGACTATTCGATCATTGGGCATCCATTTCACCACCCACACACTGGCATTTTCTCAATGAGGCTATTTCCCAATCCACGGAATCGCATGTTTGGCCGTTCAGGGTTCCTTATTCATGGAGATAGCGTTAAGCATCCAGGCTCAGCTTCTGATGGCTGCATCATCCTTCCCCTTCCCGTTAGGCAAAGGCTTTGGAGTAGTGGCGACAGAAGCATCGAGGTAGTGAAATGAAGAAAAAATCTATGGTAGTAGTATTCGCGTTATTACCTTTTTTTGCGATGGCAAAAACGAAAGCGCCCGACTGTCACTCCTGGCCAATGAACATGGCTGAGGGATGGTTGAAAAATGCCGGTATCGTCGACATACAGAATTTGGATGAGCCAAAAACGGAAGTGAAGTTATTGGCTTCCGAAAGCAAAGGCAAAGATTTATACACACAAATCTATCAGTTTGTCTTTCATGCAAAAGACGGCAAGGTATATCAGGTGATCACAAAAAGTGATGCATCTAATGAGGAGTGTTCAATGAGCGAGGTCAACAGCTACCTTGTTTCAAAGAGTGAGATAAATTACTAACGCCAATACCGATACCAGGCAAACTGCGGCGCAATCCACCGGTTGGTAAACCTGTACCTGATAATCTCTGATCTGGATGCATTTTAGGCTATGACTTCCATTAGTAATGGTCAAAAAAGTTATTTTTCCAACTCAAAATGCCGTAGAACAGCCAATGCTAGCTGCATTGGTTGATCTGTACTAGTCATCTTGGTGGCATCAGTCCGGAAGCTTTCGAAAAGGCCTCGTCGTGAGGACAGGAATTGTTTACTGGAACGGGGGCACTCCATTACCGAGCAACGTTAGCCATAATAATCATTATCAAGTCTGACACTCTGGATATACCTTCCAACGTTATGCAGCCGGAAGGTGGCTTGTTTGGCATTTAACGGGCTGCAAAAAATTAACCGCGCTAGCTTGTGCAATAATATTCAACGAAACACAATACTATTTCATGCTTTAGCTAGCGTGTTTATTTTTCCATTTCAGCTCAACTTCCATCACGACACTTATTGATGCAGGCAACACAGTCAGTGTAATGAGTGTGGCAACAAACAAGCCTCCGATGATGGCGTAGGCCATTGGCCCCCAAAAAACCTGCTCCGAGATAGGGATCATACCTAAAATTGCCGCTGACGCAGTCAACAGAATCGGCCGCGAACGGTGAAGGGCCGCGCTGACGATTGCGTTTTGTTGCGCCATCCCTGCACGGAAATTGCTGTCGACCTCACTAATAAGAATAACGGCATTGCGAATAATCATCCCTGACAATGCAATGATACCCAACAAAGCCACAAAGCCCATCGGCGTTCCGCTGGGTAGCATCGCAAGCACGATGCCAATCAGGGCAAAGGGAGCCATAAGCAAAGCGACAAGCATGCGGGAAACACTTTGCAGTTGAATCATTAGCAATACCAGCATGACGAATAAAGTGATTGGCAACACTGCGTAAACTGAATTGTTCCCCTTGGCTGATTCAGCAGCAGTGCCTCCCTCTTCAATGTTATAGCCTTCAGGGAGCGAACGGCGCAGTTTGTCTACAAGAGGAGAGAGTTGCTTTGAAACCGACTCGGCTTGCATACCAGGTGCCAAGTCGGTTTGCACTGTGATGAAAGACAATCGCTGTCTGCGCCAGATAATCGGGTCACTCACGCCCCATCTCAACGTCGCCACCTGACTTATTGGGACTTTGCCCCCGTTGGTCGATGTTACCTTCAGATTGGCAAGCGTATCCAAATCGAGTCTCTCACGGTCATTGGATCTTAATACCACGTCAATTAACCTATTGTTATCACGCAGGGTAGTCACCACGCTTCCTGACCAAATAGTGTTTAGCACCGCCGACAGGCTCTCGGAAGATACACCGGCGGAACGAGCAGCCGTTTGATTAACCTCAAGCGTAACGACACGCTCCGGTTCTCCGGCAGTAAGATTCACCTCTCGCGTCAAGTTACTGTTGCCTACGATGCCCTCAAGATGCTGTGCCAACTGGCGAACCTCGTTGTAGTCTGGTCCACTGATGCGATATTTAAGCGGCCATCCAACGGGTGGCCCGAGTTCAAGCGGCGACACTCGCGTCGTGATATCTCTGAAATCTAGAGCAAGATGTGAATTTAACTGCTGCTGAAGCCTGTCTCTGTCTTTCAGGTTCCTGGCTACAACGACTAGCTGGGATGTATTTTCGTTATCCAGTAAAACCTCCATGGGTAAATAAAATCTTACAGCCCCAGAACCGACGTAGCTTGAAAAGTGATCAACGTATCGATTCTTCTTCAGCCAATCTTCCAGTCTGCTTGTTTGCCTTGCTGTTTCTACCTGCGATGCATTGGCAGGAAGCGTCAGGCTCACCAGCAGTTCTGGCCTGTCGGAGGCTGGAAAGAACTCCCCCTGCATAAAGGTGGTGCCATAAGCTGACAGCCCAAGCAGAAAAACGGCTATGAAAAGAGTCAGGCCACGGTGAGCCAAAGTGGCGTCTACTATTCGTTGATAAAAACGAAGCAGTCTTCCGGGGGAGCCGCTGTGTGGTTTTATTTTTGGCGATAAGATCCAGGTGCCGATTAAGGGCGAAAATAAAACCGCAACGGCCCAGGAACTCAAAAGTGATATCAGAACCACGGCAAACAGTGAAAAGCAATACTCACCCGCGCTGGATGCAGCAAAACCCACGGGAATAAATCCGGCAATCATTACAAGCGTACCGGTCAGCATGGGAAAGGCGGTAGTCTCAAAGGCGTAAGTCGCCGCGTGCCAGCGGCTATCTCCTGCCTCCATTCTGGAAATCATTGTCTCAACAGTGATCATCGCGTCATCAACCATGAGTCCCAGCGCGATAATCAGTGCCCCCAGTGAAATACGCTGGAGCCCAATCCCTGTTAGCATCATGCCAATAAACGTTATGGCCAATACCAATGGGATAGCCGTGGCAACGACCAACCCGGCCCGAGTTCCCAAAGATATAAAAGAGACAGCCAAAACGATAATAATGGCTTCTACCAGCACTCTAATGAATCCGTTTACGGCCTGCTTTACAACAGCGGACTGGTCGGCAACCGTAGTCATCTCGATACCGTGAGGAAGGGCATGTCGAATAGCGTTCATTCGCTGGTTGAGCTCGCGGCCAAAACTGAGCATATTGCCCGTTTTGGCCATTGAGATTGCCATCCCAATCGCAGGATGCCCGTTAACTCTGAAGGCCGGAGACGGCGGCTCGGCAACCTGCCGGCTAATCGAGGCAATATCAGTTAAGGGGATGTAACGCCCGTCAAGATGCAACGTTATCTCTTTCAGGCTTTGCTGCGTCCTCAGCGCCCCGCTCACATGGAACGTAATGTTTTCACGATCGCCGCGCAGCGTGCCGCTGGGTACTACTGCGTTTTGTTGCTTCAAGGCATCAGAGATTTGTTGCAGGGTGATCCCCATTCCCGCAAGCTGGCGCGGTGAAAAAGCAACAACCATTTGTTCTTCTTGCACACCCAGTAGACTGATTTTCCCTATATTGGGTAATGACATCAGACTGCGTTGAATGGCCTCCACTCTGTCGCGCAATTCACTTTCTGTAAAACCATCCGCAGTAAACCCATAAATCGTGCCGAAAGTGTCGTCAAACTCATCGTTGACGGTAGGTGCCTGGACACCGGCTGGGAGCGAGGGGGAAATATCCTGCATTTTTTTGCGCACCTGATACCAGATATCGGGTACGGAGGCTGGCGGAGTGTCCTCTCGCAAATAAACAAATATAACTGACTGCCCTGCCCGCGTGTTGCTTTCGACATAATCAAGGTAAGGAATTTCTTGTAACTTCTTCTCCAGCACATCGGTGACAAGATTAACGGTGTCATGAACATTGGCGCCAGGCCACTGAGCCGAAACCACAGCAGTCTTTATAGTAAACGCCGGGTCTTCGTTACGATTCAGATTTTCATACCCCCAGCTCCCCGCGGCCAACAATAGCAGCATGAAAAATGAGACTACCTGTTGATGGTTAAGCGCCCAGGCCGAAAGATTAAATGCCCTTTTGGATCTATCACCGTTCATTCCAGGCCCTCCCCAAGGCTCACTTTCTCCCCTTGGCGTAGTTTGCTCACTCCTGCTGTTACGACGGTTTCACCGGCCCGGATCCCCGACGAAATGAAAACTTCGCTGGTAGAAAATCTACCGATAATTACCGGACGCATTTCAAGCTGCAGATTTCTGCGATCAACGATAAAAACTGCCGGTGTCCCTCCTGACTGGGAAAGAGAAGAAGCCGGAAGCCGAATCCCCCCGAGCCCTGCTTCTGGTAATGGCGCTTGTACACTTGCGCCAAGGGCCATCGCCCGCGGGGGATTGTTCAGCGAAATTCGAACGCGCCAGGTACGTGTTTGAGGATCAGCCTGGGGACTTATATCCCTTAAGACTCCATGGGCTGTAATGGCGGGATCGGAGAGAAGGGAAACATTGAGGCTTTGAACATTTTTCAGAGCCCGAACCTGAGACTCCGAAAGGTCAAATACTGCGTCGAGCCCCGTAGCTTCGGCCAAGGTGACAACAGTCTGCCCTGCGCCAACGACTTGCCCGGACGAGGCGCTAACCTGGGTTATTACGCCCGGCGCAGGGGCAGTGAGTCGAGTCCAGTCCAGGTTTTCCCGTGCATTTTTCAGAGCATTTTCACTTGTCTGACGATGAGATAAGGCGGATTGCCAGTCTACCATTGCATTATCCAGCTGCACCCGTGCAATCGCCCCCGAAGGCATTAAAATTTTCATTCGTCTGAGATTGGCTGCCGCCACCTGTTCGCTAACGATGGCACTTTGCAGATCGGCGCGTGCGCTGTTGAACTGATTTTCGCCGGTTTCACTTTCAAGTGAGGCGAGTAGCTCCCCCTTTTTAACCTCGTCGCCCACCTCAACACGTCGAGTAAGCAGCCTGCCGCCAAGACGAAACCCCAACGTAAGCTCGTCGTGGGCACGAATTTCACCGGTTTGGTTGTGAAAAATTGACAATGTAGGTTGAGGTGCAACCACAAAACGCACTGGCCGCGGCGAAAGAGCAACCTTTTGCTGCTTTTCACCACAACCATTCAGACCGATTAAAAAAGACAGCAAAATAAGCCCAATTAAAAAATGAGTTATTTTACAAGATGAAATGATATGGCTAATTGCCTGGCGAGCTAAATCTGCAAAAGTGTCTGTCATGACCCTGCCCCTGAATTGATATAACGCTATTCAATCCAGCATTGGTCCAGATTCCCCCTATATTTCATCAAGGGACCGTCAAGACTGACACTTTTTTATTTATTTTTACTTATCGGGAAATTGAATGACGACTTTTAGCCCGCCATTTTCTGCATTTTGGGCCATAATCCTGCCTCCATGAGATTCGCAGATTGCTCGGGCTATGGACAGGCCCAGGCCACTGCCGCCAAAATGACGGGCGCGCGACGTTTCAGCTCTGGTGAATCGTTCAAACATCAGCGGAAGGAAGGCTTCAGACACCCCTTTCCCTTTATCACAAAACGAAATCTGATACGCATCGGCCAACCTTTCCACATAAATGTCCAGGGTGCCGCCTTCCGAAGCATAGCGTAGGGCATTTTCCATCAAGATAGTAAACACCTGCCCCAACCGGAATGGATCACCTTTGAAACGGCACTTAGCCGGTGCATGAACAGCAATAACCATTCTGGTGGTTTCAGCTTGCGGCTTTATCCACATCACCCGTTCCTGCAACAGCTCGGCGAGATCCCACTCAAAGATATCAAGGCTGAGCTCCCCGGCATCGGCCAGCGAAAGCAGGTGCAGTTCATCTATCAGACGATTTAAACTGACTAGCTGTTTCATGACCATTTCCAGCTGCCTGGGTTCTGGCTGAAATACGCCGTCGATCATTCCCTGAAGTCGCCCCATCGCGGCCGTGAGCGGAGAGCGCAGCTCATGTGCCATCGCGACATGGGAGGCATGCAGCTCGCGCTCGTAGCGCGAAAGTTGCTGGACCATAGTATTGAAATCTTCCGTGAATTGAACCAGTTCCGAGGGCGCTCCCTTAACCAATGCCGCCTGAGTTTCAAAGTCACCTCTGGCCACTTCACGTGCAGACGAAGCCAAACGACTAAATTGTAAAGAGAGCGGCAGAGCAGACCGCAGTCCAAAAAAAACAATAAATGGGATCGTCACGACGACCAAAATCCCAACGGTGATCCAGTCGGCGGAAGCAATCGAGGGATCCGAAAATCGTATACCCCACCATTTATCTACAATTTGATGAAAACGTTGAGGATTAATTTCAGGATTCAGAAGCAGTAATTTAAACTCTGCACTGACTGATGAAGGCATTTCATGCAGTCGCAACAGCTCAACCAGCGCGAATCTAGACCACATGCACAGGGCAATAAGGCACACAGAGCCAATCGCAAGCAGCAGGATACGCACACATATCCAGCGCCATAGAGATTGATGTCGGCTGTTCATGGTTGTCTGAACCGGTAACCGACACTGCGCACATTGACCAGCACATGACTAATGCCTGCTGACTCCAGTTTCTTACGCAGGTTATAAACGTGTGTATCCACCACGCGCTCTAACGCCTCGCTCTCGGGCAGACAATTTTCTAAAAGATACTGCCGTGAAAAAGGCCGTGTTGCAGAACTCATCAAAGTAGATAGGATACTGAATTCTGTGGGCGTTAAATCGAGATACGATTTGCTCTCTTGCTCACCGGTAATGCTTGCGGTCAGGGCTGTGACATCGACTTCTAAATTCTGCCAGCGCAAAACCACCTGTTCCTGGCCTTGAGTATTACCCGAAGTCCTGCGCAGCACGGCTTGTACTCGCGCGACAACTTCACCGGGGTTATAAGGCTTGACGACATAATCATCCGCCCCATAGCGAAGCGCACCAATTTTATCGGGCAAATCTCCCATGGCAGTTACCATGATAACCGGGGTATTATTTTTACGGCGCACTGACGCCAATACTTCCGTCCCACTCATCCCCGGCAGCATCACATCCAGTAATATAAGATCGGGTTTCCAGCGCAGTGCCATATCCAGCCCCGAGAGACCATCCCCGACAACTATTACTTCGTACATCTCTCGTTTTAAATATGCTTCCAGAACATTGGCCGCATCAACATCATCTTCAATAATCAGGATCCGCTTATTTTGCATATTTACTACCTTGACTGTTTCTCGATAATTCCCTGACAGTTCATTGATACTGCCTCTTCATACTCTGAGTTTCATACGCGGCCGTAATCCGCTTTGATTTGCGAGTCATGAGTGACGAGGTTTTATAATGATAACCAGAAAACTACTCCTTCACATTACCTGTTTTTTATTTGCAGGAAACGTAACAAACACATTAGCAGATACCACTGCTGCTAGTCAGCAGAGCTTAAATCTTGGCCTGGCGGTGCAAAATTCCCCTCGCTACAGCGGTTCTGAAAATAGACATTGGCAATTTGCTCCTATCGTTCAGGCACGCGATGGCGCTTTTTTCTTTGATTCGCAAAAGGGGCTGGGATA
>NZ_AJHJ01000056.1 GCF_000257645.1 Serratia sp. M24T3
GAAAGATAGGGGTAAATACCCTATAGATTTCGAGCTGTAGGAAGATTTCAAGTGAGTGAATCCCCATGAGTTTACACAAGTAAGTGATTGGGGTGAATGAGCGCAGAAAGCCCACCTACCGTTTGAAAGATAGGGGTAAATACCCTATAGATTTCGAGCTGTAGGAAGATTTCAAGTGAGTGAATCCCCATGAGCTTACACAAGTAAGTGATTGGGGTGAATGAGCGCAGAAAGCGCACCTACAGTTTGAAAGATATGGGTATTAGCTGCCAAATACAGTTTCCGTTAACGATAGAGAGCTACTCTCCCGCATACGGGCAATCTCATCGCTTGGCGTCACACCAAAATAGCGTTTAAACTCTCGGCTAAACTGTGACGCACTCTCATAACCCACGCTCAACGCTGCACTGCTGGCCTTCACACCGTCATAAATCATCATCGTCCGCGCTTTGTGCAGTCGATAATTTTTCAAGTATTGCAGCGGCGAGGTGCTAGTTACTGCCTTGAAATTGTGATGAAACGCCGAAACGCTCATGTTTACATCGCTGGCGAGCTGCTCAACGCTGAGCGGCTGGGCATACTGATTTTCAATTTTACGCAGTGCTTTCGCTATCTGGCTGAAATGGGTGTGGCGATTAACCAACGCCTGCAACGCCCCGCCGTTCTCACTGGTCAGAATAAAGAACAGGATTTCGCGGATAATTTGCGGGCCTAGTACTTTGGCACGCAGCGGTTTGTCCATCACGTCAAGCAAACGCTCACTGGCGCAGAGAATATCTTCATCAAGCAGTCCCGAGGTGATCCCTGAAGACTGATCCGGCTGATGCGGGAAACCTTCGTCGCCCATTTCAATCAGCAAATCCTGCAACATAACCGGGTCGATACGAATCGACACGCCAGTAACCGGTCGCTCGGGCGTGCCAAACGTCTCACACTCAAACGGCAGCGGAACGGTGAGCATCAGATAATTTTTGGGATCGTAGGAGAAAGTTTTATTGCCCAGATAGCCTATTTTGCTGCCCTGAAAAACAATGGTAACGCTCGGGTTATACATTACCGGTTGGCGAGCATGGTAGCTTGAGTAACACATAAGAGTCGCCTGTGGTACGCTCGACTGAAACTTTTGCGAACTCTCAGTAAGAAGCTCAACTTTTTTTGCCAGCTCGGCGCACAGGCTTTCAACATCTTGCATCACTCTTCTCCGATAAAAAACGAACTGGCAATAATTTTGCCATATTCTCGGATTTTTCTATACCGGCTTACAGGATCAGGCAAGTTTTAAACAGGAATGTGCATCAAACAACAGGATACTTCCTGCCACACTAGGGCATCGAGCTGGTCAATGACGGTTTTCAGATAAATACCTGAAAATGAATCATTAGCAATTTCAGCGGAATGGCTATTCGTTTACTAAACTTACCCAATCAGGCAATAAATGCGTGGATTACGCATTCCCCCAACAGGAGAAATTTATGTCAACGCAATCCATCATAAAGCTTAACGACGGCAACCGGATTCCTCAACTTGGTCTCGGTGTCTGGAAAGCCAGTAACGACGAAGCGACGCATGCAGTAGCTACTGCGCTAAACGCAGGTTATCGCCATATTGATACGGCTGCGGCGTATAAAAATGAGCAAGGCGTCGGTAAAGCCTTGCAGGAAACCAGCATTGCTCGCGACGAGATTTTCGTCACCACCAAGCTGTGGAATGACCAGCAACTGTATGCGCAAAAAGCGCTGGAAGAGAGTCTTGAGAAGCTGAAACTCGACTACGTCGATCTCTATCTTATTCACTGGCCGCTGCCAGATCAGGGCAACTACGTAGAGTCCTGGAAACAGCTGTTAAAATTGAAAGAGCAAGGTCTGGCGAAGAGCGTTGGCGTGTGTAATTTCCATATTCCACACCTGCAACGCCTAATTGATGAAACCGGCGTAGCGCCAACGGTTAACCAGATTGAGCTTCACCCTTCACTGGCCCAGCGCCAGCTTCATGCCTGGAATGCCACACATCGTATTGCTACTGAATCCTGGAGTCCGCTGGCACAGGGCGGCGACGGCTTGTTTGATCAAGAGCTTATCCAGAAATTAGCGAAAAAATACGATAAAACTCCAGCACAGATTGTTATCCGCTGGCATCTAGATAACGGTTTGATTGTTATACCAAAATCGGTTACGCCAAAACGTATCCATGAAAACTTCGAAGTGTTTGATTTCAAGTTAGAGAAAGAAGAACTGGCCGAGTTTACCAAGCTTGATACCGGTAATCGTTTAGGGCCAAATCCTGAAGATAAACTGAATTTCTGATCCAGGAGTTCCCAGAGCATGACACACTGCTATTGTTAATAGTGTGTCATGTTTCAAAGTCGGGGATATCAGCAAAACAAATGCTAATCGCCGCAGATTAGCATTCCATCTGCAATAGCTCTTCCAAACTCACTTTCGCCTGATAATCAAAGTTATCGAATCCAAAACCATTCAATGCATTAAACTCTTCGAGATAACCGGCAAAATCGCCTATTTCTTTAAAATTTTCAGCCGTGATTTGCTTTCTATAGGCTTCAACGGCAGTTTGTACATCGCTGCGTAACTCCCAATCGTCAATGCGAATCAAACGTGAAGCATCAGTCACTACCGGCCCAAGTGCAGGGTAAAGTCGAGTAAACATCAAACGATGCATTTGCTCAATGCAGGTTTCGTGCAGACGCTTTTCCTTCATAACCTGATAGAGCAAGGTAATATATAGTGGAAAAACAGGGATATAGGCACTTGCTTTTGTCACTAATGCCTTGCATACGGCAACATACGCCTCGCCATTAATTTTTGTAAGTTGAGTGTTAAGCTGGTCTGCCGTGGCGTGTAAATGCTCTTTGGCCGCACCTAAGGATCCGTCTTTATACAGTGGATAGGTAGATTCTGGGCCGATGTAAGAATAGGCAACAGTCTTAAAACCTTCAGCAAGAACGTCAGCTTGAGTCAGCGTGTCTATCCACAACTTCCAATCCTCTCCACCCATCACTTTTACCGTGTCCTGCAGCTGCTGATCGCTGACTGGAGACAGTGTTTGAGTGCACAGACTCTGCGTTTCAAGATTGAAGCTTTGACCTGAAAACTCGTCGCCCTTCACACCTAGCGTAGAGCAATATTTAACACCGTCAGGCGCAGTACGGACTCCAGCTGCCAGCGAATAAACAATCATATCAATTTTGCCGCCAAACTCGGCACGAACAAAATCAATGACTTGCTCACGCATGGAGTCAGAGAATGCATCACCTATAAAATTCTTGGCAATCAAACCTTTTCGCTCGGCTGCTTGCTTAAAGTGAATGTTATTATACCAACCCGCAGTCCCTACCCCTTTTTCGCTCGGCCCTTTCTCGAAAGAAATACCAATCGTGTCAGCACCACCGCCAAAAGACAGCGCAATGCGCGATGCCAGACCATAGCCAGAGGAAGCACCAATCACCAACACTTTTTTAGGACCATTAATGGTTTGGGCAGTTTCGATAAAGTCGATTTGTCTTTGAACGGTTTTTTGTAATCCAATCGGGTGGCAATTTTTGGCAATATTTTCTTTGATAATCGGCAAAATAATCATCTTACGCCTCTCTTGAAACAGGTTGAGGCGGCAGCACAGTAGCAATACCTTTTATCACTGCATCACCATGCTGATTAACACAGGTTGTGCTCAAGCGAACCCGTTTTCTCTCAAGATCAATCTCGATTACCTCAATATGAGCAGTGATGGTATCGCCAATGAAGGTTGGTTTTATAAATTTTAGTTCCTGGCCTAAATATATAGTCCCGGCACCAGGCAATTCACTCGCCAAAGCTGCAGATATAAGACCACTAACCAATATACCGTGCACTACTCTATTTTTAAAAACACTTAATTTACCCGCCTCCTCATCAATATGAACGGGATTCATATCACCACTCGCTTTTGCAAAGCTTAACACATCGGCATCAGATATTGTTTTGGTAAAACTCGCTGACTGACCTACAGAAAGCTCTAATATTGTATAAGGCATTTCTTTAAACCATCCATTTAACGTAATCAATTAGCATTAAGGTAATCCTTTTTTATTGGTATTAAAATGGGTTGAGTTAAAAAAATACATTAATTTAAAATCAATTAATAACCAGAAATTAATTGATAGAGTGTTTTTTCAAAAAATAAAACCAACAGCTTACGACTTTCAAGCTCAGCCGCCTTGTGTTAGCTTATCCAATAACTAAAAAGCATAGCAAACCGCTATAATTAAATAAAATTAAAACCTAAGTGATGCAACCAAACAATTAACAGGCCATTAATTGTGAAGTAAGCCCCCATAATAAGCGGTTTTATTTAAATTAAGTAATTTATATTTTAATAATTTTTAAATTAACGGAGTTATTATTGTGGACAATATTGAAGTCGTCATTTTAGACGCAGCCAGAACCGCTGTAGGTTCCTTTGCAGGTTCTTTGGCAGGCGTTCCCGCCACCGAGCTTGGCGCTACCGTTATCAAAGCATTGCTTGAAAAAAACAACATAAGCCCATTAGAAGTGGATGAAGTTATTATAGGTCAGGTTTTAACTGCAGGATGTGGGCAAAATCCGGCTCGCCAAACGTTAATTAACTCCGGCATCCCTGAGTCAGCTTCGGCTCTGACTATCAATAAAGTCTGTGGCTCAGGTCTTAAATCCCTCCAGCTTGCATATCAGGCTTTAAAAAACGGTGACGCAGATTTAATTATTGCGGGTGGTCAGGAAAATATGAGTATGGCACCACATATTCTTCCAGGCTCAAGAAACGGCAAAAAAATGGGTGACTGGACACTGCAAGATACCATGGTTAAAGACGGACTGTGGGAAGCGTTCAATAATTACCATATGGGGATGACGGCCGAGAATATCATTGATAAATATCATATAACGCGCCTGGAACAGGATGAGTTTGCTTTATCTTCGCAGCATAAAGCCGCAAAAGCGCTAGAAACAAATCGCTTTGCCAGTGAAATAATTCCTGTTGAAGTTACAAGGCCGCGTAAAGACCCGCTTATCTTTAAAAGCGATGAATTTCCGCGTCCCCAAACAACCCTTGAAGGGTTATCTGCACTGCGACCGGCTTTTAAAAAAGAAGGAAGCGTGACTGCAGGTAATGCCTCAGGCGTCAATGATGGCGCAGCCATGGTGATTCTCACTACGGCCAAAAAAGCTAAAGAACTCGGTATTACACCTCTTGCCCGCATTGTGGCTTTTGCCAGTGCCGGGGTTAGTCCTGAATTAATGGGAACCGGCCCTATCGCAGCCTCTCGCAAAGTTCTCGAAAAATCAAATTGGAGCATCGACGATCTCGACCTGATTGAATCCAATGAGGCTTTTGCAGCCCAGGCCATTTCGGTTAACCGTGAAATGGGTTGGGACACAACGAAAGTCAATGTCAATGGAGGTGCAATTTCACTAGGCCATCCTATCGGCGCATCCGGCACACGGATCTTCGTTTCACTCATACATGAGATGCAGCGTCAGGACCTCAAAAAAGGCCTTGCCACGCTGTGCATCGGTGGTGGTATGGGCATCTCTGTCACCATTGAAAGAGACTGATCTTTTCTTCTGCTTTAAATAAATTAAACATAAAAATCAGGTAATTAAGTCATGAAAAAAGTAGCAGCAGTCACCGGTGGCATTCGTGGTATTGGCGCAGCAATATGCAAAAAATTGCTGACTGAAGGTTTTAGTGTAGTTGCTGTTGACATTGATCCGGTCAAAAATGGTGCATGGCTCGACGAGCAAAAAAAAGCAGGCTTTGAAAATGCCGATGTAATGACCTGCAATGTGTCCGATTTTGACCAGTGTCAGGCAGTGGTTAGCGAAATAATTACTAAATATCAACACATTGATGTTTTAGTTAATAATGCTGGAATCACTCGCGATGCCAGTTTTAAAAAAATGAGCCAAGAAAACTGGAACGATGTTATTCAGGTTAACTTGAACAGCCTTTTTAATATGACTAAACCGGTCATTGATAATATGCTGGCCAATGGCAGTGGCCGCATCATTAATATGTCTTCCATCAATGGCCAAAAGGGGCAATTTGGTCAAGCTAATTACTCTGCTGCAAAAGCAGGTGTTCATGGTTTTACCAAAGCACTCGCCCAGGAAGTCGCGAGAAAAAATATTACTGTAAATACTATTTCTCCAGGTTATATCAATACAGAAATGATGCAAAATATTCCTACTGAAATACTGGATGGGATTAAAGCACAAATTCCCGTTGGCCGTCTTGGTGAGCCAACTGAAATTGCCGAGCTTATTGCATTCCTGATTAATGAAACCTCAGGATACATCACTGGCTCGAACATTTCTATAAACGGTGGTCAACACATGAGTTAAATATCAGGTCCATTTTTAACCTGGTATCAACAATGGCCTTTTGCCTATAAGTACATAGAGTTCACCTGATAGTTTCATTTACTAAATGGCTATCAGGTCCCCATTTAAGGTTTGTCGTAAATGTTGGAATCCCTTGAGTCATTTGTCGAATTAGCAAGAAATAAATCAGGAAAAATAATAGCCGTAGCCGCAGCTGAAGACTCACACGCCCTTGAGGCTATTAAATTAATTATTGAACAACGCTTGGGTAAAGCTATTTTAATCGGTTGTCGTGAAAAAATAGTCAATATTTCAGCGTCTATTTCATTCAATATCGAGAATGTCGAGATTATTGATATACCTGACAAAATGCTCGCCTGTGAAAAAGCTGTAGCATTAGTCAAACAGGGAAACGCAGACATTTTGATGAAAGGTCTGGTGGATAGCTCAATTTATCTACGTGCCATCTTGAACAAAGAACATGGGATTTGCCAATCGAGTCTGGTTACACAGATTGCTTTTATTCAAAGCCCCTATTATCACAAGCTGTTCGCAGCTACCGATGCCGGAATCAACATCGCTCCCACCTTGAGTGATAAAGAAAAAATGCTTAGGCAGTCAGTCGACATATTTCATCTTTTAGGGATAAAAAAACCCAAAGTTGCAGTCATCGCGGCGGTTGAACGCGTCACTAAAGCAATTCCTGCAACTCAGGACGCCGACATGCTTAGTCAAAGTATTTACGCTGACTGCGTGGTCGAAGGTCCGCTGTCCATTGATCTTGCCTTCAGCTTTGAATCCTGTGAACACAAGGGAATATCATCCAGGGTTGGAGGTGATGTTGACCTGATCCTGCTGCCCGAGATCAACAGCGCCAACGTATTTTACAAAACGATGACACAACTTGGCGCTGCAAACAGTGCCAGTTTTTTGACAGGCACCTCGGCCCCGGTTGTTTTCACCTCTCGTTCTGATTCAGCCAAAACCAAGTACTTTGCAATTGCCTGTGCTATCGCCCAATGCAAAAGTTAAGTCACAGGAAAATACTATGAATATATTGGTGATTAATCCGGGGTCTACCTCTACAAAATTAGCCGTATATAACAATCTTACTCCCCTTTTCTGCCACTCGATTAACCACAGCGCTTCAGACCTTGCACCCTTCGAAAGTATTGCAGCACAGAAGGATTTTAGAAAGCAGATCATCCTCAACATGCTTAAAGAGCACGGGTATGGGCTGGAGGATATTGAACATTTTGTAGGCAGAGGTGGATTGGTCAAGAATCTGCAAAGCGGAGTGTACCGTATCAACAAGGCTTACCTTAAAGATGCCAATGAAGGGGTGAATGGTCAGCACGCATCTAACCTGGGCGGGATTTTAGCCTATGAACTGGCTAAAGAAGCTAACGAGAGCAACGAGGCCTATACCGTTGATCCTGTTGTGGTCGACGAGTGCGAACCAATCGCCAAAATCTCGGGTATGCCATTGATATCAAGAGTACGAGCTTTTCATGCGCTCAATCACAAAGCTGTAGCTCGTCGCTATGCCACGGAAATAGGCAAACCCTATGAAGAACTCAGTTTGATCGTGGCACATTTAGGCGGTGGGATCAGCGTGGGCGTACACCAGAAAGGCCGTATCGTTGACGTTAACTCTGCACTTGGCGGAGATGGGGCTTTCTCTCCCGAACGCGCAGGTGGGATCCCGCCTTTAAACCTGCTGGAGATGGCATTTTCCGGTAAATACAGTTATCAGGAACTCTACAAACAACTCATTGGTGAAGGCGGCGTTTACGCTTATCTGGGGACCAAAGATATCCGGGACGTTGAATCAATGATCAGAGATGGCAGCAAACCAGCAAAATTAGTGCTTGAAGCAATGGCTTATCAGATTGCAAAAGATATCGGTGCATCAGCCACAGTATTAAAGGGGAAGGTAGACGCGATAATCATCACCGGTGGAATTTCTTACAGTGTGAAAGTGACGGAGCTTATAAAGCAAAGCATTGATTTTATTACACCTAACGTTGTCATTTACCCAGGCGAGGATGAAATGCTTGCCTTGGCACAGGGAGTCTGTGACACCGTCAACGGTAGTCGCCCTATTTTGACTTATTGATGTGCACAAATTCGGTTATTACCTTGCTTTATAGTCTTTTAATTCGATAAAAATAAGCAAAGTTAAGGAAAATAAATGAAGAGCCAAAAAATAACTATTGCTACACAAACCTATTCAACGTCAGAGAAAGGGGTTATTCATCTTTCGTTTAAAAATGAGGCAGTTTCAATTGAAGATGCAACTTTTCAACTTGACCTGCCTTTGGCACAAAAGCTAGTGGCCAACTTACAATTTTGTATATCAGGATTGTTATTGGAGTCCGAATATAAGTAGTGATGACCAATAAATCGCTTCAAAGAGAGCTCATCAAGAACGGCATAGTGTGCCGTTCAACTAAGTCATCGAGCCTCTAAAACACTCGGCTATTTTTAAGGGAATGTGGAGGGTTGTACGACCATTTGCCCCATCGAGCCGCGATCGGCTAGCTCCAGCGTCTGGCTGTAGTAGAAAAACGGGAAATGATCGTAAGATGGCTGATTCAGGTACACCAGCAGCTCGACTTCGCCGTCTACCCATACCGTGTCCTTGAAACCGGCATCCTCCACCAGCGGGGAAGCGCCGTTAACCGTTTTAACCATGAAGGTTACCCCCTGAACATGGAAAGGTTGCGGCAAATCGGCATGAATAGTCCACCGCTCCCAGGTTCCCTGCATTGCCTGCACGTCAGTTCTGGAAGGGTCAAACACTGCACCGTTGATCCCCGGTTGATTATCGCCCAGACGGAATTCGCGGCTGCGCACCACATTACCGGTAATCAGCTGATCGGCCAGCAGGCGCATCGGCAGATTGTCGGTCACCAACGGCAGCAACCCTGTAGGTTTCAGCGTTAACACGATGGTCGAAACCAGAATGCTCGACGGCTGGAACAGGCCTCGCAGGCGATCCATTATTCCGGCAGCTTCACCGGCAGAAATAGACACTTCATCGCCTTGGGACATATCCACCAGCACCTCCCTTCGCTCACCAGGAGCCAAAGACAGCCGCTGCACGCCAACCGGTGCTGGCAAGAAGCCTTGATCGGAGGCGATAACGTGGAAGGGGCGATTGTCGGTCAGCGTTAGTTCATAGCGACGGGCATTGGACGCATTGAGCAGGCGCAGACGCACCCAACCGCGCGAAACCTGTACAAACGGGCTTTGCACGCCGTTAACCAGCATGGTGTCGCCAAAAAATCCGCCGCTGGCCGGTGTGTCGTACTGCGGCACGCCGAAGTTATCCAGTCGCTTGTCCTGAATAATGATCGGAAAATCATCTACGCCGTAGTGATTTGGCAGTGGCAGACTCTTGCTGACATCATCTTCTACCAGCCACATTCCCGCGAGTCCGTTATAGACCTGCGGTGCCATATGGCCGGGGGTATTGGCGTGATACCAACAGGTTGCCGCAGGCTGGCGAATAGGCAACACCGGAGACCAGTCGCTACCGGCCGACATCAAACGCGCGGCACCGCCCGTAAGCGTTCCGGGAACTTGCAGACCGCTGATGGTCATGGATGCCGGTGAAGGCAGGCGGTTACTGTAGATGAGTTTGACGTCGTCGCCGTTGAAAACGCGCACGGTAGGGCCAAGATACATGCCGTTAAATCCCCAGACTGGCGCTTTATTACCGCCCAGGAATGCCCAGTGTGCTTGCTGAAGGGTTAAAAAGAGCGGCTGACCACGGCGAGATTCAATCAGCGGAGGCACAGGTAAAACGGGCTGCGCTCCGCTTGCATTTGCCCTCAGCGGCAACGATCCAGCGGCCAAAGCCATTCCAGATGCCTGTAAAAAACTGCGACGACTGAGGGACATATCTTCTCCATGGGAACAAATTCAAAGCTCAAATTATCCCGCTGACCTTCAATGGTGGCGGACGCTAAATAATCATCGGCTGATGAGAGGCAATATATGCTCGCTCATAAAGCTGTGATTAGAATTCCGTTATTTTTTTACTTTCATCTCGGCTTCGCGCCTTGCCACTTCTGCATCTAATTGGGCTATTTTCTCGCCCATTATTTGATGACAGTGTTGCGATAATTCGCGCAGGCGCTCTTTTCCATATTGCGTGGTGTCAATCGGCGGCAACATCTCGACAATCGCCAGGCCATTATTCAAACGGTTCAGCTTTATTTTATTGCTGGTGCTGGATACACAGATCGGCACGATAGGCACGCCCGCAGCAATTGCCGCGTGGAAGGCTCCAGTTTTAAAAGGCATCAAACCACGGCCACGGCTGCGCGTACCTTCCGGGAACATCCAGATTGAGACGTTTTTCTTTTTGATCTGACTGACAACCTGCGAGATGGTGCCATGCGCTTTGGCGCGGTTGTCACGGTCAATCAGCAGATTACCGGCCAGCCAGTACAGCGGACCAAAAAACGGGATCCATATCAGGCTTTTTTTGCCCACGGTCACGGTTCTAGGCTGAACAACCGCCGCCGCCGTCACCATGTCGTAATTGTTCTGGTGATTGGCAATATAAATGCAGTTACCGTAATGCGCCGCTTCTGCAGGAATACGCTTTTCAACCTTGAGGCCAAATATCGGTGCCAGTCCGCCAAAAAGATGGCCGAAAGTCGCTACATGTTTTGGATTTCTTGGGCTGAAAAGGCAGTAAATCGAACCGAAAATGCATAACAGAATTGAGAAAACCACAACATAAATAAAGCGAAAAATAAATAACATAACACCCTCTTAAGCATACAACCGAAGTCAAACAGAGTCTGACCCTGCCGTTCCCTTGCCGCTGGGCTATTCTCGTGCCTCAGCAGTCTCTATACAATATTTATTCTTAACCCGGAGAGGGTTTTTATTAATTCAACCAATGAAGTTTGCAACAAAGATAGTTTATTTGTGTATAAACCCAAAGTCATTAGCCTGGCCGCAAACACAACCAAGACAATTCAGGGCACCTGAGTGCCCTGAATGAATAGACTTACTCTTCACTTTCTCCGACCGATGGACGAGTCGGGCCATCGACTTCAACCCTGTCGATACGCTGTAATCCACGCGGCAACAGAGTGCCCTTACGGCCACGCTCGGCGCGGAATTTCTGCAAATCTTCAGGACGCAGGGTCAGCTTGCGCTTACCAACGTGCAGCGTAATAGAGGTCTGCGGAGCCAGCACCAGCAACCACGCCAGCTTGTCGGCGCCCGACGCCGCGTCAGCAGAAGGGATCGAGACAATCTTGTTGCCTTTGCCTTTCGACAGTTGCGGCAAATCGGCTACCGGGAACAGCAGCATACGTCCTGCACTGGTTATCGACAGCAGCATTTCATCGTCACCCAGCAGCTCGATAGGTGCCAGTGCAGTGGCGTTTTCTGGCAGGCTAATCATGGCCTTACCAGCACGGTTACGTGCGACTAAATCATTGAATGTGCAGACGAAACCATAACCAGCATCGGAAGCCATCAGCAGTTTCTGGTCATCGGCGGCCATAAGTACCTGTTGAATCGTCGCGCCAGGCGGCGGCGTCAACTTGCCGGTCAGCGGCTCGCCCTGCCCTCTGGCAGAAGGTAAGGCGTTGGTGTCCAGCGCATAGCTGCGACCGGTGGAGTCAATAAACACCACTGGCTGGTTGCTTTTCCCTTTTGCGGCGCTGCGGAAACTGTCTCCTGCCTTGTAACTCAGGCCACTGGGATCGATATCATGACCCTTGGCGCTGCGCACCCAACCCATTGCGGACAGCACCACGGTTACGGGTTCCGATGGGATAAAGTCGCTTTCGCTCATCGCCTTGGCTTCGCCACGCTCAATAATTGGCGAACGACGATCGTCACCGTAGGCTTCGGCATCGGCCTGAATTTCTTTGCGAATCAGCGTGCTAAGCTTGCGTTCCGAGGCCAGCAGAGCCTGTAGCTGATCGCGTTCTTTTGCCAATTCGTCCTGTTCGCCGCGAATTTTCATCTCTTCGAGCTTGGCCAAATGACGTAATTTCAATTCCAGAATCGCCTCAGCCTGAGTTTCGCTAAGCGCAAAACGCTCCATCAACACCGGCTTGGGTTCATCTTCACTACGAATAATATGAATGACTTCGTCGATACTGAGGAAGGCAATCAGTAAACCTTCCAGGATATGCAGGCGTTTCAGTACTTTATCGAGTCGGAAATTCAGACGACGGCGAACAGTATCACGGCGATAAGACAACCATTCGGTGAGGATTTCCACCAACCCTTTAACCTGCGGGCGGTTGTCCAGACCGATCATGTTCATGTTGATTCGATAGCTGCGCTCGAGATCGGTGGTCGCAAACAGGTGATTCATCACCTGATCCAAATCGACACGATTCGATCGCGGCACGATAACCAGCCGAGTCGGGTTTTCGTGATCCGATTCGTCGCGAAGATCTTCCACCATTGGCAGCTTTTTGGCGCGCATCTGGTTGGCAATCTGTTCCAGCACCTTGGCACCGGAAACCTGGTGCGGCAACGCAGTGATTACCGCATCGCCGTCTTCTTTTTTCCACAGCGCACGCATGCGAACCGAGCCTTTGCCGGACTCATAGATTTTACGGATCTCGCTGCGTGGGGTAATGATTTCCGCTTCTGTCGGGAAGTCAGGCCCTTGAACGAATTCCAGCAAATCTTCCAGCGTACTGCCCGGTTTCTCTAGCAAGGCAACTGCGGCGTTGGCTACTTCACGCAGGTTATGCGGCGGAATATCGGTCGCCATGCCCACGGCGATACCTGTCGTGCCGTTAAGCAAAATATTTGGCAGTCGTGCAGGCAGCATTTTCGGCTCCTGCATGGTGCCGTCAAAGTTTGGCACCCAATCAGACGTTCCCTGCCCCAGCTCACGCAGCAGCACTTCGGCATATTTTGACAGGCGTGACTCGGTATAACGCATAGCCGCGAACGATTTCGGGTCATCCGGCGCACCCCAGTTCCCCTGTCCGTCAACTAACGGATAGCGATAGGAGAAAGGCTGCGCCATCAGTACCATCGCTTCATAGCAGGCGCTGTCGCCGTGCGGATGGTACTTACCCAACACGTCACCCACGGTACGTGCCGATTTCTTGAATTTAGCGTTATTGCTGAGACCCAGCTCAGACATGGCGTAGATAATGCGGCGCTGTACTGGCTTCAGCCCGTCGCCTATATAAGGCAGTGCCCTGTCCATGATGACGTACATGGAATAGTTCAAATAGGCATTTTCAGTAAACGTATGCAGCGCTAAACGCTCTGTTCCGTCATGAGTCACTTCACTCATTACTTTTTATCCTCAGACTCGCGGCACTGTTGTGCAGGAAAATAAACGTTCTGGAAAATAAGGAGGCCCGCTTGCAGACACGCACGGGCGCTGTCGCACAGGGCGATGATGTCCGCGATAGTACATCATATGGCGTATTGCTGTCACAGATGCTGTGTTCGGGTCGCGCAGGGAATGTGCGAACAGCGGGTAATTAGTCGATAACACCGCCAGATTATTGCTGCATGAGCAACAGTATTGTGCGCTAGCGCACATTTTTCAATGTAATGAACTCAGGTACAATCCTCTCAACAGTTTATTTACGAGGTCTATGCCATGAGCAACATATTGATTATCAATGCCGGAAAAACCTTCGCCCACTCCAAAGGCGCACTTAACATCAGCCTGACTGAAGTTGCCGACACTTTTCTGCGCGATGCAGGCCACGAGGTTCGCGTTACTAACATTGAGCAGGGTTACGACGTTGCGGCCGAAGTGCAAAGCTACCTTTGGGCCGATGCCATCATTTATCAGATGCCCGGCTGGTGGATGGGTGCGCCATGGACGCTGAAAAAATACATCGATGAAGTCTTCACTGAAGGCCACGGCAGCCTGTATGCAAGCGATGGTCGTACCCGTTCGGACGACTCGAAAAAATACGGTTCAGGCGGCCTGATCCAAGGCACCGCCTACATGCTTTCCGTCACCTGGAATGCCCCGCTGGAAGCGTTTGAAGATAAAGGTCAGTTCTTCCACGGCGTGGGCGTAGACGGTGTTTATCTGCCGTTCCACAAAGCCAACCAGTTCCTGGGAATGGATACCCTGCCAACCTTTATGTGTAACGACGTGATCAAACAGCCGGACATTGCAGGCTATTTTGCTAACTATCGCGCGCACCTGGAAAACGTATTCGGTCAAGCTGAAAAACCTGAGTAAAACCTGAGTTTGGCAAACCCTGCATTTATTGCCACACTCAGGGTGCACCATTCATGTGAGTAAAGAAGTTTCTAAGGCTCACAAATTTAAAGGGAAATCGAGGTTTTTATGATAACCGTTATCGCTGAAATCATCATTAAGCCGGGCCGTCGCGATGCTGTACTGGAAAAAATTACCCAGTTGCTGCCGAGCGTACTCGAAGAAAAAGGCTGCCATCGCTACGAGCCTTTTCTCGATGTCAAAGGGCAAATCCCCTGGCGTCAAAGTGCGCCAAACTCGATCTTTATGATTGAGGACTGGGAGAGTCTGGCTCATCTGGAAGATCATCAGCAGGCGGCACATATGCACGCACACCGCGAAAATATCAAAAGCGATGTAGTGAATGTGAAGATCAATATTATTGAGAAAGTCTGATTTATTTCTGAGTTTACATTCAGAAGAAACCTT
>NZ_AJHJ01000057.1 GCF_000257645.1 Serratia sp. M24T3
GCCCGAGCCTAATGTTTCACCGGAATTTAGGCTAATATTTATACTTTTTGGCTTGGTACTATTATTGGTATGGCAGAAGGCATTACGCACATCGGTAACTTAAGCACTGTTAGGGTATGTCTTTGAGAAATTAGGTGTCAGCGCGGTGGCCGTTTTAGGTTTGTTATAGTAGGAGAACTCAGAATGAGTAGCAGGCACGCTGTAACTTTTTTGGCAGATGTTTACTGACTAAGCGAGCCAATAAATAATAGAAGATTGATGGGATTTGCTACTAAAGACAATGAAACCTCCTCCCCGAATAACTGAAGGAAATCTCATTAAGCCTTTATTTATAATAATAATCTTAAGTATTAGACTATTTAATCAGACATTAGCCTGAGGGCTTTCTCAATATTTAGGTACGCTAGACTGTCTGAGCAACGATCTGGTTAGTCAAGGTGCCGATACCGCCGATTTTAACCTCTATGACATCGCCGCTTTTCATAAACAAAGGTGGAGTTCTTTTCTTGCCAACACCGCCCGGTGAACCTGTGATGATAACATCGCCAGGAGATAGTGGGCTAAAGCGAGAAATATACTCGATAATGTCCGATACTGAGTGGATCATGTTTCCAGTAGTGTCGTTCTGCACACGCATTCCATTCAGGAAAGTCTCGATGGGCAACGCTTGAGGATCGGTGATCTCGTCGCTGGTCACTAACCATGGGCCGAAGCCACCGGTTTGACGCCAGTTTTTACCCGCCGTAAACCAGGTATGTTGCATATCTCGAACAGTAGCATCCATAAAGCAGCTATAGCCCGCAATATAATCAAGTGCGTTTTCTTTTTTAACTTCGCTGGCATAACGACCAATGATAACGGCTAATTCACCTTCATAATCAAACTCATCGCTACTTGCAGGTTTGATAAGATTGTCTTTGTGTGCGCTAAAAGTATCTGGAAAACGTATGAATAGAGTGGGTGCATTGTTATTTTCTTCGAACTCTTTTCTTTTATCGGAATAATTCATTCCAACACAAAAGATTTTTCCTGGTGATTCAATAACCGGTAAAAATACAATATCTTCGGTTGGATAATCAACGGGAGAACTAACCAGTTCTTGCAAGATGCTCAACGCATTATCATTCAACAGAGATTGAAGGGTTGAATACTTGTCGCCAAATCGTTTTCCGGCATCAATAATGCCATGTTCAGTAACAATTCCGTATGACTTTTCATTTGACTGTGGGCGATAAAAACTTGCTAATTTCATAAAATTCCTTAGATCTACAGCACAAACAACCTTAATTTCAGTTGCTTATCAGATCTCTTTATTCAGCTAAAATGACCACCTGGTGTAAAAAACCACGAGATGGCGACCGAGCAAATTGCTTCAGCACATCAAGTGTGCGTAATTTTCGCATAGACTTACCCATAATGCACAGTCAAACTTAAGATTATTGATTTATTATTAGTGAAATTAATGGTCTAAACTATTTTTTGTAGAAAATAAATTTCAAAAAGGTTAATACAGGCATGCAATTGATTAATTCCATGCCGTGATTATCAGGCATTAATTCTCATCTATAAGACATCCTCAAATTTCACCTCCCTGCATTGAGTAAAAGATACTATTTACCTTAAGAACAAAAAAGCATAATAAAAACTGAGCCACTGCTTTAATGTTTAATTGAGCCAGCAAAAAAAAATCTTAACATAGAGCGCCAAAACCCAACCTCAGAATCAGGGCTATTAGTTTCTGTTATAGTAAAATCAGAGTTAACTTTATATCCTAGACGAGGAATAGTTATAATGAGGTCTTCAAGATTAAGGCTTCTAAGCTCCTTCCTTAACGTATAAATTTTCTGATTAATTGCGGGTGAAAAATCGAAGAGTGCTGCCTTACCCCAAATTGTTTGAATCAATAACTCTTTGTTAACGGGTTGCTGCTGCCCATGCATGACAATGAGTTCGAATAATTTCCCCTGAGAATAAGTTAAACGTAAAATAGAACCAGTCTTGTCACAAAAAGCATGTTTTTCCTGACTGTAATAAATATTATTCGTAATGTTTATTCTTTTCATACCCCACCCTCTTCTAATAAATATTCCTAAACTTGGAATTCATCTCAAAAAAAAAGTTAACCATCAGCTTCCGATGATTTTTAGCCTGATTAACGTTAACTATAAAAAAAGTTAATTAACGTGACTTAAATCAATAGGTTATAATCGATGATGTTAGTGAGTGATTTTGAGGTATGATTAGCTTCGTTTACCATCATGCTAGTCGCATACAGCTTGAACCCCTTAATATAAAATAAGATAATTCTTACCAGCGCTTCTGGAGTCGTTTTAATTAAAAATAAGAAAAAAAAGGAGTAAATAAGAATAACCAAGACAATCTAAAGAACATTTTTGAAAAAATACCTGAAACAATTCCTTTCAGATAACCTTTATGCCCCTTTATCAAGCTGCCCTATTCTCTATAGCCTCAGGTTATTCAGTTGGCAATAAACAATAGAATAGTTATTTTTTGATCTACAGCCAGATAATTAAAATAGCCAATATTATTTTTAAACTTTTAGAGTCAATATAATGTTTACCTGATGTAATGCTTAAAGCATACTTTTAGCCTCAATGGCGGACAGCACTTAATCTGAGAAAGGAGTTTCTTATGTCACCACAAATAGGTATAGGGGTTCTTATCTTTCGCGAGGGGAAAATTTTACTAGGCCGACGTAAAGGTAGCCATGGCGCGGGGGATTGGTCTGCGCCGGGAGGCCATCTTGAGTTTGGAGAAACGCCAGAAATCTGTGGGATAAGGGAAGCCTGGGAAGAAACCGGTATTAGCAGGACCCTACGTCAGCAATGTATTTCCAGAAATCGACAAGCATTACGTCACACTGTTTATGCTGAGTCTTTGCTCTGAAGGCGAGCCTGTTTTACGGGAACCAGAGAAATGCGAAGGTTGGCAATGGTTTTCTATCGATTCCCTGCCCGAACCATTATTTGCTCCCTTAAGAACCCTGATTGATCAATACGGCATTCACGGATACAACGGAGTTGTAAACTCATAAAAATTGTTTAATCAATCAATACGATGGGTAACTTATTCTTGAAAACGTACTGGCAGAGTATTTTATAGCTGTCGCGGTCAAAATGTGGGGGCGAGATTTGTAGATCTTTTACTGCTGCCAACGTTTTGACCGTTCCTAAATAAAACCAGTTATTCAACACGTGAAAATCACTTTGACTACCATTTTTTTCTTCAATCGCAATTCGCCCAGGATAAGGCCAGTTGCGGATTTTTATCGCCTCCAGAGCTTCTTTTAGACGTAATTGATGAACATCAAGGCTCTCCTTTCCACAGCAAACCCCTGCACAACGTCCCAGAGAAAATCGAAAACAGGCTCTATTGGCTGAGAGTTTTTCGAGTCCCAATGCGCCATAGCACAAGCACTTTTCGTCGGCAATTTCTCTCAGTTTTTCAATTGCAGCAAATTTGGTTTTGAATAAGCCATACAAATTTTCGGCGATGGAGAAATCTGTTTCATTACTGAAAATAATATGGGTTTCCCCTGCAGTTACTCTTAGAGAACATAGCTTTCGAGTTATACGCAACCTCTTGTTAAATAAAGGTCGCTGATCTTTTATCATTTTAGACTCAAGAAGTAAGGCCCCAATCTCGCCGACAGTTTCGAAGAAAGCAATACTGCTGGTCATGCGTAGTAATTTGGCCTCGCCAGCCGTTCTAAAATGCGATTGCACACGGCTGCGAATGTTTACACTCTTACCGATATATAGCGGAAAGGTATTATCCTGACCATAAAAAACATAGACCCCACAGCTTGTGGGCAGTGTATCGAGCGTATAGCGTAAATGTTCAGGATATTGATACAGCAGAGAGGTGTTTTCGTTTGGCATAAGGTCATTCAAATAACGAGGCGATTACCGAGTGAAAATTAGACAAACATGATAATACTGAATACTCATACAGTATTCAAGATCCACGATGTTCACATCTATTGCAGTTTGATTATCACCAATCTAGAAACACAACTGCTGTGATAAATTTTCAGCTGGGGAAAGGCAAAGTTCTATAAAACTGCCATGCTAATCGGCAACTAATCCATTTTGTTAAGGCAATTCGAGCAACTTTCGAGGGGAAAAACTATGTTTAACGTTTTACGCGCTGAACCAAAATCATCTTTCGAGTATGGGCCTTTTAAAATTCGCCGCATGAGACCCGGCAGGATTTTCCCTGGCAACACGGATAATGCACTGGGTCCACTTAGTGTAATCGATCACGCTAACCTGAATATTGGCACATTGGTTAGCATGCATGAACACGTCAATGACGAGATTCTCAGCTATATATGGCAGGGCTCAATGGTCCATGAAGACTCATCAGGAAACCGTACCCCGCTTTCGCCAAAAAAGCTGATGATGATGAACGCAGGCAACAGTTTCTGGCATGAAGAAACTACACCCCTCGTTCCCGTAGAGATGCTACAAATTTTTATTCGGCCACGCGAAGCCAACCTGCCAGGAAGAGTGCAGTTTATGGAACGGCCCAATGGTATTGAAACCGGTGTATGGACCCTTTTAGCCGCGCCCGAAGGTGAAAATACCCCGCTTCAAATCCGTCAGTCAGTTTATATTTATGACACTCGCCTCGAACATAATGACAAAATAGAAATGCCGCAGCATCAAGGATATGTGCAATATTTATATGTTATGGATGGTGAAATAAGTTTCGATAAAACTGTACTTTATAAAGGAGATGCCATTAGCAGCAGTGATGTCGCACTGCCTGAAATTGAGTCAACTGGAAATACTACTTTGCTTTGTTTTTTGGTCGATATAGATGCGAAAGCAATCATGGAAGGATCTATTAGTGGACAATAAAAAACTTCATCAGGGACGAACACTTTCATTTAATGATAAAGGCAATTTTTGAAGAACAGTCCTAAAAATTTCAAGGACGGAATTTTTGTTCTAAGCTTTATTCATGTTTAACTCAAAATGGAAGGAGCACCTTATGACCAATAAGCAAAGTCCCCACAAGACATTAATTCAGGACCACGTTGATTCCTATCCTGTTCCACCATTTAAACAGCAAAAACAACCCTTCCCCGGTTTAGTCAGTGAGATGTCACCTGTGCCAGATCATGGAGAAAAAACCTATAAAGGCAGCGGCAAGCTTGTAGGCCGTAAAGCACTGATAACGGGCGGTGATTCCGGTATCGGTCGTGCAGTGGCTATCGCCTATGCTCGTGAAGGGGCCGACGTCGCCATTAACTATCTTCCAGAGGAAGAGTCCGATGCAAGACAAGTCATTGCATTGATAAAAGAAGCTGGCTGTAAAGCAGTAGCAATCCCTGGTGATATTACTGAAGAAGCATTTTGTAAAAAATTAGTTAAACAGGCGGCTGAAGAATTAGGCGGTCTGGACATTCTGGTTAATAATGCAGGGCGTCAGCAATTCAGTGAATCAATTAAAGATCTGACGACTGAATCATTCGATGCAACATTTAAGACTAATGTTTACGCAATGTTCTGGATTACCAAGGCTGCCGTAGAATATCTGCCGCGTGGTTCATCGATTATTAACACCACGTCAGTACAGGCTTATAAGCCTAGTAATATCCTGCTCGATTATGCATCGACTAAAGCTTCAATAGCTGCTTTTACCAAAGCGCTGGCAAAACAGCTTGGTCCGGATGGTATTCGAGTTAATGCGGTTGCGCCTGGCCCATACTGGACTCCTCTACAAGTATGCGGGGGTCAACCTCAGGAAAAAGTGGAGGTGTTTGGTGAAGAAGCACCACTTGGCCGTCCGGGCCAGCCCGCTGAAATTGCGCCGCTGTATGTAACCTTTGCTGAAACGAACAACAGCTACTCTTCAGGGCAGGTGTGGTGTTCTGACGGTGGCACCGGTACTGTGTAAAGTACTCTTATTTGACTGGAAATTACCTGAATAGCTTGCAGCCTTTATTTCTATTTAGCTTTGATTTATTTGAGCAGCAGTAGTATTTCAGATATGCAGCATAAATAATCCTCGGCCTCCATAATGCGCATATGCATGCAGTGGCCGAGGATTATTATTTTATAACGTTAGAATTCAAGCTGTAGAATTTAAAGATAATGACATAGCCAATTCACATTAGCGGATTTTAATTTGGAGTTACCACTATCACTAACTGTTAGTTATTAACAAAATAATTGCGTTAGGTAAAATAAACCAGCCTTGATCTCATGCCATTGTTCAATGGCAACGCATTATCATTGTTTTTTTCAGAATCATCAACAGCTACTGACACATTTATATCATCATATTTGCAAGCACTCTTCAAACTCATTATTTAGCCTATCATCGAAAGATTTTACCAACATAAGCTCTATTAAATCCCCCTCGAAATTCTTTAAATCCCTTACCACTTTCATTTGTATATATAACGCCATTCAATCTTAAATGGCCTCTTTGAACGATATATCGTACTTATAGAATGAATAGGTCCATATTGGGTCCTATAAAATATTGCATGGTTCATTTTAAGACAATTAGACAACCCAGTTGTTAAGATATCCTAAAATCCATATGTTTGAGACATTTAAGTCAAGAAAATCTAAAATTAACGCATCATGATGACTCCCGGTGAGCGCATTAAATTGCGGCGTAAAGAAATGAAACAAACCCAGCGCAACCTTGCTTCCGCTGTGAAGGTTTCCCACGTCACAATTTCACAATGGGAGAGTTGTGATACTACCCCAGGCGGAAAAAACCTCTTCTCTCTCGCTAAAGCGCTCAAATGCTCTCCTACATGGATTTTATATGGTGATACAGATAATTCACCCGTTCCAGTAGAAGACCTCGCCACCACTTTGTCAGAACGCGAACTTGAGTTGCTGCAACTTTTTGCTTTTCTGCCTGAGTCAGAAAAAGAGCGGCATATGGAAAATCTCAAACACAAAGTCGAAGAATTCAATAAACTTTTTGCTGAGCTGCTTCAGGCCAGGACTGACATTAAAATTTAAAGCGCAATCGCAAAAAAAACTTAAATAATGACTTCAATAAATTTAAAAAAAACTAATAAAATTCCCCCGCAAGTATTTGCTACATTTATCCCGATTTAAAAACAGCTAAAGATAATCTTAGCCCTTATATCCGTTAAGTGCATTGACCTTAAAGGCTGCAAGTCATCCTCTTTCAGTTTATAAATCATTGCTAATAGCGGATTGTCATATTTAATTTTAATAAAAATATAACACTGGGTTTCTAGAAATCACCAATACGACATCATGAGAATATCATTTTAAAAACTCAAAAAAAATTCATTTCTTTAATAAGTGACAAATATTTATAGTGTTATATAAGATGAAAACCCTAAATATTTCAATTTCATTTATTAACTTACCCACGTAATTTAAACAAAAAAACTATAAAACCGTTAACTAAAAGGTTTTATAGTTTTTCTTAACACTGTTCTAAGACGAAGCCAAAGATTAGTTGTTCAACTCACTCATATTAGTGATTTGATCTCGGTTAATCTGCTGAGTTTTACCTGTCTCGGCATCCTGATAAGAAACTAAGCCAGTATCAGAATCAATCTGAGGTTTGCCTTTAGTTACTATGGTTCTACCATCGGTAGTTTTGATGGCCTGGTTGGAAGAACAACCAGCAACAAACAGAACAGATAAGGCTGTTAAAGCCACAGCGGGTAGCCATTTTTTAGTCATACTAATCATCCTATTTTGTAAGCCCAATTTTTGTTAAGTAAACAGTATAGGACAATTTTGACAAATTTCTTGGTTCAAGTTGTTATATCAGTACTTGTTACCTGAGCTCCCACCGCTTTCAGGGCAAAGGTTTTAGCAACTGGCTAAATTTTCAGAAAACACAGTTGTAATTTAATGGCATTCAGCACATTGCCTATCTAAAAAATCGATAGAATTGTGTAAGTTCAACCATCTTAGCTGACTAATTATGTGAATTTTACAGAAAGAAGCCAAGATTGGAAGGATGCTTACCTATGTTCAGGATAGTGTTGTGAAAAATTCATCTTCACATGGCTAATCACTCATGTAACTAAGCAAACTGTGATTATTGAAATTCAGCCACTCTGTATTCTTTATTTTCTAATATCGGCTAAAAAATTATCTTTCTTGAGACGAGTTATCTTGGCAGAGGCTATTAATATAACTAAACACCCACGGGACTTGCATTAGCACCCTCATATAGTCTTTTATTCAGGCATGGTATTAGAGAGCCAAATAATTTGGCTCTTTGAAAGTTAACGGCGAATCAAAGCTAACCTTATACCTAATCCTATAAAAGTAGTGCCGACAACCCTGTCTAATATTTTCTGAAGCCTGATGCTTTTTGATACAGCCCCAGCTGCTCCCCCAGCTAAAATGGCAAAAGTCACATCGGTAATAAAGGCTATCAATGCATAAATCAAGCCTAGCATCAAGAAAGACAAGGCATGATTATAACCGTCTGCCGAGACGAATTGTGGAAAAAAAGAAATGAAAAATAACAGTACTTTAGGATTAGTTAACGTCGTGATGAAGCCACGTGAGAGTAAACCAGAAGTACTGATTTTTGTCTCGATCATTTCTACTCCTGATGACTTTTTACCTAAAAAAGTTCCCAGCAGCATTTTGCTTCCCAGATAAATCAAGTAAGCCGCACCAAGGTATTTGATTACTTGAAACATTATTGGTGATGCCATAATCAGTGCGGTTAAACCAACCGCGCTGGCAACAGCATGGGTGCAACTACCTAGTGCAACACCAATGGCAGAAATAATGCCTGAACGCTTTCCATTGGCTACACTTTGTCCTACAACATAGGCCAGATCTGGGCCAGGAGTAATACATAAAAAGAAAATAGAAATTAAAAATAGCCCAAAATGAGTGATATCCAGCATCGCAGTCCTTAATAAGTGCTCTAGAATTAAAGTAGTTTTCTCAAATAATTTTTCAACTTACTTTTAATCTAGCATTCTAAAATCAAATTTTAAAACATTTTGGACGCAAAAATGCACTCATCTCTCGCTAAGGTGTAATAGATTTCCTAAATAATTTCTATCAGTGATTAACTTGATTTACAGGGTAAAGGGAAACTTTATGACAAGATTTAGCGGCAAAAATATAGTCATTACAGGTGGAACAAGTGGCATCGGCTTGGCTGGGGCAAAACGAATTATTTCGGAAGGCGGTCGAGTTGCCGTTACCGGACTTAATTTAAACAGACTGCTTGCTGCATCTGAAGATCTTTCAGAGCAATCACTAGTATTGAAGAATGATGCAGCTTTGGAAGCAGATATAGAAAATCTGGCTGTGGCATTAGAGCCTTTTGGGAAAATTGACGGCCTCTGGTTAAATGCAGGATATGCTGAAGTCGGCTCTCCAGAATCAGTGACCGCAGAGGCTTTTGATAAAATAATGAACGCCAATGTGCGAGGCCCGATGCTGCAGTTGGCTCGTCTCTCTCAACAGCTTAATAACGGAGCGTCGATTGTTGTGACTTCATCATCATCTACTTATGAAGGTGCAGCAATGACCAGCCTTTATGCAGCAACCAAAGGTGCACTCGTCGCCATGGCTCGAAGTTGGGCTTCAGCCCTGGCCGAAAGAAATATTAGAGTCAACGTGCTGATACCAGGCCCAATCGAAACCAATTTTCGCCACTTTATGCCAGAAGAATCTCGTCAACAGTTTGAAGATTTTGTGGTTAGCCAGATACCTTTAAAGAGAGCCGGTACGCCAGAAGAAGCTGCCGCTGTGGCCCTTTTCTTACTTTCCGACGACTCTTCATACGTTACCGGTAGCCAGTATGCTGTCGATGGCGGGCTCGTACGTTACTGAATTACGGTTAAGGATGCTGTGGCGTTTTGCGAATCGTATCAGGTTCCATAATGCTAACAATCGGCGCATCATAAATTCCGAGGCATACTTTACTATTTCCCCAGCATTCCTCGTATGGATAGCCAATCAACTCCTCCATTACTGCACGAACATCCGGGCGAATGTGATTAATCATTCCGCCCGCTTTTATTCTTGCCACTTCCGCAAGCACCACTAAATGTGATTTTCGATTCAATTTCATCTGATAACTAAAGATCATCCCTACCAAAGCTAAAGCAATTACCCCCACAGAAAAAAGAATGGCAATAGCAGTGACAGCGCTTTCTGGCTGGCTGGATGATTTAGATTGGAAACCATAGAGACTTAAAATTAACCCCATAGAGAAAACAATTACCGAGCGCATTAATTTACCAGAAAAGGTCATTGCCCCGGCATAGATCCCCTCTCGACGCCTGCCAGTAAAGGCTTCATCAATGTCTGCAAGAAAGGTATAAACCGTCCAGGGAATGTAATAAACACCGCCAGTGCCAATGCCGAATATTACGGTAATAGCTAACATAGCTGCTGTTACGTATTGCTGTGATAGGTGTAAAAAATGCAGCAAGCTATAGCAAGTTACTGAAAATATTACAATTCCAAGCGCCATAATATATGGCCTGCTAAAACCCTTTTTCACACAAATACTAATAAAAATTGCTGTTGAGAACAGCTGCAAGATTGAATTTAAACTGTTTAAGCCAGCCACCATTGCAGGATCGTATTGCAATACAAAAATGATGAAGTAGGTAAAGAGTGAAGCAAATAACCATTCGGCACCGAAACCACACAGGTACATTCCCAAATGTTTGCGGAAAACTCGCAAATGGAAGATTGATTTCATATCCCTCATCAAGGTGGTCATATTTTTCACCAACGTCAACTTCGTTTCATCTTTCGCAGCAGTTTCAACCTGAGGTCGCTCCCAAGAAAAAAAGTACAGCATACTGATTGCAATACACAGAATTACTCCATAGGTTAGGGCAGTTAAAAAGAATGGTTCTGCCGAGTTTTTTCCATAAATCAAAATATACTGGCCTGGAATTAATGCTGCGAGAAAGTTTGCCACTTTCCCAAAAATAGCTTTATAACCCGTTAATTTAGAGCGAGCCGAAAAATCTGAGGTCATTTCAGTGGCAAGAGTTTCATATGGAACCATCACCGAGGTGTAAATAAGCTCAAAAATCACATAGGTGGAAAGGTAATACCAGAATCCAAAACCGTTTATCCACAACAAGGGATAAAACATCATTAATGGAATGCCAAGTAAAATAAAGAATCGACGGCGACCAAATCGTTTTCCGAGACGGGTTTTACCAAAATTATCAGATAGATACCCCATTATTGGATTGCTTATCGCATCGATAATACTGGCAATTGAAAAAATAGCTGAAGCCTGCAGTAACGAAAGGCCGCAGAAAGTAGTATAGAAGTACAACAGCCAAATACCTGCAATTGCCAGCGCCCCGCTTCCTAGCAGATTTCCACCGCCGTAAGCCAGTTTGTGCCTCAATAAAACATTTTTTTCAGCGTTCATTATATGCCTACCGCAAAGTTTATAAAAATGAACCGTCGTTTCATTTTTGTTTGATTTAAGGTTTATATATACATGCCGTGGCAAAAAACGTGAGTGAGTTCAAACTTAAGGC
The DNA here is from genome assembly GCF_000257645.1 of Serratia sp. M24T3. Taxonomy (GTDB): domain Bacteria; phylum Pseudomonadota; class Gammaproteobacteria; order Enterobacterales; family Enterobacteriaceae; genus Rouxiella. The sequence goes on from NZ_AJHJ01000057.1 coordinate 11,537, forward strand.
AGAGGGGGATCATTTGTCGCAGAGTTTTGAGATACATGTATCATTCTTAACTATTAAAAATGCAATTATCAGAAAACCTCCTATCGACTTTTAGCCTGCAAACGCCACAAATTCATAATAAATAATTATATATCAATAAATTACATTTAAATAAGTCACCAAAGCTTATGCCGTTAACAAGAGTCTTTTTGAGATACCTTTTCGATAATTATTTAAATACGTGCGTTTATGCTTAACTATTTAACCTCTCGTCTGATTAAAGTTAGGATGTTTTTTGTGATCAGCTTTGCATTTTCAATAGAACTTAACACATCCCCGATATCACAAATGATAAGTTAATTTTTTATGAAACATTGTTTCATTTTAATTTTATCGGCTCAAGCTTAGCAGCCCATGAGGTGAGTGATGGCGAAAGGTTCTCAGATACAATTCAAATTCTGCACTGTTCAGGATGCTGACATCGGCGCGCGCATCAGGCGTTTAACACCACCGGATGTGTTGTGCCATCGCAATTATTTTTACCAAAAATGCTTTACCCGTAACGGCGAAAAATTAATTTTTGCGGGTGAGTTCGATGGCAATCGTAACTATTATCTTCTTGATCTAGAGATACAAAAAGCAGTGCAACTTACTGCAGGATCGGGGGATAACACCTTTGGCGGCTTCCTTTCCCCCGACGATCGCTATCTTTTTTACGTCAAAAATGAACGCGAATTGCGCCGTGTATCATTATTAGATTTCAGTGAGGAAACTGTTTATCAGGTACCGGAAGATTGGGTCGGTTATGGTACATGGGTTGCAAATAGCGAATGTACCAGCCTGGTGGGAATCGAGATCCGTCGCGAAGATTGGAAACCGCTCTCTGACTGGAAAATATTCCAGGAGTTTTACCATAGCAATCCGCACTGCCGACTGGTGCGTGTAGATTTGATGAATGGTAAATCTTATGTCATTCATGAAGAAAATGAATGGCTTGGACATCCCCTTTATCGACCTTTTGATGACACCACGGTCGCCTTCTGCCACGAGGGTCCACACGATCTTGTCGATGCACGCATGTGGCTTGTGAATGAAAATGGTAGCAACGTTCGAAAGGTTAAGGAACATGCTGAAGGTGAAAGTTGTACTCACGAATTTTGGGTACCCGATGGTTCTGCGTTGATCTATGTTTCATATCTTAAAGGCCAACACGATCGTTACATTCGCCGCTTTGATCCTCAAACAGGTCAAGACATTAGCCTAATGGCTATGCCTGCATGCTCACATTTGATGAGTAATGCAAAAGGCACACTGCTGGTCGGCGATGGTTCAGGGACGCCAGTCGATGTAAAAGATACTGCCAGCCATACAATCGAAAACGATCCTTGGTTATACATTTTCGATACGAAATCCCGCAGCTATGCCCCTCTTGCGGCTCATAAAAGTTCATGGCGAGTTCTTAATGGAGATCGTCAGGTAACGCATCCACATCCATCATTCTCACCCGACGACCGCCAGGTTTTATTTACCAGTGATTACGAAGGGCTTCCGGCGCTGTATCTGGCAGAAATTCCAGATGCTTTATTCAGCACGTTACTTAAGGACTAATCCGTGTTCATTTTTAAACAAGATATTCTTCAGCAAGATTTAGGCAATGGTGTAGGCCGTCGAGTGCTGGCCCACAGTGGATCAATGATGGCGGTTGAGGTCTCTTTTGAGCAAGGCGCAGTTGGCCCGATGCATAATCACGTTCATGAACAGCTGACCTACGTACTTTCCGGGCGCTTTAAATTTACGATCGGTGATGAGACCCATGAAGTGAAAGCGGGTGATACGCTATATAAAAAGCCTTTTATCATGCACGGTTGCATATGCCTTGAGAAAGGCGTTTTGTTAGATACCTTTACGCCACAGAGAGAGGATTTTTTGTAGGAGCAGAAAGCAAAAAACCCGCCATTGGCGGGTTCTTCTAAATAGGGTGCCCGGACTCGGACAAAACGTCGGGAACGTTTTTTAACAGCGCTTGCGCTGGCCCGTTAGGGTGAGTCTCATGGATGAGACGAATAATCGAACGCAGTTCGATGGAGAGTCCGGATCTCTGAAAGCAAAAAACCCGCCAAAGGCGG
>NZ_AJHJ01000058.1 GCF_000257645.1 Serratia sp. M24T3
GGAAAATACGCTCGGGCACCTGACGCTTTCGCTCATCGTACGGTAATACGGCCAGCTTACGCCGTTGTTTGCTCTCAATAGTACGTGTACGGCGGCAACGTTCATACTATCGCTTATGGGCTTTTTTTACTGCCATAGCCTCACCGGGTTGTAGAAGGGGTTTGAGGTGAGTAGACCCGCCGGTTACCCGGACGGGCCCCTCCTCAGAACCGGACTTGCGGAACTACCGCATCCGGCTCCCGACAGATCAGTGTCCCCACACATATTCAGCGAGAATGGAACATTGACTGAGTTCTCCATCGCGATGGGTATCCCAGCATTTTGAGGATCAGATCCAGCTTTTCCCATGTCATTGGATGTCGGCCACCTTTACGGTTGAACCACCTGTAGATGATCCGCCTGCTCTGGTAGATGAACTGCCCCACACGTCTTTTGTTATCTGAGATGTCATGGTAATTAATCCATCCACGCACTACCCGGATAACCGTGTTCAGGGTTTGCCTTCTGTTGGCGTTGAGGTTCTTCCACAGGAAGTCTCTCAGGCCATTCAGCTTGGCCGCAAAGCGGTCCTTCCGGCTGGTAAACTTCAGCCGCCAGTACCCTTTGCGCGTTCTACCCCAGTAGCAGGTAAACCCCAGAAAGTTGAACGTCGGAAGACGTTCTCCTCTCTGATTTGCCCTCATCGCCGCCACGTGACCCGCAGCAAGGAGCTGCGATTTGTCTTCGTGAAGTTCGAGGCCAAACCGGCCCAGTCTTTTCGGCAGCGCGCTGTAGAAGCGTTTCGCCTCATGCTGGTACTCGAAGGTAAATACCATATCGTCTGCATACCTGACCATGTCTGCCTTCCCCCTGATATGCGAATGGCTGATTTCAGCAAACCATTCATCTACCACATGGTGAAGGTAGATATTGGCAAGTACCGGGGACAATATGGAACCCTGAGGACAGCCGATATCATTACTGTGTGATTTACCCTCTTCCAGAACCGGTGCGGTTATCAGCACTTCAATCAGTCTGAGAAAACGGCGATCTGATATTTTCTTTCGGAGTAACCCCATCAGCGTACCGTGCGGTATTCGGTTGAAGTATTTCCGGATGTCGATCTCCACAACTGCGCCGTTCCAGTTGCGAAACGTCTGCCGTTGCAGAGCCTGTAATGCCATGTGACAGTTTAACCCCGGTCTGAACCCGTAAGAACAGGGCAGGAACAGCGGCTCGTATATCCTGCTGAGGATGGTGCTGACAGCAAGCTGTACCACCTTGTCTTCCACACAGGATATGGCCAGCGGTCTGCTGCTGCCGTCTTCCTTTGGAATTTCTGTGATCCTGGCCGGGCTGGGGCAGTACGTGCCCCGGCGTAAGCGCTGGAGTAAACCGCTGATATTCTCATCCAGTTGTTCACCCCAGATGGCTTTTGTCACACGATCAATACCGACAGCCTTATTCCCATCCAGATGTCGGAATTGTTCTTTCAACATATTCTGGTCGATGAGGTGTCCAAGATTGCTGAACACGATCGACCTGTCACACGCTGATTTCTCACCTATGCGCTCAAGTTTCGTTAACCATGATTGTCCGTCGTTGCTGGGTACGGTCATTGTTTCTCTCTTACGCTCGATCTATCTGTCAGCCCTTCGCTCCACGGCCATTACCCGCTTCATTGCTACTATGACTGACTCCGACTTCCGGAAATTCGTCTTTGCGGCCTTGTGTTTGGCACTTGTGCCGCAGATACCCTGTTCCTTAGGGAAATTTCCGGATCTCCTGTGTTCCGTCACTTATCTCTGTAAACTCGCTGACGCCTGTGCCCCCGGTGGTTGGTTTCCTTTGGCATATCGCCAGTGTGGCCTCCGGAAACCTGTTGCCTGCCAGCTGAACCATCTGTCGGCTTCCACAATCGCTTCCATTTCGGGGGTATCACGTTCACCATTTGGTTTCGGCTCGGATACTTCGCTGTCAACGCTTCACCTTCCAGGTTACCCGGGAAGGCGCAAGACTCGCTATCCGGTGACGCTGGCTGCGCCTTCCGGAGCAGGACTTTCACCTGCAAGATAAGTGCGGCTTTTCACAGCGCAAAGCCCAATGGAAGGAAACGTACGTTTAGAACGTAACCATATGATTTTATGTCTTTAAAATCATGGTGCTGCCGAACAGATTTGCGTTGATTTAATTATCGAGTTTATTAACATTGGCAGTGCCGATAACAGCATTCCGACAGGCACCAACGGAAAAAGTAAACAAAATCCTCGTTTTCTTTACTCTCCCGGCATGCTTAAAAAATGTACTTACCGTACAGTTTCGTACGGTTGGGCTTCAGACCCCTTACCCCGAAGTAGCATATAGCTCACCTTCAATTGAAATGGTGCGTTGCATGGTCGGGCAGGGGCTGGGCTTTTCTGTGCTGGTGACCCGGCCCTGTTCGGATATGACATACGATGGGCAGCGCTTGGTGCAACTGGATATTGTCGGTGAAATGGCGGCACCAACGTTGATTATCGCTTATCTGCCAAATAATGAACCCACGCGTCCGACGCGGTTATTTATGGATTATTGCCGCCGCGTTGAATTAACTCCGACCGTCAGCAGCCATTAAGTAATTGCTCTACCCGTTGCGGGTAGAGCAAACGCTGATGTAGTTAACGTAATTCAATCCAGGTAGTTTTTAATTTGGTGAACTTATCAAAGGCATGTAAAGATAGGTCGCGACCAAAACCCGATTGCTGATTGCCACCAAAAGGAACGGTCACATCCAGCGCATCAACGGTGTTGACCGACACCGTCCCGGCGTTCAGTTTGCGTGCCACACGATGTGCCTGATTCAGGTCGTCCGACCATACTGATGCAGCAAGGGCATAAATATGATTATTCGCCAGTTCGATGGCTTCCGACTCATCATCAAAGACTTTTACCGCGAGCACCGGACCGAACACTTCATCACGCCATAAGGCATCGTTCTCGCTCTTAATTTCAATCACCGTAGGCTGAATGTAGTTAGTGACCGTTTCGATTTCGCACTGCTCGCCACCGGCACGTAATACACCACCCTGAGCAATGGCGGCCTGAATAAAATTCAACACCTTATCTTTGTGCGCTGTCGAAACCATCGCGCCCATCTTCGCATCGGGGTTAAGCGGATGGTCAGGTTGCCAGCCATGCAACTTCGTGATCAACTTCGCCATAAAGTCGGGATAGATCTTACGTTCAACTAATAATCTGGAGTTGGCTGAACAAACTTCACCCTGATTGAAACAGATACCGAAGGCGGCTTTTTCGGCGGCTAAATCGAGATCCTGACAATTGGCAAAAATAATGTTGGCGCTTTTGCCACCACATTCCAGCCACACCTGTTTCAAATTGGATTGGCCGGAATAGGCCATAAAGGCTTTGCCCACCGAGGTCGAACCGGTAAAGGTAAGCACATCGACATCACTATGCAGACCCAGTGCGGCACCGGCTTCGATCCCCAGCCCGGTAACAACGTTTAACACCCCGGCGGGTAATCCGGCTTCCAGCGCCAGTTCTGCCAGTTTCAGTGCGGTGAAAGGCGAGTTCTCCGAGGGTTTCAGGATCACACTATTTCCGGCCGCCAGGGCCGGACCGATTTTCCAGGCAGCAATATCGAGGGGGAAATTCCACGGCACAATGGCGGCAACCACGCCGATAGGTTCACGGGTAATGGTTGCCAGCGTTCCCGGGCGTGTGGGGGCGACTTCGCCATAGATTTTATCGATACTTTCTGCGTACCAGGCAATCACATGAGCAGCACCCGGCACATCAATGTTATAGGCATCGAGCACCGGTTTCCCCATGCAGACGCTTTCCAACAGCGCCAGTTCTTCCTGGTGCTCCAGCATCAGCTCTGCCAGCCTGAGCAGCACCGCTTTGCGTTGCGCTAACGGGCAACCGGACCAGATGCCAGAGGTAAATGCCTGGCGTGCTGAACGCACCGCTGCGTCAATATCCTCATCCTGGCAAGCGGTCACCTCAGATAGCACCGCATTAGTGGCTGGATTCACCACTGTCAAGGTTTTTTCCGTTTTGGCGAAGTAAGGTTTACCCCCGATAATGGCGCTCGTGCTAAACCGTTGTTTATTCATCAGACCTTGCCAGTAATCACGATTATGCATACGCGTTCTCCTTATTCGTCTCGGTGTCAGCTACCGATGTTCCTTGCAGGATAATGCTTGCCGCACGTTCGCCAATCATAATCGAGGGCGCATTGGTGTTACCACTGATAAGCGTCGGCATAATGGAGGCATCTGCCACACGCAAATTTTCCAAGCCATACACCTTGAGAGTGTCCGGTGCGACAACACTCATTGCATCCCGCCCCATCTTGCATGTGCCAACCGGATGGAAAACCGTGGCGCAATATTCTTTAACGTATTGATGCAGCTGTTCGTCTGTCTGGACATGTTTTCCCGGCAGCATCTCTTCGCCACGCAATGCATTGAACTCCGGCTGAGCCAGAATATTCCTTGCCACTTTTATCCCTTCTACCAGCACGCTGGCGTCATAAGGATCGGCGAGGAAATTAAAATCAATAGCGATCTGCCCATCGCGCTTTAACTGCAACGCACCAATCGATTTCGGACGCAGAACGCAGGTGTGAATCGCATAACCGTGGCCCCATTCAAATAAACGCCCCCGGTGGCTGCGATAACCCGGCACAAAATGGAACTGGATATCGGGTTCATCGTTACTGAGTTTTGTCGTGGCAAAGCCACCTGCTTCAACATAATTGGTGGTTAACCATCCTTTGCGGTGTAATAGATATTTGAAGGGGGATGTCAGGATCGGTTTCCAGGCGGCGAGGGAAAAGCCAAGCGTCATGGGGTTTCTGGAACGCACAGTGACCAGGCCGTCCAGATGGTCCTGAAGATTTTTTCCCACACCGGGAATAGGGTGCACCACCGGGATACCTGCTGCTTCCAGTTCGGCAGCAGGTCCGATTCCCGATTTCATCAGGATGTGCGGCGAACCAATCGAACCTGCCGAGAGAATCACTTCCCGACGACACAGAATTAGCGTGGGTTGATCGCGGCCATGTTCAGTAATACGCACGCCTTTGACCGCTTTGTCTTCAATGATCAACGTTTGCATGGAGCAGTCAGTCATGACGGTCAAATTGCTGCGGCCAATATGGGGATGCAAAAATGCGCGATAGCTTGATAACCGTTTGGCATCCTTTTGCGTGACATTATAAATGCCGACACCCGCCAGAGATTTACCGTTAAAGTCGAGGTTCTCTGTTAACCCGGCGCGCACCGCAGCAGCAACAAACAGTTTTGATACCGGATTGGGGTCGCATGGGTTATCGACGAGTAATTCGCCGCTTAAACCATGATATGCCGGGTCCTGAGACAGCAAATTCTTTTCCGAGCGTTTGAACCAGGGCAGGACATTATTCCAGCTCCAGCCATCACAACCCTGCTGTTCCCAGCGGTCATAATCTGACGGTAACCCACGGATATAAATCATGCTGTTCATGGATGAAGAACCGCCCAGTGCCTTACCGCGTGGGACGTGGATTTTTCGTCCCCCTAAGTTTTTTTGTGGCGTTGAATAAAAGTTCCAGCTGAACTTCTTGCTTTTATACAGGGTGATGGTGCCCGCAGGTGTCTGGATGCGCGGGGTATCATCGCCGCTACCAGCCTCGATAAGGCAGATCGTCAGATCTGCCTGCTCAGCAAGGCGGGCTGCCAGTACTGAACCCGCGGAGCCACCACCAATAATAATGTAGTCATAGGTATTGCTATTGTTCATAGTCATTCCGGTGATTATTTAGCAACAGAGGTTTGCGCAACTGCCTGAGTACGGCAGAGGAAATAATAAACAGGCGAGACGATGGCTAAACCAATAATCCAGGAGATGTCGGCACCACCTAACATATTTGAAGCCGGGCCGGTATAGATGGCGGTAGACATAAATGGAATTTCGACCACGATACCCAGCAGATAACAAAAAACGGCTTTCGAATTGAAGTAACCGTATATCCCACCGTCACGGCGGAAGAATGACGCAACATCATAATTACCGTGGGCCACCAGATAGTAATCAACCAGGTTAATTGCCGTCCACGGCACTAGCACATACAGCAGCATCAGAATAAAGTTGGTGTAATTGACTAGGAAGTTTTCCTGACCATAGATGGCAATCAAGACTTCGATGAGAATGGTGACAATCGAAACCACAATGCGGGCGCCAGAAAGTGGCGACCACTTAGGCAGGAATGTCTGGCCAAGCGTCAGGGTGCAGAGCACACCGCAATAGAGGTTCATTGCATTGGTCGCGGCAATGCCTAAGGCAAACACAATAATTACGGTAGAGGATAATCCGCCGGTCATATTCACAATGCCGGTGATTAAATCACCATCGACGATGCAAATAGAAACCAGGATGCCGAGAATCATCGGGAACAATGAACCCAGTACGCATCCCAAGTAACTACACCAGAAGACACTTTTTTCGCTGATATCTTTTGGCATGTAGCGGGAATAATCGGATACATAAGGCGCGTAGGCCAATTGCCATAACGCGGCGATAGAAATGGCACCGAGGAATCCGCTGAGATTAAAGCCATTACGCGCGAGAAAATCAGTCGGCAGACCGTGCACGAAAACAATCCACGCAAAGGCCGCGAGCAAAATAATACCAGATACCCACGACATCACCTTGGTGTAAGCATGAATCAGGTTATACCCGAAGGCACAGGCCACCAAGCTGAGTACCGCAGAAACCAGGATGCCGGTATCCGTAGAAACCGGTGCGTAGATGGCGTGCAGTGACTGACCGCCCAGCACCAGGTTCGATGCCAGAAAGCCGATATACATAATGACGACTAACGCCACCACCAGTACGGAACCATAAGAACCAAACTGGCCGCGAGTTTGAACCATTTGCGGTACACCTAATTGTGGCCCTTGCGCGGAATGCAGTGCCATAAACAGCCCACCGGCAAGGTTACCAATCAATACGGCGATGGTGGCCCACATAAAAGATAGGTGGAAAATACTCACCGCGAGGGCACCGGTAATCACGGTGAGCAACATAATGTTTGAACCAAACCAGATGGTAAAAAGATCCCGTGGCTTGCCATGACGTTCATTAGCGGGGATAGGCTGGATGGTGCTCAACTCTATGGTGGTTGCAACAGCATTATCTTTTGGGTTGTTTGTCATCATAGTTATCTCAACAAAGTCATTTGCAGGCTTGCCGCATGGCTGCGACTATAACCACCCAAAAAATGGGAGGGGTGAAAATAACACTAATGAGATGTTGCAACAGTTGGCTATGGAGAGAAATGAAGAAAAATATAGCCAACTAATATAAAAAAAAGATGCAATCTGGGGTTCTACGCCGGAACCCCAGAAATTTCGGTTCTGTCGCATTAAGCGGCTCATCAGGTAACATGCTTTTTTTTTGTGATGTTGCCTACCCATGTCCCTGACCCGAAACGCCTTCAGACGCCTGCATTATCCCGCTGACGTTATTACCCAGTGCGTATGGTATCTGACTTATTCCCTCAGCCTGCGAAATCTGGAAGAGATGATGGCCGAGCGTGGCGTGGTGGTTGACCATTCCACGCTTCATCGCGGGGTTATCCGCCTGGTGCCGCAGGTGTACAAGGCCTTCCGCCGGCATAAACGTCGCACGGGACGCCGGTGGCAAATGGATGAAACCTACATCAAAGTCAGAGGCCAGTGGAAATATCTGTACCGGGTCGTTGATATCAGCCGCTTCCATCCCGCCATATTTCGCCTTCCAGTTGTAATAGCTGGCTTCAGAAATAGCGGCCTCGCGACACACATCTTTGACGGTCCTGCCCGCTTCGACTGATTTCAGGACGGCGATGATCTGGTGCTCGGTGAATCGGATCTTACGCATAGCGATCTCCTCAGGTGACATAAACAGTATGTCGGAAGATCTCTAAAAGTGAATGGGCCGTTTTGTTGGGATACTTACACTGGCATTTTTTTGTCTTCAGTAACGCCTGGATTAAATTTATGCTGGCATCATGTGGCGTAAGGGGTCATCCGATTCCAGTGGCCTGCCTAGTAATATTTAACCATTGAGTGAACGTGCTTCACTTCACCATCAGATGTTATTCCGCTTCCTAGACAAGAGAGACTCGCCGCTTTGCGGCTCGCTAATCTTGTCTTGCAGCGAGCTGTGGGGCTTAGGAGATATTTTCAGTCGTATAGCCAGTCCCTTATGATGATAAAGGCGGCTTGGCAGCTTAGAAGTACTGACCTGCGCGCCCTTGTCGTGATTCGACGTTAAACCAAGTAGTTTTCTATATCGTTGAGCAGGGTTTCAAGCTCTTCGCGCGTTTTCGATGTTTCTTCCACCGCGCGGTCGATAACGCGTGCTTTAAGAAAAAAATCGAGCGCCATGTTGGTGTCACTCACGATCTGCTTGAGAGTGATTTTCTGAGCTGGATTTTCTTTTCTCTGTGCTTTCATCTGCATCTCTAGAGAAGAAAAAACGCCGTCTGCTGTCGTGTTGTGGCTTAAGGCGGTGACGAGCATGTGAAGTGTGAATTGCATTAATTATCCTTGTTTCATTATTTTTTAAATTCTGATTTTGGATTTTATTTTTAAGTTATCTATAAATACAGTTAAATATTAATGTCGATGCAATAGATTATAGTTTTTTATTCTTAGGAGTTTTGCGATTGTATTTATATATGTTTTTGATATTTAGTCATTAATGGCTTGTGCGAGGTCAAAGGGATTGAAGTGAGGCGGGCGTTACGGAAAGGTCAGGCAGAATCATTTTATTTTGGGCATCCCCTGGGCGAGATGCGTCTGGTGAGCAGAGTCTTTAAAAGATAAGACCTTTCAATAACATGAAAGACTACCTCATCAATAACTTTGCAACAGTGCCGTTAAAAGTCAGTTTTCGTAACCTATGACCAGCCCCCAGGATCAGATACAACGCTCAGGGGAGTATTTATCATGCCGGAATTCTGTTACTGAATGGAGCAGAATCTTGGGGTAGGGTCAGTGTACTCGTCCTGAAAATTTTTTTTAATCTCTCAAAATACTATTAAAATGGATTATTATAGTATCCATTAGATATTATTTTACTATTAATATGATTGTATTTATCACATCTGAAATACATAGCGGTTACTTTCATAATGAAGGCGGTCACTTTCATAACATCTGGTATAAGGGATGCTGCTTTCATAATACGCTCCTTTCACTTGTACGCTATTCGTACATAAATGGAAAAAGGCGAAGACAGTTTTACTGATATTTATGAAAGTGACCGCTTAATTCAAGGTTTTTATGAAAGCAACCGCCTTTCCTGCAAACATTTATGAAAGTGACCACTTTTAAGAAGTTGCTAATCCAAGCTTTGGTGAACGAGTATGGATTATGAACATGATCTCCCTCCCCTTTTTCGTCTCAGTGTAGTCTATGTAGCCGATTTTCTTCAAATCAGTCATAGCCCTGCGGATCGTAGCGTTCTGGTCTTTTACCTGTGATTCCATAGCAAGACGCTCCCTGAGACGTTTCATTGAAACAAACAAGGTAGATGGTGGCATGCTCTCAAAGTACACATACAGGGACTGGGCAGCTTCTTTACGGGATAACTCAGAAAGGGCTTTTAACCCAAGCAAAACCTTGTGGTCGTATCTGTAAAGCTCCCAAAGACTTGGATCCCCGACAATTTCAACCAGATCTGCGTCCATATCTAATACCGCACGTTGAACTAGATGCGTCACCAGTGAGCGCTTGCCGTCTTTGCTGCGAAATGCCAGCGTCACAGTTGATAAGTTGAATAGAGAGTCGCTGAGGCGCGTTCTGGCGCGTCCGTTGATATCTGTCGGCTTCAAACCACACATACGTGCAAACTCAGAGAACGGTAAGGTTATCTTTTCACTAGAATAACCGTATTTTGAAAAGGCAGAGATGATCCCTATCCACGTTTTGAAATCCGTGGACATACCGAGCTTTGCGCCCTGAATCTTAATATTTATATACCCTTCTTGCCTGGCGACCTCTAAGCTGGAAAGTTCGTCTGACGCATCAATCAGAAATTCCCGTTTCCCCTTTTCCTTTGGTGAAACAGGGGTAAACACGCTTAATCTGAGCAGAGCAACCGGCTGGACTGTTTTGCTGCTGTTCGGGGTCAGTTCATAAGCTGTGCCTGAATCTTTCTTGATTATCGCGAATGGACTTTCTGGTGGATTGATATCATTAGAGTTTTCCATTTATCCACACCGTATTTGAAATTTGAGAAATATTTATGAAAGTAACCGCCTAATGGTTATGAAAATAACCGCCTTTATTATGAAAGTAAACGCTAAATTTATGAAAGCAACCGCTTTTTTTATGAAAGTGACCGCTCGGAGTGCCAATTTAATCAATATTTTCAATAGAATACGAAGCTGGTGATCTTTTTTTCTTTAATATGATCTAATTATGATCTTAAGAATTGTAATATCAGGTGTATATGTGGATAACTTATTGATACCGAAGAAGCTGGCATGATCCAGTCTTCATGGCTGATTACACTATCGGAACCTTATCTCCTTCAATCACCATCTTTCATTGCAGTAATGCCCACAATTCTCACTGTGGGCATAACAGAAACCGTCGATATCAGGAAACAAAGTTAACTGGCGTACATCAAAGCTATCTTCAAGGATCCTTAAACAGACGCTTTTCATTTCAGGAGTAAGACCAATGGTCAGAAATGCGCCCTTCTCTTTTTCAAACGCCAGACAACTGATAACAATCCCTCCTTCTCTAACAAGCTTGTCCCAAATATTTCGTTGTACCCTCTTTCTTCCAGGTGTCCTTCAAGACCAAGAATAGTATTTGAATGCCATCCTAATAAAATGCCAGTTTTGTCAGTTTACGACCTGCAGGCAAACCATAAAGCCACCAACATATTTCTCGATACATCGTCAGCCTTGTTGCAGCACTATGATACTGAAGCTTTGCCAGTAGCTCAAAGTCACTCAACCTTTTACCGTTCTCATAGCCATAACCCTGATGCCAGGCATTGAGCAGGAGATCTCTTTAATAGTCAGGCATTGTCTGCTCTGAAGGTACATCTTCCCAGCGTCTTACTTTCAAGAGACGACGATATGCGGAACTGTGTATAGGCCAGCTTACATCGGCCTGCCCTCTCCATATGTATACACTTCGTCTGTCCCCCGAATGGCCTTCAATGATTTCCAGAATTTTGTTAAATTTATCTGGTATGTATATTTCACCAAACAACGGAGTCTGAGTTTTATGCACTTGATTAACTATTATTAAAACTCCAAAAAACAATCAATATAATATTAAAATAATATCATGTAGCATGTTAAAAGAAATGGATTAGAATCAGGCGCCACTAATCCTTCTTCCCACCTATCATTGCACCTTCATTTAGTACGTGTCTGATACCTATGTTGATCAGGGCTGCGCGAGAAAGCCCCAGCTCTTCTGCTTTTTGGTCTAACTGATTAAGGATATCAGGGCTGATAGTCAACGTGATTTGTTGTTTTTTCCCTTTGATAACACCTTTCTTTTTAGCTGACAGGCCATCTGGAGCACCTTCGATGAAAGCATCTAGTTTTACATTGGCTTCATCTGTTTTTCTTGGTGGTTTAGTAATTGTCATTTCATATCACCTTAATACTAATATGATGTTTTATTGATTGTTAAATAGAATGTTTATGAGGGTGGTAAGTTCCAGATTGGCTTTAGCATCTTGAGGCCTATATTCAAAGACGCACTGACCAGAACCCGCGGCATTGGAGAATGCTTTACGGCCAACAATGTGGTCAGGGATAAATTCAAGCTCCGGATAATCGGTAAAGACGGCCGCAGCTTCTCTGTTATCTATTGAGTTACGATTTGCATCTGCAACGTTAATGACTGAGTAAGCTTTCAACCCGTCACGCACACTACGAGCTTCTGTTATTAGGTCTGAAATGTCCTGCAAAGCCCATACATCAAAACTTCCAGGACGGTAAGGAACCAACAGGACGTCAGTTAAAACGAGCGCTGCACGCAATGCAGTTGAGTCCCTGCCGCCGGCATCAATGATGACATCATCATATTTTGCTTTTTGCTGCATTAGCTGCGAGCGCAGGATTGGACCATCTGCATAAGCTGAGCATGCAATACCTGGTTGGATTTCATTTTGTGCTCTTATGCTGATCGCTGTCTGTGCGGTCTCCTGGCGGTCAGCATCGATAAGTAAAACATCCCTGCCCTGCATGGCCCTGGCAGCTGCAATATTTACAGCGAGTGTTGTCTTACCCACTCCGCCTTTAGTATTCCCTACTGTTAGAATCATGTTTTTTTACCCTTATTTTAATAGTAAAATGCTGTGTTTGTAATGTGCATATAGTAGCAGGAAACCTTTACTGTTAACCAGTTTTTTGCCATGTACTTCATGAAAAGTGATACTTTGTTAATATTAAATTGATTGTTATACGATGCTTTATTGATTGTATTACGATAGGAGTCTAAGTATATAGGAAACCTATTGGTTTGAAGCTCCGCAATAGTTAAGCGCTTTGGGTACAAGAGGCTTCACGTGCCTTAGCCTTATATTGCGGAGCGGGGAAATCTCATTTCTCCGAAGGCTGTTATTGCGTTGTTGGTAACATGTCAATGTACACTCTTCTTCGTCAGCCCTAAAAATGCACATGGTCGGTGTTTTGCTGTATGTGAGTATCGCAGCTAAAAGATTAGGGCGAGTCCGCCCCTCTGCAAAAGTACTAATAATTAGCAGATATAAACATTGAACCATCTGAGCTGGGGAAGTGAACAAAGACTGTATGCTGAGGAATATGATAAACATCATGTTAAATTTTTATAAAATTATTATGATTGTTTTTTGATATTAAAATAATTAATTTTTAATTGTTTTTTGAGTCGTTTAGCGTATCGATGCTATTGGTAAATCCGCCCATCAGGTCGTATAAGGGGTCAGTTTGGATATCGAAAATTATTGTATGTTTTGACTGAATCCTCACACTTTAATCCCTCTTTCTTTGGCCAATACGCCTCGTGCTTTGGCCGTAATGTCGGGGAAATTACCGCTCTGCTCCACTTTCATATCAATTCTCCCGCCGTATGTTTCAGCTCAACGTCATAGGGCACTTGCCGGAATATCGAGCAAACTGCGCCCTGTAACATTTGGATGATGATTGCCTATAGTTCTCCTTCAAAGGCTTATACCCAACTGATTTTTGAGATTGAGCACAAATACCGTCTCCTTAACCCATCATTTTAAGAGCAGCGT
>NZ_AJHJ01000059.1 GCF_000257645.1 Serratia sp. M24T3
ATGGTTTTCTCCGGGCATAAAAAAACCGGCTTTAAGCCGGTGGGTTAATATTTCAGGGTCCTAACGCGTAACTATCCAGTCAACGTCGAATGAATAGCGATAACGTTTTGTTTCAGGGTCTTTATCCTGATCGCCCCATCGGGTGATGTAGGCATGAGGCTCAATGGCATCTCGTAATGCCTTTGCAATTGCCTGCAACGATGGAACGGTGTCAGCGTAAATATCAACCTGAATGGTGTAGCTGTCGCAATCTGGCAGAGTTCCAAGGTACATTTCAGGAGCACCACCGACGTTCTGCCACACTGCATAAGGATAAATGACAGCATCATCCTTGAGACCAAAAGGATAAATACGTAACAGGTTAGTACCTAGCAATGCGGTTACTGCAGCTGAGGCCGAGCAAACAGTGAAAATAGGTGCGATCATGGCGAAATCCCTTTTTTCTGTGCCCGTGCAATCGCGCGGTCGATAGCCTTTTCATATTCTAAAACGAAAGTATTTACAGCCTCTGCGGCACCTGATGCTATAGCTGGCCTCATTATCGGCTGAGCCTTCATTTTTTCTGTGCCAAACTCAAGCAATCGCCAGTGTGGAGTGGGCGCATTTTTGGCTTTATCCGGATGGTTTTTCAGGACCGCGCCATGAAGTACGCCGATCCTAAAACCCAAGTTACCGGTAGTTTTAAATACCTTCCCATTCCAACGAATGGCGATATTATCGGCAATACTTCGGCCTGTGTGTGGGTCATCAACCCGCATGGCATTCGCCTTTGCCTTTTCGGCAATAACATTTGCCGCTTTACGCAGGGCAGCTCGTCCACCTTTACGCCTCAGATCATCACTGATGGTATCCAGTTTACCCAGCAGGCTATCAAGTCCTATAAGTGAAAACTCTATGCCATCAGCCATCATTGACTCCCTCAGAGCAAGGCAAGGTGAGATATTCAAGTCCGCTTTCAGGGTCTGGAAGAACACCTTCGATGTTATAAATTTGGCTACGGAAAATGAGGCGATGTTTTGACGTTATATCACTGCGACGCCGAATTTTTATTCGGGCAGAAATTTCACTCTGTCCTGCCTGAGAGGCAATAAACTCCCTTACAGATAATGGTGTGACTTCGGCCCAGAGATACCTGACATCTTGCCAACTCGGAGTGACGGCCCCAGATTCTGGATCTTGTGAATTAACCGGAATTTGCAGCAACACACGATGACGAAGTTTACCAGCCTGCATATCAACCCCTTACCGGCGCGCCGCTAAGGTAGGTTGGCCCGGTGCTTTCTTTTTCAAAATCTCCACCATCGTCAAGATTCTGGACGATCAGCGCCACTAACGTTTCGTTCGATTCCGCCAGGCGGTTCATTGCTGCTGTCTGACTTTTCATCGCCTCCAGCAGTTGGCTTAGCTGTTGCTCGCTCATAGGCAATTTTCGTCCACTTTTTTAGCCACTCTCGGCGGCGTTCACATCCGGCACATGCCATAAATTCCCCTGATATATTTACAGCCCATAAATCCTGTAAGGTTGCAGGAGTGCTATAACGGCAAAATCTAAGGCAGATGTAATATTGCCAACATTTACAGCCTCTCTGTTTTCATACCAGTGACCGATCAAAAGAAGCATTGCTGTCTCAATGTCCTCACCGTAAAGCAGAGCATCGCGATCTTCTGCATATCCTGCATCGTTCTCAGTGCTATACATTTTCCGTCTTGTGTAATTTTCCACATAACGGATTGCTCCTTTGATTCGACCAGCAATCCAATCATCATCGTCTGTAAAATCGTCCTCTATCCGACAGTGCTTTTTAACGAGGCTGATATCCATCATGGGCTGGCCTTATTTTTTCTTAGATACTTCGGCTTCCGCTTCTGCTTTGGCTTCCGCTTCTGCTTTGGCTTCCGCTTCTGCTTTGGCTTCGGCTGCTGCTTTGGCTTCGTCCGTATCGACAGACTCAACAAACTGTGCTGCATAGCCCTTTTTAATCAACTCACGGCCATGCTGTTCGTCGGTTTCAAAGCTATTTTCGGCAAGGACAACATCACCCCTGAGATAAATAGGCTTATTGGCTACTAATTTCATACTGGACACTCCTACAAAAAAGCGGCCAAACGGCCGCTTTAGGTGTTTACGCACTTACCGAATAGCTTAAGCAGCAGCCGGGGCAGTGAAGGTTCCATAAATAAACGCTTCAGGGCGCTTAACCGCTAGGGCGAGACGCTCTTCACAACGGATCGAAATCATATTTTTCTCAAAGTCATCGGCGTTTTCAGTGGAGATAACCACATTGGATTCTTCACGGTCGAAGATTTGAGCACCCGCGTTGAATGCACCCGTCAGGAATTTACCCTGGAAGGCGGCAAATTCTGTAGCTACAACTGGTAAGCCCCATAGCGTTGGGCCGGTTAGTGCCGCTGGGTTTGCCAGGATGTAACGGCCCAGTGAATCTTTAATCAACTCGATCTTCGCCCAATCAATAAAGTGCAGAACATGACCGGATGCCGGGAAGCGTGCAAGCTGTGCTTGCAGCATGGCGAGACGCAGATCATCAATCCCGTTTTGCTCGGCAACATCGAAGGCTGGAGCGTAGGCCGTAGCCTGCGGGATGATGCCATCAAGATGCGCGCCAGTACCATCACCAAAGAGAATCTCCTGCTCTTCTACGTACTTGAGGCCGTACTGCAATTCAGCATCAATGGTTGACTGCAACTGAGAGAAATCATCCAGGATCTGTTTCGAAGCTTTGAACATGTGGGCAATAGTACGAACTGGCGTGATTTTTTCAGCGAAGACGATATCGCTATAAGGCTTCGCGGTATTTTCCGCTACGGCCGCCGCATTGTTGGTGAATCCAGTTTGCTGCACCCAGTAAATGGTATTTGACTCGGTTGTGCCTGGCGCAATCAGATCACGAATGAAAAGACGTTGCTTCGGTGCCGTATCGATACCGGGCAAACGCTGGGGAGCAACAATCTGGCCCGGAACGTTTACGGTTAACAGCGCTGCCTTAACCGGCACACTCAGTCGCTTATTGCCCTGAATGCTGGTCGCAAAGTCTTTCAGCGCTTCAGCGGAGATCACCTGGTGGCCAACGCTTTCAATAACGCTTTTTGCACTGCTAAGAGGCATTTGAGCAACGTGTTGTTCCAATTCACCCAGTGCTGTTTTGATGGTTTTCTCAGCTTCACGCATTGCGTTAAATTCAGAGGCCATCTTATCGACAGCGGCTTTTGTTTCGGCAGAAAGGGTGCCGGATTTTTTTGCTTCATTAAGTGCCTCTTCTGCCTTTGCACTGAACTTGCCGTTTGCCTCTTCAATACTGGCAGTGACTTTTTTGAGAATATCGTTTACTTCAGACATGGTGTTTCCTTATTTGCCGAACGCGGCCAGCGCGTTTTCAAGAGTTATGAGGTTTTCAGGGTTTATTTCATCGGTAGCGCTCGGCGTACCTTCATGCTCGGCAGCAGCGCCAGACTTGCCGCCAGTTAAGGCTTTGAGGAGTTTTCGACGCTCAGAACGAGGGGTATCAGCTTTCGCCAATATGGCATCAAGCTTGCGTAGAGCAGCTGACGGGCTGTCATTATCACTACTGATTTCATCAGCTGATAAAAGACGGTCGGCAAAACCTTTATCCACTGCATCGCTGCCGCCGATGTAGGTTTCGCCATCCATCATTTTACCTATTTCGTCGCCGCTCAAGCCGCTGCGCGCGGAGTAGATGTCACTCATAGCCTTATCAAAAGGCTCCATTTCAGAGGCAATTTGAGCAAAATCATGGCGATTTCCCATCGCATAAACCCAGCAATTGTGGATCATTAGGAAAGCGCCGCGACCAATTTGGATATCATCACCGGCCATGGCAATTACTGAGGCTGCAGAGGCGGCAAGTCCGAGGACTTTTACCGTTACCTTGCCGTCGTATTCTCGCAGCAGGTTATAAATCGCTAGCCCTTCGAACATATCGCCGCCTGGCGAATTGATGTTGACCGTGACGTCAGCCCCAGCGAGCCCACGCAGCGTGGAGGAAATCTGGCTGGCCGTGACACCTTCGCCCCAGTAATCGGCTCCTATCACGCTAAAGATGGAAATGCTGTTATCGTCCGGTTTTGCGGCTTTAATGCCGCCGTTCCAACGCTCCATTGCGGAAGACGGCAAGTCGCGTTTTTCACGCGCAGAGAGCCGCCCCTCCGGCGCTGCCGGAAGACTTTTTAATGTCATGGGAGATGCTCCTAAGCCGCTTGTTGTAGCGGTGACTGTTCGAAAGGAATATCAGGGAAAACGGCGTCGTGAACTTGACGAACTATTAACGCTTTGGCCGCAAGGCTGTTTTCCTTCAGATCTTCAAGGGGTGTTAGGTTGAGCTGAACGGTATAAATATCGCCACCAGCAATCGGCGGCATGTTTTCAAGTCGGCGAACATCATTGCGAGACATCCAGCCATTTTGCAAAGCAGTTGTGTAGTAAGCCGCGCGACCTGCGCTGTCTGCTCTTAAAAGTCCCTCAACGGAAAACTCAGCGAAGTAATCATCGTCGCCATCGAGCAGGCAACGCGCTATTTCCTGCTCGACATTGACCAGAAGCGGGCGAAGGGTATTTGTCAAAAAAATAAGGTTCATGCCTTCAACGCTTGAAGCCCAACTGCTTTGTTTATCAACATGGCCAACCATAAATGGCGGGACACGAAACCAGCGACAAACCTCTTCTACGCTGAAAGCACGACTCTCAAGCATCTGCGCTGCTTCTGGGTTCATGGTCACGTTTTGATAGGTCATATCGTTTTCGAGAACCATCAACTTACCGGCATTTTTTGAACCAACAAACGTCTGTAAATACTGACGTAAGCGCGTTCGTTGTGCGTCGTTCAAATCGGTTTTCGAAGAGAGGAAACCTGAGCTTTGCAATCCGTTCTCAAACACTTTAGCGGCTGCTTCATCAACGGCCATCGCAGCACCGATAACATCTCGACCGACCCGCATAGGCATCATCCCGCACACACCATCAAGGCCAAACCCCCGAATATGCATCAGGCGATTAGGGCGTATTTCCCTTTGTGCAGTGTTCTCGGTATAGGTGTACTGAAGCTGCCCGTTATCCAGACGCTTAACCACCATGTTTTGGGGTAGCAGTGGATTCAGGGAAACAAGTTTTTGACCGATATAAAGCTTTTCGACAAAAGCGTTGCCGCGTAAAGCCAGACTCGCGACGATCATCAGCATAAATCGTGACGGCGTCATTTCAGAATTTGGCTTTCGGCAAAGTAGTTTGTAAGCCGGATGATCGGTGGCCAGTGACCGCGAACCGTCCGCCTCACGCTTATAGACCTTCATCGGCAGCGTGGAAACAGATTCACTGAGTAAGCGGACGCAAGCCCATACCGCTGAAAGTTGAATCGCTTTATCTGCGGTCACTATCTTTCCACTGCTACTGGTTCCATACCACTCCTGCCAAAAAGTACCGGTTGTCAGGCTGATAGGAACGCCGAGCCAATTTAAGAGCGCGCTCTTCACACGTCCCGGATGTTTGTTCTCTTTCATCAGACACCTATCATTATTGGGTCATCAAGGAAGCCGTCTATATCCGGTCCGGTGTCCGGCAACATTGCACGACCAATCGCCATGATCAGCGCTACCGCGCCATCAATTTTGTTTTCGTTCTGCTCTTTGATGGGCCTGACAACATCGTCATTACCCGGCAGATGCTTACCGACCACGTTACTGATACACCAGGTCATGATGGGATTACCGTCATGATGGAACCTGCCGGACTCGATAGCCGCTTCCAGCTCCTTCATGGGGTCACTCATGTTTGTGTAATTCTGAATGATCGTTATCGGGTTTAATCCCTCGTCAGCCAGATGATGCGAAAGATTCGTCGCACCGTGGGGGTCTATCGGTGATTCCTGAACAGGATTAACGCGGTTGACTGACTTTGCCTCTTCCAGAATGGTTCGGTAATCAATCTCTGCTCCCTCTGTGACTTCAAGATGCCCGGTATTTACCCACTTCTGAAAGCGTTCTGCCGTCCTTTGCTGGTCATTATCAGTGCTGAATACCGTGTCGTAAGGCACCCAGAACTTAGGTGAAATGCAGTAGTAATGCCTTTTCCCATCAATATCGCGCGTGAAAACTTTAGGCATGCTGTTCATGTCTAGCTTTCTCGCGAGGTCGAAACCTAAATAGCAGGGCTGGCCTTCGAACTGCTCAATCGATAGGTTCTCATCTTCACAATTCCGCCAACTCACCAGATTAAAGAATGCGGCGCGAGCCGAAACCCAAATGTTGAGGTGTTTAGTTTTGAACACGTTCGCCTGGCGGGCATTATTCATCGCGCGCTGCTGTTGGCTTAAGAGAAAGTCGCTGTAGACAGAAATCCCCATGTTAGGGTTAGCTTTGCGAAGCACTGCCGGATCTGTCCAGTCATCACCTTCATCCACCGTGTAAATGATCCCGAAAAGCTCCTCGTTTGGAACGGTACCGTTGAGCATCTCGATCACTTCGCGGCGTTTGTCGTAGCATGGCCCCTCGATGTTATATCCCGCCGTGGTAATGCCCCACATCAAGGGCTGACGACGCGATCCCATACCGGTGAGCATCGTGGTGTAAAGCGCATCAGTTTCATGTTCGTGATATTCGTCCACGACGGCACAGCTCGGAGAGGCACCGTCGCCAGGATTACCAATCAATGGTTCAAACCTCGCCCCGTCTTCTGGGCGATTCATGTTAGAGGCATTGACCTCAACGCCGAAAGCATCACAGAGCGCGGGTGTTCGTTTGCACATCAGACGCGCGGGCCGAAAAACTTCCCAGGCCTGCTTTTCTGTCGTAGCGCCGGAATAAACTTCAGCACCGAATTCGTCATCACAGGTAAAGCAATACAGTGCGACGCCCGCAGATATTGCCGACTTGCCGTTTTTGCGCGGGATCTCGGTATAAACCTCCCGGAAGCGGCGAAGTTTAGTGTTTTTTTTCACCCATCCAAACGCAGCACAGATAATGAAAAGCTGCCAAGGCTCAAGCGTGATCGGCATTCTTTTGAAAGCCCACTCGCCTTTGGTATGCGGCAGAAGCTGAATAAATTTGGCCGCTTTTTCTGCCAGGTCTTTATCAAACTTGTAGCGAAATTTGGTGCTGCGCACCCTTGCCAGATCGTCAATATGGCGCTGGCAGGCATCAATCACATAGCGGCAAGTCGTAATCTTCCCCCGGACGACATCGCGGGCATACTGATTTGCAGCGTTAACGTTCGGGTAAGCTTTACGTTTCATAGGTTTTTAAAGGGGTTATCAGATTGTTTTTTATTAGCCCCTACCAGGCGCTGACGGCTACTCGGATCCAGTCCAAGCATTCCCCCAAAAGAGGCAAGTTGGCGCATGGCCTCATTCAGAACTGTCAGCGAAGGATTTTTAATTGGGCCGCCCATTGAACCGGCCATAACGATGCCATGCTCGGCGATATGGTTTTGTGCTGCGCGCGTATTGGAGTAGGCGATACAAAACATTTCAAGGTTATGTAAGTCGGTGGCGCATAGAACCTGTTGCGCACAAAGCTCTTTTGAAACCATTCGCCACATTGTGGCCGCATTCTCATCTAACCACTCAGGAGGTTCGACGCCGGTAATTGGAGTGAATGAGGGTTCGTCTTTATTTAGGGCTCTTTTGCCCGGATTACCTGCCAGCAGCTTCCGCGAGGTCGGCTTTGGACGGCGACCGGATCGGCCCGTCGCTCCAGCCATAGACGCTCCAGTTAATTTTTATATTTCGCGGTTGTAAAAAAAAGACTCAGGGCGCGGTCCTTTAGGCGAAAGGCCCTGAACTCTCGCCCCGCCCTCCCTCGCAAATGATAATTTGTCTCATTTTCATGATTTTGCATCATTTTTGCATCCACAGATGAGAATCCGTCTCATTCATGATGCAATAATTCAAAATGCAACTAATATCGCCTCTTGAATGAGAATAGATATCATCCCCGAGGTTGCCGCAGGCTGATTCAGTTCCGTTTCTCTTTTGCCGTCTTGGTGCGATGGCAGGGCCAGCAAAGGCTTTCAAGATTGTCGTGATCGTCCGTGCCGCCTTGGGCCTTTGGCTTGATGTGGTCAACCGTTGTCGCGGGAACTGGGATACCTTGCCTCAGATGCTCCTGACAAAGATGCTTATCACGCTTAAGTATGATGGGCCTGAGCTTATCCCAACTCACACCATAGCCGCGCTCATGCCTGCTCTTGCCTTGCTGATGTTGCTCCCAACCAGTATTGATATGGTCAGGGCAATAGCCAGAACGATGGACCGTAGTCTTTGCGCATCCACGATGACGGCAGGCGCGAGGGATTCGTGCGGGCATAATTAATCCAAGCTAATAGTTATAGGGTTTTCTACTTCGCTTTCGGTCAGCATGAATTGAGCGTTAATTACAGGCATTGCACCAGGTAGAGTCTCGATGTTTGAGCTGACCTGCCTACCAATGATCTCGCCATCGACAGCAACAGCAAAGCCAAAGAACTGACCGCCACGATAAAGCTTTGCCAGTTGGAATTGTTTGGTCTGTTTCATGAATCCTCACTATCAAATAGATTGGAAAGTCATTATCAAACCCACTCACTGAATGGGTTCTGTAATGCCTTAAAGATATTTATCTTTCAGCGCGACTAACTCAGTCTCTGCATTAGCGCCCAGCACCTCAATGCCGTGTTCAACAAAGGCAACGAATGCCTCGAATTCAGCCTTGGCCTTATCCAGCGCTGAAGTTGAGGCTTCGACCGGAATGTCTGATTGCAGGCTGGTGTTGGCAGGTGCTGCGGTTTGAGCCTGTGCTGATGTGTCAACTAATGGTTCTGGCATGATGTCTCCTGATGATTGGGTTTCAGCCGTGGTGGCTGGTATGTAATAAAGACTTTTCAGCCATGCGAGAAAGTGCTTAATCATTTCTGTCTGGCCTCTTCTATCTGGCGTATGCCTTCGAGCTGGTTGTTGCAGTTTTGCAGATCGGTAAGCAGTAGCTCATTCCACAATACAGAACCGCCATAGCTCAGCGGGTTATCAGGTGGCGGGGACGGCGGGCAATACTGCAGTAGGCTTGCCGGTATCGGTGTTGATGGCACCTTGACGTACTGCGTTGTAGTGGTCGCGCAGGCTGTCAGTAGCGGCAGTAGGAACAAGCACCAGATTGCACGGTGCTGTTTCAAGTACCGTCTTAATGATTGTCTGGCGGCCCTGACTTGCCGAGGTATTCGTTTTCTGGTCATTGAGCGTGGCTCCGGCAATCTGGTTAAATATGCCGACGCTCAGCGCCTGAGAGTTGGTGATGAATTCGGCTTCTTTCTTTTGCTGTACTGCGGTCGTGAGTTGGTCGGCAGTTGATACCGATTTTCCGTAATAATGGAAAGCAGCCCACATTAGCAGAGCAATAATCAGCAAGATGACAGCGGTCAAGATGATGGCGGTTTTGTTTATCATGATAAGAACAGTGCGCGTTCACGCTGACGGCGAGGCAGCAGGATGTTCGGGTTAGTACCGGCCTTCTTCCACATCAGGAATGCGTCAGCAGCTCCGGCATAATCTTTCTGGTTAAGGCGTTTCAGTACCGTAGAGCTAATGAACGCCCCTGCGCCAATGTTGAAGACCAGACTGCACAGGGCGTCATATTGATTTTGATTCAGTGGCACTTTCACCGAACTGTTAATTGTCTGCTCCACCCACTGGATATCCTGCAGCAACAATTCGGTAGATTTGTTCTGGTTGATGACCATACCAAGCGCGACGGGCTTGCCGTCTACTGTGCCAGTATGCCCAACGCCAATACTGGGTATGCCGCGACTGTCCCGATACCCCTCGAGCTTCTCGCCTTCATCACCCTTAAGCCGGGTGATGCCGTTATTGCTGATTTTCATCTGGCGACCCCGTATTGGTTTTGTTGCCGATAACACGACGCAGCAGACCACCGAAATAATCAGTGCCCAAATAACCGATGAATACGCTGGCGATATAAGCAAGGTTCGTGCTCAGCCCAAAGAAATTGAGCGCGTCACGAACGAACCAGGCAATCATCGCGCACATTAGAGCATCAACAATAATCTTCCAGAATTTACCGCCGTTGTACCGACCGCGAAGATAGGCCATGAGAAAGGCCAGCACGGCACCAATGCCCTGCTCTTTGGCAGCCATCAGCGCCGCAATAAAATCTTGTTTGTAGGGCATTGTCATAGTCTCCACCTCCAACGTTGGTTGGGTGTGCTGAAGTCATAAAAGGATTAGCGCCGGCGTTCTAGGCGTTCTGGGGCATTTGAGAGCGATTACACGGCGCTAAATTTGGGAAATAAAAAAAGGCCGCCGATTGGCAGCCTTAGAAATTTTATCGGGGGTTAACAGCCCCACTACGGTTGTGATGGTCAGCGCTGAGAGTGCTGACATATGGCTGTTCTTGATATTTCATTGGGCTTAACACGATTTTCCGGGGGAACCGCACCTTTCCCAGATTCCATTACGTGCTCTAGCCTCAAGACGGTGCACATCATGCGGATGTTAGCCATTACCCTAGTAGCGCATCAGCCTGCGCATTCATCACAACGAAAAGCTGCCTGTTTCACCACGCGAGTGTTCTGCAATGCCGTTCAATTCGTCAGGCAGCTTATCTGATGTGTAGAAAGTAAAAAGCCTCTCCATTACGGTAGAGACAATATTTGAGTGATGTCGCAGCGGGTGTTTGCCGTTTACGCTCCGGCGTCGTTTAAGGATTGCTCCGGTACGACCGTTCTAATTTGACATAATTCATGAACTTGCATTCAAATTATACCGCTGCGACGGCATGCAAAATAGCATAATCCCCTAAAATGGAAAAGCCCCTGCATTTCTGCAAGGGCCTGTTGTAGTGCCGGGTGCCTCCCGGTGAACCTTTGGACAACCAACCGTGGTTCGCATATTGGAGTGTCACATGAAAATAGTTGATTTGCCCCACCGCATAGGGGGATTCACTACAACGTGTTTAAAAATATCACTAAATCTCAAAATGGAAAAGCCCCTGCATTTCTACAGGGGCCTGTTGTAGTGCCGGGTGCCTCCCGGTGAACCGTTGGCCAACTAACCGCGGTCCGCACGTAGAAGAAATCGGCTATCACATAGTTGCTTAGCCCCTCCGCATAGGGGGATTCACTACAACATCATAAAAATATCACTAAATCTCAAAATGGAAAA
>NZ_AJHJ01000060.1 GCF_000257645.1 Serratia sp. M24T3
ATCCCTAATTATCTGGATCGCCAGTTTGCTGTTACCGAGCCTAATCAGGCCTGGTGCGGTGATGTGACTTATATCTGGACGGGAAAACGCTGGACTTATCTGGCTGTTGTACTCGATTTGTTTTCCCGTAAACCGGTTGGCTGGGCGATGTCATTTTTCCCTGATTCAGCACTGACAGGTAAAGCCCTATCGATGGCCTGGGAAGCACGGGGAAAACCGACTAATTTACTGTATCACTCGGATCAAGGCAGTCACTATACAAGCAGGAATTTCAGACAGTTACTGTGGAGATATCAGATAAAGCAAAGCCTGAGTCGCCGGGGAAATTGCTGGGATAACAGCCCAATGGAACGGTTCTTCAGAAGCCTGAAAACAGAGTGGGTACCGGATAAGGGCTACGCGAATTTTAGCAAAGCCAGCACGGCAATAACGAATTACATCACAGGATATTACAGCCAGCTCAGACCTCATCAATATAATGGTGGTTTGACGCCGAATGAATCAGAACGATTGTTCTGGAAAAACTCTAAAGCTGTGGCCAGTTTATGTTGACCACTTCAAATCAGCGGACATGCTTTTATGAATGCGTGATGATTTTTTACCTACTTATTTTAGAAAGTACGTTTACGCGGCAATAGGTATTTTGCGACTAAGGGGCTTGGGGAACATAGCAAGTCAATGAAAAGCTTAGAAGTGTAGTCCCGTTTCTGTGGGGGAAATAGGGGCAGAGTGGAATGCATGCCGCCGTCAGCAGGGTAGCTCTCGAATGTCAGACACATCCACTCTACCTCTACATTATGAATTAATTTGTTACCGAAAGAAACAAAATGTTGTGTATCTGAATACATTTTCAGTTATATTTATATACGCTGTTCATACTTATAATAACAACGGAGTTTTCCGTATTATGAGGCTCGCATGCCTCGCTCCTTAGCAACCCGCAACGGTTGCTTTTTTTTTGGCCGCCTTCTCTTACTGTAAGTATCCCTGTAAAACGGCCCATTCATTTATGGAGATCTTCCGACATACTGATTATGTCCCCTGAGGAGATCTCCATGCGTAAAATCCGATTCACCGAACACCAGATTATCGCCGTTCTGAAGTCCGTCGAAGCTGGTCGTACCGTTAAAGATGTCTGCCGTGAGTCCGGTATCACCCCTTTGAGCCTTACTCCCCATAGCTCGGGATCATCCCGACGATCCAACTCCAGCTCTGGGAACTTGAAATATAGCGACTGGTAAACTTCATAATCAATATCAAACCAACTGTTTGTGGTTTCACTGACATCAACAATGTACTGATCTCTATTTCTTTTGTTTCTTATCAGAGAAGCTCTAGCAATCTGTACGATATGTGGGTTCAAATTGAAGATAAAAGAACCTTGCTCACGCAAGCCTAGGAACCACTGTCGCATGTTCCGAATGTCTTGCTGAGTGAGTACATTGGCTTCAATCCCGGCACAGACCATTAACCCGATCTGCTGCGTAGCTTTGGAACCAGAACGCATGAATTCAACACGCCCGTCGTTAGCAACGACATTTAGCTTGTCTGAACCGGTGTAAAAATCACAGAAAGGAAGAGAGTATCCTTTCCTTGGCTGTCGCGAAAAGCAAAATGCGCCTGCTTTACAATATTGTCTTTCGACTGCGATTTAGCCTCTGCAACGTAATGCCCGCCAGAAACATTGCAGGCTGGGCATTCAATATTTGCCTTCACAAAATCTCGAAAGCTCAGCGCTGAATCCACATTATTTTTATCAAAAAGACTTTCCAACTGCCGGGCATCAAGTTCACGCTTAAACGTTCTGGAGTAGGCAGTAATCGTCATTAGGAGTCTCCTTTCATGGGGGTTCGTATTTTATCACACTGCCTTCATACCAGCGGATTCCGCGCCTTCCAGTTCCAAAAACAGTCTTACCGTACAATAATATCCGATCTCCAAACTCACCCCGTGAAGGGCAGGAAGATCAGCTTGGCGCACTGGGACTGGTCACGAACGCGGTGGTACTGTGGAACACACTTTATATGCAGGAAGCTCTGAGCTGGATGCGCAGCCATGGAGAAGAAACCGGTGATGAGGATATCGCCCGTTTATCCCCGCTGATGCACGGACATATCAATATGCTGGGACATTATACGTTCACGCTACCGGAGGATATTCTGAAAGGAGAACGGAGAGGGATTAAATTTTAATTTAAACAATAAATTATCTCCTTAGCGTACGTTTTCGTTCCATTGGCCCTCAAACCCCTCAATCAGCTCCGCATTCTTCAGGAAAAAAGACAGGACGGTGATTCTTAAGTATGGGTGAGTTAAAAAAACCTTTGAATGTTGTAACTAAATTTAGTTTTTATTAAAGGCCTGAGGTGGTTATCCCCCGGCCTTAGCTACGTTTCCGTTATGCTTAGAAGAACATGCGAATCAGTTCCAGGAACGCGATTAACACTCTCGGAACCATGATTGCCTTATCAATAAAAGCTCCCATGCGTTTCTCCATAAATGGAGAGATAACAATGCTGCTTGCTCATACACTGCCTGTTACAGCGGTTTCTACATGGTTAGGTATAGACAGTCCCCCTCCGGTCAGAGCACCAACTCAGCACCGGAAAACCAAAAAGCCCGATCTTACCAGTCGGGATTTTTTGCATCTGAAGTAAATCAAAGCCAGCGTGCGCTACGTGAAATCTGGAGAATTTCGGTGGCGTAACCCCTCCCCAGTTTTTAAAGAAGATTCGTATCAGCCAGAGCAAACATTGAATTCAAACTGGTACGAAATTTCTTTACTGATGTGTCCAGCTCCATATTCCAGAGCTAATGCCTGCCGCAGCAGTGCGATCTCATCTTTATTATGCTGATGCTCCATAAAGGCTCTGCTGACTGAAGCCGCCCCGATGCACTCCTGCGCCCCCCCGGATGGCGTGATCTTCATTTGTTCTGATTGTGTAATTTCCCATGAAAACCCTTTTTGCTGTGCTGGCGTTTGTACGGGCGTGTGGTTTGCTGGCAAAATAAGAATGGCCAACCCTCGCGACCGTACAGTTTTGCTGGCAGTCAGATTTCACCAACGTCGAGATCACAATCGGTGCAACGAATGTTCAACCCCGCTTTACCCGGCACTGTTGCAAAGATCTGACGATGGTAAACTGATACCACTGTTTAGCTGAAGGAACAGCACCGGCAGATAAAGTACCGGAATAATATAATCGAGTGCGATCATTGAAAACTGAAACGGATAATCAACGCCACGCTGGGCTTCAAGTCAATGAAGACGGCTTACGCCACAATCAAAGGGATTGAAGTGAGGCGTGCGCTACGGAAAGGTCAGGCAGAATCATTTTATTTTGGGCATCCCCTGGGCGAGATGCGGCTGGTGTGCAGAGTCTTTGAAAGATGAGACCTTTCAATAACACAACAGGCTAACTCATCAATCACTTTGCAACAAGCTAATTAAATCACCCGAACAACCTTAGTCTGCTTGCATGGTAAGCAATGTGCTCACCAATAAAGCTTGAAATGAAATAATAGCTGTGGTCGTAACCAGTATGATACCGGATCGACGCATTGATGTTCATCTCACTGCATACTCTCTCAAGGCTTTTGGTACGTAACTGCTCTTCATAAAAGGCGTCACTCAGCCCTTGGTCAATGAAGATTTCAGGTAATTTTTTACCCTGTAAAATGAGGCTGACAGGATCGTAGGCTTCCCACGTTTTTCTGTTTTCACCCAGGTACGCGGTAAATGCCTGTTGTCCCCATGGCACCTGAGAAGGTGATACGATCGGGGAAAATGCCGATACACTCACATATTCACCAGGATTTCGCAGAGCCAGAACCAGAGCACCCAACCCTCCCATGGAATGACCGGATATAGATTTTCTTGCCGTTGCAGGAAAATGATTCATGACGACATCCGGAAGCTCCCTGAGAATATAGTCATACATCCTGTAATGCACACTCCACGGACATTCCGTCGCGTTCAGATAAAAACCGGCCCCCTGGCCAAGATCGTAGCCGTCGGCATCGGGGACATTATTACCCCGGGGGCTGGTATCCGGGACAACGACGATGATGTTATGCCGGGCTGCATAATTCTGCATACCCGATTTGGTGATGAAGTTCTGCTCAGTACAGGTCAGGCCCGACAACCAGTACAGCACCGGCAGTTTTTCTGTTACTGCTTTCGGAGGAAGATACACACCGAAATTCATTTCACAATTAAGGAATTGTGAATAATGGCGGTACACATTTTGCCAGCCGCCAGAGCTAGCATGCTGCTCGATGAGTTCCATCAGCCTTATCTCATGGTTAATTCCCCTGACCGGAAGTCAGGGGAAGTATCTTTAAATCCGGACCTCAGATGAATGTATAAGCCGTGATTTTGTTACCCGCCGGATCTCGCAGGTAGGCAGCATAGGCCCCAGGAAGGTGGCCACGAGGGCCAGGCTGACCTTCATCAGCGCCACCGGCGGCAAGGCCGGCGGCATGGAAAGCATCAACATCTTCCGGGGTGGCAGCAGCGAAGCCTACAGTCACCCCGTTGGCGGATGGTGCTTCACCGTTCCCCGGACGTGCTATAATAAAGGCTGGTTTTTCTCGACCATAGAGTACCCAGCCATTGCCAAACGGCCCGAGGTTATTGATGCCAAGCGTACCCAGGACAGCATCGTAAAACGCGGCGGATTTTTCAATGTCGGATGCGCCGATGAACACATGGGAAAAGATCCCATCGCCAGAAATTACAGGTGTTGCCATTATTCACTTCCTTCAGTTTGGGTTTGTTAAGGTCCCGATGGGATCAGTAATGAATCACCGTCCGAATAGATTTACCTTCATGCATAAGCTCAAAGGCATCATTGATTTCATCCAGCGTCATGGTATGGGTCACAAAGGGCTCAAGCTCGATATCGCCCTTCATTGCATCCTCGACCATGCCGGGCAACTGTGTGCGGCCTTTTACGCCGCCAAAAGCGGAGCCTTTCCATACGCGTCCGGTAACCAGCTGAAAAGGACGGGTGGAAATCTCCTGCCCGGCACCTGCCACACCAATGACAACTGACTGCCCCCACCCACGGTGAGCACTTTCCAGCGCTGCACGCATTATGTTAACGTTACCGATACATTCGAAGGTATGGTCAATTCCCCACTTGTTGATATCCAGCAGAACATCCTTAATCGGTTTATCATGGTCATTCGGATTAATGCAGTCGGTGGCGCCGAACTGTCGGGCCAGGGCAAATTTTGACGGGTTGGTATCGATGGCTATGATACGTCCTGCTTTTGCCTGACGCGCCCCCTGAACCGCAGCTAGACCAATTGCGCCAAGACCAAAAATGGCAACAGAATCACCGGGCTGCACCTTAGCCGTGTTGTGGACGGCGCCAATACCGGTGGTCACGCCACAGCCCAGCAGGCAGACGTGTTCATGGTTCGCCTCCGGGTTAATTTTTGCCAGAGAAACCTCGGCCACTACGGTGTATTCACTGAATGTGGAGCACCCCATGTAATGGTAAAGAGGCTGACCGTTGTAAGAAAGACGGGTGGTCCCGTCAGGCATCAGCCCTTTCCCTTGAGTCTCGCGAACCGATACACAGAGGTTCGTTTTACCGGACTGACAGAATTCACACTCTCCGCATTCGGCGGTGTAAAGTGGAATGACATGGTCACCCGGCTTGACGCTGGTGACGCCTTCACCGACCTCAACGACGATACCTGCCCCCTCATGGCCGAGAACCACCGGGAAAACGCCCTCAGGGTCATTTCCTGAGAGGGTAAAAGCATCGGTATGACAGACGCCGGTGTGAGTGTTTTTAATCAGTACCTCGCCTTTTTTAGGCGGTGCAACATCAATCTCAACAATCTCCAAGGGCCTCCCTGGAGCAAATGCAACTGCGGCACGTGATTTCATGTGTAATTTATCCTCAATGTAATAATGGCCTCAGCTATTTAAGATAGACACGAACCAGATCAATCGTATCGTCAACTGATTTACTGACTTCATGGCTGTAGCTGTCATTCTGGTCAAAGGTTTCCCGTATGTGGCTCTCCAGCACCTCAGCCATCAGTCCGTTAGTTGCGCCCCGGACGGCGGCGATTTGCTGGAGAATGGAGCGGCATTCAGCGCCGTTTTCTAGCGCTCTTTCCAGAGCATCAATCTGCCCCCTGATGCGGCGAACCCGGGTAAGTACCTTTTTTTTCTCCTCCGGAGTACTGGGCATTGCTTACCTCACTATTTTTTGATTTTACATACTATAGTGGGGTATATTAAAATAGTCAACATATACTCCCTCATAGTATGTATGATATAACAGAGAACAAACACCGACAGTTTTCATTTGTCTTATAAAACACTGTGTTGTTTAATTGCTGCCGTGAAACAGATAGAAGGGAAGTTACTGCTAAAATGATATCTACGGAATACGGAATTTGATGCATAAAGGGTTCTGTTAAATTTCGCCAGAGATTGACTCTCTGTGATGGTCAAAAAATGTGCTTAACGAATGGAAGGGACTTCCCCTGATTATGTGCCTGATTAACTCTTGTGCAATTATGGGGTAAACATAGCCCTGGAGGGATTCGTTATGACCATTACTACTGTCGGTATCGATCTTGCTAAAACGTGTTCGCTGTTCACGGAGTTGACCAGAATAGTAAGACGGTTCTGGTCAAACCCAAAGTATCGCGTGCTGCACTTCCCGAACTGCTCGCTGGGTTGCCACCCTGTGTTATCGGGATAGAGGCATGCTCCGGGGCTCACTACTGAGCAAGGTTGTTTCGGCAGTATGGTCATGAACCACGCCTGATGGCTGCAAAGTTTGTGTCTCCCCCGGTAATGCTGCTGCTGATGCACAGGCTATCTGTGAATGGTACTGTTGCAAAGTTCGCGACAAGGTAGCCTTTTATCTTATTGAAAGGCCTTACATTTCAAAACTCTGCTTACCAGGCGCATCTCGCCCAAGGGATCACCATAATAAAACGGTGAGGCCTGGCCTTTACGCAGTGCACGCATTACCTCAATACCTTCAATTGTAGCGTAAGCCGTCTTCATGAATTAAACCCAGTGTGCCGCCGATTATCCTTTTCAGCTTGCCATGATCGCATTCAATGACGTTATTCCGATACTAAATCTGTCGGTGTTCAACATCAGGCGGACATCGACCTTCGCGTTTGAGCAGTGCGAGCGCACGGCCATAGGTCGGCGCTTTATCTGTGTTGATAAATCGAGGGATCTGCGACTCCTTCACGTTGTTGAATATTTTACCCAGGGACCGGTATGCCGCCTTGCTGTTACGACATGGAGAGAGGTAAAAGTCGACAGTACGGCCCCTGTTGTCAACGGCTAGGTAAAGATAAGCCCAGCGGCCATTGACTTTCACGTACGTTTCATCAACGTGCCACGGGCAAAGATCGGAAGGGTTACGCCAGTACCAGCCCAGTCGCTTTTCCATTTCAGGGGCATAACGCTGAACCCAGCGGTAAATCGTGGAGTGATCGACATTCACACCACGCTCGGCCAGCATCTCCTGTAGTTCACGGTAGCTGATGCCGTATTTGCAGTACCAGTGTACCGCCCACAGGATGATGTCACGCTGAAAATGCCGGCCTTTGAATTACTCAGTCAGCAAAAAAGGGGCGATAAGTTTACCACCTCCTGATTTTTGCAACAGAGCCCTGTGAATCGGTTCGTCGTCCACATATGCGATTTGTACCAGTGAAGGACGAAAGCCAGCAAGCGATGCAATAATTACACCGTACCCGGCAGGGGTTTATAGAAGAGAAAACAGCAACATATAATCGACTAAGAGGACTGGTATCTGAATGCGGCATCATTGCTCCACAAAGCACAGATGCCCTGCGGCATATAGTTTCTGAGCAAAAGAGTTCTTTACCACTTCAGGTTCAGCAATGTGTCGATGATTTGCTGAAACATATTGATCATATTGAACAAAAAATTACTGAATATGACCGGATTCTGTCTCGTTCGGCAAAGACTGATCACTGTAGCCAGCGATTAATGGAGCTGAAGGAATTGGCCCCACAACCGCCTGTGCACTGGTCGCCAGTATTGGTAATGCTCATGATTTTAAGAATGGGCGTCAGCTGGTAACCTGGCTGGGATTGACACCATCGCAATACAGCAGCGGCGGAAAATCAAAGCTTGGCAGGATAACGAAAGCTGGTGATTCGTATTTGCGAACTCTGCTGGTTCAGGGGGGACGTTCAGTTCTGATTGGCGTCGATAAAAAGACTGATTTTTCAGTCGTTGGTTTTGTTCGTTGGTTGAGCGTGGAGGATATTGGCGTGCCGCTGTGGCCATGTACTCAGCCAGCTAAAGCACGAAGCAGTATAACCATCTGACCTGCAACTCGTTGATGATAAAGGGTTAGCCCCATCTGGCTATTGTACAGGATATACGTATCCGCTTAACGAACAAGAACCTCACGCGCGTCTTTCATCAGGGCCCGAATCGATGACGATTCATCATGGCCGGTTATAGTACCGTAGTCTCTCCCCTTTATTTTGACTGAAGAGCAGACAGAAACCTTGAATACCGGCGTTGACATGCCGGGGAAGCCCTTATAGTACAATAATTCTCTATATCCAAACGGACCCCAGTAATATTCATAAGTATGGATTATTGTTTGTCAAAACACACGATCACAATGGTGTTGGCCAAGCAAAGCGCGGCAGGGATTTTTTCATCCGATTAGAGCCTTAGCCTTTGCTCTGATCTCAACAAGTTCTTCAGACGATACAGTGCCTTTCTTTGTTACTTTTCGCGCTCTCCAGTCAACACAGGTAACTTGATCGGCAATAGCAACGCTTTCGCGGCTACCCGATAGTTCTACCTCAAATGGATAGCCTTTAGCTTTGGTGGTGCACGGAACGCAAAGCAGCAGCCCTACAGGGTTATTGTAAGAAAAAGGGCTAAGGACGACCGCTGGGCGATGGCCTCCCTGTTCGTGACCTTCTACGGGGTCAAAATCCAGCCAGATCAGATCCCCGGAGTTTGGTACGTAGCGTGAGACCATTTAGATCAATTCCTTTCCAACCGGGGAACCAAAATCTATCTTTCCATGAATGTTATCAGGTGTGATACCTGATAATAGTACATCTAGTGAATACTCTTTATATTTCAATGGAATTAAAACAATTTGGCCAGCTTCATCAATTTTCAAATCGAGCTTATCTTCAACATTAAGTGCTGCTGCTTGCATTACGCTGGCTGGTATCCTGATCGATGGACTATTACCCCATTTTTTTAGCGTTACTGTTGTCATTAACATTTCCTTCCTCACATTTGTAGATACATTGTAGAGGATAAAAAATATATCTACAAGCAACCCTCTTCCTGGCAGACAGGTTTTTTTAGCTTACTTTTAGCGATGAAATGGGTAAGAGCGAAAAGCGCCTTTTCTCTGTAGTGCGTTTCGTTAACGCCCTGCCTCTGGGCAAAGACCAGAGGTGCTACCTAAAGTTTGTTGGGGAGCGTAGCGACCATGCCGAACCGGCGCGGCAGTCTGGTCGCTGCAAGGGCGGTCATTATCGGCTTTCCCCGTTATCCACAGAACTTATCCAGCAAATAAGTAGATCTTGAATGAAATTAAGCAGGTCGAAGACCTGATGATTTTCAGCTAAATATTGGTTGATTGCAGATAATCCCACTTACCTATTTGCAGGTAAGTGTGCATAAAAGATATAGCTCCGGTGTTGATAGGGGGTTAGGGAAAATTTCGGTGAGGTAATCATTATAAGCATGGCTAAAAAAACAAGCTATTCCAGCCGATGGACAAATAACATCCTCCGCAGGGAAACAGATTAGTGAAAAGAGGGCGGGTTAGTAATGTGGGGCTGTACTAGGCTGCTCCATATTTACCAGTTCAAGCTGGTAAAGCTGAGTCAAGACCATTTTTTCAAACTGCTGAGGGATTATATACCATTCATATCACGGAAAATA
>NZ_AJHJ01000061.1 GCF_000257645.1 Serratia sp. M24T3
TACTGTCAGTATGAGTCATTCTCCTATTGGGTTGGCTGTCATCGTTCCCGCCACCACTACCGCCTGGTGGCCTGCCTCCACCCCAACCTCCTGGAGGAACTCCGTTATTCCATCCATTCCATTGTGGATTTAAACTGCTAGCCCTTCCGCTTGTCCAACTTGCTCTGTTATTGCCGCCATCACCACCAGTGCCAGATAACAAACCTCCAGAAATGACCGGTGGTATACCCCCGCCGCCAGAGTTCCCTAATCGTAATGGGGTTACCGGAGGGAGACTGCTTCTTACAACCTCTCCGTCATAGGTACGTCCATTATTTACGATGTACCCTGCTGGCCCTGAGCTCTGGCGGGGCATATATTGACCATTCAATGCCCCGCCGACCATTGCACCGCCAGCGAAATATGGCAGCATTCCACCCGACGATCGCGAAACCTCTTGATTAGCCTTTGCAACATCTCGTGAATTGTTAGCGGCAGACTTCATAGCATCTGCGTATGCAGTAGCACCCTTGGTTGCGCTAGAGAATTGGTTATTCATAGCGCTATTCATGCCTTTAAAAGCCCTTTGGGCTTCATTGGCTGCAGCAGTGATAGCCTTGATGTTTTTAGCCATCTGAATGAATCGTTTATTCAGCTTAACAGCGTCGTTACTTATCATC
The DNA here is from genome assembly GCF_000257645.1 of Serratia sp. M24T3. Lineage (GTDB taxonomy): Bacteria > Pseudomonadota > Gammaproteobacteria > Enterobacterales > Enterobacteriaceae > Rouxiella. The sequence goes on from NZ_AJHJ01000061.1 coordinate 660, forward strand.
ATCAGATTGCGTGAGATTTGGTCATCCATAGCTAGCCTGACAGCAACGCTATAAGCCTGAATATTCATGAAAACCCCATTTTTAGGCAATAAAAAACCCAACTCGATGGTTGGGTTGCTTGGGTATTTAAATCTTGCTTATTTATCATCCCATTGAACTTTTTTGACGATAAATTTTGTTTCATAATCGTCTTTATTTACAACCCCATAAAAAACTCCTAAACAGAGGGTTGTTTGGCAGCCGGAAATAAGCTTTTTGCGATCTTCCCTTGGCAGATTATCCATATTTGCACTAATTGGATTCATGTCCATTGTTCCAGATTTCAGAAAATACGTCCCAGCAAAAGACTGGACATAGGCTGCTACTGAAAATTTATGGCCATTTAATTTTTCAAAATCCACTTTCAAATCATTGATGTCAATCGCTGGATATTCAGAAGTTGATTTTTTTGTTTCGCTTTCACTTTTTACAATGTCATCACGAATTTTATCGTAACAGGCCAGTCTTTGCTGGTCATTATCCATAACTACACATTTTGAAAAAGATTCTGTGAAGTCTTCTGCTTCTGCTTTTGCGGTTAGCGGCAGAATCAATAATGCAGCAAAAATATAACTCTTCATCCCGATCCCCATCAGTTTAAGTTTTCTGATATTAGCACCGGCGATGAGCAATGCAAAAAACCCACAGTTAAGAGGGTTTGGTTTGTTGGCTTTTAATTACCGCATGATTGCTCTTTCAACTCGCTCTATCCTATGACGCACCACTAGATGATGTTGTAAGGAAGCAACTGGAAAAGGGCAGCTTCTACCTCGTAATGTAGTGGCACACTGAATTTGGCCACCTGAACAGAGGTGATATGCTCACCTCAGAACAACACAGGTGCACCAATGAAAAGAAGAAATTTTAGTCCTGAATTCAAACGTGAGTCCGCTCAGCTGGTTGTCGACCAAAATTACACCGTTTCTGACGCAGCTAAGGCTATGGATGTGGGTCTTTCCACGATGACTAAATGGGTAAAACAGCTGCGTGATGAACGACAGGGCAAAATGCCAAAAGCCTCTTCTATCACACCGGAACAAATCGAAATACGTGAGCTCAGGAAGAATTTCGATGCGCTTAAATCAGCCAATTCACTGAATTTTAGGCATAAAAAAAGACGTCAGTTGACGTCTATTTACTTCTAAACCCTACAGGGTTGGATATAAACATCCATCCAACTGTATTTAAACAATAAATAAATACACTAACTTACAACATACCCCCAAAGATACCCCCAAATGTTTTTGTGTGACTCTTTTTACGGTATTTTTCACCGTGCTGGAAGCATAAAAATTATCGCCGATAACTTTTTCACTTTCTTAATGTAGGATAGATGTATCCCACAATAAGGAATCAGCTAACCATGCGAATGACAGCCCGCAAAAAAGAGATACTCAGCTACTTTGAGCCAGACAACCTCGAATGGGTGACTGGTGAAGTTGGTGCGCCGCCGTTCGACGTATCTGGCATGGCCTATTGGGTTCAGGGCTTGGACTCCTTCGACTCAAGGCATCATCTGGAATCTACCCGGCGCACGCTGGAGGCTATGGTTCGTGATGGCATCTTAGAAAAGACAACCAGCTATGAACAGCGTCAGGATAAAACTCAGTCAGGTGCTGGTGGCGGTATCTGGTGTAATGTATCTCGCTATGGTTTACCTGGCACTGGATTGGTCATGCGTGACACTGGCGGCAAGCTTGCGGCTATTGATGGGATATCTGTTCGGGTTAACGAGTAATAATCCACTTGTAAGACATCCTCATTACAGGACACCCTTACCGGAACCTTTTCTCTCTATATAAGCAAAAAGGTGTTGGTTCAGTTGGTTCAGTTGGTTCAATTTGTAAAGATGATTGTTTTTATTGGTTTATTTTTCAAAAAGTGAACCAACATGGTACCCCGCTGAACCAACACTAAGTGCTTCTGAACCAACTTTGTGAATCATTATTCTGGGTATTCTCATAAAATTGCTTATCTATAACAATAATGATGTTCTTATATGCTAAGTTGACCGGCAGCTTTGAGCGAAGAGCGGACGCCCGCATAGCGTAAACAGGCGTCCGATATTTTGAAGTGGGCAGATTACTTAACCCGCTTCCCCGTTTCGTCAATGACCCTCTCCCCATCCTCTTTGGTAAACGCTCCTTTCTGACCTTCCGGTAGAATATCCAACACTATTTCTGAAGGGCGGCAAAGACGAGTGCCAAGCGGCGTAACGACTACCGGCCGATTAATCAGGATCGGATGTTGAAGCATGAAATCAATCAACTGCTCATCACTAAATTTCTCTTCATCAGGACCCAGGTGTTCATAAGGCTCAACATTCTTACGCAGTAATGCACGCACCGTAATTCCCATATCTGAAATAAGTTTAATCAGCTCATCACGGGTCGGTGGCGTATCGAGATAATAAATTATCGTCGGTTCGTTGCCGCTATTACGGATCATCTCCAGCGTGTTGCGTGAAGTGCCGCAGGCAGGGTTGTGATAGATGGTAATGTTGCTCATATCTGTATCTCATTACAAAGTGATGGAGAGCCGCAACGCCAGCGCGGCCAGAGTGACAAACAGCACGGGCAGAGTCATGATAATGCCGGTGCGGAAGTAATATCCCCAGGTAATCGTTATATTTCTCTGGGCAAGCACATGCAGCCAAAGTAGGGTTGCCAGACTGCCAATCGGGGTGATTTTCGGGCCTAAATCGCAGCCAATCACGTTGGCATAAATCATTGCCTCTCTGACGACGCCAGTCGCCGTACTCCCGTCAATCGACAGCGCGCCAATCAGCACCGTCGGCATATTGTTCATCACCGACGACAGAAACGCGGTCAGGAAGCCGGTGCCGAACGTTGCTGCCCATAACCCCTTTTCTGCCAGCAGGTTTAGCACGCCAGACAGATACTCCGTGAGCCCTGCATTGCGCAGGCCATAGACCACCAGGTACATACCCAGCGAAAAAATAACGATCTGCCATGGCGCACCGCGCAGGACTTTTCCGGTGTTGATGGCATGACCTCTTTTCGCCACTATAAACAGTACTGCTGCGCCAGCAGCCGCTATCGCACTGACCGGGATCCCCAGAGGCTCCAGAACAAAGAAACCGACAAGCAGCAATAACAGGACAATCCAGCCCGCCCTGAACGTTGCCGGATCCTTTATCACACTCGCAGGCGTCTTCAGCAGCGAAACGTCATACGTCGCCGGAATGTCCCTGCGGAAGAAGAAATGCAGCATGACCAGCGTGGCCGCAATCGCTGCCACATCTACGGGGATCATAACGGAGGCATACTGCGTAAAGCCCAGACCGAAAAAGTCCGACGAGACGATATTCACCAGGTTAGAAACAATGAGCGGCAGGCTGGCCGTATCTGCTATAAATCCTGCGGCCATCACAAAGGCCAGCGTTGTGCCCTTGCTGAATCCCATTGCAAGCAACATCGCAATCACGATTGGCGTCAGGATCAGCGCGGCGCCGTCATTGGCGAACAAAGCAGCAACAGCGGCACCGAGCAACACTATCCAGGTGAACAGCAGGCGGCCTCGTCCATTACCCCGGCGGGAGACGTGCAGTGCGGCCCACTCAAAGAAGCCGGACTCATCGAGCAGCAGGCTGATGATAATGACCGCAATAAATGCCGCTGTCGCGTTCCAGACGATATTCCAGACAACGGGAATATCAGCGATATGGATGACACCGGTTACTAGCGCCAGCACAGCCCCGATACTCGCGCTCCAGCCAATACTCAGGCCTCTGGGTTGCCAGATCACCAGTACCAGCGTCAGTAAAAATATACTCCCTGCCAAAAGCATCTCAGACTCCGTTATATATGATTATGTAAATGTGTTTTTCTTTCTCAGCAGGAGGTGCAGGCTGATTTATCCAGCCATTCACGCACATCCTCCCGCATACACTGCCAGGACGTCGTGATTGTCTCAGCTGCCCATGCCGGTATATGGGGTGACAGACGATAGTGGATCCATTTGCCTTCACGACGGTCCAGAACCAGCCCAGCCTCGCGAAGGATAGCCATATGTCGCGAGATTTTGGGCTGCGATTCGGAAATGGCCGCGCAGATATCGCAGACGCACAGTTCTCCTGACTCCCGGAGAAGCATGACGATGGCGAGCCGTGTTTCATCCGACAGGATTTTGAAAAGCTGAACAGGTTGTAGCATTTTTCACTCCGTTCCCTTTAGAATATACATATGTTAACTCATATATGTTATATTTAAAATCATCAGCTCTCTCCGGAGGAGAAAAATGGAAAAATTTCCTGCCCTGAATACTGAATGCTTTGACCAACACATCGCTGAACGCCTGAATCTGCAGGAGCCGCCACGGATTCTGATCCTGTATGGCTCAGTAAGAGAGCGCTCCTACAGCCGCTTTGCCGCGGAAGAAGCTGGTCGCCTGCTGACGGCGATGGGCGCGGAGGTAAAACTCTTTAACCCCTCCGGTTTACCCCTGCCGGATGATGCGCCGGACACGCATCCTAAAGTCACCGAGCTGCGCGGTCTGGCCAGATGGTGTGACGGGATGGTGTGGAGTTCTCCGGAACGGCACGGGGCTATGAGCGCAGTTATGAAGGCGCAGATTGACTGGATACCATTAAGTGAAGGCGCGGTTCGTCCTTCGCAGGGCAAAACACTTGCGGTAATGCAGGTCTGCGGCGGTTCACAGTCATTCAATGCAGTGAACCAGATGCGTATTCTGGGCCGCTGGATGCGGATGTTTACGATCCCCAACCAGTCCTCCGTAGCCAAGGCATGGCAAGAGTTCGACGAAAACGGACGAATGAAACCTTCGTCATGGTATGACCGCATCGTCGATGTAGCCGAGGAGCTGTTTAAAATCACGCTGCTGCTTAAGGGACAAACCGGTTATCTTGCGGATCGTTACAGCGAGCGAAAAGAGAGCCATCAGGAGCTTTCATCCCGTGTCAATCAGGACAAAATATAACGTCTGTTCTTCGTTAATTCATACTGCATGAGCTTAACAACGTCCGCTATTGGCACTAAGCTGCCGAACAGCGTAACGTGCCCAGGAGTCTAATGCTTGGCAGCCACATGTTAAACCTGCGCTAAAGTTACTTCGTTACGCAAGCCTCATCACCTTTACAACACCTCCATGCTAATCAGCCTTTGACCCAGATGTGGCGGGGCTTGGTGCGTGTAATGCCTTTTAAAACTGTAAAAGTAAATAAAAGTAAATAAAAGTAAAAACGCTCTAAGCTGATAGTTTATGTTTGACGAGGCAATGAAGATAAACCCTCATCAAGGCCCTACGTTATTTTCGCATCTTAAATACGTCCGACTTTGTCAAACATTTTTGCCAATATTACCGCATGGCATCGTAATAAGTTCGCAGGCTAAAAAGTGGCTTTTTGGTGCGAACCTCTGTGCGAACCAGCAGCATTAATTCAGCTTCGGCACAGGCCTACGCATGCTAAGGGAGAGTGAATAATGGCGGGCATTGCTGATAGGCGAGCAGCTAAAGAATGATAAGCGATTGATATTGTTACAGAGGACATTTTTGTCCTCATGAAACCTCAATACTTACAGGCTGCCCCTCTTGAGTTTGATATAAAACTCAACTTTGAGCTTTGCTACAAAAACAATGACTTGCAGAACGGTAAGCCTCAAAGTTTATGCAACCGCAGCCACAATCTGCTTTCCCAAATCATCTGTATAACATCGTTATACAATGCTATTATGTGCTTATTATACTGTGGCTAAAGAGGTGGTTGAGTGAGTAAATCCAACCTGGTGGCATTTAGAGTCCCTGCTGAATTGCAGGATGCTTTCAGTGAAGCTGTAGAGGCTGCTGGTGGCGATAAGTCAGCCTGGCTGGTAGATGCTATACGCAGCAAACTAAACCGCCCTACAGCTCAGGCTGATGTTCGTATGCTGGCACTGGTGGAACGCATGGAAACAGCCGCGGCGGCCCTCGTGATTGGCAAGCAAGGCATTCCCCCACACCCATACAATGAATCAGCAGTTCTCAGGATAGTGGCTGACACCATCAGTGCAGGTTTTGATAATGGCCGCATTATCGCTGAACGGCTCAATGAAGCTGGCTATCAAACGAGAGCAGGGAAAGCGTGGGATAAGGATATCTACAGTGCGTGGAAGCGTCAGGGTAGCCAGGCAGATAAGATCAACGCTGCGCTTGAATGACAGCCAGCTTTCTTGCCCGGCGAATATCCCCACGATGTTCCATGCGAACATTAGCAATAACTTCTGCGCTGGCCTCAATCAGTATCCGCTCAGAGATAGCCTTTCCGGTGGATACCAGAGTGGATACCTCACGTTTGGATACCAAAGAATCGGCCCTAGCTTTTATCTTTGCCTTAAGGTCTCGCTCCAAGCCGTCGCGCTTTGCTCGCTTGTTAATAGCGCCGTGTGTTATGCCATGCTGAGAAGCAATCTCCCTCACTGATAGCAAGCCAGCTCGGTATGCCGATTCGATGACCTCCCAATTTGGTTTGGTCATAATTCCTCTGGATTAATTTCTAATTATTTGAGAGTTTATTTTTTGTTCAAACGAGAAAATAAATAACAACCTCATGTGGAGATTAGTCATGGCTGATTTTGGTCCTTCAGATATAAAAAGAGCTTTACAGGAATTTCCTACTCTCTGGCGGATGCTGGAATTGTATGAAGGTAGCTTGCAGCGAGACTTGGAGTCTATTGTCACATTAAAAACTGTATTTTCACTTGAGAACAAAGGTGGAAAAATACATATAGTTTTCAATGGATTAAATTTTAAAGTTACCGGCAGCAGCCGCGTTGTTCTATCTGGCAGCACCCCATTCATGCTTCTTTCTTTTGATTATGAAGAAAAGGATGAATTGAATCCCCTTCTCAAAATATTCATCGCCTCTAACGGTAGCGCAAGCGTCGGGAGTTTTGATAGTACAGACATAATCACACTTGAAGATGTGCACATGAGCGCTGGCGCTAAAATATTTGATAAGTTAGCTAAGGCCGCATATTACGGCGGTCATATTTCTGCATAAATCATTATCAGAGCCGCTGGGAAAGTTAGTGGCTCTTGTAATGGCTTACAGGTGCTTGTCTTTCAGCGCGACCAGCTTAGCAGGACCTTCCGAGAGAAGACTCACCTCTCCCTATAGTCATCACCGGCAGCGAGGCACTGAGGAGATAATTGCCATAGCTGTTGTCGAGTATCTAAGGTACAAAAAATCGCACCATTACTTCTTAGTAAATAAGATGGAAAATAAGCCCCATTCTTATCGTGGCCTATAGTTGATACCATAGGCATACCTTTATAAACCCCTTCGAAGGTTCCATCGTGTAGGAAGCTTTCAGTCCAGGACAAAGGATTGCTGACACCACCCCATTTTATTGCATGTACTGCGCCAGCCTGAGCCCACGCATCAGCAGAGTAATAAAGGGTATTTGTGGCAGTATCAAAATAATTAATAATTATATTTTCAACAGAGTCTTCTGGTTTATCAGGTAGCTTGCCAGGTTTGTTGTGAAAAATGTCAATTACCTTTGTTTCCTGATTGTCATCAGAAAGAAGCAAAATCCTGCCTGCATAGTTTTTTTGGCTGTAAATACTGACAAGAAATACATTACTGTCTCCATTTATCATGGAAAATGCTCCTGTAATCTTATCGTCAGGATACTTTTTCAACTTATTGGTTATATCCACACCGTCAAGACATATAGCCTCAGGTGATGAGTAATAAGGTATGCTTTTCTCTTCTGTATTCTGAGGAGCAGTTATACCTGAAATGTTTGCACAGAGGTTGGCACATGACAGAGTTGGAAGCATGCCGAGGCAAACTGCCAATAATTTTATTCTCATTGAAATCCTATAGTTAAGCTAGAAAGATATTCAACAAGTAAAACATAAGCTATGGCTTAGAAGTTAGTATTTATGAGCTATTTGATCTTTGTGGGAGCTTTATAAATCGCCATTGATGCTAGGACTAAGAAA
>NZ_AJHJ01000062.1 GCF_000257645.1 Serratia sp. M24T3
CTCAAATCAACAGAAGGACTGACCTGTGGGGTGAATGTCTGCTGGGGAATATTATTCCGCGTACGATATAGTTCTAGATCATCCACCAGTGCCTGTGGGAAATCCCTAAAAGGTTCATAATGAACACTTGATATCTTGTTACCTTTATTTTCCAGCATGGTGAGAATGTATACACTTTTCCCATGCCCATCATGAATACCTACTTTTCTAGTACGATATATCTTCGTGCCATGCTTTTTGTTCATCACTGAAAGATAGTTTCTAGGATTCATTTTCATTAGCTGACTGTATTCTGGAACTTTTCCATCTTGTTTATGTATTAAGTCGGAGGCAAAGTTACTGACCCGAATAGTCGCAGCCCCTGCGCCCGGAAAGAATAAGCCACCAGGCTTTACCGGCATGGGTTCAGCACCATGGATCTGCTTAGTCAGTAAGTAGTGATGCAGCGCATTCATGCGGCCCGGGGCAAGTGGCGGAGCAACGGGTCTTTCACCCGGACGAAGAAACAGGGAGGGGGTACTGGCGCTGGTATTGCCCTTGGACAACGGAGGCTTTTCTGACGGGCTGCCATGTTCATTAACAGGATGTAGGGTGGTTGATCGTTCACCTTGTTTGCGCAGAAACGCTTCTAAATCCGTTGTTGGCCCCTGCGGTAGGGCGATAGCATCACCAACAGCGTTCCCCAAGTGTAAAGACCAAGTCAATTTCTGTACTAACGTCATATCATTAAAAGCGCGTTCCTGCTGTTTTAGACTCTGAATATTATTATCATCCTGAACATAGGGATTATTGAGTGTTTCACCTTCCCCTTGGCCTTCATACCATTTAAATCCGCTGCCATATCTGAGAATGTAAATATATTGCTGTCTAAAGCTCATGTCTCGGAAAGCTAACTCCTGCGGTTTTGTATTCTGGTCCTCATTTTCAGATGCCCCCGCACTGTTTCCCGAAGAACGAGGCGCCTGTTTGTCTGTTTTGCTTTTGTGCTGATGCGACTTTTCTTTTTTGTCATCTTTTTGATCATATAGCGGCATGAAAATATGTCCTATGAATTTTAATTCTATTTATTTCAATGAACAAAGGATAAAACCAACGACTTTTAGTCAATCAGCTTTAGTTACGATTCTTATCCAGCTTTTGATTCGTGCGCGTTAACGAGGTGCGCGATTCGAAGACTTTTTTTAGTATAAAATAAAATAGTCAAATGTAAGCAGGCGGAAGAATTCCACTCATTTTTTTTGCTGACAATCCTTGAAATATTTAATAAAGTTTTCTTCGTATAATTTATTTACCAATTTAGTCTTTATTGCTTGCGGGAATTCTCTATATCCTTTTAATAACTTCCCACATTAGTCTTTAAAAGGTAAGCGTTGTTGGAACCACACCCGCACTTCCCCCTGTGTCGGATGCCGGCACTACCTCTTCCTTACTCGGCACGAGCGGCAGATTTACGTGCGCGTATCGACCTGGATCGCGGCTGGTGGTGGAGCAAGTCCAATCAGGACATTTTCAGTATCCTTGGCGTCGAGCATGTGGATGATTTCATCCTCGGCGAGCCAAATTGCCAGGCTAACCTGCTGAATATGGAGAATATCAGCACCATCATTCGTCGTGACGGTTTTAAACACTGGGGAAACCGGCTTTGCACCCGTGACCCGCGAGGCAATCAGTCCATGGCCGAATGCGCGGTGACGGTTGATATCGCCATCAGTTACTATAAGCAGTCCCTTGAAGGTGTTGAACTGATCGAGATAGATACCGAGCGGTTTATCCGCCGAGTGAACGGGGTAGATCAGCTAGCTATGTTGGCGGCGAAAGTGCGCTTATGAAATGCCTTACAATCTTGCTCTAAAAGAACGGTCCATTGTACTTATCAATAATGTGACAAAGTTAGTGCTTATTAACGGCTGACACCTTGTATGGTAAGGGATTAAGCTTATTCACTAAGTGGATTAATCAACTAACAGTAGACCTTTCTGGTTGCACATTAGGCATGCAAGGGGTAGATTTATTGAACAGTTGACAATGGTGTCAATTTTTTTAAAGGTCTCACATGGGTGAGGCAAATGTCGGCTACACACGGTGTACTGGCTAAGGTGGGTACATCTTATATAGCCAAGCTAAAGCTAAGAATCAACGCTCTATCCAGATGATTTTTGATAACACGAGTGTTATTGATAGCTTTGTGCCGCGTTCATTTCCTGACACCGTTGAGGTTCGCAGGATGCTTAGCCGTACCCATAAAGAATCACAGCTTTTCATTGTAACGTTAAAAAGCGATCTCAATCTTGCGGCCGATACTACGGTCGTTAAACCATTTGCTGAGATTGTAATTCGTGGCGAGAAATTGCGTTTTACCGTTCAACCTAAGAACCAATACCCTGATTTGTCAGTGAGTAATGATGTATTGATTTCGATTGAGAACTCTGTTGCTAAGTTTATGGAAGATACTTTTGCTACTCAGGTCTATTCTAACGATATTCGTAGCAAGGAGAGCTTTAAGGAATGTCACCGTCTTTAATTGACCCTACGTGATTCATGTTTTCTATTCTAACATAGATGCTATTATTTTTAATGAACTCATCAATTTTGAGAAAACCCGTCCATCATTAATGCTTTCTGCCGCTTGATATATCATTTTACACTTACTTTGGGGTTAACCTGTGAGTCATGTTTATCCCTGTAATATCAAACCCTGTTTATTTATATAGTCCGATAGCTGCTTGATTATCAGGCTCAACGCGTAATTTCAGTGTAGCCATTTGCTTTTCTTCAAGCATTGCTATCACGTTATTCATCGCCTCATGGCCAATTTTTTTATTACGATATTCCGGGGATATGTAGAAATCCATTATAAATACCGATTGTTCTTCGGGATAATAAAGCAACCACATGTAACCGACTTGACAAGGGACATCGCTGAGTATTTTAGTTATCCGGAGCAGGGAATTATTTTTTGCTGGTTGGTTGTCAGGAAAAGAGGTGTTGAATGTAGCATTCGCTTTTTGGTGCGCTTCTAACTGGCTGAACTGATGGTTTCTAATAAGATCCATCTTATATTCATTAACAAAGATGGTGCAATATTCCCCAATTTCACTTCCAGTGCATTCTTTTAGAGATAACATTTCTATACCTCATCCCAAATGTTGACTATAAAGAATGTGTGTAAACACTTCAATTATTCATAATTTGTAATAAGTTATCACTTTAGAACTTCTTATACTAATCAAAATTTCATAAAAAACAGGAGGATCATACTATTCCATAAAAAATAAAAATGGAATTAAATTCCATAAAGGTATTAATAAGCAAATTTGCAACGTAAGTCTTAAGAATGAAGAGAACAAAAATAATATTTTATCTCAAATGAAATGATATCTTGAAATCAGTTTTTTTGCATAAAAACTCGCAACGAATGCAAGATATGACATTGATTTTTATGGGTAAATAGATTGGCTCACAATAAATGAGCCCGCGAAACAGGATGAGCTATCGTACATTGCTATCCGTAATGAATACGTTCACTTTGTCATAAATTTTGCCCTTAGTGAGTTCTCCTTTTCGGGAAAGAATGAGTACGCCGATTTTCTTGCGGTGGACACCCGACTTAAGATCCCCCCGTTAAAGAACGCCAGCTAGTTTTGTGCAACCCGTGTTTGATTGTGGTCATTCTGGTGATCCTGAAAGAAAGGGAATTCAGGTTTAGCTTTCTTATTAGCCAGTTACTGGCAAAGGCGATCCCAGTCAGAGGGGCCGGACCCCCCAATTGGTTTACCGGCGTATTGCACCGAATTAACACCACCGGAAGCTAAGAAGTTGACTGTAGCGATTTTCAAAAGGGAAGAGGGCTTATGGTCGAAGACTACGCGGCACGACGATATATAGCATCGAGACCGGTCAGCTGGTTTACATAGACCTACAGAAGCGAAAAATTCGCTCCGTAAAGTAGCAAAAAAACCTCTCGAAATTGGAATCCGAAAACCAATTCTGAGGTCGATTTTTGAGGGGGTTTTCCCCAGTTATTCCCCACGCCAATCCAACAAACAAACCAACCCTAAGAGGTTGGTTTTAAAGGGAATTTCTGGTCGGCATGAGAGGATTCGAACCTCCGACCCCGGACACCCCATGACCGTGCGCTACCAGGCTGCGCTACATGCCGACGCTGTTTAAACAGTCTACTCATCTCGGTAATGAAATCAATACGCTACCATAATGAGTGCTTTATTTTTAAGCAGTTAGTTGGCGACGAAGCGTTTTTGATCGGTCAATACCTGTAGCAATAATCCCAACTCAGGTTTCTGATCTTTCAGCTCATTACCGTGACTGTCATAGGCATGGTAATTACCATCGTGATCCAGTTTGATAGTTTGTGTTGGGGTGGTAATGACTAAAGCGCCATCATTACTGGTGCTGGTTACCCAGTTATTGCTTCGGCGTGCGGCAAACAGGTCTTCACCCTGTGAGTAATCGGACGGCGACGTGCTTACGTGCAGCAGCCGTTGCATCAGAGTCGCCATCACGTCTTCGTGGGAGGTTAACTTATTCACATTTTGCGCTGGCGTACCGGGCCAATGAATGATGAGCGGAACTTTAACATGTTGCTCATCCATCTGATTTTGTTCTGGATTAAGATCGATACCTTTTGAAGCGGTTATGACTACAACCGTGTTATTCAACATGCCTTTGGCTTGCAGATTCTTCAGCACTTCGGCAATTTGCCCGTCAACTTCGCTGGCGCCTTGTTGATAACGTGGATTAATTATCGCCGCAGAAGGTTGTCTGCCGTCTTTACCTATCGCGGTTGCCTCAGAAGTGCCGTCGAAACTCAGATATGAGAACCATGGGCGAGGGCCGCGGGTATTAAGCCACTGCTGCCATTGTTGCGTAGTCTGCTGGTCGCTTTGACGTGCAGCTGGCGGCAGTGAGAAGTCAGACAATAGAGCCTGACGATACAACGTGCTGTTAAAGCCGTTGGAGGCAAACAGACCAAATTCATAGTTCTGCTGGGCGAGGGCAGTCATTAATGCCGACGGCTTACGAGAGGTAATAATTCCTTCAAGATAAGTCGGCGAGATACCATAGAACAGGCCAAACAAGCCGGTATCATTTTTATTACCCGAACTCAAATGATCGGCAAAATTAACATTGGTGCTGGCAAACTGTTTTAGCTGTGGCATATCTTTAGCGACAGAATCGGCATTCAAACCTCCCACCACAATCATCAGCAGGTTCAGATTGCTGCCTTTATCGCGGAAGCTGATCGAGTTCAGCGGATATTCCACTGAAATTGCGTCCGGATCGCCTTGTTCTATGAGTCGTTGTTGATACGCCTGGGCATCAAGCAGCCCGTGTTTTTCGAGGAATTTACGCGCAGTCATTGGATATGACAGCGGTAAATTAGAACGTTGCATAGTAATCGGGCGATAGAAGTTGGCATCGGCCCAGATATACATCAGATGTGACGCAATGAAGCAGCAAATAAATATTGCTACCAGCGGCTTGGCAAAGCTTTGTCGACTTAGACTGCGCAACTTCTGCCAGGCCCAGGTGCCAAAAAGCATCTCGACCAGGAAAATAATTGGCACCGCGATGAACATCAACTGCCAGTCGCGAGCTAAATCTGCCTGCCCGGGGTTAACCACCAGCTCCCACACCACGGGATTAATATGCAAATGGAAACGGGTAAATACCTCGGTATCCACCAGCAGCAAGGTTAATCCGGCGGTAGCAAGGATAGCAGACAGGAACCTCAGCAATCGCTGCGACATCACCACAAAGGTCAGCGGGAAGATAATCAGCAGATAGACAGCGAAGCCGACGAAACTGAAATGCCCCAGCAAACTGACCAGCGCGTAAATCCTACCTTCGAGGGAGGAGGGCCAGTCAGAAACAAATAGATAACGGCTACCGAGTCCAAGACTAAGCAGAATATTGAATAAGGCGAACCAGTGCCCCCAGCTAACCATCTGGGATACTTTTTCGCGATAGCGCTGGCTATTTGTCACCATAAGAAGGCTTTGCTGAGTGTTAAATTAATGGGCTTTGTCTTCTCTTATAGATGCCTGCAGGGCATCGGCGAACGAACGTCCCAGAGTTTTGCGCTGAGCAGGTGCAACGCTGGTATTGATCAGGTTGGTCACCATGTTGCCTAAAACCATCAAAGAAAGATCGGTTGGGGCGCGGTGTTTTTCCAGAACGGTGGCTAACTCAGACAGCAGTTGCTCAACTTGTTCGTCACTGTAACGAGATGATTGTGGCATAGATTATTGTGCTCAAAGCTTTACAAAGTCCAATATCTTAACTTATCACGAGGTGAGTTTCCGCTTTTTTATAATGTTAATAACGCATGGTTATTGTCTGAGCTTGTTAACAGAGATTTCAAAGGGCTAGCTTAACGCTTGCAGAGAGTACTCTTCGGTGTTGGAATACGCGGCGCAGGGGAACCCCTAAATGAACAGGAGAAAGTCACATGAGTCTGGATATCGAGCAGATTGCTCTGCACCAGTTGAACAAACGCGACGAGCAAACGCTGGATGTTGTGTTGCGCGATACCCTTTTAACCCCAAACGCGGCGGTTGAAGAGATGATGGCCGAGCTGCATCGGGTTTACAGCGCCAAGAGCAAGGCTTACGGCCTGTTTAGCGAAGATAGCGAGCTTGCGACAGCGTTACGCGGCTGTCGCAAGGGCGATGAAGATTTTCTTGGCTTCAGCCGTGCAGCAACTGGCCGTCTGCGTGATGAACTGGCTAAGTATCCGTTTGCCGAGGGTGGCGTGGTCCTGTTCTGCCATTACCGTTTTCTGGCGGTAGAGTATTTGCTGGTGGCGGTTTTGACCAGTCGCAGCAGCATGCGGGTCAATGAGCAGCTCGATGTCAGCAGCATCCATTATCTGGATATTAATCATGCTGATATCGTCGCACGTATTGACCTGACCGAATGGGAAACCAATCCTGAGTCAACGCGTTACCTGACTTTTCTTAAAGGCAGAGTCGGCCGCAAGGTTGCAGATTTCTTTATGGATTTCCTGGGCGCGGCGGAAGGTCTGGATACCAAGGCGCAAAACCGTGGCCTGTTGCAGGCGGTTGACGATTACTGTGCCGAAGCGCAGCTGGATAAAAACGAGCGTCAGAACTATCGTCAGCAGGTTTACACCTATTGCAACGACCAATTACAGGCGGGGGAAGAGATTGAACTGCAGGAGTTGGCGCAGGAGCTTCCACCGCTGGGCGATAAAGACTTTAAACAGTTTTCAACCGATCAGGGTTATGAGCTGGAAGAGAGTTTCCCGGCCGATCGCAGCACGCTGCGTCAATTAACCAAGTTTGCCGGCAGCGGTGGCGGCTTGAGCATTAATTTCGACGCGCTGCTGATGGGGGAAAGAATTTTCTGGGATCCCGCTACCGATACGTTGACTATCAAAGGTACGCCGCCAAACCTGCGCGATCAGTTACAACGCCGCTCAGGCAGTGGCAACAGCTGAATTTTACTGAACGCTAGCCAATAAAAAA
>NZ_AJHJ01000063.1 GCF_000257645.1 Serratia sp. M24T3
GGTCACTTACTGATGTAAGCACCCGGGGATGCGCGCGGTTGCCGCCTTGCTGTCGCTTAAAATATTTAGAGGATTCCAGCGAGTGGCTATCTTTTAAACGGCAGCTGGGTTGGTTGCCCTTGCTTACCCCTGTCACTTACTGATGTAAGCTCCCGGGGATGCGCGAGATTGCCGCCTTGCTGTCGCTTAAAATATTTAGAGGATTCCAGCGAGTTGCTGTTTTTTAAATGGCAGCTGCCCTTACTTAATGGCGACCTAGGATTTTATGAGATAGGTCATTTTCTTGTGTCTCACTCCATCCAAGATGATTTCCTCTACTACCTCGAATCCATAACTGCGATACATTTTCTCCAGATAGGGTTTCGCGTCGTCAGCCAGTAGTGAAAGTTTGCTGAGCTGATGCTTTTTAGCTTGCACCTTAACCGCATCAATTAAATAGCGTGAAATTTTTTGCCCACGAAATTCAGGATAGACGGCCAGAGAATCAATATATAGCTCATCGTCTTCCGCTTCTCGAACATCCGGTAAAGAAGAATCAGCCTCTGAAATAAAGTCAGGCTCAAGAAAACCGGGGAAAGCCAGAATACAGCCGGCTAAACGTCCATTGACAAAACAAACCAGCGTGAACCTGTAGCTGTAATAAACATCTTCACGACTAAAGCCTTGCCGATACACCTCTTTTGCCTCATCAAGACTGTTCTTTCCAGTGAGGTAAAGCAGGGCATTTTCATCTGCTGAGCTGATTAAATCGATAACTTGCAGTGCATCTTCCCAGACAGCAGGGAGAAGAAAAGGAGTGGTCATTTCCATGGTTATGACAATATTCAGTGGCGGGACATAAGGAGTGATACTACGCCTGTCGGGAAGAACAGGCGCAGCGTGGATCATGAAATCACAAAAAAATCAGATCTGATGTTGCTTATTTCTTTAACAAGGACACTTACCCAACTTTCCAGCTTCACTCGGAAAGCGGGCATTGAGGCAGTAACGATGAAACTCCTTCTCGCTCATAGGTTGCTGTAGTGGGTGATGTATCCGCATATGCTGCACATAATTAGGGTAATCCTGTACTCCAACCATCAGGCGAAAACTTTGTGCAATTCCCTTACCAATAAATCTCACCCATTGGCGAAAGTTTTCAGGACGAGGCGGGCGTGATACCCACGGATAGCAGCGAACAATCATCAACGGCTGCCGGGGTCGCATGCGATAAGGCAATCCATAGTCAGACATGACGCGCCTCCCGACTAGCTAATGGGCTAGTTTCATGCACTGTAGGTTTTGGTGATTTCAACGCTCGACGGATAACAAAGAAAGCAGAGATGAGCATCGTCACTGCAACCAGCATGAAGAAACCGCATAAAGCCGCGTTAATTTGATTATTGAGGACAATGGTGTGCATATCTGCCAGCGTTTTTGCCGGTTTAATAATGGTGTTGCTCTCGATTCCAGCCGAGAATTTGTTTGCCTGTGCCAGAAAACCGATCGACGGATTCTGATGGAAAATTTTCTGCCACCCGGCTGTCATTGAGGTTATAAACAGCCAGACAGTCGGCAATATGGTGACCCAGGCATAGCGCTGTTTCTTCATTTTGAATAAAACTACGGTGCCGAGAATCAGTGCCATCGAGGCCAACATCTGGTTACCAATGCCAAACAGCGGCCACAGGGTGTTGATCCCGCCTAACGGATCGACAACGCCCTGATAAACAAAGAATCCCCAACCCGCGACTGACACGCTGGTCCCGGCAATAGTACCAATCCAAGAACGATTATTCGCCAGAGAAGGCACCGCCACGCCGACCAGGTCTTGCACCATAAATCGACAGGCGCGAGTACCGGCATCTACGGCAGTCAGGATAAACAAGGCTTCGAAAAGAATGGCGAAGTGATACCAGAAAGCCATCATCGCGGTGCTGTTAAAGACGTCGCTGATGATATGCGCCATGCCTACGGCAAAGGTTGGAGCCCCACCTGCGCGAGAAAGGATCGAATGTTCCCCTACGTCACGAGCGATAACCGTCAACATATCTGGCGTGACAACAAATCCCCAGCTGTTAATCACCTGTGAAGCAGTCTCAACTGTGGTTCCAATCAGCGCGGCGGGTGAGTTCATGGCAAAATAAACGCCTGGGTCAATCACCGATGCACAGATAAGTGCCATGATCGCCACGAAGGATTCCATCAACATTGCACCGTAGCCGATGAAACGGATGTGGCTCTCTTTCTCAATAAGTTTTGGGGTAGTGCCGCTGGCTACCAGCGCGTGGAAACCCGAGATAGAGCCGCAGGCAATGGTAATAAACAAGAACGGGAACAGTCCACCAGAGAAAACCGGGCCGCTTCCGTCAATAAACTTGGTGACGGCGGGCATTTTCATTTCCGGCATTGCGAAAATTATGCCCACGGCAAGGCCCAGAATAACGCCAATTTTGAGGAACGTTGACAAATAGTCACGTGGAGCCAGAAGTAACCATACAGGCAACACGGAGGCAATAAATCCGTAGATCACCAAAACCCAGGTCAATGTTGTGCCGTGAAGAGTAAAGAAAGGCCCCCAGTAAGCATCTTGCGCCACATTGCCGCCGTAAATTATCGCCATCATCATCAGCACAAAGCCAATCACTGAGACCTCGGCGATTTTACCCGGGCGCAAAAATCGCATGTAGATGCCCATAAACAGCGCGATCGGGATTGTTGCAGCAATAGTAAACAGTCCCCATGGGCTGTCGGCCAGTGCCTTGACCACGACCAAAGCTAATGCTGAGAGGATAATGATCATGACTCCGAGCGCGCCAAGCATGGTGACTACACCTGCAAACTCACCGAGTTCCTGTTTGGCCATTTCACCAAGAGAACGACCATCGCGGCGAGTGGAGATAAACAAAATCAGGAAGTCTTGCACCGCACCGGCCAGCATGACGCCAACCAGGATCCAGATAGTACCGGGTAAAAAGCCCATCTGTGCCGCTAAAATAGGCCCTACCAGCGGGCCAGCACCGGCTATAGCCGCAAAGTGATGGCCGAATAATACCCATTTATTAGTGGGAACATAATCCAGACCATCGTTTTTACGCAGTGCAGGCGTGGTCCGTCGATCGTCTAAACCAAAGACTTTTTCCGCAATAAACAGGCTGTAGAAACGATAGGCAATGCTGTAGCAAGCAACCGCAGCCACCACGAGCCAGAGTGCATTGACGTGTTCGCCTCGACTCAGCGCCAGCATACCAAAAGCAAAGGCTCCCACTAACGCCACCACTAGCCAGATAATTCCGGACTTGACGTTTGTCATGATTAAACTCCTTCAATGTGCAACCTTGGGGTTACTATTGTTGTGTAACAGGCAGATCAAGAAACGGTCAGACCATTTCAGTCAGAGGTAACTTATTGCAGACATTGAGGATTACAGCGTAAAAATGAGACTTTCACAGCAGCAAGATGAAATTGAAAATCAGATTTGTGATGCAGTGAACGCTTTAAGTGAAGGTGTAAGGCAAAGCGTGGATTAACTACGCGATGGTGCACGTTTCAGGCATAAAAAAACCGGCCACTAAGGCCGGTGTGTGTTTCGCTAATCAGCAGATTTTCAGCCGCAAGATTACGATGCAGGAGTTGCAGCATCTGGTTTGTGATCGCGGTGATGTTCCGCCATTTGCTCAGCACGTTTCTGGTAATTTTCATTAAACTGTTTTTTCTGATCGGCTGTCAGCAGGTTATACATTTTGTTTTCAATTTTGGCGCGTTCTAGCATACGGGTTGATTGCGATTTTGTGATCTGTTCAATCTCGCCTTTAACCTTGGCCTCGTTAAAACTGTTTGAAGCTACAAGCCCATGGAGGCTTTCCATTTGCTTTTTCATCTCGCCACGATCGCGGTGCATTCCTGATTCTTTCCACAGCGCTTTCATTTGCGTACGTTGTTGTTCAGTCAGGTTGATGCCGGCAAAGAGTCCATTTTGATGAGGACCTTTATGTTGTGACATGCTGCCCTGAGTTTGGGTCGGTGCGCCCGTCGCCGGAGTCATTGGGGTGGTCTCTGCAGCGAAAGCAAAAGAAGCCGAGCTCAGAGCCAGAGTTGAAGCCACAACCATTGCGGTAAGTTTGCGCATAATTTAATTCCTCATTGTTCTGTTATAGCCAGATTCTGTACCAGCCAGTGTCTTAGCGTATATTCAGCAGGCAGTGGCCTAACTGACTTGACGAAATACATTCTATCGCAGGAAATGAATAGTAGTGCGAGGTACTGTAAATGTCTGAAAGCAGGCGTGTCACAATTCATACGATCGTGGAGAAAATGTTGGGAAATTGTAAGGATCGGGCTGTGGGTGGCTGAAAAATAACATATTATTCGGATAATTCTAATCATCATCAACGTTAAGCGAAACCTATGACTCTGCCGCGTTATCAGCAACTGGCACAAACATTGCGCAGGCAAATTGACGCCCACGTCTGGCTGCCTGGAGAAAAACTGCCTTCGTTACGCGAAAGCTGTAAGCAGTCAGGACTGAGCCTGATGACAGTTTTACAGGCATATCAGTTGCTTGAAAGCCAGGGAACATTGGTTTCTCGACCACAGTCAGGCTATTACGTTGCCCCGAGCAGGCCGCTTAGACTAGAGCACGGTTCTTCTCTGCATACTGCCGAGCAAATTGATGTCAATGATGCAATTTTTGACATTTTAAAAGCAGGACAGGACTCCGATATTGTGCCGTTTGGATCTGCATTTCCCGATCCTACACTGTTTCCTCAGCCAAAATTGGCACGTTCTCTCGCAAGCGCCGTGAGGAGGATGTCTCCGCACAGCGCCATTGCTAATTTGCCGCCGGGAAATGAGGATTTGCGTCGCAACATAGCGCAACGTTATGCATTGCAGGGAGTTGAGGTCACCCCGGACGAAATTGTTATTACATCCGGAGCGATGGAGTCGCTTGGGTTGAGCCTGCAAGTCCTCACTCAACCCGGTGATTGGGTGGCGATAGAGTCTCCCGCCTTTTATGGTGTATTGCAGGCAATTGAACGGAGAAAGCTCAAGGCAGTAGCAATTCCGATGGATATGGAACAAGGCATTGACCTGGCAGCCCTGGAGCAGGCCATGGCGACCTACCCCATAAAAGCCTGTTGGTTGATGTCAGCGTTTCAAAATCCACAAGGTTGCACGATGAACCCAGATAAAAAGCGGCAACTGGTGGATATTCTCATCAGAAATCAAGTGGCGTTGATTGAGGATGACGTTTATGCGGAGCTCTATTTTAATGGTGATCGGCCTAACCCTTTAAAAATGTCATCATATCGGCAGGAGATTCTCCATTGCTCGTCATTTTCTAAATGTCTTGCACCGGGTTTTCGAGTGGGTTGGGTTGCTGCGGGAAACTATGCATCGCGCATTCAGCGACTGCAATTGATGAGCACATTGTCTGCCAGTGTGCCTGTGCAGTTGGCATTAGCCGATTTTTTGCATCAGGGAAGTTACGATGCTCACCTGCGCCGCTTGCGCCGCCAGCTTGAACTTCGACAAAACGCTATGCGTAGTGCCGTTCTCAATTCTTTCCCGCCGGGAACTCGGCTGAGCAAGCCGACCGGAGGCTACTTCATTTGGGTCGAGCTGCCTGGCAAAATGGATGCGACTAAAATTTATCAACAAGCATTAACAAAAAGAATTAGCGTTGCTCCAGGTACGATGTTTGCTGTAGATAACCGATTTAGTCACTGCTTACGTTTGAATACTTCTTTTGAGTGGAACATTCGAGCCGAAAATGCAGTAAAAACTCTCTCGGAGCTGGTTTATAAGGAGTATCACCGGCATCGCTAATTTAAGATCTAGATCGAAAATAATAACATTGTTCTTTCTAATTAACGCCAAAAGAGCGTTTTTTAAAAACTTGACGCTCTTAGTCATGCTATTAAATTGACTTGTATATAGAAGCCAAGGAGAGGGCGAATGAAAGCAGAAAATACTCAAGTTAATATTGAACTAAAAAGCTGGAGGGAATTAGATAAACAAAAAGAACAACCTAATGTCGAGCCTAAGCAGGAACCAATTTTCACTATTGATTTGCATGATCCTAATTCCCCACCGGAGTCCGTGCTGGAGAAGATGTCTAATGAGCAGCAAACTTGGTTAAGTTCACTTTTGCGGCCATTTGATATGGTTTATCATATTTGCCAAGGAGCCTATAACAAACTTAATGATGCCTATCAGCAACAAATAACTGAAACACTACGTAACTTTGAAAAGACTCTAATTGAAGTACAATATGAATTAAATAGTTTGCTAGATGAAGATTGTTTATCTAAACTTTCACAATTATATCTTAGATGTGGTGAATGTAAAAAAGAATTTGAAAGACTTTCAATAAAACAATCAAGTGCCAAAGATTTGGCTGATGCTGTTGTGGCAAAAAAATATGATATAGGGAAAAATAAAAAGCAGGACATCACACCTGAATATAGCTTACCACAAATAAAAATATTATATGATTTTAATCAACAAACTGAGGAGTTAGCAAAAGCTAAAAAAAATACATTGATACTAGGCAAAAAATTGAAGATATTATCGAATCACTAAATTTGACTTCAACCAATAAAGTGTTGCTCCATATTATTAAAGAATCAAGTACGATACGTACTCCACTCATTATGCAACAGTTTGCTTTTACGTCAAACGTACCTGAAATTCCGTTAGCTTATACTAAAGCAGGAATTCAAATGCAAATAGTTCTTCCATCAAATGAAATCATCAAAAAAATATTCACTAATCAATCGATAGAAAATGTATTATTACAACCTTTTTTTCATTTGGAAACGGGAATTAGTGCAGGGATAGCTCTTAATGATTATATAGGCTTGCCCGTGACTATTAAGGGAGTATTGACCGGTTTACGGGTGAATCATTTAGGCCTTAACATCCCAATCGACAAACAATCAGATGGTTGGCACTGTGGCAAAATAGATTACGTTATTGAGACCGTTTGCAGG
>NZ_AJHJ01000064.1 GCF_000257645.1 Serratia sp. M24T3
TATTAATTCACTCAAGTAAACTACATTATCCTCTCAAAGCTGCCTAGATCACTTTTTCGTTATAACATTCAATTTTTCTTCATCTTTCAGCTATATCCTAGACAGCTTTTTTCTGATTTGTGCCATCCTGTATGACGTGTACCTAACATATCTGAAAATGAGGGAATCATGAAAAAGACTATTTTGGCTTTGTCCGCATTACTTTTGGCATCTCCTGTATTCGCAGCAACGACTACCAGTTCAGCGACCGATGATACTGTTGCTCAGGCAAACAAAGGTGCAGATACTGCAAAAGAGAAGCTGCATCATGCTCAAGACAAGGGCTCTGAGATGAAGCTTAAGTCTAAGCATGCGGCTGAAGGTAAGGCTAATTCAACAGGTAGTAAAGTTACCGAAGGCACTCAGAAAGCGTGGCATAGCACCAAGCAGGGTACAGAAAAAACTTGGGACAAAACCAAGCAGGGCGCTGTAGACCTGAAAAATAAAGCAACTGACTAATTGTCATTGTTTGCTAGTAAAAGGCCGGGATCCCGGCCTTTTGTCATTTCCCGGAACGAAAAAATATCCCACCCTTTATTACCCATTTTCATAGCATTCTGTCAGTTAGCTTAGAGACATGATGTCTAAGAAAAATATTAGACTTTAAACACCACTTCACTGGTAAACCAACACAGAAAATCTAGGGTCCAGTGGGTCAGGATTATCATGGTGAAAAGTGCGCCGATTGCCATCATACTGCGGGATTGTAGAGTGCGTTGTAACAGGCTTTTATGTACGGTTATTTTACAGTCCCAATCCATTGGGTGTTTTCCATTCATCATTTGGTCAGTAGATAATCTTTATAGCTAATTTGAATATATATAGATCCTACACGTAGGGAGAAATACTATCTATCCTGATAAATAGACAGTATTTAGTTCCTATAAGAAGGTATCAAAACGAAATAATAACAATATTAAATTATTTTTATTAAGGTGTTGATTGTTATAGTTTAATAATTACTTTTTGGTTATTGAAATAATAACGTATAGGTATTTATCAATATATTTGAAGGGTAAAGACAAAACTTTTCGTTATGCCTATTTAAGGATATGAACCATAGTCTAATGACTGTTTTATTTTTAAAAAGGATATCCGAGTGAAAAGCTTTACCAAGATTGCATTGCCATTGTTAGCTGCAGCAAGTCTGTATGCTCCTCTTTCTCAGGCTGCGGCCATGCACTATTCCCTGGATACCGACCACACCTCGGTCATTGTGGCCTGGGACCACTTCGGTTTCTCTTATCCAACTGCGGATATCCCCGGTACAAAAGGTACTATCGTGTTTGATAAAGATCATCCTACGCAGTCTCGCGTGGACGTGACCTTGCCAATTACCAAAATCGATACCCACGTTCCTTTGTTGACCAAAGAATTCTTGGGTGCTGATTACTTTGACGTCGCTAAATATCCTTCAGCTGTTTTCCACAGCACTAAAGTCACTGCGACCGGTGGCAACAAATTTGATGTTGAAGGTAATCTGACAATCAAAGGTATCACCAAGCCGGTCACCTTGCATGCTACCTTGAACAAGCAGGGCATGCACCCGATGGTGAAGAAAGAGGCGATTGGTTTTGACGCTACTGCCACCATCCAGCGTTCTGACTTTAAGCTAGACAAATTCGTTCCAGCCGTAGGCGATGCAGTCACCCTGACTATCTCTACTGAAGGTTACGCTAAGTAATCATGCGAAGGGTCGGGCTCTTTTTTTAGGTCCAAATACCTAAAAGCGCGCTAGTCGAGTTAGTTACCGCGCTTTTATATTGCTCTTTGATAAGAATAACTTTGTCTTGATACTTCAAGTATTAGGTGGTTTCTCCAGAAGTAATTACTGTTCACTGAACATTTATTAATTAGAAAACTAAGGTTTTACCCATCTTATAAGACATAATAATAACCCTATTTATTGTCAATTTTATCTTCTATATTAAGGTTGGTTTATGTACTTACTATTACCTTTTGAGCCGATTAGTCTGAATCTCTTACGCTTATGATTATTTCTTGATAAAGCATAGTGAAGAGTTTTGATAATTTAATATTATTGGCAGAGTCCTTATAAATCTTTTTACCTTCGTTAGTAATGACACTACAGGTTGGCAGCTTTCTGAAAAGGCTATGCGCTTTAACAGTAATTGAAATCTTCCCCAACTCAATCATTTCTTCATTGGATATATTTTCTTTGCTTCCCTCATTTCCAAACGTGTCTCTAATTTTATTCAACGTTATTAAGGTGTTGAGGATATGCTCTGGCATTTGGAAATTTTGTGCCACTTGCAGTTTGGCAGCAAATGTCATCGGAGTCCCTGCAAAAAATTTAGGATTATTAGTTATTGATTCAACCCATACTTCAATAATCTTTTCAAACATTAAATGAATTAAAAGTACTGCAGAAAGTTCATCGTCATGTTTGGTAATGTTCAAGAACTTTAATGTGATCCCTTTATAAGAGAGAATTGTGAGGAAATGCTCTTTGTTCATTTTTATTTCTCATTGTTAATTCTCGTCATCTATAAGATTCTTTTATCAATGCATGGAGGTCTTAATCAATAGTTTTAAATTTGGACTGTAAAATTAAAAGAAATACTAAAGAAAAAGTCCCACAGTGTAGTGAATGAATAACTGAAGATTGATGAGAGATATCATGGACATCCCTGATAAGTCAAAAACCAAATAAGAGTGACTGTTCTTATATTTAAATGCGAGAAAATTTACCTTTTTAAGCTTAAATATGAGTTTTGATGCTTATTGTTTTAATCGTTGAAACAATTATTGGTTTTTTAATCTTTTATGATGATTATATGCTGCTTAGGCTCAAGTATTCAGCTTTAAAAAAAGAAGGCTGGTAATATAGCAAGCCTATGGATAATCACTTAGGTATTGAATTTAGCTGAGTAAAGCTGCTGAAGTTTTGGCTAATATGATGTGTAGCTCTAATTTCACTTTAAATTTATCGACCGGATAATGTTTGGCATGCCGCACCATCTGATGGGGGAGCCACAGTTGGGTAAACGGCGTCAGGGACAATGTTCACCTGACTCGTAGCAACGTAACCATCACTGAAGGTTGCTTCAATAAACGATGCTTGCCAGCCTGGATTAGTATTAGCCAATGAAATAGATACCGTATTAGCTCCGGATACTTGCAGGGGGGAAGATAGATAACGAATACCGCAAGCATATCGAAAATCTCTTGAGGCGGTGTTGGTTGCCGTCCAGCGAACTACCTGTGTAGGTTTCTCGGAAAAATTTATTGTCATTTGTTTATTATTAACAGCCCCGGTATAGGTTGTGGTTAAAATTGGCAACGCGGTAGCATTTTGAATACGGTTAACAAAGCTTATCAAAGATTGTTGGATAAAGTTAAAAATTCCATTATGATCAGTATTTGGTGCAATCCGAAGAGATTTTACCCCAGGTAATTGGTCATAAAAATATCTTGTGTTGTCAGGAATGAAAAAATCATCGCCACTTGCATTGATTATATATTTTGGAATAGTAAGGCCTGCTTGATAAGGTGTTCCAAGATATTGTAATGGATCTTCTATTTTCATTAATTTGGTGAAATTGGTGGAGGTTCTTAAAGTATCAAGGTTCTGGTTGTAATAATCCTGAAAGGCAATAGGCCAGTTGCCGCCATAAGTTTTATACATATGCTGCATTATCTGCTGCGTATTTAAAACGTCAGCAACAAACGGTACTATGGCAACAACACTAGGGTCTGATATAGCGGTCAACCATGAAGCCCACCCGCGTTTTGAAGCTCCGGTTACAATGAACTGTGTAATGCCTTGCTCTTTCAGCTCTTCTTTAGCCAGCCTTATTGTCTGTGAAATAGTGGCAGCCATAGGGACGTGCAGTGGCAATAATTGCCTTTGAGCGGGATTATCTAAAAATAAACGCCAACTGCGGGAAACGCTATCGTCCTCATTACGCGGTATTCCGTCATTTGCGTAAATCAGGTTGGTGCTTGGAATTGAAATGATTGAAATTGCTATCGTTCTTGTCGCCTCGGCAACATTGTACAAAAGGTCCTCACTGATATCGGCAGCAATTAACGCACGTACTGGCTTTGGGTTTGCAGGGATTGCGATGGCAATATTTTCAACCCACTGAGCTGGTAACACCAATCCAGAGGGTGACCATGACTGCGATTGTAATTGATAGCGATTAACCTGAACGTCACCATAAGCCTGACTGCTCGTCAAAGTATAATTGAGGGGGGTTGCAGACAGATTCTGCCTATAACAAGGGATAGCATTTGAGAAATTGGTTTGATTTTCAGGCAGGCAGGTGACGGAAGGTGGGACTGTGGCCGCGAAAACGGGTGATGAAATAAATAATAAAAATAGATTGAGAATTATATTTTTATTCATGTTGATTTCCTAATTAAATAATTTATTTTTTCTTATGACGGTTTTAAATTTAATTTTCTTGTTGGTTTTTTGAAAAAAATAATGAATTGGTTTTTTTTGAAATGCCTAGAGAACTTCCAAAATTTATTAGTTAAGTTGTTATCAACAATAACCTTATTTATTTTCAAAGCGAGGAAACTTATGTTAATCGATAGGATAATGAGTAGTTGACCTTGTTTTTTTTATTTTTCGATATTTTGAGTTGTTTTTTTGTTATCTGGAGTGTTTTTATCTCGTGAAATGTACAAAGGTTGAGTTTTTATTACACGATGTTTATGGGTGAGCCAAAGTCCTTAAGCTTCCATAAGTAATCACCATTTTCGAGAATTATTAACCAGCATTTCCTTATAACACGCCGCTGTATTAAGAGATCTTTACCTTTTCTTGAGCCTCAACCGATAAATATTTGTGCTGACTGATGAGTGTTATTAAGCTAATTGAGATGATTTTTTTTCTAATCATTGCTTATCACCATAAAATTAGCGTGTTGAACACAAATGCCATTAAATTTCATATGAAATTAACTTATCAATTTGGCTTGTTTTAATTTATTTGTTGTTAACTTTTAAGTAATTGGTTAATTTTTTTAAGTAAGATTATCTATTATGAACAGAGGACCACAGCATGAGTTTTTTAGTTGAAAGTCGGAATTTAAGTCTATGATTAAAATAAAAATTTCAACTAAAAGCATGCCTTGTCAGCCAATAGCTCGGCGTAGAAAATTGCAAGGCACTATAATTATCTTTGGAAAGTTGCTTCAAGAAAAATTGCTGAGGAATTATGAAAAGAATTTTGGCCGTATTGTTTTTGCTGACCTCATTTGCGGTTATGGCTACCCAGCCGCAACAGCCCGGGCAACCCATCCGGCCGGGGGAGCCAATCCAACCAAGACAGCCATCACAACCTCCGCTGCCCAATCAACCGGCCCAGCCAAGACAACCGGCTCAGCCACGGCAGCCAACACAGCCGCTGCAGCCCGGCGGGCCGGTAGATCCGGGCTGTATTCCAGGAAATCCTTCTCACTTCCCGCAGTGTTCGTGAGTCGGCGATATTTA
>NZ_AJHJ01000065.1 GCF_000257645.1 Serratia sp. M24T3
AATGTTTCAGCGCGTTTTTTATTCTAGCGTGCGTGACTTGCAAGACTTTCACGCAATAGGAATTACTTTATCTGCAGGATATCCAGACGTTCAACAACCAAGTCGTCTTCAGCCTGCCAGCCCACCGGCTGCAACGGAATATCTTCACGATCGAACGCCAGGTCACCGCCGTCAACCACTTCGCTACCGTGGTGAATCGCTTTAAAATCAAAGAGTGCAGTATCATTAAGATGAGAAGGCACTACGTTTTGCATCGCGCTGAACATGGTTTCTATGCGACCCGGATAACGTTTATCCCAGTCTTTCAACATGTCACCAATCACCTGACGTTGCAGGTTTGGCTGCGAGCCGCAAAGGTTGCAAGGAATAATTGGGTATTCGCGGGCAATGGCAAAACGCTCAATGTCCTTTTCGCGGCAATAGGCCAGCGGGCGGATAACGATGTGCTTGCCGTCGTCGCTCATCAGCTTAGGTGGCATGCCTTTTAACTTACCGCCGTAAAACATGTTCAGGAACAGCGTTTGCAGGATGTCATCACGATGGTGGCCCAAGGCAATCTTGGTACAGCCCAGCTCGGTCGCCGTGCGGTAAAGAATGCCGCGACGCAAGCGTGAGCACAGTGAGCAAGTTGTTTTGCCTTCAGGGATCTTGTCTTTGACAATCGCGTAGGTATTTTCCTCAACAATCTTGTACTCAACACCTTGCTTTTCAAGATATTCCGGCAAGATATGTGCCGGGAAACCCGGTTGTTTTTGATCAAGATTTACTGCGATCAGCGAGAAATTAACCGGCGCACTTTGCTGCAAATTGCGCAAGATTTCCAGCATGGTATAGCTGTCTTTTCCGCCAGACAGGCAAACCATGATGCGGTCGCCTTCTTCAATCATGCCAAAATCTGCAATGGCTTTACCGACGTCACGACGTAACCGCTTTTGCAGCTTGTTGAGGTTGTACTGATCTTTTTTTGTAGCTTCTTGTTTTTCAAACATTATATCGATACTCGGGATCTAAGGGGGGCACCGGTAGGGCATAAACGCCGAGGGTGCCAGCCGACAAACGCAGCGTGTAGTTAATTGGCGTGTATGTTACGGATTACGCGGGTGAAAGCCAACACGTTTTATAGTGCTTATGGGGGAGAGCATGATAAACACATGCAGAAACCAAAGATATGCTGATATACAGCATTTGACTCTAAGAAAATCAGTATCATATGCCAAATTTCTCGCACACTTGATTACGCAATCTGGCATATGTGATTAAGTTTAATCCGGTAACTTTATAAGGTGAGTCATACTGCGATTAATCTTTAAATAAAGTGAAAGAAGAAAAGGTGCCTGATTTTGTTTGGGTCATTTCGTCTACAGGAATTTCATACACTACAAATTCTCCGGATTTTCTAGCCATGCCCGGTAGCATGTTTCTTTTCATATGCTGACTTTCAGATAGGTCAACTTCTCCATCTGGCATGATGGTAACCTGGCCTTGAGGGCCTCTATAATGCACAAAATTACTTCTTACCAGGTAATTACGGCCATCATCTCCTGTCATCGGTACTTCAACGGCAGAGCTGGTTTCGGTTAGCCTGGATTTTTCAGGATTTTTGTTATCGATTAAATGGCTAATAAGATCTGATTCAAAAGGAGAGTCTTTTGCCTTAATGGAACGAGTTTCTCCTGCAACATATTTTTTATTTAAGCCGAAAGGGTCCATGTAACTAAAGCAAACCTTTTCCCGAGAGGGTAATGGAGTCGATGATGTTGCATGAACAGTGGCGGGTTGTATTAATGCATTGATAATTGTTTTTAAATTGTTGGTGAATTTACAACTTTCTTTGTTTTCTGTCGCTGCGGGTGTTATTTGCGTTAATGAAATACCACCTGTTAAACCGACTGGATACATTAGGATTCTCCCTTGTATTACTGAAAGTTAAATTAACTGGCATCAGTAGATTATCTTAGGGAGGGGTGAAAATCTTGATTGAAGTCTCATCTGTAATAATTGAATGAGTTTATCAACGCCGGCATGTTTCCAATTCTCAGGGGCGACATTTGCGTGATCCGGATTTTTTCCAGCGAATTTGGCTATGACATGATAACTGTCCAACATCCAGATTCTCTTTTTCTCACTTGCTTGCGCTATATCAATAAGATTGAGAGCATAGTCAATTACATTACTCCCCGCTGTTTAAGAGTGCTAATGTACGGGGCTGACTTGATGTGATTATTATTTATCTATTAAGATAAAGGGGTCGCCACGAATCTAACAGTCTTTGCTTTAGATGTCTGGGTAATAATAATGTTAAAGCTGCTTTATTTATCCTGTGTGTTAACCGCAGAAGTCATTCTCAGTACTATTTCTAAAAGATATTACCGTAAGTATTTAAACTATTTTTTTAATTATAAATTTACATTGCCATTTAAACCGAGTAAAACCATTTTCATTCCTCATGGTCATCGATGGGAAATGCTAAGTATTAAATATTTAGGGGCAATGGCTCCTTCCGGTAGAGCTTATCCTTCCACCTATGTTGTCGCCCGTTGCAAAGGCTGTGGTGCCCGCAAGCATAAAGTGTTCTACAACAGCCATTTGAACAAGTCACAGTGCAGGCGCTGGCTATAACCATTTTTTGAATAAAAATACTGATTATCCTAGATAGCTTTACAGACTCACCCATTAAAATCCTTATTTCAATAGTATAGTGTGGTGACTTACTATTTTTAACTGTGGGAGTGGGAATGAAAGGGCGTTTAGTGAAATCGCAAATCTTGATATTAATGCTTGCCTGCGTCACCTGTTGCTCGGCTTATGCCGTCGCGCCTAATCACCCTGCGTTGGCATTTATGCAGGCCAGTGAGTTGGCAAAAGTAAAACAGCAACTGGCTGAAGATAAAGCCGCACAGCCCACTCGGCAGGCATATGAAAATTTGCTGACAGCCGCCAACCGCGACCTTAAGTCGCCTCTTCTCAGTGTTACAGAAAAAGGCATGACACCGCCAAGCGGGAGCAAGCACGATTATCTCAGTCTCAGCGCGTACTGGTGGCCGGACCCAAACAAAGCTGATGGGTTGCCGTGGATCCGTCACGACGGGCAAATTGACCCGGCCAGTAAGAATGACCAAAGTGATGGCGTTCGTTTGGCAACTTTTACCGCCAGAGTTCAGGACCTGACATTGGCCTGGTATTTTTCCGGGCAACAGCGTTACGCCGATAAAGCCGCCGCTATGCTGCGTACCTGGTTCATTGATCCGCAAACCCGTATGAATCCGAATCTGAATTTTGCCCAGGGCATACCGGGTAAGATGGCTGGAAGAAATGCCGGGGTGCTGGATGGGCGTTATTTCTCCATTCGTATTGTGGATTCACTGTTACTGCTGCGTGGAAACCCTGCCTGGACTGCCGCCGACGAACAGAAAATGCATCAATGGATGACTGAGTACCTGAATTGGTTGCAAAACAGTCCTATCGCTATCAAAGAAAGTAAAACCAAAAATAATCATGGTAACTGGTATGCGACACAGGTTGCCGGGATAGCCTGGTATCTCGACAAACCTGAACTCGTCAAAAAAATGGTTGCGCTGACTGAAAGCAAACTCGAGACGCAGTTAATGCCCGACGGAACGCAACCGCTGGAGCTGGCGCGTACCCGTTCTTTCCATTACAGCTATTTCAACTTGCAGGCAGTGAGTCTGTTAGCGGTGTTGGCGCATAAAACTGACGGGACAGATCTTTGGGCATATCAAACGGCTAGAGGGGCCAGTGTACTGAAAGCTCTGGATTTTATGGCCCAGTATACTGACGGCACTAAACCCTGGCCTTACAAGAGTCTGGATAGAAGCGGCATTCGGATGATCCCGCTGCTGTCCTGGGCCGACAGTGGAACCGCTAAGCCGAAATATGA
Organism: Serratia sp. M24T3; assembly: GCF_000257645.1. Lineage (GTDB taxonomy): Bacteria > Pseudomonadota > Gammaproteobacteria > Enterobacterales > Enterobacteriaceae > Rouxiella. Next base: position 3,899 of record NZ_AJHJ01000065.1, read on the forward strand.
AACATTTATTCGCTCAGCCTCATTTGCTTTACCAAAGGCCTCAAAGGCCGCAGCCGTTGACCACATGAAACCGACTCACGGTGCGATTGTCGAGGCACAAAGAGACACTTGGCTGACTTCATTGCCAGCCTGGGTAAATTAATTGACGTCGATACGCTTAATGCCTTCGACCGACAATATCGCCTCATATAAAGCTTCAATCTTTTGACGAGGCGATAAAACAACATCAATAATCAGGTCACACTTATTTTCATCGTCATCTTTTTGACTGACCTTAATATGCCCGGGGCGGATACGCATTTTTTGCAGCTGGATTAAAACCTGTGGCACACTTTGTGGTTTAAGACGAACTTCAATCAAATGGTGATGACCAATAAAGCGGTTACTTATTTGGCGGAATACTTCAAGCACCAGCAGGGTTAATAGCGTCCCGTAAATACCAATCTGATAAAGACCGCTACCAATCACCAGGCCGATTGCCGCAGTGACCCAAAGACCTGCAGCCGTGGTCAGCCCTTTAACTATCTGCTTCTGAATGATAATGGTCCCTGCGCCAAGAAAACCCATCCCGCTAACTACCTGAGCCGCTACGCGACTGGGGTCGAAACTGACATGAGTCTGGCTAAGAATATCTTCAAAACCGTATTTAGAAACAATCATAAACATGGCACTGCCAATACCGACCAAAATATGAGTACGTAATCCGGCTTCTTTGGCTCGCAGCTGTCTTTCAATACCGATTAATCCACCCAAGATCCCGGCTAAGGCAATTCGCAATAAAAGATCTGTCAGCATAGTTATTTCCTCCTGCTGTTATTATTCCATTCTATGACTGTATTTTATGTGACTTAAGAAGAAAATCGGGTTAATGAATGTCATTTTCATGACCATAATGGATAACAAAGAGAAATAATCTGTATCAAGATATAAATTTTTAAGAAAACTGGCTATTTACTTCTTTACAGGGCTCGACGCTAGCAGAAAAGCTCGGCTATGATGACATTCGTTAATATTATCCAAACAATCATCCAGGAGCAGGGACGATGAGAACAGCGTTACGAATTCTACTGGCTGGCGCTACGCTAGTTTTAGCTGCTTGCAGCAGTCATAAAGAAACAGCAGATGTTCCTCAGCAAGCCAATAGTTTCAATATTGCTCGTAGCCTCAATAACGGTCCTGCTTCAGCGGCCTGTTCAATGGTCGGCGGCAGCCTTCAGCTTACTCGTCAGCTTGATGGCACTTCGGTAGGCATGTGTCAGATGTCGAACGGGCGTCGTTGCGCGCAAGAGGCTGTCATGAATGGCACCTGCTCCTAATTCCTCGTCTCCCTTGACGCCGTGACTGTGTTGGCGACATTCGTTCACCCGAATCACTGACGGGTGTCGGCTCATCGGGCTTCACGCTTTTGCCGCCTTGTCACAACGCCAATGGCTTTGAGGAATGCTGGTTTCCCTTGACGCCGTGACTGTGTTGGCGACATTCGTTCACCCGAG
>NZ_AJHJ01000066.1 GCF_000257645.1 Serratia sp. M24T3
GTCAGACAGGGGCCTTTTTGCTGTTGCGGAGGGCACAAACGCCGGTCAGCGGCTTCCCGCTGGGTGATAAAAAGCGCTGTAAGCACGGGAGGAGGGGCAAAAAAGCGCTGAAAACAGTCGCGTCAGCCCTTTCAGGATCGGGTAAACTAGAGTTAATCAGGCCCAAAAAGAGTAAAACGCGTTATGTCGACTCACGACACTTCTTTAAAACACCTTAATACTTTCTCAGTTGAGGCGCAGGCAGCGCAAATTATTACCGCTACTTGCAGTGAGCATTTGACACAAGCCTGGCATCTTGCCCAAAAAAATCATCAACCTTTGCTACTTTTGGGCGAGGGAAGTAATGTGCTGTTCCTGGAAAACTTTGACGGGATCGTGGCGGTTAATCGCCTAAAAGGCATCGAAATCATACAAACTGACAGCGAATGGCTACTACATGTCGGAGCTGGCGAAAACTGGCATCAATTGGTTTGCTTTGCGCTGGATAACAATATTGCCGGATTAGAAAATCTGGCATTGATCCCCGGCTGTGTCGGCTCGGCCCCAATCCAGAACATTGGTGCCTATGGTATCGAACTACAAAGCCTCTGTGATTACGTTGATTTACTTAATCTGGACAGCGGCGAAGTGTTGCGGTTGTCCGCTATAGACTGTCTGTTCGGCTATCGTGAAAGCATTTTCAAGCATGCGTATCGCGAAGGGTATGCCATCATTGCTGTGGGTTTGCGTCTGGCGAAACAGTGGCAACCCAAGCTGACTTACGGTGATTTGATCCGCCTGGATGCTGCGACCGTAACGCCAAGACAAATTTTCGACGCCGTATGCGCCATGCGTCGCAGCAAATTGCCCGATCCGGCTAAAACCGGTAATGCTGGCAGCTTCTACAAGAACCCTATCGTAGATGCAAAACGGGTTAATGCGCTGCTTGCCGAGTATCCCAATATGCCGGTTTACCCGCAGGCCGATGGCAATGTAAAACTCGCCGCTGGATGGCTGGTCGAGAAGGCTGGGCTAAAAGGATTCAGAATCGGTGGCGCGGCCGTACATCAGCAGCAGGCATTAGTGCTAATAAATCAAGATAATGCAACCAGTCAGGAGGTAGTTTCGCTGGCTCGATACGTTCGAGATCAGGTTGCCGAGAAATTTGCTGTTTGGTTGGAGCCGGAAGTCCGATTTATCGCGGCACAGGGTGAAGTCAATGCCGTTGAGGCGCTGTCATGAAAGATATCACCGTACCGCTGCGAGTAATTTCCATCCTGTCTGACGGTGAATTTCACTCTGGTGAACAGCTGGGCTCTGAACTTGGCATGAGTAGAGCTGCAATCAATAAACATATCCAAACGGTTCGTGACTGGGGCCTGGATATCTTTACCATCCCCGGAAAAGGTTATCGGTTACCGGCAGCTATCCAACTGTTAGATCAAGAAAAGATTCTGGCCGCATTGCCAGAGGGCAATGTCGATGTTCTACCGGTTATTGATTCAACCAATCAATACCTGCAGGACCGCATTAGCCAACTGAATTCGGGTGACGCCTGCGTTGCCGAGTATCAGCAGGCTGGGAGAGGGCGTCGCGGGCGCCGTTGGTTCTCGCCTTTTGGCTCCAATCTTTATTTGTCTATGTACTGGAAATTAGACCAGGGACCGGCAGCAGCCATGGGGCTGAGTTTGGTTATCGGTATCGTCATGGCGGAAGTCATGCAGCGACTTGGCGCAGAAGATGTCAGAGTTAAGTGGCCCAACGATCTCTATCTCAAGGATCGTAAACTGGCGGGTATTCTGGTCGAACTAACCGGGAAAACGGGTGATGCTGCGCATCTGGTCATTGGTGCGGGAATTAACCTGCGCATGCGTGAACCTGCCGCAGATGTGATTAATCAGGGATGGATTAACCTGCAAGAAGCCGGTATTGATATCAACCGTAATGACCTGACAGTGACCCTGTTGAAAGAACTACGTGAAGCATTACGTAAGTTTGAGCAGGAAGGTCTGGCATCGTTTGTTCCACGTTGGCGCAACCTGGATAACTTTATCGACCGACCGGTTAAATTACTGATTGGGGACAATGAAATACATGGTATTGAGCGTGGGATCGATCAGCAAGGAGCATTATTATTAGAAATAGAGGGTGAAATTAAAACCTTTATCGGCGGAGAAATATCCTTACGCGGAAGGTAACAGCTCTAATTCTATTATTTCCTCAAAATAAAAGGGAGCCTTTGAAGCTCCCTTTGTCTTTATAATCATTAGCTGAGACTAATTACTTCCGCAAGCGGACACTCTCAACCGCATGATTGGCGCTTTTGGTCATAATCAAACTAGCTCGCTCACGGGTTGGTAAGATATTTTCTTTTAGATTCAGTCCGTTAATCTCATTCCATAAACCAGTGGCAATCTGTATGGCTTCCGTTTCTGGCAGCTTGGAATAATGATGGAAATAAGAATCAGGATCGGAAAACGCGCCCTGACGGAATTTCAAGAAACGGTTGATATACCAACTTTGTAATAAATCCTCTGGCGCATCGACATAAATTGAGAAGTCCACAAAGTCCGAAACAAATACGCGATGAGGATCGTGAGGATAGTCCATTCCGCTTTGTAAAACGTTTAATCCTTCAAGGATTAAAATATCTGGCTGGTTAATGACCTTATTGCCATCGGGGATGACATCATAGATTAGGTGAGAGTAGACCGGCGCGCTGACGTTTTTGGCACCTGACTTCACTTCAGATACGAACTTGACTAACTGATGGATATCATAGGACTGCGGAAAGCCCTTTTTCTTCATAATCCCACGCTCGTTAAGCGTTTTATTGGGATACAGAAAACCATCGGTGGTAACCAGTTCAACGGTGCGGTGCTCAGGCCAGCGGCTCAATAAAGCCTGCAAGAGACGCGCGGTGGTGCTTTTGCCCACAGCAACGCTGCCTGCGATGCCAATCACATAAGGGATTTTTTGCCCGTCGGTGCCAAGAAATTGTTCAAGAACAGCCTGACGACGCAGATTCGAACTGATATAGAAATTTAGAAGACGCGAAAGCGGTAGGTAGATTTGTGCAACTTCTTCTAGAGACAGGTCCTCGTTGATACCTTTCAGTTTCATGATTTCCGCTTCTTTGAGCGTTAATGGCACTGAATCACGTAGGGCTGCCCACTGAGTTCTGTCGAACTGTAGGTATGGGGTTGCCAAAGATAAGTCTCTTTTTTTCATAAGTTAAAGTCTGCCTGTTAGCGCAGGTCAGGAAAGGCGCTGCACGCCAACTCCAGACAGTAAACCAGCTGGCTATTATAGACAGCTTGTTTTCGGGCGTAGACATTTTTCTTATTAACTTATCGATTTCTTTGATTGAGTTAAAACATTTTTGAGAAAAGATGATAGCGAAAATTGGGGTTAAGAGTGCATAACTCATTGTTAAATAATTGTTAATGCACTCGCCGGAATTAATTTATCCGCTGGGACGAGGGAGCACTATCAGGAATCAACTGCTTAAAATATACTCTACCACGATGGCGGGAAGAGTATGATGCTGCCGTTTCAGCCGGAGTTTTACCCGAACATTGGTATCCCTGAGCCTTATAAAACGCTTCTGCAGGTGTTCCAGCCTGAATATCCAAAGACAATAAACCGCGCCGTAGGTTAAAGGCTGTATTTTCAAGTTCGCGCATAAGCTGCTTGGCGACGCCCTGACGTCTTGCAGAGGTATCTACAATCAGAGTTGATATTGTGCCGCACTGCGTTGACGCATCGTCGGATGCCAACTCTAACTGTACTGTTCCTACCAGCCCCTGCTCATTGCGGGCTATCCACAATAATCGTTGATGTTTCGAAATGGCCTCGCGCAAATCATGGAAAAACGTTGCTGAGGCTGCGGGATAATCATCATGGGATAACAGACCCGGCAATCCAACTGCATGGGTATCGTTCAACAGATGAGCCAGCTCCTCGTGATAGATAGGCAGCGTGGCGGCATTGAGTAAGACAATTTTCATATTCTCTTCTCCAAAGAAGGACGTGGGAGTATGTGATGCCTGCTCTTTTCTTTTATGAACACACTAACTCTCTTTCTTGCAAGTGCCTTGAGAAGTTCCCAGGGGATTAATATTCAGTTCATATAAAGGGTAAGCAATAAGCGCGCCAACAAGAAAACCCTTTAATTACAGGATATCGAATTGAGGAGGAGAGGGGATGAGAGCCGAAAGTGTGCGTTTGATCACTTTTATGGTGCAGGGATAAAAGAGGGTTTTACTTTTTTCATCAAAAATAGGGTCTTTTTGCGGGTGTTTGAGTTTCTCCGCAATTTTACTTTCCCGCCATCTGCGAATAAATCCTCTCAACTGGCTGCTCTTTAAGCGATAAATAGGTGAAAATGGGCCAGAAAGCACTGTTTTGCATAAAACATGACCGAATAAACAATTATCGCAATTTTTTTGTTGCATGGTCCGCCAAGTCCCCATAGAATGCGCAGCACTTGATGCCGGCTTAGCTCAGTTGGTAGAGCAACTGACTTGTAATCAGTAGGTCACCAGTTCGATTCCGGTAGCCGGCACCATCAAGTACTTTAACACAATTAGGTGGGGTTCCCGAGCGGCCAAAGGGAGCAGACTGTAAATCTGCCGTCATCGACTTCGAAGGTTCGAATCCTTCCCCCACCACCATCTTCCTCTGCGAGGTAGAAACGGCATTAGCCGAATCGACCAGCCAGCAGAGTGAAAGATGAAAGTTTACAACCTTGAGTCTCCAGGCTTTCAGTTAGTTAAATGAAACAGCACGGGTCTTGAGGTGAAGGTGCGGAATTAAGTGTTTCATCGCCTTGTCCCCACCTTGATGTTCTTCAGAAAAATCAGGTAGCCGGGTTCTAGGATGCGGGCATCGTATAATGGCTATTACCTCAGCCTTCCAAGCTGATGATGTGGGTTCGATTCCCACTGCCCGCTCCAACTAACTAGATGTGCTGATATAGCTCAGTTGGTAGAGCGCACCCTTGGTAAGGGTGAGGTCGGCAGTTCGAATCTGCCTATCAGCACCACTTCTAAACTCTTCCCCCCTGATTTTCTTCTGATACTTAATTCAAACAAGCAATTGCTTGGTTGATGTGGTGATACCACCGATCTAACCGTGTCTCAGAGGGACAATCGATGTCTAAAGAAAAGTTTGAACGTTCT
>NZ_AJHJ01000067.1 GCF_000257645.1 Serratia sp. M24T3
CATTGACGATCCGGCAGACACTGAGGGCATCCCGCTCGCTCAGGCAATGAAAGAGTGGTCTTAAATACTTCATTTTTTGTTACATTCACTTTACGATATCCATAAAATTGTTTAATGGGTGGAAAGTGAATGGCGATCATAAAATGTAAGGAATGCGGAAATGATGTTTCTACCGAGGCCCTATCCTGCCCAAAGTGCGGGGCTGTAATTTCAAAGACAGGAATAAAAAGGCCTGGTTGCTTTGCTTTGATAGTTAGTCTGTTTGCGCTGTATTATTTAGTAAATTACTTTGGCGACAAGCCCACAACCGATAGCAATATAGCAGTAACAAACAGTGATACCATTAAAAATGATGTTGCACCTCAACCAGTGGTTCAAGCGCCTAAAAAGGAAGAACCAGCCCCTGCCACTCCCATATCAAATATTAAAAATTGGGGGGAAGGTGTAGTCAAAGATGAGATGACGGACAAAGAGAAACCGTATTTATTTACGACATCATTAAACGGAGCAGATTTCAATTTCCCTTACCATGTAGATGGTGGTTCAAAAGCTACTATTGTCATAAGAAAAGATTTAAAAAGGAAAGTTGCATACATAGTTATTGAGAAAGGTCACATTATTTGTAGTTTTGATGGGTGTGAAATACAGACGCGTTCGGATTCGGGTAAAATTCAAAAATGGTCGGCATCGGAAGCTAGTCCAGGAGATAATGCTGCAATATTTATTGATAATGTAAATGCATTTGAGCGTTATATTATTAATAATAAAAATATTCGAGTTGGTATTGAATTTTATGAATACGGAATAAAATCTTTTGACTTCAATGTGTCTGGATACCCCGGACTTTAAATTAATTATCTTTAAAACCCGCTTAGGCGGGTTTTTTTATGCTTGGAGTTTATATGGCCAGCAAATCGTTAGGTACTTTGACGTTAGATTTGATCGCCAAAGTTGGCGGTTTTGTTGCAGGAATGAGTGAAGCGGAGCGTTCATCTGCAAAGTGGCGTAAAGAGGTTGAGAAAAATGCTAAGGCTGTTGGCACTGCAATTGGTGCCACAACGGTCGCCATTACGGCCGCGGCGGTTGGCGCGGGTTTAGCCGCTTTAAATATAACTAAAAACGTTGCTGAATCAGTTGTTGAAACCGATAGGTGGGCTAAGTCTTTAGGCATCAGTACAACCGAACTTCAAAAATGGCAATACGCAGCGACTCAGGCGGGTTTATCTGGCGACAATATTGCAGATATTTTTAAAGATCTGAACGATAAAATTGGGGATGCAGTACTCAATAAGAGCGGAGAAGCCGCACAGGCCTTAGATACCCTCGGCCTGTCTGCAAAAAAACTACAAAACGTTTCACCAGATAAACAGCTGTTGGCAATATCTGCTGCGATGAAGGGCATGAATGTTGCGCAGAAAACAACGATATTTGAAGCGTTGGGGAATGATCTCTCAAAAATGATCCCATTGCTGGATAATGGCGCTCAGAAGCTAAACCAATTAAAGCAAAAGGCTACAGACAAAGGTCTGGCCTTGCCCCAGGGGGATATCGATAAATTACTTGTTTTCAACAATTTTATTCAAGATATCGGCGTTTCGGTTGACGGTGTGAAAAATAAAATCGCAGTGGGTCTTGCTAATGCAAACTTGGATCCGTTGAAAAAGGCTTTAGACGACACGTTCAATATCGTTACATCCCCAGAAGTATTACAGGGACTTGTCAACCTTGTGACTCAGGCATCGAACTTGGCCGGGTGGCTTATCAAAGGGGCGGGTGCCTTAGGCGACTTCGCAAAGTTGGCCGGAATTAAAGTTGCCGAGTTTGGCGGTAATATTGATCTAAATAATATCGACCAAGTTACCGCGAGAATGAAAGTTCTGCAAAAGCAGATCGACGATACTAATAACGATAGTAATGACTTTAGACGCGGCATCGAAAGTTTCCTTACTGGAAAAGATTTCAGTGTTGGAAAAGCTACCGACGAACTGAAAAAACTTCGTTCAGTTAGATCGTCTCTTTTAAAACCTGTAACCATACCTACTGGATTGGCGGTTCTGGACCCTAAAATAGCAGTCCCTACTGATTTTAAATTAGGTAATGGTGAACATAACCAAAAGCAAACCGCTAAGAAACAAGCAAAGGATCCTTTGGTTTCTGCCTACGAAGACCGAATGAATGCGCTTAAACGCGCCGCTGCATTGGTCGATACAACCGGCAAGAAAGAGAGTGATGTTACTGAATTACAGAAAATAAATTACGATATTCTTGAGGGGAAATTATCGAAACTTAATGAGACTCAAAAAGAAAATCTCAAATTAGCCGCCAAAGAATTAGACGCTAAAAATGCATTAAAAAAAGCCAATGAGGATAATTTAGCTGTACAAGAATTTGCGTCTAATTTAGGAAAAGAAAATAAAAACGTTAAGCAAGGTTTGAATGTTGAATTTGTTGGCGCTGGAATGGGATCCGAGGCAAAAGCACGCCTGCAGGAGCTGGTTAGCGTTCAGCAGGATTTTCAGGATAAGCAGGCCGATCTACAATCACAACATAACAAAGGAGAAATTAGCAGCTCTCGTTATGATGATGAAACAAAAGAATTAAGTAAGGCTTTAGAGGTAAGGTTAAAAATCTATAAGAAGCACTGGGAGGACCAAGATAAACTTAAAGATGATTGGCAATCAGGCGCGTTAGATTCTCTCAAAGACTACATGAATTCCGCTCAAAACTATAACCAACAAGCTGCCGATGCTGTTGCGGGTGTGTTGCAATCGGCTACCAGCAGTCTCGCTGATAACATAACCAACGTAATTACCGGGACTGAGTCATTAAGCGATGCTTTCGTTAACGTTGGGCAAACAATCCTTAATTCCATAGTAAGCGCATTGGCCCAAATGGCGGCGCAATGGCTCATAAATCAGGCATTGATGGCAGTAATCGGCAATGCTTCGGTCACTCAATCCACAACTCAGGCAACAGCCACCGCCAATGCGTGGGCACCTGCTGCAACGGCTGCTTCTATCGCTTCATTCGGTGGTGCAGCGGTTGCAGGTACGCTGGCGAACGCGGCGGCAATGATTGCCGGTAAGTCGCTATTCGGTATGGCACACGATGGCGTGGATTCCGTTCCACAGACCGGCACCTGGTTATTGCAGAAAGGTGAGCGCGTCACGACGGCCAATACCTCCGCAAAACTGGATGCGACCCTTGAGCGGGTAAGTAAAAGCTCAACGGGTGGCGGTGGAAATACCTATTCTCCCACCATTCCGATCAGCATAAATGGGAATCCCTCAGATGCCACGATAGCCCTGACGCGCAAAGCGGCAGAGCAAGGGGCCATTAAAGGTTACAACATGGTGACACGGGATTTGCAAAAAGGCACCGGTAATGTGCATGCCAGCATAACGTCAAAATACGACACGAAGAGGAGGGCTAAATAATGTCGATCACCACAGATATTGACTGGCCCGATCTTCTGAAGTGCACTGTTTTGCAAGATGGCTACTCTTTGTCTCCCGTTAGCCCACTGTTACGCACAGATCTCGATAGTGGTCGCGCGCGACAACGGCGTAAATACCTGTCAACGCCGATGGAAGTTAATCTTAACTTTCTGTTTACGCCGGGCGAATACATGCTGTTCGAGGGGTTTTATCGCTATCAGCTGAAGGATGGTGCCGCGTGGTTCAATATGCCGCTTATCCTTTCGACGGGCGATGATAATTACGTCACCCGATTTAAAGACATCTATTCCGAGGCTGATATTCAGTCTGGTGTTAGCTGTTGGAAACTTTCGGCCACGCTTGAAGTCTGGATTCGTCCTGTTATTGACCCGGATTGGAGTGATATTTTACCCGACTACCTGGTTGGTGCCGATATCTTTGATATAGCCATGAACAGGGAGTGGCCATTAAATGACAATAATTGATCGCTTATATGCCAGCGGCGGCGATGAAGTTATTTTGGATACGCTGTCGATTGATATCGGAAGTCAGCAATTCAACTTGGTGCAGGCCTATGAGGATATTACGCTGGGGGGTGTCACCTACACCGCCTGTGCCATGGACTTGGCATTGCCAGAGCGCAGTACGGAAGGCGCGCAAGACCTGGAGTTTACTCTCGGCAATATCACGGGTGAAGGATCGGCGGCAGTACGCACCGCCCTTGAGAATTTAACCGAAGCCACGGTGACATTCAGGCGATTCACGAGTGATGATCTCACGACGCCAGCAGAAACCCCCTACAGCATGACATTAAAAAGTGCGGACTGGACGAACCTGCAAATTAAACTCACTGCCTCTTTCATGAATGTGCTGGATACCGCCTGGCCTCGGATGCGCTATGTCTTAAGTCGGTTCCCGGGGCTGCGCTATTTATGAATTTAGATAAATATCAGTCAGTGCGTTATGTCGAGGCGGGCAGGAATTACCCCCATCTGGATTGTTATGGCCTGGTGCTAGAAGTACGTCGTGATCTGGGCCTAAAGGCATGGCCGGAATATGACGGGGTGACCCATCAAGATCGGGGCGTAGAAATCCACGCCAGAGAATTAACAACCCTCTTGGAAAAATGTGAGCCCATGCCAGGTGCCCTGATTTTGGTCATCAGGCGCGGCATTGTGGATCATGTCGCCGTGGTGATTAGGGATGGCCCTTTGCTGTGCGTAGCCGAATGCAATCCGGGCAGCAACGTAACGGTGCAGCCGCTGGGCAGGTTCATGAGAAAAAACACTAAACTGGAGTTTTGGAAATAATGACAATTCTAGTTTTTACGTCAATCCTGGCTGAGATTCCAATAGAAGAGCATCAACACCAAGAAACCACTATTTTTGAGTGGCTGTGCTCAATCAGCGCAAAGGCCCGTCAGGGAGCAGAACCAAAGTTTTTTATTACCGTTGAAGGTAAACGCATTCCGCAGGATGAATGGGCGCTAAGGGTGATAAAACCTGATGATGTAGTGCGTTTATATCCCATGCCTAACGGGGCTATTGGT
>NZ_AJHJ01000068.1 GCF_000257645.1 Serratia sp. M24T3
TAAGAAATTAATAACAGGCTCTAGGGTTCTTGGTTCAGCTTACCAGGCAACACTATCGCCGTGGTACTGGCTTCTTCCACTGATAATCAGGCGTAGTCATCCGTTGCTTGTGTCGCTCTTTAGCTTGAAGTGCCTGCGCCACACCGTTGCGAATGGTATACAGCATGTGCCTGTCCAGTGGGTCACCGCTCTGACAGGCCATCTGAATCATCGTCAACTCTAACGTTTTACGGTCTATCATCACGCAGACTTATACAGTTTGAGATCCCAAAAATTTCTTCTGCATCCTCAGGAGTCATTCCGAGCAACCTTGAAAAGTCTTTTCTGAGCTTGTCATGCAGAACAGTCACATACTTAACTTCGCTGAACCGTAATCTTAGTAGTTTCATGTAGAAGGTATGCCACCTCATGCAAGCTGGCTTGCTATTATCTTGATTGATAAAATCTTTGAGGAAAATGTATGGGTGCTCTGGTTTATTCGGCCAAATATCCAGTTGCCGTCTTCTGACTTGTAACCTTAATCTTTCCTCATTCCCTATGCTTTGCACCTCATAGTGAAGCTTGCAGCATTTCCGACATCCAATAGTCTGTTTCCCAACATAAAGAATTGCGGCTCGTGCCTGGCAGTGTGGGCATAAGTACCAATACCTTACTCCATGACCTACCCGGGTGGATGATATTTTAAGGTTTAGTGTTGAGCCACCAATAGTTACCGTGAACCCCTTGTCTGACGCCTTGAAAAATAACGTTCCACTACGGGTATCATGCTGTAATGCCCAAACTCCCTCAGCAAATTTTCGCTGCATGACCTTAAGATGAAGAAGCGTAATTCGCGGTAACTCAGTAGTGTAATGGCGTGTTCGTTTGCGCACTGTAAACTCCTGATTCACTCTCCACATATGATTTTTCAATCCGAAATAATATGGGTTTAAAGTGCTGCCTTACACATTTCTTCCTGACACTTTTCAAATCTAAAAACTTTAACCAACTGTTTTATTTTGTCTTTTTAAACAGATAAGTGTCGAAAAAGTGTCAAGTTATCCATTTAGTGTAACTGCGGTGTTTACACCAACTCTTTGGCTGGTAGGCATAAAGCTGTCAACCCTGCTTCACTCCAATAATTTTCCTCTTCTGGGCATAATCCTGCGCTATAAAAAATTTCATACCTAAGTCGATCTATTGCACAGTCTATAGAATCATTCTCATAGAACTCGTGCCGCTCTTCACCAGCTCGGAAATAAGCTATGGTCGTTTCTTCCTCATTGTATCCAATGCTATCAACGTCGTAGCCCAACTCATCAGCCGCTGCTGTTATACGGTCAATGCGAGCCTGAATATTTTGTGCAGCATGCGTCTTGCCATCATGCTCTTGAATCCATTTCAGAGCCTGACCCCAAGTCATGTCTAATTTTCTATGCGGCCAGCGACTCTCATAACTGGTTTTAATTCGCTTTGCTTCTGTAGCTTCTAAATCAACTTTCTGCCCAGACAGCACTAAGTCACCCTTTTTTACCCAGTCATAGACGGTCTGACGACTCACACCACAGTGACGCGCATATTCGGTCTTACTCATCAACATTCTGTGCACCCCTATCGGTTGATTAATACGTTCTGAAGCTTCGCATTACGCACTTACCCAGCTCTTCTTCCAGGAACTCCAACTTTCTAATGTACGCAATGCCGATAATCGCCCTAGGCGGCATGTTGGCGGTGCCATTCTCCTGCCAGAACATAACCTCACTTGTCGAGCCAGCGATTGATGACAGGCCACTGGCTTCGCTTTTGATACTGTCCCGTAGCTCTCCGGTGCGAAGTTCAGGCTCGTCAGCAGAAAACCCCTTACTTATCCTGTCGGCCTGCGTGCTCTCGGCCAATGGTGACCAGGCTGAGAATGGGCCAGCTGCCTGCTGGTAGTGGCCTATCTCTTCTTTAGCTTCCTTCTCAACCTCTTTCGCATATTCCCTGACCGTCAAGGCAAGCTGGTGTTCGACAGTCAGAGAGGCAGAATTAAGGAGCTTCGATAATTCCAATAAATCCATGCCTCACCCCGTTATTTAGTGGATAGCCCGCTAACCTGGCCTGGGTGAGTTAGAATCATGCTCGAGTCAAAAGCGCTGACACTGCTAGGAGCTTTTGTAGACTCTTTTACCAGGTAGGTCATCATTCCTTGCCCAATCTTTTTGCCATCCAAAATTGAATCGACTTGAATATTGATTGGCTGAGACGGCTTGGGAGGGATTGGCACGAACTGCGATGCTTTCGAAACACCTGGCTTTGCAGGAATGGAATTAAGATCCCATACTCTAGTGCCGTAATAAGGCATCCCCGGGTGACTCTTTTCCCAGTTCATTTTTCCTAGACGGTCACGCTCTGCCATTTCTTGGGTCTGAGTAGGAAGTTGGTCATATGGAGTGCCATTTTTTGCTGCCATAAACCTACGGTAAATTTCAACAGAGAGCTCTGTGCCTATCGCAGCGGCTGCCAAAGCAACAATATTCGGCATACCCTGGATAGCTGTTGATAACAGAGGGAAGCCATCTTTGCCTGCCAGGAATTTCAATGGGCCCATCAACGCGCTGGCAGAATGCTTCATCACCCACATGGCTCCGCTCGCTCCAGCTAACGCAGTAATTGCCATCGCGCCATCCATCGCGTACCTGGCCATATTTGGATGGGAATCTACAGCATTGGTCAGCGTCGTGACACCCCTGGTCACAATGTCGATACCGCGGGTAAAGTTCTCCATCACTCCGCCTTTCTGAGCAAGGGCGAGCTGCAGATTCTCAAAAGCGACCCCCATTGCCTGCCTGGCCATAATGACGTGGTTATCAGGGTCGTTAGCCGTTGCCGCGCTCCCATGTGAGCGGTCATAAGACGCCAAGGATTCATCCATTGTTTTGATCTGGGCCATCATTCGGTTGTAAATCTTCGCGCCACCGCGACCAAAGAGAATAGAGTTTTCGCGCTCCCAGTCAATTGAGTTGGTAATGCCATGTGCGGCATAGATGCCCATCATCTTTTTCACATAGCCTGGCAGGTCTGTGGTTTGCAGATAGGCTAGCGCTTTTGGTTGCTCCGTTCCTGTAGCATCACCAATCCCTAAGCGAGCTATTTCCCTGCGCAAATTTTTGGGTATGAGAGACATATTGCCGTTGATTCGGTTGTAGGCGGTCAGCATGCCATTTGATGCCACATCCCCGCCCATCTCACCGATAATGGGCTCAAGCGCGCCAAACATCGCCCTGAGGCTTTGATGGTTTGTCGCCGTGCTTCCGTGAGCTACGAAAAGTTTTAACTGTCTCTCGTTCACGATACGCCCGCTCGACTGCGAAGCCTTGAATACGCCGTCAGCGATATTTGCGGCAAGTGCCGGACTATTCAGGCCGCCCATGATTTCGACAATCTTATTGAGGTTTAGCATATTAGTGCTGGCAGCTGCCTGTGACTGCCCGCTTAATGCTTGTGAAGCAACTTCGTACTGCGCTAACACGGGCATCATGGTTTTTGCTGCTGCCAGCGCATCACCGGTCAGCATTCCAGATTGCCTGAATGAACCCTGGGCATCAGTGAATATACGCATGCGGTCGAGCACAGACGTATTTGCTACGTTGTGGGTACCAACATAGGCTTTGGCTTCGTTAATTTGAGCAGTGTTGAGCCCCATTTGGCGCAGGCGTGCTAATTCTCGCTCGTAGGAGATGCCCTTTTCGGTTATCGAGTTGAGAAGCTCATACCCCACATAACCAGTAGCCAGATTGGTCATTCCGCTATCACGATCCGATAAAGGTCGGTGAGCACCATTTCTACCGCCGCCATTACCATCATCGCTACCACCCCCTCCGCCAGGGGGATTGCCCGGACCCCACCCGCCAGGAGGAACGCCATTTCTCCAGCCTTTCCAGCCGCCATCAGCAGGACCAGGCAGTCCAAGCATCCCGACTGGTGGCCGGTTACCACCATTGTTGCCACCACCACTCAACCCTGCAGCCGCACCTATAGCGAGATAAGACGCCCCGTTACCACCTGGTAAGCCAGAGCTTGCTCTGTGTAGCCTCTCAGTGCTCTCTGTAGCGCTTCTCATGGCCTCTGAGTATTGGCGAGCATCACGAGTCGCACCCGACAGATTGCCTGTCATAGCCCGGCTCATTGCAGATATAGATGAGGTGGCTGCTTTGGCGTATTTGTCGATGTTTTTTAGATCGGCGCAGACACCCAGCATACGTTTGTGCAGGCTTAACACGTCTTCGCTCGCCATCTTCAAGACACGCGTTAAATCGTCTTTTGCACTCAACCGAACGGCAACGCTGTAAGCCTGAATATTCATGTCTTATACCCTGGTCTTTGAAGTAGTAGAGAGCTGAGATAAGCCGAGGTCAATCAGCTGCCTGGCAATTACATTGATGCCCGGCGCAACGCCCAGCTGTGACTTCTTCTGCTCGTCGCACTGGATTTGTTTGATTGCGTCTATTTGAGCTTTACTGAGCAAAACCGGTTTGAGCTCTGACTGGGCCATTA
>NZ_AJHJ01000069.1 GCF_000257645.1 Serratia sp. M24T3
GAGAAAAGCCCCGAATTGAAATTAATCAAAACGAGGCCTACTCGATGCGTCAGAAACATCAGGTTAGCCTCTTACCCGCCGAAAGGCAAGGAGTCGGAGTCTATGATGCTGCAAATCCCCAAACTACTTAATCGGATGATCATCTTTATATTGTTCATTATCTTTATATTAGTAGAAAACAGTTTAACGATTAGGCTAATTATAACGATCTTATATTAACCCTAATAAAACGTTAATTTTAATAAGTTATTTTCGCAGCCTTAATATTAACTTGCTGGTACACTGCGCTTGGGTGCTCTGGATCTTTTTGTCCCGAGCATGATGTCCTGTTTTATACGTTTAGTATTTGCTGTAACCGGTATGCAGAAGATAAAAAGAGAAAAGCCCCGAATTGAAATTAATCAAAACGAGGCCTATCTGCATGCTTGGAAACATCAGGTTAGCCTCTTACCCGCCGAAAGGCAAGGAGTCGGAGTCTATGATGCTGCAAATCCCCAAACTACTTAATCGGATGATCATCTTTATATTGTTCATTATCTTTATATTGGTGGCGAGTAATAGGCTGTGCTTATTACGTATTTCATTAGGCAGCTGCGAGATTGAGGCCATGATGGCCTGCGGTTCTTAACGGTAAGGCAACCCAAAGGCGGGAGTTTTCTCCCGCCCGATGGTGCGAAAGCATGGATTCAAGAGCGCCCCTTTTCAGACAATTTGCAGTAAAAAAAAGCCCCGACAGTCAATCTGCCGAGGCTTTAATTATTTAACTAACAGCCAAAATCTATTTATTACCCAGCGAATAGGCAATCACGTAATCACCACGGTCTGGTGACTGACGTGCGCCACCCGCTGAAATAACAATATATTGTTTACCCGTTTTGGGTGAAACATAACTCATCGGGCCGCCGCCGCTGCCTACTGGCAAGCGTGCTTTCCAAACTTCTTTGCCTGTTGAAGCATCGAATGCGCGCAGATAATAATCCTGAGTACCCGCGATGAATACCAGGCCCCCCTGAGTTGCCAGAGTACCACCTAGAGTTGGCATACCCACAGGCATCTGCGCCATCATTTTGATCCCGAACGGACCAGTGTCCTGAACAGTACCGGCTGGAACCTGCCAAACGATTTTCTGAGTATTCAGGTCAATCGCAGACAAAGTACCAAATGGTGGTTTCTGGCACGGAATACCCAGCGGAGACATGAAACGATCTTTATTTACGCCGTACGGAGTTCCTTTAAGTGGAACAGCCCCCATGCCGGTGTTAACAGATTCGCCCCCATTGCTGGCTGCAACTTTGCTGTTGTTCTGCTTGATCATCTGCACCCAAAGACCCAGACGCATGTCGTTAACAAACATGTAATGGTTATTCGGGTCAATGGACATACTGCCCCAGTTCATCCCGCCCAGAGAACCTGGGAAGCTCAGAGACTTATCAGTATCTGGCGCGGTGAACAAACCATCATAACGCATTGATTTGAAGCTAATACGACACATCAGCTGGTCAAATGGAGTAGCACCCCACATGTCCGATTCTGTCAGTTTCTGGTTACCGATTGATGGCATACCCACTGAGAACGGCTGAGTTTTAGAGTACTGTTCGTTAGGGATATCACGGGTCTTGACCGGCAATTCTTTAACTTCAGTCAACGGTTTGCCAGTGAGGCGATCGAGAACAAAGATCTGACCGGTCTTGGCACCGATAACAACAGCAGGCTTAGTTGTGCCATCTTTAAGCTTGAAATCGATCAAGCTTGGCTGCATAGGCAAGTCAAAATCCCACAGATCGTTATGTACAGTCTGATAAACCCATTTCTCTTTACCAGTAGTCGCATCAACTGCTAGCACGGATGCACCATATTTGTGGTCCAGTGCGTTACGGTTTGCGCCCCAAAGGTCAACAGATGAGCTGCCCATCGGCATGAACACCGTGTTCATTGCCGGGTCATAAGACATTGGTGCCCATGAATTTGGCGTGCTGCGAACAAAAGTCTGGCCCGGTTGCAATTTTGCATTTGGATCAGGATTGCCCGGGTCGAACGCCCAACGCATTTGACCCGTAATGACGTCGAAACCACGGATCACGCCACCCGGCATGTCGGTTTGTACGTTATCCGCTATGCGCCCACCAACAACAACTGTAGTTCCAGCAAGAGTCGGTGCAGAAGTCAGTTGGTATTTAGGATCTGCAGCATCACCCAGGCCAGCCTTGAGATCAACAACACCATTGTTGCCGAAGTCTGCACAGAATTCACCATTATCGGCGTTGATCGCAACCAAACGTGCATCGATGGTGTTCATCAGGATACGACGTTTACAAGTATCACCCGCAGCCAACGAAACCTGAGGTACCGGAGTAGAATTTGGGACTGTTGGTTGTGCAACGGGTTTGGTGGCGTCAAAATAAGCCAGACCACGACAGCGATTCCAAACTTGTGCCTGTGCGTTGATTTCACGCTTCCAGATTTGCTTGCCGGAATCTACATCAACAGCGATAACGTTGTTGTGCGGAGTACACAGGAAAACTTTGTCGCCGACCTGCAGCGGAGTTTCCTGATCTTCAGCACCGTTGCCACTCGGGCTGATTGGCGTATCACCAGTATGGAAGGTCCAGGCAACTTTTAAGTCTTTAACATTGTTACGGTTAATCTGATCCAGCGCCACAAAGCGATCGCCACCGGAAGTATTACCCCAGTGACTCCAATCTTTTTGCTGTTTTGCCTTATCAACGGGTATCAAAGGCAGTTCATCGCCTTTGAAAGCAACAGTGGGATGCGGTTGGAACATCTGCACAAAAGCAGTAACCATGCCTACAACCAATACGGCGGTAAACACGTATGAAAGTTTAGCGAAGGTTGATTTACCCTCTTTTTTCCGCAGTGTTGGCCAGGTCGCGAAGCCCAATAGCATAAAGCCTGTCGGAACCATCAGACGAGAAATCAGGGGCCAGAAATCCCAGCCAGCATCGCAGATTGACCAGATGAGCGTTCCGAGGAACACCAGAATGAACAGAACGACAGCGGAGGATTTGGCACGGAAATATTGAATGGCAGAAAGAACCATCACGATGCCGGCAATCAAGAAATACCAGCTACCGCCGAGTGAAACCAACTTCCCACCTTCAATGGCAAAAAACAGGCCACTGACAGTAAGAATAACCCCTAAGATACAACACCATAGCCTGAGTATGGGACTCGACTGGGAATTTAATCCAGACATACAGGCACTCTCCGAAATTATGTTTTTTGATAGTAATTACAAATGTAATAGTGACGACTAGCCACTCAAGTATGACTAAAATATTATATTTGCGTCAAAACGTGAGCGCCGCATTGTACCACCTGATTCATTTCAGTGTTAACGCTATAACTGTTTAAGAGCAATTTATTAACAACTTCGTACAATACCATCATAAATGTGAGGTTATTCATCAAGTTATCCATCCTAATTGAGGGTTTATCTGTAAGACTAATCGTAGGAAAAACCAGTAACAGAAAAATATTAATGACACAAAATGACAAACTTACCTGCGGTAATAGCATTTTAAAGTTAATTATTAAGGTAAAAGGGCCTAAAAAAATGCCATACGAAACAAAATATTAACCAAACGAACCAACTTAAACGCATTTCTTATACCAGCCC
>NZ_AJHJ01000070.1 GCF_000257645.1 Serratia sp. M24T3
TTTGCTCTTTAACAATCTGGAACAAGCTGAAAAATTGAAATGATACAGCTGAACATAACTCTCCGTAGAAGTTTTGAGTTATGCGCACCTGTATTAGAGTCTCTCAAATAATCACGGCTACGAATGCGTCACTCTTCACGAGTTTAAAAGACACCTTCGGGTTGTGAGGTTAAGCGACTAAGCGTACACGGTGGATGCCTAGGCAGTCAGAGGCGATGAAGGGCGTGCTAATCTGCGAAAAGCGTCGGTAAGGTGATATGAACCGTTATACCCGACGATACCCGAATGGGGAAACCCAATGTGATACGTCACATTATCGCATGGTGAATACATAGCCATGCGAGGCGAACCGGGGGAACTGAAACATCTAAGTACCCCGAGGAAAAGAAATCAACCGAGATTCCCCCAGTAGCGGCGAGCGAACGGGGAACAGCCCAGAACCTGAATCAGTTTGTGTGTTAGTGGAAGCGTCTGGAAGGTCGCACGGTACAGGGTGATAGTCCCGTACACAAAAGCGCATGAATTGTGAGTTCGATGAGTAGGGCGGGACACGTGACATCCTGTCTGAATATGGGGGGACCATCCTCCAAGGCTAAATACTCCTGACTGACCGATAGTGAACCAGTACCGTGAGGGAAAGGCGAAAAGAACCCCGGCGAGGGGAGTGAAATAGAACCTGAAACCGTGTACGTACAAGCAGTGGGAGCCTACTTTGTTGGGTGACTGCGTACCTTTTGTATAATGGGTCAGCGACTTATATTTTGTAGCAAGGTTAACCGTATAGGGGAGCCGTAGGGAAACCGAGTCTTAACTGGGCGTCAAGTTGCAAGGTATAGACCCGAAACCCGGTGATCTAGCCATGGGCAGGTTGAAGGTTGGGTAACACTAACTGGAGGACCGAACCGACTAATGTTGAAAAATTAGCGGATGACTTGTGGCTGGGGGTGAAAGGCCAATCAAACCGGGAGATAGCTGGTTCTCCCCGAAAGCTATTTAGGTAGCGCCTCGTGAACTCATCTTCGGGGGTAGAGCACTGTTTCGACTAGGGGGCCATCCCGGCTTACCAACTCGATGCAAACTCCGAATACCGAAGAATGTTATCACGGGAGACACACGGCGGGTGCTAACGTCCGTCGTGAAGAGGGAAACAACCCAGACCGCCAGCTAAGGTCCCAAAGTCATGGTTAAGTGGGAAACGATGTGGGAAGGCATAGACAGCCAGGATGTTGGCTTAGAAGCAGCCATCATTTAAAGAAAGCGTAATAGCTCACTGGTCGAGTCGGCCTGCGCGGAAGATGTAACGGGGCTAAACCATGCACCGAAGCTGCGGCAGCGACGCTTAGGCGTTGTTGGGTAGGGGAGCGTTCTGTAAGCCGTTGAAGGTGAACTGTGAGGTTTGCTGGAGGTATCAGAAGTGCGAATGCTGACATAAGTAACGATAATGCGGGTGAAAAACCCGCACGCCGGAAGACCAAGGGTTCCTGTCCAACGTTAATCGGGGCAGGGTGAGTCGACCCCTAAGGCGAGGCCGAAAGGCGTAGTCGATGGGAAACAGGTTAATATTCCTGTACTCGGTGTTACTGCGAAGGGGGGACGGAGAGGGCTAGGCTAGCCGGGCGACGGTTGTCCCGGTTTAAGCGTGTAGGGGGTGTGACCTGGTAAATCCGGTTACATATCAACCCTGAGGCGTGATGACGAACCACTACGGTGGTGAAGTAGTTGATGCCGCACTTCCAGGAAAAGCCTCTAAGCATCAGGTAACATTGAATCGTACCCCAAACCGACACAGGTGGTCAGGTAGAGAATACTCAGGCGCTTGAGAGAACTCGGGTGAAGGAACTAGGCAAAATGGTGCCGTAACTTCGGGAGAAGGCACGCTGTCGCTAGGTGGAGGAACTTGCTTCCCGAGCCGAAGACAGTCGAAGATACCAGCTGGCTGCAACTGTTTAATAAAAACACAGCACTGTGCAAACACGAAAGTGGACGTATACGGTGTGACGCCTGCCCGGTGCCGGAAGGTTAATTGATGGGGTTATCCGCAAGGAGAAGCTCTTGATCGAAGCCCCGGTAAACGGCGGCCGTAACTATAACGGTCCTAAGGTAGCGAAATTCCTTGTCGGGTAAGTTCCGACCTGCACGAATGGCGTAATGATGGCCAGGCTGTCTCCACCCGAGACTCAGTGAAATTGAACTCGCTGTGAAGATGCAGTGTACCCGCGGCAAGACGGAAAGACCCCGTGAACCTTTACTATAGCTTGACACTGAACATTGAGCCTTGATGTGTAGGATAGGTGGGAGGCTTTGAAGCGTGGACGCCAGTCTGCGTGGAGCCAACCTTGAAATACCACCCTTTAATGTTTGATGTTCTAACTCGGCCCCATAATCTGGGGTGAGGACAGTGTCTGGTGGGTAGTTTGACTGGGGCGGTCTCCTCCTAAAGAGTAACGGAGGAGCACGAAGGTTAGCTAATCACGGTCGGACATCGTGAGGTTAGTGCAATGGCATAAGCTAGCTTGACTGCGAGAGTGACGGCTCGAGCAGGTACGAAAGTAGGTCATAGTGATCCGGTGGTTCTGAATGGAAGGGCCATCGCTCAACGGATAAAAGGTACTCCGGGGATAACAGGCTGATACCGCCCAAGAGTTCATATCGACGGCGGTGTTTGGCACCTCGATGTCGGCTCATCACATCCTGGGGCTGAAGTAGGTCCCAAGGGTACGGCTGTTCGCCGTTTAAAGTGGTACGCGAGCTGGGTTTAGAACGTCGTGAGACAGTTCGGTCCCTATCTGCCGTGGGCGTTGGAAGATTGAGAGGGGCTGCTCCTAGTACGAGAGGACCGGAGTGGACGCATCACTGGTGTTCGGGTTGTCATGCCAATGGCATTGCCCGGTAGCTAAATGCGGAAAAGATAAGCGCTGAAAGCATCTAAGCGCGAAACTTGCCTCAAGATGAGTCTTCCCTGGGACTTCGAGTCCCCTGAAGGGACGTTTAAGACTAAGACGTTGATAGGCTGGGTGTGTAAGTGCAGCGATGCATTGAGCTAACCAGTACTAATGACCCGAGAGGCTTAACCTTACAACACCGAAGGTGTTTTAGAGAGAC
>NZ_AJHJ01000071.1 GCF_000257645.1 Serratia sp. M24T3
GCTGGAATGGGCTCTGAGGCAAAAGCACGCCTGCAGGAGCTGGTTAGCGTTCAGCAGGATTTTCAAGATAAGCAGGCAGATCTACAATCACAACATAACAAAGGAGAAATTAGCGGCTCTCGTTATGATGATGAAACAAAAGAATTAAGTAAGGCTTTAGAGGTAAGGTTAAAAATCTATAAGAAGCACTGGGAAGACCAAGATAAACTTAAAGAAGATTGGCAATCAGGCGCGTTAGATTCTCTCAAAGACTATATGAATTCCGCTCAAAACTATAATCAGCAAGCCTCTGATGCTGTTGCGGGTGTGTTGCAATCGGCTACCAGCAGTCTCGCAGAAAATATCACGAATGTGATCAGCGGTACGGAGTCATTAAGCGATGCTTTCGTTAACGTTGGGCAAGCAATCCTTAATTCCATAGTAAGCGCATTAGCCCAGATGGCGGCACAATGGCTAGTCAACCAAGCGATTATGTATGCTTTGGGTACTTCGGCTACTGTTGCCGGCACAGCGCAGGCAGTAGCTTTGGCGAACGCCTGGGCCCCTGCGGCGACCGCTGCTTCTATCGCTTCTTTTGGCGGTGCTGCGGTAGCTGGTACTTTGGCGAACATCGAGGCAATGGCTACGGGCCGAGCATTATTCGGTATGGCACACGATGGTGTGGATTCCGTTCCACAGACCGGCACCTGGTTATTGCAGAAAGGTGAGCGCGTCACGACGGCCAATACCTCCGCAAAACTGGATGCGACCCTTGAGCGGGTAAGTAAAAGCTCAACGGGTGGCGGTGGAAATACCTATTCTCCCACCATTCCGATCAGCATAAATGGAAACCCCTCAGATGCCACGATAGCCCTGACGCGTAAAGCGGCAGAGCAAGGGGCCATTAAAGGTTACAACATGGTGACACGGGATTTGCAAAAAGGCACCGGTAATGTGCACGCCAGCATAACGTCAAAATACGACACGAAGAGGAGGGCTAAATAATGTCGATCACCACAGATATTGACTGGCCCGATCTTCTGAAGTGCACTGTTTTGCAAGATGGCTACTCTTTGTCTCCCGTTAGCCCACTGTTACGCACAGATCTCGATAGTGGTCGCGCACGACAACGGCGTAAATACCTGTCAACGCCGATGGAAGTTAATCTTAACTTTCTGTTTACGCCGGGCGAATACATGCTGTTCGAGGGGTTTTATCGCTATCAGTTAAAAGATGGGGCTGCCTGGTTCAATATGCCTCTCATCCTTTCGACGGGCGATGATAATTACGTCACGAGATTCAAAGACATCTATTCCGAGGCTGATATTCAGTCTGGTGTTAGCTGTTGGAAACTTTCGGCCACGCTTGAAGTCTGGATTCGTCCTGTTATTGACCCGGATTGGAGTGATATTTTACCCGACTACCTGGTTGGTGCCGATATCTTTGATATAGCCATGAACAGGGAGTGGCCATTAAATGACAATAATTGATCGCTTATATGCCAGCGGCGGCGATGAAGTTATTTTGGATACGCTGTCGATTGATATCGGAAGTCAGCAATTCAACTTGGTACAGGCCTATGAGGATATTACGCTGGGGGGTGTCACCTACACCGCCTGTGCCATGGACTTGGCATTGCCAGAGCGTAGCACGGAAGGCGCGCAAGACCTGGAGTTTACTCTCGGCAATATCACAGGTGAAGGATCGGCGGCAGTACGCACCGCCCTTGAGAATTTAACCGAAGCCACGGTGACATTCAGGCGCTTCACGAGTGATGACCTCACGACGCCAGCAGAAACCCCCTACAGCATGACATTAAAAAGTGCGGACTGGACGAACCTGCAAATTAAACTCACTGCCTCTTTCATGAATGTGCTGGATACCGCCTGGCCTCGGATGCGCTATGTCTTAAGTCGGTTCCCGGGGCTGCGCTATTTATGAATTTAGATAAATATCAGTCAGTGCGTTATGTCGAGGCGGGCAGGAATTACCCCCATCTGGATTGTTATGGTCTGGTGCTAGAAGTACGTCGGGATCTGGGCCTAAAGGCATGGCCGGAATATGACGGGGTGACCCATCAAGATCGGGGCGTAGAAATTCACGCCAGAGAATTAACAACCCTCTTGGAAAAATGTGAGCCCATGCCAGGTGCCCTGATTTTGGTCATAAGACGCGGCATTGTGGATCATGTCGCCGTGGTGATTAGGGATGGCCCTTTGCTGTGCGTAGCCGAATGCAATCCGGGCAGCAACGTAACGGTGCAGCCGCTGGGCAGGTTCATGAGAAAAAACACTAAACTGGAGTTTTGGAAATAATGACAATTCTAGTTTTTACGTCAATCCTGGCTGAAATCCCAATAGAAGAGCATCAACACCAAGAAACCACTATTTTTGAGTGGCTGTGCTCAATCAGCGCAAAGGCCCGTCAGGGAGCAGAACCAAAGTTTTTTATTACCGTTGAAGGTAAACGCATTCCGCAGGATGAATGGGCGCTAAGGGTGATAAAACCTGATGATGTAGTGCGTTTATATCCCATGCCTAACGGGGCTATCGGC
>NZ_AJHJ01000072.1 GCF_000257645.1 Serratia sp. M24T3
TCACAGCGCCAACAAATTCAACATTCAAACCTTGCTTAACGTTTTTATTTTCTTTTCCTAAATTAGCCGCAAATTCTTGTACAGCTAAATTATCCTCATTGGCTTTTTTTAATGCATTTTTAGCGTCTAATTCTTTGGCGGCTAATCTTAGATTTTCTTTTTGAGTATCATTAAGTTTCGATAATTTCCCCTCAAGAATATCGTAATTTATTTTCTGGAGTTCAGTAACGTCGCTTTCTTTCTTACCTGTAGTATCGACCAGTGCAGCGGCGCGTTTAAGCGCATTCATGCGCTCTTCGTAGGCAGAAACTAATGGATCCTTTCCTTCTTTCTTGACTGTTTTTTTTGGTTAGATTCACCATTGTCTAATTTGTAATTACTAGGGCCTGCTATTTTAGGGTCCAGAACCGCCAATCCAGTAGGTATGGTTACAGGTTTTAAAAGCGACAACCGAACTGAACGAAGTTTTTTCAATTCGTCGGTAGCTTTTCCAACACTGAAATCTTTCCCCGTAAGGAAACTTTCAATGCCGCGACCGAAGTTATTGCTATCGCTATTAGTATCTTCGATCTGCTTTTGCAGAACTTTCATTCTCGCGGTAACTTGGTCGATATTATTTAAATCAATATTACCGCCAAACTCGGCAACTTTAATACCGGCCAACTTTGCGAAGTCGCCTAAGGCACCCGCCCCTTTAATAAGCCACCCGGCCAAGTTAGATGCCTGAGTCACAAGATTGATAAGTCCCTGTAATACTTCTGGGGATGTAACAATATTGAACGTGTCGTCTAAAGCCTTTTTCAGCGGATCCAAGTTTGCATTAGCAAGACCCACTGCAATTTTATTTTTCACACCGTCAACCGAAACGCCGATATCTTGAACAAAATTGTTGAAAACAAGTAATTTATCGATATCCCCCTGGGGCAAAGCCAGACCTTTGTCTGTAGCCTTTTGCTTTAACTGGTTTAGCTTCTGAGCGCCGTTATCCAGCAATGGGATCATTTTCGAGAGATCATTTCCCAACGCTTCAAATATCGTTGTTTTCTGCGCAACATTCATGCCCTTCATCGCAGCAGATATTGCCAACAGCTGTTTATCTGGTGAAACGTTTTGTAGTTTTTTTGCAGACAGGCCAAGGGTATCTAAGGCCTGTGCAGCTTCTCCGCTCTTATTGAGTACTGCATCCCCAATTTTATCGTTCAGATCTTTAAAAATATCTGCAATATTGTCGCCAGATAAACCCGCCTGAGTCGCTGCGTATTGCCATTTTTGAAGTTCGGTTGTACTGATGCCTAAAGACTTAGCCCACCTATCGGTTTCAACAACTGATTCAGCAACGTTTTTAGTTATATTTAAAGCGGCTAAACCCGCGCCAACCGCCGCGGCCGTAATGGCGACCGTTGTGGCACCAATTGCAGTGCCAACAGCCTTAGCATTTTTCTCAACCTCTTTACGCCACTTTGCAGATGAACGCTCCGCTTCACTCATTCCTGCAACAAAACCGCCAACTTTGGCGATCAAATCTAACGTCAAAGTACCGAGCGATTTGCTGGCCATATAAACTCCTGGCATAAAAAAACCCCGCCGAAGCGAGGTTTTATTGATTAAATTAATTTATTACGGCTTAGATTTGGGATATGCATTTTGATAGATTTTTTGCGTGTTCTCTGTTATGTCATCTGCAATGGTTTGTTTTCCCCATTTAGTCACTTTTCCATTCACAAAGGTAACCACTAAACGATCTTGTGCTAACTGCTCGTTGTCTACTGGCGTAAAACCTATAAAAACTTTATTCCAATATATCCAGCGCTCCCTGTCAGAGTTAACATCCGTTCTGCGTGGAGCCCCCATAATTTGCTGGACATCTGTTTTATTCATCCCTAAAGATAAATTTAAAGAAGCCTTATTGTAATCAATTTTATTAGCACAACCAGATACGAAGAAGCATAGAACTAAAACCCATAACCATTTCATATTTACGTCCCATTAAAATTCCTGACAATTTCATTAGGAATGTAACAAAAAAACAATTAATTAACACCATTCCTTCATAGCTTGTGAAAGACTGATACCCTCTATTGCCTGTTGTTCTTCGATA
>NZ_AJHJ01000073.1 GCF_000257645.1 Serratia sp. M24T3
GGGTTGGTTGAGTTTGATAAAAAGGGCAACAAGAATGACAAGACCGTTGAATACGAGATCCAGTACCGCGTATACGGCAGTGATGCGGGATGGACCTCTAAAAAGGGTACCGTTAATAATAAAACGATTGATGGGTGCGGTTATACCATCGGTGTTTCCCTTGATACGCAATCTCTCATAGAGGTTAGGTGTCGCCGAACTAACGAGCAGGGGTCAGGCAATGCCAGAGACTCAATGTATTGGCAATCTCTTCAATCCCGGCTGCAAAACAGACCGACAAGCTATGCTGACGTGTCTACCATTGCGTTAACGGTTACGGTAGGGGGACGTCTGTCCGCTCAGTCAGATCGCAAAGTCAACGTGACGCCGACGCGCACCTATGACAGCGGTGATGCCCGGAGTATTTCAGCGGCATTTATGCATTTGGCAGAATCAGCGGGCATGACGAATTTTGATACTGCGACTGTGCAAGCCCTGGAGTCAGCGTATTGGACCCCTCAGGGTATCAAGTTTGACTACATCGCTGATGATGACAAGGCCTCGGTAAAAGATATCCTTGATATTATTGCCGCCGCTGGGCGCGGATACTTCACGATTTCGAACGGCGAAGGCACCGTAGGACTGGATATTGCCAAAACGTGGACGGGGATCATAACGCCACAGGAAATGACCGGACCGCTAAGGACTGTGGCCA
The DNA here is from genome assembly GCF_000257645.1 of Serratia sp. M24T3. Classification (GTDB taxonomy): domain Bacteria; phylum Pseudomonadota; class Gammaproteobacteria; order Enterobacterales; family Enterobacteriaceae; genus Rouxiella. Next base: position 695 of record NZ_AJHJ01000073.1, read on the forward strand.
CCGCGCCTACCTCAGATGACTATGACGGCGTGGATGTAACGTACACATCTGCGGTGACGTGGGCCGATGAAGTTGTTCAATGCCGGATACCGGGTGCAGACACGGCGGTAAAGGTTGAGTCGGTGAACGCTGATGGCATAACTGACGAAGATAAGGCCTATCAGTTCGGCATGCGCCGATTAATGAAGCATCGACGCCAGCGTCTGACCCACAGCTGCACGACTGAAATGGATGCACTCAATTATGAATTCGGCGATCGAATTATATTGGCTGACGATATTCCAGGGATGAAAACCAACACGGCCCTGGCCGAGTATTTCACCGTGGACGGCGGGGTGACTACGCTTTACGTTTCAGAACCGCTGGACTGGAGCTTTACAAATCCTCGTGTGGTCCTGAGGACGCAGGCTGGCCAGCCAACCGCGTTACTCGTCCCAACCCGAATTAATGACACGACGTTCACAATACCGGGTGATTACAGCTATGACCTGGACCCCAGCATTGAGCCTATCAGGGTTCTATTTTGTGACAGCAGTCGTGTCGGCTACAGCGCCATAATTTCTAAAATCTCACCAAACTCAGACGGAACCTGTGATGTAAATGGTGACGAATATAGAGAAGCCTACTATCAATACGATAATGCCACTTACCCCGGCGATGTCGCCTGACTAAACAACCCGCTTCGGCGGGTTTTTCTTTTTTAATGAGGCAAGCATGTCCAAATACAACACTGGCAACTCGCTAGGGTCTACTGCTGCAAAAGATTTATACGATAATGCCCAGAATTTTGATCATCTTTCAGTTGATCAAGTCAATGAAAACTGGAATGACCGCCTTAGTAAGTCACGTAAAACATGGTTCGGCATGGAGCAAGATCACGCTCGGCAGTTGATCAGTCAGGAAAACAGATTTCAGGATTTTTTATTGGATTCTGGGTATGAGTTTCTCGGGCTGTACGTGAATGGGCCTCTAACATTTACGGCCCGCAATCAGTTCACGCTGTTTGATAATCAGTATTACAGGCTGAATAAAAATACTGCTGTGGGTTTCAAAACGACGGGGATAGATGCCGCCAGTTTCACTAATGACGTGACTCACTTCGTTTTGATGGATGGGGATACGATCAGGCAGGACTTAGCATCGACTACTCTTGATGACATGGGCGACGCAATGGTAGGCGTCTTACAACCTTTTACCGGTGCCGTAGCGAGAACTCAGCATGATAAAAACCAAGATTTAACGAGCTTTGCAGACTATGGCGGCTCTCGATCAGCGTTCGACCCATACACCATTGATGACGCCGCACGCGCAACGGCCGCAGCTCAAAAAACTCCTTACGCCGGGATGAATCAGTTTGTAGTACCGCATGCTGGCCTTAAAGTTTGGAAATTCCT
>NZ_AJHJ01000074.1 GCF_000257645.1 Serratia sp. M24T3
TAACCAACAGGACATTTTAAAGGCTAATAAAAATATTCCTAATAGAGAGTCGGATCATGAATCTTTCAATAGGACAAAAATTGAAAATAAAAAGAATGAGTTATCAAGGTTAGAGCAGGATCATAATGGTAATTTAGCGCACCAAAAGACTAAGTTTGAGTCTTTGGAAGCAGATAAAAATAAAAAAATTGCAGAGCTAGATTCTACACACAACGATGATAAACAAATCATTGATAATGAACCTGAACTAGCTGAAAGCAAAAATGATTATCACGATCATAATAATAGTTTTGAAAGGTATCGAAGTTTAGGTCAACTATCTCACGCTTTTGGTGCGACAACTACTTCTGCTTTCTCTATTGGTACTGCTAATGAAAGAGCTAAACAGGCTAATGCAGAATTAGATTCCTCAGTAAATCATAAAACTAATGATTATAACCGCGAGCGTGCTAGTAGTTATAAAAGCAGCGCACTAGAAATTATTAACCAGATTCTTGCCATTTTGGAAAAACATAATGCCACGATTGGTGAGATTGCCAGAAAATGTTAGTTATTAATTATATAGGAGCTTTTCATGGCTATCATTATTGCTGATCGAAATTATGTTATTCCTACCAACATAGATTCTTCAAAAAAAAATAAACATACTCAATTCTCTACTGAAAAATGTAATGAAATAGATGAGGTTGACTCAGAAGTAAGTAATTCGGTTACTAGTTTACTCGTTTGTTTAAGAAACTATGAAAAATTTAATTTATCTAAAGATAAATCTCATGCGAGTTTTTCTAATCACCTGTTAAAGCAAGAGTTAGTTAGTTTTAATGTTCAATTGTCTCAGTATGGTGCTTATGATAATTCTGCATTTAACGCAGAAATTGAAGATATCGCTAAACAGTATAATTCAGAATGTATTCAGGCTGGTGCGAGCCAGCTTGAGGCTCCATTTGAGCGTAAACCTTTTGTAGACCAAATCTGTAATATTATTGATACAACCAAGTTAGAATATTATGATGCTTTTGAACGTGCCTTAGCAAAGTATATTGAATATTACAAGAAATTTAGTGATATTGTGGCTAAAATGTCAAGTTATATACATTCGGTGGATGATGAAGGCCAGCTAAGGTATGACTTCATGGATTTAAAAACAAGCTTAATTGAACTACAAAATGATTATACAGAACATAGTGAAAATAATATTTTGTATCCTAAAAATTGGGACGATAGAGTTAATGTGACACATGAAGATGCGTTGAAATGGACTAAAGATATGGGTCTTCCTAACACCTGTATAAAAACAATTACCGATAAAATAACCGGCAAAATCTATTATGTTATTAATATAGACCCTTCTCCTTTACAAACAATGATTGATAATATTAAACACGGAGATAAAAATAATTATAAGTTATCAAACACTGAGTACCAGGCATGGTTAACAGGTTTTAACGCCCAGGAAGATCAAATTAAAACCACCGTTCAATCTTTAACTGGACGCTATGGCAATGCAAA
>NZ_AJHJ01000076.1 GCF_000257645.1 Serratia sp. M24T3
GAGCCTGTAATTTAAATTGTGTATCTGCCTGTTTTTGATATGTTCACTCCAACAAAGGAGACAGGCAAATTATGGACGAAAAGAAACTCAAAGCCCTTGCGGCTGAACTGGCTAAAGGCCTTAAAACCGAAGCCGATCTCAATGCTTTTTCTCGTATGCTCACGAAATTAACCGTCGAAACAGCGCTCAATGCAGAGCTGACTGACCACCTCGGACACGAGAAAAACGCCCCAAAATCAGGCTCAAATACCCGTAATGGCTACTCGTCCAAAACACTGCTGTGCGATGACGGTGAGATCGAGCTGAATACGCCGCGTGACCGGGAAAATACCTTTGAGCCTCAGTTGATAAAGAAAAATCAGACGCGCATCACACAGATGGACAGCCAGATTTTGTCCCTGTACGCCAAAGGTATGACGACCCGTGAAATCGTCGCCACGTTCAAAGAAATGTACGATGCTGACGTGTCGCCCACGCTGATATCTAAAGTCACCGATGCGGTCAAAGAGCAGGTTACCGAGTGGCAAAACCGGCCTCTGGATGCTCTGTATCCCATTGTTTACCTTGACTGTATCGTGGTGAAAGTTCGTCACGGCGGCAGCGTGATCAACAAAGCAGTATTCCTCGCGTTGGGCATTAACACTGAAGGCCAGAAAGAACTGCTGGGTATGTGGCTGGCAGAAAACGAAGGTGCGAAGTTCTGGCTCAGCGTGCTGACAGAGCTTAAAAACCGGGGTCTTCAGGATATCCTGATTGCCTGCGTGGACGGGCTGAAGGGCTTCCCGGATGCGATAAACAGCGTTTATCCTCAGACGCACATCCAGTTGTGCATCATCCATATGGTGCGCAACAGCCTGAAATACGTGTCGTGGAAGGATTACAAAGCCGTCACCGGCGGGCTGAAAACGGTGTATCAGGCTCCGACAGAGGAAGCCGCGCTGATGGCGCTGGATATGTTCGCGGATGCCTGGGACGATAAATATCCGCAAATCAGCAAAAGCTGGCGGGCGCACTGGGAAAATCTCAATACGCTTTTCGGCTATCCGCCTGATATCCGCAAGGCAATCTACACCACAAATGCCATCGAATCGCTGAACAGCGTTATCCGTGCAGCTGTCAAAAAGCGAAAGGTGTTCCCGACAGACGACTCGGTGCGAAAAGTTATTTATCTGGCGATCAAGGATGCGTCAAAAAAATGGAGTATGCCGATCCAGAACTGGCGGCTGGCAATGAGTCGTTTTATTATCGAGTTCGGTGACCGCCTGAGCGATCACCTTTAATACGGTGGCAGTTACACAGAATTATTTACAGGGTC
>NZ_AJHJ01000077.1 GCF_000257645.1 Serratia sp. M24T3
CCCGCTCTTTTAAAGGTTCGGGTTTCAACTCTGCAAGTTGCAGTTCTAGCCTAGATAAATCCCAGCCTTCTTTAAGAGTTAATATATTCTACCCAATCCGTGGCGCTAAAATCTTCGTCAGAGGGCCGCCAAGTCGAGACCTCCCCCGCATTCACTTTTTGATAAAGCGGAAGTTCAGTTAATGGGTCGTACTCCGATGGTGCAATGTAATCAAAATCTTCACTGGTCCGCGTTATAGCTTTCCCAGCGTTAAGCAAATCACTCGCTTCTAAAAATGTAGCCATGCTAGTTGCCTCTTTTAATTTGCCGGATACCAGTAATTGCCGTCACTCCAAAACTGTTTAGTCGTCTTGGCTGCGATAGTGAAGGTACCTGCACCACCTTCAAAGCTGCCCACAGCGACTACGCTGTAAGTAGCATGTAAGTTCCTAATATATACGAGAACTTGGCCTAAAGAGCTGGCTGCTGGCATAGTAAATTGGGCGCCGTCACTTGCGGGCGTTATTGTATTAAACGGAGTGAAAGAACTCATCGATCCACCGCTTGTGATTGACGAGGCATCGAGCCTAAGCTTTTGCCAAGCTCCGACAGGATTCATGCCAGTCATAAAAGTGTTATCATTTTTCACGACTTGAAGCGCATAAGTTGTAGGCGCTTTTATTTCTACGCCAATCGCATTACCTTGGCCACTAAATCCGACGTTGTCGCCCGATGAGTAGAAGCCTGCGGTGGTGGCGCTAAAGGACACGCAACCGAAAGCTCTCCCCACATAACTGACAAATCCAATAATTCCCGCGCCTCGGGCTTGGAAGAAATTACCAATTTTTTTCGAACCTAAGCTAACGCAGTCAAAACCGTAGCCTGATCCGTCAGTTTTGTTGTTAACAAGCCCAAGTTCATAACCTGCTATACCCGTTGCGAAAGAATCTGCATTGAGCGTTATGTTAGTATTTTGCCCCCACGCTTTAGTGAAGCCTGCGACAATCATTAAAGACCCAGCGTTCGGGGTTCCGGTGGTGCTACCAGTGCCGTCACGCACGTACCAAGCCGTATCTATGGTTATTGTCGTGCCTGACATGGAGAGTACTAAACTTGAATAAACTACCCCGGCGGTAGTATCTTTGACGTCAATAACTTGACCTTTTTTAATTACGGCGGAACTTGTGCCGATGCCAGGTGCAGTAACGGTTGTTGACGTAAACGTTGTCGCAGAATCTGTAACTAAGGCAGGTTGCGCCGT
>NZ_AJHJ01000078.1 GCF_000257645.1 Serratia sp. M24T3
TGACCTGCTCCCCGTTGATTAGTACACCCCGATGTTAGTAATGTCTTCATAAGCCACATGAGGACATCCCCATGAAGAAGCGTTTTTCCGACCAACAGATCATCAGTATTCTCCGCGAGGCTGAAGCCGGCGTATCCGCCCGTGAACTCTGCCGCAAGCACGCCATTTCCGATGCCACGTTTTACACCTGGCGTAAGAAGTATGGCGGTATGGAGGTGCCCGAGGTTAAGCGTCTGAAGTCGCTTGAGGAAGAGAACGCCAGACTCAAGAAGCTGCTTGCCGAAGCCATGCTTGATAAGGAGGCGCTTCAGGTGGCTCTGGGGCGAAAGTACTGACGACAGACCAGAAGCGGGAAGCCGTGGTGTTGATGTGTGATACAACCGGTCTGTCGCAACGTCGTGCCTGCAGGCTCACAGATTTATCCCTGTCGACCTGCCGCTATGAGGCTCAGCGTCCGGCGGCTGATGCGCATTTATCTGGGCGCATCACTGAGCTGGCACTGGAGCGCAGGCGTTTTGGCTACCGCCGCATCTGGCAGTTACTGCGCCGTGAAGGGCTTCATGTTAATCACAAGCGCGTGTACCGCCTTTATCATCTGAGCGGGCTGGGCGTAAAACGCAGACGACGTCGTAAAGGGCTGGCAACAGAACGTTTGCCGCTGCTCCGCCCGGCAGCGCCCAATCTGACCTGGTCGATGGATTTCGTCATGGATGCACTGGCCACCGGTCGCAGGATCAAGTGCCTTACCTGCGTCGATGACTTCACAAAGGAATGCCTGACTGTCACTGTTGCCTTTGGGATTTCAGGCGTGCAGGTCACGCGTATTCTTGACAGCATTGCGCTGTTTCGCGGCTATCCGGCTACAATAAGAACTGACCAGGGGCCGGAATTTACCTGTAGAGCACTTGACCAGTGGGCTTATGAGCATGGCGTGGAACTGCGGCTTATCCAGCCCGGCAAGCCGACACAGAACGGATTTATTGAGAGTTTTAACGGACGCTTTCGCGATGAATGCCTGAATGAACATTGGTTCAGCGACGTCAGTCATGCCAGGAAAACCATCAGTGAATGGCGTCAGGATTATAACGAGTGCCGCCCGCACTCCACGCTGAATTATCAGACGCCGTCTGAATTTGCGGCGGGTTGGAAAAAGGGTAATTCTGATAGTGAAGGATCCGACATTACTAAGTGAGCGTTGTATCTAATCCTGGGGGCAGG
>NZ_AJHJ01000079.1 GCF_000257645.1 Serratia sp. M24T3
TGAAAGTACACCCGTTTTAGTTCCAGGCACTTTTTGAGATCCCCGGTTTTTCAGCCTTTAGCCGATACTCTTCCGGCGTCAGGTTATTCAGGGATTCATGAGGCCGCTCACTGTTGTATTCATTCAGCCAGCGCTCCGTCATTTCCCGTGCTTCATTTAGTGTTCTGAACAGATAAAAATCCAGTATTTCGGTCCGGTACGTTCGGTTAAACCGTTCTATAAACGCATTCTGTGTTGGCTTACCGGGCTTGATAAATTCCAGCTTCACGGCATGCTCTTCGGCCCATTGCGCCAGAGCCAGTGATATCAGTTCCGGTCCGTTATCCATTCGCATCTTCAGCGGATATCCACGATTTGCCGCTATCCTGTCCAGCACCCGCACGACACGCTGTGCCGGGATATTCAGGTCAATTTCGATAGCCAGAGCTTCACGGTTAAAATCATCGACGACATTGAAAGTCCGAAAACGTCGGCCACATGTCAGCGCGTCGTGCATAAAATCGATGGACCAGCTTTGATTGAGCGCTTCCGGCGTTGCCAGCGGAGCCGGATTGCGCACCGGCAGGCGTTGTTTACCCTTGCGACGAAAATTCAGTTTTAACAGACAGTAAATCCGGTGTACCCGCTTGTGATTCCAGACGTGCCCCTGCCTGCGAAGCACCTGAAAAAGCTTCTTAAATCCGTAGCGAGGGTAGCGTTCAGCCGCCTCAGTCAGGCTCTGGATCACTGCTTCATCACGTCGTGTATCCGGTTGATAACTAAACACCGTCCTGCTCAGCGATAACGTCCTGCATGCCTGGCGTAAGCTCATCGAAAACTGCGCGGTCAGATAGTTGACGAGCTCACGCTTTATCGCTGGTTTTAAAGCTTTTTTTCGATGACGTCTTTCAGCGCCCGGCATTCCAGACTCAGATCGGCAAACATCTGCTTCAGACGACGATTCTCGTCTTCAAGATCTTTGATCTTTTTGATATCAGCGGCTTCCATCCCGCCATATTTCGCCTTCCAGTTGTAATAGCTGGCTTCTGAAATAGCGGCCTCGCGGCAGACATCTTTGACGGTTCGTCCGGCTTCGACAGACTTAAGAACGGCGATGATCTGGTGTTCGGTGAATCGAATCTTACGCATGGCGATCTCCTCAGGGGACATAATCAGTATGCCGGAAGATCTCTAAAAGTGAATGGTTCGGTTAAGAGGGATGCTTACA
>NZ_AJHJ01000080.1 GCF_000257645.1 Serratia sp. M24T3
GGTAATCCCCCCATTTTTAACGGAGGTAATAAGTAGAATCAGGTCATGCGTTGAATATGCTGCATCGGCGTAAAGCCATTCAGCGCCATATTCGGTCGTTCGTGATTATAAAACCATTGCCACCGCGTGGCATACCCCTGCAATTCCTCAAGCGAGGAAAATAGGTGCCGCCCCAGCCAGTCATAACGCACTGTCCGGTTATATCGCTCAATATAGGCATTTTGCTGAGGTTTGCCCGGCTGAATAAAACGCAGGGTTATATTTTGCTGAGCTGCCCACAACATCAGTATCTTGCCGGTATATTCTGGCCCGTTATCGCATCGTATTGCTGCCGGTTTACCTTTCCATTCAATGAGTTGCTCGAGAGTCCTTACCACACGATTTGCGGGCAGAGAAAAATCCACCTCAATGGCCAGGGCCTCACGATTAAAGTCATCGATAACATTCAGTAAACGTACGGAACGGCCATCCGATAGCTGATCATGCATGAAGTCCATCGACCAGCATTCGTTGCTGTTTTCAGGCACCTTTAACGGTTCGGGTTTGTTCCGTTTCAGTCGTTTTTTCGGCTTTATTCGCATGTTCAGCGACAACTCGCAGTAAATCCGGTAGACCCTTTTGTGGTTGAACCGGAAGCCCTTTACGTTGCGAAGGTATAAAAAGCACAGGCCAAATCCCCAGTTGCGCTGACTGTCAGTGATGCGGAGCAGCCAATCGGCAATAACGGCATTTTCTTCATTCAGCTCAGGCTGATAGCGATAACAACTCTCGCTGACGACAAACAACTGGCAGGCAAAACGTATGCTGACGCTTCGGTTTCTGACCGCATCCTGTGCCATCAGCTTTCGATGCGATGGCTTCACCACTTTTTTGCCATGGCTTCCTGAATAATCTCAGCTTTGAGCCGTTCTTCGGCGTACATCTTTTTGAGGCGGCGGTTTTCGTCCTCCAGTTCTTTGAGACGGGCCATCATGGAGGCATCCATCCCGCCAAACCGTGAGCGCCACTTATAGAAACTGGCATTGCTCATGCCATGCTCGCGGCACAATTCAGCCACCGGCGTTCCGGCCTCGGCTTGCTTCAGGATGGCCATGATTTGACTGTCGGTAAAACGTGATTTTTTCATAGAAATCTCCCCGGTTCAGATTACGAGAAAATTCTACTTATGGACACACCGGTTTTTAGGGGGGATTACC
>NZ_AJHJ01000081.1 GCF_000257645.1 Serratia sp. M24T3
TATGACCTGCAAAGCGACAGCGGGTTATATTTAGAACATACCCTCGGATATAGCCTTGGCCGTTCTGACAGCAATTCCAACTGGCGAGATGGTTCAGATAAATTGAAGGGGATGGGAAATATCAATGCGACAGTCAATACCGCAGTGGCTGTGGGTTGGGCCGTTACACCCTGGCTTTCATTGGAAGGAAAAACCATCTTGCCTCTCAGCGATGGACAGGGTGTGAAATACCAAACGTCAATCACTCTTCTACCCATACAAAATGAAACAAATACTGTTGCTTTCCAAAGTGCTGCATTGTTTGGCGATAGCCGATATATGAATACCTTTTATGGCGTGAGTCGCAATCAAAGCTTTCACTCTGGATATGCTCAATATCAGGCAAACAGTGGATTCTATGGTGTGGATAGTACTCTTACCTGGAGCCATCAATTCACCCCGCACTGGAGCACTGCAGCAAACATCGAATACACTCGTCTGGTTGAACACGCAAAAGACAGCCCGATTGTATTTAAGCCCAACCAGACCTCAGCAACTCTTGCATTTATCTATAATTTTTAGTCTTGACACAATCTTGATTAAAACTTGACTATTTATTGACTCTGGAAATTTATAATCTCGGTAAACCCTGCAGTCTAAGGATAGGGTTTAACTTAAAAAATAAATTAACTGTCAGCATACCCTGACTTTTTTGCATTAATTGTTAAACCCAACACCAAAGAGTTAATAAATGAGCTTGGATAACAAAACGTTAAGTACAAAACTGAAAAATATTTTTTTACTATCAAAAGTTGATAACACCAAGCGTGTTATCATTTTACAAAATGAAGACTCTCCAATGGAGATATTATCCTTTGCCGTGGAAGCTCTGCAATCACTTGGAGCAACGTTATATGTTATTACGCATGATCCGTTGAGAGGCTCCTATACTTTATCATCTGAATATCACTTAAATAACCATGATGTTATTTCAAACAACTCTCCAGAAGACCTGCTTGGATTGGCAGATATAGTTTTTGAAACAATAGACTTAGCAAAACTCAGCGCTCAAAATGAAAACATTGAGTCATTGTCTTTAATTAACAAATAAAATTTATAATAATTGAAGTGGAATACTAAATTTGGCCACCTGAATAGAGGTAATATCATCGCCTCATAGTCAAAAAA
>NZ_AJHJ01000082.1 GCF_000257645.1 Serratia sp. M24T3
AAACCGCACGTCAACGTTGGTACTATCGGCCACGTTGACCACGGTAAAACTACCCTGACTGCTGCTATCACCACCGTTCTGGCTAAAACCTACGGCGGTTCTGCTCGTGCATTCGACCAGATCGATAACGCACCAGAAGAAAAAGCACGTGGTATCACCATCAACACTTCTCACGTTGAATACGATACCCCTGCACGTCACTACGCGCACGTTGACTGCCCAGGGCACGCCGACTACGTTAAAAACATGATCACCGGTGCTGCTCAGATGGACGGCGCTATCCTGGTTGTTGCTGCGACTGATGGCCCTATGCCACAGACTCGTGAGCACATCCTGCTGGGTCGTCAGGTTGGCGTTCCTTTCATCATCGTATTCATGAACAAATGTGACATGGTTGATGACGAAGAGCTGCTGGAACTGGTAGAAATGGAAGTTCGTGAACTTCTTTCTGCTTATGACTTCCCTGGTGATGACCTGCCAGTTGTTCGTGGTTCAGCGCTGAAAGCACTGGAAGGCGAAGCTGAGTGGGAAGCTAAAATCATTGAGCTGGCTGGCTACCTGGATTCCTACATCCCAGAACCAGAGCGCGCAATTGACAAGCCATTCCTGCTGCCAATCGAAGACGTATTCTCCATCTCCGGCCGTGGTACAGTTGTAACCGGTCGTGTAGAGCGCGGTATCGTTAAAGTTGGCGAAGAAGTTGAAATCGTGGGTATCAAGGACACTGTCAAGTCAACTTGTACTGGCGTTGAAATGTTCCGTAAACTGCTTGACGAAGGTCGTGCAGGCGAGAACGTTGGTGTTCTGCTGCGTGGTATCAAGCGTGAAGACATCGAACGTGGTCAGGTTCTGGCTAAACCAGGTTCAATCAAACCACACACCAAATTTGACTCAGAAGTGTATATCCTGAGCAAAGATGAAGGCGGCCGTCATACTCCGTTCTTCAAAGGCTACCGTCCACAGTTCTACTTCCGTACAACTGACGTGACCGGTACTATCGAACTGCCAGAAGGCGTTGAGATGGTAATGCCTGGTGACAACGTGAACATGGTTGTTACCCTGATCCACCCAATCGCGATGGATGACGGTCTGCGTTTCGCAATCCGTGAAGGCGGCCGTACCGTTGGTGCTGGTGTTGTTGCTAAAGTTATCGCTTAATCGCTGAT
>NZ_AJHJ01000083.1 GCF_000257645.1 Serratia sp. M24T3
GTCAGTATTAACCCAAGGCACACAGTTCTTTGTTCTCGCCAATGGCGTTGTCAGCGAAGTGGAATGCATTACATCCTTCACGCCTGGTGGCAATCCAGCCGATCAGATTGAAGATACCTGCTTAAGTGAACGCAACAGCCGTACCTACAAAAAAGGGTTACGTACCCCAGCTTCAGCGTCCGTTACGCTCAATGCAGATCCTAAAAATGCCAGTCACCTGATGCTTCATAATCTGGCTGAGTCAGAGGATGAGACAACTCTAACCTTTGCTGTGGGCTGGGCCGACGGTGAGTCTTTGCCGACTGCCGCCGCTACTGGGGCGACCGATGCGGTTGATGGACTGACGTTACCCGCTGACCGTACTTGGTTTATTTTTCAGGGATACGTCTCTGACTTTCCGTTCGATTTCCAGGCGAATGCCGTGGTTAGCACAACCGCGACTATCCAGCGCTCTGGCCCGTCGGTATGGGTGCCGAAAGACCAACAAACTACCTGAAATACCTTCTTACGGGGTGGGGACACCCCAACACTAACCTAATTCGTTGAGACCGAAAATGAAACTGACTCTGCAAGCGTTAACAACGGCAGGTGCCTTCACTGGCCGCCCCGTTGAAAAAGAAATCACCTGGAAGCAGGGTGAAGACGAGTTTACCGCCACGGTATTTATTCGGCCTTTAGGCTATCACTCGGCAAAATCAGATCTGATGGCTTTCAGCGGCAAGATTGATAATGTGGCGGGGCGTATCGCCGCGTCTGTTTGTGATGAGGACGGGCATACCGTTTTCACGCCTGAAGATATCACCGGGGAGGCAAATCCAGAGCGTGGGGCGCTGGATGGTGCATTGACGATTGCACTGCTGGTTGCTATTCAGGAGGTAAACGACCTGGGAAAGGTGAAGCACTAACCGCTGAGGACGAAATCTGGTGCGAGTTGGTGATGAATGGCATAGGTGGCCGGACCATTGCTGAGGCACAGGAGAGGTTGAGTCTCTCTGAATTCTGGATGTGGGTAAAATACCGGGACAGGTACGGCACCTTGAATCCGATGATGAGAACAGAATGGGGGGCGGCCATGGTGGCCAGTGTTATCGCTAATGTAAATAGAGGAAAGACTACAGCGCCCTTTAAGGTTAGTGATTTTTCGCCGTA
>NZ_AJHJ01000084.1 GCF_000257645.1 Serratia sp. M24T3
GCCAACGCCGTCGGCTTCGCGATTGCCGAACGCACGCTGGCCGCGCAGTTCAACCGCGAAGGTCACGACATCGTTAACCACCACACCTACGCCTTTATGGGCGACGGCTGTATGATGGAAGGCATCTCCCACGAGGTTTGCTCGCTGGCCGGTACCATGAAACTCGGCAAACTGACCGCGTTTTATGACGACAACGGCATCTCCATCGACGGCCACGTAGAAGGCTGGTTCACCGATGACACCGCGGCACGTTTCGAAGCCTACAACTGGCACGTTATCCGCCACGTAGACGGCCACAACCCTGACGCTATCAAAGCCGCCATCGAAGAATCCCACAAGGTGACCGACAAGCCGACCCTGATCCTGTGCAAAACGATCATCGGTTTCGGTTCGCCAAACAAGGCCGGTACTCACGAAGTGCACGGCGCCGCGCTGGGCGCGGACGAAGTGGCCGCAACGCGTAAAGCGATTGGCTGGAACTATCCGCCGTTTGAAATCCCGCAAGATATCTACGCGCAGTGGGATGCCAAAGAGGCCGGTAAAGCGAAAGAAGCCGCCTGGAACGACAAGTTCGCGGCCTATGCCAAGGCTCACCCAGAGCTGGCCAAAGAGTTTGATCGTCGCGTCAACGGCGAGCTGCCGCTGAACTGGGAAACCGAGGCGCAGAAATTCATCGAAGGTTTGCAGGCTAAACCAGCAAACATTGCCAGCCGTAAGGCGTCGCAAAATACGCTGGAAGCGTTTGGTAAAATCCTGCCGGAATTCCTGGGCGGCTCCGCTGACCTGGCACCGAGCAACCTGACCATGTGGTCCGGCTCGAAGTCCATCGGCGACGACAATGCCGGTAACTACATTCACTACGGCGTGCGCGAATTCGGCATGACCGCGATCACCAACGGTATCGCGCTGCACGGCGGTTTCCTGCCGTATTCCGCGACCTTCCTGATGTTCGTGGAATATGCGCGCAACGCAGTACGCATGGCCGCGCTGATGAAAATCCGCAACGTGTTCGTGTACACCCACGACTCCATCGGTCTGGGCGAAGACGGCCCGACGCACCAGCCGGTCGAGCAGTTGG
>NZ_AJHJ01000085.1 GCF_000257645.1 Serratia sp. M24T3
TTTTCGCAGCCTTAATATTAACTTGCTGGTACACTGCGCTTGGGTGCTCTGGATCTTTTTGTCCCGAGCATGATGTCCTGTTTTATACGTTTAGTATTTGCTGTAACCGGTATGCGGAAGACAAAAAGAGAAAAGCCCCGAATTGAAATTAATCAAAACGAGGCCTACTCGATGCGTCAGAAACATCAGGTTAGCCTCTTACCCGCCGAAAGGCAAGGAGTCGGAGTCTATGATGCTGCAAATCCCCAAACTACTTAATCGGATGATCATCTTTATATTGTTCATTATCTTTATATTGGTGGCGAGTAATAGGCTATGCTTATTACGTATTTCATTAGGCAGCTGCGAGATTGAGGCCATGATGGCCTGCGGTTCTTAACGGTAAGGCAACCCAAAGGCGGGAGTTTTCTCCCGCCCGATGGTGCGAAAGCATGGATTCAAGAGCGCCCCTTTTGAGACAATTTGCAGTAAAAAAAGCCCCGACAGTCAATCTGCCGAGGCTTTAATTATTTAACTAACAGCCAAAATCCATTTATTACCCTAGGCATAATTAATAAAACCGTCACTGTAGAGATCATGCCGCTTTTAAAATTAAAAATAATTATCACAATAATATACACAAACAGTTTAACGATTAGGTTAATTAGAACGATCTTATATTAACCCCAATGAAACGTTAATTTTAATAAGTTATTTTCGCAGCCTTGATATTAACTTACTGGTACACTGCTCGCGGGTGCTCTGGATATCTTTGTCCCGAGCATGATGCCCTGTTTTATACGTTTAGTATTTGCTGTAGCCGGTATGCGGAAGACAAAAAGAGAAACGCCCCGAATTGAAATTAATCAAAACGAGGCCTATCTGCATGCTTGGAAACATCAGGTTAGCCTCTTACTCGCCGAAAGGCAAGGAGTCGGAGTCTATGATGCTGCAAATCCCCAAACTACTTAATCGGATGATCATCTTTATATTGTTCATTATCTTTATATTAGTAGAAAACAGTTTAAC
>NZ_AJHJ01000086.1 GCF_000257645.1 Serratia sp. M24T3
CCTTTGCGCATTTGCTGGGTCATTGAACGTAGGAACATCGCCTCGAACTGTTCTGAGGCCTGAGCAATATTTTGCGGTTTGGCGGAGCCGCCGAAATCACCTGGAATATAGGCGCGTGACGTGCTGATAGCTGCAACCATTAGATGACCACCAGTTCAGCGTCAAGAGCACCGGCTTCATGCAGCGCTTGCAAAATGGCCATCATGTCATCGGGAGATGCACCAAGGCTGTTAATCGTATCAACAATACTTCGCAGACTGGTGCCCGCGGCAACGGAGATCATTTGTCCCTTACCCTGATTGACCGCAATATTGCTTTGCGGCGTGACCACGGTTTTGCCTTTGCCGAATGAGTTGGGTTGGCTGACATTGCGGGATTCGCTGATATTGACCGTTAGATTTCCGTGAGAAACCGCCGCTGCATGCACGACCACGCCTTCACCTATCACCACGGTTCCGGTGCGTGCGTTAAACACCACGCGAGGCTGTACTTTTCCTGAAGTTACCGGCAGATCTTCCAGCATCGACATAAAAGCGACCCGTGCGCCGGGGTCATTTGGCGCATTGACGATGACATTAGTGGCGCTTTGTGCGGTGGCAGTCTGTGCGCCAAAAGCCTGATTGAGAGCGATAGCGACATTATTGGCAGTTTTAAAACTGGGGCTTTTCAGATTGAGGATCACCGTATTATTGCTTTGAAAATCGCTGGCAATTTCCCGCTCCACTGATCCACCATTCGGCACCAGTCCCACAGTCGGAGTATTGACAGTTATGCTCGAGCCGCTTTCACCCTGCGCCTTGAAGCCGCCGACCACGACATTACCCTGTGCCAGCGCGTAGACCTCGCCGTCTGCACCGCGTAGTTGAGTCAGCAACAATGTA
>NZ_AJHJ01000087.1 GCF_000257645.1 Serratia sp. M24T3
GCATGTGCCGCCGCTTCCAAAGGATTATGCCCACCGCGTTCAACGAGGCTCCCTCCGACGAAAGCCAGATCGGCAATGCCGTACAGCAACATCAGCTCACCCATGGTATCGCCAATCACCACCTGCGTACTGCTGGACGGGATCTCACCGCTGCTGCGCAGGGTAAAGCTTAAGCCTGCTTTCTGTGCCATTTCACGTGCCACAGAGAAGCGTTCAGGATGGCGAGGCACCAGAATCAGCAGCAAGTTCGGGAACCGTGTCAGTAGCTTACGGTGCGCTTCCAGAATGATGCTTTCTTCACCCTCATGCGTACTGGTCGCAATCCATACCGGGCGGCGGGGCGCCCATTGACGGCGAAGGGTAATCGCCCGTGCGGCCAGCTCCGGGGTGACGGATATATCAAATTTCAGGCTGCCAGTGACGGACAGTTGCGAACGTTTTAAGCCAAGGCTGATAAAACGCTCTCCGTCTTCCTGATTCTGCGCGGCGATAAGCGTTATGTGCTGCAACAGGCGTTGCATAAATTTGCCAAGCTTTTTATAGCCTTTTGCTGAACGCTCGGACAGGCGGGCATTGGCAATCACCAGCGGGATTTTTTCGCTGATGCAGGAGTGCTATCATATTTGGCCAGAGCTCGGTTTCCATAATGATTACCAGCCTGGGTTTCACATTATCCAGAAAGCGGTTCATTGAGCCTGGCAGATCGTAGGGCAGATAAACGTGATGTACATCTTTACCGAATGCGGAAGCTGCGCGCTCAGATCCGGTCGGCGTCATGG
>NZ_AJHJ01000088.1 GCF_000257645.1 Serratia sp. M24T3
GGGCTTTGTTGAATAAATCGAACTTTTGGCCGTAGTCAGGAGCAGATCACCACACTCCTGATCCTGCAGCGATATCACGTGGCAAAACAAAAGTTCAAAATCACCCACTGGGCTACCTACAACAAGGCGCTCATTCATCGGGGCTCACTGACATTCTGGCTTGATGAGTCGGCCATTCAGGCCTGGTATGACAAGCCCCACACGTCTTCACGTGGTCGTCCTCAACGTTATTCTGAGCTCGCTATTTCTACCGTACTTATGCTCAAACACGTTTTTTGCCTCACTCTGCGCGCCGCGCAGGGATTTATTGACTCCATTTTTACCCTGATGAAGCTCCCACTCAGGTGCCCGGATTACTCCTGCGTCAGCTGGCGGGCTAAGTCCGTCAACATCCCGTTTAAAACCCCCACGCGCGGCGAAATTGCCCATCTGGTTATCGACTCCACCGGATTAAAAGTCTTCGGTGAAGGGGAGTGGAAGGTGAAAAAACACGGTCAGGAAAAGCGCCGCGTCTGGCGGAAACTTCACCTGGCGGTGGACGCCGGTACTCATGAGGTTATCTGCGCTGACCTGTCCCTGAATAATGTGACCGACGCAGAGGCATTCCCGGGACTTATTCGTCAGACCCGCCGGAAAGTTAAGGTCGCTTCTGCCGATGGCGCTTATGACACAAAACTTTGCCATGACGAGCGGCGGCGAAAAAAAATTAGGGCGCTTATCCCGGCGCGAACCCGGGCGGGTTACTGGCCGGCGGAGTA
>NZ_AJHJ01000089.1 GCF_000257645.1 Serratia sp. M24T3
GGTCAGCGTCAGCGCCAAGGGTGAAATGACGTTCGCAGGCGCAGGCAACACAAATATTGCCGTGAGTCAGGCGGCAACGGCGACAGAGGACGCGCCTGCGGAGGTGACCGTCGCGGTGACCGTTAAAAAAGCCGCCGGTAATGCGCTGCAGGTGAAGGCGCTGGCGCTCAAAATCGACGGGATCAGGCCGGTGGAGGTGACCGGCGGCAACGCCCGAGCGTTCAGCTACCGCAGCAATGACGAGAAAATTGCCAGCGTTGATAAAGAAGGGCTAGTCACCGCGCACGGCAAGGGCAGCACGACCCTTACCGTTATTGAAGCGGAGAGTGCCAATTACTGGGGGCAGCAGGCAGAAACATCCGTCACCGTGGATGTGAAAGACGCGATGCCGCTGAAGGCCGCGCCGGTCGCGGTAGAGTTTGGCGCAGCCAAGCAGCAACTGAACATTACCGGCGGCAACGACGGCAAATTGAGCTACCGCTCGCTGGACGAGAAGGTGGTCAGTGTCAGCGCCAAGGGGGAAATGAGGTTCGTGGGCGCAGGCAACACAAATATTGCCGTGAATCAGGCGGCAACGGCGACAGAGGAAGCGCCTGCGGAGGTGACCGTCGCGGTGACCGTTAAAAAAGCCGCCGGTAATGCGCTGCAGGCGAAGGCGCTGGCGCTGAAAATCGACGGGGTTAAGCCGGTCGAGGTGACCGGCGGCAACGCCCGAGCGTTCAGCTACCGCAGTAGTGACGAGAAAATTG
>NZ_AJHJ01000090.1 GCF_000257645.1 Serratia sp. M24T3
CAATGACGGCTGATTGAATCAACGGCAGCCATTCTTCACTGCTGATAATCGCCGCTGGGCTACAGCTAGTGATCAAACCCTGCAGTTTGGTGATATAGGAGGCGCGTTGACCCAACCCCATCGGAATGGCTAACGGAACCGCTACCAGCCCGGCATACTGACAGGCAAAAAAGGCTTCCACAAAACCAACACTGGTTTCAGCAATAAGTGCAATTCGATCGCCTTTTTTAAGATTAAGTGATAACAGGCGCCGAGCTCCAGCCATTGCACGTAGTTTGAGTGTGTGATAGTCAATGGAGGCAATCAGTTGGGTGCGACGGTCATAGAAGTTCATTCCTGTGCTTCCTTTTGCCGCATAGTCCAGAGCTTCCACAAGAGAGGGAAAATCTGCATAGCGCATGGGAAGAGAATGAGTGGAACTTGTTTCAGACATATACAAATTAGCCATAGATTCAAAATCACAAAGACGATAACAACCTGCTGTTCGAAGGTTATTAGTTTTAATGTAAGTGTATTTTAGAGAAAGTATTATTCAACCACGTGAACTTCTCATACAGTATATTCGTAAGTGAGGCGTCTCCGTGACAACAGGCAGGATCGATTAACCGTCTTGAATGCGAAGTTCTACGTTGAAACTGTATATTTAGTAAGTCAACGTTGTGCACTAATAGTCTGCAAGTCAATAGCAAACTTTCTCTGGCGTAGACATTCACTCATTTTCGCTTCACGAAACTTAAATCC
>NZ_AJHJ01000091.1 GCF_000257645.1 Serratia sp. M24T3
GGCTTTATTCTGCTCATTGCTTTCGCACCGAACTGGCTCGGAACGCCGCTTTACACAGGAACCAGCGTTACCCGTGGCATTCCAATTGGCGTCGGACTGATCGTTATCTCTTTTCTACTGACCGGCATCTATGTCTGGCGTGCCAATGGGGAGTTTGATCGTTTAACCCAGAAGCTGCTGAGTGAGGTAAAAGCATGAAACGTTTTCCCTTACTTGTCAGCCTGGCTGTGCTCTTACCCCTCTCTGCATTGGCTGCCGAGGCTATTAGCGGGACGGTGCAAAAACGGCCGACCAATTACGAAGCGATTGTGATGTTTGTTATCTTCGTCGCCGCCACGCTTGCCATCACTTACTGGGCCTCGAAGCGAACCCGCTCCCGCAGCGATTATTATACGGCAGGCGGCAATATTACCGGCTTGCAGAACGGCCTGGCGATGGCGGGAGACTTCATGTCCGCCGCCTCGTTTCTCGGTATTTCAGCGTTGGTATATACCTCCGGCTTTGATGGGTTGATCTATTCGCTCGGTTTTCTGGTCGGCTGGCCAATCATTTTGTTTTTGATTGCCGAACGTTTGCGTAACCTTGGGCGCTACACCTTTGCTGATGTAGCATCTTACCGCTTGAAACAGATGCCGATTCGTACTCTCTCGGCCTGCGGCTCGCTCGGTGGTAGTAGCGCTTTACCTGATTGCCCAGATGGTCGGTGCAGGCAAACTTATCCAGTTGTT
>NZ_AJHJ01000092.1 GCF_000257645.1 Serratia sp. M24T3
GCGTTTTGCCGCTGTCTGGCTCCTCGGCTTCCACTATCCACAGGCCGTTTTCACGCCAGGCGCGTGTTACTTTAGTGCGCGTACGCACTTCGCCACCGTGTTTCTCAACTTCCTGTGCGTTCAGCACCACCAGTCGTGCATCGTCAACCCAACAGTCGGAATATTCGAAACCGCGCACGATTTCAGGCTTTAACACCGAGTCTGAGCCAAAACGCAAACTTTTACTGCCCGGCAGACTGGTGCGTTTACCAAGATGATCATACATAAACAACCCGATACGGATCATCCATGCCGGACGCAGATGCGGACGGTGTGGCAGACGAAAGCGCATTGGGAAAGCGATATGCGGGGCCATTTTTAACAGCACTTCACGCTCAGCCAGTGCTTCACTGACCAGTCGAAATTCGTAGTGTTCCAGGTAACGCAGGCCACCGTGGATCAATTTTGAGCTGGCGGAAGAGGTTGCGCAGGCCAGGTCTTGCGCTTCCAGCAACAGCACAGACAGGCCGCGTCCTGCAGCATCCGCTGCAATGCCAGCGCCGTTGATGCCGCCGCCGATTACGATCAAGTCTTTGGTTTCCACGTCATCTCCTCCGATGTTCGTAAAGGTTCTTTAATGTTCGTTTTCGAGCATAATAATAATCGTAATCGCACATTGATGCCAGCGTTAACCAAATTAAAACGTTTATGCGTGATACAGATAACATAATTGACTAAAG
>NZ_AJHJ01000093.1 GCF_000257645.1 Serratia sp. M24T3
GGAGGGACGAATACCTCAGACGGTTTAGATATGGGGAGTACATCACCTGAATCTGACGAATTATCGGCTGATAGTGCCAGCGTAAGCGGTTCGGCAATATCCTTCAACGGTGTGGTAGTCACAAATAATGATGACGATGACGATGACGATGACGATGATGACACCACTTATAAATTACCTGATTCATGGGTAGTTGGCTCGTCACTGGAAATTACAATACCTGATACTTTCACGGTCACGGTCGATGGCAACTATTCTCGTGTTTACAATGACACGCTCAGCGAAATAGCCCCTTACATAGGTATGCCGGTAACGCTGACTTTCAACGGTTCTGCCTATGATTTGTGGGTGGCAGACTATCAACCGCATGCAGATACCCCAGACGTTACCACTGCCTCGATCACTTTTTCCTACAGCAGTGCCACTGGAACACCTTTTGCCGGTATTCCGACCGGGCAACAAAGGCTTGCTGTTGGACATAGGGGAAATGAGTACAAAATATTAACCATCGACGGCGTGACCATTACCGTTGGGCGCCTGCTTGAAGGGTCTGCCGATACTGATCCCTCATGGCCTGGTTTTGTTGGTCGAACCGCTTTGGACTTTTCAGCATCAGGAATTAACGATTCCGATCTGTGGCTTGGGCCTTTTCTCGCCACACCGTCAAATGAAACAACGGACTATTTTGAGATAAATTTTTCATTCCCCTCC
>NZ_AJHJ01000094.1 GCF_000257645.1 Serratia sp. M24T3
GGGGGGACGAATACCTCAGACGGTTTAGATATGGGGAGTACATCACCTGAATCTGACGAATTATCGGCTGATAGCGCCAGCGTAAGCGGTTCGGCAATATCCTTCAACGGTGTGGTAGTCACAAATAATGATGACGATGACGATGATGACACCACTTATAAATTACCTGATTCATGGGTAGTTGGCTCGTCATTGGAAATTACAATACCTGATACTTTCACGGTCACGGTCGATGGCAACTATTCTCGTGTTTACAATGACACGCTCAGCGAAATAGCCCCTTACATAGGTATGCCGGTAACGCTGACTTTCAACGGTTCTGCCTATGATTTGTGGGTGGCGGACTATCAACCGCATACAGATACCCCGGACATTACAACCGCCTCGATCACTTTTGCCTACAGCAGTGCCACTGGAACACCTTTTGCCGGTATACCGACCGGGCAACAAAGGCTTTCTGTTGGACATAGGGGAAATGAGTACAAAATATTAACCATCGACGGCGTGACCATTACCGTTGGGCGGCTGCTCGAAGGGTCTGCTGATACTGACCCCTCATGGCCTGGGTTTGTTGGACGAACTGCTTTGGACTTTTCTGCATCAGGAATTAACGATTCCGATCTGTGGCTTGGGCCTTTTCTCGCCACACCGTCAAATGAAACAACGGACTATTTTGAGATAAATTTTTCATTCCCCTCA
>NZ_AJHJ01000095.1 GCF_000257645.1 Serratia sp. M24T3
AGCGAAAACATTTTATTAAAAGTACGTAAAAGCGTGGACTTACCACAGCCAGACGGGCCAATAAACGCGGTTACCTGGTTTTTAGCAATATCCAGATTGATGTTTTTCAGCGCGTGAAATTTCCCATAGTAAAAGTTCAAATTACGAACCTGAATCATCTTACTTAACATATTGTCAGCCATACTCTTTCTCACTAATTGCACCGCCGCAGCCGCGCTTATCAATTAATTTTTGCTTTTGGCAAAAATGACGCGCGCCAAAATATTCAGCACCAGCACACAGACAGTAATCAACAGCACACCCGCCCAGGCCAGACTCTGCCATTCAGAAAACGGGCTCATGGCAAATTTAAAGATGGTCACCGGCAGATTAGCCAATGGCTGCATCATATCGGTACTCCAGAATTGGTTGGAGAGCGATGTGAACAGAAGTGGGGCCGTTTCTCCGGCGATACGGGCAATCGCCAGCAGCACGCCGGTCAGGATCCCCGATACAGATGCTTTTAGCGTAATAGCACAGATCATCTTCCACTTCGGTGTACCCAGCGCGTAGGCGGCTTCACGCAGGCTGTCC
>NZ_AJHJ01000096.1 GCF_000257645.1 Serratia sp. M24T3
AACTTGTGTCTGGTGATTCGCAAGCTAAGAATATTTTCCACGCTTTAATAAGAAAATTCTCATTAAAATAGGCAAATGTATTAACCTGCATTAATAACTACATTCAGATATTTAATTATTAATGACGCAAGAAATCATCAGGTTTATTTAACTAATTACCCACGTTATTAGTTGACTGTCATGTAAAAGGCTTTTAAGTGCGATTTACTTTTTCAGCTTCATTTATACACTATTAAAAAACACAAAAGGCAGGTCGGCCCACAGTTTAAGATAAAGCCTAGCGAGTTTATAATTGCTAGCATTGTGCTAGTTCCGCTCAGTTTCAGGCCTGGTCATAGCGATAACGAACAGTTAAAGCGCCTGAAAAAACGTCACGGCACGCTGATGGCGGGTCTGGCTTATTCTTATAACGCCGAATGGGGTACTATTCGCACCACGCTGACTGGCGATACTCTGGACAACAGCAATGGTATCGTAGGTGATGTTGCCTACCTTTACGCTATCAAAGGCGATAACT
>NZ_AJHJ01000097.1 GCF_000257645.1 Serratia sp. M24T3
TACGGAAGCGCCGCTCATTGATGGCGGTCAACAGTGTATTGAGGATCGCTGGGCCAGCTTTCCAAATCTCATCAAGAAAAACAATCTCGGCATCAGGCAGGTAGCCCTTGGTCAGACGATGATAGCGACCTTCATCTTTCAGTGCCTGAATAGAGAGGGGACCAAACACTTCCTCCGGCGTGGAGAAACGGGTCATCAGGTATTCAAAAGCGCGGGAATGCTGAAAAGCGTACTTCAGCCGACGGGCTATCAGACTCTTGGCAATACCCGGTGGGCCCAATAAAAAAACGCTCTCGCCGCTTAGTGCGGCCAACAAACAGAGGCGAATCGCGTGGTGCCGCTCATAAAGTCCTTTTTCTAACGCATTGCTGAGTTGGGCGATTCTTTCCGCAAGCAAGTGGGGCTGAGGCATAATCAAACATCCATCCTTTTCTACGGTCTGACCAACATGGTAACTGGCGAGCGCAAACACTACTGGCTATGATGCTTGAAAGAGTTGATACGAGTCAG
>NZ_AJHJ01000098.1 GCF_000257645.1 Serratia sp. M24T3
ATTCTGCCGCCACTCACGCAGGGAAGAGGAGAGCGTATTGCTGTCTTCGTCCATTGGGCTGCCATCGCTGTCGTTATCTGCTATACGCAGGTTATCCACGCCGTTTGCAAGCTGATTTAATTGGAGAATAATACCATCGTAATCTATCTGGTTGATCGCCGACAGGCTGCTAATATCCTGAGTAAGGGCACGGCGCACTTCGAGCAGGCTGGGATCGTTCATATCGGCGAGGCTTTGATCGGCACTTTTGAGCAAGGCTGCGGCGGTAGTGACATCCTGATCACTCCATAATTTACGACCGGCGAGCTTCACCAGGTAGTCGGCCTGAGCCAGTAGCCAAGTATTGGCATCGTTGCCAGAAATGGTGGCGACTTTTTCTTTCAATTCCTCAATCTGTTGGCGCAAGGCGGCTTGTTGCTGACGTGCACTGTCTAATGCACTGGTTTGTGCCTGCAACTGCTGAACCAGCGTCTGCTTGTCGCTGTTGGCCTGCT
>NZ_AJHJ01000099.1 GCF_000257645.1 Serratia sp. M24T3
CTCGCTCAGCCAGCGTGAAGAAAAGTCCCAGCCAGAAGCGGCTCCGGCACGAAGATCACGATACACTTCGTTGCAAGGACGGGCCGAATTGCTGGCGGTTTCCACATCTTCAATCCAGGACTCATCGCGAGGGGTATCACGATCATCCCAGTAGCGATTGAGTACCGATCCGTCAGAAAGCATCACCACGTGACGATAGGCTTCGTTAGGCTTGAGTGAGGCTTCACCATCCATCCAGAATGCATGTTCACGCTTTAGCTGCTGCAGATAACGCTCTGCTTCGTGCACACCATCCTTCTCAAACAGCTCCACCATCATGGCAAATACCGGCGGCTGAGAGCGGCTCAGGTAGTAAGTGCGGTTACCGTTAGGAATGTGTCCATAGGTGTCGATCATCCAGGCGAAGTTATTCGCCATGTTTTTCAACAAATCAGTACGACCGCTGACGGCCAGACCCAACATGCTGAA
>NZ_AJHJ01000100.1 GCF_000257645.1 Serratia sp. M24T3
CGTCCCGAAATGTTACCAGCAATACCGAACACACCGGTGGCCATCCCAACAATTTCCGGCGGTGAAGTATCCACGACCACTGCCAGTCCGATTTGCGCAAGGCCTTTGCCAAATAAAGCTAAACACATCAATATCACCACAACGTAAATCGAGTCGGTAAAATTGCAAAATACCAGTCCCGACGCCAACGCCATACCGATGATAAAAGGTGTCTTGCGGGCAAGTGTTACAGAACCACGACGCTTGAGTAGCTTATCGGAAAGAATACCGCAGAGAATACTGCCAAAAAAACCGCATATTGCTGGTAATGCAGCGATAAACCCCACCTCAAGGATATTCATTCCGCGTCCTTTCACCAGATAGATTGGAAACCAGGTAATAAAGAAATATTGCAGCGCGGTGATGCAGTATTGTCCAATGTAAATGCCGACCATCATCCGGCTCTTAAAAAGCACTT
>NZ_AJHJ01000101.1 GCF_000257645.1 Serratia sp. M24T3
GAGGACGACTGGATAAGCACCGCCAGCGGTTTCTCCAGCTTACGACTCACCGCCGCCAGATACGCCGCCAGCAGGTTTCCCGACTCGCCCACCACCCCGCACGACGCCAGGTCAGAAGCGATGCGCTCCGCAAGCGCCGGGTCACGCAGCAGCCCCAGCGCCGCTTCCCGTTCCTGCTCCGTTATCTCCGGCCCGCTGTCCTCCGGCTCCGGCGCGGACAGATGATTTTCCACCGCCAGCAGCACCCGGCCCAGCGCACGTTTCACCTCACCTTCTGCCAGCCCCAGCTCTGCCGCCGCCTGCCGCGCATACCCCGCCCGTGACCGGGCGCTCATCAGGTCCACGCCATCGGCGAACACCGCACCGCTTTCCGTGTCCAGCAGCTGAACGTTGAGTTTCATCACCCCG
>NZ_AJHJ01000102.1 GCF_000257645.1 Serratia sp. M24T3
AGTGTCATCGGTAAAGTGTTCGGGTTCATCGGCACGCTTCTCGGCGCGAAAATACCGACATCAGGTACCACGGCCAATGGGGACTCGCTGAGTACATCAAATACTGCCAAGGCAAATAAAGCTGCATTAGGTGATCCCATTCGTGAAGTCTTTGGAAAGATGCGGATTTATCCTGATTATGTTGTGGCACCGCGCAGCCGTTTTAGTGCGGATGATCCGAGTGTCTTTTACACAAACCTTTTCCTTTGTATCGGGGCTGGGAAATATGCCTATGCTGAAGGCGATATCAAGATTGGTGATACGCCAATCAGTGCGTTTGGTGATGATGTAACGTTCGCCTCATTCGGTCCTGGTGCTGATGTGAGTGGTGATGAAAGGTCAGAAAACTGGTGCGTATCCAGTGAGGTT
>NZ_AJHJ01000103.1 GCF_000257645.1 Serratia sp. M24T3
ACCGGTTTGGATACTCTGGGTATTGAAACTGTAGAACGGATGTAAACTCGCTGTTTCAGATAAACCAAAGGCCGCTAAATGCGGCCTTTTTTATTGTTAAAATAAGAGGTTAAGTGCTAGCTACGCGCATAGTCCTTCACTTTGAACCCGAGCAGGCCCAACGCGGCGAAGTACACGACTACCCCCACAACCACCACAGCGGCAAGGCGATGAGACTGGCGGCAGCCGCTTTCGAGCAGCGAAAGACGCTCATCAGGTTGACGTTAAGCAGGGTTTGCCACAAGGCTTCCGATACGCTATCCAGATCCTGTATTGGAATAGGCTTGGTGACGCCAGGTGTCCCGGCGTTATTCACCAACAGGTCGAGGTGACCGAGCGCCTTGAC
>NZ_AJHJ01000104.1 GCF_000257645.1 Serratia sp. M24T3
CACTGCTCTTTAACAATTTATCAGACAATCTGTGTGGGCACTCACAAGACGATATCAGCCACTTCGGTGGCAACAGAATATCAAAGGCAGCAATGCCAAGTCTTAGAGTGACCAAGCAGTAATTCATTTTTGAATTATTACGAAAGTAAACTTTGAGCACCGCTTAACTTGTTTAAGCAAATCGAACTTTTAATTGAAGAGTTTGATCATGGCTCAGATTGAACGCTGGCGGCAGGCCTAACACATGCAAGTCGAGCGGTAGCACGGGAGAGCTTGCTCTCTGGGTGACGAGCGGCGGACGGGTGAGTAATGTCTGGGAAACTGCCTGATGGAGGGGGATAACTACTGGAAACGGTAGCTAATACCGCATGAT
>NZ_AJHJ01000105.1 GCF_000257645.1 Serratia sp. M24T3
TTTTGAAACTATTTTACTATCGATTGATGCGAAGAAAAAGCAGAGAGGAAAATGGTGCACCCAGGAAGATTATTCGGCTTACGCCTCACCCTTACGGGTCGTTGCCAAGGCAACGTTATCATCCTTTGTGCTTCCATTTAACATTGCATCACCATTTCAAGTTTCCTTTGATGGCAGCAAGTCGTTAAATGGTGCACCCAGGAAGATTCGAACTTCCGACCGCTCGGTTCGTAGCCGAGTACTCTATCCAGCTGAGCTATGGGTGCATATCACTTCTTTAATTGCAGTTCTTTACAGCAGAGTTACTTTAACCACTTTCACATTCTACCAAATTCGGCCCTGATGCTCACTTGATT
>NZ_AJHJ01000106.1 GCF_000257645.1 Serratia sp. M24T3
CTGGTGCTGATACCCAGAGTCGAACTGGGGACCTCACCCTTACCAAGGGTGCGCTCTACCAACTGAGCCATATCAGCATACTAATCTACTGCAACATCCAACTGGTAAATTCACAGTAAGATGTTTAATTTGATGCCTGGCAGTTCCCTACTCTCGCATGGGGAGACCCCACACTACCATCGGCGCTACGGCGTTTCACTTCTGAGTTCGGCATGGGGTCAGGTGGGACCACCGCGCTACTGCCGCCAGGCAAATTCTGTTTCATTCCAACCGCTTTCCACATTCCTGCAGATAGCCATCAGAACCAATCTTTGAACAAGCTGATTTTCATTGAAACTTTCGTCTC
>NZ_AJHJ01000107.1 GCF_000257645.1 Serratia sp. M24T3
CTTGAGCAGAAACCCAGGGGGCAAACAGGCCGAGTAAAACTATTGCGGCAATCATCACCCCGCCAAAAGTAATGCCGGGATGTCGCCAAAGCCAGCGGAACAGCAGCGCAGTGCGGCTTTTTTTACGGCGATCTTTGGCCGCGATACCGAGATCCGCCAGATGATCGACATCCTCTCACGGCGTCGTAAAAACAATCCCATTTTTGGTGGGGGAGCCGGGAGTGGGCAAGACAGCGTTGGTCGAAGGCCTTGCACTACGCATTATTGAGGGGAATGTGCCGGAAAGTTTAAAATCAATTAGCCTGCGCACTTTAGATCTTGGTCTATTGCAGGCGGGTGCAGGC
>NZ_AJHJ01000108.1 GCF_000257645.1 Serratia sp. M24T3
AAACGAGCTTGGTTGCGATATCGCAGTGATAAAGCGCGAGGCTGGCCGGGTGCTGCTGGCGCTGGAGCAGCAGCAGGACGAACGGCTTAAAGCCGCGGAGACTGAGCAGGCCTTCACGGCGGTGACGGTATCGGGTGATGATGAAGCGGCGGCGCTGGCGCTGCTGAAATCCCCCTGACCTGGCAGAGCGCATTGTCAGCGACCTTGCCACCTGTGGGGTGGTGGGTGAAGCCACCAATCTGTTAACCGGCTATCTGGCGGCGACGTCGCGCAAACTGGACCGGCCGCTGGCGGTGCTTATCCAGTCTTCCAGT
>NZ_AJHJ01000109.1 GCF_000257645.1 Serratia sp. M24T3
TTCGGGTGAACGAATGTCGCCAACGCAGTCACGGCGTCAAGGGAGACCAGCATTCCTCAAAGCCATTGGCGTTGTGACAAGGCGGCAAAAGCGTGAAGCCCGATGAGCTGACACCCGTCAGTGATTCGGGTGAACGAATGTCGCCGACGCAGTCACGGCGTCAAGGGAGACCAGCATTCCTCAAAGCCATTAACGTTGTGACAAGGCGGTAAAAGCGTGAAGCCCGATGAGCTGACACCCGTCAGTGATTCGGGTGAACGAATCTAGCCAAC
>NZ_AJHJ01000110.1 GCF_000257645.1 Serratia sp. M24T3
TATCGTAAACACGACTCAATAAAGTCATCTTTACGATAGTTTCTGACCCGCGAAGGTGCAGAGTGATAATGTCTTTCACACATTATCGGATGGCGTCCCCAAGGGGATTCGAACCCCTGTTACAGCCGTGAAAGGGCAGTGTCCTAGGCCTCTAGACGATGGGGACACGAAAATGCCGTCTCGAATCACTGACTCGACACGTTTTCGTATCAGCGCGGGGTTTCCCCCACTGCATCAACAGGTGCTCTTGCTCGTTA
>NZ_AJHJ01000111.1 GCF_000257645.1 Serratia sp. M24T3
GTATTTGATGTGAGCCGTATGGATATGGTGGAGCTAAGCGGGATCGAACCGCTGACCTCCTGCGTGCAAGGCAGGCGCTCTCCCAGCTGAGCTATAGCCCCATACAGTCACTAAACAGATACCTTTATATGTCCCACCCTAAAAAGAGTTTCAATTCTGACTCAGGCAAGGCGTGGCTTCGCGAAGCATAGCGTTTTCTATGCGAGGGAAGTCATAACGCAGCATGAGAAAGAATTT
>NZ_AJHJ01000112.1 GCF_000257645.1 Serratia sp. M24T3
GTATTTGTTGTGAGCCGTATGGATATGGTGGAGCTAAGCGGG
Source organism: Serratia sp. M24T3 (assembly GCF_000257645.1). GTDB lineage: Bacteria > Pseudomonadota > Gammaproteobacteria > Enterobacterales > Enterobacteriaceae > Rouxiella. The sequence goes on from NZ_AJHJ01000112.1 coordinate 43, forward strand.
ATCGAACCGCTGACCTCCTGCGTGCAAGGCAGGCGCTCTCCCAGCTGAGCTATAGCCCCATACAGTCACTAAACAGATACCTTTATCACTCATCGTTCAGATGAGTCAGCCAATCTTTTTCTTATCAAGGCGGAGTCACACGACGTTTGCTTGGTGCAAACGAGTGGGGCGACAACGCAGAGAAGGAAAGGATT
>NZ_AJHJ01000113.1 GCF_000257645.1 Serratia sp. M24T3
CCGTCAATCTATCGAAGCGTGCCTGCAACAGCCTGATGACAGCAAAGTTTATCGCCTGGGCCGTCGCAACCTGTTCATGGGCCGCTTTATGCGCCACAGTGGCTGGTATCCTGATCGCGTCTGCCGCTTATATAAAGCCGACAAGTTTCGCTATAACAATGACCTGGTGCATGAAGCCGTAGATACTGGCAATGCTAAAATTGTCGATCTCAAAGGGGATCTGC
>NZ_AJHJ01000114.1 GCF_000257645.1 Serratia sp. M24T3
AATTTGATGCCTGGCAGTTCCCTACTCTCGCATGGGGAGACCCCACACTACCATCGGCGCTACGGCGTTTCACTTCTGAGTTCGGCATGGGGTCAGGTGGGACCACCGCGCTACTGCCGCCAGGCAAATCTTGGTGCTAGAAACGATGCTTTTACCCTGCTGCTGCGTTGGCCGCCTTCGCGCAATTTCGTCACATACCCACGTATGCTCCTCATTAC